>NZ_JH668203.1:0-606558 GCF_000263355.1 Cellvibrio sp. BR | reverse complement strand
GTGCAATAAGCCGCGAGTCAATTTTATCGGTTTTGACAAAAACACCTTGTGCTTTACCAAACTGACGAACCTGGGTCGGCTGGACAATAATCACCGGCAATTCCTTTTCGGTGCAGGCTTCCACCAAACCTCGTTCGTAACCACCGGTTGCCTCAACCAAAATGCGAGTGAGGTTATAACGCGATAGTTTTTTAATTAATTCACGAATCCCTTCTGTGGTATTGGGGTACTGCAAATAGACATCGAGCTCGAAAATGCAAACATCCAGTGTGCTTTTTCCAATGTCGATTCCTACATTTCTTTCACTGCGATCAATGTGTGCGGCGGTAGTTGTATTCATAACTCACCCTTGCTACATTCGGGCTCGGAGCCCATTCGACTGTTCGAGTTAAAAGTAGAATCAGCAAGGCGCCCACGCTTGTTAACGGACTCGATGATTCGGTTCCGGCGTTGCACCGGGCTACCTTGCTGAATACCTGTTGCTGCAGGTATGGGCTCCACCTTATCGCGTTAAGAATGATAAGAAAACTGGTGAAATCAATCATACAAGGCGCAGCAACACGCCGCTGCGCGGCTGCCCAGTTTGTAAGTCGCGCTTATGTGTTTTGGCTTCGCAAAAGTATTCCACAACGCGCAACTTACAAACTGCCGTTGTGCTTAACGTTAGGTAAAAATAAATGAAATTTAACTGTACTATATTTACGGCATTTTTTATTTTCTGTACGAATTGTTTTGCGCTTGAAATTCCCGCAGGCTTTGAAGTTATAAAAAGAAAAGCGGTACTTCACAAGAATAGCGGTATCGTTTTCCCGAATAAGTTTGAAAAATATTCAATTTCAAAGCTTGATGTCTTTGACCCTGATGAGCCAAATTCGGCATCTGTAGAGTACTCTTTAGGAAAAATTCAAATAACGTTCTATGTTTATCCCAGAAACATTGCTAGTAAAACCGGGGAGTTAGAGTTTATATCTCTTTTCAGTACAGCTAAGGAAAATAAAGCTGATTTAGCAGTACATCAAAATACCTGCACAACGATAAATGGAAAAAGCAAGTCGCTGAAGGCTTATATTGGCGCAATAAGCTGGAATGAAAATCATCATTCATTTGGAAATTGGCTGTTTTTGGCTCCAGGAAAGAATAATTATTACTACATAAGAGTTACATATCCGTTTATTAAAAAGAATATTATGAGCACTAAAGAATTGGCAGCAGATATGCTCTTAAAACTGGTACAGGAGGAATCAGATTGTGAGGTTTCAGAAAATAGCGAGCTATTTAATAAAATTGAAAATACCTAACAAGCGACTGTGGTAAAAAATCGTCAGCTTCGGCATCAAAATCAGCTTTTTCTCTTACTGAGTACCCCGTCACCAAGGTCCGCAATTGGCCGATCTGTGAAGTTAGTCGCTTGCTTTACGGCTCTCATTATCCATTTTAATGCCAGTGTTTTTATCAATTGGTCACATGAGGGCTTTAAATCACACATTGGAAACAATTTCATGTTGCGGTTCGTTCCTCACCAGCAACCTACAGTAAGTGCAAATGTCAGCTTGTTTGCTGATAGCCTAAGCTTGGCGACTTGCTTCGCGAAGCGCGCCCTACGAAATAAATATTTGAGGCGATATAGAAAACACCCGCATTGGACGTTCCTACCAAGTCTGTAAAAGTGTGCGTTATGCTGCGTAATCACTTCACTGAAATAAGCATGTTGTTCATGCTGGTAAGGCGTGTTTAGCGAAGCGCGACGGTATGGGGTTGGAGATGGGATTTATGGCTGCAGTCCTTTGCAACCTATAATTCTTTTAATTATTTATTATTAATAACGAGTTTTTAATCGAAGGTTAATTGTGCTTTTAACCAGTAAGTTCTTCCTGGTTCATTGATGCGGGTGGTTTGGTCGTAACCTGCGATCATGGCGCCTGCTTTGCTGATGTGCTCTGCATAAGTTTCATTAAGCAGGTTATCAATACCGGTAGTGAGCAACAGATTTTTGTGCGCGCGCCAGCCAGCGTTAAGCGAGAGCACATTGAAATCCTCGCTTGGGCCTATGTCTTGTCCTGCGATATTACCTTTGTTGATATCGACTCGTGTCTGTTCATCCGCAACGCGCCAGAATACACCGGCAGACCAAGTTGGGTTGTTGTAGTAGAGGCCGAGGCGAAGTTCGATCGGCGGGATTTGTGACAGGTGGGTATTATCTGTTTCGTTAGTGCCGCGCACACTTGCTACCGATGCTTCTGTGCGCCATGTGTCGGTCAATGCGTAGCTAAGGTCGGCTTCCATTCCCCAAGTTGTTGCATCTACATTGCGGGTGACAGTGGTACTTCTAGTGCTCGTTGGCCCCGTTGGTTTGTTCACGCGCGATTGGATCAGCAGGTAATTATCAATTTCGTTGTAGAACATAGAGACACTGCTTTTCAGGCGATGCTTGCTGTAAATCGCACCTATATCTAACTGGGTTGTTTCTTCCGCTTTAGCGTTGAAGGCACTAATAGAATCCAGCGATTCTTTGCTAATTAATTCCCAGTAGTCGGGAAAACGTTCGCTGTGGCCAATGCCGGTATAGACCGTAACCCTACGCCAATCTTTTTCGTAGCGCAGAAAGCCGCTAGATAAATTTTCATTGCGTTCTTCGCCTGCAGTGGGATTGACGTGTTGGGTATTGCCGATCATGCGAGTTGCTGCGCGTTGATCTTCTGCGCTCCAGTCGTCAACGCGTATCCCACCAATTACTCGTTGCTGCGCTGTTATGGTTTGCGTCCATTCACCAAAGACACCGAGTTGTTGGAAATGCGCATCACCAACGCGCGGCATATCCTGATAGGGCATCATCATTTGGTTTGAGGTGGAGCGGTTGGTGTGATCGTTCTTCTGGGTATCTGCACCGACTATCAGCTCGGCGGATGAGGTTGGGGTGAAAGTAGCTAGTAGGCGCGCGCCCTCGGTTTGACGATCGGGGTTGGAGGCCATTTGCATCGTCGTTCCAGTGCGTTCACGCAAAGAGTAATTATCCATCACGTGATCGACATAGTTGTAATAGGCTTGAGCCTCGAGTTTTTTCCAGGACGGTGTCAGGTTTTTCACAATTACTTTGGCGCTGAGGTTGTCACGCGCAAATTTTGAGCCGTCCATGCTGCGATCCGCATAGGCGGCTTCTGCATCGCTTTGGCTGCCGTTGATTTCGATAGTCACGTCGTCGCTGGGTGTCCAGCCCAAGGCAAGGTTGGTATTCCAGCGGTCGTATTGGGAGTGGACTTCGTTACCGTCGCCATCCTGGTAATTATCTTGTTGTGAATGGCTGGCCATTGCGCGGAGATAAAAATCCGGGGTGCCGCCCTGGAGATCAATAACTTCATCATTGCGACCAAAACTGCCACCCAAAAGGCTGCTATAAAATTTCCAGCTGGGTTGGGCCATACGCTCCCGGTCGCGTTCAAAAAGAACGACACCGGCAGAGTTACCGGGGCCATGAATAACGGTTTGCGGCCCTTTGACCAAGCGAATACGGTCATAAGTTTCCGGGAATACATATGCAGTGGGCGGATCCATGCGGCTACCGCAGCCGCCCAATACCAGATCACCATCTAACAATAGCGACAGTCGCGATCCGGCCATTCCGCGAAATACCGGATCGCCGCTGGTTCCGCCTTTGCGGATTACGGAAAAGCCTGGAATTGTTTTAAGGTAATCCGCCCCATCTTGCGCGGGTAGTGGTTGTCTTGGCGCTTTGGGGTCGGTCTCGATGGTGAGTGGAGTTTCAGTTTTTACGCCAGTGATGACCATTTCTTCAGGCTTGGATTCATCCTTCGTGTCGGTATCGCCGTAAACAGTCGGGGCAAGCAATGTGCAAATAGCCAGACTAATCAGGCGGGATTTACTAGTCATAGTGTTCTCGGTCTTATTTATTAGTTGATTGAGAGAATGGAAAGTGAGCGGCGTTATAGAGGATGTCCCAGGCTTGCCACAATGCGCGCCCTATAGATTTTGGCTATGAACTATTGGGAGTGAGGTGGGGGAGGATCGATTTTGGGGGCCATAATTTGCATCCCCAAAATACGATAGGCTTTATCTATGGTAATTCTGTAGATTGTGCGGAGCCGATCATCAATACTCGCGCGGCACATTTTGTTGATTGGCATGACACTACCGTAAAAAGGCATCAAATGAACACCCACGACTCTCTATCTACATTTTCCCAGCAGCGCCGAAAGCTATTATTAGGCATGACTGCCGCGACCCTTCCTTTAGGTGTTGCGTCCTGCTCGCGCACCGAAGATAGCAATCTACTGGTGGTGGGTGGATTACCTGTTACCTGCAATCTGACGTTACCCATTGCCTGTGTTGGTAAGGCGGCGGCAGGTACAGGGGGCGTGGGTTTCCAGTACAGTAAATACAGTGGCTGGCCAGAGATCAAAGAGTCGCTTATGACCGGGCGCATTCAGGCGGCCTATATGCTGGCGCCGCTGGTGATGGATCTCACCACCAAAAAAATACCACTTAAGATTATTTCCCTCGGGCATAGATCCGGCGCCGTGATAATGGTGCGCACGGATTCTGACTACAAAACCTTCAGCCAATTGAAAGGTAAACGCATCGCAATCCCAAGCCGTTTTGCGGTGGACTTTTTATTCCTGCGCAAAATGCTCGCGCAGGAAAACATGACGCATACCGACATTGAAATTGTAGAAATGCCACCGCCGGATATGCCCGCCGCACTCTACGCGAACGCGGTAGATGCTTACTGTACCGGCGAGCCATTTGGTGCCGCCGCACAAAAGGCGGGTTATGCGCGCCCTTTACGCATGACCCGCGATGAATGGCGCAATTACATCTGCTGTGTGCTGACGGTGCGTGAAGAATTAATTCAGGAGCAACCGGAAGTAGTACAGGATTTGGTTAACCACGTGATGGGGGCGGGTGCATGGTTGGATCAGAATATGGTGAATCGCGAGAAGGCCGTGCAGATCGCCGCCGGGCGCCAGTTTTTTAATCAGGACCCGAATATTATTCGCTTCGTGATGGAAAATCCTGAAGATCGTGTGACCTATGGTGATATGCGTATGATCAAGGACGAATTCAATGATCTGATGGAGTTGTCTATTGCTGCAGGAACCCTGACTAGTCCCGTTGCGTATGAAAGCTATGTTGATGAAACCTTTGTTCGCAATGCAAAACCTGTTGCCATTACAGTTTAATAGCAGGATCTGATGATGATTCGATTGATAATGGTGTTTGTGTTTTGCCTAAGTGTTGTCAGTAATGTCGCGGCAGAAAGTACTGCAACAAAAAGTACGGAAACAAAAAGTACTGCATTAAAATCCGGTGTGTTTGATCCACCGCGCATAGCTCCGGATTTTTCCCTGCCCAGCTCCCGTGATAACCAATTCACGCTGAGCGAACAACGCGGCAAACTTCTGGTATTGGGTTTTGGTTTTACCAATTGCCCTAATGTCTGCCCCATGACACTCGCTAATCTTGCGCAGGTCTATAAAAATCTTGGTGCGTTAGCCGGGCAAGTACAAGTGGTTTATATGACTGTCGATCCTGAGCGCGATACTCCGGCGCGCTTGCGTGAATATTTAACCAATTTCAATTCACATTTTGTTGGCGTCACCGGTTCTGCCGATGAGTTGGCGGCTGTGCGCCAGGCTTATGGCATCATCGCGAAAAAAGAAGTGCACAAAAATGGCGGAAATTATGAAGTGCACCACTCTTCGTATATTTATTTGATTGATCGCGACGGTTTGTTGCGCGCGCTGGTGCCGTTTGGAAAAAGTGCAGATGACATAACCCACGACATCAAAATATTGTTGCAAGAAAAAACGCAACAGGCTGCGTTATGAAAGTAAGTGTTGGTTATGCCCGGTTGCTGTCGGCTGTAATTTTCGTGGTGAGTACCGCGGCCTTACTGCTTGCCTTTTATCCCCTTCGTTTTGATTCCCGTGAAGAAGTATTTGAAATTCCCAAGGGTACTTGGGCGCAGCGTATGGCGGGTAATCCGGTCAGCATTCTACCTGACCAGATTTACTTGGCGCTGGGTGTGCGCGATCTATTAGTGTTGCGCAATCTGGATGATGTGCCGCAAATGTTTGGGCCGACACTGATTATGCCCGGTCAAAGTTTCAAATTGCCGTTTGAACTGGCTTCTGAGTATGAATTTGCCTGCACTGCCCATGCGAGCGGGCAAATGATCGTAGTGGTTGACCCTGAGCCCACGGCGGGGTGGAATCGTTTGCTGTGGCGAGTTAAAAATGTGTTCCGTTAGTCGTTGTAAAATTTCAAATAACAAAAGGTAGTTTCTGTGATAAAACTCAAAAAAATATTACCACCGCTAGCGCTAATCACGGTGCTAATTGCGGTTTGGTGGATTGTGGTGGTGCAAACTAAAAGCGTAATTTTCCCCACTCCGTTGCAAGTAGTGACTGGTGCAATGGAGTTGATTGAAGATGGCACGTTATGGGAGCACATCAGCTCGTCATTAATGCGCGTAGGTACTGGTTTTTTACTGGCGGTACTTATTGCGATCCCGCTGGGCCTATGGATGGGGCGTGTCGATAGTGCTTACGCCACGTTAAATCCGGCCTTTCAAATTATGCGGCCCATTTCACCCATTGCTTGGATTCCACTGGCGATTCTCTGGTTTGGAGTAGGTAATGCATCGCCGATTTTCTTAATTTTTATTGCTGCGGTATTTCCGTTGATTGTGCAAACCGCGGCAGGCGTTCATACCATTGAACCGCGTTACTTAAATGCGGCTGAAAACTTTGGTGTGTCGCGTTACAAGCTGTATCGGCAAGTAGTCATTCCGGCGGTACTGCCCGATTTAATTGTGGGCATGCGCATTTCTTTGGGTGTTGCCTGGTTGGTAGTGGTGGCGGCAGAAATGATTGCCCTACGCTCCGGCCTTGGCTACATGATTATGGATTCACGTAATGCGGGTAATCGCTATGATTTGGTGATTGCAGGTATGATTATTATTGGCGTCATCGGACTTTTGTTGGACGGCTTGATGCGACTAATGGAAGGACATAAATCAGTAAGGTGGCGTTATGACCGATAAGATTGTTATTCAAAATATTAAAAAAAGTTTTTCTTCCGGCAGCGAATCCAAATCAGTAATTGACGGTATCAATCTCACAATTGCTGATGGGGAATTTATTGCGATTGTTGGCCCTTCGGGCTGCGGTAAATCCACACTGATGAAAATGATCGCCGGTTTTTTACAGCCGGATGAAGGCAGTATCGCGGTTGATGGCGTAGAGCGCAAAGGTCCCAATGCCAACGGTATTTTGATTTCCCAACACGGCTCGGTGTTCCCTTGGTTAACCGTACAGCAAAATTTGATGTTTGGTTTAAATGATGAACATGTCGACAAAGCGGCAGTTGCTGACCACTATGCAGATTTGGTGGGTTTAAAAGGCTTTGAGCAACACTATCCGCGTGAGTTGTCGGGCGGTATGTTAAAGCGTGCAGAAATTGCGCGTGCGCTCGCGGTTAAACCGGAAATCCTTTATATGGATGAGCCTTTTTCTGCACTGGATGCATTAATGAGCTTGCGTATCCGCACCGAGTTATTGCGGATTTTGGAGGAGGAGCGACACACCGTTATATTGATTACCCACGACGTGGAAGAAGCCGTTCATTTGGCTAATCGTGTAGTGGTGTTATCAAACCGTCCAGCAACCATCCAGACAATTTTTGATGTACCTTTTGCACACCCGCGCAAATTGTCTGACCCCGCTTTACAACAATTGCGCGACGATATTTTGCGTGAACTGGGCATTGAGTGTTAGTAAAAAAGCCGGTGTTTCACCGGCTTTAATCTACTTCACAAGGTAACTGGATTTCACCCCCGCGCCAAAGACCTGATAGCAATTGCTGCGGCCGACGTCCTGTTTTCCACACCTAATTTTTTAAATATCTGCTCCAAATGTTTGTTCACTGTGCGTGGGCTCATTTCTAAAATCTGGCCAATTTCGCGATTGGTTTTGCCGTTGGCGATCCACAATAATACATCGGCTTCGCGGCCGGTTACGGCGAATTGTTGTTTGAGGGATTGGGTGTCGTCGGCGGGTTTGTGGGCGGGCGTTAAACGCAGTAAATATTCTTTACCGTCAATCAAGTTGAGCATTTCTACCGATAACTCGGTGCTTAGTTGCTGCAATAATAATTGCCGCCCCGTTTCGGGTTTGTGGCTAATCCAGTCGCGCAGTTGTTGGGTTATCGATGTGGTGAGCACAATGGAGTCCTGGGTTGCGCCAGAATTATCGAGTAGTTGATAGACCTGCGGTGTGGCCCACACCAAATTTCCCAGGGTATTAATAGTTAATAAATATTGACCAGCGGTATCCAGTGCGGCGCGTGCACTCTGGGTGATGCGCGCATTGGCTAAATGCACTTGCATGCGTGCAATTAATTCGTCGGCTTTAATTGGTTTGGTAATGTAGTCCACACCGCCTGCGCCCAACCCCATCACAATATGTTCGGTATCACTTAGCCCTGTCATAAAAATAATGGGCACATCGGCCAGCTGCGGGTTTTGTTTCAGACGTTTGCAGGTTTCAAAGCCATCCATGTTGGGCATTATGGCATCGAGCAAAATAATATCCGGGCGAATATTTTGGGTGATGGTCAGTGCTTGGGTGCCTTCCAGCGCAACAAGCACGGTAAATTTTGCATCCTCCAATACATCGTTCAGCATGTGAATGCTATCGATGGAGTCATCAACCACGAGTACCACATTGCTATTGCTGATCATTTTGGTCTCCGTTTAGTGAGTGGGTTCGTGTGCGCAGTAATCATCAATCATTTCAATCACTTTTTCGAACTGGAAGTTAGCGCTGAGTTGTTGTAATTCTTGTAACCATTGGGTGTCATCGCCATTACTTGCCAGCTGTTGTAGTTGCGCAATGGCTTCGAGCAGGCCCTTTTTATGGCCTATGGCGGCCATGTTTTTTAGTTGCTGCAGTGTGCTGTTGTTAGCTAAATTTTTAATCTGACCATCAGGCGATTCTGTTTTGTCACTGACAATAATATTGTTTGGGATTTTATTTTTCTCTCTGGTTGTGTGTAGTGTGTTTGTGTGCGACCTGTTTGTTTGTGGTGTAGATGCGGAAGCTGTATTTTCATAACACCAGGTTAGTTTTAATAAATTGCCGATATGATCCAGCAGTAGCGGCAAACGTACGGGTTTAATGACATAGGCATTGTGCAGCGCGTGTTCTGGTGCATCGCTATGATTTTTGCCTTCGCTGGCATCCGCTGAGACCATGATGATCGGCCCGTGGAAAAGCTGCGCGCGCAATTGCTCCGCCAGTTGCCAACCGCTCATCTCCGGCATAGAGACATCCAGCATAATTAACTCCGGTGGAGTACCTTGCGCTATTTCGTACTGCAAACGCGGCACAACTTCCAAAGGGTTATCCATATCGATAATTTCAAAACCCAACGGGCTGAGCATGGCGCGCATTAATTGACGATGGCTCGCGTCGTCATCCACCAATAACAAGCGACGCACCGGGCCGCGATAGCCAAAAATAGTTTGCACCGGCGCGGTAATGGATTCGCGCTGCGGGTTGGTAATACTCGCGAGCATTAAACTGGCTTTAAATTGGCTGCCCTCACCGAGCTTACTGCTCACGGCAATATCGCCACCCATAATTTCACACAATAACCGCGTAATGGTTAAACCCAGCCCTGTTCCCGTAGCGGTAGAGCCGGGGCGATGCACACGTTCAAAGGGGCGGAAAATGCGTTCAATATTTTCGGTGGCGATTCCTTCACCAGTATCGGTAACGGTAAATTCCGCAACCTGACTGCGATAGCGCAATTTAAAAATGATCTTGCCCTTATTGGTGTATTTCACCGCGTTAGATAACAAATTAATTAAAATTTGCCGCAGGCGTTTTTCATCGGTGCGCACTAACTCCGGCAGACGATCCTTGCATTCGTAAATAAATTCCAACCCTTTTGCCTCGGCTTGCAAGCGGAACATATGTACCAGTTGTTCAATGAGTAATGACAAGCGCACTTGATCTTGATGTAAATCCAAACGGCCCGCTTCAATTTTGGATATATCCAGCAGCCCTTCAATTAAATCGGCTAGATGTTCGCCACTGCGACGGATTACACCGAGCGCATCTTTGCGGCCGGCGGGAATATCGCTGGCTTTTTCCAACAGCTGCGCATAACCCAACACCGCATTCAGTGGTGAGCGCAATTCGTGGCTGATGCCAGTCAAGTAACGGCTCTTGGCCAGGTTGGCAGCTTCGGCTTGTTCTTTGGCGGTTTGCAATGCGCGGTCGGTGCGTTCGTGCGCTTCAATTTCTTCCATCAATAACCGTGTTTGCCGTTGTGATTCCTCTTGCGCCACCACGCGGCTCTCGTGAGCTAATACAAATAACCAGCTCACCACACCGGTAATTATCACCAGTAGAAAAAATACTTTCCACAGTGTGGCTTCCAACAGCGCAGCGGTTTCAGGCGCGTCTATCGGGGTTTGAAAATAAATAAGCGATAATAAAATTGCTGACAGGCCATTAATCACCGCCACCAAAATAATAAAATGTCCAACCCGTGAATTGATATTGGCGCTAAAGGATGCCGGTAAAAAACGGGTAAAAAAATTGCTCAGCTGATGGGTATAGTTCGCCTCGGGTTTGCAATAGTCATTGCAGCGTGCATCCAGCGAACAACAGAGTGAGCAGATATCACCCGCGTAGGCAGGGCAGTAGGTCATATCTTCATATTCAAATTTGTGTTCACAAATACAGCAGGAGACGGTCGCATTTTTTTGCGGCTCATAATAACGGTACTCAGGAGAATTAATACCGGTAACTGGCCGCGCAAGGTAATAGCGCCCACGCGTGGCAAGGGCAATCAGCGGTGCACAGATTAAGGCCAAGCCCAAGGCGATAAAATGCGATAGCGCTTGTGCAATATCACCCAGTACACCGGCGTGACAGACAATGCCCATCACCGAGGCGATGAGCATGGAGCCAACACCAACCGGATTGATGTCGTACAAGTGCGCGCGTTTAAATTCGATATGTTTCGGGCTGAGGCCGAGCGGTTTATTAATGACTAAATCGGCCACCAGCGAACCTAACCAGGCCACAGCGACTATGCCGTAAAAACCGAGCGTTTGTTCCAGTGCGCGGTAAACCCCCAGCTCCATTAATAACAGCGCAATCGCCACATTAAATACTAACCACACTACGCGGCCGGGGTGGCTATGGGTTAAGCGGGAGAAAAAATTTGACCAGGCAATCGAACCGGCGTAAGCGTTAGTCACATTAATTTTTAACTGACTTAAAATGACAAAAATTCCTGCTACCGACAGCGCAACTTCCGGGGAACTGGTGATATAGGTAAACGCCACCATATACATGCGGGTTGGGTCGGCGGCTTCTTCCATACCGATGCCGTGATTTAATGCCAGCACCGCCAGGAATGAACCCGCCAAAATTTTTATTGCGCCAATCACAATCCAACCCGGCCCCCCGGCAATTAATGCTACCCACCAGCGCCAGCGTGTTGCTGGTTTTGGCTCGGGTAAAAAACGCAAAAAATCCACCTGTTCTCCAATTTGTGCAATCAGCGAAAAAATAACGGCGGAGGCTGCACCAAACAACAAAACGTTTACTCCTGCCGTTGCCCCGTTATTTTCATTGGGTAAACCGCCGGAAAATTCAGTCCAACTTTCTACCGCACTGGCATCGGCATAAATAATAAAAACAAAGGGCAAGAGTTGCAGAATTAACCACAGCGGCTGGGTCCATAATTGGAAGCGACTTATAAAAGTAATGCCGTGGGTGACTAGCGGAATAATCACCACCGAGCTAATCAAATAACCCCAGGCCAGGGGAATGCCAAATAACAAGTCTAACGCCATGGCCATAATGGCCGCTTCCAACGCGAAAAAAATAAAGGTAAACGAGGCGTAAATTAGCGAGGTAATGGTGGAGCCAATATAACCAAAGCCAGCGCCACGGGTGAGCAAATCTATATCTACACCGTATTTTGCGGCGTAGTAGCTGATGGGAATCGCGGTGAGAAAAATAATCGCGCTTACCGCAAGAATGGCTGCAACGGCGTTATTAAAACCGTAGTGCAAGGTAATCGCACCACCTATTGCTTCCAGCGCGAGAAACGAAATTGCCCCTAATGCGGTAGTGGCTACACGGGCCGCCGACCAGCGCCGCGCACTTTTGGCGGTAAAACGCAGCGCGTAGTCTTCCAGTGTTTGGTTGGCCACCCACTGGTTGTAATTGCGGCGCACGCGAAATATATGTTGTTTGGCGGTCATGGTTTACCCGTTAAACAATTTGTTCGTCCGGGAACAAAACGCTGGTGAATGGAATACTCGGGTTATTGGCTGCTGTCATTTATCGCTGCATTATTTTCATGCGCACCGCTGCAATGGTGATCGTTTGTGGTGCGTTTACTGTTGCTTTTATTGTCTTCTGTGACTCGTTGAACTTTTTATCCCCGCTTTGCTGTTGTCCTTCAATTGCTGTACCAACTTTAACGATTGGCTATGCGTCAAATGACGTAGCGGCCTGTGTCATTTATCGAATGGTGATACCCCCTCCCCAGACTTACATTGAGCCACGTAGAGATTGCTCCCGCTTCAGGGCAATGTCTCGGTGGTAAATACGCGCTCAGTGGACTCACGCTACAAACATCAACAAAACGTTTTTTATGCATTTGTGTGACCAGACAATGTTTAATTACCTGAGGAACGACAATGAACAAGACCATACAACCCTCTGCGCCGGTTAAGGGCGCAGGTTCAAAAACCTGGAAGAAGTGTTTATTAACACTCGCGGCCTCGCTGGCATTTGGCAGTGTTCAGGCCGAGGTAAATACCACGGGCCTTGCAGTGACCGATACCACAGTAAAAGTCGGTATTTTGCACTCAGTAACCGGCACCATGGCGATTAGTGAAACGGGTTCGGTGCAAGCGGAAAAATTGGCGATTGAACAAATCAATGCGATGGGCGGTGTGCTCGGTCGCAAAATTGAATACATTCAAGAGGACGGTGCCAGCGACTGGCCCACCTTTGCAGAGAAATCAAAAAAATTATTGGTGAACGATAAAGTAGCAGCAGTATTTGGTTGTTGGACTTCTGCATCGCGCAAAGCGGTATTGCCGATTTTTGAACAATACAACGGCATGTTGTATTACCCCACCTTTTATGAAGGTTTGGAGCAATCGCCCAACGTTATTTATACCGGGCAAGAAGCAACCCAACAAATTATTGCCGGTATCGATTGGGTAACCAAAACCAAAGGCGCTAAATCATTCTACTTGCTTGGTTCAGATTATATTTGGCCGCGCACCTCCAACAAAATTGCCCGCAAACATATTGAAAAATTAGGCTTGAGTGTAGTGGGTGAGGAGTATTACCCATTGGGTCACACCCAATTCAACTCGGTGATTAACAAAATCAAACTGAAAAAACCTGACGTGATTTACGCAATTGTTGTGGGTGGTTCTAACGTGGCCTTCTACAAACAATTAAAAGCGGCGGGTATTGATATGACCAAAGAGAAACCGCTGGTATTAACCATTTCAGTGACTGAGGACGAAATTCTCGGTATTGGTGGTGACAACATGCAAGGTGCTTATGCGGCGATGAAATATTTCCAAAGCTTGCCGAACGACAACAACAAAAAATTCGTAGCGGATTTCAAAGCTATGTGGGGCAAAGACACAGTAATTGGTGACGTAACCCAAGCGGCTTACCTTGGCCCCTGGTTGTGGAAAGCGGCGGTGGAAAAAGCCGGTTCGTTTGATATCGATAAAGTGCGCGCGGCATCGCCGGGTATTGAGTTGACCACTGCACCGGAAGGTTATGTAAAAGTTCACCCCAATCACCACCTTTGGTCAAAAACCCGTATCGGTCACGCACGTCCTGATGGTCAATACGATGTGGTATTTGAAACCACCGACCTGATCGAGCCGGATCCATTCCCTAAAGGTTATCAATAACTGTTAATTGCAGCCAGCCATTGTGCTGGCTGCAAGTATTAAAAATTGGCCAGTGTGAGCGAGGAATAGTGTTCAATTTAAAACGCGCCGTAAATACATCCATGTAGGCTCGAATCGGCATCCATGCCTCATACGGTTTTAAATCAAACACTATTCCTCACTTCCGGGTTCATCAGTAATTTCTTATGCGAGATGATGAGGTGCAGCTATGTTTGCTGAATACAGTAGCTCGGAATTAATGTCGATCTTTGCAATGCAAGGTGTAGCAGGATTGATTTTATTTTCGGTGTTTGTGCTCATGGCCTTGGGGCTTGCCATTATTTTTGGGCAGATGGGTGTAATTAACATGGCGCACGGTGAGTTTATGATTCTCGGCGCCTATGTCACTTATTTAACGTCCAATGTGTTTTCTACCTACCTGCCAGATTTTTTCAGCATCTATTTTATTCTCGCGATGATTCTCGCCTTTGTCGCCGCTGCCGCACTCGGTGCGCTGGTGGAATGGTCGATGATTCGCCATCTCTACAATCGGCCACTGGATACGTTGCTTGCGACCTGGGGCCTGAGTTTAATTCTGCAACAACTTTATCGCACTGTATTCGGCGCGCGCGAAGTCGGTGTGACTTTGCCCGATTGGCTAATGGGTTCTTATCAACTAACAGACACCATTGAATTACCGATTAACGGTTTATTTGTAATGTGTTTAGCGCTCGGCATTTCACTTGCCGTTGCATTATTAATGTATCGCTCGCGCTGGGGCACGCAGGTGCGCGCCGTAGTACAAAATCGCCCTATGGCCGGTGCGGTGGGTATTAATACGGCGAAGGTGGATCGTATTACCTTTGCACTGGGTTGTGGTATTGCCGGTGTGGCAGGCAGTGCATTTACCATGATTGGCTCCACGGGCCCAACGTCAGGCCAACTGTATATTGTGGATACCTTTTTAGTTGTTGTATTTGGCGGCGCATCCAGTTTGCTCGGCACTATTGCCTCCGCATTCAGTATTTCGCAGGCGCAATCCACCATGGAATTTTTTATGAGTGGCTCTATGTCCAAAGTATTAACACTGTTATTTGTGGTGGTAATTCTGATGCTGCGCCCGCAAGGTTTGTTCACACTCAAAGTGCGTCGTTAAGGGGAGTCGATCATTATGTCGAGTTTATTATCGAGTCATGCTACGGCGTCGTTTTTGCCCAAAAAAGATTTGCTCAGTTTTTTGGTGCTCGCGGTAATTCTGGTGATTGTATTGCCGCTGTCGCTGGATATTTTTCGTCTCAATTTAGTTGGCAAATATTTAACCTATGCGTTTGTGGCGGTGGGTTTGGTGTTGTGTTGGGGTTACGGCGGTATTTTGAGTTTGGGGCAGGGGGTATTTTTTGGCTTGGGCGGTTATGCCATGGCGATGTTTTTAAAGCTGGAAGCCTCTGACCCGGAGAGCACAAAAATTCAATCCACACCGGGTATTCCGGATTTTATGGATTGGAACCAAATTACCGAGTTGCCGTTTTTCTGGCAGCCGTTCCACAGTTTTGGTTTTACCCTGCTCGCGATTATTGTGGTGCCGACCATTCTCGGCTACATCATCGGTGTTGCCATGTTTAAACGCCGGGTGGGTGGTGTTTATTTTGCGATTATCACCCAAGCTTTTGCGGCCATTCTTACGATTTTAATTATCGGCCAGCAGGGTTATACCGGCGGTGTAAATGGCATGACTGATTTACGTACTTTGCATGGCTGGGATATTCGCACCGACAATGCGAAATACATCTTTTATTTTGTGTGTGTATTTATGTTATTCGTGTGTTTGTTTATCGCGCAGTATATTCGTAAAAGTAAATTGGGCCGTTTGCTGGTAGCCATGCGCGACAAAGAAGATCGTGTACGCTTTTCCGGTTATGACGTATCCAACTTTAAAATATTTGTATTCTGCGTAGGCGCCATTTTCGCGGCGATTGGCGGTGCATTGTTTACCTTGCAGGTGGGATTTATGTCGCCAACTTTGGTGGGCATAGTGCCTTCCATTGAAATGGTAATTTTCTGCGCAGTAGGTGGGCGCTTATCCATCGTTGGTGCAGTGTACGGCGCACTGGTGGTGAACTTTGCCAAAACGTCTTTTTCAGAAAGCTTTCCTGAGCTGTGGTTGTTTGCCATGGGCGGTTTATTTATCGCGGTGGTAATGGCCTTTCCGAATGGGTTGGCAGGTATCTATAACACCTATGCGGCGCCCAAAGTAGACGCTCTGTTGGAGAAGTTGTTCAAGAAAAAAACGGTAGCTGTAGTCGCCGCAGATACGGCCTCCAGCGAAAGTGCAAAGCCCAGTGACATTAAAAAAACCTCAACAGTAGCTGCTGAACCCCGATCTATTCCACAAGGAGCAATCCATGAGCCCCAGTAATACTGACTTTGTATTAGCGGTGGAAGGTCTCACCGTATCCTTTGATGGTTTTAAAGCAGTGAATGATTTGAGTTTTTATGTGGATGAAAATGAAATCCGCGTAATCATTGGCCCTAATGGTGCTGGTAAAACCACGGTGTTGGATTTAATTTGTGGTCGCACCAAAGCCACTGAAGGTTCCATTAAATTCCGCAATAAAGAACTAACCAAAATGAAAGAGCACGACATAGTGAAAGCCGGTGTCGGGCGCAAATTTCAAACGCCGTCGATTTATGGCGATTTGACGGTGTTTGAAAATTTGGAGATTTCGTTTCCGCGCGGTCGCTCGGTATTTGGTGCGCTGGTATTCAAACGCGATGAAGAGGTAGTTAATAAAGTTCATGAAGTGGCGGAGATGATATTTTTAGGCGATCAGTTGGATCGGCAGGCAGAGCTACTGAGTCACGGACAAAAACAATGGCTGGAAATTGGCATGTTATTAATGCAAGACCCGGACTTGTTAATGCTGGATGAACCCGTAGCGGGCATGTCAGTGGGTGAACGCCAGCAAACCGCCGAATTGTTGCGCAGCATTATTAAAGACCGCTCGGTGATTGTGATTGAACACGATATGCAATTTGTGGCGCAGATTGCGGACAAGGTGACGGTGTTGCATCAAGGAAAAATTCTGGCGGAAGGTTCCGTGGACAAGGTTAAAAATGATCCCAAAGTCATTGAAGTTTATCTGGGGCATTAATAAACGGCTGCATAACACGAGGAATTAATTATGTTATCTGTATCAGATTACCGGGTGAGTTATGGCCAGAGTGAAGTGCTGCACGGGCTGAACTTTGAAGTTAAACCGCGCGAAATCGTCGCCGTGATGGGACGCAATGGCATGGGTAAAACCACCTTGATGAAATCACTGATGGGTGTTATTCCAAGCAATAGCGGCAGCGTAACACTCGATGGCAAAGAAGTGAGCCAGTTAAAAAGTTATCAGCGTGTTGCTAGCGGTTTTGGTTTTGTTCCCCAGGGGCGCATGATTTTTTCCAGTATGACCGTAAAAGAAAATATTGAAACTGGCTTGACTACTACCAAGCGTCGCACTGTGCCCAAAGAACTTTATGATATGTTTCCGGTATTACTGGAAATGCGCAATCGCCGCGGCGGTAATTTATCGGGCGGGCAACAGCAACAATTGGCCATTGCCCGCGCACTGGCCAGCGACCCCAAAATGTTATTTCTGGATGAACCGACTGAGGGCATTCAGCCATCGATTATCCGCGAGATGGGGCGCACGTTAAAAATGATTCGTGATCAGCGTGGTTTATCGATTGTGGTATCGGAACAAGTATTAAGTTTTGCGCTGGATATTGCCGACCGTATTTTGGTGATTGAAAAAGGTGAGATAGTGCACGAAGAACTGCGTTCAACCATTAATGAAGCCAAAGTGGCGGCTTATTTATCCGTATAATTTTTTTAACAACTAAAAAAGTTTCAGCCAGCTTTTGTCACGTCTCGGGCAACTGCTGGCTTTTTTCATTTGTTTATTTTGTGTTACTAATCCTCACGGTTTGGTGGCGGCTCCATATTAGCGTGTTCGGGCATATGGTCGGGCTTGCAGGCGAGCACTGTGTTATCCGCCTGTGTTGGGGGTAGGGAACAAATTCCATTAATCATTTCATCATTGCGCCCCGCAAATGCGCAGGCGTCATTTTCAGTTAAACCTTTGCAGGCCAGCAGTGCTTCCTCCGGTGGTCCGAAGTGGCGTTCATCGCGCAGCGGGCGTTGTTTATCTGCCGCGTATACGGGTTGGGCGATAGTGTGCAATAAAATTCCAATAATGCCGGCCATTTTTAATAGCTTAATAATCATATTAATTACCTCAGGTTGTTGCGCTTAACTAAGTGATAGTGAGACGCAACAACTCTTAATTTGTTCTCTGACGCAATTAACAATCACAGTATTTGCACAATCCGGATTTTTGCAGACCGGGAATAAACCCCGTATATTGTTTAGCAGACGGCAATGCTGTTAACAGCGAATAAATTCCAATAAAAATAGAGAGATCAACCGTGGATAAACTTGTCTTTAGCTTTAATGACGTTCCTGTCATTTTGATTATTTTTCAGTCGCTATTGTTTGCCATCTTGTTATTGATCGTCAAAGTGGGCAAACGTCAGGCTAATATTTTCCTCGCATTTTTCTTGCTCGCCATTGGCCTGGACGCGCTGGATGCGATGATTTATTGGAGCCCCAGCATCAAACATGTTTACCTCTCTGATCATATACATATTTTTTATTGCCTGAAGTTCAGTGTTTATCTCGCCGCGCCCACGCTTTATTTTTACGTCAAGTCACTGCTTTATGCCGACTACGTTTTTAGTCGCAAGGATGTAGTGCACTTTATTCCGCTCTTTGTCTTTCCCTTAATGATTGCCGCGCTTTATGCCAGTTTGGGGGAAGAGGGGCGCGAGTTGGGCATTACCCAATTTGGCTTGCTGTACAGCAACCCGGTGTACCAGGTGCATTTGTGGGTGCGCAATATTATGTATGTGGGCTACGGCGTGGCCTGTTTGATATTGTTGCTTCGTTATAAAGAAGAACTAAAACAGCGTTATTCGAATATAGAAAAAATCGATATGTTCTGGCTGATGATGTTGGTCGGCGGTTTTTTAATGATTTGGGTGTGGGTGTTTATTTCCTACTTGATTACCCTGTTTAGTTCGTCCATGTGGCTGGGCAATGTGATTGGTATTTCGGGCAATATTTTCAATGCGATTTTTGTTAATGCTCTGGTGGTGTACAGCATGGCACATGTCACTATTGGGTATGTGTTGCAGCCGGTTGAGGATAAAACCGAGGTAAAAGAACCAGAGAGTATCGACCCCGGCATTATGGATAAATTGAACCACATCATGCTGGAGCGGGAATTGTTCCTGGACCCTGACCTCACCCTGGAACAATTGGCGGAAATTACCGGTATTTCTGCGCGCAAAATTTCATCGGCGATTAATCGCACTGGCAAACAAAACTTTTTTGATTACATCAATAATTTCCGCGTGAAAAAAGCGGTGGATATTCTTACCCGGAGCTTTGCTCAGAATGTCAGTAAGAGCAGCGCCAAACTTTCCATGCTGGATGTAATGGCGGATGCCGGTTTCAACAGCAAATCCACCTTTTATCGCGCCTTTAAAAAGATGACCAATATGACGCCGACGGAATATCAGGATCAGGCGGCACGTGCAGCCAAACCCGCGCCTTAGTCATCGCTCCCACACCAAAGTCTATACGTCAAATAGCGTAGTCATGCGCGCTATTTGTCGTATTGTTGCTCGCCCCCCGCAATTGGATACTGAACCAGTCACGCGACACTCGTTTGTCCAACCCTACTGGAGTCAGAACCATGGCCGAAACTATTATCAAAATAGATCTGAAAAAATCCCCCTACGAAAATGAAATGATTCACAACCGCTGGCACCCGGATATTCCGATGGTGAAAACGGTAAAACCGGGCGACGATTTTATTATCGAATGTTATGACTGGACCGGCGGCCAGATTGCCAACAACGATAACGCTGACGATGTGCGCGATGTGGATTTAACCCAGGTGCATTTTTTGTCCGGCCCCGTTGGTGTAGAAGGTGCCGAGCCAGGTGATTTATTGGTGGTGGATATTCTTGATATAGGCGCTTTTCAGGAGAGCCTATGGGGGTTCAACGGTTTCTTCTCCAAACAAAATGGCGGCGGGTTTTTAACAGAGCATTTTCCGGAAGCGCAGAAATCCATTTGGGATTTCAACGGTATGTTTACCAAATCGCGGCATGTGCCGAATGTAGAATTCGCGGGTTTAATGCACCCCGGTTTGATTGGCTGTTTGCCCTCCAAAGAAATGTTGCTGGAGTGGAATAAACGCGAAAAAGAACTTTATGACACTGAACCTGAACGGGTTCCAGCCCTGGCAACTCTGCCTTATGCCGACACTGCGCACATGGGTCGCATGGCTCCCGATGCAGCCAAAGCGGCGGCGGCTGAAGGCGCACGTACAGTGCCGCCGCGTGAACACGGTGGCAACTGTGACATTAAAGATTTGTCGCGCGGTTCCAAAATTTATTTCCCCGTTTATGTCAAAGGCGGCGGGCTTTCGGTCGGTGATTTGCACTTCAGTCAGGGCGATGGCGAGATCACTTTTTGTGGTGCGATTGAGATGGCGGGCTGGATTCATTTACGCGTGAATTTAATTAAAGACGGTATGGCCAAATACGCGATTAAAAATCCCATTTTCAAACCCAGCCCGATTGCGCCGAAATATGACGACTATTTAATTTTTGAAGGCATCTCGGTGGACGAATATGGCGAGCAACATTATTTGGATGTGCATGTCGCGTATCGCCAGGCTTGTTTGAATGCGATTAATTACCTGACCAAATTTGGCTACTCCAAAGCGCAGGCCTATTCGATATTAGGCTGTGCACCGGTACAGGGGCATATCTCTGGAGTGGTGGATATTCCCAATGCTTGCGCAACACTCTGGCTGCCGACGGATATTTTTGATTTTGATGTGAATCCATCGGCTGAAGGCCCGAGCAAAAAAGTATCACCGGGAATGGATGTGCCTTTGTCGAAAGACAAATAACAGACTCCTCCCAACCTCCCCCTTATTCAGGGGGAGCGTTAGGGTGAGGTTAAAAAACGTGGAGATTAAAATGCCTGTTTACGACTATAAATGCCCCGAGCATGGTTTGTTTTATGAATTGGCGGCGATGGATGAATCCAGCCAGCCAAAAAATTGCCCGACCTGTGCGACTTTGAGTGCGCGGGTATTGATGGTTGCGCCGGAATTTTTGGATATGAAACAGGAGAATCGTGCGGCGCATACACGCAATGAAAGTGCGATGCACAGCCCGGTATTATCAACGCCGGATTATCGCGCGGAACAACTGGCGCGGCGCGAACATAAACACGGTAAAGGTTGTGGGTGTGGCGATAAGCCGATTCGCAAATCCAATCTGCTGTACACGGCGGAGGGTAATAAAATGTTTCCTTCTATGCGGCCCTGGATGATCAGCCATTAATGGGGCTGATCGGGGGTGCGCAAGGTGTCGATGTAATCGTTCAACGTACTAAATAAATCGCTCAATAATTCTGGCGCTTGCATACATTTTGCGGCGCCCATAATGCCTTGGTAACTGGCCATAATAAACATCGCAATGCGCGTTGGATTAATGTCGGCGCGCACATCCCCTTGCTGTTGTCCCAATTCCAGCGCTTGCACTATCGCTTGATAAATAGCCTCCATCACCATTTCCAGGCGCGCGTGAAAGCCTGCATCAATCGCTGCCATTTCCTGATTTAAATTATTTAAAGGGCAGCCTTTAAAACACTGCTCATCGCGGTACTTTTCTGCCTTCCACAAAAACAATTGCTGCATGGCGGTGAGTGGGTCGGGATATTGCTGGCGAAACTCATTCCAGTTGTTATGAAAGTGCTCCATTAAAATTTCATCAACAACCGCATAACCCAGCGCCAATTTGTTGGGGAAGTGATGGTAGAGCGCGCCTTTGGCGAGATTGGTCTTCTGCAAAATGGCTTCAATACGCATTCCCTGATAGCCGTTTTGATAAATCTCCTCGTGGGCGGCTTCCAGAATCCGGGTGCGGGTTTGTTCGGCGTTGCGTTCAGTGGCCATGAGGTTCTCTAGGATTGTTGAGTGAAATTATTATCGTTATATCGCTGTGGGTGATAGCGCGTTGCGCGACAAGCCTAATGGGCCTGCCACAGATATTGATAGCCCATCGCCCCCGTAATTAACAAGAGCCCGAGCAATACAAATCCGTACCCCAACAAACGCAGCATACGGATATGACTCGGGAGCCCGAGTGAAAATTCGGGGTATCCCAGCAGCGGGATATGGTCGAGCGATGAAACGGATTGACTGGCTGAAGGGGGCAATTGGTTCATCCCTTGGTTCTCCTTGCATGCAGTGGTATCTGATGGCGAGCATTGCTGACCGACCAGTTGGTCGGTAGCTATTTAATTACAGACCATCTGGTCTGTCAAATGACATCTTGTGTAAAAGTGTGCGTCTTTTGGGTGCACAAGGTATGCTGCGCGACCAGGCTTTAGTGGAGATAAATGAGCGATGCATTGGCCCCGAAAAACCGGTCATTTAGTTGGTTTGGTGATTTTTGCGCTGCTATTGGTGTTGGTAAACAGTGCCAATAAAGCGCAGTTGCTCAGTCACGGCAGTGAGCAACTGGATCTGCCGCTGGATATCAGTGGCCGCGATTTATTGATTGCCGAGGCGTTTGCCAATCGCCAGTCAGATCTGATGTTGGCGGGCGAGGGGCGAGTAGTGCGTGTGTTGCCCGACGATAACAAAGGTAGTCGCCATCAAAAATTTTTGCTGCAGCTGGAGTCAGGGCATTCGCTGCTGATTTCCCACAATATAGACTTGGCACCGCGTATTGAAACCTTGCGCGAGGGCGAGATGATTGAGTTTTACGGCGAGTACGAGTGGAACGATAAAGGCGGTGTTATCCACTGGACTCATCACGACCCTAAGGGCAAACACGCTGGTGGATGGTTGAGATATCAAGGAAAACTTTATCGCTAGTCGCCCGTTTTTAGCAAAATTTTCTCCGCAAGCGTCAGCAGGCAGAGTTTTCACACAAGGTTTTAACACAACAAAAACGAGGATCTTTTATGACCAGTTTGTCCAGCCCCAACCGTTACAGCCCGATTTTGATTGCCTTGCATTGGTTTATGTTTGTGCTGCTGGTGGCGGTGTTCGTCACTATTGAAATACGCGGTCAATTTCCGCGCGGCAGCGAGCCACGTGAATTGGTAAAGGCGCTGCACTTTATGTTGGGCATGGGCGTATTGCTATTAGTGGTGGTTCGGTTGGCGCTGCGCCTTTCCAGCAAAACCCCGGCAATTGTGCCTGAGCCCAAATTATGGGAGAACCTCTTGTCCAAGGTGGTTCATATCACCCTTTATGCGTTTATGATTTTTATGCCTATTGCCGGCTGGATTATTTTGAGCGCTGAAGGGCATGGTGTGCCTTTCTTTGGTTTGGAATTGCCGCCACTGTTAGATGAAAACGCGGCATTGGCTGAGCAAGTGGAAGAGCTGCATAAACAAGTCGGCACCTTTGGTTATTACCTGATCTCGCTGCATATTGTCGCTGCCTTATTTCATCACTACGTAAAACGCGACAATACCCTGCGCCGTA
This sequence comes from Cellvibrio sp. BR, assembly GCF_000263355.1. Taxonomy (NCBI): domain Bacteria; kingdom Pseudomonadati; phylum Pseudomonadota; class Gammaproteobacteria; order Cellvibrionales; family Cellvibrionaceae; genus Cellvibrio; species Cellvibrio sp. BR. The sequence goes on along the minus strand of NZ_JH668203.1, from coordinate 582,951 downwards.
TTTCGCCTTTCAAGGCGGAATAAAACCCCTGTTGTTTTTTTGGCTGGAGAGCCCTATGCGTCATCGCGAAGTTCATCGTTCACATCATTCGGGCTGGCTGCGTGCAGCGGTTCTGGGGGCCAATGACGGGATTATTTCCACCGCCAGCTTGATGATGGGCATCGCGGCTGCCGCCAGCGATAGTGCCGCAATTCTGCTCGCGGGTGTCGCAGGTTTAGTGGCGGGTGCAATGAGCATGGCGGCGGGTGAATATGTATCGGTGCGCTCCCAGGCCGATACCGAAGCCGCTGATTTGGCGCGTGAGACTCATGAGCTGGCCACCGATAGCGTCGGTGAACACCGCGAATTGCAAGAGATATATGTCGCGCGGGGGTTGGAACGTGAACTCGCGCGCGAAGTTGCCAAACAATTAATGCAGCACGACGCGCTGGGTGCTCACGCGCGCGACGAGCTGGGTATCACCGAGGCGATGAGCGCGCGCCCATTACAAGCGGCGCTCACCTCGGCCGCCACCTTTGCGGTGGGGGCTTTTATTCCTCTGTTAGTTGTCCTGCTGGTACCGGCAACTCAGTTAACCCCTGCCATTGCGTTGGTTTCACTAGTCGCCCTGGTATTACTGGGTGGGCTTGCCGCCAAAGTGGGTGGCGCCAATATGCTGCTCGGCAGCCTGCGGGTGGGTTTTTGGGGCGCCGCCGCGATGGCCCTGACGTTTGCGGCCGGTCATCTATTTGGCGCGCTGCTCTGAGCCAAAAACCAGTGCAATTACCTCGCTCATGGCGCGATTGATCTGCTCAAATTTTTCATTGCTTGCGAGTATCGCCTGCGCGGTTTGGGTGTAGCGCGACCCATCAATATCTTCTGCACAATGTTCAATTAACGCCCGCGCCGAAGTGGGTGTGGTTTCCAGATGAAATTGGAAACCGTACACCTTATCCCCGTAACAAAATGCCTGATTACTGCAGCCTTCACTGCGTGCAAGATGTACCGCACCCGGCGGTAGTGCAAGGGTATCGCCATGCCAGTGAAATACATCTGCGTAGCGTGTGAATACTTGAGCGATAGGGTGAGTTGCCGCTGCGGGATTAATGCTAATCGGCAGCCAGCCAATTTCTTTGTGCGGGTTGCGTGTGACTTTGCCGCCCAATACATCGGCAATTAACTGCGCTCCCAAACAAATGCCCAGCACAATTTTTCCGGCGGTTATCGCCGCTTTAATCAGCGCTTTTTCATCCGCCAGCCAGGGGTAAATCGCCTCGTCATAAATACCCATGGGGCCGCCCATGACAATCAGCGCATCAAAATCATTCAGGGCTGGTGCTGTATCGCCGTTGTACCAATGGGTGGTGGAAAGTGCATAACCGCGCGCGCGAAAGTCATTGGCCATACTGCCAATATCTTCAAAGGGGACGTGCTGCAGGCTGTGAATTCTCATGGTGTGTTCCTTCTGTTGTATTTTAATTGCCACAGGAATGAGTGAAACTCTGCCGCTGATTATGCAGAGATCCTGCCAATTCGGGTGTATTAATTCCATACAATTGGCGTCAAACCCGCTGATTGTCTGACGATTGGTGTATACTCGGGCACAGTTTGTGCGTGCAATTAACAGTCATTTTGCGCACTTCTTTTGCTGTTTCGCGCCGGGTTTAATGCCCTGTGATAAAAGCGAAACAGCATTTACATAGGCACGTCTGCGTGACTGCCACTCAAGCCGTTGGCTGTAATAACTTTTGGTGAATAGATTGATCGGAAAACTTTTTAAAAAATTGATTGGTTCAGGTGCGGATAAACCTGAAAAGAATGAGGCTAACCTAAAGCCTGCCAGTGACAAAACAACTGCCAGTGACAGATCTGGCGCAAAAAAACACCCCCGCGAGCGCAGCGGCCAACAGCAAAATAGTCGCGGTAATCGCAATAGCCGCGACCAACGCCCCGGCCAAAAAACCGAACAGCAAACCCCCGCCGTTCAGCGCGATCACTCCGCTAAACCTCCGCGCCATTCAGCTGCACCACGTCCCAAAAAAGCGCTAAAAGTGGATCACGGCCCGTGGGATATTGCCCAGTTTGACGTTGAAGAAGTAGAGGGCAAGAGCCGCTTTCACGATTTTGATCTGGAATTGCCAATCATGCGGGCGATTGCCGATTTAGGCTTCAAATACTGCTCGCCCATTCAAGCGCAATCCCTGCCTTATGCATTGCAAGGTAAGGATGTGGTGGGCAAGGCGCAAACCGGTACCGGTAAAACCGCCGCGTTTTTGACTGCGATTATTGATGACCTGTTAAAAAATCCCATCACCGAAAAACGCTATGCCGGTGAAGCGCGCGCGCTCATTATCGCCCCCACGCGCGAACTGGTTATCCAGATTGCCGAAGATGCCAAAGGCCTGTGCAAATACACCGATCTGAAAATCCACACGCTGGTAGGCGGTATGGATTACGTCAAACAACAGCGCCATTTACACGATGATCTAGTGGATATCCTGGTGGCGACACCTGGTCGTTTGCTCGATTTCTGCGGCAATAAAGACGTGTACCTGGATCAACTGGAAATCCTGGTTATCGATGAAGCCGACCGCATGTTGGACATGGGTTTTATCCCGCAAGTGCGTCAAATTGTGCGTCAAACGCCCAAACGTGAAGATCGCCAAACCCTGTTTTTCTCCGCGACGTTTACCGATGAAGTGCGCACCTTGGTAGAGCAGTGGACTTACAAGCCCGTCACCATCGATATCGAACCCGAGTCGGTAGCCAATGAGCGGGTGGATCAGCATGTGTATCTGGTTTCGACCGAAGAAAAATACACGCTGCTGTATAACCTGATTCAACAAGAACACGCCGAGAGCATGATTGTGTTCGCCAATCGCCGCGATGAATGCCGCGATTTGCAGGAAAAATTGGAGCGTCACGGTATCAAAGCCGGCTTGCTCTCCGGGGAAATTGCACAGAATAAACGTGTATCTACGCTCGATGCGTTTAAGTCCGGCGAAATTAAAGTGTTGGTGGCAACCGATGTTGCCGGGCGCGGTATTCATATCAGCGGTATCAGCCACGTGGTGAATTTCACCCTGCCAGAAGAGCCGGAAGATTATGTTCATCGCATTGGGCGCACCGGCCGCGCCGGTAAGAACGGCACTTCGATCAGTTTTGCCTGTGAAGACGATGCGCAGTTGTTGGAGCCGATTGGCACGCTATTGGGTAAACCCATTAAGTGCGAACAACCGCCGGAGTATTTAATGTTGGCGCCGCCGGAAAGCTTGCCCGCACCGGCCCGTGCGCGTAACAACGACAGACACAGTAATCGCTCTGTGGGCAATCGCCCCGGCGGTAATCGCAGTCGCCGTCCGCGTCACTGATTAGCGCTAGCACCTTTTTTATCCGTATCCTTAATTGACGTCGCCTGGCCTTGTGCCGGGCAGTGCCATCGCCCGGAATGGTTATGTCTTCAGCCAAGTCAGCCCTGTTAAGCCTGCATCTGGGCGCCTTTTTGATGGGGGCTACAGGGCTCTTCTCCAAAATCATCGAATTGCCTGCGTGGGATATCACCGGTTATCGCACCTGGATCGCTGCCTTCATTTTATTTGCCTGGGTATGGTGGCGCGAGCGCAATGTCGCACTGCGCTCAGCCCGTGATTATGGCCGCATGTTGATCCTCGGCGTGTTGCTGGCGCTGCATTGGGTAACATTTTTTTATTCGATGCAGGTCGCCAATATTGCCGTCGGTATGATTTCCCTTTATGCCTATCCGGTGGTCACCGTTTTTCTGGAACCATGGCTCAAGCGCACCAAGCTCGATTGGCGCGATGTGGTCAGCGGTTGTTTGGTGCTGTTTGGTATTTATTGGCTGGTGCCGGAATTTAATATCGACAACAACATGACCCAAGGAGTGATTTGGGGTGTGATTTCAGCGGTGACTTTTGCAGTGCGTAACTTGTTGCTGAGTTACTGGTTCAGCAACCAAACTGCGGCGCGCTCGATGAGTTATCAAGTGTTGATTGTCGCCCTGTTAATGACTCCAGTGCTTATTCTCTCTCCGCATCAACCATCTACCCACGACTGGTGGCTGCTTTTGTGTTTAGGCGTTTTTTTTACCGCATTCACCCACACACTACTGGGTTATTCGCTGCGCTACTTAAAGGCTAAAACCGTTGGTTTGGTGGCGTGTTTGCAGCCCGTCTATGCCGTGGGTTATGAGATTGCGGTGCTGCACACCTATCCCGATTGGAGTACGCTGTTTGGCGGCAGCATTATTATGGCCGCGGCGATTTACGAGTCGGTGCGCGAACATAATAAAGCGGCGGCTACGGCAGCCGTTAACCTCTAGTTCTGCATCACACGCTATTGGGAGTTTCATGATGAGTGCATTAATGCCTGTTGTGTTTGTACCCCATGGCGGTGGCCCTATGCCGCTGTTGGGCGATATAAACCACCGCGAACTGACGCATTTTATGCAATCACTGGCGGCGGATTTGCCGCGCCCAACGGCGATTGTGGTGATTACCGCCCACTGGGAAGAAGAGCAAGTCAGTATCAGCAACTCCCCCGCGCCGGGCATGATGTACGACTACTACGGTTTCCCGCCCGAGAGCTATGAATTCAGTTATCCGGCGCCGGGTAATCCCGCACTCGCCAAACACATCCAACAGCTATTACAGCAGCAAAATATTGATGCGCGCCTGGATAATCAGCGTGCCTATGATCACGGGACTTTTGTGCCGCTGATGTTGATCTACCCCGCCGCCGATATCCCGGTGGTGCAATTGTCGCTGCTCGCCTCGCTCGACCCCGCAGCCCATATCGCCGTAGGCAAAGCGCTCGCCCCGCTGCGTGAGCAGGGCGTGTTGATTGTTGGCTCAGGCATGTCGTTCCACAATATGCGCGCGTTTTTCTCCAATGATCCGGCGGTGCGTGGCAAAAGTGAAACCTTTGATCACTGGCTAACGGAAACGCTCACCGCTGACACTCTCACCAATACACAGCGCGAACAGAACTTGAGTCAGTGGGCCGTTGCACCACAAGGGCGTTTTTGCCACCCGCGTGAAGAACACTTGCTGCCACTGCATGTATGTTTTGGTGCAGCACTGCAAGCCGCAACACCCGCCCGGCAAAATTTTAGTGGGCTACTGTTCAACACCGCTATTTCCGGTTTTATCTGGCGCTAAAGATCCAGCTATTTCATAGGCTTGGCGCATTTTTCTAAAATTTGTCTACACTCAATGGATATTTAAGCGTCATTGAGTGATCTGCTATGAAAAAAATTCTAATTGTGGAAGACAGCGATATGGTGATGAAAATCCTGCGCCATTTGGTGCAGGCATCATCGCTCCCCTACGAACCGGTTTACGCGATCAGCCTTGCGCAGGCGGTTGCGCTCTACGATGAGTCGCCCGCTGATTTTTTTGCTGCGCTGGTGGATCTCAATCTGCCCGATGCCCCCGATGGTGAGGTGGTGGATTTCACTCTCAGTAAAAAAATTCCCACCATAGTGCTCACCGGCTCCTACGACGAAAAACGGCGCGAGCAGTTGTTCAACAAAGGCATTGTGGATTACGTGACCAAAGAAGGTCGCTATGCCTACAGCAAAGCTATCGCGATGATTCATCGGCTGGAAAAAAATCAGCACATCAAAGTATTGGTGGTGGACGATTCGGATATGTCGCGTAAACATATGGCGAATTTATTTCGCCGCCATTTATTTCAAGTGGTTGAAGCAGTTGATGGTGTGGATGCGATCAAAGTGCTGTTGGAAAATCCGGATATTAAATTATTAATCACCGACTACAACATGCCCAAAATGGACGGCTTTGAACTGGTGCGTAACCTGCGCTACAAATACGACAAAACCGATTTGATTATGATTGGTGTGTCGGGCGAGAGCAGCGAGGCGCTTTCAGCCAAGTTCATTAAACACGGTGCCAATGATTTTTTGCGCAAGCCGTTTCACCCGGAAGAGTTTTACTGCCGCATTATCCACAACATTGAATATCTGGAGTTGGTTGAGCAAATTACCAACAGTGCCCAGCGTGATCATCTCACCGGCCTCTACCATCGTTCTTATTTCTTTAATGCCGCGCGTGAGCTATACAAAACCGCGCAAGAGAAATCATCGCCTTTGTCTATGGCAATAATCAATATCGATAACTTTAGCGAAATCAATCAGCAACACGGTAACGCCTGGGGCGATGAAGCATTGAAACAAATCGCCAGCAGCTTGCAAACCATGTTGGGGCGGTTTTTATTGGCGCGCGCCGACAGCGATGATTTTTATGTGATGCTGCCGGGGCTGGACCATGAAAAAGCCGCAGCGTTTTTGAGCAAAGTGAAACAGTTATTGGCCGCGGAGCAATTTGTTATCAATGGACAAAATATAGGTGTATATTTTAGTGCTGGTGTGACTAGCCAGCTGCATAATAGTTTGGATCAACAGATCGCTAAGGCAAACGAATATTTGCGCCGCGCCAAAGACGCAGGTGGCAATATGATTGTGGATGATGGCGACGAATAAATACACGCGGTTGTTAATGGTAAGGGCGCGATTTATCGCGCCCTTTTTATGTTGAATGGCTTTTCAAAGACCGCGAGCTTCAAAGATGGCGCACTTCCTTAACCCAATAAATTGTCGCTCCTGCTACCGCAATCGGCGTAACAAAAATATTCAATACTGGCACCATACTACCGAGCAAAATAATTCCACCGTAAGAATAGCTGGTTAATTGCTGGCTATTTAAGCGGCGGCGCAACTCGCGGAACTCCAATTGGTGGTTGTCTGCCGGATAGTCAGAGTACTGTACCGCCATGCTCCAGCAACCCCAGAGCGCGCCAATAATTACTGCGACTAAATTCAGGCCGGGAATAAAAAGGCAGAAGCCCAATATAATCAGCACCAGTAAGCCGCGGCTCACAAAATACCAAAGCTTAATCAGTTCGCGTTGCAAAGTGCGCGGAATCAATTGCCCCCAGGGTTCGTCGGGTGGTGGCGTTCCCGTTAAATGGGCTTCAATTTTTTCGGCGAGTAAACCAAAAAAAGGCGCCGCAATAAAATTGGTAATAATGTTAAAGCTATAACCGTAGATCACTAAAAAAATAAATGCGACCAAGGGCCATAACAACCAGGCCAGCCAGTCTAACCAGCCCGGTGACCACTCCAGGATTTGGTAAAAAAAATCACTGAACATATTAAACAGTGTGGCGGTCACTAGCACAAAAATAACCAGATTAATCAGCAGCGGAATTAAAATAAACCGGCGAAAACCGGGTTGCACAATCAGCTTGCCACCTGCCATAAAGTAATCAATTGCTTTCCCGGGAGAACCTTGCATCTATAGCTTCCTTTTTAAGCGAATTATCAGCCAATTACCGCCTACAAAAACGATTCCGGCAATTGCTCCGTATAAGTGTGACTCAACCGCAACCGCTGCAGGAATCAGTTGTTGTAAATCTGTCGCTTCATAACCAGCACTATTTTCCTGCACCAGCTTGGCGGTTACTAATACTAAGGCCACAACACGAATCCACACCGGGTATGCGCGCGTTTGTAACAGCCCTGCCACAATTAATCCATGAATCGCCCCGGACAATCCCGCATAAGGGGAATATTCAGGGTTAAATAAATAAATCCCTAAACCTACGCTTGCTCCGCACCACAACAACAAGAGCGAGAATTTTTTTAGTGATACATCGGTAAAAAAAGCCAGTGTACACAACACCAGCGCGGCGACATTCATCAAGCTATGTGCCCAACCGAAATGTACAAGATTGGCGGTGAGTAAGCGCCAGGCTTCACCAGCACTAACCTTGTCGGGGTAAAGGCTGAGTTCGTCGAAAATACTGCCTTGAAACCCCGTTAGTGTAAACATCACTGCGCTCAATAAGACACACAAGATAATGTTTGGATTAACAGTGAAATTTGTCATATGCGGTACTTTTAAGTTTTTGAACTGATCCAGTCAAAGTGTATAAGTCCGCTCGGACGGGTAGTGACTTGCTGTAGTCTATATTCACTAAAAGCAAAAAGGCAGCCGGTGAGGGCTGCCTTTTTATTTTGCATGCGGTGTTTTATTTACTTCGCGCCAGCAGCTTCCAAAGCAACGGCGTATTCTTCGCCGTTGCGATGGGCTTTTACCACTTGCAGGAAGGTTTTGCCTTCCGGGCCGATTGCGTTGAGGTCTTTGCCGGCTTCGATAAATAATTTGACGAAGGTGCCAAAGTTTTCGCCGCGCATGCCGCGATAGGCTTTTTCCAATAAATGGTAATCGGCGTTGATGCCAGCAGGTGCTGGATATTCCAAGAAGGTGGCGATGCGCGCTTCGTCGAATATTTCGCCGAGAACTTTTTCTTTGTCTTTACGTTGGCTCATGTGGACTCTCTATTTTTGACGCCCTCTCGGGGGAGAGGGCTTGGGCTCTTAACCGTTTAATTTTTTAACTAACAATTCATTCAACACTTGTGGGTTGGCTTGTCCCTTGGATGCTTTCATCGCTTGGCCGACAAAGAAACCGAGCATTTTTGCGCGTTTATCTTCGGCGGCGGCGCGGTAGCCTTCAACCTGTGCCGTGTTGGCGGCGATGATGTCATCGATAATTTTTTCCAGCGCGCCGGTATCGGAAACCTGTTTCAAACCTTTGGTTTCGATAATAGTGTCGGCATCGCCTTCGCCGTTGCAAATCGCTTCAAAAACCTGTTTGGCGATTTTGCTGGAGAGAGTGCCGTCTTTTACGCGCACCACCAAACCAGCAAGCAGTTCTGGTGTTACTGGCGATTGGTCAATGCGCTGTTCGGTGCGATTTAAATAAGCGCCCAGGTCAGCCATGATCCAGTTAGCGGTGAGTTTGGCTTCACCGGAAATTGCCGCTGAAGCTTCAAAAAATGCCGCCGTAAATTTATCCATGGTGATTTGACCTGCATCATAGCTGCTCAAACCATATTGCTCGACAAAGCGCGCGCGTTTGGCTTCTGGCAGCTCTGGCATTTGCTGGCGTACAGATTCGATGTAGGCATCATCCAGAATTACCGGCAACAGGTCAGGGCAGGGGAAGTAGCGGTAGTCGTTGCTGTCTTCTTTGCTGCGCATGGAGCGGGCTTTTTTGGTGTCGCCGTTGTAGAGGCGAGTTTCCTGAATGATTTTTCCACCGTCTTCGAGGACATCAATCTGGCGTTCAACTTCGAGCGCAATCGCCTCTTCCATAAATTTAAATGAGTTTAAATTTTTGGTTTCAGTGCGGGTGCCGAGCTTTTCAGAACCTTTCGGGCGCACGGAAATATTGACGTCAAAACGCATTGAGCCCTGGCTCATTTCACCATCGCAAATTTCCAGCGAGGTAACGATGGAATGCAATTTTTTGGCAAAGGCAACGGCTTCTTCGGCACTGCGCATATCCGGTTCCGTTACTACTTCAATCAATGGTGTGCCCGCACGGTTTAAGTCGATTCCACTCATGCCAGCAAAATCTTCGTGCAGGGATTTGCCTGCATCTTCTTCCAGGTGTGCGTGGTGAATGCGAACGCGTTTGGTGCGGCCTTCGCCCAATTCCAAATCCACAAAGCCCGCGCCGACAATTGGCTCTGCCAGTTGTGTGGTTTGATAACCTTTGGGCAAATCGGGATAAAAATAATTTTTGCGCTCAAACACTGAGCGCTTGCCGATTTCTGCGTTCACCGCCAAACCAAACATGGTGGCGAAGCGAAAGGCTTGTTCGTTAGCGACGGGCAGGGTGCCGGGCAGTGCCAAGTCGATAGCACAGGCTTGGGTATTTGGCTCAGCGCCGAATGCAGTGCTGGCGCCGGAGAAGATTTTGGTTTTGGTCGCGAGCTGTACGTGAACTTCCAACCCGATTACGGTTTCCCATTGCATTTTTGTTCTCCTCTTTCTTATTCAATGCCAGGGGCGGTTTGTTGGTGGAAGTTGGTTGCTTGCTGGAATTGATGTGCGGCATTAAGCAGCGGCCCTTCAGCGAAGAAGTTGCCAATCAATTGCAGGCCAACCGGTTTGTTATCCACCAAGCCGCAGGGAATTGACAGCGCGGGTAAGCCTGCGAGGTTAGTGGCAATGGTGTAGATATCTTCCAGATACATGGCGACCGGGTCTTTGGTTTTGGAACCAAATTGGAATGCGGGCGATGGCGAGGTGGGGCCGATAATTAAATCCACCTGTTCAAAGGCATCCATAAAATCCTGCTTGATCAAGCGGCGAATTTTTTGCGCTTTGCTGTAATAGGCATCGTAATAGCCAGCCGACAAGGCATAGGTGCCTACCAAAATACGGCGTTTCACTTCATTGCCAAAACCTTCACTGCGCGAACGCATATACAGGTCGTTTAAATCGGTTGGGTTTTCACAGCGATGGCCGTAGCGCACGCCGTCAAAACGCGAGAGGTTAGCGGAGCATTCTGCCGGTGCAATCACGTAGTAGGCAGGTACGGCGAGATGAGTGTGCGGCAAGCTGACGCTGTGCAGTGTTGCGCCCAAACTTTCGTAGACTTTAATCGCCGCTTCAACCAGCGCCGCCGTTTCTGGATTCAAACCTTCACCAAAATACTCTTTGGGCACGCCAATCCGCATGCCGGTTAATGGCTTGTTTAAATCGGCGGTGTAATCCGGTACGTCGCGCTCAACACAGGTTGAATCTTTGGCGTCGTAGCTGGCCATGTCGTTTAACAAAATCGCAGCGTCTTCAGCGGTGCGCGACAAAATGCCCGCTTGATCCAAACTAGAGGCAAACGCAATCATGCCCCAGCGCGATACGCGACCATAAGTCGGTTTAATACCGGTTAATCCGCACAGGGCGGCGGGTTGGCGAATGGAGCCGCCAGTATCGGATGCGGTTGCCGCCGGTGCTAAATGTGCGGCTACTGCAGCAGCAGAACCGCCCGATGATCCACCGGGAACACAATCAGTCGCCCAGGGGTTTTTTACCGGGCCGTACCAGCTGGTTTCGTTGGATGAACCCATGGCAAATTCATCCATGTTAGTTTTGCCCAGCATCACCACACCGGAATTCAAATAATTTTCAACGATAGTGGCGTTGTAGGGCGCGATAAATTTATCGAGCATTTTGGAGGCGCAGGAGGTGCGCACACCGGTGGTACAAAAAATATCTTTGTGTGCGATGGGTACACCGCAGAGTGCCGGTGCGTTGCCTGCGGCTAAACGTGCATCGGCAGCAGCGGCTTGTTGCAGCGCCAGCTCAGGCGTCACGGTGATATAGCTGTTGTAGGTTTGGTCCAGACGCACAATGCGGTCGAGATAATGTTGGGTCACTTCGGTACTGGAGAAGTCCTTGTTGCGCAGGCCTTTTACCAGTTCGGCAATGGTGAATTGATGCATTGCAAATTCCTGAGATTTTTTTGTAAGAGGGAGCGAGCTATTTCTTTACTTGGTCGCTACTCGATAACCTGTGGCACCAGATACAAGCCATCTTGCGTGGCTGGTGCAATCGCCTGAAAGGTTTCGCGCTGATTGGGTTCGGTCACTATGTCGGCGCGCAGGCGCTGAACGGCGTCCAGTGGGTGGGCCATGGGCAGAACGCCATCGGTATTGACGGCTTGCAATTGATCGACCAGAGCCAGCACGTCGGAAATACTTTTTGCCGCTTCATCGGCGGCCTCATCGGTAATCTGGATACGCGCCAGCTTGGCCAGCTTGGCGATATCGGAACGGTCTACAGCCATGGTGGTATTAGCTCCAGCAGATAAAAAAGCGAAAGTGCGGCCAAACGGCAGTTATCCTGCGGTAAGTCGCCAAAAATGGGCGCTCAAGGTACCACATTTGCGCGCACCTCTAAATCCCTGTGCCTGCCTTGTTGGGCTTGCGCAAAAAACAGGCAGAAAGTGTCCAATATTGTGAAACAAAGTGAACTTTCGTGCGCCATGTATATCTTTATGAAGACTTTTTATTTTTAAGGCCAAAACGGCTCGGATAAAAAACAAAAATTCACATATACTGCGCGCTTACATTTTTTTGCAGGGAACCGCCCCGAGCGGGCTGATCGATCAAGGAATCTGGCGTTTTGCCATAGGATAAAAAAGCCAGGAGCGCGCCGTCGCCAGCGCTGGCACAGATTATTTCAGTATTGCTGTCTACAACGGCTGACTTTACCGAACATCCATTCCAACACATTTTATTTAAGGCCTCGTCTTGTCATGATGAAACTTTTGCGTGGAGCATTTTCCAACGACCTGTCTATCGACCTGGGAACCGCTAATACCCTTATTTATGTCCGCGGTCGCGGTATTGTTTTGAACGAGCCTTCGGTAGTGGCGATTCGTCACCATAACGGCACCAAGATTGTCGAAGCAGTGGGTGTTGAAGCGAAACGTATGCTGGGCCGTACTCCGGGCAACATCACCGCTATCCGCCCTCTGAAAGACGGTGTAATTGCCGACTTCCAGGTCACCGAAAAAATGCTGCAACACTTTATCCGCAAGGTTCATGAAAATTCCTGGTTTAACCCCTCTCCCCGTGTACTGATCAGTGTTCCTTGTCTGTCTACCGAAGTAGAAAAACGTGCGATTCGCGAATCGGCCTTGGGTGCTGGCGCGCGCGAAGTGCGTTTGATTGAAGAGCCTATGGCGGCAGCGATTGGCGCTGGCCTGAAAGTCTCTGAAGCCAACGGTTCGATGGTGGTGGATATCGGTGGCGGTACCACTGAGATTGCCGTTATCTCCCTGAATGGTGTGGTTTACTCCGATTCCGTACGTATTGGCGGTGACCGTTTTGATGAAGCGATTGTTAACTACGTACGTCGCAACTACGGCAGCGTGATTGGTGATGCCACCGCTGAACGTATCAAACAAGAAATTGGTTGTGCTTTTGCCGGCAGCGAAATCCGTGAGATTGATGTGCGCGGCCGCAACCTGGCTGAAGGTGTACCGCGCAGCTTTACCCTGAGCAGCGATGAAATTCTGGAAGCCCTGCAAGACCCACTGGCGGGTATCGTCCAGGCAGTAAAAAGTGCGCTGGAGCAATCACCACCGGAGCTGGCATCAGACATCGCCGAAAGCGGTGTGGTATTAACTGGCGGTGGCGCTTTGCTGCGTGACATCGACCGCTTGCTGTCCAACGAAACCGGTTTGCCTTTTATTGTCGCCGAAGAGCCACTGACCTGTGTGGCGCGCGGCGGTGGTATTGCGCTGGAAATGAATGACAAGCGCAATATCGACTTGCTCTCGTCCTGATAACAGCGGGGCGACTGGCGCAGTTGGCGCTAGCGCTCCACTTGCACAGGAGATATCGCCATTAAACCGCTCTTTAATCGAGACTCTTCTGCCGCTGGTCGCGCCTTTCTGTTCATTGTGATCATGATGGTGCTGGTGGTAGTAGGGCTTTATACCGATCGCCTTGAACCCTTGCGCGAAAAACTCGCGCAATTGGTTACTCCTTTCTATCAACTCACCGATGTGCCCAGCCGTGTCAATGATTGGCGCAAAGACACCTTTGTCTCCCAGATTGACCTCAAACTGGAAAACGAGGCACTGAAAACCGAGCTGCTTATTCATCAGCGCAAACTTCAACAGCTGGCTTCGCTCGCTGCCGAAAACGTGCGCTTGCGTCAATTGCTCAATGCCAGCGAAACCCTGCAAGATACAGTGCTGATTACCGAACTGATCGGGGTGTCGCCCAACCCGCTCAGCCATAAAGTGATTATCAACCGCGGCAGCAAAGACGGCGCCTTTAAAGGCCAGCCGGTACTGGATGCCTTTGGTTTGATGGGGCAGGTAACAGAAGTGGCCGAGCATTCCAGCACCGTATTGCTGATTTCTGACTCTACCCACGCGATTCCGGTGCAGGTGAATCGCAACGGTGTGCGTGCCATTGCCGAAGGCACCGGCGATCTCAACAGCCTGAGCTTGCGCCATGTGTCGGCCAATACCGATATTCGCGCTGGCGATTTGTTGGTCAGCTCCGGTTTGGGGGATCGCTTCCCTGTTGGCTACCCGGTGGCTGAAGTATTAGATGTAGTGCGCGACCCAGGCAAAGCCTTCTTAACGGTTGTCGCCAAACCCATGGCGCGGTTGGATCGCAGCCGTCACTTATTACTGGTATTTGCAGACCGCGATCGTGCCACTGTCCCTGGTGCTTTATCTCTCCCGGAAGATGAGGGTGGAGCGCGCTGATGCCTGCTTCCCGCGTTAATTTGTACCTGGCTATCGGCATCAGTTTTCTGGTTGCTCTGGTGTTGTCGGTTTACCCCTTGCCGATGAACCTGCGTTGGTTGCGCCCGGAGTTTGTGCTGCTGGTAGCGATTTACTGGATTTTTTTCATGCCGCTCACGGTGAGCTTTTCGCTGCTGTGTTTACTTGGCCTATTCCAGGATTTACTTGAAGGTGTACCTTTTGGCCAGCACAGTTTGGGGCTGGTGATTGTCGCCTACATTTGTATTTTGTCTTACCAGCGGGTGCGCAACTTTTCTATCTGGCGCCAATCCACCTGGATTTTCGTATTGGTTGGTATCGCCCAGCTCACCGATAATTGGGTGCAGGGCATGGCTGGTCGCCCACTTTCCGGTATTCAGTTTTTATATCCTGCCATCACCAGCGCGCTGATGTGGCCGCTGTGTTATGGCGCCCTGAGCCGCTGGACGCATCGCTATCATCACTAGCTGCCAAGGCTGCCGGTTAACGAATAATTTATATCACCCACGACGGTGATAGCAGGAGAATTCAGGGTGAATGCAGTTGTTCCTTCCTTGTATCTGGCATCCCAATCGCCCCGTCGGCGTGAGCTATTGCAGCAGATTGGTGTTGTTCATGCGGTGATTAATGCCTCTATTCCTGAGCAGCCCGCCCCGGGTGAAACGGCGCTGGATTATGTGCAGCGCTTGGCGCGTGAAAAAGCCGCTGCCGGTTTTGCCCAGTTGCTTAAGCAGCAACTTCCACTGGCTCCTGTGCTGGGCGCCGATACCCTCGGCTTGCTTGATGGCAAAATTCTGGAAAAGCCCCTCAATCAAGATCATGCCCACACAATGTTGCGTCAGCTTTCTGGCCGCACCCATCAAGTGATTACCGCCGTAGCCCTCCATTCGTCCACCCGACAAGCGCTCCGTGTGTCCACCACCGATGTAACTTTTCGCGAACTTAGCGATAGAGAGATTGCCGCCTATTGGGAAACCGGTGAGCCGCAGGACAAGGCCGGTAGTTATGCCATCCAGGGGTTGGGTGCGGTATTTGTGCAGGAAATCCGCGGTAGTTATTCCTGTGTGGTGGGCTTACCAATTGAGGCTACCTGCGAGCTGTTGCGTGAATTTGCGGTGCCCTGGTGGACACCTGCAGCGGCGGAGTGCGCATCATGAGCGAAGAAATTCTGATTAACGTCTCCCCGGTCGAGACCCGGGTCGCGCTGGTGGAAAACGGCGTAGTGCAAGAGTTCTACATCGAACGCAGCCACGGCGAAACTTACGTTGGCAACATCTATAAAGGCAAAGTCGTGCGAGTACTGCCGGGTATGCAGGCGGCGTTTGTGGATATTGGCCTTGAACGCACCGGTTTTATCCATGCCGCGGACATGATGCCTGAGCCGCCCGAAGGTGAAGTGCGGCGGGGTGAAGCGCCTGATATTCGCACTCTGGTGCGCGAGGGGCAGACACTTCTGGTACAGGTGGCCAAAGATCCGATCAGTACCAAAGGCGCGCGTTTAACCACCCATTTGACCCTCTCGTCGCGCTACTTGGTGTACATGCCCAACTCCTCTCATATTGGTGTGTCTACCCGTATAGAGGATGAACCCGAACGCGAGCGTTTGCGCCAGGCAGTCGAAACGGCGGTGAGCGGGCAGGGCATTAGTGGCGGCTTTATTGTGCGCACCGTTGCTGAGGGCGCGGATGCCGATGCCATCAATGCCGATATTCCGTTTTTATGTCAGCTTTGGCAGGATTTAAGTGCAAAGTTGCCCGGTTTGGGGGTGCCAGCGGAACTCCATCGCGATATGCCGCTCTATCTGCGCGCCCTGCGCGATATGGCGCGCGCGCCTATCGACCGGGTGCGGGTGGATTCGCGCCTGACCTGGCAGCAAATGCAGGAGTTTGCCGCCAAATACGCACCCCAGTTAGTGGAGTTGATCGAGCTTTACAGTGGCGATCGCCCGCTGCTGGAACTTTACGGTGTGGAAGAGGAGATTCGGCGTGCACTGGAGCCGCGGGTTGCGCTCAAATCCAACGGCTATTTGATTATCGAACAGACTGAGGCCATGACCACGGTGGATGTCAACACCGGTGCGTTTGTCGGGCATCGCAACCTGGAAGAGACGATTTTCAAAACCAATCTGGAAGCGGCGACTGCGATTGCACGCCAGCTGCGCTTGCGCAACCTGGGCGGCATTATCATTCTCGATTTTATTGATATGAAGGATGCCGAACACCAGCGGCAGGTATTGCGTACCTTGGAAAAGGCGCTGGAAAAAGATCACGCCAAAACCCGTATTACCGGAGTCTCGGAGTTGGGCTTGGTGGAGATGGCGCGCAAGCGCACCCGCGAGTCACTCGGGCAGCTGTTGTGTGAGCCTTGCCCGGTATGTCAGGGGCGCGGCCAGGTGAAGTCGGCGGAAACTGTGTGTTATGAGATTTTCCGCGAAATTTTGCGCATGGCGCGCACTTATGACAATCAGAAGTTTTTGGTGTTGGCGTCGCAGTTGGTGGTGGATCGCCTGCTCGACGAACAAGCCACTTACGTGGCGGATTTGGAAGCCTTTATTAACCGTACTATCGAATTCAGGGTTGAGGCGCTCTTCCATCAGGAGCAGTACGATATTGTGTTGGTGTGACCTGTTCCACTAGCGCTTTTACCTGTCCCTTACCCTGGTTTTTACCCTGAGAAACATCGCTGTAATGAAACGCACCTTACATAAATTGGTGAAATGGTGTTACCTGCTGATTGCCCTGGCGCTGATTCTATTAGCGGTAGTGGTGCAGTCCGGGCGCAGCTTTTCCCATTTGTTGGGTGACTACAATCAGGGGATTGCCGGTTATCTGTCCGATAAGCTCAATGCCCAGGTAGAGATTGGTAGTATCCAGGCCGAATGGAACGGGCTGAAACCCAGTCTGGTAGTAGACAACTTCCGCATGCAAAGCCATGGCGGCCTGCCCATAGTGGCGGTTGCTGAAGCGCGGATGCGCTTTGATATCCTCAAATCCCTGCGCAATGCCCGGTTGGTTTGGAGCAATCTCAGCCTCAATCAGGTTGATATGGACTTTGTCCAGACCGATTCGGGATTCTGGCGCATTGCCGGGTTACCAGAAGTTAAGGATGACGAGGCCAAGGGCACGGATCTCAATAGTCTGGTCGATATGCTGCTGCTCTCCACGCGCATTGAATTGCAGAGCAGCCGCCTTCGTTTTGCCTTTGCCAGCGGGCAACAAATGCTGCTGGACTCACCTTATGTACTGCTTGAAAGTGCGGGCGATTTTCATCGTCTGGCGCTGCAGATTGATGTGGATGAGCAGCCGCGCAGTGTGTATCTGGTGGTAGAAGGGCAGGGCGATCCACGCCAGTCCAAACGTTTTCGCAGCAAGGGTTATTTACAGCTCAACCGCTTTCCTACCGGCGAGCCCGTTGCTGCAGCAACTGCTTTTCTACTCGGCGGTGCCGGCAAATCGGTACTGCAAAGCGAGGGCAGTTTGGATGCCAATATCTGGTTTGAAAGCCGCGCCAAGGGGGCGGGTTATGACCTGAGCGGGCGTCTTGCCTTGCAGCGGCTGTCAGTGCCGCTCGCTGAGCGCCGTTTGGCACTGGATGATTTCAGCACCGAGCTGACGGGCCACTGGCTGCCGGGCGGTACTTGGCGTTTGGGCCTGCAGGCGCTCAAAGCCGTGGTGCAGGATCAGCAAATCGACGGTGCCAATATCGCTTTCTCGTCCAGCGGGTTCAAGCAACCCCTGACGATGAATATGGATCGTCTGGATTTGGCGCGGCTCAACCAATTATTTGCGCGCTCCGGGGTGCTGCCCCAAGGTGTGTTGGCCGATGCCTTGACCAGCCTTGCTCCGCGTGGCGAGTTGCGTAATATCCAGCTGAGTTTGCCTATTCACACTCCCGCCGAATGGCAACTGCGCGCCAATTTGCATCAGGTCGCCATGGGGGCCTGGCGTGGAATGCCAGCGCTGGTCGGGGTCGATGGTTACCTGCAAACGGGGCAAAAAACCGGTTTTGTAGCGCTCGATAGTCGCTCCGGTTTTTCCATGCATTATTCACCTACCTTTGCCGAGCCCATGGATTATGACCGCGCACGCGGCCACATCGCCTGGCATTTACAGCGCGACAAGAATCAGATTTACGTCAACAGCGGGCTGTTGGAGTTTCAAAAGGGCGACGAACTGGCCCATGGTTACATGTGGTTGGGGTTGCCCTGGAAACGTAATACCGGCGATATCGACCTGTATCTGCAAGTGGGCGGCCAGAACGTCAGTGCCAGCCGCTATAAAACCTATCTCCCGCAAACCCTGCCGGAGTCGCTGCGCAAATGGTTGGCAGAGAGTTTGGGCGAGAGCAATCCTGGCATCGCCAGCCGGGTTGGCTTTATGTATCGCGGCACGCTCAATACTCGCAATGCCCAGGCGCGCACTGCCCAACTGGCGTTGAACCTGAACGGCGTCGCGCTCGATTATCATCCCGGCTGGCCAGCCCTGAGCGAGGTGAATGGGCAGCTGTCGGTGAGTGATGTTCATGTGGATGCGAGGGTGGACAGCGCCAAGGTGCTGGATAGCCGGGTTGAGCATGGGGTAATTAAAGTGAACCCGCGTGTGCAGGGGCGCGGCTCCCTGTTGCAAGTGGATGGACAAATCAGCGGTTTGGCCAGCGATGGCATTCGTGTGCTGCGCGAGGGTCAGTTGCGCCAATACCTGGGCAGCAGCATGGACTCCTGGTCGATGCAGGGCGACATGCTCGCCCGTCTGGATTTGGATATCCCACTCGGCAGCGGCGAGGATAAACCCGCCGATGCCCGCCAACAGGTAGATGTAGATCTGCAGGCGCCGCTGTTTGAGCTGCAGAATCTCAATTTGAGTGTCAATGATTTACGTGGCCACATCAGCTACAACAGCACCAGTGGTATTGCCAGTAAAGACTTGCAAGGCGTGTTTTTTGGTGAGCCGCTGCAACTAAGTCTGGCGAGCGACAAAACCAAAGGCGCCAATAAAACCCTTATCGACCTGCAAGGCAAGGTGGATAGTGAGCAGCTGGCACTGTGGAGTAAACGCCCTGAAGCGTTGTTTTTTGAAGGGCTAATGCCCTACGAGGCGCGGGTAGAGTTGAACCACTTGGTTCGCCCCGGCGTGGCCGACGATAACCCGCTGAATACCTTGAGCCCGCGTGAATTTGCAGCCCAGTCCTTTGCGCGCGTGACCCTTAGCTCCAACCTGGCGGGTGTTGGCATTGATTTACCCGCACCTTATGGCAAGCGCGCGCGCGATGAGCGCCCCTTTAAATTCTCCCTCTGGTTACAGGAAAAACAATCGCAAATTCGCGTCGATTACAATCAGGATGTGCAAGCCCTGTTGCGCATGGACAGAGGTAATAATAATCAACTGCTCAATGCCAATATCGCGTTGGCGGCCGATGCCCGCTTGGGTGACAAGGCGCAGTTTCTGGTTTCCGGCTTCTTACCGGGCATAGATCTAGATGCCTGGAAAGCAGTACAGGCTCGCTACCTCGCCTATGCCGAGCGCCTCACGCCGGTTGTGGTTCGCCCGCTATCAACTCACTCCTACGGTGACAGCGAGTCACTTGCCAGTGCTGCCGATGCGGTAGGCAAAATCGCCGGTTTACCTTTTTTGCTGGAGTTGGTGCTGGGGGAGTACGAGCTTGGGCCCATGACGCTGGAAAATCTGGCGGTTACCGCCATGCCAGTGCAAGCCGGTTGGCAATTGGCAGTTAAGAATCCGGTCGTAGAGGGTGATGTATTTGTACCGACCAGTACGTTTGTACCCATCGACGTAAATCTGCGCCGGCTTTCGCTTAATTCGGTGGAGCTGGGTTTGAGCAAACCCGTGGTTGCCACGGATGCTGAGGCACCGGCTCAAGCAGTGGAAGTACCGGCGGAGGTTGTAAAAGTCATAGATCCACGCAAGTTGCCGCTGGCGAATATCAGCGTGCAGTCCCTGTTGCTGGACGATAAAGATTACGGCACCTGGTCGCTGCAGTTGCGCCCGGACCAGCGTGGGGTGGTGATCGACAATATTCGCGGCACCATTCGCGGCGTTACCGTCAGCGGTATCGACGACAACCCGGCGGAGCCGGAATCTGCCGGTGCGCGGTTGATTTGGCAAAACACCGACGTTGGCGTGCAGACCCGTTTCATCGGCCGTTTGAGTGCGGGTGATATAGGGGCGGTACTGCGCGATTGGCAAAAACCCGACATGCTGGACAGCACCAAAGCCAGCTATGAGGCCGACCTATTTTGGCCTGGATCACCACAGGATTTCAGCTTGTTGAATCTCGGTGGGGAAATGAGCATCGCCATGGAGAATGGCCGCTTTAAACGCGATGCCAGTGCGGGCGAAGGTATTTTACGCCTGATGTCGGTGCTCAATTTTGACTCCCTTGCACGCCGCTTGCGCCTGGATTTTTCGGATCTGTATAAAAGTGGCTTGGCCTACGACGAAATCACCGGCAAAGTGCGTTTTAATCAGGGCACCCTGGTATTTGAAGAGCCGCTGGTAGTGACAACGCCCTCCAGTGGTATGCAAATGGCAGGTACCATCGACCTGCGCCGTGAGCGACTTAATACCCGTTTGGTAGCGGCCTTGCCGGTGGCAGGTAACGTGACTTTTTATGCCGCATTGGCGGCGGGGTTGCCGGCAGCGGCGGGTATTTATCTGGTCAGCAAACTCTTCAAGAAACAGGTAGATCAAGCCACCAGCGTCAGTTACACCATCAAAGGCAGTTGGGATAATCCCAAAATGCGCTTTGACCGTTTGTTTGAAAGTGAACAGAGCCTGCGCGACAGCGTAAAGAAAAATGCAGCCGAGAAAAAACAGCGGCGACGGCAAACGGAACAGTAGGAACAGCTCGGTGTTTATTTTCGCAGGTTAAAAAACACACAGATCAAAAAAGCAGCTTCGGCTGCTTTTTTACTATCTGGCGTTTGTGAAAACGCCATGGTTGCTTAAAAAATATGCTTTCTTCGGCTTGTATTTTTATACTGTGCGGCGCATAGTAATTACTGTGTATCGCACAGTAATGGTGAGTCGTTATGGCAGAAGAACATTTGGAGAAGTTGCGACAGGAGTTGCGGCGGGGAATTTTGGTGTTAGCTGTGTTGGGTTCCCTGCGCCAATCCCACTATGGCTACTCGCTGCGCAAACAATTGCAGGAGGCGGGCATTGATATAGACGAGGGCACGCTTTACCCACTGGTGCGCCGCTTGGCCGAGCAGGGCCTGCTGACCAGCGAGTGGCAACAGGGGGAAGGACGCGAGCGCCGCTATTACCAGCTTTCGCCCGAGGGTGCTGAGTTGCTGGCAAGTTTGGGCGCCGAGTGGCAGGAATTGAATCAACATCTGGCTAAGATTTTGGAGGTGCAACATGGAACTGATTGATCGCTATATGGGCGCGGTAGCGCAAGCCCTGCCACAGAGTCGCCGCGAGGAGATTACCCGTGAGTTGCGCGCGAATGTGCTCGATAGTTTGGAATCGCTGCGCGAGCAGTTGGGGCGCGAACCGACAGCGGCAGAAGTCTCTGGTGTTTTGGTTGCGCTGGGGCATCCACAACAAGTGGCGGCCAGTTTTCTACCACCGCAACAGCTGGTTACCACCGCCCTGTTTCCCCTGTACAAACAAGCGCTGCATTACGGACTGATTTTGGTGTTTATGCTCGGTTTGATTCAATTCGGTATTGGTTTTCTCAGCTCGGGACAAATCAATATTGTTGGTTTTTTGCATGGATTAGTGATGAAAGGATTGATCACGTTTGCGGTGATTACCGGGGTATTTTATGTATTCAGCAATCCACCCGGTGGCAAACCCTTGTTTAAGCCCTACCAGTGTTGGTCGCCCGAGAAATTGCCACCGGTGAGTCGCCCTTGGCAGCGTATTAGCAGCTGTGAGCAAAGCGTGGATTTCACCAGCGACCTGTTCTTTTTGTTACTGCTGAATTACACCTTGTGGCTTCCCTCCGCACAGCTTGCCGGGCTCACCATCGGTTTTACCCCGGAAGTACAAACCGCGATTCCACTGCTGTCACTGGCGATTATCGCCTCGCTCGGTTTTGGCCTGTGGAATTTGCTCTACCCTTATTGGACTGTGCCGAAGTTGATAATTGATGCGCTCATTAACCTTGTCATCGCGGCTTTGTTATTCGGGCTGAGCCGGTTGGAGACGATTGTGGTGGATACCCATAACCCATTAACAGAGCGGCTGGAGTTTCTCGGCCTCGCCAATCACATTATTAGCGGGGGATTATTCTGGGTAGGTATGTGGCTATTGTTTATGGCGGGTTGGAGTGGGTATCGCGCTTGGCAATTATCGCGTTAGCTGCAGCGTCAAGAGTGCTGGTTCGGGCAGTCGAACCAGCACCGGTTGGGGTTAGTGGCTGGGCGAGGTAATGGTTTTGCCCATCCGTTGCAGTACATGTTCTGCCATACCACCTGCCAATTGCTGTTCGCTTAAAAATATCCGGCCGATATTTTCTTTCACCCAGAGTTCGGCTTCTTCTTCGTTGTGGGTGCGAATGACGGTTTCAATTTTGGGGTTCAATTTGCGCGCAATATCCACCATTTGGCGTACATGAAAGGTATTGGATGTTGCTGCTACCAACATGCCTGCCTTGGCGATATGCGCTTGAATCAGTACATTCGCGTCAGCGGCATCGCCGCACACCGCGGGAATATTTTTCGCGCGCAACTCTTCAACGATGGCGCGATTGGCTTCGGTCACAACATAAGGAATTTGCTTCTCGTCGAGTATTTTGGCAATGCGGCGACCCACCCGGCCATAGCCCACCAGCACCACTTGGCCGGAGAGATAAACTTCGTCGGTGCTCATCGGCAGTACCGCCAATGGGTCATCGCGCACTTCCAATTTACGCGCAAAGGCCGAATGCTTGAGCGCCCAATTGCGCAGCGGTTCCAGCAGCGTAAACATTAACGAGTTAAGGGCGATGGAAACCAGGGCACCGGCCAGGATCAGGTTTTGTGCCTGGATATCCATCAAGCCCAAACTGATACTCAAGCCCGCCAGAATAAAAGAAAACTCGCCAATCTGCGCCAGGCTCGCGCCGACAATCAATGCGGTGTTGAGCGGGTAGCGAAAGACCAGTACCAGTGCGACTGCAGCGATGGTTTTCCCAAACATAATAATGGCTACGACGGCGAGCACTTTTAGTGGCTCGTCGAGCAGAATGTGCGGATCAAACAGCATGCCGACCGACACAAAAAACAATACGGCAAAGGCATCGCGCAGGGGGAGGGAATCATCGGCGGCGCGGTGGCTGAATTCCGACTCGCGCAACATCATGCCGGCAAAGAAAGCACCCAGCGCGAAGGACACATCAAACAGCAGCGCCGAACCATAGGCGACTCCTACGGCAGTGGCGATAACACACAGGCTGAACAATTCCCGGGATCCGGTGCCGGCCACCCACCAAAGCAATTTGGGCAGCAAACGCTTGCCGACCACCAGCATAAACACCACAAACGCGGCAACCTTGCCCAGTGTGATCAATAGTGTGACGGCGATATGCTGGTCGTTGGCGGCTGGGGCGTGGCCATCGGCGGCGGGGATAGTCCCCAAGATGCCCGCGATCACTGGCAGAAGTACCAACACCAATACCATCACCAGATCTTCCACTATCAGCCAACCCACAGCGATACGGCCATTAAGCGTTTCAATTTGCCCGCGCGCTTCGAGCGCTTTGAGCAGAACTACCGTACTGGCACAGGAGAGCGATAAACCAAACACCAGGCATTGCGCCAGGTCCCAGCCCCACCAGTAGCCAGCACCGGCACCGAGTAGAGTGGCAATGGTGATCTGTAGCATCGCACCGGGTACGGCGATACGTTTGACGGCCATCAGGTCGCCCATCGAAAAATGCAGGCCAACACCAAACATCAGCAGCATCACGCCAATTTCCGCGAGCTGGGCGGTGAGTGCCATATCGGCAACAAAACCGGGGGTGGAGGGGCCGATAATAATACCGGCCACAAGGTAGCCAATGAGTGGCGGCAAGCGCAGGCGCGCGGCGACGAACCCCAGGATCATCGCCAGGCCAAGGCCGGCAGCAATGGTGGTAATTAGGCTAATGTCATGTGGCATAAGCAGCTAAGTCCTTGATGAATGAGACCTAACTATATTGGCTGAAATAAAAGCAATGCAAGCAATGAGCCAATATTTGCGTTTTTTTACCGCGCTATTTACACCCCCGTGGATTGAATAGTCCCTGCTAGAACCCCACTAAGTGCAAACCGCAATGCGTAATATCCCTCAAGCTAGCCCCCGTCATTCAAAGGAGAATGCCATGTTTTATGAACTTACCGTGGTGCAATTTACCAAAGCACTCAATAACCTCAGTGCGATACTCGATAAAGGCGCTGCACAAGCTGAAGCGAAAAAATTTGATGTATCTGTGTTGCTTAATTCGCGCCTTGCACCCGACCAATTCAACTTGATCCGCCAGGTGCAAATCGCGTGTGACACTGCAAAGTTAGGTGTGGCGCGGTTGATTGGTAAAGTGGATTCCGCACCGGTACATGCCGATACAGAAACCACCTTGCCGGAATTAAAAGCGCGTATCCAAGCGGTACTGGATTACCTTGCCAGTGTTAAACCGGAAGAGTTTGAGGGTGCTGCCGAGCGCCATATCAGCCAACCGCGCTGGGAAGGTAAATATCTGACCGGTACCGAGTTTGCGATTCAACATGCAATCCCGAATATTTATTTCCACATCACCACTGCTTATGCGATTTTGCGTCACAACGGCGTGGATGTGGGTAAAAAGGATTACCTTGGAGCTATGCCTTACAAAAGTTAAGATGGCGCCTCAATAATAAATTGGCGCGACAACCACGCTGACACAGGGGCCTCCGGTGTCAGCATACATGTCGCGCCGGTTATCAAAAGGGTGCGCGCATGACTGAAAAACGCCTGGATGTATACCTGCTGGCCGAACCTCGCG
This sequence comes from Cellvibrio sp. BR, assembly GCF_000263355.1. Classification (NCBI taxonomy): domain Bacteria; kingdom Pseudomonadati; phylum Pseudomonadota; class Gammaproteobacteria; order Cellvibrionales; family Cellvibrionaceae; genus Cellvibrio; species Cellvibrio sp. BR. The sequence goes on along the minus strand of NZ_JH668203.1, from coordinate 557,863 downwards.
CCGGTTTTGATAGAGCAACACTGGTGCGCAACCTTGCCGCACTCTTCAAAAAAGATGCTCCCACCATCGAAAAAATGCTGCGCAAAACGCGCACGCTAGTAAAAGCCGGTGTGGATGCAACAACCGCCGCCAAATACCAAACCGCCATTCAAAATGCTGGCGGCTACTGCGAAATTATCGATCACGGCGCAACTCCTGCACCCCTTGCACCTCCCGTTGCTGCGCCTCAGGTGATAAGTGTTGAGCCTCAGGTTGCCACAGAATTGCCCTCCGTGCCGGAAGCCGCCGCTACCAAAGTGCTTGCCGCTGATGGCTCGGGTGTGTGGCTGACGAGAATTGTGGTGGGCGTTGCACTGCTTGGGTTAGTGGGGTTAATTGCAGCCGTGGCATTGCCTGCCTACCAGAATTATGCCGCCCGCGCTAAAAACCAACCGCCTGTAACATCGGCGGAAAATACGCAGCACACCAAGGCTTCAAGCGGCGATAAACAGCAGGAGCCTGCTACCGGTTTACTCACTAATTTGCGCACTTACAGCGACGATAAAACTATTTCACTGACCACCCCGTCTAGCTGGAAAGGCGAGCGCCGGTTGAATCCCGAAGCGGCGATTGGGGTAGCGAATCTGCGTGAAAATGTTTACGCCGTGGTGCTGCGTGAAAATAAAACTGATTTTGGTGGCACTTTTGATTTGCAACGCTACAGCGAATTAATTGCGCAGGGGTTGGAAAAATCCACCCAGGAATTTTATGTGCAAGAAGCGCCGCGTAAACTCAATATCGGCGGCATGGCTGCACAGCAGGCTGCACTCGCTGCCAAGGTGGATGGTATTAAGATTATTTACGTCATTACTACACTTGAGACGGCGGAGCACTTTTATGTGATTTATGCCTGGACACTGGCTTCGCAGTTTGCCGTGCAACATGTGCTGCTGAAACAAGTGAGTGAGAGTTTTACGGTGCATTAAATTTTACTGCCCTCAATCACAAGGTGCAGCCAATAAAAAGCCGCCGTTCATTCACTGAGCGGCGGCTTTTTTGTCGTGCTTTTTAGTTACCGATATTTTCTTTGTCGATACTTTCTTTTTCGATAATTTATTTGTAGGTGAAAAAATCGCTACTGTGCAATTTTTGCCTTTCTGACCAACTGTACAAATTCAGTGCGGTAGCCGTATTCATCTTTGCCTTTATTGGCTTGCGCCAGTTCAATTACTTTGTCGTAGGTAAAATCACCGGCGTAGTTGCTGCCCCGTAACAGCTGCGCAAAACCGGCCACAGCGATGGAGAAATTTACTTCTTGTTGATAGGTAGTATTTACATCCGGCAGTACATTTTTTTCTATAGCGGTTTCAAGCAATTGCGATTGGGTTTCGCCCGGTAATTTGTAGCGCAAACGTAAAAAGGCATATTCGCTGCTTGTTTTGGTATCAACCTTGGTTTCTTGTTGATAACGGCTTTCTTCCAGCAACCCACTCTGCGCTCCTGCGGGGGTGATTTCATAAATCGCTGTTACCCGTTGGCCTGCACCTACTTCACCGGCATCCACTTTGTCATTGTTGAAATCTTCCTGTTTAAGGGCACGGGTTTCGTAGCCGATCAGGCGATATTCCTTCACGGTATTGGGGTTAAATTCCACCTGGATTTTTACATCCTGCGCGATCGGAAATAAATTGGAGGTAGCTTCAGTAACCAATACTTTTTGCGCTTCACTGAGCGTATCAATATAGGCGGCGGTACCGTTGCCGTTTTGTGCCAGGGTCTGCATTAGGGCATCCTGATAATTGCCCTGACCAAAACCCAGCACCGATAAATAAATTCCCTGCTCGCGTTTGCGCTCCACAAAGTCCTGCAGTGCTTCATCGCCAGTTTGGCCGACATTAAAATCGCCATCGGTAGCGAGGATAATGCGGTTGACACCGTTTTTATTAAAATTCGCCTCCGCCAATTGGTAGGCGAGGGCGATACCCTCGGCACCAGCGGTGCTGCCACCTGCTTGCAAATTTGTTAATGCCGCAAGAATTTTTTGTTTCTCTTTAACTTTGGTCGGTTCCAATACAGTGCCGGCGGCACCGGCGTAAACCACTATGGCAATAGTGTCGTCGGGTTTGAGGGTATCCAGCAGCAAGCCCATGGATTGTTTTACCAGCGGCAATTTGCTCGGTTCATCCATCGAGCCAGACACATCCAACAAAAACACCAAATTGGATTGCGGAATTTCACTCGCTGTTAATTGATAACCCTGAATGCCAATGTGAATTAATTTGTTGCCTTTGGTCCAGGGAGAATCCACCAGGCTCACGGTGGTGGTGAAGGGCGTTTTTTTAGAGGTGGGCAGGGGGTAGGCGTAATCAAAATAGTTGATCAGCTCTTCACTGCGCACCGCATCTTTCTCCGGCAGCTGGCCGTTATTGAGCATGCGCCTTACAAAACTATAGGACGCTGTATCCACATCGATGGAAAAGGTGGATACCGGATTATTCTTTACCGCGAGTACCCCGTTTTCATTCACATCGCTAAACCGGTCGCGAAACTCCGGCGCGGGTTGGCTCATCATATCTGCTGCTGCATAGGCGGGAGCAGGTGCCGAGAGCGCCATGGGCTGCTGTTCCATCATCGCTTGGGACTGAACGGCGACCATTTTGCTACGCGCCAATTGCTCGTGTTCTGCTACTGCCTGTTTTTTAGCTAAATCGCTATTAGCGCTAACGACGGATTCCTCAAGGGTGAGATCAGCGCTGGGTTGTTGCACATTCAGTGGAACATTCTTGGTGTGGGATTCTTGTGCGATCCGCGCCGCTAATTCCTGCTCATCAGAATTAATCATCAAGTGCTGCATAAATGTCAGCCCTGCCAATACCGCGAGGCTGGAGGCGGCAATGCCGGAGATTAATGCTGGTTTTTGCCAGAAGGCGCGTTGTTCAAATGTTGGAGCACGCATAGTGTTTTTCCCGTGATGGTTGGTGTCACGGGTAAGACGCAAGCGCTGTAAAAATCCTTGGAGGATATTCGTTTTTTTTTCGCTGTTGTGATTGATGTTGTGGATAGTGTCCTGTGCGATGTTTTGTTCATTAGTGTGCTGCGCATTAAACGCCGCCATCGCTACCGCCATATGACGTGCCTTGGCATCGGCATCCGGTGCTGGCGGTTGCTGTTGTAGCAGTTTTTGCAAATCGTCTTCGTTCATAGGCTTTTTGTTCATGGGGAAGGCTCCCAACTACCATCGCCGGTTTGTTGCAGCGCTTTGAGTTGTTTACGAATTTCATGCAGCCGCCAGGAGACGGTGGATTCTTTCAGGTGCAGCACTTCAGCCGCTTCGGCGTGACTTAAACCCTCGCCGTGCACCAGCAGTGCAGTCTCTTTGAACCCCTCGGCCATTTGATCAAGCAAACGCAGTAATTGCTGCAAATAAATAGTGTTTTCAGCGTAGTGCTCGGGCGCTTGCTCCGGCTCACTCCAGCTGTGGATATTGTCATGCTGGTGGCGCCGTTGGCTCTTGTACCAATCCTTGGCGCAGTTAATCACCAGTCGATACAGCCAGCTGCTAAACGCCGCTTCAAAACGAAATTGGTTAATCGATTGTGCGAGTTTGATACAGGCGAGCTGGGTAATGTCCTCTGCATCGCTGCGGTGCCCACACCAGCGGAAGGCAAAACGGAACATAGTGTCGTAATGCTGCGCCAATAATTGCGCAAAAGCTGCACCGTCGCCCGCTTGGGCTTGGCGGATAAGCGCCGGGTGATCCGCATCAGTCATAGCGTTTCCATGGCGGTCAGAAAAAGTATTGGGGAGTGCAAGGCTGGTCATATTGCTTGGACGAGCCGGATAGGGAAAACCTTGGCGCTGGCCAAAAAATTAGTGCGGTGATTCTGCACTGCGAGTGGCTGCGCTGTCACCCGGTGAACGCCACTCAATTGGCGGCACCAGCGGCCGCTTTTTTTGCAGCTTGCAGATTTGTTGGAATAGCCACAGGCGCCAGCGCACCGCAAAACCGGGTTTCAGGCTGCCAGCCAACACGGAGTTGATCGCCTGGGGCAAGCTCAAGGTGGGGCGCGGCGACATAAAGACTTCGCAGGCGCTGTTGTCGTAATAGGCATCGATCAATTGGCGCATGGTGCCAATTTGTGACTTTAGGGTTTTGGTATAACGCGTGTATAACCTGGCTTCGCGGTGCGCGGCTAACAGCGGTAGCTTGACTTTCAGTTGCGCTGCTATTTGGTCGGCGGCGAGTAAACCTGACTCCAGTGCGAGGTATACGCCGGAGGAAAATACCGGGTCGATAAAACTGGCGGCATCGCCCACTAATAAGCAGCGTTCGGCACCAAAGGTCTCGTGGGAAAAGCTGTAGTCGGATTCAATCCGGTATTCACCCAAGGGTTTGGCCTGGGCGAGAGCATCGCTTAAAAAAGGCGACTCTTTTACTTTGCGCCAGAATAATTGCTCCCAGCTCTCGTCTTTTTCGCGCCCACCATTTTTTTGCAGCACTACACCCACGGAGGTGACGGTGGGGGATATGGGAATCGCCCAAAACCAGGCCTGTTCCAGGCGCAGCACAATCACATCGCCCGCCGGTTCACCGCTATCGCGCTGCATATGTTCAAAGTGATTAAACACGGCCATGCGCCCTGGGTAGGGCAAGGCGGCTTTGGCGAGTTTCATGGCGCGGCCCATGACACAGTGACGGCCGCTGGCGTCGATCACCCACTCGGCATTGATGACCTGCGGTTGACCAGCGCGGCTGGCTTCCAACTGCCAGCCGGATTCAGTGCGCGTCACTTTGGTGACCGGGCATTGCTCCCACACCTGCGCGCCGCAACTTTCGGCGTGGCGCAGCAGGATCTCATCAAAACGCGCGCGCTCGACTTGATAGGTCATCTCCAACCCTTTCACCCAGCCCTGGGCAAACACGTTGCGCACGGTGCGTGAGCGATCGGCAAGTGTAAATTGCGCACCGCGTTTTTCGATAAAACCGGCGGCAGCGATTTTGTCCCACACACCAATTGCTTGCAAAATGCGATTGCCATTGGGCAGCAGCGACTCGCCAATGTGGAAGCGCGGAAATTGCTCGCGCTCCAACACCAGCACATCCACTCCGGTTTGCGCCAGGCGGGTGGCCGCCACACTGCCAGCGGGGCCGCCGCCAATAATAACGACAGTGTGTTTTTGCACGTTTTTAGTCAGTGTCGGAATATTTGTCAGCGGCTTATCGACAAGGTTTTGACGTTTGCTAGGGGTGCTATTTAGGGGGTCTTTATAAGCGCCAGAAATGTCGCTATCCAAGAGGGTGTTCATGGTGCTTCCTTAGGGTGTTCAGCGCACTGGCGTTAGGGGAATTGTCGCGGCGCGAGTATAAACAGCCTGCGTCGCCAAAATCCATATCGATAGCGACCTAAAAACCAGGCAGCTGACGGCTTTTTTTACACTATTCTATTTTTAATGTGATTTGGTTATCAGCATGATATTGATTTATATCGCAATTGCATGTGTGGCTTGATAATTGCTAATTTAGACGACAATGGCTAGGCTAAAACAACCAGCCAACCTCACTGACTTATCAATGGATTCCATCATGTTAAAACGCGTTATTTCTGTTCCTGTATTTGCATTGCTGGCGGGTCTGTTTTTATCAATTTCTGCACAAGCTAATTTGATTGTTAACGGTAGTTTTGAAGACAACGCCGTGAACGCTGGTTCCTGGAAAGCGTTTAATGCGAGCGCCGTAAATGGTTGGGAAGGCAGCCGCATCGAGATTTGGAATGGCATGAGTGGTGTAAAAGCTCCTGACGGTAAAAACCACATCGAATTAAATGCTGACCCCTACAACGGTGCCATTTTTTCTATATTCCAAAATCTGGCGACAAGTGCCGGTCAAACCTACGACGTGTCATTCTTTTACCGCGCGCGTCAAAACGACACTGAGGCATTCTCCTTCTCCGTAGCAAACCTCGCGTTGGTTCTGGACAACCACACCACCAGTGTTTGGTCAAAATTTGAAGGTAGTTTTGTTGCCGGTGCAGCTACCAGTGTGCTGACTTTTTCTACCCTGACCAATGGCACCTACGGCAACTTTATTGACCACGTAGTGGTAACGGCACGCGCGAGTGTTAATGAAGCCAGCTCACTGGTTATGTTGACTATCGGCATCTTGGGTTTAATGTTGGTAAGAAGAAAAAACCGCGCTTAATTTTCTTTACCACATAAAAAAACCGCTCGTTGAGAATTCAGCGAGCGGTTTTTTTATGTCTTGTTTTAATATCTAGAAGGGAAAGCGGCGGACTTTCTCCTGCAATTGCGCCAGTTGCTGGGTTTGTTGGCGATAGGCGATCTGTTCAAACAGGCGCGCGATAATACTCAAACTGGCTTGCCAGCGCGGCTCGCTGCGAATCACCCGCGCAATAAAATCCCCCGGCGTTTCACCCATTGCGCGCACATAACCCAGTTGGGCGAGCTTGCGTTCAAGGGATTGAATAGCGCGAATTTCCGCGCGCAGCGCGGGGCGGGCGTGGCTGCGCAGCAGTGCCCAAGCGGCCAGTGCTGCCGCTGCTAATCCCAAACCCACGAGCCAAAGGGTAATGCGCCAGACTTCGGTGCCGCCGAGCAGGCGGGTGAGCAGCCCCTCCTGCGCATCGCTGTCGTAATTTAATACCCAGCGCTGCCACACGAAGTTGGCGGCATCCCAGCGCAGTTGCAGGTTGTAGAGCAGGGATGAACCACTCCAGTTGTTACTCATCAGGTTCTGGTCGTCGGCGCTGAGGGCGTCATCCAACCCCTGTTCAATACGGTTGGGGGCGACGGCCGCGGTGGGGTCGATAGTGCGCCAACCCTCGCCCTCTATCCATACTTCGGTCCAGGCATGCGCATCGGACTGGCTCACCAGCAGGTAATTTTCCAGCGGGTTCCAGCGTCCGCCCTGATAGCCCACCACCACTCGCACCGGAACCCCCGCAGCGCGCAGCAATACGCTAAAACTGCTGGCAAAGTGCTCACAAAAGCCCTTTTTGGTGCTGAATAAAAACTCGTCCACCGAGTGTTGGCCGAGCACAGGTGGCTGCAGGCTGTAGGTAAATTCACGGTTAAACAGGCTGAGCGCACGTTCAATAATGGCTTGATCAGCTAACCCTTCACCTCGCCATTGTTCAGCCAGTGCGCGGGTTTGCGGGTTGGCATTGGCGGGCAAACGCGTGTGGGCGGCGCGTTCGCCTGTGGAGAGCGATACCTTGGCAACTGGCTCCAGCTGCAGCGCCGAACTGACTTCATAACGCAGGCGCTGGGCGACAGGCACCGGGTTGTACAACAAGTGGTCGCGGGTGATGCGGATGGGGCGACGGTTGCTCACTGCGCTGGTGCGCTGGGGTGTCATCAGGCTGAACAGCCAGGGCTGGCCGTGGGGTTCCATAATGATGCTGTAATCCAGCGATTCCAGTACCCGCTGGTTGTTTTCAGCCGCAGGCGGCAGGCCCCAGCTATCGCGTTGGCGCCAGGTGCGACCATCAAAATTGTCTAATACCAAGCCGCGCCAATAGAGTTGATTGGCGGGTGGTGGTTCGTCTTTGTTGGTGAATTCCACCCGAAATGCGGGTGCACGGTTAAGCGCGAGCTGACCCAAATCACCGGGTGAGAGACTATCGCTAAAACCGGTTTTGGCCGCCTGCTGGTTGGGTATCGCCCATAGCGGCCCAAGGCGCGGGATCACCACAAACAACACCAGCATTACCGGCAGTGCATGCAGCAACAAACGCCCCCCGGCGCCCAGCCGCAGGCCATTGCTTTGCGCGGTGGTCAGGTAGAGCGAGCGCCAACTGGCGAGCAGTACCAGCAGGCAGCCCAGGCTGTAAAACGCTGCCAAGGGGCTTTGGTTGAACAACAATTGGCAGGCGGTAATCACAAAACCGATAAAAATCAGCAGCTGCGCATCGCGCGCGGAATTCACTTCCAACAGCTTGAGTACAAAGGCGCATACCAGCAGCCCGACCATGGTGTCGGTGCCGGTTTTACCGGCGTAACTGGCAATTAGGCCCCCCGCACACACCAGCGTAAGCAGGGTTTTCACCGTGCCGCCCGGAGCACCCCAGCGGCCGCGAAAGACCTGAGTGCGCCAAAACCCCGCTATCGCCCACACCAGCCAGAGCCAGGCAGGCAAATTAATCAGCAATGGCAAGATCAATAGCGTCTGCATCACCAGCAGCCACGCGAGTTTGTCGCGCGCTAAATATTCGGTGCGCTGCGAACGGGGTTGAGCGAGCCGTTTAGTCCACATAGCCAGCCTCGCGCGCCAGGTTAAATTGCGCCAGCGCCTTGAGCACGGTTTGCAGGTGGTATTCGCCTAGCGCGGGTTCCAGCGTCAAGCCGGGCAAACTCAAGCCATAGGGAATTTGCTGACGCTCGTAGTGCAGTGCCCAATAACACAGGCCAGACAAACGCAGCTCCTGTAATTGGTTGAGGCTGTGCCAATCCAGCCATTTGTCGGCAGAAAAATAGGCTTCGTACTCCTTGGTAAACAGCCCTTTGTTCTGCGCATATTGTTTCCACGCGATGTGTTTGATGGGGTCACCCGCTTGATATTCACGCAGGCCGCTGAAGTCGTCGCCACCGCGTGTACTGCTGCCGCCTTCCTCGCGCCCGCTGCTGGCTTGGTGATGGGGTTCATCGATAGCAATCGGCTGGGGGTAAATCAGCGCCACCGCCTCCAGGTTCAACCAACTCCAGCAGCGAATAATGCCCAGCGGAAAGCGGCTCTGGATTAACAAACGCCCGGGGTGCAGGTAACCGCGCACTTTGCTGGGCGCACGCAGGTTCACGCGCTGCGGTTCGGCGGGGTTGAGCGCGAAAGTATGCCGCTCGCCTCCCTGCCAACAGATCTCCACATTTTCGCTGCCGCGTTTGTGGCGCGTTTCAAACTCCAGCACGAAACTGGCGGGCTCGCCCGCAAAAGCGGGGGTGGCGCTAATAAAGCGCACGCTAATGCCGGACAGGTTGGCAAAGGTGTGATGGATCGCCACTACGAACAAGCTAATCATCAAGTAGGCGAGAGCGAGGATCAGGTTATTTTGGTAGTTGGTGCCCAGCAACCAAATCACCAGTGTCATCGCCAAATACAAAAAACCAGTGCGATTGGGGAAGATGTAGAGGTTTTTGCGGTTGAGACTGATCTGGCGTGCACGCGGCGCCCGTTTGTCGATCCAGCGGAAAAAGCGGCGCTGCCAGACGGCGCGCCAGTAGGTGCTAATGCTCATGGCCGGTCTCGCCCTTACGCCAGTACATTCACACTGTCGCGCAAATGTTTTACCAGTGCATCGCTGTCACTGCTGTGGCCGGTGCCGCGCACCCGGTGGCCGACCACGGCGGGTAATACCTGTTGGATATCCTCCGGCACCAAGTAAGCGCGCTGGTGAATCAGTGCCCAGGCTTTGGCGGCGCGCAATAAAGCCAGTGCGCCGCGCGGTGATAAGCCGTAGCTAAAACGTGCATCGCTGCGAGTGAAAGCCACTAGACGTTGTACATAGTCCAGCAGCACCTCGCTCGCCGTCACCTGTTTTACCGCCTTTTGGATGGCTGCCAATTGCTCGTTATTAACCAGTGGTTTTAATTCGCGAATACGTGCACGCGGGTCCACGCCTTCAAACAGTAAACGCTCGGATGCCGGGCTGGGGTAGCCGAGGGAGATGCGCATTAAAAACCGGTCGAGTTGCGACTCGGGCAACGGAAAAGTACCGCTTTGCGATAAGGGGTTTTGTGTCGCGATCACAAAAAACGGGGTGGGCAATGGCCGGCTTTTACCTTCAATGGTGACTTGCCCTTCTTCCATCGCCTCCAGCAATGCACTTTGGGTTTTGGGGGAACTGCGGTTGATTTCATCGGCGAGCAACACCTGGGTAAACACCGGGCCGGGGTGAAATTTAAATACCCCCTGTTCGCGTTCAAAAATTGCTACGCCCAGAATATCGGCGGGCAGTAAATCGCTGGTGAATTGCACCCGTTCAAACTTCAGCCCCAGCACTTTTGCCAGACAGTGGGCGAGGGTGGTTTTGCCCATGCCGGGTAGGTCTTCAATCAATAAATGCCCTTCGGCAAACAGGCAGGCGAGTGCGAGGCGTACCTGCTGATCCTTACCCAGTAATACTTGATCCACTTGGTCGATGATGTTGCTAATCAGTGATTGCATGAAGAAGCCTGATGAACGATTAATGTCATTATGTTGTTGAATCTAGTTGGGAGCATAACGCAGCGGGGAATTTGATGGGGATAAAGAATCGCAAAGCTGACGACAGTTCTCACACCGCGCCCAGCGTTAATTTGCAACCACTAGTCTGCCGCCACAACACAATTGCGGCCTTGTTGTTTGGCTTGGTAGATGGCTTTATCGGCGCGTACAAACCAGTCTTGCTGGGGCTCATCTTTCAACAGCTGGGCACAACCAAAAGAGGCAGTGATAGCGCCCTCCGGGTCTTTTAGTTCGCTCTCGATTTGCGCGCGCAATTGCTCGGCGATTACCAATGCATCCTCAAGAACGGTGTTGCGCGCGAGCACCACAAACTCTTCACCGCCAAAACGGAATACACGGTCGGTTTTACGTACCCGGCGGGTCAGCAGATCTGCCAGTTCAACCAATACCTTATCGCCCACATTGTGGCCGAATCGGTCGTTAACCATTTTGAAAAAATCCAAATCAATCACAATCAGCGATGCTGGAATATTATCGCGGGCGTAATCTTCCACGCAGAGGCGTAACTCTTCATCCATCGCGCGGCGGTTGCCCAGGTTGGTCAGGGCGTCTTGGGTGGCGTAACCCTCCAGCAGTTCGCGCTGGCGATCAGTGAGCAAGGCAAAGGTATAGGCCATGCTGCCGCACATCAGCAAACTGGCGATCATGGCAAACAGTTCGGTGTTAGTTTCGAGGCGCGCGGCGATAGGTAGTATCGCCACTATGCAGAGCAGGTTGGCAATGAGTGCGGCGTTGGTGCGCAGCAAAAAGAAGTTGGCGAGAATCGAGGGGAACAGCCAAAACACATAAATCGGTTCATTTAAATGGGTGACTGTTACCGCGCCGCCCGAGTAAAGAAAGGCTGTTATCACCGAGACTGTTGTAGTCGCCTCTCCGCGCCGATAGGTCACAATCGCGCTGCCCATCGCCGCAATGACAATCGCCAAATCCACTGCGGCATTCAGGAACTCGCCATTTATGTAGCGAATCACAACAAAGGGCGCAACAGCCACAGCCGCCATAATGGCAAATAAATACACCATGCCGCGTTGGAACTTATTTTTTGAATCGTTGGGCATAGTCGCCTATGCGTACTCCCGTAGTGGTGTTTTCGTTATGCCCTGAGCATAGACGGAAATACCGGGTTTGCCCATTTACTGCCACCCGGCGGCTTAATTGCCGGGAATGCGGGGTAGGTTGAGCCAGTTAAAAATACGCGTTTCCATATAGGGGTAAAACGGATTGCAGTAGAGCCGCATGCCAGCGCTGGCATTAATAATCAGCGTCTTGGTCTCGCCCAATAAATGCAGGCTGCCCAAGCGGATACCGTAGTCTTCATCCGTGTTGGGTGTTAGCCCATACACCGGGTCATCCACGGCAAAAGGCAGGGCGACGTGGGAGAGTGAAAATACGCCATTGGGGAATTCCAACGCGAGCGGTTGTTCCTGCTCGGTAAGGCTGCCTGCCTCTTGCCGCCACTCACTCACAGCAGTGGTGTTGCTGTTACGGTTGGCAATTTTCACCAGATCATAAGCGCGCAGGGCCGGTGCAAAGTGGCTACTCATATAGCGGCTGGCACCCGTGCGGGTGATGGGCAAAAAATTTTGGTGACGATTGATATCAAACAACACCAGTTCACTGTTGTTGGCGGGTAGGTGGCGATAAACATGCTGTTCAATGGCTGCGGTTTTGACGGTTGAGTCTGCAATGGATTGAAAAGTCAGTATCGGCGCCAGATTTGATAGTTGTTGCTTGCTTGCCAAACGCTGGATTTTTTGTTGCACATGGCGTGAAAAACGATGGGCTTGCCAAGCGGCATTTACGGGAAAGGAATTGTATTTAAACGGGTTGTATTCCGGGCTTTTGTTTAACCAACGGCGCGAACTGAGCAGCGGTAAGTGGCCCACCAATTCCAGCGGTTTGCTCAGTCCGGCAAAGTCACTGATGCCGATCATGGGGGAGAGCAAGATAATTTTTTTCGGCTGGGGCAGTTTTTTGTCTTCCACTGCATCCAGGGCGTAATTGAGTGCAAGGGTGCCGCCGTTCGAGTAGCCCAGCAGATAAAAATGCGGGTTATCGCCCAGTTGCCGGTGTAATTCCTCTGCCGCCAAACGGGTTGCCGCTGCCCAGTCGCGCCAGGTTGCCGTCAATAATCCGGAAGGCAGGGTGCCGTGCCCAGGTACTCGCACGCCAATAACTAAAAAACCTTCAGCCGCAAATGTCTGCGCCAGGCGACGCACCGAGTAGGGTGAATCGGTCAAGCCGTGGAGCATAACAATGCCCGCGCGAATTTTTTCCGGTTTTACAACAAAACTGCGATTCCAGTTAGTGGTGTGATTGAGCGGATTCAGTGGAGAACCCAGCTCGTATCTGTAACCTTGATAGGTATCGGTTTCACTTAATTGCGTTTTCAGTTCCTGAAAAAGTTTTTCCTCCTGTTGTAAATAATCACTCCAGGTGTACGTCGATGCTCCGTTTTGCTTAATCAGCGCGGCATTAAATTCCTGTTGCAGTTCAATTCTGTGCCAGGGTTTGGCGTTGCGCAGGGTGCTGCAGCCGGTTGTGGTCAGCAGCAAAACCAGCAGGACAAAAAGTCCGGCAAAAATGGGCAGGCTAGAGTGTTCGGCGAAACTCACCATGGTTAAAAATTCCCTGTTATCTGTTAGCGATCGGGCGTGTGTAAAAACTTACCCTGGGTTAAAAAATGAATCACCTGTGCGATGGTATTTTTATCTTTCATGATAAAAGGATGTGAAACGGGCAGCGCAATAAAATCGCGCATACCATCGATTTTGGTACTTTCCACCGACACTTTACCGTCATCGGGATTGGGCAGATAAAGCGACAATAATAAATTGATGCTCGTGGTTCCAGCGATCACGCCCAAGTCAAAATCCACCGCGCCCAAACGGCGGGGCAAAGCGCTCGCGTCGGTTCCCAATTCCTCGCCTGCCGGGCCATTGAGCCAAGCAAAGGGCGGCAGGTCTTTTAAGTGATCCACTATTTCACTGCCTTTGTTCGGCGGCGCGAGCATCACTACCCGGGTTAGCTCGGGAATCGTGTGAGTGTGTAAATATTGGCGCAATAAAATTCCGCCCAGTGAATGGGTCACAAAGTGAATTTTTTGCGCTGCACCGGCACGGCATTGTGCCAGTGCGGGCGGAATAGCTTTTTGTGCCAGGGTTGCAATAGGAAATTCGCGCGAGGGGTAATTGATATTGACGACCCTGTAACCCTGCGCCTGTAATTGTGTGGCCAGCGGTACCATGGACTCGCTGGTGCGCGCCAATCCGTGTAATAAAATAACGCACTCCTTCGTTAACCTCGGGTCAGGTTTGGGCGCGAGTGAACTGCTGCAGCCAGACAGGGCAAAAAATACCGCAGTAATCAAGATAGAAACAGTTACATTCATAAGTGGGCTTCCGGCGCTAGTGCGCAAATTATGCCACACTGCCAAGTGACATCTTTATCGCTAACAACAGTCAACATCATGCAACTATTTAATAACCGCTACCATTTTGTTGATAGCCACTGCCATTTTGACTTTCCGGTTTTTGCTGCAGACCGTGCGGCCGTGTGGGCGCACTGCCAGCGACAGGGGGTTAATCACCTGATCATTCCCGGTGTTAGCCCGGAGCAGTGGCAAACGGCGGCACAGTTATGCCAACAATATCCCGGGTTTTATTATGCGGCGGGTATTCACCCGCATTGGATCGAACAACAGCACTGGTGTGCGACCAATAGTGCGGGTCTGTTGGATGAAACAACACAGCAGCAGATCAAACAATTATTGGGCGATGAATTAACACGCGTGCAGCGCGGCGCAGGTAAGTATTGTGTTGCGGTGGGTGAATGTGGGTTGGATAAACTTATTCAGGTACCGCTCGCGTTGCAACAACAACTGCTGGGTTTGCATACCGAACTCGCCAATCAATTTCACACGCCGCTGATTATTCACAGCGTAAAAACTCACAATGAAATTCTTGCGTGTTTCAAACAACAGCCACCGCGTTACGGCGGGGTGATTCACGCCTTTAGTGGCAGTCTTGAAATGGCGCAGCAATTTATCGCACACGGTTTTTTATTGGGGGTGGGCGGTACCATTACTTACGAGCGTGCGCAAAAAACACGAGCGACTTTTAGCAAGGTACCGCTGCAATATTTACTGCTGGAAACCGACGCGCCGGACATGCCTGTTTGCGGCAAACAAGGTGAACGCAATAGCCCGGAATATCTTCCCGTTATTGCGCAAACCCTGGCGCAGTTGCAAGGGGTTAGTGTTGAGCAGGTGGCGGAAGTCACCACCCGCAATGCGCATCGCTTATTTGGTTTGCCGGAGTAAATTATTTTACTTTATGCACGCTGTGATGAATTGCATCAAGCAAGCCATTGCTGTCGCTGTCGCTGTCGTGTGGTAACTGCCAAAACATAATGCCACCGAGATTATATTTTTTTACATAGTCCACTTTGGCGCTCAGTGAGCGCGGGTCATCAAAGGTCGCGAAGGTTTGCTGTTGTTTGCTGTAGTAACTGGGCGCCTGTGCTACCTCATCCCAGTGATACGCATAGCCTTTCGCAGCACTAAATTGTGTAGCGAATTCCTTATAACCATAACCTTCAATATGGGTGCCGGGTTGATAAAGCCCGTTGTTGGTGGCTGCAACATCCTTCCACACGCGTGCATAAAACGCGGCACCGATAACAATTTTGTGCGGTGCTACACCTTGGCGTAATAAAAATTGCACGGCATTGTCGGTGGAATCTTTTTGCTCGGGTGTGGAATAGAGCGCGGTGTGGTGGCCAGTGTGCGGTGTACCGCCATTGACTATGTCGTAGCTCATCAGGTTTACATTATCCAGCAACGGCATAATCGCGGCCCAGTCCACGGCTTTTTCCAAAAATGAATCAAACCCGCCCGCAGCAAAACTTAACTCATACTGATTGCCCAATTGCGCGCGCAATTCGCGAATCAGCGCGGTGAAATTAGCGTGGTCATAAGCTGCATATTTATGGCCAGGGAAACCGGGAACCGTGGGGTATTCCCAATCCAGATCTATGCCATCAGCATGGTGTTGTTGAATTAGCTTTAGCGTGGATTTGGCAAATGCCGCGCGATTTTCGGCGCTGTTAAAAACATCAGAACAGGTTTCGCAGCCGCCCCAGCCGCCAAGTGACAGCATAACTTTTAAATGGGGATGATCTTTTTTCAGTGCAACTAGCCGCGCAAAGGCTTGTTTGTCTTTATCATTATCAAATGCGAGTTGGTTACCATTTAAATGCAAAAAACTGTAGATGATGTGAGTCAGCTGATTAAAATCGTACCGCGCCAAGTCGCTGCCATCGCCCATGTAATAGGCAATAACTTTCAGCGATGCTTTTTCTGCGCTAGACGCGGTGGCAGATGTAGTGGATGTTGCCGTGCTATTGCTACAGGCTGTTACGCTTAACGCCAGAAGCAGGGCCGTGAGTGGAGCCCAAAATGGTGGGCAGATGCGCTGGAAAAAGTTGTTCATAAATCCCTCGGAAAACGCAGTGGTCGTTAATCGCGAGAGCTGTAATGAATGTGCCATATGGCGTTTTCGGTAGTGGTAGCGTCTGTATTTTTTGTAGTGAGTCCTGCAGTTACAGATCGCCAGCGGCATTTTAACCACAGTTTTTTGTGTAAGCCTATGGCGATAAGGTAAAGATTCTTAAAGCCAGTGAAGACTGTGTTTGGGTAAATTTGCAACAGCGCTTTATAATCGCCTTTTTTTGATGAGTTATTCCTGTGCAGTATCACGATGATCTTTCCAGTATTTCACTAGCGCAATTGCGCGCGACGCAGAATTGGCAGCAGCAATACAAATTAATTATTCAGTGGGGCAAGCTGTTATCGCCCAAGCCGGAGTTACGCATCGCAGATAATCTGATTCGCGGCTGCGAAGTGCCGGTATGGCTTGGCTGCAGCCTTGCCCAAGAGCGTTATTATTTTGCGCTGGATGCCGACAGCAGTGTGATTAAGGGGCTGGCATCGCTGTTGTTGGTGCAGTTAAATGGTAAAACCCACGCAGAATTAATCGGGCTGGATTTGCAGAGCGAGTTGCGCGAATTGGGTTTGGAAAAACATTTAACGCCGTCGCGCAATAATGGCTTGAATGCAATTATTGCGCGAATTTACGACCACCTAAAAAATTCCAACTTACATTCCGGTTATTAATTGGTTGTTGCAATTTCCTCGGCGATAAATTGTTGCCAGGGCTCCTGAAATTCAATGCTGGTCACCATGGGTACACCGGCCATATCCGGTAAATGGTGGGCGATGCCTTTGTGGCAATCGATGCAGGTTTTTTCACCGCTGGCGAGTAGCGTGGAGTGCATGGCCTGTGCTCGCGGTGATTGCTGGGTGAAATCCATCGACTCTAATGCGTGACAGTTGCGGCACTCCAATGAGTCGTTGGCTTTTAAACGCGCCCATTCCCGTTCAGCCAGTTCGCGCCGTTTGGCGAGAAATTTTTCGCGGGTATTAATGGTGCCAAATATTTTCCCCCACACTTCTTTGGATGCCTGCATTTTGCGTGCAATTTTATCCGTCCATTCATGAGGTACATGGCAGTCCGAACACATGGCGCGCACACCGGAACGATTGGTGTAGTGAATAGTGCTGGCCAATTCCTGATAGGGATTATTTTTCATTTCGTGGCAGCCAATACAAAATTGTTCGGTATTGGTGTACTCCAATGCAGTATTAAAACCGCCCCAAAAAATAATACCCGCAATAAAACCGCCCATGCTCAAGGTGCCCAAGCTAATGTAAGCGGCAGGGCGACGGAACTGGCCCCAGTACTCTTTCACCAGTGCCAGCGTGCGTTTGAACAGGCTTTTTTTATTGGCGTCTTTACTCATAAATCACTCCACCGCCGGTTGTTGCAGCATCGTATCTATGCTTTTAAAACTATTGCCGCGTGCGGGTTTTACATCGTGCTGTGGCAAATGGCATTGAATACAAAAATAGCGCCGCGGTGAAACGGCGGCGAGTGCCTGGCCGTCGCGATCGTAATAATGGGTGATACTCACCATGGGCGCACCGGTTTGTGGGCTGGCGCTGCGGCTGTGGCAAGTGAGGCACATGTTGAAGTTTTTATCGATTTGATAACCGCGAATGTTGTGCGGAATCATCGGCGGCTGCTCGGGGTAATTGCGGTTGGCGGGTTCGGCGCTAATCCGTTGCCGCGCTATTTTGGGCGCGGGTAAATCCTGGCTCAGTGTGCCGCCGGGGCGAATACCATCGGGTGCTGATGCATCCAAAATAATATTCGCACCACCGTGGGGAATGGTTTTTACATCCTGCTCTTTTACATCTTGTGCCTGTAACTCTGGTGAAACGTTGGCGATAACAACGGCGCCGAGCAGTGCAGTGGCTAACACGATTATTTTGTTCATCATCTGCTCCTTAGGCCAGGCTTACCAGTTCGATTTTTACCGCGCATTTTTTGTAATCGGTTTGCAGCGAAATCGGATCAGTGGCATCGAGCGTGACGTTATTCACCAGTTTGGTTGCATCAAAAAACGGAATAAAAATTAGCCCGCGCGGTGGTTTAACCCTTCCGCGTGTTTCAACGCGCACCCGCACCGCACCACGGCGACTAATCACCCGCACTTCGCTGCCTTGCCGCACACCAATCGCTTCGGCGTCTTCGTGGTTCATATACACCAATGCATCGGGCACCGCCGCGTGCAACTCCTCTACGCGGTTGGTCATGGTGCCGGTGTGCCAGTGCTCCAATACGCGCCCGGTGCTGAGCCAGAAGGGGTAATCCTTATCGGGCGATTCAGCGGGCGGTTCATAGGGCAGGGCGAAAATAATCGCGCGGTTATCTGGCTTGCCATAAAACTGCACGCCGGTACCTTTTTTCACATAGGGGTCATAGCCTTCGCGATAGCGCCAGCGCGTTTCTTTGCCCTCCACCACCGGCCAGCGTAAACCGCGCGCTTCGTGGTAGCTGTCAAAGTCGGCCAGATCGTGGCCGTGGCCGCGCCCAAAACGGGCATATTCTTCAAACAGCCCTTTTTGCACATAAAAGCCGAGCATATCGGCTTCGGTATTTAAATACTCGGCGGCGCGTTCGCTGTTGGGAAATTTATCCACCTGGCCGTTGGCAAATAACACCTCGTACAGGCTTTTGTTTTTGTACTCGGGGGCTTTTGCCAATAACTCCTGTGGCCAGGCATCGTCGGTTTTGATGTGTTTGGAAAATTCGATGAGTTGCCACAAATCGGATTTGGCTTCACCCGGCGCCGTTACCAACTGGTGCCAGAATTGTGTGCGGCGCTCGGCGTTGCCGTAGGCGCCTTCTTTTTCTACCCACATGGCGCTGGGCAGAATTAAATCGGCAGCTTGGGCCGATACTGTTGGGTATACATCGGACACCACCACAAACGCATTGGGGTTGCGCCAGCCGGGTAAAATTTCCTGCGCAATATTCGGCCCCGCCTGCATATTGTTGGAGACTTGGGTCCAATAAAAACGAATCACGCCATCTTTTAATTTGCGGCTTTGATGTACCGCTGAGAAGCCTACTTTTTCGGGGATGGTGCCTTCGGGCAGCTTCCAGATTTTTTCGGTAATCGCGCGATGTTTGGGGTCAGTGACCAATAAATCCGCGGGTAAGCGATGGGAAAAAGTACCCACTTCCCGCGCCGAGCCGCAGGCCGATGGCTGACCGGTAAGCGAGAAAGGGCTGTTGCCCGGTTCAGCAATTTTGCCGGTGAGCAAATGCAGGTTGTACACCATGTTATTGGCCCATACACCGCGCGTATGCTGGTTAAAACCCATGGTCCACAGCGACATGACTTTGATTTTTGGGTCAGCGTAAATCTCTGCCAAACGCAGCAAGTGATCTTTGCCCACACCGGTTTCTTTGGCGGTGTGTTCAAGAGTGTAGGGTTTTACGTAGTCGGCAAAATCGTCAAAGGTAATATCGCTCCAGGTATTGGCTTTGTCGGCACCTTTGGCGCTTTTTTGGCGTTCGTCTTCCGGGCGCAGGCCGTAGCCAATATCGTCTTGCCCTTTGGCAAAACGAGTGTGATTTTTCACAAATTCCTGATTCACCTTGCCGCTTTGAATAATGTGATTGGCGATGTAATTCAGAATAATTAAATCGGTTTGCGGTTTAAAAATCAGCGGCACATCGGCCAATTCAAAACTGCGTGTTTCATAGGGCGATAACACCGCCACCTGCACATGCGGGAAGGACATGCGCCGGTCGGTGATGCGGCTCCACAAAATCGGGTGCATCTCCGCCATGTTGGAACCCCATAGCACAAAGGCGTCGGCGGCTTCAAAATCGTCGTAGCAGCCCATGGGTTCGTCCATGCCAAAGGTGCGCATAAAACCGGCCACGGCGGACGCCATACAGTGGCGTGCATTCGGGTCGAGGTTGTTGGTGCGCAAACCAGCTTTCATCAATTTGCTCGCGGCATAGGCTTCCCAAATAGTCCATTGGCCGGAGCCAAACATGGCCACACTTTCGGGGCCGTGATCGCGCAGGGCGGTTTTGGCTTTGTCCGCCATAATCGCAAAGGCTTGTGCCCAGGTGATGGGTGTGAACTCGCCATTTTTATCGTACTCGCCGTTCGTCATGCGCAGCATGGGCTGTTGCAAACGGTCGCTGCCGTACATGATTTTGGAAAGGAAATAACCCTTCGCACAATTCAAGCCGCGGTTCACTTCGGCTTTCACATCGCCGTGGGTGGCAACCACGCGGTTGTCTTTGGTGGCCACCATCACCCCGCAGCCAGTGCCGCAAAAACGGCAGGGCGCTTTGTTCCATTTAAGGTTGGTGAGTTCGCGATTGGTAATTAAATTACTCGCGCTGGCGGGTAGCGGTAAACCAATCGCGGCGGCGGCAACTGCAGCGGCGTTGGCTTTAGCAAATAAGCGGCGGGTGATGTTCATCAAAGCTGTTCCTCGGCGGCTAATTCATCCAGGTCAATTTGTTCGTGATACACCAGCGCGGCATTAAGCACACCGGCTTGCGCGCGCAGTTCATCGAGTAAGTGCAAAATCTGCTGCTCGTTATTGCTCTCGGTCACCAGCACTAATTTGCCCTGTTCATTTTCAGCGTGAATTTCCATTTGTTGCAGGTCGGTTAACCAGACTTTAAGTGCTGCCATTTTTTCGGGGCGCACGTGGGCAATAAAGCTGGCGATATGCAAGTGTGTGGGCGGTGCGTTTAATAATTCGGTAGCAATTATTTTGCTCTGCATAACATTTCTCTCTGCCAAATTATTTCATTAGCCTGCACCTGGTGGCCCGGCGATAAGTTGATAAAACCAAATAGAAAACCCCATCGCACTGACAAGTGCCACGGTCAGAATAGGAAAGAGGAAAACGATGATAAAAATGAATAAGCGCCATTCGCGTTTTTTTTGTTTTTGTTGTTGATTGCGTTGGGCGTCTTCGGCGCTATTTTCTGCGCACTCTTCAGCGATGGGCAGGTCCTGCATTGGCTTTCTCCAAGGGTTATTACTAACTCCGGTCTTCAGCCTAGTTTAATTGGTGAGGAGTGCAACAAAATGGCGCGCACTACTTGATGGAAATCAAGTTTTGAAGGGTTTTAAAAACTAAATGAAATTAAACGTTGTTTTTAAACAGTTTCTGTTTTTTAAATGGCGCTTAGTTTTTTACAGCACTTTTGTTAAATAACGCTCAATGGCGCGATTCGCCGCCGCCAGTCCAAAACTGGCGGTAACCATCATGCTGGAGCCAAAACCGCCGGCACAATCCAGCTTGACACCATCGGCCAATGCTTGTTTATCCATACACACCGAGCCGTCGGGTTTGGGGTAAATCATCTGTTCGGTGGAATACACTGCATCCACGCGAAATTTGCGATTTTTATCGCGCGCAAAATTGTGGTGGCGATACAGCTGCGTGCGCACTTTGCCGAGCATCGGGTCGCTAATACTGCGGCCCAAATCATCCACCGTGACCGCTTGCGGGCTGCGTTTGCCTCCCGAGGAACCAATGGTGATAAGGCGCACTTTTATCGCCAAACAATAAGCCACCAGTCGCGCTTTTAAATGCGCGGCGTCAATCGCATCAATCACTACATGGTGGTGTTTGCCAATCAGCGCTTTCATATTTTGATCGTCGATAAAATCTTCCACCGAATGAATAATTAATTCGGGGTTGATATCGCGCAGGCGTTCGCTAATCACCTGATTTTTGGATTGGCCAATGGTGGATTGCAGCGCGTGGGATTGGCGGTTGGTATTGGTGATACAAACCTCATCCATTTCAATCAGCGTCAGTTCGCCCACCCCTGAACGCGCCAATGCTTCCGCTACCCAGGTGCCCACACCGCCCAAACCAATCACTGCAAAATGTGCATTCGTTAGCGCGGGCAGGGCGGCTTGGCCGTAAAGTCGGCCCAGGCCACCAAAACGCTGCAGGTATTCGGGGGTGAGAGGTCTGTTCATAAATAACTCAGGGGCAAATGTATCCAGTGGCGGCGCGCAGATTGCGAGGCGGCTTTTTAACGGAGATGACCGGCGAATACAAGCGCTGGCCGTGAAATCCGCTGCCCTCTGCTACACTCACTTACAGCTATTCTGGCATGAGAAGCACCATAATACGGCCAGCCGTTTATCCCTAAGGAGTGACATGAATACCGCTGCGTTTGCTACCGCCTACCTTATCGACGATGACAGCATCACGCTGGAGCTGATGAGCGGCATTATTGAGCCGATTGGGGTGCAACCCCTGTGTTTTAACAGCGCCGAGGCATTTTTGCAGGCCTACAGCCCGCGCCCCTGCGAATGTGTGATTTCCGATATGCGCATGCCCGGCGTGAGCGGCCTGCAGCTACACAAAACCTTGCAAGCGCGCTACCCGGTACCGCCACCGCTGATTATCGTCACCGGCTACGCCGAAGTCAGCGCCGCAGTGGAAGCGATGAAACAAGGCGCCTTCGATTTTGTCGAAAAACCCATTCAAGGCCATCAATTTCTGGAAAAACTACAAGCCGCACTCGCCCTCAGCCGCGAGTTACACCAACAGCGCCTACAACTCGCCGCCCGCGAAGCGCGCATCGCCCTTCTCACACCCAAAGAGCAAGAAGTTCTGCACGAAGTTCTCGCCGGTCTATCCAGCAAAGACATAGCCGCAAAACTCAATTTGAGTGTGCGCACGGTAGAAAATCACCGCGCGCGCATTATGGAAAAATTGCGCGTGAATTCCGCGATGGAATTGATGCGGGATTTTATTGTGATTTTTGGGCGGTGAGCGGTAAATATTTTTTATTCGGCAATATGACAGCTCAATTTTATTATTTTTTTTAAATTTTAACTTTCACTTGATTTTGAAACCAGCGTAGCTTTTTTCAAGTGAATGGATCGTTCAGTGGACTCAATTGCCATAATTAATTTTATGGATTGTTCTTGCAACTCTGATTTGATGCTAAGCGTTAGATTATTGCTCCCCAATTCTCTAATGGCATCTGTCATTTCTCTTTGATCAAAGTAGAGGGTCGCATAAATAGAAGCTGAATTTTCCCATTTCCAGGTTTTATCGTTAATAATCAAATTGATTGTTGAATTTTTTATGATTGATTGTGGTGGTGAAAAATAGAAATCTATATAGGCTGGTAATTTTTTTAGTGACTTGGGTAATTTCACATCTTTTGCTGAAAATTTATTAGGCCAATCTTCCCTGTATCCATTTGTGTCAGTTACCCAGCGTATTACAGGTGCTATCTGGAAATCTTTAAATTGTATCTGGCTGATGGGTGATTGGTCGTTTGAATTGAATGAATTTACTTTGCGAAGAATATAGATTCCAGCTTCACTATCGTCACGGTCGATTCCTGATCCCGCTGCGTTAAGTTGCAAAAGTAAAAAAGGAGTCAGTGCTTCACTTGGAGGAGAGTGATATATGTGCATTTTTGGTGAGTATTCACTGTGTACAGGAGTCGTTTCACGCATATACGTTTTAAAGTCGTAAACCTGATTATCAAATAAAACCTGAAGAGCACCCTTTCCGATTCTGCCAGTCCAGCCGCTTTGTGACATAAACGATGGTTTTACACTGTATTCACTTTTAAAACCTTTGTAATTAACTGGCCCAAAGGTAGGTTGGGCGAGAGTGAATTCTACCTCTGTCCAATCCAAGGTGGTTAAGGGTTGCTGTGAATAGGTTTTTTTTGTTGCAGGTAATTTGTGATTAGCGTTACTAACAGACTCGTCTTGATTGGAGTTTTTTGCAGATAGTTGGCGTATCGACGGCCAATTCGACTGCAGTTTATCGAATAAAGCTTTATCAGAAATTATTAGAGTCCATTGGTTTTGTTTTTTTAGGTATAAATGGTATTCCTCTCTGGCGTCATTATTTGTATATACTTTATTCCACAGTATGTCCTCGCTTTCTGAAAAATAGTTTTTCAGTGTGTTTTCGTCAATATTGTTGCCATTGATTATCTGATGGTATTTTTTTTCATGTGTGTCGCCAGTTAGAGGCCAGTCTATATAGCTAGTTTTATTAAATAAAACTCCAGCGAGTGTGAAATCATGTAGCCCTTCAATGGCAAACGATTCAAGTAGCTCTCCCTTGGCTGAAATTCGCCAATAATGTCGCCAATTAAATGACCCATAAGTGCGTAGCCGGGTGCTTATTATATAGGTATTGTTAGTTTTAACATGAAAAAGTGTTGATTCAGGATAGCCGCTGATGGATTGAATTTCATGGTGTTGTTTTGTGTTAATGTTTGCCAGCTCTGGCAGTTGTTTTATTTTGGATTTGTTTCCAGGAAATGAGCAAGCAGTTATCAACAAAAATACTCCGATACCAATAATAGTTATTAGCATTTTTTTGTAATTCTCCATTTTAAAAATCCTGTTTTTTTGGTTTTTCGTTCTTAGTTTTTTTAAGAAATTATATCTATAGTAACTATTTAACTTAGTCAATGGTATTCCCAATACCTGCCGTAGTTTTTCCGGGTGCCATGCAAGTGTAGACAGTGTGCACTATATACCCTCCGGTATTCCTCTGGTCTCCCGTGCACTTGCGGACTTCGTCCATGTTATTAAAAAGCAAATTATGCTCTGATACCAACTTTGTCACTTATCAATAAGTAACGAGGTTGGTGCCAAAGCCAGAAAAAGGGAAGTGGCAATACGGGTTGTTTGGTGGTTTCTAGGGGTTTCCCCTCACAGCACCTGAGTATTTTTACTCTCACGTCTTTTTTGCCTAACCATCACACTGTGAACCACTGCTAGTCATAACAATTGGCTCACCCTTTTACTTTGGATAGTTTGAATAGATGAATTTCCACAACGACATCAGCGCCTCTGCCTTGGGTAAGATCCGCGAGTTTGTCTATCGCACGGCAGGCATTGTGATTGGCCCGGATAAAACCGCGTTGGTGACAGGTCGTTTGTGGCGTCGTTTGGCGATTTATGGGTTCACCAACTACGACGCCTACGTCAATTTTATTGCTCGCCCCGAAGGTGCGGATGAGCGCGACATCATGCTCGATTTGCTCACCACCAATGAAACCTATTTCTTCCGCGAACCTGCGCATTTTGATTTTTTGCGCAACGAGATAATTCCCCGCCAAGGTAGCGGCACCATGCGTGTTTGGTGCGCCGCTGCCTCCACCGGCGAAGAGCCATACAGTATTGCGATGGTGCTGGCGGATTGTTTGGGCACCAGCAACTGGACTATTTTGGCTACCGATATTTCGCGCAAGGTGCTGGAACACGCGCGTCAGGGTGTGTATCGTGCCGAGCGCATCAACCATATGCCGGCAGATTATTTAAAGCGTTTTTGTCGCCGTGGCATTGGCGAATATGACGGTATGTTGGCTGTTGTTCCCTCGCTGCGCGCGCCGCTGAATTTTGAATTGCACAATTTGCTGCACCCGCGTTCCGAGCAGGAAAAGTTCGATGTGATTTTTTTGCGCAATGTGCTGATTTATTTTGATAACCCGACCAAACAACAAGTACTGAATAATGTGTTGCAAGCACTGCGCCCCGGTGGATGGTTAATTCTGGGGCACTGCGAAAGCTTGCAGGGTTTACAGGTGCCAGTGGATACACTGCGCCCCTCTATTTATCGCAAACCTATTACTGTTAATAAAAACCACGTCGAGCGTGCGGAAACTAATTCCCAGCGCGCCGCGTTTAGCCTGCAGCGCGCAGAGCTTGCTCCGCACAGCGCTGCGTTTGGCCGCATCGCCAGCTAACTGGCGGTTTAATCACGAGAAGCCTTGTATGATTTCTTTGCACTCATCCATCAACCTCAGCCCGGTAGCCGATCTGCACGCAGATTTACACCAGCGTGGGGTAATGGTGGTGGACGACAGCAGCATGCACCGCTACAGCGCGCATTTGTGCTTGAGTGCGTTTGGCATTAGCCAAGTGATTGAAGCGGCGAACGGCAAGGTGGCGCTGGAACATTTAGCCAGCATCGCCCAACCGCCTGCGGTGATGATGCTGGATCTGGAAATGCCGGTCATGGATGGCATAGAAGTGCTGCAACAAATTGCTACCTTTGCCCATAAACCGGCGGTGATTCTCGCCAGCAGTTCCGATGAAGTGCTGATTAGCGCCGTTGCCACTATGGCCGAAGCGCTGGGCATTACCCTGCTCGGTGCCTTCCGTAAACCGATTAACCCCGCCGATTTAGCCGATGCCCTGAGTAGCTACAGCGCTGCCACTGCGGCGCCCGGCACGGATACCAAAAACGCCTTGGCGCCCGATCTGGCCCAGCTGAAACAAGCGCTGGAGCGCGCCAATATTCAAGTGTTTTACCAGCCCAAGCTGGATTTAAACACCATGCAGGTCGCCGGTGTGGAGGCGCTTGCGCGCTGGAAAAATGCCCAAGGCGATTGGATTCCACCCAGTTTGTTTATTCCGCTGGCGGAGGAGCATGGGCTGATTGGCGATTTAACCCTGTCGCTGCTAGAGCAAATACTGCAGGACATGAATAACTGGTGGGAGCACGGGCAATATATTCCGGTGGCCATTAACCTCTCGGCCAAATCCCTCGCGGAATTCAACCTCGCCAATGAAATTATCCAGCGGGTAATTCGCCAGGGCATCCCCGCGCATTTTATTACGTTTGAAATTACCGAGAGCGCGCTGGTGGTGGATTTACCCTCCGCGCTCGCCACTATCAGCCGCTTGCGCTTGAAAGGTTTTGGTATTTCTATCGACGATTACGGCACGGGGTTTTCCTCCATGCAGCAGTTGTCACGCTTTCCTTTTTCCGAGTTAAAGATTGATCGCTCCTTTGTACACGGTGCACCCGAGCGCCAGTACCTGCGCAATATTTTGAAATCCGCTATCGATACCGGCACCCGTTTGGGGATTAAAACCGTGGCCGAAGGTGTAGAGACCGAAGCCGAGCTACACTTGCTGCAAAGCCTGGGTTGTAATCAGGCGCAAGGGTTCCTGCTGGCGCGACCATTACCCGGACGCGAGTTGCTGGGCTGGATTGAACGTGCTGCGCAAAGTCAAACACCATATGCCAAACCTCTATCGCTGGATAACTGAATACTCTGCTCGTGTAGCGCAACGCTTTCCTTTTTTATCGCTGGTCAATCCCACCCTCTTATCAGCAGTGCTAGCCATAGCCCTGCTGATTTTTTCTACCCTCTTTGCCCTGCGTCATGTACACACTACCCAGGAGCGCATAGTGCGCGAGCACTTGCAGGGTTCGCTTAACTCCTTCTCGGAATTGATTAACGTTTGGCAGCAGCAGAATTTGGCGGCGATTCATATGCTCGCCAATTCGGTACAGGGGCGCACACTGATCAAACAGGTGCTGATGGAGCAGGGGAACAACCCCGCCACCCACGACGCCCTGCGTGATTGGCTTTACCCGGTGCTGATGGTGATGGGTTTTGATGGCTATTCGGTGATCAATCGCGAGCGGGTATTGGTCGCAGCGAGTAGTGCCAGTTATCGCCGGCAGCCGGTGCGCCTGGCCGAAACCCACGAGGTATTGGATAAAGCCCTGGCCAATCGCCCGGCCATTTCCCGCCCGGTCGCTGCCATGCTCCCTATCGATGGCCCGCGCGGCCCGCAACCCGCCGGTACACTTATGCAAAACATGTGTATCGCGCTGGATGAAAACCTCACTACCCCCGGTTATTTCTGTTTGCGCTTTAACACCCAATCCAGTTTCTTTCCCATTTTTTTCAATGGCCGCAGTGGCGCCTCGGGCGAAATTTACGCGATTGATCGCAAGGGCATATTTGTCACCCCGCCGCGGTTTTCGGCCACCAAAGCGGGCGAACAGGTCATGGCCGATCACTTCTCGCTGCAGGGCAGCCAAAGCCCAATGACACGGATGGTGGATTTTTTAATTAATCGCCAGGGTGCCTATGTCAGCCTGGGTTATCAGGATTATCGCGGTGTGGCGGTAGCGGGGGCGGGGCGTTGGCTGGAGGAGATGGAGCTGGGCATTATTGTCGAGCAGGACATGCACGAAGCTATGTCGCCCTATTTGGCCTCGCGCAATATTATTGTCGCGCTCAGCATTGGCGCCAACCTGCTGATAGTGTTGCTCACCGGCGCGGCGATAATTAACCGGCGCCGGCTATCGATCCGTGAGGGGCGCTTTCGCTCACTGCTGGACAACCTGCCGCCGCCCATTCACATGACCTCGCTCAATCACCACATCATTGTGGTCAACCCCTCGTTTTGCGAATTGGTGGGGCTGGGCAAAACCGAACTGCTCGGGCGCAATATCGACCAACTGCCTATTCCCTCCTGGCTGCGGCCACTGGTGGATGCAGAGCGGGAATTGGACAGCGATTCCTACCACAAGGATTTTATCAGCGAAGTGCTGGATGCCGAGGGCAAGCCGCGCTACTACCGCATAGTGCGTTTTCCGGTGGTCTACCATCGCGGTCAATCGCCCCAGGCCATCGCGACCATCTGGGTGGATTCTACCGAGCGGGTGGTGGCCAACCAGCAGCTGGCGCTGGTCAACCAAAATCTGGAACAACTGGTGAGCGAGCGCACCCGCGAGTTGATGATCGCCAAGGACGAAGCGCTGGCCGCGTCGCACTCCAAGGCCGAGTTCCTCGCCAATATGAGCCATGAAATCCGCACGCCGCTCAACGCCATTATCGGCCTCGCCCATGTGGCCTTGGCCAGCGGGCCGGAACTGCGGCTGCGGATTTATCTGGAAAAAATGCGCGGTTCGGGTGAACACCTGCTGCAAATTATTAACGATATTTTGAATTTCTCGCGCATGGAGGCGGGCAAACTCAGCCTGGACAACAACCCCTTTGCGGTTGAGCAATTGGTGGATAAAACCCTGGATCTGGTCTTTGAAAAAGCCGCCGCCAAAGGCCTTACCCTACGCGCGGACATAGACCCGACCATCCCTAAAACCCTGCTGGGTGACGAGCTGCGCCTGGGGCAGATACTGATTAACTTTTGCGCCAACGCGGTGAAATTTACCGATCAGGGCGGGGTGATCCTGCGCGTCACCAAGGTGCGCGATTGGCCGGAGCAGGTGGAATTATTATTTGATGTGGAGGACACCGGCATAGGTATCGCGGTCGAGCAGTTGCCCAGGTTATTCCAACCGTTTGAGCAGGTGGACAGCTCCAGTGCGCGCCGTTTTGAAGGCACGGGGTTGGGGCTATCCATTTGCAAAAATCTCGCGGAACTTATGGGCGCGCATATCGATGTAAAAAGTATTCCGGGGCAGGGCAGCTGTTTCCGCTTGCGGGTCACGCTCGATAAACCCGCTCACAACGCCGGAACTGAACCGCTCGCGGGGCGATCAACAGAGCAATCGGCAGAGCAATCGCTACCGGCGCTTTGCCCGGTGCTGGTAGTGGAGGACAACCTGCTCAATCAGGAAATCATTGAGTCGCTACTCACCGGCATGGGGGTGCAAGTAACCTGTGTCGGCTCGGGGCCAGAGGCAATTGCCGCGGTGGAGCAGCAGCATTTTGCGCTGATTTTGATGGATATCCAGCTGCCGGGCATGGACGGCGTAGAAGCTGCCGCGCGCATCCGGGCGCTGGCAGCGGGCACGTTTATCCCGATTGTGGCCGTTACCGCCAATGCGCTGCCGGGCGACCGCGAAGCCTATCTGGCGGCGGGCATGGATGACTATTTATCCAAGCCAATTGAACCTGCGCAGCTGCAAGCGGTATTGCGCCGCTGGGGTCAGGCGCAACATCAAGTTGTGCCCTTGGTTGCCGCCGCCGATCCCTTCGACATATTGCAGTGCGGCGGTATAGACACCCAGCGCGCCCTGCACAACCTGATGCACAACCACGCCCTCTACCGTCGCCTGCTGGAGCGGTTTGCCGCCGAGCGCGCCAGTTTGGCTAGCGGCTTAGTGGCGCTAATCGCCCAGGACCCAGCGGACGCCCTTAACCAGGTGCACTCGCTCAAATCCCTCGCGGGCAGTTTGGGGATGAATACATTGGAGCAATTGGCGCAACAACTCGAACAACTGCTGCGCGATAACGCTAGTGATCAAACCTCACTTCAAAACCAGTCCCGGCTTCAATCCGCTACCCAGGCAGTCAGTCAGGAATTGCAGGCGATGGTGGAGTTGGTGGAATTGGGGCTACCGGCGGCAACAACCTGAGTGGCTCCCACTTCTGCACGCGGGCTGTTATGGTGGCGCCTCACATTATTGAGGGCGAGGGTTGATTGATGTTGTCGTTACTGCGCGTTAGAGGCAGCGACCAAAGTGGCAAGGTCGCGATGGTCGAATTGTTTTTTGATTTGGTTTTTGTATTTGCGATCACCCAGCTCTCCCATTCCCTGCTGGCCAATTTAACGCTCGATGGTGTGTTAAAACATTTGTTGTTATTGCTCGCCGTATGGTGGGTATGGATTTACACCTCCTGGGTTACTAATTGGCTCGATCCGGATCGCCTGCCGGTGCGTTTGTGTTTATTTGCGCTGATGTTAGCTGGCCTGCTGATGTCAGTGTCTATTCCGGCTGCATTTACCGAGCGCGGTTTGTTATTCGCCTGTGCTTACGTATTTATGCAAGTCGGGCGCACTGCGTTTTTTCTTTACGCCATTCGCCACAGCAAACCGAATTTTGTGCGCAGTTTTCAGCGCATTTTTATCTGGTTGTGTTTCTCTGCCATTTTTTGGATTGCCGGTGGGCTACACGAAGGCCAACAGCGTTTGCTTTTGTGGTGCATCGCCTTTTTTATCGAATTTATTTCGCCTGCCGCGCTTTTTTGGGTGCCGGGTTTAGGGCGTTCCAGCACCAGCGATTGGGATGTGGAAGGCAATCACATGGCAGAGCGCTGCGCGCTGTTTGTGATTATCGCGCTGGGTGAATCGCTCCTGGTGACGGGCGCCACCTTTGCGGAGCAACAATGGAGCGCAGAGGTAATCAGCGCCTTTTTAATCGCGGTGATTGGTTCACTCGCCCTGTGGTGGATTTATTTTGATTCCGGTTTGCAGCGCGCCCATCATCGCATCCTGCATTCCGCAGACCCCGGCAGCCAGGCGCGCCTTGCTTACACCTACATGCATGCCCCGATTATTGCCGGGATTATTGTCTGCGCTGTTGCCGATGAACTGGTGCTTGCGCATCCCGATCATGCAACCCCTGCGGGTATTGCGGCCATTATTGGTGGCCCTGCGCTTTATTTAGCGGGCTGCATGTTGTTTAAGTGGGTGACCAATGACCGTCGCACGCCGCCTTTGTCACACATGGTTGGTTTGCTGTTGTTGTGCAGTGCCATTCCACTTGCCACCCATCACCATTTCTCTGCATTGGCATTAAGTGCGGTGACTACTGGCATTCTGATTGTGGTTGCTGTGTGGGAAACGCTGGTGGTTAAACGCGATGCGTAAAAAACTGTTAATAAGAAACGATAGATAAAAAACGATAGATAAAAAAACGGGCAGTTTCTTCAGCCGGTTTTATCGGCTAAAGAGACTGCCCGTGTTATCACCCATTTACTCTGCGCAGAATTAGCTCTGCGCTGGCTCTTCACCCGGCAACATCACCATCCAACCCACGCCAAATTGATCGGTCACTTGGCCGTACAGCGGCGACCAAAAGGTTTGCATCAGCGGCATATCCACTGTGCCGCCATTGCTGGCCAGCGCTGTAAAAATACGGCGCGCTTCGTCTTCGCTCGGTACCGTTAAGGTGAGGCGAAAGCCGCTGAACTTTTCCACATCATTACAACCATCGGACGCCATGACTACGGCATTGCCAAGGCTGAATTCCGCGTGCATCACTTTATTTTCAAAGCCTGCTTGCAACATGCCTTCGGGCATGGGGTCGGGGCTTTCGTTAAAGCGAATCAGGAATTTAATCGCGGCATTTAAATGTTGTTGATAAAACGCCAGCGCTTCATCGCAGCGGCCGGAGAAAAATAAATAGTTATTCACTTCCACTTTTTGCATCGCCAGTGCCTGGCGCAGTGCCGCGTCTTGCGCGCGGGATTTGCCCTCGGGGTCAGCGTCGGCAAAATCTTCTATGTCATAAAAGGTGCGAATTTCAATATCGGATGCTTCCTCTTCCATGGGATTGGGGCACTTTTTCACCCATTCGATGGCCTCTTCCATGGAGCTCACATTCCAAATCCAATAGCCCGCAATTAATTCGTTGGTTTCGGTAAAGGGGCCGGTGGTGACCACACGCTGGCTGCCATCAAAACGTACGCGCACGCCTTGGCTGGTGGGTTTAAGCCCATCGCCGGACTCCATAATGCCAGCCTTCACCAGCTCTTCGTTAAAATTCATCATCGCCGTCATCAGCGCTTCGCTCGGCATTTTTCCCGCTTCAGAACCTGCAGAGGCTTTTACCATTACCATGACTTTCATTGTTGTTCTCCTTCAGTGAACAGTTGTTTGGGAAGTTTTAGGGTATTACTGATAAATAGTCGAACAGGGTTACGGGAATTCGACAGGCCGATAAAAATTTTTTGCGAATGGGTTATTATTTTGCGCAATCCCTGCAGCAGGGGCGAACCTGCTCAAACCACACTATCCCAAGGAGTCATCATGTTAATTGAAGCCGCGCAACTGCAGGAAATCCTCAAACAGGATAATAGTCTATTGCTCTGCTGCCTATTGCGGCCGGTGGGTGTGGCAGCGGAATCCCTGAATGAGTCAGATTTTATTCCCGCGTCGCGGCTGTTTGATATTGATGATTTTTCAAAACCCGACGCGCCCTTCCCGCATACGCTGTTATCCGCCCGCGATTTTGAATCCAAAGCGCGAGCACTGGGCATCAATAATGATTCCACCATAGTGGTGTGCGACAACATCGGCATTTATTCGGCGCCGCGGGTGTGGTTCAACCTGACGATGATGGGCTGCAATAATGTGTTGCTGCTAAACGGCGGTATTCCCGCATGGAAGGCGAGTGGTTATCCCATTGCTCATGAAACCCTTACTGCAAACCCTGAAGGGGATTTTAGTGCGCACGAGCAAAGCAACCGCGTGGCAACAAAAGAAGATGTATTAGCGGCGATTGGCAAGGCGAATATTTGTATTATCGATGTCAGAGGCGCCGCGCGGTTTAATGGTCAGGTGCCCGAGCCGCGCGCGGGTGTACGCAGTGGCCATATTCCCGGTTCGGCCAATATTCCCTACGCCAATTTTATTCGCGACGGCCGCTTCAAACCGCGTGCGGAATTGGAAAAATTATTTCAGGAGGCTGGCTGCAGTGGTGATCAGCAATTAATTTTTTCCTGCGGCTCGGGTGTGACAGCCTGCATTGGTTACGTTGCGGCGCTGTTGTGCGGTTATCACAATATTCGCGTGTACGACGGTTCCTGGGCCGAGTGGGGCGCAATTGAATCGCTGCCGATTGAAGTTTCCTCCAGCGGAACTTAAGGGTTTCAGGCGCAGGATTTAATTCACCACAAACTGAAAAATCTCCTGCGCGTGAACAATTAAATACAGCAGGCAACCGATGCACCCACCCACGATGGTGCCGTTGATGCGGATGTACTGCAGATCTTTGCCGATATTCAGTTCAATCTGGTGCGACATCTCCTTACTGTCCCAACTTTTCACCGTATCGCGTATATGTACCGTTAAAAATTGCGCAAAATCGGGCGCCATTTTTTTTGCGGCATCTTCCATGTGTAAATTGAGCGATTGGCGCAGGCTTGCATCCTCGGCCAGGGTTTTGCCAAGCCATTGTCCTGTCTCGGAAATTTTAGCGTGCAGAACCGAGTTTTTATCGGCGCAGTCGCGTTTGATCCAGTCTTTCAGGTCGCGCCAGAGTGCGCCCATATACGTATTGAAAGTTTCATCGTTTTTCAAATAGTGTTTTATTTCTTCCGCCTTCGCAAAAAACTCCGGGTCTGTTTTGAGTTTTTGAATAAATTCTTGTGTGTATCTATCAAAATTTAAGCGGAGTGGATGCTCTTGATTGTCGTTCACCTCATTCAGTAGCCGGCTCGCTGCTTTAATTGCGATTTCCGCCCCGGCTTTGCCAACCCAGGCGGAGGGCACTATTTTTTCCGCGATGGGATGTTCTTCTTTCAGCCATTCAATAATGCCCTCGGCAATAAATGCTTGGGTATCTTCTTCGCGCAAAATCAGCGCAAATTGGTTAATACCTTCGTTGAGCAGCGCTTGGTGGCGATTATTTTTGGTCATCACTTCCAGTAACATGCCAGCCGAGGTAGATAAATCCATTTTATCCAGCATCGCATGAATGGCTTTGGTCATGAATTTTTGCACGGCGGCATCTTCAATAAAATCGATCATACCCGCCGTTAACTTGACTAAATAAGCGCCGAGTTTTTTGGTGTTGTCTGCTGCGCATAACCAATCAGCGGCTTTTTGTGCGGGGTCGTGTTTTTGGATAAGTGCAACTATGGAATCCGGGTCCAGAAATTTCTCCCGCACAAACAGTGCGAGGTTCTCCGCAATTTTATTTTTGTTCTTTGGGATAATTTCGGTATGCGCGGAAATAATGGGAATAGGCACCCGTTTAAATAATGCGACCACTGCAAACCAGTCAGCCAGTGCACCCACCATCGCCGCTTCCGATATCGCCCGCATTAACCCAACCCACCAACGATCAACAGGTAAAAATAATGTGGTGATAAATGTGAACGCCGCAAACCCTAAAAAATATACCGCCAGGCGTTTGGATTTTTTGAGTTCAATTTCTTTGGTCATACAGTAATTTCCCTTCAGTACGGCGGCACGGGCGACCACGGGTTTTATCAGCTGAGTAACCGCACAGTAGCATCTCCAGCGGTTTCATTAATCACTTGTTGCGAAAATAACTCGGCGTCAGCGGCGGCGAGGCTAATCTCCAGTGTTACGTGGGTGGCGTAATCCACCTGCAAAATATGCCCCTGATACTGGTTCACTATATGCCGAATTTTAGTTTCTTTCGCGAAATCCACCGTGACCTGCAGCTGTATGCTCGGTGTAACCGCAATTAACTGCGCGCGCCCAACCGCCGTAGAAACCGCAGCAGAATAGGCGCGCACTAATCCACCCGCACCTAATTTCACTCCGCCAAAATAACGCACCACTACCGCGAGCGAATTTCCCACTTCACGTTCAGTGAGCACATGCAGCATCGGTTTGCCCGCGGTACCGGAAGGTTCACCATCATCACTAAACGCCTGGGTTTGCGGCTGCCGCGTATTGCCAATCACATAAGCCCAGCACACGTGGTTTGCATCCGGGTATTTTTTCCGATATTGCTCCACCTGCAACATCGCTTCTTCACGGGAAGTAACGGGGTGTAGAAACGTCAGAAAATCACTGTTCTTTTCTTCAGTGGTGGATTCAACAGCCTCAGCGAGGATGGTGTAGGTGGACATCAAGGCTCCAAAAACCAAAAGCCCTTTGGGGCATAGGGCAGGGAATTGCCAAGTTTAGCGGCTAATTCCCGTTAAGCGGTATTTCTGCAGTCGGCTGTTGGGCTTTTCAGGAATTGTCATTTCAATTAGACCCGCATTGAGCGCGGGTTTTAAATAGCGTCCACTAAATGATTTTCGGTCTTGTAAGCCCAAGGCTGTTTGTAAATCGTCACGACTCATCTCCCCTTTAAGCGCGGAAAGCAATTCTTTGACTTGGGGGGTGACTTGGGGGGCGACTTGGGGGGTATCTAAAGAGTTGGATGATTCAATAGTGTTCATAATCATCTGCAGCATAAATTCAATAAACGGTGCAGAGTCGGTCTTTTTCGTGCTGAGGTTAATTGCTCGGTAATACTCGCTTTGGTGCTCATGCACCATGCTTTCCAACGACAAGTTCGCAAACAGTGGATTCCATTGATTGAGTATTAATGTCTGCCAAAGCCGTCCCATGCGACCATTACCATCACTGAATGGATGAATAAATTCAAATTCATAGTGAAAAACAGAACTGGCAATTAGTGGGTGTTCTTCAGTGCTTGCAAGCCAACCGAATAAATCCCCCATTAAATTTTTAACGCGATTTGCTGGCGGTGCCATATGCACGACTTGATCGCCATTCATTACACCCACGTTGCCCTTACGATAACTACCCGCATCATCAACAAGACCTTTCATCAAAACAGTATGGGCTTTCAGCAAGTCTTTTTCACTGGTCGCTTTCCATGTTTCAAATTGTTCATAAGCCTTAATCGCGTTACGAACTTCCAGAATTTCTTTCGGTGGTGCTATAACGCGTTTACCTTCCAGAATTGCGGTAATTTGTTCTTCGCTTAATGTATTACCTTCGATTGCTAATGAACCTTGAATTGTGCGAATGCGGTTAGCTCGGCGTAACCGCAGATTTTTATCTTCCTCCAAAACTGACAAGCGGCCCACCGCTTCACTTATAGCTGAGCTTAAGCGAAGCATGGTTGGGGTGAGGCTGTGGGGCGGCTGGTAGGTTTTAGGCATGGCGATAGTCTGCGTGTCGAAAAACTTATAGCTACATTTTATCCAATGATTTTTGGACTATAGCAATTACGCCGAATATTTAAATGGTGAAACAAAAAACCCGATCATTCCTGATCGGGTTTTTTGTTTGGAAGTTGGTGGAGCCGGGGGGATTTGAACCCCCGTCCGCCAGCACTCCATCCTCGGCTCTACATGTTTAGGTCCGTTTATTAATTTAACGCTTATCAGCCCAACAGGCAGGACGAAAAGCGCGATCCTGTAGAGTTTTAGCAGCGCCGCACCAGGCTTACTTTGCTGCGATCCAGTTCTGTATGACGGGCTCTAACGCGGTACTGGCACCTTGTTACAGACCGTTAGCAGCGATTAAGCTGCTAAAGCGTAAGAATCGTCGTTTGCGACTATTCAAGTACAGCTTTGGATTAACGTGATTGGCTGTCATCACGACATGCACCTTGGGCTTTGTTACCAGCGTCGAATCCAAATCGACCCCAATCGCTTAACCTGAAGGGTTGTTCTTGCGAACGTCCCACGTCAAGCAGCGAGTGGCGGCATTCTACTCCTAATCCCCGCTTAACGGTAGGGATCAATTGTTTCAATACTGCCATCCGCCTTATGAGTAAGTGGGGCCATCTTGATGGATCTCAAGTGGGTAATGCCTTTTGATAAGACCGAGTCGTGATAAAAAAGGTACCACTGATCCTGATATTTGCAGACGGAGTGGTGAGTCGTCCAACCCACTACCGGGGTGAGGATCTGCCCGCGATAGGTGAAGGGGCCGTAGGGATTATCCCCCGTGGCGTAGCACAAAAAGTGGGTGTTGCCGGTGGAGTAGGAGAAGTAATACAGGCCGTTGTGCTTGTGTACCCAGGAGGCTTCAAAGAAGCGACGGTCGTGGTCGCCCGCGAGCAGCGGTTTGCCGTTTTCATCGAGGATTTGAATTTCCCGTGGGGTTTCGGCGAATTCTTTCATGTCGTCGCTGAGGCGCGCGATGATGGGACCGAGGGCTGGTTCGTGGTCGGCGGGTTCACCGCGCTGTGCGTCGTATTGGTTGTTGCGATAATTCTGCAACTGGCCGCCCCAAATGCCGCCGAAGTACATGTAGTAGTTGCCATCGTCGTCTTCAAACACGGCCGGGTCGATGGAGTAACTGCCGTTCATTGCTTCGGGTTCGGCGGTGAATGGGCCGGTGGGTGAATCGCTTACTGCTACGCCGATTTGGAAAATATCGTCCGCGCGTTTTGCCGGGAAATACAAATAATATTTGCCATTTTTATGCGCGGCGTCCGGCGCCCACATTTGGCGAGTTGCCCAAGGGACATCTTTTACATGCAGTGCAACGCCATTATCGACGGCGGGGCCTTCGGGTGAATCCAGAGAGATTACGTGGTAATCCTCCATACCAAAATGATCGCCGTTGTCGTTAAACGGAATGCCCGCTTCAATATCGTGCGATGGATAAATATAAAGTTTGCCATTAAACACATGAGCCGATGGATCGGCGGTGTAGATGTGTTCAACCAGTGGTTGTGAAATGGCGCGCGCTTTGTAGTCCGCGACGACTTCGGGTGCTAAACATTCTTCAGCCATACAATTCTCTCTTTCTCTTCATATCAAGTTGAAAATAATTATCTTCCAGCGGCCTGACGTCGCGCGTTCAGGTCGGCTTCAATTTGCGATTCCAGGGTTTTATTAATTGCATAAAAGAACATGCAACCTACGGCAATAAAGAAGGGCAGCGATGCAAATACGCTCACAGCCGTTTTAATGCCTTCTATGGTTTCCGCGTTTTGCACATCCAGCGCGGCGTCGTAGCCATAGTAGGCGAGCAGTGTGGCGCCCAGTGAGCCGCCAATGGTCAAGCCCAGTTTTAAGCCGAGAATCATCGCGGAGAAAATAATAGCGGTAGCGCGGCGGTTATTTTTCCATTCGGAATAGTCCGCTACGTCGGCAATCATCGCCCACAGCAGTGGGATGGTGATGCCGTAGAAAAATCCGTGCAGAATTTGCGAAATAAATACAATCCCGATGCTCTCAGCAGCATAAAAATTAAATGCAAATACAAACAGGGTAGATACAAACAGCGCAGCGGCAAAGACATTGCGTTTGCCAAATTTGTCGGCGAGGTTTTTGGAGAAACCAATACCGATAATCATCATGATGATGCCGCAGCCGTTAAATAAACTGAAGGTGGAGGTGGGCGCATCTTTCGGCCATTGGAATTCCGACAGACCCATGCCTGTTAATAAAGCATTTAATCCGGCGATAAAATTATTGAAGCCAATGTCATCCAAAAATTGTGCGAGGTGCGCTTCGCTTAAATAATTTTCAAAGTAGAAAATGTACATGCCGCCTTTGAGGGCGAGCGTGACAAACACCAGAATGGTCACCAGTAGCATGATGATCCAGGGGATATTTTTAAACAGGTCAGATAAGTCCTGCGCGATGCTATTGCGCGCTTCTACTACCGGCAGGATGCGCTCTTTGGTGGTGATAAAGGCGATCAAAAAGAAAATCGTACCGGTAATGGAGAACACCAGCATAGTGTTATGGAAGCCCACGGCTTTATCGCCGTCGCCCAGAATCAATACCAGCGGCAAGAGCAATACTTGAATAATAAATTGCGCCACCATCACTGCGACAAAGCGGTAAGCCGACAAACTGTTGCGCTCGGCCATATTGCCGGTGAGCACGCCACTCAGCGCCGAGTAGGGCAGGTTGTTCGCGGCGTAGATCACCAGCAGCAAAATGTAGGTGGCAAATGCGTAGATGACCTTACCGTTTTCTTCAAAGTCCGGCGTGCTAAAGGCCAGCAGTGCAAGGGCGCCAAAGGGCACGGAGGTCCAGAGCAGCCAGGGGCGAAATTTACCCCAGCGGGTATTGGTTCGGTCAGCAATGATGCCCATCACCGGGGTGAAGAAGGCACCAAATAAACCGCCTGCGGCCATGATCATCGCGGCTTTGCCGGCAGAAATGCCATAAACATCGGTATAGAAGAAGGCGAGAAAGGTCACCAGGGTTTGGAAAATCAGGTTGGCAGCCAGGTCGCCGAGGCTGTAACCGACTTTTTCAACAACGGAAAGTTTGTGTGCAGCGGCCGTGGGAGCAGCCTGGGCAATTGCTTGAGTCATGGTGATCTCATCTTGTTATTGGTGGTTTGGTAAAACTTGTGTACTTGTCGCCATAGCATCCCTTAAATACCTCTTATAGTCAATGAGCGTATAAGGTGTTGAGTCTGGATTTGTAAAGATTTTCCAGCCGTTAACGGCGTTGGCAGGGTGGACGAAAATATATTTCAGAGTGGCCTTTGTCTCCGTAGCTTTTTTGCACAATCAATCGATATGATGCGCGAGCCTTGGCGCATGAATCATTTGCCTGGGCGATCTTTTACTCAGGTTAGATCCAATTGCTACCGAAGGGTAGTTAATCGCTTGAGAGGAGATAGGGAACTAATAATAACGGCAACAATAAATTCAGGTAGATACGATGACGACAATCAAGATGGTAATACTGTCAGTGGCAGTATTGGTGTTAACCGCGTGCGGCGGCGGTGATGGAGGGGGTGGTGGATCTGGTGGGGGGTACGGCAAAAGGTACTTTTACTCTTGATAAGTCCAGTCTTTCCTACAGCCAGCGGTCGGGCGAGTTTTTAAATCAAACTATTCAAATAAATGTGACCGGTAGTGATGTGACCTATGTGGTTGCAGGTTTCGATGAAGGCCAGTCGGAAGTGCCTTGGTTGTCGGTGTCATTGTCGGGAAGTGGCAGTCAATACACGCTTGATATCTCCGCCAGTTCATGGGGTATGGCGGCCGGTAATTACTCAGCTAATTTTACTATCGCAACCGGCGACAAAAATGAAAAACCGCTGCAGAAACGCGTGGTGAATGTAACGCTGTCGGTGACCGAAAACTTTGCGTTTTCACAAGCAACCATAACGCGCTACGCCGTTGCGGGCAAACCCGTGGGGGATCAGGTTGCCGATATTTGGTTTGCTGGAAAAAGCACAGCTGCGTGGACAGCGACCTCATCGGCTCCCTGGTTGGTGATCTCCAATCCTACGGGTACTGGAGGCGGCCAGTTGATGCTAGGGGTTGATACTCGCGACCTAACGCCCGGTAACTACACCGGTACTGTGCAACTTGCTGAAAACGGCAATGCAACCAATAGCGCAAGTTTGCAATACAACCTGACCGTGGTAGCACCGCTGGTATTTTCGGCGGCACCTGATGAGCTTATTTTTGTGGCTGGCCTTTCGGGTTCGGATTACCGGGCAGAGCTCCCGTTTAGCGGTGATGCGCAAACCAATTGGATGGCTTCTACCGATATTCCGGGCGTATCTATTTACAACGCGGAAGGCAGCGGTAGTGGCAATATTGAGTATCGCCTTAACCCTTTATGGTTGTCCGAGGGGACTTACACAGGGCGCGTTACCCTGGTCGATAAAAACGACTTTTCTAACATTGACCACCACACTATGAAAATCATTGTGGAGGCGCCTATCCAGTTTTCTGAACTGGCCATGACGCGTGCGCAAGAGCTGCAGGCTAACCCCATCGTTTATGGGTCAGATAATTTGCAGCGCAGTTTGGAGTTACCTTTCACCGCTGGAGATCACGCCCAGTGGACATCCATTAGCAATGCGCATTGGCTGACGACCAGCAATGTGGTGGGAACCGGTTCGGGCAGCTTGCAATTGCAGATAAACGCCAGTGGTTTGCCCGTCGGGACCTATCCGGCCGAGCTGCGCTTGGAGGATTATTTGAATCCGCAAAACCAGGTCACCCTCAATCTGACCTTGGTAGTGGCAGCCCCAACCTGACAGTTACCAGCGAGAACCTGTTGCTGGGTGGCAGCGACGGCTTGGGCATCGCCCAGGCTAACCTGGGCTTTGCGATTAATACCGGGGTCAATGGCTATGATTACTCGGTGAGTGCCCAAACCGAGGCGAATGGGGATTGGCTGACAATCAGTTCCGGTTCCGGCCCCGGCACCGTGAACAATAGCGGCATAGTGACCGGCGCTGGTGTAAACCTTAACCTGACGCCACTTGCCTCCCTGATTTCTGGTACCCATGCCGCCAACCTTGCATTGCGGGTTGAAGTTGGCGACCAGGTGTTAACCCGCACTGTGGCGGTCACCTTCAATAAAGAGGCCAACCGTTTGGTGGCGAGCAATCTCGGGGTTGCCTTTACCGCCGCACCATCCCGTTCAGTACTAACTCGCACACTCAAAATCAACAGCTCAATCGGGTGCGATGATGTTCCCTGGGTAGCGGTTTCTAATCAGCCTTGGTTGACCGTGACTGGCTCGGGGCTGACGAGTGAAGATCTGGTGCTCACTGCAGATGAAACGGCTCTTGCTGTCGGTACTCATATTGCCGAAGTGAGGGTAAGTTCGAGCGATAGTAACGTGGAAAATGAAGAGGTGATTCGCGTTGGTTTAACGGTATTGGACGCTGATCCCTCCGATGCCAATATTAATCTGGCATCCACTTTTAGCGTTTCCGATGCTATCGCCGGCATAGGCCGTTTTGGGATGGTCGCGAGCCCCGTTGAGCCTTGGGTATATATAGGTTTGGGCAGTCAAATCAATATTTACAACCAATTCAGCGGCGCGTTGGTACACAGTTATATGCCGGCAGTAGGCTCGATTGGCAGCATGGCGATTAGTCAGGATGGTACAAAGCTTTACGTGCACGATCCGGTGAACTTGAAAGTGGTGGAGTTGTACGCGGACACTGGCGACACGGTAAATAGCTTTAGGGTGGTACCGTCCGAATGGTCTTCGCTCCACACAGTGCTTATGCCCGGCTATTTCCGTCCCAATGGTCGCCCGCTCTTGTTTGTGGCCGGTACGCGCATTTTTGATCTGACCACAGGCGAGCAAGTGGCGGTAGAAGGGGGGTACGACTCCTATTTCTACAGCATATCTACCAACCAAAACCCCAATTGGGTTGCGGGTTACGATGGCTCCCTGATGGAATATTTTTATTCAGCGCTGGGGGGCGGCAACGGCACGTTAACAGCCACTGTTAAATCCTCGGTTTCCTACGCCCAAGGGCGTGCCGGACAGGCTTGTGTGGATGCGGCAGGCTCGCGTGTGTACACCGCAAGTGGTGCGCCTTATGAGTTCTCGGGCGTCGGCATTGTGAGTCAAACCCTGGAGCAAGTCTTGCCAGCTACTGCCTACCCCAACTCTGTTGTTTGTGGTTGGAATGGAGTTTTGGTAGGCGGTGCAGGTGCCTACTATGATGCGCAGGATATTTTTGTGTACAACACAGTGACCGGGCAGAATTTGGGCAACTACAGCTCTTCGACTGAAAATGGCTATCGCTATTTGCTGGATCGTGGCTTAGTGCTCTCGGGGGATAACCAGCGTGTCAGTGCGCTCAGTTATAGCGATTCAACCCAGCTGCTATTGCGAATCTTTAGTGTGCCGGCAATACCCTGATAAACAAAAAGGCCGCGTTAATCCGCGGCCTTTTTTTCAAACACTATTTTTAGCAATCCTCATGCATTTTTACACACTCAAATACCGCTGCACCAAATCATCATTCAAGTTGGCGATAGGGCCGGTGGCGACTACGCTGCCTTTTTCCATAATAAAAAAGTCATCGGCAACACGGCGGGCGAAGGGGAGTTTTTGCTCGACGAGTAATACAGTTAACCCAAGTTCGCGATTGAGCTTGCGAATCACTTCACCAATATCACGCACAACGTTGGGCTGAATGCCTTCGGTCGGTTCGTCCAGAATTAATAATTTGGGGTCGAGCACCAATGCCCTCCCTATAGCTAGCTGTTGCTGCTGACCACCCGATAAATCCCCACCACGGCGATGTTTCATTTCTTTAAGCACCGGGAATAATTCATAAATCAATCCGGGAATAAAACGGGCTTTATCTTTGCGTGCGCCGAGCGATATTTTTAAATTCTCTTCCACGGTTAATAGTGGAAAAATTTCGCGCCCTTGTGGCACAAAACCTATACCGCCACGTGCGCGATTTTCAGTGGAGAGTTTATTGATGTCATAACCGTTGAGGCTGATGATGCCATCGCGTACCGGCAGTAAACCGGTAATGCATTTGAGCAGGGTGGTTTTACCTACACCGTTGCGCCCGATCAAACAGCCACAGGTGCCTTGTTTCAGGTTGAGCGACAAATCCCACAAAATATGGCTTTGGCCGTAGTACTGGTTGATGTTTTTTATTTCCAACATGATTTGGTTATCCCGATTCTATTCACCGTTTTCTCTTCGCTGTCTGCTATTCGCCAAGGTAGACTTCAATTACTTTCGGATCATTTTGTACCTGATCCATAGTGCCTTCGGTGAGCACCGAGCCTTGGTGTAACACAGTGACTTTGCGTGCAATGGAGCGCACAAACTTCATGTCGTGTTCCACCACAATCACTGAGTGTTTACCCGCGAGCGATAATAATAATTCAGCGGTTTTTTCGGTCTCTTCACCCGTCATACCTGCGACGGGTTCATCGACCAACAACACCCTGGGGCTTTGCATTAACAGCATGCCAATTTCCAGCCACTGTTTTTGCCCGTGGGATAGTGCACCTGCGTTTTTGTAGCGGTGTTCGGCCAAACCTATTTGTAACAACACTTCATCAATACGGTATTTTTGTGCGGAGTTTAATTGTTGGCTCAGTGTCCACCACACACGTTTGTCGGCGGCGGTGGCCAGCTCCAAATTTTCGTACACACTCAGTGCTTCAAAAATGGTCGGCTTTTGAAATTTACGACCGATACCACCGCGGGCAATTTGGTGTTCGGACAACTCCAGCAAATTAATTTGCTGGCCAAAATACACACTGCCGGCATCGGGTTTGGTTTTGCCGGTGATCACATCCATCATGGTGGTTTTGCCC
Source organism: Cellvibrio sp. BR (assembly GCF_000263355.1). Taxonomy (NCBI): domain Bacteria; kingdom Pseudomonadati; phylum Pseudomonadota; class Gammaproteobacteria; order Cellvibrionales; family Cellvibrionaceae; genus Cellvibrio; species Cellvibrio sp. BR. The sequence continues at coordinate 513,944 of NZ_JH668203.1, read as the reverse complement.
GCACCGTTGGGGCCGATAATGCAGCGCAATTCACCTTCATCGATGTAAAGGTTTAAATTATTCAGTGCACGAAAACCATCGAAGCTCACAGTAATGCCTTCTACATACAAAATCGTACCGTGAGTGGTGTCCAGTGGAGCACCAAAGTTGGGGTCGCTTTGGCCGAGGGTGCGACGGGCTTGTGAAAAAATATTCATTACACAGACTCCTTGGTCGCAGTGGTAGATTCGGCTTTTTTGTCGACATCTACTTTTACATTCTCATTGTCGGTTTTCACTGGTGCTTTTTTGAAACGGCTAAATAAACCTACTAAACCCTTGGGCAATATCAGCGTCACAATTACAAACAATGCGCCTAATGCAAATAACCAAGTCTCTGGTGAATAAGAAGTAAAAATAGTTTTGCCGTAGTTGACGGTAAAAGCGCCAACAATTGCACCAAACAAGGTGCCGCGCCCGCCAGTTGCAACCCACACCACTAATTCAATGGAATTGAGCGGGGAAAACTCACCGGGGTTGATAATGCCCACTTGTGGTACATAAAGTGCGCCAGCAATACCCGCGAGCATCGCGGAAAATACAAATAACCACAGCTTGTAGGATTCCACTTTATAACCGCAAAAACGCGTGCGACTTTCTGCATCGCGAATAGAGACAATAATTTTCCCCATGCGCGACGTCACAATATAGCGGCAGGCGATGTAGGCAAAAATCAACATAAAACCTGAAGCTAAAAACAGCGAAATACGCGTGCCATTGGCGGCGATAGGAAAGCCGAGAATATCTTTAAAATCGGTGAGACCATTGTTGCCACCAAAGCCCATTTCATTGCGGAAGAACGCCAGCATCAGTGCATAGGTCAGTGCCTGGGTGATAATGGAAAAATAAACACCGGTCACACGCGAACGAAATGCCAGCCAACCAAATACAAAAGCCAGCAGGCCCGGGATTGCAATTACCATTAACATGGCAAACCAAAACATATCAAAACCCTGCCAGTACCACGGCAATTCTTGCCAGTTTAAAAACACCATAAAATCGGGCAGCAAGGGGTCACCGTATTGACCGCGCGGGCCTATCTGCCGCATTAAATACATACCCATGGCATAACCGCCAAGCGCAAAAAATGCGCCGTGGCCGAGCGACAGAATGCCGCAGTAGCCCCAGATTAAATCCACCGCCAATGCGAGCAAGGCATAACATAAAAATTTACCGAGCAGCGTCACCATAAAGGTGGAGACATGTAGCGATGAAGTTTCCGGCACGAGAATATTGCAAATCGGTACCAGCACCATGGCCAGCAATACCAGGCCCAGCACAATCATGCCGCCGCGATCACTGAGTAATAAACGTTGGGTTAACATTTGATTCTCTCTTTTAAAATTCCGTCAATTTTGTGGTTGTTGGCATTTGCTCCGCCCCGTTGAAAAAGGGGGAGGTTGGAAGGGGATTAATCAATCCGCCGCTGCGCGACCTTTCTGCGGGAAAATTCCCTTCGGCCGTTTTTGGATAAATAAAATCAACAACACCAATACCAAAACCTTGGCGAGTACTGCACCGGCGTAGGGTTCTAAAAATTTATTGATAATGCCCAAGCCCATGGCGCCAACTAGCGTGCCCCACAAATTTCCTACGCCGCCAAATACCACCACCATAAATGAATCGATAATGTAGGCTTGGCCAAGGTTAGGACCGACGTTGGTGAGTTGCGAGAGTGCCACACCGGCGATACCGGCAATGCCGGAACCTAGCCCAAAAGTCATGGCGTCCACCCAGCTTGCGCGCACTCCAACCGCACGTGCCATGGCGCGGTTTTGCGACACGGCGCGAACTTTTAAGCCGAGTGAGGTTTTTTTGAGAATGGCGAGCAGCGCAAAAAAAACAATCAAACCGAAGATAAAAATATATAACCGGTTGTAAGTAATAGAGAGCACTGGGTTAATGACCAGCGAACCACTCATCCATTCAGGTAATTCCACGGCGCGATTCAAGGGTGAAAAAATACTGCGTGCAGCTTGCTGCAAAATTAAACTGATACCAAAGGTGGCGAGCAAAGTTTCCAGCGGTCGACCATATAAAAAACGAATGACACCGCGCTCAATGGCGATGCCCACCAAACCGGCCACAATAAACGCGGCAGGAATTGCGATCATTAAGCTGTAGGCAATTTGATTAGGAAATAGTTGTTGCACAACCCAAGTCACATAAGCGCCGATCATCATCAACTCGCCGTGCGCCATATTAATAACACCCATAACACCAAAGGTAATGGCGAGGCCAATTGCGGAGAGCAGCAATACCGAACCTAAACTCAAACCGAAAAATACGTTTTCAGCAAAACGAAAAGCAGCAATACGGTCTTCAATAGAATCCAATGCAAATTGTGCCTGTTGTTTTACTTTCTCATCGCTGTCGTTGGTGGCAATCTCTAACAACGCGGTGCGTACTTCTTGTTGCAAGCTGCCGCGTAAAATTTTTATTGCATCCAAACGAACTTGTTGTTCGCTGCTTTGTAAATTCATTAGGGCAACCGCGGCGGCAATGGCGGTGCGCACATCGTCATCCGGTTCGGTTTTTTGACGGGTTTCTAGTAGTGCAATAATGTCTGCATCAACACCATCGGCAATCATGCGATTCACCGCATCCAGACGGATAGCGGGATTTTTATCGTTTAAATTCAATGCAGCCAAGACAGTGCGTAGCTGGCTGCGCATGGTGTTGTTAATTGGCACACGTTTAAGTGTACTGGTATCGGCGGTAATTTTTTCGCCGCTTAATGCATTGATAAAGTTGCCAGATTTATCGGCAATTGCCACTAGCGGATCGCTGGATTTGGTGGCGTAAAGCAAGCCCTGCTGCAGTGCAGCAATGATGCCGGCAACGCGGCTGTCGTCAAGTTGAGCGAGTTTTTTTGCGGTTTGGGCGCGTTTGGGCAGGCTGCCTTGGGTTAAGTCTTTAACCAAGGTGTCGAATGTAACTTGCGCCGTATCTGCTGCAACCGTTGTGTTAACGAGTGTGGTATCAGTTGTTGTAGGTTCAGCGTCTTGCGAAAACACTGTTGTTGGAATGCAGAAGGATAAAATTATCAACAATTGCAGCGGCCATCTTCCCAACGGCTTGAGTAGGTTTCGCATAGTCTTGTCTCTGTTAAAAAAAAATAAAATAATTAGGTAAATCTTTTTTGATTTTTGATGTGGTACTTAGGGCGTGGTGCTTAGGGTTTAGTGCTCAGGGTGTGGTGGAACTTGCGCTCCACCATACCCTGCAGATCAAAAGATCAAGTTAAACAATTATTGCGCAGCAGCTGCACCCAAACATTTTTTGGTTTTGGTGTTGTAGTTGCCACACTTCAATTTAATCCAGTCAGATTCCAGATCTTTTGAACCGTCAAGGAAGTCAGACCATGCATCGCCGGGAACCAAACCATCGGTTTGTGAAACGGTAAGGAATTGACCGTCTTCCTGAATTTCGCCGATCAATACAGGTTTGGTGATGTGGTGGTTGGGCAACATTTTGCTGATGCCGCCAGTCAAGTTAGGTGCTTCTACACCGATGATTGCGTCAACCACTTTGTCAGTGTCGGTAGTGCCTGCTTTCTCAACCGCTTTAACCCACATGTTGAAACCAATGTAGTGTGCTTCCATTGGATCGTTGGTTACGCGTTTGTCATTTTTGATAAAGGCTTTCCATTGTTTGATAAACGCGGCGTTAGCAGGATTGTCTTCGCTCATGAAGTAGTTCCATGCCGCCAAGTGACCCACCAGTGGTTTGGTGTCGATACCGGAAAGTTCTTCCTCACCCACAGAGAAGGCGACTACGGGAATATCTTCGGCGGTTACTTTTTGGTTGCCCAGTTCACGGTAGAAAGGCACGTTAGCATCGCCGTTGATGGTAGAAACTACTGCAGTCTTTTTGCCCGCTGAGCCGAAGCGTTTGATATCGGACACAATGTTTTGCCAATCAGAATGACCAAATGGTGTGTAGTTGATCATGATGTCTTCTTTGGCAACGCCTTTGGACATCAAATAAGCTTCAAGAATTTTGTTGGTGGTACGTGGGTAAACATAGTCAGTACCCGCCAGTACCCAGCGTTTTACTTCCATGTCATTCATTAAATAATCAACTGCGGGAATAGCTTGTTGGTTTGGTGCAGCACCGGTGTAGAACACGTTGCGTGAAGATTCTTCACCTTCGTATTGCACGGGATAAAACAACACACCGTTCAATTCTTCAATAACTGGTAATACTGATTTGCGTGATACCGATGTCCAGCAACCGAAAATAGCGGCCACTTTATCTTTAGTTAACAGCTCGCGGGTTTTTTCGGCAAACAGTGGCCAGTTGGATGCTGGGTCAACCACAACTGCTTCCAGTTGTTTACCGAGCAATCCACCTTTTTTGTTTTGCTCTTCAATCAACATCAACATGGTGTCTTTCAGTGTGGTCTCTGAAATGGCCATGGTGCCAGAGAGTGAATGCAGTATGCCGACCTTAATCGTTTCAGCCGCAGTTGCACTGAATGAGGCGATGGTTAAGCCGCAGGCGATACCGAGTGCCCCGACATGTTTTGCTATCTTCTTCAGCTTCATGGGTCTATCTCCTAGATGGTTTTAATGACTCAGTGGTTTTTAACTATGCGCATTCATTGTTTCTTGAAAACTACCCAGTGAATGCAATTTTTCCGGTAACGCCTTATGCATAACGCTTATATTGGGCGGCAAAATTTTCTTCCATGATCTGGTTCATGTGCTTCAGGCATCAACCAGTTGCTGCTCTAATGTGAAATAGGTGTTGCTAACGAAAATTTATTCTGAATCTGCCGGATGTTGTTGCTGCGCTTCGTACAACATATGCAGGGTAATTTTTCTAACTTCGGCCTTGCTCGCTTCAATGTGTGTTTTTAAATAGCTTTTAGCGTCTTCTGCGCGGCGTTCAATAATGGTGCGCAGAATTTTGGCGTGTTCGTCGTAAGTGGCTTCAATACGATTGCGCTGGGTGAAATCAATGCGGCGAATAATGCGCAGCCGCTCGGTAATTTCATGATGAATTCGTGCCATTTCCATATTGCCGGTAGCTTCAATCAATTGTTCGTGAAAGCGTTCATCCAGGCCGCATACGGTTGGGCCGTCTTTTAAGCGGTCTTCCGGTTTTACCAGCCAAATACGTTTTACATCTTCCAGATCGGGTGCGGTTTCCATTTCGCACAGTTTTTTGATGGCGGCTAATTCCAAGATAATGCGCACGTCATAAAGCTGTTCAAATTTTTTGAAATCAAACGGGTTTACTTTCCAGCCACTGCGAAACGAAACATCCACATAACCTTCGCGCTGCAAACGTGCGAGCGCTTCGCGCACGGGGGTGCGACTGGCAGCAACACGTTCAGCAATTTCGTTTTCGCTGAAACGATCGCCGGGAACCAAGCGAAAAGAAAAGATATCGTCTTTGATAATTTGATAAATCCGCTCCGTTAAATTGGTGCGCGGTTCATCGGTTTTCTTTTTGGTTTTGTCGGTTTTGATTAATTTCATTTTTTCACCGTAGGTTGGAAAAGCGTAGCGCCTTCCGACATATGTATTGTTCATGAAAATTGTCGGAAGTCGCTGCGCTCTTCCAACCTACGTCCCTGCTTAACTTAATCCGTCTCAAGCACCAACAACAAATCACCCGCATTTACTTGTTTTCCCGGCTCACAATGAATTGCAGTGATTTTTGCGGCGCGATCGGCATACACCGAAAACTCCATTTTCATGGCTTCAACAATTAACAGCGGTTGGTCGACTTCTACCATTTGGCCGGGTTCAACTAACAGTTTCCAAATGTTGCCGCTAATGTCGGCGGTGACGGCATGCCCATCCACTTCAATTGGGCCAGTTGATACTTTTGCTTGCAGTGCCGCATCCACTTGTTTTTCTTCATCGGCTTGCCAGAGCGCAACTTCTTGGGTGAAGGCGGCTTGTTGTTTGGTTTTAAATTCAGCAATGCTGGCAGCATTGTCTTGCAGGAATTGTTCGTGTTCTGCGAGGCTAAAATAATCTTCTTCAATTCGCAGGCTTAAACGGCCTTCGCGGAATGCTTCGCGTTGTGCCGTTAATTCTTCTTCAGTCACTTCGTAATAGCGCACACGGTCAAAGAATTTCAGCAGCCATGGTTCGCCATCTTTAAAGATTGGATTTTTGAGAAATTTATTCCAGATGGGCAGCGTACGACCAACCAGTTGGTAGCCTCCGGGAGAATCCATGCCGTAAATACACATATATACGCCGCCGATGCCGACAGTGCCTTCTGCAGTGTAAGTGCGCGCCGGATTGTATTTGGAAGTGAGCAGGCGGTGACGCGGATCAACCGGAACTGCACAGGGAGCGCCGAGATAAACATCGCCCAAACCTAGCACCATGTAACTTGCATCAAACAAGGTTTGTTTAACTTGTTCGATGGAATCCAGGCCATTAATGCGCCGCATAAATTCAGTATTGCTTGGCAACCAAGGGGCTGTGTCGCGCACGGATTGGCGATAGCGCGCTACCGCATCCAGCGTTGCCGAATCTTCAAAGGCCATCGGCATATACACGATGCGACTAGGCACTTTAATATCTCGCGCGTTACCGAGCGTTTCTTCAATCACCAGTAGCTTATCGATTAATTGCTGTTGGTGAATCACGCGGCTGTCGTAATTAATTTGCAGTGAGCGCACACCGGGTGACAACTCGATCACGCCATTAATGGGTGATGCCTTTAATGCTTCCATCAACGCATACACACGCAGGCGCAAACTTAATTCAAGAACATTGTCGCCGTATTCAAGCAGAATATATTTGTCGCCTGCTTGACGATAGCTCACCAGTGGGCGGCTGCCTTCGGGTGGTAATGCGGCGACTATACAATCGGAAATAGTGTTTTCCGGTTTCACAATCGGTGCGAGCAAAACTTCTGGTTGTGCACTCAGGTTTTCAATGGCGCGGTCGGTACATAATTCCAGCGCGAGTGCAGCGTCGAAGCTCAAACGTTTAAAACGAATTTTATCGCCGGGTTTTACTTGGCCAACTTTCCACAACTCTGCTTTGACGATTGTTACCGGGCAAACAAATCCACCAAGGCTGGGGCCGTCTTTGGTGAGGATTACCGGCATGTCGCCAGTGAAATTAATGGAGCCAACGGCGTATTCGGTATCGTGAATATTCGAAGGGTGCAGACCCGCTTCGCCGCCATCGCTTCGCGTCCAGGTTGGTTTGGGGCCATTCAAACGAATGCCTAAACGGTTGGAGTTGTAGTGAACTTCCCATGCGGTTGAAAAAAACATATCAATCGCATCTTCCGTGAAAAAATCGGGCGCGCCGTGTGGGCCGTAGAGCACACCAATTTCCCATTCATTTGGATAGCTTGGAATTAATTCAACGGGTGCTGCGGCAGCTTCATAGGTTGGTGCGGGCGTAGTGCAAGCAGCAATCGCTGGATTACTAATTGGCAACATATCGGTCGCGCGCAGTGTACGACCTGCGTGACCACCAAATTGGCCGAGCGCAAAGGTGGAGCGGCTACCTAAATAAACTGGCACATCAAAACCGTTGCGTACGGCGAGGTAACCACGGCAGCCTTGCTCGGCTTTGCCCACTTCCAGAATTTGTCCGGCTTTAATGGCAACCGGTTGCCAGAAAGGAATTAATTCGCCATCAATTTTTGCAGGCGATGTTGCGCCAGTGAGCGCAATAATTGCATCGCGATGAAATTTTAATTTTGGCCCGATGATGGTGTATTCGAGTGCAGCAGCGCTTTCGTGGTTGCCGACAATACGGTTGGCCAAACGGAATGCGTAATCATCCATTGGACCTGACGGCGGAACACCAATGCTCCACAAACCAACACGGCCAGGATAATCCTGCACGCTGGTGTAAGTGCCGGGTTGCAATACTTCAACAACCGGTGCTTGGTATTCAAAGCTGGCTAATTTATTGGTCGCCACATCGCCGATGGCAAAAAAATCGGTTGCGATAATTTGGCGCAAGTAATCCAAATTGGTGGCAATACCTGCGGCGCGAGTTTCATTAAGTGCGGTTTTCATTTTGCTGATCGCATCGGCGCGATCTTTACCGTACACAATAATTTTGGCGATCATCGGATCGTAATAGGGCGATACTTCGGTGCCGGTTGAAACCCAGGTATCGATACGTGCCGATTCAGAAAACACCACATCCGTTAACACACCGGGTGAGGGTTGGAAATCGCGCACCGGATCTTCTGCGTACAAGCGCACTTCAATAGCGGCGCCTTTCGGATTAATTTCGATATCCAGTTTTGGCGGAGTACCGGCAGCGGTGAGGATCATCCACTCAACCAAATCGACACCGGTACAAGCTTCAGTAATTGGGTGTTCAACTTGCAGGCGAGTGTTTACTTCCAAAAAGTAAAACGCATCGCGCGCCGCGTCGTAAATATATTCAATGGTACCTGCAGAGCGGTAGTTAACAGCCTCGCCCAAGCTTTTGGACGCGGCCAATAATTTATCGCGCGTGGCAGCAGGTAAATTGGGTGCAGGAGTTTCTTCAACCACTTTTTGGTTGCGGCGTTGCAATGAGCAATCGCGCTCGCCCAGTGCAAGTACATTGCCGTTACCATCACCAAAAATTTGCACTTCTACGTGACGGGCGTTATCCACGAAGCGTTCGAGGAATACTCCGCTATCGCTAAAAAAGTTTTGCCCCAAGCGTTTTACGCTTTCATAGGCGGCGACTAATTCAGCTTCGTTATTGCAGCGCGTTAAACCGATACCACCACCACCGGCGGTGCTTTTTAACATCACCGGATAACCAAGTTGTGCAGCAGATGCAACCGCTTCGTCAATCGAGTCCAATAAACCGGTTCCGGGAGTGAGAGGTACACCGGCTTTTTCAGCAATTTCACGCGAGGTGTGCTTCAAACCAAATTCGCGAATTTGTGCGGGAGTAGGGCCGCAAAATGCAATGCCTTCGGCTTCGCACTGCTCACAAAATTTTGCATTCTCAGAGAGAAAACCATAACCGGGAATAATCGCCTGGGCACCGCTTGCTTTAGCGGCAGCGAGAATTAAATCGGATTTTAAATAACTTTCTGCCGCCGTATTACCACCAAGGCATATCGCTTTATCGCAGGCAGTGACGTGCGCGGAGTTGCGGTCTGCATCGGAATAAACAGCAACCGATTCGATGCCCATTTTTTTCAGCGTTTTGGCAATGCGTACCGCGATTTCTCCACGGTTAGCGATAAGTACGGTCTTCAACATGATTCTTCTCCGGCGTTAATTCTGTTTTTTATTTCTGCAGCGACTTGATATAAGCCCGCCATCCACCCAAATGCGTAATATCCGTTGCGCCATTTACGGCGGCGCCTTCACAAATGAAACCTTTTACTTCACGGCCATCGTGCAAACTCAATGTGCCTATACCGAGTGGTGCGGGAATCAGTGCAACAAAACTGCCGAAGTGCTGTAGCGGTACATCCCACAGCTCCACAATAATTTCTGCACCGGTTGATTCAGTGCGAATTAATCCAGGTTTGGGCGGTGTGGTATTGGGCAGCGCGAATAAACGGTAATTGCTGGCGGTGTAAGTGCTTTCAACAAACAGTGCTTTGCGTTCTTGCAATTGCACATTGAGTGGCATGCCGGTGAGGTGCGCGCCCACAACGGCGAGGCGCACATAACCAGCAGGTGGATTGGTGTTTGTTTGTGGTGCAGGTGTTGGTTGTTGTGTCGCGCCGAGTTTTAAATTCACACTGCTGTGCCATTTTTTTCCGAAAGCGGCGAGGGCGGCGTCTTGCCATGCAGGTGCAATTAAGGTGAGGCCAAAGGGCAAACCATCGGCACGCAGCGTTGCAGGTAATGCGAGAGCAGAACAGTCAGCGAGATTCACAAAATTGGTGTAGGTACCAAGTTGGCTGTTAACCGTTACTGGGTCAGCCGCTACCTCATTGAGTGTTGGGTGGCGTGGCGATGTTGGCACTAGCAGCGCATCCACACCGTTCATTAAATTTTGAATTTCACGTGCAAGGTCAGCGCGTTGATATTCAGCGCGGTACGCTTCGGTTGCAGAAAAATTCACCGCTTTTTCAATAATGCCACGCACCACATCATTCATATCGGCGGCGTGGTCTTGCATAAAATCCTTAATCGCGGCGTGACGCTCAGCAACCCAGGGGCCGCCATACAATAATTGCGCGAGGTTGAACATGGGCGTGAAATCGATGGTGATTAATTCCGCACCCAGCGCTGAAATATTTTCCAGTGTTTCCAGCCACGCCGCTTCGGCGTGCGTATCGCCAAACCAATTGGGTGATGCGGGAATACCAAAACGCGGTTTGGCGGAAAAATAAATGGGTGTGCTGTGGTTAATGCGCGAATAACCATCGGTTGCGTCAAACCCTTCCATCACCTTGGCAACAGTTTCTGCATCGTCCACGGTGAGTGAAAAAATCGAAACGCAATCTAAACTGCGACAGGCGGGCACAACACCGCTGGTACTGAAGCGCCCTTTGGTTGGTTTTAAGCCCACGATATTGTTAAAGCCCGCTGGCACACGGCCGGAGCCTGCGGTATCGGTGCCCAAACTAAAAGGTACTAATCCGCGCGCAACAGTAGTGGCTGAGCCGGAGCTGGAACCGCCGGACACATAATCTGCATTAAATGAATTAGGTACGGCGCCATAAGGTGAGCGCGTGCCTACCAAACCCGTCGCAAATTGATCCAGATTGGTTTTGCCCAGCACAATCGCCCCCGCTTGTTTCAAGCGTGCAACAGAGGTGGCATCGGCTTCGGCGATATAGGTAAACGCCGGGCAGGCTGCGGTGGTGGGCATGCCCGCAACATCAATATTGTCTTTAACCGCGAAGGGGATACCGTAGAGCGGGAGGCTGGTTGCATCATCAAGACTCGCCAGCGCATTAAGCTGTGCCTCAATCTCTGCGGCCGAAACAATGTAAATCCAGGCAGCGTCATCGGCTTTGAGTTGTGCACGAAGGTTCAGCAGCGCATCGCGCGCCTGCAAACCTTCGCTGCGATAGGCGTTGAGCCATTCAGTAATTGTCCAGCCAGTGGTCTCGTTATTTTGCAACAGCGTCATTATGGTTCCTGCGTTCAAATCTGAAATACAATCTTGGATACAAGATTGCTTTTCAGTTGGTTTTGCAGAAACTGTGCCAGCCTAAAATCGGCGTCCTAAATTTACTATTTAAAAATAATAAAAGTCTTTTTATTCAATTGGTTATGAATTTTATAAGGGGATGGAATGGGGCGCTTTGAGGCGGTTTTTACGAAGGGTTTTATGCGCTTAAGTTGTGCGTGGGATTTTTGTTGGGGGGCTAAATTGGTGCGATTTAGCCTTCTTTCTATATCTCAAATTTTATAAATATTGAGATATCAAGCTGACTAAACTATAGTTTATCTCAATATTGTTGGTTTTTGAGATGAATTGAGATGATTAAGCGTCCTCCAGTCAAAGCCGAGCTAGCGAACCCATGGGCAAGCCTCTCTTCTGACCAGTTGCCTCCGTACATTCCTTTTGCTGCTCCTGTTGATGCGCGAGGGCGGTATTTACCTTACGATGAATTTCGTCATCGTGTACCAAAAGATCTATCTGTTGATATTGCTTGGTTTTTTACCAAAGAAGCGCGCGCCCATGCAAAACAGTCATTATTCGGTCAGGTCGACCCTAAGCGCAAGGGCACCTATATAACCACTAATTTAATGCAGAAGACTGCGACAATCGTCGATCAGTCCACTACTAGCGCCGCATTAGAGTGGGCTAACAAAAAAGTAGGCGAAGGGCTGAATATCGCTTACATGCTAGAGGATCTGATTGAAGACGAGGCGATAAGTAGCAGCCAGCTAGAAGGCGCGGCTACAACGACCTTGGTTGCGAAAGAGATGATCAAGCGTAAGCGTGAGCCGCGCAGCATGGATGAGCGCATGATTATTGGCAATTTTAAAATGATGCATTTTGTATGGGATAAACGACTGCTTCCGCTCACGGCTGATTTAATAAAAGAGCTTCATGCAATTGGCGTTGGCGGTATAGATGACGGGAAATACACACCGGGAATTTTTCGCCTGACGGATAATGTGGTTGTCGAGGATAGTGATGGAAATATAGTTCATCAGCCGCCACCAGCTACTGGGCTTGATGAGCGCTTGCAGTCATTATGTAATTGGGTGAATACAGATCATGACGATATCGAAAGTCAAAGCTATATTCATTCCTTGGTAAAAGCGATTTGCATCCATTTTGCAATAGGATACGAACATCCATTTAATGACGGTAATGGCAGGGTTGCGCGGGCATTGTTTTACTGGTTTATGTTTAAAAAAGATTATGGTGCCTTCCGCTATATATCGATTAGTAATCTATTAAAAGAAGCGGCTACACAATACGGGAAATCCTATTTGTATACCGAAACGGATGAGATGGATATGACCTATTTCATTGATTATCAATGTTCGGTGATTATGCGTGCGGTTGCTGCGTTCAAAAATCACTGCCAAAAAACCGTTGAAAGTATTGAGTCATTTGATACATGGTTATTTAACAGCGGTGTTTATGGAAAACTCAGTGGGAAACAGAGAATTGTTTTTCAAGTTGCAAAAAGCAGCCCGAATACCATTTTTACAGCACGATATGTAGAAGAAAAATTACACTGCTCTTACAACACCGCCGCCACTGTTTTAAATGGTTTGGTCGAACTAAATCTTTTTGATAAACACAAAGACGGCAAAGAGTGGATCTATTCATTGCGTGATAAACAAGAAATCCAAAAAAACTGGATATCTTAAAAACTGTTAGGGATTTCTGTATGACCATGAACTGGAACCAATTGCTCTGCGCAGATCGCTTGGGGCAGCGTATTGCCAAACACGAGGAGGGGCGTTCGCCCTTTCACTCGGATCACGACAAAATTATTTTCTCCGGTGCTTTTCGTCGCCTTGCGCGCAAAACGCAGGTGCACCCTATGGCGACGAACGATCATGTGCATAACCGCATGACACACAGTTTGGAAGTGGCTTGTGTCGGGCGTACGCTGGGTATTCGTGTGGGGCAGGCGTTAAAAGATAAAGGCGATTTGCCCACTAATATCTGGCCGACGGACATAGGCGATATCGTGCAGGCAACGTGCCTTGCGCACGATATTGGTAACCCGCCGTTTGGGCATACCGGTGAAGATGCGATTCGCAACTGGTTCCAAAAAGAGGGCGCGGAATTTTTAGCGGATTTGTCGCCCTCCGAGCGCGATGATATTCGCGTGTTTGAAGGTAATGCACAGGGTCTGCGGGTGTTGACGACGTCTGAGTATCACCAATTTCATGACGGCATGCGGTTGACTTATGCCACGCTTGCTTCGTCGATTAAATACCCTTGGACATCATCGCCCACGGTATTGGGGCAGCGCCCGAAAGATAACAAGTACGGAATATTTCAATCCGAGCTGGAGCACTTTCATGAAATCGCGCAGAAAACTGGATTGATCGAATTGGGTAGCGATTGGTATTGCCGTCATCCATTGGTGTATTTAATGGAAGCGGCGGACGATTTTTGTTACGGCATTATCGATCTGGAAGACGGCTTGGAAATGGGCATTCTTAACTGGGCGGAAATTTACGAATTATTGCACCCGGTCATTGCCGATTCACCACAGTTGGGTGATTTGGAGCGCTTGCTGAAAAAAGTCAATGATGGTCGCAAACCTGCATTGGTACGAGGCAAAGTAATTGATGCATTTATCAATGCAGGTACCGCCGCGTTTATTAAACATCAGGATGCATTTTTGCGCGGTGAAGTGCAGGGCGATTTGATTTCACTGTGTGACCCCAAAGTGCGCACGGCGGTACAGGCGGCAAAAGATTTAGCCAAGCGTAAAATATTTAATCACTCGCGTCGGGTTGAATTGGAAATTGGCGCTTACGCGGTGATTGGGACTTTGTTAAATACTGTGTGCTCTGCGGTTTATGCCTCGCTCGGCGATCCGGCGCAAATGACCTATAAAGATAATCGGGTGATGGCGTTAATTGGCGAAAATAATTTTCACCCGGACGTCAGCAATAAAGCGCAAAACTATAAATATCTCGCCCTTATGGCGGTCATCGATTTTATTAGTGGCATGACCGACAACTACGCCACCAACCTCGCCAAGCAATTTAATGGTATGGGGCATTCACCGTTTTGAAAATATTAGGTTAATCGCGTTATGTTGCATGCATTTTTTTCACCTGCAACCGCGCGTATTCTGGTGGTTGTATTTGGTTTGTTGCTACTGCTCGCGGCGCCGTTATTTTTTGTGGGCGGGCCGGATTGGGTATCATCACAATTATTAAAAAATCTGTGGAATTTTGGCCACGTGGTTTTTTATGCGCTGTTGTTAATTGTGCTGCAGTGGTTTATTCCGCTTGCGCATTGGCGCCATTGGCTGGGTGTAACTTTGCTCGCACTGTTGCTGGGTGGTTTGGTAGAAGTGGTGCAGCATTTTGTGGGGCGCCATGCCAGTTGGTCGGACATATTTAATAATCTTGTGGGGGTTTGGTTAGGGTTATTTTGGGGGCAGCATCCCACCGCCGCTAACGTTGTAAGGGTGAGGTTCGGGCGCTGGTTGAGCTTTTTGTTGATCACCCCCGCGCTCTGGTTGGTGATTGATGCGGCTTGGGCTGAGGTGAGTTTGCGTCGTGCCTTTCCGCTGTTAAACAGTTTTGAATCGCGCGCCGAAGTGCGGCAATTAGGTGTTAACCCCGAGCGGGTGGAAGCGCAATTCACTACAGGGATCGTCAGTCAGGGCGAGCATTCTTTGCAGATGGATTTGGCTACTGGTGGTTATGCCGGTATTCGCCTGCGGGTGTGTTATGGCGATTGGAGTGGTTACGACTATCTGGCTTTCGATCTGTTCAACCCGGATGAGGAGACCCTGAAGCTGGTGTTGCGGCTTTCCGATGTAGTTCATGATCGCGGTAGCCATAGTTATCACGATCGTTTTAATCAGTCGCTAGTGTTGCAGCCGGGATGGAATCATTTGCGGTTTGCGATCACCGACATAGCCCAAAGCCCAAAACAGCGGACTATGCAGCTCGATGCTGTGTGTAACCTGGGGATTTTTGCATCGGGGTTAACCCGTGTGCGCCGGGTATATCTGGATAACATTCGGTTGGAAAACACGACTGGCTTGGAATAACAGGCTGGACAAACAAACCGCCGATAAATCGGCGGCTGTGTGACTGGATGGGGTGAGCGTTAAAAATCCAGATCGGAAATATCATCGTACCCGAGCTGATCCTTAATGCGGCGACGCTCCAGGCGATCTTCGATTTTGCGGCGCATTTCCAAAGTGTGCTGGCTGGCTTCTTTGCCAGTCAGTTTTGGCGTTGCCTCTTCATCATCGGTTTCGATGCTAACATCACTGATAAGATCAGTATCCGGTGACTCTACATCAACTGACATAAGACTACTCCAACATTGACAGAGAGAAGGTTTGGCGTCGTTCCCCACAGGGAAAATTTGACCCGCGCTATTTACCATAGCCCATTAAAAAACAAAAGAAAAATCTTGTTTGGGTGAAGAGATTTTTCTTTTTACCTTGGCGCTAATCTGGGTTACAAAGCGCGCCTGTTACCGGCGCACAAAACGCTAACTTTTTTGGGTGAGGGCAAACGACAGTGGCAAAAAAACAAGTGGAAGTTATCGGTTGGCGCGAGTGGGTAGGCTTGCCGGATTTGGGGATACCAGCCATCAAAGCCAAAGTGGATACCGGTGCGCGCACCAGTGCCTTGCATGCCTACTATGTCACCCCCTTTGAAAAGGATGGCAAGCCCTGGGTGCGCTTCGGGTTGCATCCCTTACAGCAGGACAGCCTCACCTGTATTGAATGCGAGGCGCCGGTGAAAGATGTGCGTCAGGTAACCGACTCTGGTGGTCATACTGAGGCGCGGGTGGTGATTGAAACCTGCCTGCGCATTAACGGCTTGGAAATGCCAATAGAAGTTACGCTCACCGACCGTGAAAATATGCGCTTCCGTATGCTGCTGGGGCGCAGTGCACTCAAAAAAGGCTTTTGGGTGGATAGCAGCAAATCATTTTTACTCGGCGGCTCCAAAGATCAGCCACTGATGTCCGCGCTCTAGGGCGATTTGCCCCGGGTGCCTCCCCTTACTTGATCAATATCCTTCAGGATCCCTATGAAAATCGCTATTTTGTCGCGCAATCGTCGCCTTTACTCCACGCGTCGTTTGGTAGAGGCATGTACCAAACGCGGCCATGAAGTGCGCGTAATCGACATTCTGAAATGCTATATCGACATCGCTTCTGACAGCCCCGCTATTTGGTATATGGGCGAACAGCTGGAGGATTTTGATGCGGTAATCCCGCGTATTGGCGCCTCGGTAACCCACTACGGTTTGGCGGTGATTCGCCAGTTTGAAATGATGGGTGTGTATTGCCTCACCGAGTCCATCGCGCTGGGCCGCTCGCGCGACAAGTTGCGCGCGTTGCAATTGCTCTCGCGCAAAGGGTTGGGTTTGCCCAAAACCAGCTTCGCCTACAACGTGCATGACGCGAAGGAGCTGATCAAGCTGGTTGGTGGTACACCGCTGGTGTTAAAGCTCTGCGAGGGCACCCAAGGGCGCGGCATAGTGCTGGCGGAGACGCAGAAGGCGGCGGAGAGTGTGATCGAAGCCTTTCGCGAACTGCGCGCCGAGTTTTTGGTGCAGGAATTTATCAAGGAAGCCAATGGCAGCGACCTGCGCTGTTTTGTGATTGGCGACAAAGTTGTGGCCGCCATGGAGCGCACCGCTGCCGAAGGTGAGTTCCGCTCCAACCTGCATCGCGGTGGCTCGGCCAAACTGGCCAAGCTAACCCCTACCGAACGGCGCACTGCTATCAAAGCGGCGCAAACCATGGGCTTGCAAGTGGCGGGGGTGGATTTGCTGCGCTCGGCGCGCGGGCCGTTGGTGATGGAGGTGAATTCGTCGCCCGGTTTGGAAGGTATTGAAGGCGCGACTCATAAAGATATCGCCGATGCGATCGTGGCCTTTGTAGAAGAAAATGCGCGCCCCAACGCCAATAAAACTCGCGGTAAGGGCTGATCAGTGCGGGCGCTTAGGCGCCCACTTTTAACTGTTGTTCGCGCAAGTGTTTTTCCAGGCGTACTACGGTGCCATCGAAGTAAAAACGGCCGTTGCGGAAGTGGCTTTCCAGTTGTTTGGCGGTCATGGGTTTGGCGTAGAAAAAGCCCTGTGCCTGATCGCAGCCCATATTGCGCAACCATTCGGCTTGGTTCTCGTTTTCTACCCCTTCTGCAACCACCCGCATCTGCATGTTGTGCGCCAGGCCGATAATGGACTTGGCGATAGCGGCATCGTTAGCGTCGTCGTGAATATCGTTAATAAAACTGCGATCAATCTTGAGTTTCTGTACCTTGAAGCGCTGCAAATAGGCGAGCGATGAATAGCCGGTGCCAAAGTCGTCGATGGCTAAAAACATACCCATTTGATTGAGCTGGTTGAGCTGGTTGATGGTTTCGCCGGCGTGTTCCATGGCGCAGCTTTCGGTGATTTCCAGTTCCAGATGCTGGGCATCCAACCCCGTTTCGCTGAGGATTGCCTCCACTTTGCCGGGGAAATTTTTCTGGCGGAATTGGCGCGGTGAAAGGTTTACTGCAATCTTGCCCACATATTTGCCGGCATCGAGCCAGATTCGCTGCTGGCGACAGGCTTCGCGCAATACCCACTCGCCAATCGGTACTATCAGGCCGGTCTCTTCCGCCAGTGGGATAAAGTGGGCGGGTGATACTATGCCGCGCTCCGGGTGTTGCCAGCGCACCAGTGCCTCTACGCCGGTCATCTCGCCGGTTTTTAAATCCACCTGTGGTTGGTAGTAGAGGGTTAATTGCTGCTGCTCAACGGCGCGGCGTAAATCGTTTTCCAGTAGCAAATAATTGACCGCCGTGGCGTTCATGCCCTTGGTGTAAAACTGGCAATTGTTCTTGCCTGCTTCTTTCGCTTTGTACATCGCGATGTCGGCATTTTTCAGCAGCTCATCGGTGTCTTCACCGTCATCAGGGTAGAGGCTTACGCCGATGCTGACGGTGGTGGAAATACTGTGGCCGCTAATTTCAATTGGACGCGACAGGGTACTGAGTAGTTTGTTGGCGACAAACACCACATCGTCGATATCGTGAATACCTTCCAATACCACCACAAACTCATCGCCGCCCAAGCGCGCAACCGTATCCATATCGCGCACCCCTTCATTGAGGCGGGTGGCGATGGCTTTGAGCAATATGTCGCCGGCGTCGTGGCCGAGACTATCGTTGATATTTTTAAAGCGGTCGATGTCCAGCAACATCAGCGCTACCCGCGAATTGGCGCGCCGGGCACGGGCTAAACCGTGGTAGATGCGGTCGTAAAACAGCGAGCGGTTGGGCAGGGAGGTGAGCGAGTCGTGGAATGCCATGTAGTTAAGGCGCGACTGCTGTTCGCGCAGCGCGGTTTCGGCCAGTTTGCGCTCGGAAATATCGGTGCCAATAGTGCATACGCCAAAGGCATTGTGTTCTTTATCGCGCAGCGGAAATTTCACCAGCAGGTAAGTGTGCTGGGTGCCATCTTTGTGCATCAGATCCAGCTCAACCTCGTAGGTCTGCTGGGTCTTTTTGGTAGCGAGGTCGATCTCCCACATGGATTGGGCGACATCTTTGGGGTAGACGTCAAACACATTTTTGCCGACAAAACCGCTGTCATCGACGTTGGCCATTTGTTTGTAGTGCTCACTGGCGAGCACTACATTGCCATCCAGATCTTTTACCGAAATCAACGCGGGCGAGTGGTTCAAAATCGCATTCAGGTAGGTTTCGCTTGCCCAGAGTGCCTGTTGCGCTAAACGAAAGCGCTCTGCCTGTTCTTCGTGTTGCCACATGTCGATCATCTGGCGAACCAGGAGCGAACTGAAGGTCCACACCGTATCCAATTGCTGCACCGTTTGTTGCAGGCCATGCAAATCCCCTTGGGACTCCATGTAAAACACCGCGATGGTGTTCTGGTTTTCGCAGATGGGATGCAACAGGCAGGACTGGGTATCGACGGGAATGGTTTTGCCAATCAGGCCGCTCATGGCACTGCGGCTCAAGGACAGGGGTTGGCCCTGTTCAAAGGTCTCATGAATAAAAGCAGAGGGTAGGTTTTTAATCCGGCTGAGTGAGGTGGCGATTGCATCAATAGATGTCTGCGCGCCAGTGCGATTGGCAATCGCTTCAACATACACATGGCCGTCGCGAGCGACGAGCAAAGCAACCCGCTGAATGGTGTGTTTGGCAATAACCAACTTCACCAAGCGCTCGGCAATTTGTTTGTGATTCAGGTTGGTAAAAAGTCGTTGGAACTTCTTAATCAACTCGACGGCAGTGTGTTTCGACTGCGTTGATTCGCTATTCGGCATATTTGCTCAATTTGGGTGATCGTCTCGCGATTTAGTGTGTCTGAACTTCTGGCCACTTCTACAGGCTGGCGCTGTGTCACTAAAAACCTAACTGTTGGCCACTCTTCCGGGGCCTGCATTTCCCAAATTTCTAACGTGAATCAGCACTTTACAACAAAAGTGCCTAAACACATCCTTTTTTATGATAATTAAACCTGCCCTGTAAAGGACACTCAAAAATTAACCTACGATTAGTTTATTTTGACGCCAAAGTGTTTCCAATCTTCCCAAAGGTGGCGCGCATTATTGTTAATAAGATGAAAAATATGCCAATACTATGTTTTCATAAGTAATCTAAAAAGAAGGCTCAGCATCGCAACTTATCTGTCTGTATGACTGGCGGTGCGCAGGGTTAGTTTTGCCGTCGTCTAAGTTCGCTTTTATCAAGTGCTGATCTAAAATTTAATTGAGCGTCAGTTTTATTATTCTCAGTTTATTGTTCCTTGTTTTTTATGGCTTTGTGCCGGAGTAAGGTCGTCATGCGACATCAGGTTCCTTTCGTGGGTGAGCGTAAAGTGGTTCGCGCCGAAGACGAGCAGGCGCGCGCCAAGCGTTTGAGCGGAAAGGTAATTGATGATGTGGTAGGCGAGGGTGTTGCACCGAGTAGTTGGGATGATCTGGTTCCCGAAGGCTGGGTTGATCGCTCCGTGCCCAAGGTGAGCAAGCCAGCTGTATCTGCTTCTGTTGCGCGCTCATCAGCAGCGCCGCAAACACCTGCGCGTACGGGGAACACGGCTAAACCTAAACCAGCTACAGCCAAGCCTGCCGTAAAAAAAACCAGCACCGGTGCAAGCGCCATTACCTTTTCCGATTCTGCTTCACTGGATTGGATTCCCATCAATAATGGTCGCGGCTTGCGTGTAAATATTCACGGTTGTATCGACAACGATCTGCGCAAAGAATGGGCGCGTCTTTTGGAAGGTACGGCAGATACCGGCGTCGAAGAATTTGAGTTTAACCTCAGCGACACCCCCGCACTGAGCCTGACAGGCTTGGGTATGTTGTTATTATTTAAAGAGCGAAAACGTTCGGCGCGCGAAGCTATTAGCCTGTGCAATTGCAATAAAGATGTCGCGCAGTTGTTAGAGTGGACGGGAATGGATCGCTACTTTGTGATTAAAACCACACAGATCACCTAGCCTTCCTGACATATTTTTCTGACAAAAAAGCCCGGTCAATGCCGGGCTTTTTTGTTGCTGGTTTGCCTGTGCCTAGCCAACCTTTTTTAACGCGTCGATCAGCGCCTGCATTTGCTCGTCGGTACCGATGGTGATGCGCAAAAATTGACTGATGCGCGGCTTGTTAAAATAGCGCACCAGAATTTTGTGATCGCGCAAATACTGGGCAAGGTCAGCAGCATTTTTGCCTTGCGGCTCGGCAAATACAAAATTGGCTTGCGATGGTAGTACTTTGAATCCAAGTTTCTCCAATTCAGTGGTTGTCCAATCGCGTGTGGCGATAATCTGGTCGCGGCAGCGAGCGAAATAGTCTTCATCCTCAAACGCTACCACTGCCGCTGCTTCAGCGATGCGGTCGAGCGGGTAAGAGTTAAATGAATTTTTCACGCGATCCAGTGCGTCGATTAAATCCTTATGGCCCACTGCCAAACCTACGCGCATACCTGCCAGTGAGCGGGATTTGGACAGAGTCTGCACCACCAATAAATTGGGATATTTATCGACTAATTTGATTGCTGTTTCCGCACCAAAATCCACATAGGCTTCATCGACAACAACGACTGATTCAGTATTTTGCTGCAGCAGCGCTTCAATCTCCGCCAGTGGTTTGCCAATCGCGGTAGGTGCATTGGGGTTGGGGAAAATAATACCGCCATTGGCTTGGGGGTAATCGGCAAAATTAATGGTGTAATCATCACGCAGGGCTATGGTTTGATAATCAATGCCAAATAATTTGCAGTACACCGGGTAAAAGCTGTAGCTGATGTCAGGGAACAGCAGTGGTTTGTCCTGCTGGAAAAACGCCATAAATAGCAGTGCCAGCACTTCATCTGAACCATTGCCCACAAACACTTGCTCGGCGGTCACACCGTAATAAGTGGCAATGGTGTTCTTCAACTTTTTGGAATTGGGGTCCGGGTAGAGGCGCAAACGGTCGATGGTGTCATGGTTAATCACGTCGATGACTTTGGGCGAGGGCGGGTAGGGGCTCTCGTTAGTATTCAACTTGATCAAACCATCAATTTGCGGTTGCTCCCCGGGCACATAAGGCTCCAGTTCGCGCACCACCTGACTCCAAAACTTCGACATGCGAGTTCCTCAACAATTGCAGCAAAAAAGAGTGCGCAGTATACGCCTTGAGGCGCGCGGCTCACACCCAGCGCTTTAACAAAATACTGGCGTTTACGCCACCAAAACCAAAGCCGTTGGAGATGGCGTAATCAAGCTCGGCCGCACGCGCGCTGCCATGAACTATATCAATGCCCTCTGCCGCCTCGTCCTTATGTTCGAGATTCAAGGTGGGAGGGATCATTTGGTCGCGTAAGGCCAGCGCTGTAAAAATAGTTTCAATCCCACCCGCGGCGCCGAGCAAATGACCGGTGGCGGATTTGGTGGACGTCACGGCGATTTTTCCCTCGCCACCACTCTCAAGTTTAAATACGCGCTTAATTGCAGCAAGCTCCCCTTTATCTCCCACGGGAGTTGAGGTCGCATGTGCATTTAAATGCTGGATTTGTGCGGGTGTTATTCCCGCCTGTTTGATGGCTATTTCCATCGCGCGTTTTGCGCCATCGCCATCGTCCGGCCCGGACGTTAAATGGTAAGCATCGGCACTGGTGCCGTAGCCGACAATTTCAGCAATGGGTTTTGCTCCGCGCGCCAGGGCATGTTCAAGTGATTCAATGACTAAAATGCCTGCACCTTCGCCCATGACAAAACCATCGCGGTCGCGATCAAAGGGGCGCGATGCGCGAGTCGGTTCATCATTAAACGCCGACGATAGCGCCCGCGCGGCCGCAAAACCGCCGAGGCTTACGGTGTGGATACAGGCTTCTGCACCGCCACAAATCGCCACATCCACCTCGCCTGCGCGAATCATGCGCGCGGCATCGCCAATTGCTTGTACACCGGCCGCACAGGCCGTCACCGGCGCACCTAATGGCCCTTTAAATCCGTACTTAATCGAGATATGTCCAGCGGCCAGATTCACCAGAAACGAGGGGATGGTGAAGGGCGATAATTTGCGTGTGCCACGCGCGTCTGCGGTACGCACTGCCTCAGCAATCGCCGGAAAACCACCAACTCCAGAAGCGATAATAGTCGCCGTGCGCTCTTGCTGTTCGGTTGTTGTGGGTTGCCACTGCGCCTGCTGCAGGGCTTCTTCAGTGGCGGCGAGCGCGAGCAAAATAAAGCGATCCATTTTGCGTTGGTCTTTGGGGCTGACGATGGCGTCCGGATTCAAACCCGCGTCCGCATCTTCCTCAATTGTGGGAACCACACCGCCCACTTTGGCGGGTAAGTCGCTAACCATTTCATCTGGCAGGCGACGCAAGCCGGATCTGCCCGCAAGCAACCGCTGCCATACAGGTTCAATGCCGCAGCCCAGTGGAGAGGCTATGCCCATTCCGGTAATCACAATGCGGGTTGGCTGGCTCATGGTTATTCCTCAGTTTAATTTACATGACGATCGTCATTTATAAATTATATGATGGCCGTCATGTATACTGTCAATCAGATTTTATCCATGGCTGGTTTAACGGTAAGAGGAACGCTATGAGAGTCAGCAGAGAACAAGCAGCAGAAAATCGCGGAAAAATTTTGCATACCGCTGCGCAATTATTTCGTGAAAAAGGTTTTGATGGCATCGGTATTGCCGATCTGATGAAAAAAGTTGGCCTAACCCATGGTGGTTTTTACGGCCATTTCACCTCAAAAGAAGATTTAATGAAGCAGACCTGTGCTTATGCAGTAGATGAGCTTTTGGCACAGGGCGAGGCGGCACGTGCAACAACAAAAGGGTCGAAATACAAAGCGTATATTTCACGCTATCTATCGATCGGGCACCGCGATAATCCCGGTAGCGGTTGCTTGATGGCCGCGCTCGGGGCAGATGCAGCGCGTCAATCGCCAGCAATCAAGCAGGCATTTACCCAAAGTTTTAATCGTCTGCTCAGCGCTATGATGAATTTATTGCCCGCCACAAAAACTGAAGCCGCCAAACGCGAACAGGCACTATTAACACTGGCCACTTTGGTCGGTGCACAAGTTATGGCGCGCGCCGTGGACGACCCAAAACTGTCAGAAGAAATATTGCGGGTGGTGAATAAAAAATTGCATTGATTAATTGCATTGAAGAATTGGGCTGAATGGCGTTAGTGTGTTTAGTGAAGTAAACAGCGCTATAGTTGAATTATTCAGTACCAGGGAGCGCGGCTATGTACACTACACCCCGGTTAATTCTGCTCGATCTGGATGGCACCCTCTACGTGGGCGACAGCCCCATTTCCGACGCGATCGAGTGCCTTGCTACCTTGCGTGCGCAGGGTATTGCGCTGCGTTTTCTCACCAATACCACCACCAAATCCCAACAACAATTAATTGATCAATTGCGCGCGATGGGATTTACGTTGGGCGATGACGAGTTGATTAGTGCGCCCGTTGCTGCGCGCATCGCGCTGGAAAAATTGCAACAACAAGCTGGCAGGCCGTTGCGCATTTGGCCGCTGGTGGCCAGTGCCATCCAAACCGATTTCAGCGATTTTATTCACGATGAACAGCAACCGGATTATGTGGT
This sequence comes from Cellvibrio sp. BR, assembly GCF_000263355.1. Lineage (NCBI taxonomy): Bacteria > Pseudomonadati > Pseudomonadota > Gammaproteobacteria > Cellvibrionales > Cellvibrionaceae > Cellvibrio > Cellvibrio sp. BR. Next base: position 489,727 of record NZ_JH668203.1, on the reverse strand, counting down.
ACTCGGCGATATAGGTGAGCGCTGGGATTTGGAATTAATCAATCGCTTATTTAATGCCATGCATGGCGGCGCCGAATTAATCGCGCTACACAAAGGCCGCTTTTGGCAAACCAGCGATGGTTTAAAAGCTGACATCGGTTTTTTTGTCGCGGGTCTTGAGTATGTGTGCAGTAAACAGGCGCTCATTATGGGCAAACCCAATCGTGATTTTTTCCAATTGATTCTCGACTCCGCCGGTGTGGCAGCGAGTGAGACGTTAATGGTGGGTGATGATATCGACAGCGACGTGGGCGGCGCCCAGCAAATGGGGATGCGGGGGTGTTTGGTAAAAACCGGTAAATTTCGCGAAAGTTATTTTGCCCAGTCCGACGTGCGACCTGATTGGGTGTTGGATTCAATCGCTGCACTCAAGGATTGTATTTGAGTGCAGCTGTTTTTAGGACATTTTTTTACGTGTGCCGGAATTGCTGCGGATTAAAATAAAATACGCGCCGCGTTAAAAGTATGGCTGCACAGATTAAACCTGCAATTAACGCTGTCCAAAACCCGGCGGCGCCCATGGGTTCATCCGTTAGCCAGTCTTTAAATGTCAGTGCAAAACCCAGTGGCAAACAAATTCCCCAAAACGCGAGCAGCATAATCAACATGGGTATTTTGGTGTCCTTGTAACCGCGCTGCACATTAATCATGGTCACTTGAATTACATCGGCAATTTGAAATAACGCGCCCAATAAAAATAAATCTGCTGCAATTTTTTGCACTGCCAGGTCAGACGTATAAAGGCTGGCAAACCAATCGCGTCCCAAAAATAAAATACTGGCATTGGTACAACCTACACCCAGTGCCAAGAGTAGCGAGCTACGCGCCAATAGGCGCGCTTCGCTGTAATCAGTGGCGCCCACTAAAAAACTCACACGCAGGGTAATGGCAATACCCAAGCTCAGCGGCAACATAAAAAATAATGAAACTAAATTCAATACAATCTGATGCGCTGCCACCGTTGTAGCACCCAACGGCGCCAGAAAAAGTGCAATCATGCAGAACATGCTTACTTCAATAAAACTGGTAAAGCCAATAGGCAAACCGAGCTTTAATAAACGTTTGATAACCGCAAGCTGCGGCGCGGCCCAGCCACTGAGTAAATGAAATGCCGCAAAGGTTTTACTGCGATTTAAATATACTAGCAGTGCCAATGTTGCACTCCAGTTGGCAATGCTGGTTGCCCAGCCGCAGCCGATACCACCCAGCCCGGGTATTTGTATAACACCCAAATCCGCGCCGTAAATAAACATATAGTTGAGCGGCAAATTAAGTAAGGTGCTCAATAATGAGAACGCCATAATCACGCCAGTATGACCCAGTCCATCGGTCAGGCCGCGCAGTGCGGTGAGGAGTAATAATGCAGGCACACCCCAGGCAAACGCATCCAAATAACCTACCGCAATACTGTTGGTTTTTGCATCCAGTTGCAGAATGGTGAGCAGCGGCTGCGTATTAATTAATACCGCAATCATTAATAGCATCGCCACTAATGCAATATAAATCCCCTGCCAGGTGGCGGGCATGATCTTGTCAAATTCCTGCGCCCCGCGATGGCCGGAAATAGTAGGCTGCATTGCGCCCAATACTCCCGCAAAAAATAACAGCACTGGCACCCATAGGCTGGTGCCAATACCTACACCGGCTAAATCCTCAGCGCTGGCGTGACCGGCCATTACGGTATCAATTACCCCATTGGCCATTTGTGCCAACTGCGCAATTAAAATTGGTGCGCCCATTAGCGCGAGTTGTTTCCACTCATGCAGGGTGCGCGTAACCAAACTTTGGTTATGATCGGGGAGGGGTTGATTAATTTGATCGTCTGTTGCGTTCACAAAAAATTCCGTTACATCTGGATAGATAATGCTGCGCTCACTTTTGAGCGCGCATTAGGTTTTAAGACCGATATGGTTGATTACTGGTTGCGCTTGATCATAGTTGTCGATGCTTATGCGCGTCTGGCTTGCGTAATCTATCTGCAATTGTTGAAACAAACTGGGTGTGCCCACATCCAGTTTTAAAATGTGCGCAATAATAATGCGGATTACCCCACCGTGGCAGACAATCACTTGGTGCGCTGCGGTGGAGCTACAAATTAATTGCTGCCAGGCACTAATTACGCGTGCTGCAAAATCTTGCAGCGCTTCACCCTCGGGCGCTTGCGCGGTGGCGGGTGAATCCCAAAAGCGTGCGAGCTTGTCCCATTCATCGCCCAAGGCATCAAAAGCGATACCATCCCAGCGGCCAAAATTCATTTCCTGCAAATCCGGTTCGATCAACAGCGGTAATTCATATTGCGCACTAAATTCTTGTGCGACGCTCGCGCAGCGTTGTAAGGGTGAGCTGACAATTTGGTCGATTGCGGTTTGTTGGTGAATTGCCCTAAGGGCGCGCTGTAAATCTGTGCGGCCAGCATCACTCAATGCGATATCGGTACGGCCATAGAGTGCAGCGGGGCCATCGACTTTGCCATGACGGATTAGGGTAATAAGGCGATTGCTCATACAGCATCGCCTTTTAATTGCAGGGGCAAACCGGCGGCGATAAAAAAGACGGTGTCTGCGCGTTGTGCCAGTGCTTGATTTAGCCGACCTGCTTCATCCACAAATTGGCGACTGATTTCGCCGAGCGGAATAATGCCCAAGCCCACTTCATTGGCGACAAAAATAATCTGCGCCTGACTGTTCTGCAGTGAATCGATTAGCTGTTTAAACAGCAAGGAGAAATCCTGTTGCGGGTAGTGAAAGAGTTGGTTGTTAAGCCAGAGTGTTAAACAGTCCACCAAAATGCATTGCGGTTTTTGGCTTTCATGGGCAAGTGTTTCTGCCAGCTGCAATGGGCATTCACACAGCGCCCACTCGCTGGGGCGCTGTGTTTGGTGATGCGCGATACGTGCGCTCATTTCATCGTCCAGTGCGGTAGCAGTGGCAATATAAAGCACTGGCAACTGGCTGTTGCTGGCGAGACGTTCCGCATAACGCGATTTACCAGAGCGCGCGCCGCCCAATACCAAGGTGATCATAGTAAAAATCCTGGTAGATATTTTGCGCTAGCCACGCCACACAACAACAGCACCGCATAAATCAGCAGTTCACTCACTTGCTGCGCCGCACCCAAACAATCGCCGGTGTAACCGCCAATCTGCCGCATAAAATACATTTTTATTAATTGTCGCAGTATTAACAATGCAATGATTAATGCACTTGCCGCCTGCCAGTGCAGCAGTAAAAAAATGGGCAGCGCGGTAATTACTAGAATTAAAAAATCGGTTTTGGATTGATTATTGGCAAGGGGTTTACTTTTGCTGCTGTCTTCATCGGCCACGTAGGGCATGGTAAAAATTAAACTGGCCGCGAGTGTGCGCGAGAGTGCATAAGCAATTAACAAGCTAAGTGCAATGGTGTGGCTTTCTGCGAGGAATAGATATTTACCCAATAACGCCATCACCAATGCTGCGGCACCATAACTGCCGATGCGGCTGTCTTTCATAATCAGCAATTTTTTCTCACGCACAAACGCGCCGCCAAAACCATCGGCGGTATCGGCAAGGCCGTCTTCGTGAAATACACCCGTGAGCAGCAAGCTAAAAACCATCGCCAACCAAATACTGACAGGTGTGGAAAAAACCTGACTCGCAGCGACGTAAACGCCTGCTACCAACGCGCCCAATAACCAACCGACCAAGGTGTAGTAACGGCTGGAGCGATTGAGTAATTCCGGTGAATATTCAATCCACGCTGGCATGGGAATACGACTGAAAAATCCCAGTGCGAGAAAAAATAAATTGAGTTGTTTTTTCATAAAACCTGGTCGCGTGTCGGAGGAGCAGATAGCCCTGCAAGACACGCCGTGAATACATCCATGTAGGCTTGTCGTCGACGTCCCTGTCTCCGACAGTCTTGCAGGGCTATCTGCTCCGCCTCTTGAGAGATCGAAGCAGTGAATCGTAATTTTTTAAACCGTTACACCAGCGCTTTCAAAGGTTGCCATTTGATTATAAAAACTGGTCGCCGCTTGAATGAGTGGTAATGCGAGCGCGGCACCTGTGCCTTCACCCAAGCGCAAACCCAAATCCAGTAACGGTTGTGCGTTTAATAATTGCAACAATAATTGATGCCCGGCCTCTTCGGATTTGTGGGCGAAAATCATATAGTCGCGTGCATTCGGATTAAAGTGAACCGCGAGTAGTGCCGCAGCGCTCACAATAAAACCATCCACCAGAATTAATTTTTGCGCCTGCGCCGTGGCGAGCATGGCACCACAAATTTGGGCGATTTCAAAACCACCTACTTCCGCGAGTACATTCAAAGGGGATTTATCCGCAATACGCGCAACCCCCTGACTCACCAGTGCGATTTTTTTCGCTAACTGTTCATCGTTAATGCCCGTGCCCTTACCCACACATTGGGCGACGGGGGCACCGCTCAATGCGGCCAAAATTGCCGCCGCTGAACTGCTATTGGCGATGCCCATTTCGCCAAAGGCCAATAAATTCGAACCCGCCGCAATTTCTTGCTCCGCGATGGTTTTACCCAGAAATAATGCCTGTTCGGCTTGCGCGTGAGTCATCGCCGCTTCAAACGCGAGGTTGCGCGTTCCGGCGGCAATACGTTGCACAATTAACGCCGAAGGTGCGGGTTTGATTTCGTATTTAATGCCCGCGTCGATCACCTTGAGTGGTAAATGGTTGGTGCGGCAAAAACAATTTATCGCCGCGCCGCCTGCTAAAAAATTCAGCACCATTTGTTGGGTGACACTGCTCGGTGCAATGCTCACCCCTTCTTCGGCAATGCCATGGTCGCCTGCAAATACCAACATCAATGGGCGCTCAATACTGATGCGCGCTTTCTGCTGCACCAGCGCAATGTGCATGGCTAGCTGTTCAAGCTGGCCAAGGGCACCCAAAGGTTTGGTTTTTTGGTCGATGCGCGCTTGAATGTCTGCTTCGTTGGCGCGGTTAAGCGGGCTGATTTGCCAGTTCATCGTCATAGCGGTATGGATTGTCATGGAAAGTGTTCCTACTAGCGGGGCGGGCAAGTTATCACAGGCGCAGGAGCAACTTAACCTCTTTCACAGCTTGCGCGTATAATCGCGCCCCGCAACACAGTCTGCTACCCCTATTTGATTGGAGCCCGCCATGTTTGAAACCCTGTCGTTACTGCCGAATGATCCTATTTTGGGCTTGAGCATTGCCTACGCGAAGGATACCAATCCCAACAAAGTGGATTTGGGCGTGGGTGTCTATAAAAACGATGTGGGTCAAACACCGATTATGCGCGCCGTGGCCGAAGCGGAAAAACTGCGTATAACGCGCGACTCCACTAAAGCCTACACCCCACCGGCGGGTGTTCCGGGCGCGAATGAAGTCGCGACCCAATTGGTATTTGGTGTGGGGCACCCGGCGGTAGAAGCAGGGCGGGTGCGCACTGTGCAAGCACCCGGCGGTTGCGGCGCACTGCGGGTAGCGGCGGAATTAATCCAGCGCGCCAAACCCGGCGCTAACCTTTGGGTAAGTACCCCAACCTGGGCTAACCATATTCCACTCTTGGGCAGCGCCGGCCTCACCTTACGTGAATATCCTTATTATGATTACGCGACCCACAGCATCGATTTCGCCGCCATGCTTAACACCTTCAAGGAAATCCCGCGCGGCGATTTGGTGTTGTTACACGCTTGTTGCCACAATCCCAGTGGTGCGGATTTAACCCCCGCGCAATGGGATCAGGTAGCGGATGTGTTGGTAGAACGCGGCATCATTCCGTTTGTGGATATGGCCTATCAAGGCTTCGGTGAAGGTCTGGAGGAAGACGCCTACGGCCTGCGCATGTTGGCCGGTCGTGTACCAGAAATGATTGTGGCGACTTCTTTTTCCAAAAATTTTGGCTTGTATCGAGAGCGTGCAGCGGCGTTGAGTTTGGTATTTGCGACTCCGCAACAAGCGGACGCAGGCTTGAGCCAAGTATTAAATGTAGCGCGTGCAATTTACTCCATGCCACCCGCACACGGTTCAACCATTGTGGACATCATTCTGCACAGCGACGAACTCACCCTGATGTGGCAAACCGAACTTACCCAAATGCGCGAACGCATCGCCGGTTTGCGCGTGCAATTGGTTGAATCTTTACGGGGATTACAGCAAGCGCGGGATTTCAGTTTTATCGCCAAGGAGCGCGGCATGTTTTCATTTTTGGGGCTGACAGTAGCGCAAGTACATCAACTCAAAAATGATTACAGCATTTACATGACCGATACCAGCCGCATCAGCGTGGCCGGTTTAACGGTGGAGAAAATGGATTACGTGAGTAAGGCGATTGTGGCGGTGCTCTAGTTGTTCAACCTGTGGTAAAAAAAGGCGATCCTCATTTTTGCGGATCGCCTTTTTTATTGGGTGCGGATTAAGATATTTAATACTGCTGCTTGATTTTTTCCGGTTCACTGGCGCTAAACTCCAGCTCGCGCTGTACCAAGCGAATTTTTTCTTCGGTGTGATTTTCTTTTAATTCATGATCTATTTTTAGGACTGCTTTTTGTAAAATCAGCGTGTTGGGGTAGGTGATTAAATTGCCGTCCTCCCGTTCCAGGATCACATGGAACATGGTGATTTCTACAATCACGCCGCTCATGTCATCGTCTTTATCCAAAATCTTAATCCGATCGTTTACCTTATAGGGAAAACTGAAAAAGATAATCATGCTGGCGGTGACGTTACTTAAAATCGACCACTGGGCAAACAGCGCAATACCTACTACTGCGAAAATCGAGGAGAGGAATACCGATATTTCGCTATAACCCAAACCCAGCACTAAACACATCACTACAATACACAAAAACACCATGCCGATTTTCATCAGGCGGGTAATGTAGAGCACGCGCAAATCGCCCAGTGCACGGCGCACGCTGACGTCGTGAATAATGCGATCAAGTAATTTAGATGCAAGCGAAAAAACAATAATGCAGCTGAAGATAATAATTAATTTGGAGAAGACACCGTGATTGGTTATCTCTTGTAAAAAATTCATAGTTTCCTGAAATGTTGGTAAATGATCCACTGCGGCACCTGCGTTGCTGATTCAATAAACGACTGCCATACTCGTTCGCACATTATACCCACCTAACAGCTGAACGAGTGCTTTATGAAACCTTTGTTGTGTATCGCCCATCGCGGCGGCCCTTTGGCCGGGCCTGCGCCACTGCCGGAAAATAGCCTTGCTGCCATAACGCGCGCGCTCGACTTGGGCGTATATGCGGTTGAAATTGATGTTTTTCAAATTCACGGTGAACTGTTTGTTACCCATGACCGTCGCTTGGGGCGCGTAGTATCCGGTCAGGGAATAATCACTGCTCAGTCGCTTGATTACTTAAATGCGCAACACCTGGCTAACGGTGAACCCATGCCCCGTTTGCAACAGGTGTTGCAATTGGTGGGTGAAAAAGCGCTGCTGAATATTGAAATAAAAGGTGAAAATACAGTGCCGATATTGGCGCAGGTATTGGATGATCACATTTATTCCCATCACGGTAATTACGAACAATATTGTGTATCCAGCTTTGACCATCAGCAATTGTTTCAATCCTTACAGCAAATGCCACAGGTAAAACGCGGTGTATTAATAGAGGGAATTCCGCTGGATTACGCCGCTTGTTGCGAGCCACTCAAGGCCTATTCCTTTAATACCCATTTGAGTTTTGTCACCCACGAATTAATGGTTGATGCACAGCGACGCGGCCTGAAAAATTGGGTTTATACCGTCAACCACGAGGACGATTGGCGAGCAATGCAGCAGTTAGGGGTAGATGCGGTATTCACGGATAAACCGGATGCACTGCTGGCATTTACACAACTTTTTGATTGATGCCAAAGGCGTTTCGTTTAAGTTCTTCTAGACTTTTCTTCGCGCAGGACTAATTGCTGCAATTCTTTAAGAATAGGCTTTGGCTATTGATGAGTTATTTAATATAAATTTACTATATTGATTGTTTTGGCCTAAGGTAAGCCTGTACCAGGTGATGAGCCTACTCAATTAATGCCAACACAGGAGAGCGTTATGGACAATAAAGATACCAACACAGCCGGAAAATGTCCGGTAATGCACGGTGCTAATACCGAGTCGAGCAAATCGGTGATGAGCTGGTGGCCGAATGCCTTGAACCTCGACATACTCCATCAACATGACCGCAAGACCAACCCGCTCGGCGATGATTTCAACTACGCCGAAGAATTCAAAAAGCTTGATCTGCAAGCCGTTAAAAACGATCTCAAAGCCCTGATGACTGACAGCCAGGATTGGTGGCCCGCCGATTGGGGTCACTACGGCGGCCTGTTTATTCGTATGGCTTGGCACTCCGCGGGTAGCTACCGCATTGCCGATGGCCGTGGCGGCGCTGGCACTGGCAACCAACGTTTTGCCCCACTCAATAGCTGGCCGGATAACGGCAATTTAGACAAGGCCCGCCGCCTGTTGTGGCCGATCAAAAGAAAATATGGCAACAAGCTTTCGTGGGCGGATTTGATGATCCTTGCGGGCAATATGGCCTATGAATCCATGGGGCTGAAAACCTTTGGATTTGGTGGTGGCCGCGAAGATATTTGGCACCCCGAGAAAGATATTTACTGGGGTTCGGAAAAAGAATGGCTGGCCAAAAGTGGCGGTGAAGGTTCTCGCTACTCTGGTGAGCGCGATTTGGAAAACCCATTAGCTGCAGTGATGATGGGCCTGATTTATGTAAACCCCGAAGGTGTGGATGGTAATCCCGATCCACAAAAAACCGCTAACGATATTCGCATCACTTTTGCACGTATGGCGATGAACGATGAAGAAACTGTCGCGCTCACCGCCGGTGGTCACACCGTGGGTAAAGCGCACGGCAATGGCAGTGCCGCGAATTTGGGGCCAGAGCCGGAAGCGGCCGATGTAGAAGAGCAGGGCTTGGGCTGGAACAACCACAAAACCCGTGGCATTGGCCGCGATACTGTGACCAGTGGTATTGAAGGCGCTTGGACAACCAACCCAACCCAATGGGACAACGGCTATTTTGAAATGCTGTTGAATCACGAGTGGGAGCTGACTAAAAGCCCGGCGGGCGCATGGCAGTGGAAACCAATAGATATTAAAGAAGAAGATAAACCAGTCGATGTGGAAGACCCTTCCATCCGCTGCATGCCGTTGATGACTGACGCGGATATGGCAATGAAAGTCGATCCGGAATATCGCAAAATTTCCGAACGCTTTGCGAAAGATCAGGCGTACTTTTCCGAAGTATTTGCACGTGCCTGGTTTAAATTAACGCATCGCGATTTAGGACCAAAAGCGCGCTACTTGGGTGCTGACGTACCTACGGAAGATTTAATCTGGCAAGACCCGGTTCCCTCGGTGGATTACATTCTCAGCAGTGATGATATTGCCGAGCTGAAAGCAAAAATCCTCAGCAGTGGTTTGAGTGTGTCGGAATTAGTTGCTACTGCGTGGGACAGTGCCCGCACTTTCCGCGGTTCGGATTTCCGCGGTGGTGCCAACGGTGCGCGTATTCGTCTTGCGCCGCAAAAAGATTGGGAAGGTAATGAGCCTGCACGTTTGCAAAAAGTGCTTGGCGTGCTGGCCGGCATCCAATCCGGTTTGAGCAAAAAAGTCAGCATGGCTGATCTAATTGTGTTGGGCGGTACTGCAGCCGTTGAAAAAGCGGCGAGAGATGCCGGTGTCAATATCAGCGTACCTTTTGCTGCCGGTCGCGGTGATGCTACCGAAGCGCAAACCGATGCAGAATCTTTTGCGCCGCTGGAACCTATTCACGATGGTTTCCGCAACTGGGTGCAACGGGATTATGTAGTACAACCCGAAGAGTTGTTGTTAGATCGCACGCAGCTCATGGGCTTAACTGCACCGGAAATGACTGTATTAATTGGCGGCATGCGTGTACTGGGCACTAACCATGGTGGCACCAAGCACGGCGTGTTTACCGATAAAGTTGGCGTATTAAGTAATGACTTTTTCGTAAACCTGACTGACATGAGCTACCAGTGGAAACCTACCGGTAAAAACAGCTACAACATTGTTGAACGCAAAACTGGCAATGTGAAATGGACTGCAACACGTGTAGATCTGGTATTCGGTTCCAACTCCATCCTGCGCTCCTACGCGGAAGTCTATGCACAAGACGACAACCGTGAGAAGTTTGTAAAAGACTTCGTAAAAGCCTGGGTGAAAGTGATGAATGCAGATCGGTTCGATTTGAAATAACTACCTGTTGCACGAATTGGTTAACAAACTAACCGGTGAGTAAAAAGCAAAAGGCCGATGGCATTGTCATCGGCCTTTTGCTTTTGGGGAAACCTTAGGAATACTATTTTTCGGCATACCCGCGAATAGAAGTATATAGAACTCAACAGCTTGAATTCGCGGAGTTGGATCAGGCTTCTTGCTTGTGTTGTTCCACTGCAATTACTTTTAAACGGCGAACTTTTCCCTGTGGTACTGGCCACTCGATGGCACCACCAATTTTTAGGCCAATTAACGCGCTGCCAACCGGTGAAAGCACAGAGATTTTCAGTTGGGTTACATCGGCATCTTGCGGGTAAACCAGTTGAATGGTTTTTTCTTCGGCAGAATCCAAGTCGCTAAACGTGAGGGTGGAGTTCATTGCGACTACGTCAGCAGGTAACTTGGCATCTTCCACAATTTTTGCGCGGCTAATTTCCAAATCCAAAGCATCTGCCGCGTCGCTGTCAGTTTTTTCAATTAATTGCATAAGACGTAAATAATCGGTTTTGGCAATGACCAAAGCGCTTGCTTTTTTGCTGCTCATAATAATTCCAAAAAATAAGAAGCGGCCATCAGGCTGCTTGTGCGAAAAAAATAAAGTGGGGTGGTTTTTCGGCGATTAAGTGGGCGGTAACTTAATCGCCAAATACGACGAAGGCGCGAACGGAATTGCATTCCGGCGCGGAAGAAAGAGGTGAAATGTGCAGTGCAGTGCAATAGTTCATGGACAAACCATAGCAAGCCTTGTTTGCTTTGGCAAGCGCTGCTTTTTTAATCGACAAGTTCGATATCCAGACTATTTAGCAGCCTGATTGCTTCGTGTCGGCTAAAGCGCGCAGCGGTAATCTGGTTATTAAAAATATCGATGTCATAATTTTCGGCCTCACTAAAATCTGCCTCCTTCAGGTTTGTTTTCATAAACAAGCTATTGGTGAAATCGCTGTAGGTAAAATTTGCCTTGGAAAAATTACCGTTTCTAAAATCCACATCGTGAAGTTTGCAGTGTTCCAACTGTAATTCGCTCAAACTCAGCGCAAAAAAAGAAGTGTCATTCAAAATACATTGGGTAAATTTTAGTGGTGATGAAAAGTGAAAACGGGGCCAGTCAGCTTTAGTCCAATCCACACCGACTAATTTACATTCGTGAAAGCGTGTATCTAAAAACCGGCTGTAGTCAACTTTTATATTGCTCAGGTTGGTATTGGTAAATATGCAATCGACAAACTTGCATTTGTAAAAGCGTGTGTCGGAGAAATTGCTGTTTTCAAAAATACAGTTTTCAAAGAGAATTTCGGTAAAAGATTCTTCTGCAGCATCCAGGGCATTGAAAGTTTTGGAAAAGTATTCGTTGCTATTCTCTATCATCATGCTTCTGCCGTGTGCTATTAACCATCACTGGCCTAGGCTCAGTGCTTGTGTGCCGGGGAATAGTTTGAATGTTCGCATGTAAAGCGCTGCAAAAACAGTCTTGTTATATCGCGTTTTCTGTGAGCAACGTGGCGGCGCGGGTTTACGCTTCTTAGTGATCAGACAATGGTATTTGTAGTCGGTGCCGATTAATATGACTGGCTATAACAAGATCCATATGTTGGACGGCAAAACATCAACCCCTACCTGACGTGAGAACTACAATGAAATTTATCCACAGCCTGTTAATTGGCGCGCTGTGCTTTTCCAGCTTCGCGCTGGCCGAGCCGGTGCAAACCATCAGTGCCGACAATCAGCATTATCTTTACACCGGGCGTATTGATTTTAGTGATAAAAAATCCCCGCAACTTTCCTGGCCGGGTTCCAGTATTAAAGCCAATTTCACTGGCACCTCGCTTGCGATTGTGCTCGACGATCAATTAGGCAAAAACTTTTTTAATGTGATAGTCGATGGTGAAACCCAACACCCCTATGTGTTGGAGGCAAAACAAGGTGAGCATACTTATGTGATCTCCACCGCCTTAAAACCGGGCAAACACAGCCTGGAAATTTACAAGCGCACCGAGGGCGAAGAGGGCGCAACTCACTTCAAAGGTCTGGTACTGGATAAGGATGCGAGCCTGGTTAAACCGCCAGCGCGCCCCAAGCGCCGCATGGAAATTTACGGTGATTCCATCACCAGCGGCATGGGCAATGAAGGTGCAGATAATGGCGCGGATCATTTGCTCAGCGAAAAAAATAATTATTGGGCCTATGGTGCGATCACTGCGCGCAATGTAAACGCTGAGCTGCACACTATTTCGCAAAGCGGCATTGGCATTATGATCAGCTGGTTTCCGTTCATCATGCCGCAGTTTTACGATCAGCTAAATGCGGTGGGGGATAATGACAGTCAATGGGATTTTTCGCGCTGGACGCCTGATCTAGTCGTGATCAATTTGTTTCAAAACGATAGTTGGTTAGTTGACCGTGAAAAACGTTTGCAACCCATTCCCAGTGATGCACAGCGAGTGCAAGCCTACGTGGATTTTGTGCGCACTATCCGCGCAAAATATCCTAAAGCGCAGATTATTTGTGCATTGGGCAGTATGGATGCAACGGCTAATCCGACCTGGCCGGGTTATGTAAAAGATGCGGTAGCGCGTATGCAGCAAGAAAATAATGACAAGAAAATCGATACTATTTTCTTTCCCTTTAACGGTTACGGTCAGCATCCACGTATCGCACAACACAAGGCGAATGCAGAGTTATTAACAGCGTTTATCGAAAAGAAAATGAAGTGGTAAATAGTGCCACTGTAATTTTTAGTTTGGCGTTAGGATTTTTCATTTCGAAACCCTCAAGTCAGGGACGACTTGAGGGAGCTACAAGGAGGTATTCATGCGTTTTCGAAATGAAAAATCCTAATGACAAACGAGCTACGAAGTGTACAAGTGATAAATCGATCTGTATTTTAAAAAATCCCGCATCACTCAATGATGCGGGATTTTTATTTTGAGCTTAACGTTTTAAATCCAGTAAACGGAAGTAAGCGTCTTTCGGTTGTAGTTTGCGATCAAACAACAGTGGGTAGTTGGTGCGACCGGGAATCGGGAAGCCGTTGAGCCAGCTGGCGTCATCGCTTACACCCCAGAAGGTGGCGCGGTCGATTTTATCGCTGTGTTTGATAAATAATTTGAATAAATCTTCGTAGCGTTTTGCCAATTTGTCTTGCATTTCCTGCGGCAAACCTTTGGTATAGGGGTCGCGCTCGGGTTTGTATTCAAAGCGGGTAGACACTTCAGCTACCGGCAGTTCCCATACCGAAGGCAGTACGTCTACATCCAGCTCGGTGAAGTGCACGCGCAGGCCCAATTTGGCGAAGGCGATAATACTTTTTTCGATCTCGGCAATAGGCGGTGTATCTATTCCCAAATGTCCCTGAATACCCAAGCCGTGAATGGGCATGCCGCGTTTTTGCAAGCGCTTGATCATTTCCACTGTTGCTTCGCGTTTGCCGGTGCGTTCAATGTTGTAATCGTTGTACATCAAGTGCGCTTTGGGGTCGACTTCATTGGCAAGGGTAAAGGCGTTGTAGATAAAATCATCGCCCATAATCTTGTACCAATGGCTGTCACGCATTTTCAAATCATCGCCCACCGCTTCATTCACTACATCCCAAGCGGCAAGTTTGCCTTTATAGCGGCCCGCGAGGGTGGTGATGTGCTCTTCCATTTTTTTCTGCAACGCGGCTTTGCTGATGTAACTACCATCGGCGTTTTTAAATACTTCATCGTGGATCTGGCTGTGCCATACCAAGGTGTGGCCGACCATGTGCAGATTGTGTTTGGTGCCAAATGCAACAAATGCATCGGCGTCTTTCCAATTCCACTGGCCTTGGGCATCGCGCAATACACCCCATTTCATGCAGTTTTCTGGCGTAATTGAATTAAACTCTTTGGCAATCAAGGTATTAAGGCGTTCATCTGCACCGCTCGCAATAGTCGCATTGAGTGCGGCGCCGATTAAAAAGTTATCCTTGTAGGCACTTTTAAGCCCGGTTTGCTCCGCCGCTTTGGTTGCTGCCGCAAGCTTGCTGGCTTGGCCCATCGCGATGCTCGCACTGGTTAGTGCGAGAAGTTGCCGACGTGAAAGATTCATAGGTTGATCCTCTGTGCTTATTGTTGTTGATAGCCTGTTGTGGATAAAACTTTACATTTTCATGGGTAAAAAGCTGTTTGGTGTTCTTGTATACCAGTGTTATATTTTAGATGACTATAAGATACGCAGCAAATGCTGAGACAGCAAATTAAGAAACGTTTACGAGGGGTGTGGAAGTGTTTAAAACCTGTATCAATACCTATATCAATCTCTATATCAATAAGTACGGTTGGTTGTTTTTCTTATTACCCCTATTGGCCGTTAGTAATGCGTATGCGGAGGACGGTTATGAAATGTGGCTGCGCTATCAGCCAATTAGCAATGAGCAACAACTCAAAACCTATCGCAAAAAAATCACCCAGGTTGTGGTGCAGGGCGACTCGGTAACTATGCAAAAAGCTGCTGCAGAATTACAGCGCGGCTTGAGTGGTTTGTTAGCAAAACCTATTGCTAGCGCCACTAAAAATCCCGCGAAAAATGCGCTGGTGATTGGAACCCCCAATAACTCTACACTGATTGCAGCGCTCGGACTGAATAATGAACTCGCGGCGTTGGGTGATGAAGGTTATTTAATTGCCGAGCAAAAAATTAATAACCGTGCTGCGCTGGTGATTGCAGCCAATACCGATGTGGGTGTGCTCTACGGCAGTTTTCATTTTTTACGCTTGCTGCAAACACAGCAATCGCTGGATAACCTGAACATTCGCAGTGCACCCAAATTGCAGCACCGCGTAGTCAATCATTGGGATAATTTAAATCGCGTGGTTGAGCGTGGTTATGCCGGGTTATCGCTGTGGGATTGGGGGACTTTGCCCGGCTATAAATCTGAACGTTATGAAGACTACGCGCGCATCAACGCCTCGCTCGGTATTAACGGCACAGTGTTGAATAATGTGAATGCCGACCCGCGCATTTTGAGCGATCAATTTTTAGAAAAAATTGCCGCGCTGGCCGACGTATTTCGCCCCTACGGCATAAAAATGTATTTATCAATTAACTACAATTCACCGCGCGCCTTTGGTGATTTGGAAACTGCCGATCCGCTCGATCCGCGCGTGCAACAATGGTGGAAAGAACGCACCGCCAGAGTTTATAAATATATCCCGGATTTTGGTGGTTATTTGGTAAAAGCGAATTCTGAAGGTCAACCTGGCCCGCAGGATTACAACCGCAATCACGCTGACGGTGCAAATATGCTCGCCGCTGCGCTAAAACCTTTTGGTGGTGTGGTGTTTTGGCGCGCGTTTGTGTACAGCCCGGACATTGGTGACCGCTTTCGCGGCTCTTACGATGAATTCAAACCACTCGATGGCAAATTTGCAGACAACGTCATCCTGCAAGTCAAAAATGGCCCCATCGATTTCCAGCCGCGCGAACCTTATTCCGCATTATTTTCCGCGATGGAAAAAACCAACATGATGATGGAATTCCAGGTCACACAAGAATATTTTGGTTTTGCCACGCACCTTGCTTATCAAGGCCCATTGTTTGAAGAATCGTTGCGCACCGAAACCTATGTAAAAGGTGAAGGCTCAACCATCGGCAATATTTTGGAAGGAAAAGTATTTAACACCAAGCGCACCGGTATGGCGGCAGTAATTAACCCCGGTACTGACCGCAATTGGACGGGTCATCCGTTCGTGCAATCTAGCTGGTATGCCTTCGGGCGCATGGCGTGGGATCATAATATTTCTGCTGAATCTGCCGCAGAAGAATGGTTGCGCATGACCTTCTCTAACGAGCAAAAATTTATCGACCCAATGAAAGAGCTGATGATGGTCTCACGCGAAGCCGGTGTGAATTACCGCTCGCCTTTAGGGCTGACTCACCTCTATTCACAAGGTGATCACTACGGTCCTGCACCCTGGACGGAAAATTCTGAGCGCCCGGATTGGACAGCTATTTATTATCACCGCGCCGCAAAAGACGGTTTGGGTTTTAACCGCACCAACACCGGCTCCAATGCTATCGCGCAATACCCGGCACCTTTGGCAAAAATTTATGGCGATGTAAATGCAGTACCGGAGGAATTGTTGCTCTGGTTCCACCATGTCAGTTGGGATCACAAAATGAAATCCGGTCGCACACTGTGGGAAGAGTTAGTGCACAAATACTACGAAGGCGTAGAGCAAGTGCGCGCGATGCAAACCGCGTGGGATGCACAAGAAGCCTACGTTGACCCCGCGCGCTTTGCGCAAGTGAAAGCCCTATTAAAAGTGCAAGAGCGCGATGCAATCATCTGGCGCGACTCCTGTGTACTCTATTTCCAAACCTACTCCGGCAAAGCGATCCCCGCCGGTTATGAAAAACCCAAACATGATTTGGAATATTACAAAACCCTTGCACGCACTCGTTATGTACCTGAACCATGGCATCCGGCAAGTTCGAGCCGGGTTCTCAAGTAATTTAAGTCGTTAAATCTTCCCGCCTGTTATACCTGTGCTCATAGCTTACGCTTTCGAGCACAGGGCTTTCCTGAGCCCTCGCTTACTTAAATTAGATCATCGCTCCTCTCATGCTTGTCATCGGCCTATCTTTTGTTGATAATGTTATATTATAACGTTTCTTTGTGGGCTAAACCTATGGCATTACCTCCCGTTACCGTGCTACCTGTTACCGTCTTATCCGGCTTTTTAGGGGCCGGTAAAACTACGCTGCTCAACCATATTCTGAATAATCGCGAAAACCGCCGCGTCGCCGTGATAGTGAACGACATGAGCGAAGTAAATATCGACTCGTCGTTGATCCAAAATCAGGTGGAATTGAATCGTGCCGAAGAAAAGTTAGTCGAGATGAGCAATGGCTGCATCTGCTGCACACTGCGTGAGGATTTGCTGGTCGAAGTGACGCGCATGGCAAAAGAAGGGCGTTTTGATTATCTGGTAATTGAATCTACCGGTATTTCCGAGCCTTTGCCGATTGCCGAAACCTTTACCTTTGAGGATGAAGACGGCCAGAGCCTCTCGCAAGTCGCGCGGCTGGATACTATGGTTACCGTTGTCGATGCGGTGAATTTTTTAAATGATTATTACGATGCGCTCTCGCTGCAAGAAACCGGTGAAAGCCTCGGCGAAGAAGACGAACGCAACGTGGCGGATTTACTCGTTGATCAAATTGAATTTTGCGACGTGTTGTTAATCAGCAAAACCGATTTAATTTCAAAAGAAAAACTTGCTGAACTCTACGCGATTTTAACCAAGCTGAATCCCGATACCGAAATTATTCCCGTCGAGCGTGGCAACGTACCGCTCGACAAAGTGCTCAACACCGGAAAGTTTAATTTTGAAAAAGCCCAGCAAGCGCCCGGTTGGCTAAAAGAAATGCGCGGCCAGCACACACCGGAAACAGAAGAATATGGTATCAGCAGTTTTTCCTATCATGCGCGCCGCCCGTTTCATCCGGAAAAAATTTATGAGTTTTTCTCCAGTCCAGCCGTAAAAGGAAAGTTGCTGCGTTCAAAAGGTTTTTTTTGGCTTGCATCACGCCCGCAATGGGCAGGGCAGTGGAGTCAGGCGGGTGGTATTGCGCAACATGGCGCTGCGGGAATGTTCTGGAAAGCTATCCCCAAAGAGCAATGGCCGGAAGATGAAGAGCAGGTAAATTACATTATGGAAAAGTGGGTGGAACCTTTTGGCGATATGCGTCAGGAGTTGGTATTTATCGGCCAAAATCTGGACAAAGAATTTGTCACCGCGCAGCTAGATCAGTGTTTGCTCACTGAAGAGGAAGTGTTAAAAGGCCAGGATTTTTGGAAAACATTACCCGATCCGTTTCCGACTTGGACGCAAGGTCACGCGCACTAAGCTTATTCCTATTAATTAAGGAGCCGGATATGAGTGTCATGTTGCAATCAGAAACAGCGGGTGATGATTGGGCAATCGATCAAGATCCCGCCGTGCTCGCGCGCATTTATGAGGATGCCATCAGCATTGCGATTTGGCAGCGCCAATTGCAGCAAGATGTCGACTCTTATTTGAATGAGCTGCTGCGCAAACCAAAAACTATTGCACTGAAATTATCGGGTTCGCCCGAACAACTGATGGAAGAAATCCAACGGGTATTTCCGCTTGCATTCTTTCCACCTGCATTAATTGGCGAACAAAGTTCTTGTATTAGGGCGGCGGCGTTTTATGCGGATATCCATCAAGTGTTGGATATGTTTGCCTGTTTGTTCGATGCAAAAATTCTCGGCCTGCGCATCAATACTCTCGAACACGCCATGTGCCCGCGTTTCCATACAGATAATGTCGCCATTCGTTTAATCACCACCTATTACGGTTTGGCCACCGAATGGCTGCCCGATCAATTATCCAACCGCGTCGCATTGGGCACTGCGTTTGCCAGCCAAATCAATACACCCGGTGCGATCACTGCGAGTGAACGCCACATCCAACGCATGGCAGCGGGTGATGTGGCTTTATTCAAAGGCGAGTTGTGGGAAGGGAATGAAGGAAGAGGAATTATTCACCGCTCACCAGCGCCGACCACTCAACAGCCAAAACGATTGGTGGTGACCTGTGATTTAATCGAGCACCTGTAAAAAGCGGTGCCCAAACATTTTAACTGCTGGGCGGATTAATAGTGCGTATAACGTGGGTTGGGCAGCCATGCCCAACAATATAGTTTGATTCCAAGATGTTGGGCATGGCTGCCCAACCTACCAATTATTTCTCTCTCCTCTTTTTCTCAGCGCGCGAGTTCCCTGCGCACAATTTCCGCACCTGCGCTTAAGGCTTTCAGTTTGCCGAGAGCGACTTGGCGGGATAAAGGCGCCATGCCGCAGTTGGTGCAGGGGCAGAGTTTGTCGGCGTCTACAAATTGCAGGGCTTTACGCAGGGTATTGGCGACTTCCTCGGGTGTTTCAATGGTGTTGGTTGCTGCGTCAATTGCACCGACCATCACTTTTTTTCCTCGGATCAGTTCAAGTAGTTCCATTGGTACGCGCGAGTTATGGCATTCCAGCGAGATGATATCGATGTTGGATTTTTGCAATTTGGGAAAAATTTCTTCGTATTGTCGCCACTCAGAACCCAGCGTTTTTTTCCATTCGGTATTGGCTTTTATGCCGTATCCATAACAAATATGTACGGCAGTTTCACACTTAAGGCCTTCAAGCGCTCTTTCTAATGTGGCAATGCCCCAGTCATTCACCTCATCAAAAAACACATTAAAAGCAGGTTCATCAAACTGAATAATATCAACGCCTGCCGCTTCTAATTCTTTCGCTTCCTGGTTGAGAATTTTGGCGAATTCCCAAGCCAGTTTTTCGCGGCTTTTGTAGTGTCCATCGTAAAGTGTATCAATCATCGTCATGGGGCCGGGCAGGGCCCATTTAATGGGTTGCGTGGTTTGCTTACGCAGAAACTTGGCATCTTCAACAAAAACCGGCTTCTGGCGCGACACATCACCAACAATCGTCGGTACGCTCGCATCATAGCGATTGCGAATTCTAACGGTTTCGCGCTGCGCAAAATCAACACCGCTCAGGTGCTCAATAAACGTCGTCACAAAGTGTTGGCGCGATTGCTCGCCATCACCAACAATATCAATCCCTGCCTGTTGTTGTTCTTGCAATGACAAACGCAACGCATCCTGTTTGCCTTCCAGTAGTTCATCACCTTGCAATTTCCAGGGTGACCAAAGTGTCTCAGGTTGTGCAAGCCAGGAAGGCTTGGGTAAGCTGCCAGCGGTGGATGTGGGCAATAATGTTTTCATAGTGAATGATCTTGTTTATATGAATGGTTTTGGGAAGTTCTGAAATATTCACTTCCCGTCATACCCGCGAACGCGGGTATCCAAAAAAATCAACAGCATGGCTAATTAAAACGCGTACTTGGCAGACCATTGCTCAAGAATGCTCTGGTAGGGTTTGATGAATTGTTTTTCAGCAAATTTCCCCTGTTCAATCGCCAATCTGCTGCGCTCCTCGCGGTCATAAACCACTTTGGTTAATGAATAATCCTGATTTTTTAAATTGGGTTTGTAATAGGCTCCCGCTACCGCATTGGCGTTATAAATTTCAGGTCGATAAATCTTCTGGAAAGTTTCCATAGTGCTAATGGTGCTGATCAATTCAAGGTTGGTGTAATCAACCAGCAGATCCCCAAAGAAATAAAAGGCAAGCGGCGCAACGCTATTGGGTGGCATAAAATAGCGAACCGCCAAGCCCATCTTTTTGAAATACTGCTCCGTCAGCGATGATTCATTTGGCTGATATTCAACGCCCAGCACCGGGTGCTGGTTTTCAGTGCGCCGATAAGTTTTATTATCAGAAACACTCAGGCAGATCACTGGTGGTTTATTAAAATGCGCTTTGTAGGTAGTCGAGTTCACAAAACTCTGAAAGAGCTTGCCGTGCAAATCGCCAAAATTATCGGGAATAGTGAATGTCGGTTGGTTTTTGTTGTGCTCTAACAGCAGCACACTAAAATCATAATCGCGCACATAAGAGGAAAAATTATTCCCCACAATGCCTTCAATACGTTTGTTGTTGTAGCGATCCAGAATAGTGGTTTTCAAAACTTCAATCGCCGGGAAGGGGTCACCATTACCCTCGCGATCAAGATCCATTTCCACAGAAATAATCTCAAGTTCAAGCGAATAACGATCCCCTTTGGGGTTATCCCAATGCGCCAAGGCATTAAAACGATTGTCAATCATCTTCAGCGCATTGCGTAAGTTTTCTTGCCGGCTATTACCCCTCGCCAAATTGGCAAAGTTGGTAGTGGCACGCGTATTGTCTGCCGGATGATAGTTCTCATCGAAACAAATGCTTTTGATGCTAAACGTAAAATCGTTGTTCATGGTGATGTTGCAACCTGATGAAGAGGCAAGGGTAAAGTTGGCTCTGGTTAAATACAGGTTGTCTTTATACTGGAATGTCAAAGTGAATAAAAACGATATAAATTCATGAAAATGTGAATTTTATTCATATTGTGGCTAATGCGAGCAGAAAAGGGCGACTTTGAAAGCCTCATACCCCGTCATACTCGCGAACGCGGGCACCCATCTCGAGTATTTCCCACCATCGAATAGCCGAAAAGTCCATTCGCTATGTTGTTTCTCGTTTTGCTATTCTCTCGAAAAACCTGTGGGCGGAAGTGCATTTCCTTTGGATGGTGTCTGTCTGTTGGAATGCGTATTTAGGTGGATAGATATCCTGTGGGGACGAGTCGTAGCAAGAGGAATTGTTAGGCAGGACCACATATATCCGAGTATTTAGCTGTCTAAATAGAGTTTTTTTAGGGCTGTACAATCGTTCTAACTTAGAGGGGAGCTTCGAATTGGAATCTGGGAATAAAAGAGTGTTAAACGGGGTAAGGGTTTTCAGCCCGTTGCTGCAAGCCTATGAAGCAGGATATTCAAAAGAAGAAATAAAAGGGGGTATTCTCCAGCGGCTTGAGCCAGAGTTTGACAATCCAACTGTTCTTGATCGATATGGCATAGATTTACTTGCTGCAGAATCAGTGAATATTACTAAGGTGAGAATGAATAGATGTGCCTCTGAAATATACGATAAAAGCATGATGATTCGTCGAGAACTTTTGTCGAAAGATAAAAATATTTGTGCTGAAGTTTGTTCGCAATGGGAGGAGCAGATTGGTAAGGCGCTGTCCCTTTATTGGAACGCTTTAAAATTTGAGCACAATAAGGGTGATTTACCAATTGATGAGTATGCTTATGAATTGTTGAGAAATATTGGTGGTTTAATTGAAGGTACCTTTCAGGTTTACCTAAAGGAATTGCTTCATATAGCTTTCTTTGCACAGGATAAAAATGTGTCACATTCTGAAATTGCTGCGTTGAGTTTAGGTGAAGTAGTAAAAAAACTAAGTGAAATGCTCGGAAGTGTTGATATATTCACCTTAAGTCCATGGTTGGTGCCGCTTAATCAGTGGAGAAATATTGCTCAGCATCTTTCAATTGACACAGAGCAGTCATTAATTGTTTGTAGATATGGAGTAAAAAATCAACACGTTATTAAACTCGAAAGACAAGAGCTAATGGACGTTGCAAATTCGATTTTTTTGGTTTATTCGGCTATCCGCACATCGCACACGATATTCTTTTTAGATCATGCAGACAATTTGATTTCTCACTGTAAAGGTTTCAAACGAAAGGATCTAGATGAACAATTTCAATTTTGTGTGGGGGCGGCTTCTCAAGGTTTCGAAGTGGTTGATCTAAGTATCCGTGAGGATATGGCATATGCGGAGCTTGTCGATGTGACATTCGAGGAGGCTATGCCGCGAGGGATCCATGCATCGCAATTTGTTTATCAGCTTTGGATAATCACCAAATCAGATAGTGTAATTATTAAGTATATTAGCAAATCAGGAAGTGAAAGGCTTACTGCAACTGCTAGAGGTGAAGACTGTAGAAAAATTTTTGAAGGAGAAGAGGGGTTTTCGTATTTGGCCAGTGTTGTTAATTTTGAATTTAAATAGTCCGAAGGTTGGGAGATCATACCCAGCATTGACAGAAAATAATTAGGCGAAGTTTAAAATACCCAAGAATCTCTATTTTTAAAAAGGAATCCAAATGCCCGAAACCAAAAAAATAGCTTTGCTAATCGACTGCGATAATGTCAGTCATAATTCTATCGAAGGTGTGTTAGCAGAGCTTGCTAAATACGGCATGGTTAATGTGCGACATGCGCATGGTGATTGGAATAGCCCATCATTGTCTGGCTGGGTAACAAAGCTGCACCCTAATGCGATTAGGCCAATGCAGCAATTTGCTTATACCAAAGGAAAAAATGCTACCGATTCTGCGATGATTATTGACGCAATGGATCTATTGCATAGCAAAACAGTCGATGCCTTCGCGCTCATGACAAGTGATAGTGACTTCACTCCTTTGGTGCTGCGCATATTGGAAAGTGGAATGCCCGTATACGGTTTTGGTGAGAAGAAAACGCCGCAGCCTTTTGTGGATTCCTGCTCCTTATTTGTATTCACTGAAAACCTGTTGTTGGAGCCGGAAGAAAAAACCAGTGAGCCAGCTCAAATCAAAAAGAGCAAGAACGAGCTACGTAAAGATACTGTGCTGGTCAAGTTGTTGAGAACCGCCGCTGAGCAGACTTCAGATGATGACGGTTGGTCGCAAATGGGTAGGGTTGGCCAATATATTTCCAATAATAGTTCTTTCTCATCCATTAATTACGGCTACAAAAAACTGGGCGATTTGGTTCGAGCAAGTGAGTTGTTCGATGTGGAAATGCGTAATGGTGGGAATGCCATGTATATAAAAGATAATCGGAAATAATGAATAACCCGCATGACACTCCACAACATGCGGGTTTTTTAATAAATCCACCCCCGTATTCCGCTAGGCTCCATACAGGCTACACCTCACACATTTTCTGGTTGCGTCACCACATCCGACTTATCCGCTGCTGCCACTAAAAATAAATCAAACGTTCGTTCTATTAATTCCCGTGGTGTGTCGTAGGTAATAAATACTAATTTTGTGCGGCGATCTTCATCTGGCCATTCCGGCAACAGTGCAGCGGGGTGGAAGATGTGTTGTACGCCGTGGATTACCACGGGGCCAGTGAAGCCTTGTACGTTAATGATGCCTTTTAAACGTAGTAAATTTTGCCCCATTAATTTGGTAATTATTTCCAGCCACATATCCAAACTTGCTTCGGTAAAGGGCGTGTCAAATACAAAACACTGCGCTTGAATATGGTCGTTGTGGCGATTGATATCGTTTTGGGTTGTGCTCGCGGTTGTTAATTCGCGAAATGCCCAACGGGTTTTGGTGGTGGGTTGAATGGAAAAGGAGGTGATGTTGAGCCATTGGTTGAGCGGCGTTGCGGAGTCCATGGGTTCGATGTGATCCAATTGCAGAATAACCTCGGCGGCGATGCTTCCGTTTTGCGCGACTTGCACCTGCGCAGTGGGGTTAAGCTCACAGAGTTGCTGCAAAAAATTATCCGTCTTATTCTCATCGTCCATTAAGTCGGTTTTTGTCACCAGCAATAAATCGGCAACACCAACTTGTTTGCATGATTCAATATGGCGTTCGAGAGTTGCTTCGCCATTCACTGCGTCCACCGTGGTCACTACGCCCTGCAAACGAAATTGCAGATAAATGGAATGATCCGTCATTAAGGTGTGAATAACCGATGTCGGGTCGGCGAGGCCAGTGGTTTCGATAATGACGCGATCAAACGAACGTTTTCCCTCGCGCGAATAACGCCAGGGAATATCACGCAGGGTTTTGGCAAAATCGCCGCGCGTGGTGCAGCACAGGCAACCGCTATCCAGCTCCACTACTATATCTTCCGTGGAGTGGCTCACTAATAAATGATCAAGGCCGACTTCACCAAATTCATTAATTAAAATTAATGTGCGCTCCATGCCCGGTTGTTTAACCAGTGAATTTAATAGCGTGGTTTTACCGCTGCCTAAAAATCCTGTTAACAAATAAATGGGTATGCGTTCATCAGCAGTCATTAGTCCTAGTCTCTTGGCGCGCTGGCTCATTGCATGGTGTAAACCCACGACAGGCATATGCATTCGCGGTCACACTTACACCAATATTCGGCTGCAGTTGGTTGGTCGCTAAAATTGATAACATCCTTCATGTTGTTATAACATAACACTAATGGTTGTTAAGTAGCTATCAAGCGACTGCTTATTTCTCTATGGGTGGCGAGGTTCGTGAATTGCTGGCGGGATCTGGAGTCAGGACTAAGGCAAAGCCGTTAATTCAAAAACTCCGGTTCTTCCGGTTCCTCATAGCGAGTGAGTTTGACATTGCGCATTGAATAGGCCGATAACCCGAGTTCGTTTTCCTGGGTTTCTATCACCACAGTGCCATCAACCCAAAAGGGGGTATAGAGGTCGGGCAATTGAAAGCCCTTGGGGTGTTTAACGTAAATTAATTGGTTGGGCGGTGGCGGCGGAACATGGATGCAGGCGCCGAAGTAAGGCACTAGAAAAAACTCGGTGATGACCTGGTTATCGTCGTATTCGATGGGCACTATGTAACCCGCAATGCGAATGCGTTTGTTATTAAATTCCGGGCGCACTTTGGTGGATTTGAGTGCGTCGCGCCAATCGCGGCCGTATTTCTTTTCATCGGCGATTGCTTGTTTTGACTCGGCAATGGCATTGGCAACCTGGTCTTCAAATGCCGAGGTGTTGCTGTTGAGTCCTTCCATCGGTGAGTCTAGCGCTAGCTCGTCCTCACTCATTGATTCGTGATCCACTTGCGGAATGGATTCCAGCAAGCGTAAATCTTCGTCGGGTAGTAATTCTGTCCACTCAACGGTCACGGCAGGGCGCATAAGATGCTCGGGCACTGCGTAAACGGCAGTAGCGAAAAACATCATTGTTAGCACAAAAAAATACGAGGCAAGAGAAAGAAAATTCGAGCAAAGCGAATAGAGTGTTGTGGGATAAAGTTTCATCATTAGGTGTCTCACAGTACCATCACACCTGCATCGGCAGGATTAATTGCGCAATCATACAAGCCCTATTTATGAAAAGCAGCATGAAAAACAACATGAATAACAGCATGAGCAACACTGCAATTTCGTTACAGTCCGTCCAATACGCATGGCGTAAACAGGATTCGCCTTTTCTGGTGATCGATGATTTGCGCATCGCACCCGGTGAAAAACTATTTTTGCACGGTGCCTCTGGCTCTGGCAAAAGTACGCTACTGAATTTGATGGCGGGCGTGGTTTTGCCGCGCGCGGGCAGTATCCATCTGCT
Source organism: Cellvibrio sp. BR (assembly GCF_000263355.1). Taxonomy (NCBI): domain Bacteria; kingdom Pseudomonadati; phylum Pseudomonadota; class Gammaproteobacteria; order Cellvibrionales; family Cellvibrionaceae; genus Cellvibrio; species Cellvibrio sp. BR. The sequence goes on along the minus strand of NZ_JH668203.1, from coordinate 463,635 downwards.
GGGTACTGATGTGACGAGATTGAGTAATCGCCAGCGCGACCAATTTCGCGCGCAGCACATGGGTATTATTTTTCAGCAATTCAATTTAATTCCCTATCTCAATTGTGCGGATAACTTGCGTATGCGCATCGAGTTTTTACCGCGCGATCAACAACAGGCTGCCTTCGCGCAAATTCCGGTATTGCTGGAGCGCTTGGGAATCGCCCATGTTGCACAACAACAAGCCCATCAACTCAGTGTCGGGCAGCAACAGCGTGTTGCACTCGCCCGAGCGCTATTGGGTAGCCCGCGCATTATTATTGCTGACGAACCCACCTCTGCACTGGATGCAGATTTGCGTGAAGAATTTATGGGTTTGTTATTTGAATTGTTGGATGAAAAAACCTGTTTGGTTTTTGTCAGCCACGATCAACAACTTCTGCCGCGCTTTGATAGTGTACTTAATATGCAAGCCTTTCGCGCCGATTCAATCGTTGCAGCAAGCGCAAACGAGGTGCAAGTATGATGCGCTTGCGCCTTGCCGGTAAAAGTTTAGTCAATCGCCGTGGGACTGTATTGCTCACCATTCTTTCACTCACCATTGGAATTCTGTTGGTGCTCGGTATTAATCACTTGCGTACGCAGGTGAAAGAGAGTTTTAACAATACGCTGTCGGGAACCGATTTAATTGTGGGTGCACGCGGTGGCGCGTTGAATTTATTGTTGTATTCCGTATTTCATATGGGCAGCAGCACTCACAGTATTCGCTGGCAAACCTATGAAGAGTTGACCAAACACAGCCAGGTGAAATGGGCAATTCCGCTGGCCATGGGCGATTCACACAAAAGTCACCGTGTAGTTGCTACCACTCCAGATTTTTTTGCGCACTACGCCTATGGCAAAAAACAAAACTTGAGTTTTGCTGTAGGAAAAGCCTTTGCCGGAAAATACGATGTAGTGATAGGCGCAGCCGTCGCACGCAAATTGGGTTATCAACTGGGCGATAAAATTGTTCTGGCGCACGGCATTGCCGAAGTCTCACTCGCGAAACACGACGATTCGCCTTTTGTTATCACCGGCGTTTTAGCGCCTACTGGAACACCCGTCGATAAAAGCCTCTACATCTCCCTTGAAGGCATGGCCGCGATTCATGAAGACTGGCAATCAGGTGTGCAAATTCCTTCACCGAAAAAAACATCACAACAAACAGCACAAAAACAAGACGACCACGATCACGACCATGGTCATAATAAAGAGGAGCATCACGAGCATGCTGATGATCACAGCAGTGATGAAGAACATGATGAGCAACATCACGATCATCATGCGCATGACCAATCGTTAAGTGCGATTTTTGTCGGCTTAAATAATCGCGCTGCAACATTCACTGTGCAGCGGCAAATCAATCAATACACCGGCGAGCCATTACAATCCATTATTCCCGGCCTTGCATTAGCGGAGTTGTGGCAGTTGGTAGGCTCGGTAGAAACTGCATTTAATTTAATTGCATGGTTAGTTGTTATCGCCGGTCTGCTGGGTATGACCACCAGCCTGCTCGCTGGCTTAAGCCAACGCCAGCGCGAATTCGCCATTCTCCGCTCGCTCGGCGCAGGCCTCTGGTATTTATTTGTATTGGTAATCTTGGAAGTATTGCTCATCTGCAGCAGTGCCATAGTATTCGCCATCGCACTACTCACATTTTTGCTCTGGTCGCTACAACCCTGGTTGTTGAGCGAATGGGGCATTCAACTCGCACTGAATTTTATGACACCGCAACAGGGTTATTACTTATTGGCGATTTTACTTTCCAGTGTTGTGTTGTCGCTGGTACCTGCATTTAATGCCTGCCGTCGCGCGTTGAGTGACGGGCTTTTGCTAAAACATTAATCAATCAGTATTGGCAGGTGTTGCAGAGTGTAATGTTCAAAAGTTTCCATTACTGACGCAGCCATAAGTACGCCAATATAACCATGCGAATATTGTATGGGTTCAGTGCTCGGCACACTGATGGGTTTGATATCCACGTAAGCTTGATAGCCTGTTTGACTACTCATGCCTGGTGCCACAGAAGTAATCTGTGGGCCACCATCGGCGTACGTTTTAATATAAGTTTGCATGCCTTGCCAACCGCGTTTGGCGAGGAGGCTGTATTCACTCGGCAGTAATTTTAACGCTACGCCTTTTTGAAGCGCATATACCATCATGCCCGAGCTACTTATTTCGGGATAGTTATCTGGTTGGTTATAAGCGTCCAGTACTTGATACCACAGTCCATTGGCTGGGTTTTGTGCGGCTTTTATACCTTGCGCCAAGCGTTGGTATAAGTAGGTTATTTTTGAATAATCGGTATGATCTTTTGGTAGGTGTTCCAAAATATCGACCAAAGCCATAGCGAACCAGCCTGAAGCTCGCGACCAATGCTGGTTGGCTTGGCCTGTTATGGGGTCTGCCCAGACTGGGGATTTGTCGTAACTCCACGCATGGAAAGCCAGGTTGGTGCGAATGTTAAACGAGCGTTGCGCAACCAAAAGTACTTGTTCAAGCGCTGCATTAATTGTGTTTGGCTCGTTAAACATAACACCATAGCGCACCAGGAATGGATCCTTCATATACAGGCCGTCTACCGATACGACATTTTTATATTTTGCATCATTTTTATGCCAGTAGCCGCCATCAGGAGTTTTATTAAAAGTAGATGGTTTTGTATCGCTACCCAGTAAGTGATTGCGCATGGTCTGTGCGGCTAAACGGTATTTGTCTTCGCCTGTTTGTTGATAGAGAAAAAGGCACACTACCCCGGGATGCATACCATCCAAGGTTGTCAGTAACCCATTAATACTTCCATCTGCATTGATATAGTCGTCAGCATAATTTTTTATATAATCGAGATACTGTGCGTTTTTATTGTGCAGGTAAATCTTCTCTATACCGTGTAAAACAATACTGTTGGAGTGGTCCCAGCCGTGATGGGTTAATACATCAATGGTTGGCTGGTAGCGCGCAATAATGGCATCGGCCACTTGTGTGCCTACAGGCTTAGGTATTGCGGTAGCACTCGAAAAATTAATACAAGCACTGCTTAGCAACAAACTCGCTATTCCTGTTATGAAGGCTTTACGTAACATTTTATTTCCTTTCGTTTATTGTTCGGATTATTTGGCAATTGTTATTGTGTGAACATGTCAATCACGCGGCGATATCCACACCTACGGCTAACAGCTCTTTTACAATTTTTTGGTGCAGTGGCACACCATTAATGAGATTGTTTTTTTTGTCTTTCCAGCCGCGTTCGCTCGGGTAATTAAATGGCGTTGCTTCAGATGTAAGTTGATGCAGTAATTGAGCAACTTTATTTTTAAACATGTCAGGTTCAATAAAAGCATTAATATTTAACGCAATAAAAATTTTTGTTGCGGCGGAATCCACGCTGTTAGTGCCGCTTGCACCTAATTGATAACCAAACTGCGCACCGGCTAATGCTGCTGTTAATAACTCAAACATTAGGGCTAGGCCAGCTCCTTTATGTTGTCCCATGGGTGTTACCGCACCTTCTAATATGGCAGCAGGGTCGGCTGTAGCCTTGCCGTGGCGATCCAAGCCCAAGTGTTCGGTATTTGCTTGGCCTTCTCGGTGCATGGTGGCGATTTTTCCCACCGCAGCTTGGCTCATGGCCATATCCAGCACTATAGGCTCCCCCTGTGAAACACCGGGTATACCAATTGCAATAGGGTTGTTGCCTATTACCCTGGTTTTTGCGCCCCAAGCTGCCATTGTAGGAATAGCGTTGGTGGTGCAAAGCCCGATGAATCCTTGTTGCGCTGCTCTACTGGCATAGGCATGAGCGCGCCCCCAGTGACTAGTGTTTTTGGCTAGGCACACGCCTGCGCCAAATTGGCTGGCTTGGCTTACAGCTTGATCCATTGCTGTGGCTGAGGCGTAGCGGCCGGTGCCATTACCACAGTCCACAATACTGATGGCTCCTAGCTCACTCACTTTATGAGGTGTGGCTGTGGCACTGACCTGGCCGCTGGCCAATGCAGCGAGCAAATTAGGCAGCATGCGCACCCCATGGGAGGGGGTGCCCAATAAATCGGCTTCCACCATGATCTCGGCTTCTATTCTGGCTTGATGTGTATTTACCCCCGCCTGTTGCAGACGTTGGCAAATCGCTTGGCAAAGCTGCGAGTGGTTAACTCTTATAACGCTGTGCATAGAGGGAGCCCTGTTAGATTCACGCTCGCGATCGCTGGTGCGAATGGCATGCAGCACGTTAACTCAGCAGGAGGGGGGTGATAAATAGGGCTAGCGTAAACACACTGTTAACGGATTGTAATCAGTGCAAATAAAGCGGTGCAGGATTGTGCATTGTTGATCGCATATAGATTTACAGTTGTACAAATTTTGCCAGCATAAAGTCGATAAAACATTGCACTTTGGCGGGTATATGCTTGCGATGGGGATAAATTAAAAATATATCCAGAGTTAACGATTGGTATTCAGGGAGTAGCTCAATTAATTCACCGCTCATCAATTCTGTTGTTATCGATCCGCGTGCGACCAGCCCAATTCCACCGCCAGCCTTAACCATATTCACCACAGCTTGTGGGTTATTGCTCGAAATATTGGATTGAACCAAAACGGTTTGATGACCGCCATTAGCAGATAGAAACATCCAATTGCGACCGTTTTTTAAATTGCTATCAATCACACAGGGTAGTTCGCGTAGGGCTTCGGGGGTAGCGGGCAGGCCATGGCGAGCAATAAATGGCGCTGCCGCGCAAAAAATTAAAGGCCACTGACAAAGATGGCGGGCAATCATATTTGAATCGTTTACAAGCCCGCTCTTAATGCGTACATCTATACCTTCTTCCAGCATATTCACCGCACGATTATTTAACTGCAGGTCTACCGAGATATCCGGATAGGTTTTGGCAAATTCTGGTAGCAGCGCTGATATAACATGCTCACCAAAAGCTACGGGACAACTTATTCGTAATGTGCCCTTTGGATTTGCCTCATTGCCGACCACATCTTCCATCATGGCGGTGTAGTGCTCTACAAGTTTTAATGCGTGTTGGTAATAATTATTGCCTGCATCAGTTAAGGATATTCTGCGAGTGTTGCGGTTAAACAGGCGAATATTCAATTGCGACTCAACTTCGTGAATGTATTTACTCACTAAGCTCTTCGATATCGCCAGTTTTTCTGCCGCCGCAGTAAATGAGCCAGACTCCACTACCGCGATCACTGTTTTTACTCCAACTAATGTATCCATGTGCTACTCATATAGTTTGTATGGTGATCAATTTACACTTAAAACTGACCCACTGATTACGGATTAGGTACTTATTTCTTGTTTGCCCACAATTCGGATAAGGTGGCTATAAATAATAATTGGGGTTAACCGTAACATTAAATGAATCTCCGTTCGCAGCATACCAATCCATGTGGGGCGTGTGCCCAACCTATCTAAATGCACTATTAATCCTGATTGCTTCATTGTGGTCATTTGCAGGATAATACTGGTTACTTAACCAGTTTGTTTGTGCGCTTATGACTAATGCCTTTTTATTGACCCGCCAATGGCGCGATACCCGTGAGGGTGTGGTGTTGGATTTGTGGTGGGCGACTGAGCAGGGGAGTTGTTGGACGCAAATTACCGGGCAAGAGGTGGTGTTTTTTGTTGAGCGCAAACATGCACCGGAATTGCCTGCGCTTTTTTCCCGCTTGCGCGCCTGGCGTATGGCGGAGGTGGAATTAAAAACCTTTCATAATCAGCCAGTTGTTGCCCTCTATTTCAAACAGCACCGCACCGCGCGCGATGCGCAGGATCTGCTACGGCAGCAGGATATTGCTTTTTGGGAAAGCGATATTCGCCCGCCTGAGCGCTATTTAATGGAGCGTTTTATTACCGCAGCGGCGCAGTTGGATATGCCGGATATTACCCAACAACCACTGCGCAACCCGCGCCTTGTGCCCGTTGAGGACACGCTGTGGCGACCAAGGTTGCGCATGTTGTCGCTGGATATAGAAACCTCGATGGATGCGCAGCAGCTTTATTCCATTGCTATTTGGTGTGATGCGGCAAAAACCGTGTTTATGATCGGTGAGGGTGAAAGTATCGCGGCACCAGAAAGTAATCACACGATTATTTTTTGTCGCGACGATAAAGAATGCTTGCAACAATTTTTCGCGGCGATTGCGGAGTTTGACCCGGATATTTTAATTGGTTGGAATCTGGTGCAGTTTGATTTGTTGGTACTGGAAAAACTGTGCCAGCGATTGAAAATGCCGTTGCAGTTGGGTCGCGCAGGCCAATCCATTCATTGGCGCCATGAAGATGCCAATGACGGCGGTCGCAGTTTTGTGGTGATTCCCGGTCGCGTTGCGCTGGATGGTATCGAGCTGTTAAAAGCGGCTAACTATCGCTATGAAAGTTATTCGCTGCAAAATATCTCGGAAGAATTATTGGGTGAAAGTAAATTAATCAGCGGTAATGATCGCGGCAGTGATATTACCCAGTTGTTTAACACCGATAAAATCGCACTGGCCGAATATAATCTGCACGACTGCGAGTTGGTGTGGAAAATATTCCAGCGCCAGGAATTGCTGGCGTTTGCGTTGGAGCGCAGCCAATTGACGGGTTTGTTGCTGGATCGTATTGGCGGTTCGGTGGCGGCGTTTGAATATTTATATTTGCCGCGTTTGCATCGGCGCGGTTATGTGGCGCCTAATCTGGGTGAATTGGAGTCTGATGTCATTAGTCCCGGCGGTTATGTGATGAACTCGCGCCCCGGTATTTACGATAACGTTTTGGTACTGGATTTTAAAAGCCTGTATCCGAGCATTATACGAACGTTTTTAATCGACCCCTGTGCCTTTTGGTTGGCGCAGCACAATCACTTAAGCGATGAAGACATTGTGCCTGGTTTTAACGAGGCTTATTTTGCGCGTGAGGGGCATATTCTGCCTAATGTGATCGAACAGCTTTCTGCGGCGCGCGACCGAGCCAAACAACATAAAAATGCGCCGCTCTCCCACGCCATCAAAATTATTATGAATTCGTTTTATGGTGTGCTGGGCTCCACCGGCTGCCGTTTTTTCGACCCTCGTGTATGTAGCTCAATTACCTTGCGCGGTCATGAAATTATCCAGCGCAGCCGCGATTGGATTGAGCAGCAGGGGTATGCGGTTATTTATGGCGATACTGATTCGCTGTTTGTGTGGCTGGAAAATAATTGCACGGGTTATCCACCAAAAGTAGCGTCGCAATGTGACCTTATTGGTAAGCGTCTGGCGAAAGAGCTGAACCTCTGGTGGGCAGAGACATTGCGCACGGAATTCAATATAAACAGCGCATTGGAAATTCAGTACGAAACTAATTACTTGCGCTTTTTAATGCCTACGATTCGCGGCTCTGAATTGGGTACTAAAAAACGTTACGCCGGTTTGATAGAAATAAATGGCGAGCGCGAGATGGTATTTAAAGGGTTGGAAAACGTGCGCACCGATTGGACACAATTGGCCAAAGAATTTCAAATGACGCTTTACCGCAAAGTGTTTGATGGTGAGGATTATTTTGATTTTGTGCGCAGTACGACGGCAGAGGTTTTGGCGGGAAAACGTGATTTGGAATTAATTTATCGCAAACGCCTGCGCCGTCATTTACATGAATATCAAAAAAATGTCCCACCCCATGTGCAGGCCGCACGCAAATACGCACAGCTCACCGGTGAAACCCTGCGGCGCGGTGATTGGATCAGTTATGTGATCACCACCAACGGCCCCGAGCCACTAGGCAGTTATGAAGTAAACCTGTCGTTATTACAAAGCCCGATTAATTATCAGCATTACATCGACAAACAGCTTTCGCCTGTCGCTGACAGCATTTTGCATTTCCGCGATGAGTCGCTGAACCAATTGGTGGAAAGCCAGTTGTCGTTGTTTGGTTGATCGGGCTATAGTCCGCCTCCCTTTGTCATTTTCAGGTAGTTATATGTCTGAGTCCGATTCCGATATCGATGAAGTTCTTGAGCTGTTGCGCGATCACAATGAGCCAGTCCCTGTGCCGCTGGAATTGCCCGATGAAGACCGCTTGGTTGAAATCGAAGAAGAATTATTACTGCCAATCCCTCGCGAAATGCGCAGCTTTTTGTTGGAGGCCAGCGATGTGGTTTACGGTTCCATTGAGCCGGTTACGGCGGCCGACCCTTACTCGCATACTTATTTGCCCGAGGTGACGGCAGTTGCCTGGGAGCAGGGGGTGCCGCGTTATTTAATGCCGCTGTGTGAAGTGAATGGTGCTTACTATTGCGTAGAGCAGGACGGCGAAGTGGTGTTTTGGCGCGATGGCGAATTAACCGACGAAACTTGGCCCTCGGTATGGCACTGGGTACGCGATGTGTGGCTTGAGTCCTGAGCCCCGAAGCCTGTGTCCCGAAAACGGCGAGTCTTATCAAGTGGTAGTTGGTCACGGAAATCGTTTTTGGTGCCACTTGCTGTGCGCTGGCTGAGCTACACTTAACCTCCCGGCGCCGTTTACGCCGGTGTGGTGTAGTTGCTGTTCCATTACTGAGAGAGTGTTGGCCGTGCGTAAGGGTGCTTTTGTCATAGGTGTGCTGCTTCTGGGGTTCTCCAGTGGCTGCCTATTGGCTGAAACAGGCATGGTGGAACTCTCGCCGTTGAATGAGGTTTCGCTTGCGCCAACCCCTTCGGCGGCAAAGCTGCTGGCCCATCAGGAATCCAGCATTACCGACGTTGAAGCCCATGTGCGCCGTATTGCCGAGCGTACTGCCGCTGAGGAAAAAGCGCGCCAAGAACAGGAGCGTTTGGAGCGAGAAGCGGCAGCCCAGGCAAATAAACCCCAGCAACTGACTTTTTTTAAGTATCGCAAAGACGGCGCCGTGACTTATTCGGATCGCCAGCCTCGCAAAACCGATTATCAAGTTATTGTTTACAACTCCTGCTTTGCTTGTAACCCGCTATCGACAGTGGACTGGCGTGTTACCCGCCTGTACTTGTCCCAATTTACCTATTCCATCACGCAAGCAGCGGCGCGCCATGGGGTAGATCCATCACTGGTGCGGGCGGTGATTCATGCCGAGTCCAACTTCAACCCTCTTGCCCGTTCCCGCAAGGGCGCCATGGGCTTGATGCAATTAATGCCCGGCACCGCCAAAGATATGGGAGTTAGTGATGCCTACAACGCCGCGCAAAATATCGATGGTGGGGTGAAATATTTGGCATGGTTACTCAAACGTTTTAATGGCGACATCACCCGTGCGACTGCCGCCTACAATGCTGGCCCCAGCAATGTGGAGAAGTACGGCGGCGTGCCTCCGTTTGATGAAACCAAAACCTACGTTTTCCGCGTTAACATTCTGCATCAGCGCTATAAAACCCAATTGGCGCTGGCGAGTAACTAGGCACTCGTTCTGTAGATTTTCCGGCTTCTGCTTTCTGTCGCTTATAACCACAAAATCTAATTCTTTTGCATTTTTCTGCTCAAAAAGTGCGCGTTTTTGCCGCTATAGGGTTTGTATCCCTTAATCCTATGCAGGCGACTCTATGATTATTGCCAACGCACACATCCACATGGCTGCCCAACACGACTATCGCGAGGAGCATCAGGTCGCCGAGCGCTTGGAGTTTTGGCTAGGTGAGCGAGCTGCCACCCCCGTCACTGAACCAGAAACAGCGCCGCAACAGCCTGCGGTGCGGGTGGATTTATCCTCCGCCGGTTCGGTGTTGGCCATGCATCGCGAGCGACAGCTGCTGGATTTATCGCCCCAACTGGATTCCCGTTCGCGTTTGAATTTGATGATTCTGGAGGCGATGTACAAGGCCATCACCGGTAAGGACTTGCAGGTAACAACCCCTGCGGATATACAGCCCAAAACAGACGGCGGCGCTGTGCAAACACTCTCGGTGGATGCCACCCCACCGGCGCAAGTATTGGCGCGCGCTACCGGGCCGGGCTTGGTTTACCAGCGTCAGGAGCGTTATAGCGAACAGGAGGCATCCAGTTTTCAAGCGGTGGGTGTGGTGCGCACGGCGGACGGGCGCGACATCGACTTTGCCGTTGCACTTACAATGAGCCGCGAGTTTGTGCAGGAATCCCATCTGGAAGTGCGTATTGGCGCCGCCAAAATTGACCCGCTGGTAATCAATTTTGATGGCTTGGGGGCGGGCCTCACCCAAACCCGTTTTGCATTTGATCTGGATAGCGACGGCACAGCAGAGCAGATTGCGAGTTTACGCCCCGGCAATGGCTATCTGGCGTTGGATCGCAATGGCGATGGGGCAATCAATAACGGCAGTGAATTGTTTGGCCCTAATAGCGGACGCGGTTTTGCCGAGCTGGCAGCGTTTGATGAGGACGGCAATAATTTTATCGATGAAGGTGACAGTATTTATCACCAGCTGCGTATTTGGATGATCAATGAAGACGGCTCAAGTCAATTGGCGGCACTGGGTGATAAAAATATCGGCGCAATTTTTCTCGGCCATGTGTCGTCGCCTTTTCAGTTGAAAGGACCCGATAACCAGTCGTTAGGTGAGGTCGCCAATTCCGGTGTATATCTCACGGAAGACGGCAAGGTGGGTGTTGTGCAAGAGATTAATTTGACGGTATAAAAAAACTGACGGTGTAAGTATTTGAGCGTGTAAAAAGGCGCCGCAGAGTTGTAGAAGCCTCTGCGACGCAAGGGGTGAAAAAACGATTAGTCCTCTGCGGGCACAGGTGCAGCTGTAGTGCCAGCGGGGAAATAACGGGCGTAAATTTCCGAGCCGGGTGAGCCGAAGCTGTTGAAGTTGTACCAGACGACTACACGATCACCCGCGTTATTGGCGGCAACTATTGGCTCTACAGCTGTGCCGACAAATGCTTCTAATAACTGCCCGCTTGCCCAGCTTCCTGTGCTGCCGCTGAGGTTGGCGAACCAGCTGTCTTTACTGGTGTTATCGTTGGATTCTTGCGACCAAACCAGCAAACCATTGGCGGCACCATCGATGGCCACTTCAGGAACACTCTGCAGAAAATCTGCATTGCCCGGTTTAAGAATGCTCTGGGTACCCCAGGTACCATTAGCCGCGCGGATATTTGCCATCACTGCCTGATTTTTGCGCGCCCAGGTTACTGCGGCCACACCGCTACCATTACTGGCTGCACGCGGCGCGCTGACCAAATCGCTGCCGGGGTCTTCGCCCACCACGGCAATATCGTCACTCCAGCCGTTGTTGTAGCTTTTTGCCAGTATCCGGCTGGTGAAGGTGCCATCGCCCAGCGAATTCCATTGCCCCCAAACCAGCAGGGCTTTGCCTGCGCCGTCATTAACCAGTAGCGGGTGATTGAGCACCATATCGCCGCCTGTGTCGGCAACCAGTATTTCATCCTCCGCCCAGCCTCCAGCTGCCGTGTAACTATTGGTGGCGATGTTGACGCGATTGTTGCCACTGTTTAACCACACCACCAGCGCCTTGCCATCACCGGTCCAGGCGAGGCTCGGTGAACCGTCCTGACCGCCAATCACGTTGTTGTCCTCTAACAGAACCGGTTCTGACCAGCCCGCTGCCGCTGTGTAATGGCTGGACCAAATACTGAAACGCCCCAAATTCACGGGTGATTGCGCCCACACCGCCAGTGCATTGCCGTTGCTGTCGATAATGGTTTTGGCGAAAAAGCCCATGGCCCCTTCGGAGTTTTCGATGCGCTCGGGTTCTGCCCAGCCCGTTGCTGGCGCATAGCGACGCACCCATAAATCGTAAGCGCCAGCGGAGGTGAGCTGTGTCCAGGTTGCCACAGCGCGACCCGAGCTTGGGTCGATGTAGATTTCAGCTTTATCGACGGAAGCGCCGTCGTTTTCCAATAGCTGCGCTGTGCCCCAGCCAGATCCTTTTACATAGCGATTGGCAATTAAATTATCGCCGCCGCTTGCGCCGTCAATAATGCCTTTCCAGATCGCCCAAGCGTTACCTTGATCGTCTATTGCCACTCGTGCACTGGCCGCGCCGGGTGGCGAGATGATGCTGATAGCGGTTGCATCGCCAATGCTGCTCGATGAACTGTTGGCAGATGAAACGGCGACTGCACTGCTGCTTACTGAAGAGGTGCTCGATGGGGCGCTGCTCAGGGACGATAAACTCACTGAAGAAAGGCTGCTGGAGGACAGGCTCAGCGATGAAACACTCAATGAAGAGGCACTCAACGAAGAGAGGCTGGAGGAGACACTGCTCGCGCTACTGCTGACACTGGAAGCTACGGAGGTGGCGCTACTGGATGCCGGGCTGGAATTATTATTACCGCCACCACCCCCGCCACCGCAGGCAACTAGCAAGCTGCACGTTGCGGCAGTAACCGCCGGCGTGACAAGGTGTTTGAGCGAAACAAATTTTTTGGTAAAAAAATCCTGTGATAAAAAAGAATAGTCGTATTTATTCATGATCAAGTCCGCAAATAAATTGGCTGAATTCAACAGTGCTAAACAGCAAACACCAGAGAGTGTTGTTCACTTATTAGAAATCATTGCGGCGTGGGCGGTTAGCTGTAAAAACTGACAGGCTGTTAAAACGGATTGGGGTTAATAATTCCCTGCAATACCGCTTTGGCAACGGCGTGTTGGCGATTGTTGACGTCGAGTTTTGACATTGAGTTGGTTAAATGAAAATTAATAGTGCGCTCGGAAGTATTTAGCAGTTGTGAAATTTCCCACGAGGTTTTTCCGTCGGCAGTCCAGCGTAAACATTCTTTCTCGCGCGCGGTGAGCAATAGTTTTTTATCGGGAACATCCAGGCTTAAAACGCGCTGTACCGTTTCATGCAGGTAAGCGGCAAATAAATGGATATAGGGTGATGCCTGCTGGATTAATTCCAGATGCATCTTTTTTTGTTCATTCAAAGTCATGCTGAAAATACCAAATTCCCCGGTCGGCCCATGGACCGGCATGCTAATACCGCCTTTTAATCCGAATTCAGTCGCTTCATTCATAATGCGCTCGCCCATCTCTGTGCTCACTGGCCCAAGGTCTTGCCATTGGATTGGGATCAAATGTTTTTTGCAGTGCATGATTACCGGATCGTCCAGGTAATAGGCATTTTCAAAATAATGTGTCAGCCACGAATCCGGATAACCTTTAATGGTAATAATGCGTGCTTCGGCAAAGCTGGTGGGTACGCGCAGCGCGTAAATAAAATTATCAAAACCCATTTTGGCGCAGTGAGTAACGCAAAGGCGGGTGATGTCTTCGGTGGTTTCGGCTTGCGCAAACTGGAATACCAATTCATTAAAGTCGCTGAGTTTCATCTGCTGCTATTTTCCCTGAGTGTAATACCCATAAACCAAAACTAATCGTTAAGTATTTATTGCTTTTGCTGCGATAGCGTCAATTAAAAAACTGTAGCGAAATGTAATTGCGGGAGGAATGGGGCAAGAAGTTGGCAGCAACAAAAAAGCCACCTGTAATTTTTTACAGGTGGCTTTATGGGCAGTGATGTGCAGGGCGATTTTTCATGCGCGTTGATGTCTGCGCCGGATATTTTTATCCCGATAAAATTACTGGTTAAACAAAAATTCCATCAAAGCATTTTGCGCATGCATGCGGTTCTCTGCCTCTTCCCATACCACTGAGTCGGGTGCGTCGAGAACATCGGCACTCACTTCTTTGCCGCGATAGGCGGGCAAGCAGTGCATAAACAATGCATCGCGTTGGGCGAGGCTCATCAGCTCTTTGTTGACTTGATAACCGCTGAAGATTTTTTCGCGCTGTTTCTTTTCATCTTCCTGGCCCATAGAAGCCCAGGTATCAGTCACCACCAAATCGGCACCGGCAACGGCAGTGCGTGGGTCATTACTCAAACTGACGCGATGCTGGTAGGGGGTGACAAATTCGTCTTCCGGCTCAAAGCCTTTGGGGGTGGCAATGCGTAATTCAAAGTCGCACAGCTCGGCGGCTTGAATGTAGCTGTTGCACATATTGTTGCCATCGCCCACCCACGCCACGGTTTTGCCCGCGAGGGAGCCGCGCTGTTCAACGTAGGTTTGAATGTCGGCGAGCAATTGACAGGGATGATATTCATCGGTCAGGCCGTTAATGACTGGCACGCGTGAATATTCGGCAAAACGTTGCACGGTGCTGTGGGCATAGGTGCGGATCATCACCATGTCGACCATGCTGGCGATGCAGCGGGCGGCGTCTTCAATGGGTTCGCCGCGGCCTAATTGCGAGTCCTTGGTGGACAGGAAAATGGCGTGACCGCCCAGTTTGGCCATACCGGATTCAAAAGAGACGCGGGTGCGGGTGGAATTTTTCTCAAAAATCATCGCCAGCACTTTGTTGTTAAAAGGCTCAGGGGCAGTGCCCTGGCGCAACATGGCTTTGAGTTCGATGGCGCGCGCAATAATTTGTTGCAGTTCGGCGCGGTTAATGTCGTTGAGAGTCAGGAAGTGTCTCGGTGCCTTTGAGGGAACCATAATCGATGCTCTTTCATTTATAGCGCGCGCTTTATTGCGCGCGCCCACTTAAAACGCATTACTAATTGGGGGAGAACTCTGTCACTAGCGTTACCACTTTACTGACCAGCTCGTCGGCTTCTGCATCGCTGAGGATGAAGGTTGGCAACAAACGAATGGTATTCATGGCAGTTACGTTGATCAGTATCCCCAGGTCGCGACCTTTTTGTACCAGCTCGGCACAGGGCGCATTGAGTTCGATACCAATCATTAAGCCCTTGCCGCGAATATCAACTACCTTGGGGTTATCGCCCAGGGCTTCTTTAAAACCCGTGAGCATTCTATTGCCTAGTGTGGTTACCCGTTCCATCAGTTTGTCGGCGAGCAGGGTTTCAATCACCGCGATACCGGCACTGCAGGCGAGTGGGTTGCCACCAAAGGTAGTGCCATGGTTGCCTGCTTGTAATACTTCTGCGGCTTTACCGCGTGCAAGGCAGGCGCCGATAGGCATGCCATTACCCAGACCTTTAGCGGTGGTGACTACATCCGGCAATATGCCGTTGTGCTGATAGGCGAAGAAAGTGCCGGTACGGCCGTTGCCGGTTTGGATTTCATCGGTCATCAATAGCAAGGCGTGTTCATCACACAGGGTGCGCAACTGGTTTAAATAGTCGGCCGCAGGTACCCGCACACCGCCTTCGCCTTGTACGGGTTCAACCAAAATAGCGACGATATTCTTGTGCTCAGCGATGGCGGCTTTCACTGCAGCAACATCGTTGTAGGGCACACGAATAAAACCTTCCACCAGCGGTTCAAAGCCGATTTGTACTTTTACGTTGCCAGTAGCGCTCAATGTCGCCAGGGTTCTGCCGTGGAAACTGTTGGCCATAACGATCACAGCGGGATTTTTCACGCCTTTTTCGTTGCCATATTTCCGCGCGATTTTAATCGCGGCTTCGTTGGCTTCGGCGCCGGAATTGGAGAAAAATACCTTGTCCATGCCTGAGACCTGAATCAGCAAATCGCCCAAACGCTGTTGCTGGGGAATGTTGTACAGGTTGGATACGTGCAGCAAGGTTGCTGCTTGTTCAGAGATGGCTTTGGTCAGGGCAGGGTGCGAATGGCCCAAACCGCACACGGCGATACCGGCAATCGCATCGATATAGGAGTTGCCCTGATCATCCCACACGCGGCTGCCCGCGCCCTTGGTCAGGGTCAGGGTTCTGGTGCCGTAAGTGTTCATTAGACTGGACATGGTGTTCTCCAAAAACAAAGCCGAGGCTTTAACAAGGTCAGTTCCCGATAGCTGAAAAAACGAAACCAACTCAGCCTATCGCGTGCGGGCTGGCGGGTGATTCATTAAGGGGATTTTTCGCTAACTCAACACGGCGAGCCGGAACGGCGCAGTGGGTGCGCCTAAGGCGCGCAGCAAAAACAGGCGGTAAATATATAAGTTATTGCGATTATTGGCAAATTTGCCCATTTTTGTGGCAGTTACACGCAGGTCGCCACCGGTTTATTGGCTAAAGCCATTTCCCTGCACAAACTCCTTGGCAAAAATAATATCGTTTTGCAGGTGGAAACCTTCGTCCGGTGGCTGGATAAAAAATCCTTCAAATAACCGCACCCCTTGTAGCCACAAACTGGACAGGTTGCGTGAGTTTTCAATTTGTGTCGCGATGACCTTGACCCCGCGTTGGGTTGCCGTGCTGACCAGGCTCTCCAGAAGTGCCGGATTTGTCCCGGTATTCGACAACTTGGGGCACAGACGCAAATAGTCCAGCGGCAGTTGGTCGATTATCTCCACAATACCGGGGTTTTCTCCCGCCCGGGTCAGGCAAATACCGCACTGGATATCATGCAGCGCCCGCGCAATTTCGCGGGTTTGATGCAGGTGATTGAGCACCCAGTTTTCCTCCAGCATAAATACCAGGCGCTCGCTGCCGCGCAGGCGGGAGGAGCGCAGCACATTGGCGGCAAAAGAAAAGAAGGTGCTTTGTTGCAGCGTGTCTTCGGCCAAATGGATAAACAGCGTGGCCTGCTCACGGGTGGCGCTGTTATTGGCGATAGCGCTCACCGCTTGTTGCAATACCCAGCGATCCAATTCAATACGCTGTGACGGTTTATTGATCCGGCTGAGAAATTGTTTAGCGGCGATGGGTTCGCCGTCTTCACCCTGTAAGCGCAGCAATACCGAGAAGTGCTCTATGCGCGCATCTTCCAGGCTAATGATGGGCTGGAAGGCGAGGGACAAATCGCGGCTGAAGACGATTTGGGAAAAGTCCGGCTCGACTTTGGTGAGTACCGGAATAGTCACAATATCGACAGTGTCTGCTGTTGGCGCATGGTTGGGTTTGGGAGCCAAGCTGGCCTCAAATGCTTGTTCCGCACACAAGAGTGCCTGATTGGCTGTGCCCAGGTTGGCGGTTAAGAGGGCGATACCGGTGTTTACCGTCAGGGATATTGCCTGCTCGTGGGCCAGGTATGTACGTGCGGCCAAATGGCGCCGCAATTGTTCGCAACGTTGGCGGTGAAATTCGGCACTGCGTTTACCGGCTAATACGCAAGTCACCATGTTGGATAAATCGATCCACTGCTCATCGCTGCCAATGGAATCATCCAAATGGCGGCAGAATTGGTCGTGGAGTTTGATCAGCTCCACCATGCCCAACTGTTGGCTCAGCTCGCTGAGGTTGTCGATACTGATGTAATAGAGCGCGCTGGTATGCGGCCCCTGAGCGCCGCTGTTGATTTCATCTTCCAGCACTGAAAAAAAGTAACTGCGATTAATTTTCTGCGGCAGTTGGGTGTGGCGCGTCACCCGTGCAACCCGGCTTTTGAGGGTTGAGGTCTGGCTGAGCGCCTGCTCGCAGATGCCAATAAGTTCAGTCGCTTCAAAGGGTTTGGTCAGTACGGCATTAACCCCCAGCGCTTTGATTGTGTGATGCAGGCTGGTGTCGGTATCGGCGGTCACAAATACAATTGGCAGCAGCAGAAATTGCGGATCCTGGCGCAGCAGTACGGCGAGTTCCATGCCGTTGATGTCGGGCATGTGCATATCCAAAATCACCAGGTCGGGATTGAACTGCGCAGCCTGCTGCAAGCTGTGCAGTGGCTGGTGCACGCTGATCACCTCCATACCGGCAAGGCGCAAAATCTCGCTTTCCAGCGCAGCCATATCAGGGTCGTCGTCCACCACCATCACTTTATAGGTGCGATTGTGCTGGGTGATGACTTGCAACAGCCGTTCAATCAGCAGGCCCATGTCCAGCGGCTTGATTAAATAATCGCTGCTCCCGGCACGCAGGGCGCGCAGTTTGGCGTTGACATCGGTGCGCCCGGACATCAGCACAATCGGGGTGCTAGGCGGAACCAGCGCTTTGATTTGATGGAGGTTGCCCAGCGCCTGCAAACCAGCGTGTTCGAAATCCGGGTCCATCAAAATGGCGCTGGGCGATTCCAGGTTCAGTCGCTGCATGCACTGTTGTACAGTTTCAAAGTATTCAACGGTGAAACCCACACGGCGTAAATAGATGCTACACATGGCCGCGAGGGTGCGATCCGGGTCGATTAAAAACAACACCTTGCCTTCCGCATCCGGGTAGGCCTGTTTCTCAATGGGAGCGGGTAAGTTGTCTTTTGTGGTAATGCCTTGGGCCGTTGCCATCATCACTTGGCTCAGGCGTTTGACGTGCTCTTCCAGCTGGGTATATTCCTGCCCACCAAAGCTGCGTCCCAACTCCTGCAGTTCGTTTAAGAAGTTTTCCAATTGGCTCGCGCTGGCGCGCAGCTCTGGCAATCCGTAGCTGGCACCGGCCTCATTTTGCTTCTGCACAAACTGCTGCAGGGCGGCAAAACCCTGTGCGCTCCAGTTTAAGTGGCGCAGGTAACCCCAGATGTTTTCCAAATGCCGCGCACGTTCTGGCAGGCTGGTAATAAAACGCTGGCGCAGGGCTTCAAGCTGTTTACGAAATTCTTGCGTCATAGGCTCGGTCCACTGTTGCTTACTTCAGTATAGAGGCTGTTATGCAAAGTGTTATTTAAGTACGAATGCTTACTCATCGCCGATGTAAAAAACCGTTTTAGCAGATGAGAGTTCAGCAGCCTTTGCGCACAATGGCGCCTGTCATTTCTTTCTTACCGTCGCACCCGGTTACCGGGTTAAGAGATTCCACTGCAATGTCTAATCGATTCAACCGTTTTGCCCCTCGTGTTACCGGCCTCTGCCTTATGTCATCCACAATCCTGATGACGCTACCGCTTGCAGTTCAGGCGCAACAAGTGCTGGAGACGCTGGTGGTTAGCGGCGAGCGCCCGGCGTCGGTTTTGTCATCCCAAGTGATGCTAAAAAACGCCGGCGATTTCCCGCCCGGTGCGCGCCTTGATCCCGCTGAACTGCTGCAAACCCTGCCTGGCGTACAGGTGGATTCACGCAGCAATTACGCCCAGGACACACGCATCAGTCTGCGTGGTTTTGGTGCCCGCTCCGCGTTTGGGGTGCGCGGTATAGATCTGCAGGTAGATGGCGTCCCCATGTCCACCCCCGATGGGCAAGGGCAGCTATCCAGCGTCATGCTCGATAATATTGACAGCGTGCAGGTGCTGCGGGGCCCTATCGCTGCGCTTTATGGCAATGGCGCTGGAGGGGTCATTGCCTTGCAAACCGCCGCGCCCGTGGCAAATCAGGTGAATTTAGGCGTGATGGGCGGCGACCCCGGCTTACAGCGCCAAACGGTGCAAGGCGATTGGCGGCAAGGGGCAATGGCGGCGCGGGTACAGCTGGCGAATACCGAGGTGGATGGCGAGCGTCCGCATTCCAGCGCGGAGCGCCAGCAGGGTGCGGCCCAGTTTTACTACACCACCAGCAATCAGCTGGACATCACCCTGAAACACGAGCGCAGCCATGACCCGCTGCTGCAAGACCCGCTTTCGCTGCGACCGGAAGAGTGGCGCGCTAACCCGCGTCAAACCAATCAACTCGCCGAAGACTTTAATACCCGCAAATCTGTCGACCATGAGCAGACCTCACTCAGCCTGCGCGACAGTGAGGGGGCAACCCGCTGGCAAACCTCGTTCTGGCAGGGCGAGCGCGCCATCACCCAATACCTGGGTTTTAGCGGTGAGGGGATTTCCGGCAGCGGTGGCGTCGTAGATTTAGTGCGCGATTTCGCCGGTGCCAGCGCGAATATCACCCAAAGTTTTAACCTGCTGAATATGCCCGCCGATATGAGTGTCGGTATCGAACTGGCGCAAACGGAAGATCGCCGGCGCGGTTTTGTAAACAATAACGGCAGCGCGGGCGATTTGCGTCGCAATGAATTGGGCAAGGTGGATAGCCGCGATATTTATGCGCTGCTGCAATTAACGCCGACAGCGGATTTGTCGCTCTACACCGGTGTGCGTCAAAGCCGGTTGGATATGGAAGTGGACGACTATTTTGTGGTTACCGGTAATCCCGATGACAGCGGCACGCGTGACTATCGTGAAAACGCCTATGCGTTTGGCGCGAATTATCAGCTCAGTGACCAGTGGGAGTTATTTGCCAGCCGTGGGCGCGGTTACGAAACACCTACACTCACCGAGATGGCTTATCGCCGCGTGGGCAGCGGGTTAAATATCGCGTTAGAAGCTGCGCTGAATCATCAGCAGGAATGGGGTATTCATTATCGCCCCGTGGCTGGTGCCGAATTAAGCGTCACCCAGTTTATGATCGACAGCAAAAACGAATTAGTGGTGGATCAGTCGGTTGGCGGTCGCACCAGCTATCGCAATGCGGCAGCGACTGAGCGCGAAGGTGTGGAGGTGTTAGGTCGCTACAGTGTTAACGATCAATGGCGCCTGCAAGCCAGCGCCCAATTTATTGATGCGATTTATTCCGCGGGTGAATTGGATGGCAACCAATTACCCGGAGTAGCGCGCGAGCAATATCAACTCGGTTTACAATGGCTGCCCTTCGGTAGCGAAGCGTTGCAATTAGGCGCCAGCCTGCAACAGCGCACGCGGGTATTTAGCGCCGATGATAATGCCGTGTCTGCACCGGGTTATCGCACCTTTGATGTGAGTGCCCAGGGCGATGTGGTAATTAATCAACTGCGTGTTGGTTGGTGGTTAAAAGTCGCAAATGTGAGCGATGAAAATTACGTTGGCTCAGTGGTAGTGAATCAAGCCAATGGTCGCGCATTTGAGCCAGCGCTGGGGCGTAACATGACGGCCGGAATGAACATAGTGTTTTAATAATAGCCATTAGGTTTCAATAATAGAGAGCAGCATGCAACAGCAGAGTTCACCGCCATCGGTTCCATTGCATAGCGATTTTAAGTATCGGGTTGATTACGTTGGCCTTGAGCGTCAACCGGTATTGGTCATTGATAATTTTTTGGTTCATGCTGAAACTCTGGTTGAATTTGCGCAGCAGCAAGGGCAATTTAACAATGTCGATGCTCATTACCCCGGTGTTCGTCTGCCTGCGCCGGAACTTTATTTGTATTCCTTTCAACGGCACCTGCATCGATTAGTGAGTGACACTTTTGGAATGCGTGACGAGTGGGTTACTGGCGTAAAAGCAGATTTTTCCATGGTCGTCACACCGCCTGCCGAGTTGCGCCCGGCGCAGTGTTTACCGCACTTTGATTCAACCAATGGCCGTGAATTGGCGGCAGTACATTATTTGTGTGACAGTAAACAGGGCGGCACTTCGCTCTATCGTCATCGCTCAACAAATTATGAAACTATCGATGCTGAGCGCAAGCCAATCTATCGCCGCAGTTTGCAACAAGAACTGCCGGATCATTTGGTGCCGCGTAGGTACATGAATGGTAGCGATAATTTTTTTGAACAAATTGCCAGTTACGAAGCACGTTTCAATCGCCTTATTATTTATCGCTGCAATAATTTGCACTCCGGCAATATCGCGCCGGATTTTACTTTTGACCCCAGTCCGCGCACTGGCCGGTTAACATTAAATACTTTTATCTATGCGCGCGCGTAAACTGAGTCAAATTGGATTTGGTAGATGGGGGCTTTGTGATTAATCCACTAAACGATACCGCGACCGAAAGGTTGCCCCAGCTGCATAAACACCAGCAGCTTAGTTTTCGCGTTGATTATATCGGTGATGAACGTCAGCCGGTATTAGTGGTAGATAATTTTCTCGCCAATGCTGAACAGCTTATTGATTACTGCGTGCAGCACAGTAAGTTTAATACTGCAGATTTATCTTACCCCGGTGTGCGCATGCCTGCGCCCAGCACTTATCTGCGCGCTATGTTGCGCGATTTAGGTGAAATTATTTATTCAACCTTTGCTATAAAATCCACCATGATTCAGGGTTTGCGCAGCGATTATTCAATGGTGGTGACACCTCCGGCACAATTGCGCCCGCCACAATGTGTACCCCATGTGGATTCGACTGGTTTAAATAATCTCGCCTGTGTGCATTATTTGTGTGATGAAACCATGGGCGGTACTTCTCTGTATCGTCACCGTACCACCGGTTATCAAACAATCAGTGACGCCCGTAAGCAACTTTATTTGGTGGAACTGACGGCGCAATTGCAGCAGCGCGAATTACCCAAAGCTTATATCAATGGTTCAACCGATCTATTCGAACAGCTTGCCAGTTATGACGCCGTTTTTAATCGCCTGGTTATGTATCGCAGTAATCACTTACATTCCGGCAATATCGCACCGACATTTAAGTTTGATCCCAATCCGCGCACCGGCAGGCTTACGCTAAATACCTTTGTGCATTGTCAGGAGTAATGCGTGAGCATTGAGTTAAATCCGCAGGCGAAAAACGCTGCCATTCATCTGCCTGAATTACCCTTAAGCGCACTGCGCAGTGAATTTGTCGCCGCACTTGCACACACGCCTTTGTTATTGGAAGCGGAGCCGGGCGCTGGGAAATCCACCCTCGCACCGCTGTGGGTTTTGCAACAAGCACCCGCAGGGCAACAAGTATGGTTGGTGCAGCCGCGGGTATTAGCCGCACAAGCGCTTGCCCAACGGCTCGCCCAGCTATTGGGTGAAACCCCGGGGCAACAAGTGGGTTATCAAGTGCCCTACGATTCGCGCATGAGTGCGGATACCCGTTTAGTATTAATGACCCCCGGTATTTTACTGCAGCATTTGCTGCAAAACCCCACGCTCGATAATGTTGCCTGTGTGATGTTGGACGAGATTCATGAGCGCAGTGTCAATCAGGATATGGCGTGGGCGTTTTTGCAAGAAGTGCAAATTCTGCGTGAGGATTTGCAGCTTGTGCTAATGAGTGCAACACCTGATCCCGCGTTGCAACAACAAATTTCCCAGCGAATTTTTGCGCCGGGTCGCTGCTTTCCCGTCACCGTGCAGCATCAACCGGCCAAACAAAATGTGCGCGGATATCCGGAGAAAGTGGATGAACAATTACTGCGTGCCTTGCAGTCTTATCCTGCATGGCAAGCCAGTTGTTGTCTGGTTTTTTTGCCGGGTTGGCGTGAAATAGAAGATTGCGCGCAATTGCTCGCCAGCTATTTTCCCACACACAAAGTCTGTCGCTTACACAGCCGCGTTAACGCTGCCGAGCAATTAATGGCGCTCGACCCAGCGCAGGGGCCGCGTATTATTTTAGCGACGAATATTGCTGAAACCTCCTTGACGATTGCCGATGTCACACTGGTGATTGATTCTGGCTTGGCGCGCCGCGCCGATTACGAACAGCGCACTGGCGTTACTCGCTTACGCACCACACGCATCAGCATGGCCAGCGCCGAACAGCGGCGCGGTCGTGCGGGGCGCGTGCAAGCCGGCCACTGTATTCGTCTCTGGTCGCAAGACCAGCCGCTCGCCGCTGCGGATTTACCGGAAATTCGCGCGACGGATTACCTTCCGCTGATGTTGCGCATCGCCCACTGGGGCAGCCCCGCCCAATCCTTACCTTGGCTTGAAGCACCGAATGCGCTGGCATTAGCTTTTGCGCAGCAACAATTGCAAAAAATGCAGCTGCTGGATGAACAGGGCGCAATTACCCCTACGGGTGAAAAAGTCAGCGCACTGGGTACTCACCCGCGCATTGCCGCGTTTTTGTTGCTGCATAAAAATGTGATCGCCACTTCATCTCTATTGCTCGCTTTGGCGTTACATTTTGAATTGGCGGGCGATCAGGATTTGGAGCAGTGGCTTGCGGATGCAGCGCAAGAATTAAAACGCAATCACCACTGGCAGCGACAACAAAAACGCTGGCTTTCGGTATTGGCGCTGCAGGAAGAAAATGCCGCAATCGATTCGTTATTGATTGCGCGGGCGTTCAGTGATCGTATCGGTTTTAAACAGGAGTCTGGCCGCTACCGTTTAAATTCGGGCATGAGTGTGGAGCCGCAAGGAAAATTGGAATCCAATTGGGCGGTGTTTTTGCTCATCAATACCAAGCCCAAAAGTCACTCCGGTATTGGTCTCGCCTTATCACTTGCGCAGGCGCAACAGCGCGAGTTAAGTCAGTTAAACCAAAGCATGGTTTTCAAACAGCAGCGCTGGCAAGAGCACAGCTGTTGGACCATGGGCGGTGTGGTTATCGACGAGCAGTTTCAACCCATTGACTCTACAGAGTTGAGCGCAAAATTGGTGGCTCATGTTCAACAGCTTGCGCGCGAAAAAAGTTTAGCGCAACTATCATGGAGTGACAGCGCACGCGCTTTACTCGAACGTGCACGATTATTAAATATACATCAGTTGTTGGATTGTCTCGCACTGGATGATGCGTCACTTATCGAGAAGATGCCGCAGTGGCTATCGCCGTTTTTGAATGAAAGCACACAACTGGAACGCTTGCCGCTGCGTGAAGCGTTGGAATTTTATTTGGGATATGAACAGTGCCAAAAAGTTGCGCAGCTGTTGCCCGATAAAATTACTTTACCCAGTGGGCGCAGTGTAACTATTGAGTTTACCAGTGAAGGCAGTGCGCAAATCTCTGCCAAGTTGCAGGAGTTTTTTGGCTGCGAACAGTTGCAACTGGGTAATGGCAAAATCCCGCTAAAAATCCATTTGCTTTCACCCAATGGCAGCCCGCTCGCCATTACCACTAATTTGCAAACCTTTTGGCAGCAGGCCTACCCCGAGGTACGCAAAGAAATGCGCGGCCGCTACCCACGCCACCCCTGGCCGGAAAATCCGCTGGAACACGAGGCGACTGCACTAACCAAGCGAAAATTAGCGCAGCAGCAAGTGCCGCAATAAATTTACCGGGCTGGATGGGTTTCGCTACACCGAGATACCCACTTCCAGCTCCGCAACATAGCCCTCTTCTACACTTCCTGTCACCGTTGCTAATTGATATTCCACTCCATCGCTAAATACATTGTCTGTGGCAAAACTGGTTACGGAAGTATTTTGCCCCTTGGTATAAAGCGAAGAATTATAAACAGCAGTTGTTACCGCAGCGGGAAATGCCATTTGTGAAATGGCGGTGGACTGCGCAGTGCTGCTGTAGGTAGTTAGGAAAATCTGAAAGTGAATATGGGTGATTCGCCCGGCGTACCAACCAGGGTAAATGGTAGTGAAATGGGCCACGCCGCTTGTGTCGGTGTACTGAATACCGCGGCAATAGGTTTGCCCAGCTTGCCCAGCATTATTGTTGGTGGAATACCCTGAGTACAATCCGTCTTTATCACAGTGCCAGATATACATATACGCCGAAACCGGGCTGCAATTGTTATTGACGTTCACCAGTTTTAATTTCACCTGTAAGGGCACACCGGTTTTATCCTCTGCGATATTTTCACGCAGTACCAGTGAATTATTTAGTAGGGTTGATAATGGAAAGGGACCAATGGTTTCGGTGGGAATTAATGTACAACTGCCTGAGCTGCTACTGGTTGCGGCGTTGGTGCTTGTTGAGCTAATACTGGCGGTGGATGCAGTAGAGCTACTGCTGGTGCTGCTATTACTTGAGCCTCCACCACAACTGATTAAACCGGTGGCGCCCATAAGGCTAAATAGTCCAAGTGTACCAAGCGTTTTACGACGGTCGCTATCGACTGTACTTTTCGCTGTATTTGCATTGCTATTTGTATTTCCGTTTCTGTCCTGCTGGTTCGGCTGCTGATGCATAATTATTTTCCTGTGCTGATAAGTAGTGGCTGTTGTTAGTAGTAGCGCTTAATGGCGCAACTGTTATTGACAACAACTATGACCAGATTCCGAAAAGCTTGTTATGGGCAGATTGTGAAAGCAATTTGCATAATTTGTGCAAACTTTATGACTGTGCAAAAACTATGGAACTTGATGGGGCGCGGGAAAAAGAGCAAGAAAAGTCAGTTTTTTGCGCAGTTTCTTACCTGGGTTCTTGCGAATGGGAGGGGATATCGCGCCGTCCGTGGCGCCGGTGTATCGTCAACTGTATCAAGGCAGTTGCAGGCGATAGCCAACACCGTAAACCGAATGAATCAAATCGTCGCTGCAAATGGGCAGTAATTTTTTGCGCAATTTGGTGATGTGAGAATCCATGGTTCTATCACTCACAATGCGGTGGTCGGTGTAGGCATTTTTGAGCAATACATCGCGTGAAATAACACGCTGCTTGTTAAGCAGCAATGTTTCCAAAATGCGAAATTCAATGCTGGTTAGTTCAACGCATTGATCACCCACACAGGCGTACTGACGCTCTTTATCCAAACGAAAGCCGGTGTCTTGTTGCTCGTCGGTTTTATTGCTGCGGCGCAATACAGCTTTTACGCGTGCAATTACTTCGCGTGGGCTAAAGGGTTTGCAAATGTAATCGTCGGCGCCCAATTCCAAGCCGAGCAATCGGTCTATTTCTTCTACTTTTGCGGTAGTCATAATAATGGGTACTTGCGAGGTTTTGCGAACCTCTTGGCAAATACTTAAACCATCGCGATTGGGGAGCATTAAATCCAGTAATACCAAATCCCATTTTTCATTGAGTATTTTTTGCAGCGCCACCTCGCCATCACTGACCAGTGTGGCGGTAAAGTTTTCACTGACTAAATAATCTTGCAGTATTTCACCCAGATCAATTTCATCTTCAACAATTAATATATTCATGCGGATTCCTGCAGAGGTAAATAAACAGATACTTTCAGGCCACCCAACTCGCTGTTAGCAATGTCAATGCAGCCTTCGTGGGCTTCACAAATGTTGCGACAAATACTCAGACCTAAACCTGCGCCACCGGTTTCACGGCTGCGCGATGATTCGGCGCGATAGAGTCGCTCAAATAATTTTTCATGTAACGTTGGGTCTACACCCGGTGCCGAATCTTCAATCATAAATACTGCATGGGCTTTATTGTTTTTTAACGCAGTATCGAGTTGCACACGAATAGTGCCGGGACTTTGCGTGTAATTAATGCTGTTGTTAAACAAATTTAAAAACAGCTGATGCAAACGTTCGGGGTCGGCAAAAGCAAGCAGGGGATTTTTGGGTGTTTTTAATTCCAGCGAAAGCCCTTGTTGCGTGGCTTTATCCTGCAGGGAAACCCTGATTTCCTCGATAATTTCTCCTAAATCGCACTCGCGTTTGCGATAACTCATGGCACCTATATCGGTGAGCGAGAGTTGATACAAATCGTTTACCAGATTGGCAAGGCGCTCAGCATGTTTTTGCAGGCGGGTAATCGCTTTTGCATCAAACTTGCGCACGCCGTCTTCCAGTGCTTCTAAATCTGCTTTGAGCACCGCGAGCGGGGTACGCAATTCGTGAGAAATATCCGCAACCCAGCGTTTGCGTGCCTGTTCACTTTGCGCCAGGGTGTGGGCTAAGTGATTAAGGTGTTCGGCCAGGGTAGAAATTTCATCCTGTCCTTTGCTTTGCAAGCGCTGGGTGTAATCGCCACTGCTTAAGCGCTGCACGTGAGTCGCTAGTTTTTTTACCCGCTGGGTTAACAAATAGGACAGCGGAATAGCGCAGAAAAGTGCAATTGCCAGTGCAACCAGTGCAGTTAATAAAAAATGCTGTTGCTGGCGTTTGGCGAATTCATTGTCGCGCAAGTCGCGCAATGCCGGATTCATCGGCGTACCGAGATAACCTACTACTTTTTTTTCACCATCGATTGTAAGTATCAAGTCGTTAAAAAAATAAGTTTCATTGCGCCACTTTTTACCACTGAGTAAATTTTTGTCGGCATCCAACAAAATAAAACGCTTGAAGGGTTGATGACGCAAAAAATCATCGGGACGCACGGGGCGGTCGCGATCATCACGACGATTTTCCTGGGTGTTGCGACGCAACAGAAAAGATTGCAGCGCATCGGTATTATCGTCTGGTGCGAAGGAGGGATTTATCTCCGGCGGTAGTGGCAGCGGAATAGGTCGCTCATTGCGCTGCCGCCAATTAGTGGAATATTGCCAGACAAACATCTGCCAAAAGTGACGATTATTTTTGAAGCTCTCCCAGTTGCCATAAAGCAGATAGTGATGCTCCAGTGCATTGATTAACTTGGCGTTGCGCGCGGCCTCTTTTTGCTCCATGTAATTATTGAAGCTGTGTTCAAAACTCAAGCGTGAGTAAAGGTAAAGCCCGCCGGTTAACAGCAGCGCAAATAGCGCAAAGGCGGCAAATAATTGGACACGTAAATTAAACTTCACAGCAACGAATACCTTCAGAGGGCGGGAGAGACAGCGAACAGACTTATCACAGAATAAGCAAAAACCGCGATTTGGCAATCGCCCCCGATTGGCCTGCAGCGGTCGGCTAGGGTAAAATGGCAATACTTGAGCAAAATACTCGGATATACCGATCTTGCCCAGTTGCCCCCTCATTCCCAGAAGACATCCCTAAAGATCATCGAGGTAGTTAAGATGGACGTGTTAGATACAATCAAGCAGCAAATTAGTGACAATGCTGTGATCCTTTACATGAAGGGTTCACCCAGCGCGCCGCAGTGCGGCTTTTCTATGCGTGCGTCACAAGCACTCATGGCCTGCGGCCAGCGCTTCGCTTATGTGGACATTTTGACCAATCCGGATATTCGCTCTGAATTGCCAAAATTTGCTAACTGGCCAACCTTCCCGCAACTGTGGGTTAAGGGTGAGTTGATCGGTGGTTGCGACATCATCACCGAAATGCACGAGAAGGGTGAATTAAAACCTTTGATCGATGCGGCGGTTGCCGCTTAATTAGTTAAGTGGGATTACCCTTGGCCCGGCGACGCACTGCCGGGCTTTGTATTTTGCACCCATTTGCGGTGCGTTATTGCAGGGCAAAATAGACCAGTGCTACTGCGCCTATCAAACTCAGCCCACACATAATCAACCCTGTCATGCGTTGCCGTGCACGGCGTTGATCATCATTATCGTCGCGCAGTTGATGGGCGCGCCATGCAATGTCTTTGGACTTGAGCAGCTTGTCGCGTATCTGGTTCAGTGCCGCCATCTCATCCACCAATTGTTGATCTGGCGTCTGTTGATATTGTTTTTCCAGTTGTTTTAATTGGTGATCCAGCTGCACGAGTTTGGCATCCAGGGCGGCGGATATCTGGCGAATTTGCATAATCAAAGCTCAAAATAGTGGCTGCTCAACCTTAGCAGAATTGCACCGGCTTTGCTGTTAGCGCAAGGCTGCCATCCGGTAAATCGGCTGGCCTCTGAAAAACCTTCAAAAAAATAATCGCCTAGGGCGAAAACCTAATAAAATACTTTAACTGTATTGGCGCTGTGCTATAAAGCCGCCCTAAAACCGCTCGCCCGACTATGACGTAGGGGGAGATACCTTAGACCTTGAGCTGCAGGAGATGAACAACGATGTTAAGAATGTTTAAAGTTCAAGGTAATACCCTGCGAGAGGATAAGGAGTCGGATGAAAGCCCGCGCTTGGCATTGAATAATGCGCTCTGGATTGATGCCCACGAACCCTCCGACGAAGAGCGCGATGAGCTAAACGGCTTCTTACGTGCCGAACTACCTGAGTCAGATGATGTTGAAGAGATTGAGTTCTCGGCGCGCTACTTTCAGGACAGTGTAGGTATTCACGTGCACTCCCTGTTCCTTGCTCCCGGTGAATCTGGCCGTCACAGCACTGCTACGGTTGCATTTATTCTGCAAGAGAAACGTTTGATCAGTGTGCGCGATGGCGACCTAGCGGATTTCCGTCTGTTGCGTATGCGCGCCCGCGCCGGTCAGGTGCAAGTGGCGTCCCCCCAGGATTTGCTGGTGACCATGTTTGAGCAGAAAGTGGAAAACCTCGCTGATGCCCTAGAGGATATCCATCGCAAACTCGAAGATGTGAGCCATATGGTGCTGGAGGATGAGGACGCCGAGCTGGAAGATGCCATCGATAAACTGGCAAAACTGGAAGACAGTAACGGTAAGATTCGTCTGTGTTTGATGGATACCCAGCGCTCCATTTCTTTTTTGCAGCGCCATTTGCGCGAGTCGTTTGAGTTGCAGGAAACGGCACGGGAGATTAAACGCGATGTGGATACCCTGATGTCGCACACCGCGTTTTTGTTCGACAAGATTAACTTCCTGATGGACTCCACCCAGGGTTTTATCAATATTGAACAAAACCAGATTATTAAAATTTTCTCCATTGCCGCGATGGTGTTCCTGCCGCCTACCGTGGTAGCCAGCGCTTATGGGATGAACTTTGAGTACATTCCCCACACTGACTGGAAATACGGTTTTGTAGTCGCAGTAGTGTTGATGTTGCTTTCGGCGGTCTTGCCCTATTGGTATTTCAAGCGCAAAGATTGGCTCTGATAAGCCCCATGGTTACCAATAAAAACGCCACAGTGAGTGATCGCTGTGGCGTTTTTTTTGCGCTATTAGCGCTTAAATTGTTGCGAATGCTTACTCCTCGACCCATTCCCAGCGCAGGGGTTGACCAAAATCGTCGAGAATCACTTTTTTGCGTGGGCGCATTTTTTTTGTTTTTTGTGCCAGTTGCGGTTTTTTGCGCGCCTCGATGGCTGCAACTACTTCCGGCAGTGGTGTGCGATCCTCTTGGCCGCTGCCATCAAAGATACTGATCAATGGTCCATTGGCATCGGCGCGGCCACTTAAACCGCGCGGCACTTCATTGACCTGACCGCCATGGGTCAGAAATTCCTGGATTTGCGCTTCCAGTTCCTGATGCAATTGGCGACGAGTTTTGGTTGGTTTGATCATTGAATTCAGAATATTTCAGTTAATAAACGCGATGGGCGGAAAAAACGGCATCTGCCAGCATAACAGTGCGCCTGACATCAGGGCAAACCTTGCGATGGACTGATCCTCGCATCAGTGGCGGCCTTTGGGGTAAACTGCGCGCCACATTTACTCGCTGAGCCGCCTGGCTGCACTATCCAACCGGTTCGGGCGCTCTAGTTCATCCCGCCAGCACGCCAGCGTGCAGTCACATGACCCAAACCAGCACCATGACCCAAGCCAGTTTAAAAATTACCGAGATTTTCTATTCGCTGCAGGGCGAATCCAACACTGTGGGTTTGCCCACGGTGTTTGTGCGCCTGACCGGCTGCCCGCTGCGCTGCGGTTATTGCGATTCTGAATACGCATTTTATGGTGGCGAGCGATTATCCCTTGATGAAATTCTTGCCAAGGTTGCCAGTTTTAATCCCCGTTACATTTGTGTCACCGGCGGTGAACCTCTCGCCCAGCGTGAGTGTTTGACCCTTTTGAGTGCATTGTGTGATGCAGGATACAGCGTATCCCTCGAAACCAGTGGCGCCTTGCCAGTGGATGATGTGGATCCGCGAGTGGTGAAAGTCATGGATTTAAAAACCCCCGGTTCCGGTGAGGTAGGGCGCAACCGCTGGGAAAATATCCCACTTCTGAGCAGGCAGGATCAGGTTAAATTCGTGATCTGCAGCCGGGAGGACTACGAATGGGCTCGTTTCAAGGTTGATGAACACCAGCTGGTTGGCCGTGTTGCTGAGGTGTTGTTCTCCCCCAGTTTTGGTCAAGTAACACCGCTTTCACTTGCGGAGTGGATTCTGGCCGATAATTTGCCTGTGCGTTTCCAACTGCAATTGCACAAGCTGTTGTGGAACGACGTGCCAGGCCACTGATTCCTACAAAGTTTCTCAGGCCTGGCTAATCCTTCATTTGTTTTGGTTGATCGAGTTATGTTGCAAAAAAAAGCAGTAGTTCTTGTCTCCGGTGGCTTGGATTCCACTACCGTGCTCGCCATCGCCCGTAGCGAAGGTTATGCCTGTTATTCCATGAGTTTTGATTATGGCCAGCGCCATCGCTCCGAGCTGTTAGCTGCCGAGCGCACCGCCAAGGCGCTGGGCGCAGTGGAACACAAGGTGATTAAGCTGGATTTACGTGCCATTGGCGGCTCTGCGCTGACTGATGACACTATTGCGGTACCGGAAGAGGAGACCGGCGGTATTCCGGTGACTTATGTACCGGCGCGCAATACAGTGTTTTTATCTATTGCGCTGGGCTGGGCGGAAGTGCTGGGTTGCGATGATATTTTTATCGGCGTGAATGCGGTGGATTTTTCCGGCTACCCGGATTGCCGCCCTGAATACATTGCTGCTTATGAGGTGATGGCTAACCTTGCGACGCGCGCGGGCGCGGAAGGTAATAAGCTACATATTCGCACACCACTTATTCATCTGAGTAAGGGCGACATCATCAAGCAAGGTGTAGCGCTGGGTGTGGATTACGGCCTGACGGTATCCTGTTATCAGGCCAATGATGAAGGCGAGGCTTGCGGCAAGTGCGATAGTTGTCGCCTGCGCAAGCAGGGCTTTGTGCAGGCCGGTATTGCTGATCCCACTCGCTATCAATAATGCCGCGCTAGCAATAGCGCGTCTGCATCAACTGTTTTAGGAGCAATAGCCTCGTGCCAGCAACTCGCTTTCGAGTTGTTCCAGCGGCATGGGGCGGCCAAAAAAGTACCCCTGAAACAAACGACAACCGTTTTGCTCCAGAAACACTTGCTGCTGGTCTGTTTCAACTCCCTCCGCTATCACTTGCAAATTCATGTTTTGCGCCATGGCGATAATAGTGCGCGCAATAATTGCATCGTTTGGGTCTATGGCGATATCGCGTACAAAGGTTTGGTCAATTTTTAATTGATCCAGCGGTAGACGTTTGAGGTAGGAAAGTGATGAATAGCCTATGCCAAAGTCGTCCATTGAAAAGCCTATACCGCGATCCTGCAGCAGTTGCATTTTGACAATGCTTTGATCGACATTTTTAAGCAGTGAACTCTCTGTCAGCTCCAGCTTGAGCCGGCGGGGATTGACCCCGCAGCTGTCGACAATGGTCAGTACCTCTTCCACAAAGTTGGGTTGGTTGAATTGGATTGGGCTGACATTCACTGCAATGCTCAGGTGTGCAAATTCAGCGCGCTGCTGCCAGCGCTGTAATTGTTGGCATGCCTGGCGAATTACCTCGCGTCCCATGGAGACAATTAATCCGGTTTGTTCCGCAACGGGAATAAAGTCGGCGGGCGAAATCATCCCTTTTTGGGGGTGTTGCCAGCGCAGTAATAACTCCACACCTATGGCTTTGCCTTGTTCATCAACCTGCACTTGATAGTAGGGAATTAACTGTTTGCGCGAATCGTGGGCACTGCGTAAATCCTCCTCTATGGCTGCGCGTTTCTCCAAATGGGATTGCATGTTGGGGTCAAAAAAGCGGATGGCATTGCGGCCACTGTCTTTGGCTTGATACATGGCGGCATCGGCATGGCGTAGCAGGTCATCGATGGAGCGGTTTTGGCCGTTAAACAGGCTTACCCCGATACTGATGGTGCAGTGATAGACCGACTGGCGCAATGCATAGGGCAGGCTCACTAACTCGTGTAAATGCTCGGCGCGTTTTTTGGCTTCCTGAGCCGCGTCTTGCGGGTTATCCCCCAGATTATCAAACACCACCACAAACTCATCGCCGCCCAACCGGGCTGCCAGATCAGAGCTGCGGATAATGCTTTCAATGCGCTCGGCCACCTGCACCAAAAGTTGATCGCCAATATGGTGGCCGCGAGTATCATTCAGCAGTTTGAAGTGATCCAGATCGATAAAAAGTAAAGCGCCGTACTGTTGGCTGCGGGTGCTTTGCGAGACAACTAATTTGAGGCGGTCTTGCAGCATGCGACGATTGGGTAAGCGGGTCAGTGGATCAAAAAACGCAAGGTTGTAGATTTTTTCCTGATCCTGCGCGCGGCGCAGCTCGCCGCCAATACGCTCTGCAAAAATTAACAGAAGCGAACTTAATTGCGCAGAAACAGGGGTGGGGTGCTCGGCCATGGCAATCAGGATGCCGATGGGAATCCCTTCCGCATCGCGGATGCCCACACCCAAATAACTCTCAATCTTGTGCTCGCGAAACATTTCATCCAAGGGGTAGTGCGCGGTGGCCGCACTGCTGACAAAACACAGATTTTCATCCATCACATCGGCGCAGGGTGTGTGTTCAAGTGAATAGCTGAAGTTGGGCTGCAACTCACCGCACCGGAGATAGGTGTGGGTGTGCGCTGTCATCGGGTCATCGGGGTCTATAAGGCTGATGAGCACATGCTCCACGCACATTGCATCGCCCAGGGCGCGCAAGATAGTGACAAAAAAATCCGGTGCTGAAGCGGCATCAGCAGCCGCAGCGGTCAGTGCCAAATCGAGGCGCTTGCGCTCGCTGATATCCTGCATTGTGCCCTGCAATACTATGCCTTCTGTGGTGGGTGTTTTATCGGCCTGTAGTTGCAACCAAAAACGTTGATTGCCGCCCGGTTCAAGCCGCAGATCCAGGGACAGCGGTTGTTGTTGGTCAAGTGCTGAGTTGAGTGCGATTTGTAGCAGCAGGCGATCATCCGGGTGGATAAAGGAACCAATAAAATCCTCCATCTTGCCGCTTAACGCCTCTGCTGGCAGCCCGAATAGTTTGCTCATGGATTCGCTGAACTGGTAGTTCCCGGTGTGCGGGTTCCACTGCCAATGAGCCAGACGTGCCATTAATTGCGCGCGTTTCAGTTGCGCTTGCTGCTGTTCCTGATGAAGGTCTGATTGTGCGAGTTGCTGGTAGCTATGGGTAATCTTGATGTGTGCAGCGGTGATCATAAAACCAATGATCACCATACTTGCGGTATAGAGCCAAATCAGCCAAAAACTCAGCGTCATACTGGGCAACACAAATGGCCCCCATTGGTTCACGGTTGCCCATATGGCTAAAAAACAAAAGCCTATGGTGGTGATCGCGCTGCCAAACAGGCCGAACCAGAGGGCTGCCCATGCAATGCAAATAAAAGTGATAAACACTATGGGCAGGTGCGCACCATTGACAAAATTGTTGAGCGGGAAGCAGATTAATCCAACGATCAGACTTGTGCTGATCACCAATAAAAAATCTGTCCTGCGCGTATTGACCCGGTTCAGATAGTCGCGATTCATGTTGACCAAGAACGGCATGGCCAGAAACACGCCCAGACTGTCGCCCATCCACCATGCAAGAGCGATGTAGGCAGCGGTCTCCAGAGATAACTGATGGTAAATACCAATTAAACTTGCGCCCACCAGCGCCGAGAGTGTCATGCCCAGAGCGCTGAGCAGCAAAAAGCCGAGGGTGTGTTTACGATCAAGGCTGGATAGGTCGCAATTAAATCGGCGCAGCAGCCAGACGGTTGCCAGAGGCGAGAGGGTATTACCGGCGGCGAGTAGCAGGTTCATTTGCAGATTGTTGCCGGAGGTCATGTTTATCAGCAGTGCCGCAATAAAAACACTGGGCCAGAGTTTGGGTGTCCAGCGATAAAACGCCGCTGCAGCTATACCACTTGGCAACCAAAATAGTGTGACCTTTTCATTTTCAAACGGAACCAGCAAGCCTAACCAGCCGGTAGAGAAATAAGCCAGTAGCAGTATTAAAAACTGGCTCGGCTTGACCCCTGCAGGCCTTAGTGTGTTTTCTCCGGAGGGCGCAAGCGGCATGCGAGTGTCTCAATAGCAGTCGTTCAGTGAAGAGGCCTATGCAGTGAATAATAGGTCAATTTTTACACGCAGGAGTGGAAATTTTTATCTTGCTTGCCGTTCAAACCTGTGTTCCAGCGTGAATAGCAGGTGTTTGTGCATTAGAAAAACAAATCGTTTTTTATATAACCGGCCGCCGTAGAAATTTGTGGTTCGTTATGAAATGTTTAAAAAAACGCTTGTCTTTTTTTATCAAAACCTTATTATACGCGCCTCGCATTTAGGGTCGTTAGCTCAGTCGGTAGAGCAGTTGGCTTTTAACCAATTGGTCGCTGGTTCGAATCCAGCACGACCCACCACTCAACTCTGTTGTGGTGATGTTTTTGTAAGTGCGACACCTGTGGGTCGTTAGCTCAGTCGGTAGAGCAGTTGGCTTTTAACCAATTGGTCGCTGGTTCGAATCCAGCACGACCCACCACATTAAATGCTGCAGTTAATTCGTGTGGCAGAGTCAAAAAAGGGCGCTTACAGGCGCCCTTTTTTTATTAGATCGAAAACATGTCTGGCGCTGTTTATTCTCCCGTCAACGATTCGGCTCTGTGATAAAATTTCGCGCAAATTTGCTCTTCGCCATCGCGAGTGAGCGTCCAGTGAGGCGATTTTATGTCTGAACTTCTTAATGTGGCCAAGCGCGATGCCAATGCGCAAGATGTTGTAAAACAGCATCTCGCCCGCGCCTGGAGCGCTCCGCAATATACCCCCGAACAAGAGGCTGGCTACAAGGCGCGCATCAAGGCGTTGTTGAAGCAGCATAATGCGGTATTGGTTGCACACTATTACACCGATCCATTGATTCAGGCGCTTGCCGAAGAAACCGGTGGTTGTGTATCGGATTCGCTGGAAATGGCGCGTTTCGGTAAAAATCATCCGGCAGATACCTTAATTGTTGCCGGTGTGAAATTCATGGGCGAGACCGCCAAAATCCTCACTCCTGAAAAGCGTGTTTTGATGCCGACGTTGGAGGCGACCTGTTCGCTCGATCTCGGTTGTCCTATCGATGAATTTTCTGCGTTTTGCGACCAGCACCCGGATCGCACAGTGGTGGTTTATGCCAATACCTCTGCTGCGGTAAAAGCCCGTGCTGATTGGGTAGTGACCTCCAGTATTGCGCTGGATGTCGTTGATTATCTCGATCGTCAGGGTAAAAAAATCCTCTGGGCGCCGGATAAACATCTGGGCGCTTACGTACAGCAAAAAACCGGTGCCGATGTATTGCTCTGGGACGGCGCTTGTATCGTACACGAAGAATTTAAAGCCAAGGGCATTGAAGATCTAAAGTTGCTTTACCCTGATGCGGCTGTATTGGTGCACCCTGAATCGCCCAAAGCGGTAGTTGATTTGGCCGATGTGGCGGGTTCCACCTCGCAGTTAATTAAGGCGGCGCAAACACTGCCTAATCGCGAATTTATTGTGGCGACAGATCAAGGCATTTTTTACAAAATGCAGCAGCTTAATCCGGATAAAATTTTCCATATCGCTCCCACCGCAGGTAGTGGTGCGACCTGTCGTTCTTGTGCAAATTGCCCTTGGATGGCGATGAATGTGTTGGACAATCTGGCCAATGTGTTTGAGCAGGGTGATAACGAGATTCATGTTGATCCCGAGTTGGGTCGCCAGGCTATGATTCCGTTGCAGCGTATGCTCGATTTTAAAAAATAACTCTTTCGCGGCGATTCCGCTGCTCTTGATGGTGTTTTGCTTGTTTCGTCAGGCCCCACTCAGTACCATGGCGCCTTTCGTTTGTTGACCTGTTGTTTCCACCTTTATATCGCTACTTTTTTCGCTAGCTAACGGAGCTCTCGATGATTCAAGGCAGTATGGTTGCCCTGGTAACCCCAATGAATGCAGATAATTCCCTCGATTGGGCGAGTTTGCATAAATTGGTGGACTGGCATCTGGAGCAGGGTACTCACGCCATTGTTGCGGTGGGTACCACTGGCGAATCAGCCACTTTGACGGTTGATGAACATTTGGCGGTTATTAAGAAAGTGGTCGATCAGGTCAATGGTCGCATACCGGTGATTGCGGGCACGGGTGCCAACTCTACCTCGGAAGCGGTCGAACTCACCCAAGCGGCGAAAGATGTCGGCGCTGACGCCTGTCTGCTGGTCACACCTTATTACAACAAGCCTACCCAAGAAGGTTTGTTTTTACATCATGCGCATATCGCTAATGCTGTTGCTATTCCGCAAATTCTTTACAACGTGCCAGGTCGTACCGGCGTTGATATGAAATCAGAAACAGCGCTACGTCTGGCAAAAGTGCCGAATATCATCGGCATCAAAGAAGCTACAGGCGATCTGGCCCGGGCTAAAATCCTTATCGATCAAGCACCTGAGAGCTTTAGTATCATCTCTGGCGACGATGCCACAGCAGTCGATTTAATTCTTTTAGGGGGCAAAGGGGATATTTCTGTCACCGCGAATGTCGTACCTGCTGCCATTGCACGTATGTGTGAGTTGGCCTTGGCGGGTAATGCCGAAGAAGCGCGTGCCATTAATGAACGTTTGCTGCCTTTGCATACTGCTATGTTTGTTGAATCCAACCCCATTCCGGTCAAGTGGGCCGTGGAGCAATTGGGTTTGATTCAATCAGGTATTCGCCTGCCACTGACACGTTTGTCAGAGCAGTATCACCAACAGCTTAAAACAGCCATGCAAGCAGCGGGTCTTTAATTCCCGCCACTTGTCTTGTTGTTGTCGATGAGATGATTCATGAGTTTACGTAACGCAATGACGATAAAAATATTTGGTACACGCTTCACCCGTCCGCTCAACATGTTGTTGTTGGCGAGTGTGGGGTTTTCCCTGTCTGGCTGCGGCATGTTTTTTGGTGATGAGGGCGTTTTTCGTAATCGCGAAAGCGATTATCTGAAAGCAGATAATATTCCTCCCTTGGTTCTGCCAGCCGGTAAGCACTCCGAAGCCATGGGTGAGTTGTATCCCATTCCCCCAATTACCGCGACAGACTTTGGTTACGACCCTAATTCGGTTGATAACGAAATTCCCCGCCCTATGCCTTTGTCTGCCAATCTTGAGCAGGAAAACGTAAAAATCCAACGTGTGGGTGGCGAGAGCTGGATTTTGCTTAACGCTGCTCCCGGAGAGGTCTGGCCACGCATTCGTAACTTCCTCAACGTAAACAATTTGGCGGTTAGTCGTGCGGATATTAGTCGCGGCATTATTGAAACCAGCTGGTTGCAATTCAAAACTGATCTTTCGACCTATGATCGTTATCGCCTGCAGATTGATCAGGGGGTACAACCGGAAACGACGGAAGTGCACATCACGCACATGAGTGTACCTAAAGCGGAAAAACCCGCTGCCGATTTGGGATGGCCGCGTAAATCGGTTAATCCTGAGCGTGAAAAATGGTTGTTGGATGAGCTGGCTGCAACACTTGCAAGTGAAACAGCCGAAGGCGGCACTTCACTCTTGGCCCAGTCTATCGGCGGTTCAGTAAAAGCCAGTTTGACCATGTTGCGCGGTGAGCCAGCAATGCTGATCAAGTTGGACCGCACTCGCGCCTTTGCCACCTTGGCTTATGCAGCTAAACAAGATGGTTTTACTACCTTTGAAGCTGATGCCGATGCGGCCATCTACTATGTTCATTATTTGGATCCAGAAGAGGCCAAGCCAGGCTTTTTCAAGCGTCTTTTTAGAATTGGTTTGAAACCCAAAGCGCCAACCACCCCCTACAGCTTGGCGCAAATTAAAACAAACATGTTGACGGGTAGTGAGTTTGAAGCAGCTCCACGCTCGGAGCG
Source organism: Cellvibrio sp. BR (assembly GCF_000263355.1). Classification (NCBI taxonomy): domain Bacteria; kingdom Pseudomonadati; phylum Pseudomonadota; class Gammaproteobacteria; order Cellvibrionales; family Cellvibrionaceae; genus Cellvibrio; species Cellvibrio sp. BR. Next base: position 424,542 of record NZ_JH668203.1, on the reverse strand, counting down.
TAAAAAGGAAAAAATACTACCCAAAGCACCTGGTTATCTCATAGTAATCACGGGTGAAAACAACGATTATGTTGTGAGGGTACGCGACCCTTATGGCAAGCGCTTGACTACCAGCGAAGCGCGCCATTTAGTCACTTTATTACGTAAAAACCTGATTTAAGTGACAGCTCCCCTGCGTTTTGCATCTCTCGGTAGCGGCAGTCGCGGCAATTCTACGTTGGTGGAGTGGGGGGCAGGCACTTTGCTCATTGATTGCGGGTTTAGCGTCAAACAAGCAAATGAGCGCCTGCAGCGGTTGGGCAAATGTCCGGAAGAGCTGACCGCTATACTGGTCACGCACGAGCACACAGATCACATCAAGGGCGTTGCCGCTATGGCGCGACGCTATGATTTACCGGTGTATATGACACCCGGTACTTATCACAGTCGCAATTTGGGTGATTTACCGGATTTACGTTTGATTGAAGCGTACCAGCCGTTTGAGATCGATCAGCTGCTGGTGACGCCAGTGGCGGTGCCACATGATGCGCGCGAACCCTCACAATTTGTATTTGAGTATGCCGGGTTGCGCCTTGGTGTGTTGACGGATTTGGGCAGTATTACCGCTCACGTTGAAGCGCATTATCAGGATCTGGATGCGATGGTATTGGAAGCAAATCATGATCCCGTGATGCTCGCGTCGGGTGATTACCCGCCATCGCTCAAGCAGCGTGTAGGTGGTTTGTGGGGGCATTTGAGTAATCAGCAGGCCGCTGGGTTCTTGCAGCGTTTGGATTGTGCCCGCTTGCAGCATTTGGTGATTGCTCATATAAGTCAACAAAATAATTCGCTGGAGCTGGCGCAAGCCACTCTGGCACCCGTCACAGCAGAGGTCAAACAAGTGACTTTTGCGTGTCAAAACCAGGGGTTTGACTGGTTATCCGTTTCTTAAATTCAGTTTCTTACATTTTTACTTTTGAATAGCAGGCCTATCAATGGAAAAGCGCGAACAACTCTATGCTGGCAAAGCCAAATCCATCTACAAAACTGATGATCCGGATCACGTAATCATGTTGTTCCGCAACGATACCTCCGCTTTTGATGGCAAGCGTATCGAGCAGTTGGATCGCAAAGGCATGGTGAACAACAAGTTCAATGCGTTCATTATGGGCAAGCTGCAAGCTGCCGGCATTCCTACCCATTTTGTAAAACTCCTGTCAGATACCGAAGTGCTGGTGAAAACTATGCAAATGATTCCGGTCGAGTGTGTGATACGCAACTTGGCCGCCGGTTCTTTGGTGCGTCGTCTGGGGGTGCAGGAAGGCATGGAGTTAACTCCACCTACATTCGAATTGTTCCTCAAAAATGATGCTTTGGGTGACCCTATGGTCAACGAATCCCACGTTCAATCCTTCGGTTGGGCGACGCCCGAGCAATTGGCGCGGATGAAGGAGTTAACCTTTAAGATCAATGACATACTTAAAGCCTTGTTTGCTGAAGGCAATATGTTGTTGGTTGATTTCAAAGTGGAGTTTGGTCTGCATAAGGGAGAAGTTATCCTCGGTGATGAGTTCTCTCCAGACGGTTGCCGTCTGTGGGACAAAGACACTCGCGAGAAGTTGGATAAAGATCGTTTCCGCCAGAATCTCGGTAATGTGGTGGAATCCTATGAAATGGTGGGCCAGCGCTTAGGGCTGACTTTCTAGTTGTGTTCTTCGATCGCCAAAAAGGGGCTTTCGGCCCCTTTTTTATTGCCGTGTGTTCTGGGAATTAGTATCTATACTCAAACGGTAAAAAGTAATTTGATCGGTTATTGCGCACTAATGGAGAACAAAATGGAGATTGAACAGTGAACGAACGTCGCGTTTTTGAGCGCACCTCAACCTCAGTCAGGGTCGAGATGTCCAACCCCAGTTTTGGCATGATCGTGGGTTTTGCAAAAGACATTTCAGATGGCGGCGCACAAGTGCAAATTGAAAATCAGGTTTGCCCGCCGGTTGGAACTGAAGTGATGGTGAAATTCAAAAAGGCAGTGGGTGCAATTAATGCGGAGCCAGTCCGCATGCGCGTAGTGCATCAGCTGCGCAATACCATTGGTTTAATGTTTGTGCGCAGCAGTAGTTGACGGGGTTCTGGGTTGGAGAGTTTGCGCGTACCTTCACTGCGCGCAATTATTGTGCGCAGTGAATATTCTTTTATTATTTAATACATTGTGTAGGTAATAAAAACTCAGTAGTGGTTTTGTTGTAATTGGCGATAAGTTGTGGCAAATCTTTGCAGTCCAGCGCGCTATTGTTGCGTATATCCAATGTTTTTAAGTGCAGTAGGTGCAACAGCGGCGCGGTATTTTTAATATTATTGCCACTTAGCTTTACTATTTCCAAGCGCCCCAAACTCCCTAAAGTGGTAATGTCTGTAAGTTGATTATCCGCTAAATTTAATTCCTTCAGCGCAAAAAACTTTTCCAGTCCTTGTAGTGATTTAATGCCTGCATTGCTGCAATTTAGCGTGCTTAGATCTTCTGCGCGCGTGATGTGTGCGTCGTAAATAGTTTGTTGTACGCAATCGAATAATTGTTGGTCCGCTATTTTAAAATCTTTAAAAATAGAGGGTGGTACATACACCATGTTGTCGTTGACGCTCACAGAATAATTTTTACAGCCACTCATTAATAGACTGATGAGTAGAGCACAAAATATCCATAGCGATTTAATTTGAATGAGTGGAAGCTTGCTTTGCATATCAACTTTACCTAGATTGCGGTGCTGGTGGATTTGGCGCTGAGTAAATAAGTGTTACTAGCCACTTTAATCAGATACACCGGTGACAGCAATGGTAGAATCGCGAATTCAGTATTGGTTCAGTTCCTGTCGTTAAAAATCAATACTCGATCAACCATGAGCATGGATTGAACCTTGGCATCTGCTTGGGCGATATCGATTTTTATTCACCCCCAGCATCTATTCGTTACTTTTGTTTTATTGGAGACTCATCATGAAATACCTAATTGCGCTTTTGTTATCCGTTGGCTTGATCGGTTGTACAACTACTGATCCTTACACTGGCGAACAAAAAACCAGTAAAACTGTAAAAGGTGCCGGTATTGGTGCCGTAGCGGGTGCGGTATTGGGCGCAGCTACTGGCGATAATGCCAAGGATCGCCGTGAGCGTGCGCTTAAAGGTGCTGCCCTGGGCGGTGTAGTGGGTGGTGGTGTAGGTAACTACATGGATCGCCAGGAAGCCAAACTGCGTGCCGAATTACAGGGCACGGGTGTGCAAGTAAGACGAGAAGGTAATAACCTGTTTTTGGTTATGCCGGGCAACATTACCTTTGCAACCAACAGTGCTGATATTCGCTCAGACTTCTTTTCTGTACTCAATTCTGTAGCCAAAGTATTGGCCGAGTTCAATCAAACCTCTATTCGCGTAACTGGCCATACCGATTCTACTGGTAGCGATAGCATCAACCAGCCGCTGAGCCAGCGTCGTGCTGACAGTGTGGCCATGTACTTGCGCAGCCAAAAAGTGGCGAGTGCGCGTATCCAGTCTTATGGTTACGGCTCGCGCTACCCGGTTGCCAGCAACGACAACGCTATGGGTCGCGAACAGAACCGTCGTGTAGAACTGGAACTGGTACCTAACGAACAATAAGTTCGACTGCTCGTCCAAAAGCCGCTCGGGTAACCGCAGCGGCTTTTTTATTGCCCATATTTTGTATGGGCAACGATTATTTTTAACGGGTGCTGCTTTTTTAGCATCTTTTACTTGACCGGTGAGTTAAAGGTGCTAATTTAATAGCATGGTGCTAAAAAAATAGCACTTCCAGGTAACTCAGCAAATAGAGTGCTAGTAGAGATATGACTTCAGATGATATAGAAAAAGCAGCTGCCTCACAGCTCAGTCGGCGCGAGCGGCAAATTATGGATGCCTTATTTGAGGCGGGCGAGTTGTCTGCCCAGGATGTTCGTGAGGCCATTCCCGATGCGCCAAGTTATTCGGCTGTCAGGGCATTGTTGGCCAAGTTGGTGGAAAAGCAAATTGTGGATTTTCGTGAAGAGGGGCCGCGTTACATTTATTTTCCGCGAATCGCCCAGGAAGAGGCGCGTACGTCCGCATTGCAAAAACTGCTAAAAACTTTTTTTGGGGGGTCTACTGCGGCGGCCGTCAATGCGTTATTAGGGATGAATAAGGACAAACTCAGCGCCGATGAAATTGTCCAGCTGCAGCAAGCAATCGATGAAGCCGCTAATGTGGAAGTAAATTCATCCGCTGTGCATTCAACCGTAAAAGAGCCATCGTCACCGAAAAAAAGCCAATAATAATCGCACACAAACATTATTTTTGCGTGTAAGTGTCCATTAATACGAGGCAGAGTTATGGATACCGCAACAACCATAGATGTCCTGGTGACCGGCTTGATTAAGCCTGCATTGTTATTATTGATAATTGTGATGTTGTGGCTATTGGTGCGCAATAAATCGGCTGCCTTGCAGCATTTTGTGCTGAGTCTTGGTTTCCTTTGGATGCTCTTATTGCCGCTGCTCGCAAATATTGCACCGGTTATCCTGCTGAGCTTTGAATCAACACCGCTGATTACCCAATGGATATCACATGAATACTTTGTATCAGTGGGCTCGTTGTTGGAGCAAGGGTTGACACAGGTGCAATGGTTAATTCTTCTCGCGCTGTATTTATTTCCCGCTAGCAGTTTATTGTTCTATTTATTGCTGGGAGTAATTGGTCTTTGGCAGCAACAAAAATCGGCACAAAAAATTATCGATCCCGAATTACTCGCACAAGCTGCCGTGTTGTGCGAATTAGTGGATGTGCAGCGCCCGGTTCAATTATTGACGTCGCCCGATGTGAAATCACCGTACACTTGGGGGCTTTTTCGACCGGTTATTGTATTGCCGCGCGCGGTGTTGTTGTGGGATGAAGACAAACGCGTGAGCGTGTTGATGCATGAGTTAGGGCATATCGCGCGTTGGGATTGGCTAATTAGTTTGTTGGTAAAAATTACCTGCGCTATTTTTTGGTTTTTGTTGCCAATCTGGTGGGTGGCCCATCAACTATTCTTACAAGCTGAAATCGCGTGTGATGATTACATCTATAAGTTGCGTGACAAGCATCTTAGCTATGCTAAAAATTTATTGGCGTTTGCGACACTAGAGGGAAATCATCCGGTCGATGATAGCGCAATGTATATGCGTGGCCATTCAGATATTCATCAGCGTATTTTGGCTGTGTTGGATAAGCAGCGGCCACATCATTCCATCGCTACAGAGTCAGCGCAGTACTGGGTACTTATTGGTGCATTGTTGCTAAGCATTTTTGCGAGTGTGCAGTGGATTCCCTTGCGCGCGCAAATGAATGCCTCAGTGGATAATGTATTGAAAATCCAGTGGGAAGATAATCAAGATGCATTGCTCCATAACACAGAAGTGCGCAGCGAAATATTCAGCTGGGCGTTAGTACAATCATTAAAACCTGTATTGTCTGATGCCCCATCGCCTCTGGAAATAATAGAACAGGTACATGTTGAGGCGGTTAAACCAGATAAAACCGAATTGACCCAACTCTCCGGTATTGAACTTGGTTCCCCTTCAGCCTTGCCCATCCCTCGCATTCAAGTCGAAGGTTTTTTGCCGGTAACGTTGGTTACACCCGTTTATCCCGCGCGCGCGCTGAGTAAGGGTATCGAGGGCTGGGTGGAGGTTGAATTTACGATTGATACCACCGGCCATATTATCAATCCGCGTATTATTAACCGTTCGCCCTCGCGTGTGTTTGACCGCAGTGTTTTAACTGCATTAAAAAAATCCCACTACCGTCCGCAAGTAATTGATGGTCAACCTATTGTTGTGCAAGGTGTAACAGAATTGTTCCGCTTTACGCTCTTGCATGATGATTCAGCTACGGGTGCAAGACCCGCTGATGTCGCCACACGACGACGATAAGTTTTAACTTCCCCTCCATCTACACAGATCGTTAATCATTTTTTGTATGCCATAACCGGGCAGGGATTTTCTTTGCCCAAAAACCGAGGAAATTATTATGAACGCTATACCTACCCCCGTTTTAGTTGATGGTCATCTATTTACCCATTCCCTAATAGCTCGTCTGTTGAGTATTTTCCCCGCCGCATTGTTGATGACTTTGTGCCTGCTATTTGCGATGTATTCGCTGGTGCATAACGATTACCCATTACAGCCGGCAAAACCAACACCGCCTATACCGACAGTTACCATGAAAGTTCCTGAAACCATTGAGACGATAAAACAAGAGCCGCCTGTGCGCCCGGTTGAGCAATTGCCACCGCCAGTCATTAATACGCAGGAGACCATCGAGGTTAAAGTAGACCCCGGTATGAATTTCGGCGAGCCACCGCTTGCAGCGAAACCACCCATTGATGGTGTGTTTGGTTTTGCTGGGCAAATGGTACCCATTATCCGCATTGCGCCCCAGTATCCGCAGGCGGCAGTTGCGCGAGGCGTCGAAGGTTATGTGGATATTATGTTTGATGTGACTGCATTGGGGACTACCGAAAATATTCGAATTATCGCCGCCGTACCCTCCAGTGTGTTTAACCGCAGTGTGATCAAAGCGGTGAAAGGCTGGAAGTACAAACCTAATGTGGTGGATGGTGTTGCGGTAAAAACGCCAGATGTGAGAGATAGGGTTCGTTTCAACATGGAAAAATAACGCGACCGAACAAATGATTGCGGCGGTTTCGCTGTGAGTCGATAATGCCGCATCTTTTTCACGTTGTTTTTGCTGCTATGTCCAATCCTATTGCCCTGTTGTGTAATCACCCTGAATCCATGCCCTACGCCGAGACCTTGGCGATGCAGTGGTCTTTGCCCTTATTGCGCGAGCGGGATACTGAAACAATTAGTGATGTGGATTTTGTGTTGGTGATTGCACCTCATGCAATTGAGTTGCAGCAAACCGGGCGTAAAGCACCGGGGCCGATTCGCGCGGAATTTACGGAAGGCTCAGTGGATCATCGGCGTAAATTTGGTGGCGGCAAGGGGCAGATGATTGCCAAGGCAGTAGGCATTAAAGCCGGTGTTTACCCACGAGTGTTGGACGCAACGGCGGGTTTAGGGAAAGACAGCTTTGTATTGGCTACACTTGGTAGTGCCGTGACCATGATTGAACGTTCGCCCATCGTGCACTGTTTATTAAACGATGGTTTGCAGCGCGCGCGCGATTATGCGCTGCAAGATCCGGAATTGTTTGCGGTGTTACAACGGATGCGCTTGGCGCAACAAGATAGCCATAATTATTTGCAATCGCTAACGGCAGACAATTTTCCGGATGTAATTTATTTGGACCCTATGTTTCCCGAGCGTCACAAAACGGCCGATGTTAAAAAAGACATGGCCGCGTTTCATTCGCTGGTGGGTAAAGATGAAGATGCCGATGCACTGTTGCCACTGGCGCTGGCACACGCCAATTATCGCGTGGTGGTGAAGCGGCCGCGCAAGGCGCCCTTATTAAATAATCAAGCGCCGTCTTATCAGCTGGAAGGAAAATCGAGTCGCTACGATATTTATACGTTAAAAAAATTACCGGAGCGACTCAATAATACGGGTGATATTTAGTGGCCACCGTACTGGCTAATTTCCAATTGTGATAAATGTTTTTCCGCAGGATTTTTGAGCCAGTTATAAATCATGGCAATACATAATAAACCCGCAAAACCGGTTGCCAAATAAAAGCCGTATTTCACGTGGCCAAATAAATCTCCCACGGCACCCATTAATAGTGGGCCAAGTGCTGCAGCCACGGCGGTGAAAAATAAAATCACACCGGCGACTGTGCCGTGTTCACTTTTATTGAAACAGCTGATGCCTTTTGAATTAAGCGTTGGGTAAATCATCGACATAAATAAACCCGAAAGCGGCAATAGAAAAACCGCATAGTTCACACCGCCCACCATGCTGCCTAGAAAGCATAAAAAAATGCAGCTGCTAAACAGTGCCATTACCGATGTCCAGTTGAATTTAGTCAGAATCCAGGCGCCCAGAAAGCGTCCGCCCGCGCGCAGCACAAAAAATATTGTCAGCGCATAGGTAGCAAACCACAGGGCGTTGCCGGAATAGTCTTTGAGGAAAGTTGGCATCCACACATAAATTGCAACTTCGGTGGCAACATACAGGGCAATTGCTCCCGAAAAGCCGGCGGCATAGGGGTTGCCAATCATTTTTATCGTGCGTTTAACATCAATTTTATCCTGTGCACTGGCGGGTTTATGCTTGGGATAATTTACCCGTGATGCGATGACAATCAGCAGCAAGCACACAAATCCGGCAAAAATATATAAATAAATCCACGAGACTTTTGCTGCTAGTAAATAGGCGACAATCGCTGGACCGATAATGGCACCGACACCAAAAAAGCCTTCCACCGTATTCATGGTGCGTGTGTGTTCGCGGCTGGAAGTAGAAATGTCGCCAATCAGTGCGAGTGCACCGGTTTTAAAAATGCCAATCGCACAGCCGGAGATTAATAGCAGCCCGACAAAAAACTCAAAGTAACTGCCGAGCGCAAATAAAAAACAGGAAATGGCAAACAGCGCCAAGCCGATCAAAATCGTGTACTTGCGCCCGATGCGATCCGCTAAAAACCCAAAGGCGATACCGCTAAAGGCGATGGCAATCATCGGCGCGTAGTGAAACGCACTGGCCTGGGTGAGGTTGAGGTTAAATTCCTTGATGATTTCGGGAATGATCACACCCACCGCATCGGTGGTCATGGCAAACATGGTGAACATTAAAAACGTGAGCCAGCGGATAAGAACCAGATTGTGTTCTTGGTGTGCAGATGTCATGGGGCAGCCCTGTGCAAAATAGATAATTTATTGTGAATTATTAGGCTCTGGTTGCGAGCAAATCAGGTATGTCTTGATTCCGGTCTGATTGATCCCTGTGTATCAATTCCAGTTGCATTTATCCCGTTTTATTAATCTCGGTTTATTAATGCTAGTACAGCATTTGAGTCTGGCACCCAAAAGCGTATGATTGGAAAAGTAGTTGACTTATTTATTCACAGTGGTTTAATTAAGTCAACTCGATTACATGATAAAAAATAGTTTTTATATTCTCTAAAGGTAATAGGGGTCGCTATGAGTAAGGGTAGTAATTCGAGTGGTTTGCGCCGTTATAACGAACGGGTGTTGATCAGTTCATTGCGTAGCCTGGGCATGGCTTCCAAGTTTGAACTGGCGCGGCTCTCCAACCTTACCCCACAAGCGGTCACACGTATTATCGACGACCTGGAAGCGGCGGGGCTGGTGGCACAACGGGGCAAGTTACAGCGCGGTCTCGGCCAACCTTCCACCATGTACAGTATTGATCCCAAGGGGGCTTTTTCCATTGGGGTGAATGTGGGTCGCAATGACATCCAAATATTGTTGATGGATTTTGGCGGCAATGTGATAAATAAAGTCGCACATGAATTTAGCCTGCCTAACCCAGACTTTCTGCTGGAAAAAGTAGAGCTGGCGATAACGCATTTACAGGGCTTGTTAGACCCCAGCGAACGCCCGCGTTTGGTGGGGGTTGGCTTGGCCATGCCCTGGTTTATGGGTGGTTGGCAGCAGGAATTAAATATGAGCGATGAACTGGCCGCGCGCTGGAATTCACTCAAGTTTGATCAGGAGCTGGCCAAGCGTATCAGCCTGCCGATTTTTATCGAAAACGATTGCTCCGCCGCCGCCATCGCCGAGTTGCAATTTGGTTTGGGCAATCAGGTTAAAAACTTTTTGTACATTTTTATCGGCACCTTTGTTGGTGGCGGGGTGGTATTGCAAGGCAATTTGGAAAGTGGTGTGCATGGCAACTCCGGGGCTTTGGCCTCTATGCCGGTGTCGCCCTCCACTCTGGATTCCTGCCCGCCGGTGAAAGGGCCGTTTGAAGTGTTGGCTAATCGCGCCTCTATTTATGTATTGCGCCGTCATCTCAAAGCACGCGGTTTTGCGATCAACAATATTTCGGAATTACCGCGCATATTGCCGCAGGCGCAAGTGGCGGTTGACGAGTGGATAGAAGATTGCGCCCAGGCACTGACCTTTGCGATTTTTTCTGCAACGGGGGTGCTGGATTTTGAAGCCATAGTGCTGGATGGCAATTTGCCCCGCGTGATTGTGTTGCAATTGGTGGAGCGTTTGCGCACCACCCTGGCTGAACTCACGCCACCCGGTGTGTTTTTGCCGGATATTTTCTGCGGCATTATCGGTGTTGATGCGCGCGCGATTGGCGGTGCGATATTGCCGTTTTATGCCAATTTTTCACCGGATACTACGGTGATGCTGACCAATCAGGGCAGTAACGATCAGCGCTGATATTTAGCCCTGTTCAGTAGTGCAACCTGATTTTTTTCAAGTTTGTTTGAGGGTTATATTCGTGTTGCAGCTGACTGATAAATGGGTATGGGATTTCTGGTTCGCCGTGGATGGCGAGGATTACCACATGTTTTATTTGCAGGCCGATAAGGCGCTGCAAAATCCGGATTTGCGCCACTGGAATGTGTCGGTCGGCCATGCGGTTTCTAAAAATTTGCGCGACTGGACACTGCTGCCAGATGCCATCGCACCCACCCAAGGCGATGATAATGCGCCCGATTCTTTTACCACCTGGACTGGCTGCGTTATTAACGTCGGCGCTGAGTGGTACATGTATTACACCGGCACCAAGCGCGCAGAAAAAGGGTTGGTGCAGCGTGTATGTTTGGCTAAATCCCCCGATTTAATTCATTGGACCAAACACGACAGCAATCCGGTGGTGGAGCTGGATGAGCGTTGGTACGACGGTTTGAATTTGGATTATTGGCACGATGCCTCCTGGCGCGATCCCTGGGTGATGAAAGATCCACAAACGGATTTGTACCATATGCTGGTTACTTGCCGTGTTAATCGCGGTGAGCCGGATGGTCGCGGTGCGATTGGCTATGCTTCTTCCACCAACTTGCTCGACTGGGCAGTGGGCGATGCCTTTCTGGCACCGGGTTGGTTTGGTGAAATGGAAGTGCCGCAGATCGAAAAAATTGGCGACCGCTATTATTTATTCTGTTCGGTATCCACACGTTTCCACTCCGCAAAACACAAAGCCGAACCTGGTTGTGAACCGCAAACTGGCGTGAAATATTTTGTCGCCGACTCCATGATGGGGCCTTACGAATGCATGGGTAATGGCTTTTTGACCGGCCCCAAACAAGACGGCCTCTACTCTGGTCGTTTGATTAAAGGCCCGGATCAAGCCTGGTATTTGCTGGCCTTTATGGGCAACGATGCGCAGGGACAATTTGCGGGTAATATCATCGACCCAATCAAAGTTGTCGTTGCAGATGATGGTAGTTTGTCGCTGCTGGATTAATGCCCGCTTCATTCCTCGTTTAAATTTCTGTCCAATTAAATGCCCAATCGCCGAATCCACATCGGCGGCTGGGCATTTGTGTTTGATGGGGTAGATACCCCGTTTAATTCTGGTTAATCAAAAAATAAATGCTGCACCTCTTGCCAATACTAAATCACAGTGATTTAATTAATCGCATTGGTAGCCCTTAGTGGTATTCAACAATAAAGTAAGTGGCACTAGCCGTTTAAGAGATATGTATGCAGCTTGAGTCTCCCCAAATCGATAAGCGTTTACTGGGTGCCATTGAAGCGGGTGGCACCAAATTTAATTGTGCCGTGGCGGATATGCAGGGCAAGGTGCTGGCGCAAGCGGCATTTCCCACCACAACCCCGGCAGAAACACTTGCTCTAGCGCGCAATTTTTTTAGTGATGCTGTGCGCTCGCGCGATACTTCACTGGCGGCGATGGGCATTGCCAGTTTTGGCCCGGTAGAATTGGATCGCGGTGCGCCTAATTATGGTTTTATCACCAAAACACCCAAAGCCGGTTGGTCAAATACCGATATTTGCGGTTATTTCCGCACAGCCTTTAATGTGCCCGTTGCTTTTGAAACCGATGTTAATGGTGCGGCGTGGGGTGAGTTGGTCGCTGGTGCTGCACGTGATTGCAGCCATTTTATTTATGTCACTGTTGGCACCGGTATAGGTGCCGGCATAGTAGTGAATGGCAAATTGTTGCAGGGCGTCACCCATCCGGAAGTGGGGCACATGCTGATGCCGCGCGCTTCGCTGCAGGATGACTACCAGGGTTGCTGCCCGTTTCATAAAGGCTGTCTGGAAGGTTTGGCATCTGGCACAGCTATTAACAAACGCTGGGGTATTAACGGCAAAGACCTGCCCGACGACCACGCTGCCTGGGACTATGAAGCCCATTATCTGGCGGCTATGTGCGTAAACTTAACCCAGTGTTTTGCACCGCAAAAAATTATTTTAGGCGGTGGGGTGATGGATAAAAAATTACTCTTTCCGCTGGTGCGTAGTAAGTTTCTGGAATTAATTAATGGCTACGCGCCGGAATCGATTTTAACGCGGGTGGATCAATACATAGTGCCTACTGGCCTTGATGGTAAAGCGGGAATTGTGGGGGCGATTGATTTGGCGTTAATGGAGTTAGGCACTGCACAAGTGCCGCACTCGTTTTAGTTTTTTAGTTCTTGTTTGTTTTTTTGCTCGTCTAGCTTGTCGTGGCAGATTCGTCTGCCTTTTGTGCCCGATGCGGTAATCGCATCGGGCTTTTTTATTTGGGCTAGAGAGATATTTCTAAATAATTTTAGAATAGCGAATCTGTGCTGAATCCTGTTTGGCTTTTTGCAGATATTCATCAAACACCATACACACCCGACGAATTAATAAACGTCCTTTATTGTGTACGCTAATGCCTTTCGCATCGATATTGAGCAACCCATCTTCTTGCATAGGTTTTAATTGCGCGAGCTCGTTTGCAAAATAATGGGCAGCTTCTATATCAAACACCTCCTGTAATTCGGCAAAGTCCAATTTGCAGTGACAAATGAGGCGATTAATCACAAAGCGGCGCAGCAGGTCTTCATCGTTCAGGGTGAAACCTTTATTGATGGGCAATAAACCCATGTCCATTTTTTGTTGGTAAGCATTTAATTCCTTGGCGTTTTGCACGTAGACATTGTCGATCATGCTGATAGAGGAAACGCCTACCGCCAATAAATCGCAATCGCCGTGGGTGGAGTAGCCTTGAAAATTGCGTTGCAGTTTTCCAGCGTCTTGCGCGCGCGCCAATTCGTCATCGGGTTTGGCGAAATGATCCATGCCTATGTAGCGATAGCCTGCTGCTTCCAACGTTTGAATCGCGAACTGTAGCATTTCCAGTTTGGCGCTGGCGGAGGGTAAATCCTGCTCGTTAATTAATTGCTGGCTTTTAAACAGATGCGGCATGTGCGCGTAGTTAAATAGCGATAAGCGATCCGGGTTCATGTCGATCACCTTATTTAAGGTATCGCGCAAACTGTTAATGGTTTGTAGCGGCAAACCGTAAATTAAATCCATGCTGATGGATTTATATTGCTGTGCGCGCAATGCCTGGGTGAGTTCACTCACTTGTCCCACGGTGTTGTAGCGATTAACGGCATTTTGTACGCGCTCATCAAAATCCTGCACACCCATGCTAACGCGATTAAAACCCAGCTCACGCAAATGCCCCATGGTTTTTGTGCTCACCCAACCGGGGTGAATTTCCACCGAAAATTCTCCGCTATCGTCATCGGCCAAGGTAAATAACCGGCGCGTGGCGTGCATCAATAGCGACATTTCGTCATCGCTGATAAAAGTCGGTGTGCCGCCCCCCCAGTGTAATTGTTTAACGGTTTTGTCCGTGTTAAATAAATCCGCATAGAGCGCAAGTTCTTGAATCATGCGCTGCAAATAGGGCAGGGCGCGGCTTTTATTGTTAGTCACAATTTTGTTGCAGCCGCAGTAGTAACAGAGGCTATCGCAGAAGGGGATGTGAAAATACAGCGAGAGCGGGCGGCCAGCTTTATTGCTACGGCCGATGGCATTGCGCAGCGACGTTTCGCTGAAGGCTTCTTGGAATTGCGGTGCAGTAGGGTAGGAGGTGTAGCGCGGCCCGGCCAGATCGTAACGCTGCAGCAGTTGTTTATCCCAATCCAGCGGTTGAATAAAGAGTGACATTGGCAATTTTCCCGAAGAGTTTCGCCCATGGTAAAAACTTGCGCTGTGCAGTGACTTGATGTGGATCAAGCCTATAATGCGGGCTATCTGAATAATTGCGCCGATTTTTACTGGCGTGCGCGCCATTTCTTTTTATTGACGATTTACCCATGACCAATTCTCTCGATACTGTTTACGCTACCGACCTCGATTTGCTCTACGACGAGATCGCCGATGCCTTGGCCAGGTCGGGTTATATAGTGTTGCAAAACCCGCTGCCGGACGATTTATGTAATGGCTTATTGCTGAATTTGCAGCAGCAAGACACGGCGTTAAACCCCGCCGGTGTAGGGCGGCAGGGTGATTACCAGCGCAATAACACCATTCGTGGCGACGCAATCCAATGGTTGGAGCCAGGTGTTCCCGCTGTCACTGAATTTTTATGCTGGATGGATAAACTGCGTGAAGCCATGAACCAGCGTTTGTTTCTCGGTTTGTTTGATTACGAAAGCCACTATGCGGTTTATGAGCCGGGTGCGTTTTACCAAAAGCACCGCGATGCATTTCGCGGTAAACCCGGACGCAAGTTGTCCAGCGTGCTGTATTTGAATCCTGAGTGGGATAAAACCCAGGGCGGTGAATTGGTGCTCTATGATGAGGCGGGTGAGAATGAATTGCTGCGCCTTGCACCAGAATATGGCAGGCTGGTGTTGTTCTTGAGTGAAGATTTTCCGCATGAAGTGCTGCCGGCCACCGCCCGGCGCCAGAGTATTGCGGGTTGGTTTCGGATTAAACCCCTGTGATGCCCGCTTGACCCAAATTGCGTATGCGTTGGCAGCTTTATTGCAACGGTTGGATGTAGCCTGCTGAAATTCTCCGGGGACGGGAGAAACGGACATCAGGGAGGAGACTTCGGCGGGCGCTATAACAATGCTAAAAGCGCATACTCTAGAGAGCGAGGCCGCGATGTTAAAGGAAGTCACTATGAGTGAAATGAAAATAGATTGGCAGAATTATCACTCTGGCCATTTCTATGATGAACTGATTCGCGCGCCCGGCCAAGCCCGTCCGGAAACCCGTCACCTCGCCCAGTATCTCGCCTCGCTCAGTGGTGCAGAATTACAAGAGCGAAAGTTGTCGGCCGAACTCGCTATTAAAACCATGGGCATTTCATTTACCGTTTACAGCGATGCTGGCAACATCGACCGCGAATGGCCCTTTGATATTATTCCGCGCATTATTCCGCAACGTGAATGGCAAAAAACCGAACGCGGATTAATCCAGCGTTTAACCGCGTTAAATTTATTTATTAATGACATCTACAACGATCAAAAAATTATTAAAGATCGTGTTGTGCCCGCTTACCTCTTTGAAGATTCGGTCAATTTCCGCAAAGAATGTATCGGCATGAAACCCGCCTATGGCGTGTGGTCGCATATTTGCGGCAGCGATTTAATTCGCGACGACAAAGGTGAATTTTTTGTGCTGGAAGATAACTTGCGTGTCCCTTCCGGCGTGTCCTACATGCTGGAAAACCGCAAGGTGACCAAACGAGTATTTCCGGAGCTGTTTGAAAATCACAATATTGTGCCGGTTACCGAATATCCCAATCAATTATTTGACACACTTGCATCGCTTTCACCGCGTCAATCCGAGCGCCCGGAAATTGTGGTGCTTACGCCCGGTATTTATAACTCCGCTTATTTTGAACATTCTTATCTCGCCCAACAAATGGGTGTGGAATTGGTGGAAGGCAGTGATTTAGTTGTAGATAGCGATGACTGCGTTTATATGCGCAGCATCGATGGTTTAAAACGCGTGGATGTTATTTATCGCCGCATCGACGATTTATTTTTGGATCCGGAAATGTTCAACCCGGATTCAGTGCTCGGCGTGCGTGGGTTAATGCGCGCTTGGTTAAAAGGTAATGTTGCACTTGCCAATGCGCCCGGCGCCGGTGTGGCGGATGACAAAGTCATCTACACCTTTGTACCGGACATGATCAAATATTATTTAGGCGAGGAGCCCATTCTGCCGAACGTGCCCAGCTATTTGTGTGTGGATAAAAAGCAGTGCGATTATGTGCTCACCAACCTCGATAAATTAGTCGTGAAACCCGCGAACGAATCGGGCGGCTACGGCATGATTATCGGCCCGCAAGCGAGCAAAAAAGAACTCGCTGAATTTGCCGAACGTATTAAAGCCAACCCGCGCAACTACATGGCGCAACCCTTAATTTCATTATCAACTGCACCGATTCTTACCAATGGCAATGCCGAGGCGCGCCATATTGATTTGCGCCCCTTTGTCTTGCAGGGGCGCGAGCATCATGTAACGCCGGGCGGTTTAACCCGAGTGGCGATGCGCAAAGGTTCCTATGTGGTGAATTCATCGCAAGGTGGCGGTAGTAAAGATACCTGGATTGTGGTGGAGGACTAAACCATGTTGTCTCGTGTTGCGGAACGTATTTATTGGTTGGGTCGTTACATGGAGCGCAGTGAAAATATTGCGCGGCTGGTCAATGTTAACTCGAATTTATTATTGGATTTACCCTCTGGTGTGCGCGTGGGCTGGGGGTCATTAATTGATATCAGCGGTACTGGCAGCTATTTTGAACGCGGCGATACCCAGCTTGCCGATGAAAAAACGGTGGTGAATTTTATTTTGGCGGACAAAAAAAATCCCGCCTCATTAATTAATTCCCTCAGCTTTGCCCGCGAGAATGCACGTATCACGCGCGAAACAATGCCCATGGAAGCCTGGGAGTTAATTAATGATTTGTATCACTACATTCGCGAGCGTGCTGACAAAGTCACTTCGCGTCGTGATCGCAGCACAATTCTGCTGCATGTAATCAGCAGTGTGCAGCAATTTACGGGTTTGCTCTCTGGCTGCATGAGTCACAACAATGCCTACGATTTAATTCGCATTGGCCGCAACCTTGAGCGCGCCGATATGACCACGCGCATTGTGGATGCCGGCTTGGTGAATTTATTGCCGCACTTATCCATTGGCGGCACCGAAGTCCTGGAGCCTTACGACAATATTTTATGGATGAGTGTATTGCGTTCACTCAGCGCTTATCAAATGTATCGCCAGCAAGTGCGCGACCGGGTGAACGCCAACGCAGTGGTTAAATTTTTATTGCAAAACGAGGATTTCCCCCGCGCCGTAGCCCACTGCCTAAAACAATTGGAACAGTGTTTGTGGGCGCTGCCCAATAGTGAAAAAGTGTTGGCCTCTATTGTGAGTATTCAACACAAATTGGATGAAGCTGATTTGGACGAGCTACTGCAATCCGGTTTGCACGAATACATCGACGAACTGCAATTAGCCATTGGCAATTTGCATTTCAGTATCGCCGAAACCTGGTTCCTGCCGGTGGTGGTTGCGCAGTCGCAATCACAAGAGCAAAAATCTGCGTGATGAAATTTTAATTGCAGGAGTTATCCAGTATTTTTTATGTTTTTAAGTATTGCGTATAGTCCGACTAGGACAAGACCCTGCGGGGTCTTTTTTTTGACAGATGTTGACAACGTTGTCCATGAGGCGTAAGTTAAACGCTACCGGCATCCCGTTCGGGTGTTGTTCTGTAGTTGGTTGTCTAGGTTTGTTGGAAAAAGTTATTGCACCTGTTGGGCAATAACAACGGAATAATAAAAATCTGACGAATTACGGGTTAATCGCTGAATAGTCTGCGAATGAATTGTGAATTTGAGTTGCTCAACTCGAAGGTGTTTTGTTTTGCCTGAAATAACCAGTTCATTACGCCCGCTGCAGTATTTGTTGTAGCCCCCTTTCTGTTATGCAGGGCCTGCTTTTTTCAATTGGTGTCACTGCGGTTCGTGTGTGTGTCTTTTGCGTTTGTGTGTTTGTTTAAAAATCTCCTGCACAGGAGCGGGCACCCTTTTGCCTGAAAAAAATCATCAACCATCGAGGGGAAAATAATGAAGACAAAATCAATGCTGATGCTCTTGTCATCGGCGGGCTTATGGGTGGGGGCCAATGCCCATGCCTATAATTGCGCGCCCTTGCCTCAGTATGCACCGGGCACTTATAGCGCGGGTGCGCTGGTTAAAAATATCAATAAAGCATTTCGCTGCGACGTAGCGGGTTGGTGCAGTGTTGGTGGCCCCTATGAGCCGGGTGTGGGTTGGGCGGCCAGTAATGCCTGGACGGATCTAGGTGCGTGTGATGCAAACAATAATTCCAGCAGTATTGCATCCAGTGTCGCACTTTCCAGCATCGCACCGTCCAGTGCAGCGCCTTCGAGTATTGCCTCCAGTGTTGCGCTATCTAGTGTTGCTTTATCAAGTATTGCTGTATCAAGTGTCGCGCCTTCAAGCGTGGCTTCCTCCGTAAATTCCAGCACTCAGGGCGGCACTTGCCCCGGTATTAATATCTACCCCAATTGGACGCAAAAAGATTGGGCGGGTAATCCATCCCACGCGGCAGGTGGCGATCAAATGCAATACCAGGGCAAGGCCTACCGCGCCAATTGGTGGACACAAAGTATTCCTGGTAGCGATGGCTCCTGGACATTTGTCAGCAACTGCAGCGGCGGTGTGAGCAGTACAAGTTCATCCAGTGTGGTTTCTGTGAGCAGCAGCAGTGCAAGCTCTGCGAGTGTAATTTCACTCAGTAGTTCTTCAAAAAGTTCATCCTCCAGCTCTTCATCCAGTTCAGTCATTATTGCTTCCTCTTCTTCTGTATCGGTGAGCAGCAGTAGTGTGAGTGTCGTGATTAGTGGTTATTATCCAACGCGTGTGAATCCGGTAAGCCTGAAAGTGAAAGGTTGGCCAAGTGATTTGGCGATGGGTTCTTTCACCGATAACAACGCTGCAGCAAACGATGCTTTGGCCGCGTCAGGTGTGGATTCTATTTTCGCTAACGAAGGCAATGGCACCGGCGATCGCGGTCAGGTCATTACGCCCGCCGTTACTACACAAACCATTTTGCAAGCGCGTAACATTGAAAATGTCAGTGGGCGTTCGGTATTGCCGGTGATTGGTGTGGCGACTGCCGACGCAACCGGTATTGGCGCAGAGGATATTTTAAATAACGCCAATCTGGTCAAACATTTCCAAAATCTGATTCGTATTGCCGCTACTGTGCAAGCCAATAAAGATTCAACTCAGGCTAATCCCGGTGCGTTGGTGCTGAACGCTGGCTTGTTGGCGCAGTGGCAAACTAATCAAAATGGCAGCTTTAAAACTGCATTTGGCAGTGCAGGCAATTGGGTTGCAATTGATGTTAAACAAGCGGTTAAGGATGCGTTAACTAACGAAGCAAATTATGCGCTTGGCAGCCAATCACTATCGGCTATTTACAATCTGAATAGTTTGAAAACTGAAGTGGACAGTGCATTGCAAAACAACATCACCGGTTGGGTGCAGGCGCATAACTTATTGATCAAACGTTTAAGCCCGGATGTATCTTTCGGTTGGGTGGCTAGCGTATCCAGCCCAGGCAATAACACCTGGGTGCACACGGATTTTGATGGCTTGCAAGATGTGTGGGATGCCGCTGCATTTTCAGTATCTAGCTTTGCAAATGCAATTGGTGCTTATACGACGAATAATTATCGCCCTGACTTTTTAGCCTTTGATAAATCCGCTGATGATGGCTTATCGCCCTCTGCGCGTGCGGCTTATGCCTATGGCGCAAAAGAGTGGGAAAATTATTTGAACTATGTGCGTCAAGTAACCGATTCGTTATCGATTCCTGCAATGTTATGGCAAATTCCCGGCGGCCACTTGGCGAGCGTAAGTGAATCAATTGGCAGCTACAATTTAGCCAATGATTCGGGTACCGCTGGTACTTATTTTATGGGCGATAAAAGTATTGGCCGCACTATTAGTAATGTGCGCAGCGAAGTATTAAATATTCCGCTCAATGCCTCTGTGTATGCCGGTGCGAGCAATGTTAATGCACTGTTACAGCAAACCCCTGACTATGATTGGGGAACTTCTGGTTTGCGTCGTGCTGCATTTAGCAATGTGTTTGCGATTCTTTGGGGAAGCAAACAAGGTACTGCTGTTGTTCCAACCGCTACCAGCGCAACGGATAACGGTTGGTTGAAAAATAAAATTGCAGCCAACAAAGCCGCTGGTGGTATGCCTCTGTATGGTTCAGGCCAATTAACAACGGCGAGTGCAATCACCTCAATTCCGCAGTTGAATAGTGATTTGCTCAGCGTTGAAAATGCGATGAACAATCAGGCATTCCTTTACACAACACCATCCAACGGTAAGGAGCCATCCAGCATCTATAAATGGGCGGATTTCTTGATGGCGCTCAATGCCATGCACAACGTTGGTGTGGGTCCAACCAAGTACTGGTTGCTTGATCCAACCAAAGACGACGCAACCAACATCAAGTACGCCAAAGTGGCGATTGCAGCGTTCCTTTCGCAAAGTATGAAAGAAACGATTCAGTATGATGCCTGTGATGAAAATAACTGGTCGATCAACACTGGCGATCCTGTTAATTATCCAATCTCGGCGTCTTGTGGTCAGTTGCAACAGGATTATGCATCCTACGGCCAGGATCCAATTACCGGTCGCGACAACCCATACTCCTGCCCGCGCAATCCCAAAATGGAAGTCACCGCAAACACCAACGCCAAGTGGTACGGTGCACCAGGGCCTTTGTTTGCAGCACCCGATAGAGTGTTAGAGAAAAAAGGTTTGTTGGTTAACGGCAGTGTTGGCTACTGGGATTACGGCGCTTGGTTCCCGGCAGTAACCACGGTTGATAAATCAGCACAGGCTTATCTGCGTGAAGACGGCAAAGTTTACGATGGTCAAAAAGCCGGTAAATTTGTCTGGAACGGCAGTGCAGGTAAAAGTGTTGAAGGTTGTGGCTGGTGGGGGCGCGGTGTAATTCAAACTACGGGGCGCTTGAACTTTGGTAAGTTGAATCACTTCCTCGGCCGCAGTCATGTTGATCCCGCGTATGCCGGTCAAGTGGTGGATGGCATTGAAGTAACCCCAGCGCCGACTGAACCTTTGTATGCCGATATGGATCTCTGTTCAAATCCACAATTGATTTGTTCATCGACAGAACACGGTGAGATCAAGTGGATTGCCGGTTTGTTCTTCTGGATGAATGAAGTACAAGGCTACAACGATCCTGCGTACAACTGGAATTACCATGCACAATTGCAAGCCTATGTGGATGGCGGCTTGAAAGGCGATGCGTTTATCAATGCAATCTCCGGCATTGTTAACCGCGGTTGTCCTGAATCTACTTGCCCGATTAGCGGTGCAGTGGATGGATTAGCCGATAGAAAAGCAAACTTTGTTAAAGTCTTGCAAATTATGGGTTTGAATCCGCAGTAAAACGCGAGTGTAAAATAGAGCACCTGTTAGCGAAGGTGCAATAAAAAACCCGGCACTAAAACGCCGGGTTTTTTTGTTATGCGTCTTACTAAATAATAAAGCGTACTTCACTTGTACATCATTGTTTTTCACTGCCAATAAAGCGATAAATTACCGCACCTAGAATTGCGCCGACAATCGGTGCTACCCAAAATACCCACAGTTGTGCAGTTGCCCAATCCCCCACATAAATTGCTACACCTGTACTGCGTGCAGGGTTTACTGAAGTGTTGGTGACCGGAATGCTGATTAAATGAATCAAAGTAAGTGCCAAACCAATTGCGATGGGAGCAAAACCAGCCGGTGCGCGTTTATCCGTCGCCCCTAAAATAATGATGAGGAAAAATGCAGTGAGCACTACCTCGGCGATAAGTGCAGATTGCAGTGAGTAACCGCCGGGGGAGTGATCGCCATAGCCATTGGAAGCAAAACCACTGGCAACATCAAAACCGGGTGCACCGCTGGCAATCAGGTATAAAACCCCTCCTGCAGCTATGCCGCCTAGCACTTGCGCAATAATGTAGGGGAGTAATTGTGTTGCGGGAAAACGGCCGCCTGCCCAAAGGCCAATTGAAACGGCGGGGTTCAAGTGACAACCGGAAATGTGGCCAATGGCAAATGCCATAGTGAGTACGGTTAAACCAAACGCGAGCGACACGCCCAGTAAACCTATACCAACCTCGGGGAACGCTGCTGCAATCACTGCACTGCCACAGCCACCGAAGATCAACCAAAAAGTACCAAAAAACTCAGCGCCATACTGTTTCATCATGTGCTCCTGCTTAACGATGTCTATTAAAAAATAGATAGTTATTGCGGCTTGTCGTCCCAGCGCAGTTTGATACCTCTTAACCCTGAGGCGGCAGGGCGCAAACTATCCTTTTGATTTCAAACAGAGTTTCGCGAACGGTCAATCAAGTGCCATCATCAATAGAACAGCACCTTTGCGGATCATATACCACTATAGTTGTGTTTTTGTTGTATTCAAAACGTAATTCCCGTACTCACATATAAATTCCAGTAATGCGCTTTGGTATCGCCGGGCTCACCAAATAATTGGTAGTCCACACCCACACCGAGCAGCAGGTTTTCCTGAATCCGCAAACCCACTTCGCCGTTAGCTTCAAACATCGCTTCCCAGTCGTTTAAATCAGGGTTTTTGAATTTAAATTTACCAATGCCCGCACCCACACTGCCCAGTAAATACAAACCGGAGTCATAGGCGTAGGGATCATAATTAATTCCACCAAAACCAACGGAATAGGTTTCCACTTTTACATCCGGTATCTCTTGCTCCAGCTGCGTCACATTCTGGTTCGCGGCAATATAGACCGGTATACGCGGCAATATAATTTTTACGCCCAAACTCCGCTCAAAATCCATATCGTATTTTTCATAATCCGAATACTCAAACTCATCTTCATCCGCAATGATCGTACCCCAAGGCGCAAATTTAAATTGCATAACCATCGGTAAATCATCCTGCGCATAGCTTAGGTTGGTAGTTAAACCTAATAACAATATGGATAAAAAACGTTTCATTATTTTCCTTGAATAATTAATAACAGATTAGGTTAGTGTAGTAGGGCGGCTTCGCGAAGCAAGCCGCCGAAGGTTGTAGAACGGCTAATAACGGACGTTGGTATTGGATTTCATTGCGAGGAAGAAAAATAATTTAAATATTGAATTTTTCTGTTATTCACATCAGCTCTTGTTAGAGCTATAAATCTATTGGAGAGAAGTGAATACTCATATTTCCACCCAGATTATATGGGTGGAAACATACAACACATGAATTTGTCCAGACCTTGTGAATTGCCCCATGCGTTTTCCGCAGGACAGAGAAAACCGTCATCTTCTGCACCCGCAAACCAGTCTGGTAGCGAATAGCAATTTCCTCTTTTATAAGGTGGAGCAGCATGGGCATCGATTTTACAATTTAACTTTGAAGTCGTTCCTTGAATCCCTACCTCGCCCGTTTTTTTATGAGTGTCAATCGAAACGTAATTTTTATAATCCACAGCAAACTTCCTTTTTTCTTTGTGGGAGTACTCCCAGGCTCTTTGATGAAACGTACTGTTATCACCGACCATCACTACATACGCCCCATAATCCTTGCCCTCACTGTAGACAATAATTTCAACGTCATCGCCACTACAGGTCGCATACAATTGTGATGCTATTGCATTGGCTGCTGTTCCAGAAAGAATAAAAATTGCTAGAGATAGAGCTTTCATAATGAATTTTCCTTTTATCCAAATTTAAAGATCACCGATTAAAAGTGTAACATTTTCACGCATAATCTAATCTTTTCCGTTATTTGAGCTCTCGGCCAAGAGCGGAAGTTGGCTATTCCATAGGTTGAGTATGACTGTCCGAGCTAAGTGCTATGGGTTGTTATTTGGTGAAACCAACTTTTCTATCAAAACAAACGCTTTATCTTGAAACTTATATTTTAGGCTAATTGTATAACTGGTAAAGCTCGCGCAGATTCCTAGAGGCAGGTACTCATCACCCTCCTTGCAGGCCACATCATAATTTACAGAAAGTGTATTGTCGGAAAAGTGAGAAGATTCTTGATGCAATGAATATTTCACACTATCAATTTCAATCTGAAAAAGGTAAGGAAGCGTTAATTCAGATCGAAGCTAACTTAATTATCTTATCCGTCCCGCTCACGACATCCACAAATGTTCCGCAGTCGCTATATTCTTCGTTGTCATTTAGTAGCTTGGTAATTTCTGGGTATTTTTTAAGGCTGTAGTAATAACTACCTGTGCTGTCAGCTAGGCACAGGGTCGCGCATGATGAAAGAATAAGAAGGGCTATTGTTGCTTTCATTGGTTATCCATTTACTTTTCAATCTGGATGCAAGCTTTCTTGATGCTTTTGCGAAGTTAATTCTGTTCTCGGCCAAGAGCGGACATATTTCACTTCCAGAAACTGGAAAAGTTAAGCATAAATGCACAAGTCTAATTAAATCACTGAGGTATTTCACCAGCATGAATCGAAAGAGCTGGCTGATTTTCTCCATAGACTTTAATAGGTAGCAACTTTACATGCTCTTTTTTTATCAGTAGAGCAATATCCAAATTATCGAAAATTTCAAATTCTTTAGCATAACGAATGAAGCTACTACCTTTGGTGTTCACACAGTTGTAAAAGAGAACAACTAGTTCATAATCTGACAATTGCGCTCTAGCAATACGTCCAAACTGTTTTTTGTCGCTAAAATTATTTTCCGAGAGGTATTTAAATAAGTTGTATAAGCTACGAAAGTAGTGCCCAAGATCACTTTGTGATTTTAACCAAATTTGGTTGTAAGCGTCCGCGATAACTTGTTGCTCGCCAGTAGAATGATTAGGCTTTAATCTTTCGTAAGCTCGCCTAATTCTTCGACTAAAGACCTTGAAACAATCGCGCCCCTTTGTTTCCCTTTCGTTCCCATTAATTGATCGATGCAAATCAATTCCCGCAACAATATCTTGTTGAAGTTTGAGCATATGAAAAAATGTTGTATCAAGATGTTGTGCTTTAATATCCTCTCTTGTTAAACGCAATTCCTCTTTTGTTAACCCCAGATCTTCTCTCTGATTAAAAATGGTTACAAGTAGACCCGCAAATGCAAGCCCCGAAAATAGTGCGGTAAGTGCACCAAAGCTATCACCAAAAACTCCAGATTTAGATATAGAAATTTCCTGAATAGGCCAAATATTCCACAGCAGCACAATTAGATAAATCCCAAATATCAAAACTACTAAACCAATTATTTTGAAATCACGAGGCGTCATAAGTTTTCCTTTATGGAACTGGCGTTTTTTAGTTGACCTGAGGTTTTATTGTTTGATAATTAGCTATGTTGAACCCACTAATTGAAAGCCGTGCGCTTCAAGGGCCGGCTTAAATTCTTTCAATGAACTTTCTGGTACACCTACCCATAACAAATTCCTAGCTCGGGTAATCGCGACGTATCCAATGCGACCTAACTCTGAATTAACACCTGCCAATAGCGCAGTTATGTGTTCTTTAGTCGTTATGTAGAGAACGCCATCAAGACTTTCCCCTTTAACTTGGTGCACAGTGTCTACGCGCAGGCGAGCACCTTGACCAGTAACAAGATCATTAGGGTCTATTAAGGGCGCATCAGTAAGCCCCTTTTTTGACAATTTATTTCCTAGGTTTTCCGCAGATTTCAGTCCGTATTTTTGGTCCAGAGTAATCAAAAGGACTTTGACTCTGGCTAACAGTAGTGGATGCCATTCTTTATCCGCTCGTAAATTCGAAGATGGGAGACCGATGTTGGCATCACGTGTAAAACCCCAGATTAGGCGAGATATTTGCCTAATTTCTGGATAGCGATTTGGCTGGATGATCATCGTAACCAGATCAGAAGGAGGCTCAGCTAACAATCCAACAATACATTTTGTAACTAACTTAAACGCCCCGAGGTAATCTTGGTGCTTGTCTCGATTTAAAGATGCTAGTGCAAAGCTTTTAATAAGACCTTGCCCATCAGGTGCCGTTCTGCCCGCTAACTTATCGGCTAGTTCACGCCCCCGACATAAGACAGCGGAATTTTCGATACTTAATCCAGCAGCAATCACAGCCGTTCGGAAACTTTCAATCATTTTCTCTCGATCAGCAGTCTTATATGGAATATAAAAAGCGCCATGTGGAGAATCCGGTGCATTGCGATGAGCCTCATCATTTCTTGCAGAAATTCGGTTGGCCACATCCATAATTAAAGGCACAGATCGATAATTTCGCGTCATTGGATAGTAAACAACATTTTGTCGATTGCCGAACTCGGAAAGAAATTTTCCATCAGCTCCCGCGAATTCGTAAATTCCCTGATTCGGATCACCAATAAGAGAGACACGTACTCCAGCAGTCATCAGCAACTCAATAATCGATTGGTGCATTGTCCCAATATCTTGAGCCTCATCAATTAGGATATAAGGATATCTCGTTACTAATGCTCGGAGGACGCCAGGCTGATCTCTTAAAGTTCTATAGCACCAATAACGTCCAAGATTATGCGTGTAGGCACCTGTACATCCCAAACGCTGCACGAGCTTTAAAGAATAGTCACGATCTAATTGAACAATTTTTTCATTCTGAGAATAGTAAAAGTTTTCGATATTATTACTTATTCCGACGTGCATATGGCTGATACACACCGGAAACTTTCCATTCCAAAACGTGAATCCATTTAGAAATTGCTCCCCCCCGGTTACGAGATAAGGCGCCTTATTCGACTGCATCGTGCGATGCGCGTGAGGGTGAATTACATTTCGGATGATAAAACTATCTAGAGTATCTATTTCAACCCTATTGCTTGCCGAGCTTACAGAGGTGCCTGCGTATAATTCCCGATATCCTTTTGTAAATGTATCTACCGCTACATTTGAAAAAGATAGTAAAGCAACACGACCTCGATGCTCTCCCAATTGACGTCGCATCTCTGCAAGCCGTCTCACAGCAGTGTGCGTTTTTCCGCTTCCCGCACAAGCGATGATTGACATCGAGGTCAATGGCGCATCGATTATGTCCTGTTGTTGTTGAGAGTTTTCGCTCATCATTTCGCCTCAATTTGGCAAGCATGTTTAATGGCATTCAAAATATAGTTTGGTACCGTACAATCAGCTCCGTCCGAAAATATTTGAGCGAGTGCTTGGCCAAAATGGCCTTTTTGAACATTCTTCTGATCTCTCTCAAACATTCCCCGAAATAGTGCTTTTGCTTTTGCTGCATCATCCGTCGCCGCTGCGACAATTGTTTCTAGGTCTGTTCCTATTTGTGGGTGTAATTCCTTGAGTGCTGCCAACATAGCTAATCTGTTATTAGCATGAAGTGCGAGATCGTACTCAAGAGTCTTTACTCCGTGAAAAACTTTGACGATTGCATCCTCACTTTTTTTCATTTTTGCGGTGTTGTCTGAAACAGTAACAACATCAGTTAAAGTCGGATAAAGAGCTTGAGGCTTACTCCCATCAGTTGGTTGAGATATAGGGTCAGCATCAGTGATGATTGCTACTGGTATCTTTAATGCCTTTTCTCCAAACAAAGGCATGAACGAATCAAAATTCAATCCTTCAACGCTGATCAAACTTACTCCATGTTCTCTTAACTTCACTCCTGCTTTCTCAGCCAAAACACTAATCAACATTAACTCTGCCGCTCCCTCAACAAAAATCACTCGTTTCGCAAAAAAAATCTCTGCACGAGTCACATCAAGATAGCGCTCTAACTTTTCACGCTTCTTCTTTTCAAATTTTATGTTTCTTGGAAAAAAGGTTTCCACTTTTCCACCTGCGTCTACTAAGCAGGCCAAACTATCCAGATTTGCAATGCTAGCGAAATTAGGGGAATGGCTTGTTACGAACAGCTGAACAGGTCTTTCACCTTCCTTGGATTGGATTGTTTCTAAATAACTAAGTAATACAGCCTGCAATTGCGGGTGTAGATGAGCCTCAGGCTCCTCAATGATTAGTCCACTGTAACTAGATTCTGGATTTTTAGTTAATTCACTCAGTACCACAGCCATAAAGATTAAATTGTTAAATCCCAACCCATTTTGCTCGATTTCAAAAGCATCAACCATGATAGACAAGCGTGCAGCCAATCTTTGAAAATCGCTCCCGCTCAATCCTAAATTTAAAAGTTGAGCCATTTGAGGCCCAAGCATGGAATTATGCCGACCACTTATTGCAGCATGTGTTGTTACGATGGGCTGATGTTTTTTAAGCTCTTCATCAAGCGACTGAAGAGCTTGATTTATTCCATCACGTCCAGCGTCATCTGCAAGCAAATGAA
Source organism: Cellvibrio sp. BR (assembly GCF_000263355.1). Taxonomy (NCBI): domain Bacteria; kingdom Pseudomonadati; phylum Pseudomonadota; class Gammaproteobacteria; order Cellvibrionales; family Cellvibrionaceae; genus Cellvibrio; species Cellvibrio sp. BR. The sequence goes on along the minus strand of NZ_JH668203.1, from coordinate 396,303 downwards.
ATAGCCTTGCCAATTGACTTGTTCGACTTGGTTTTAAACTTTGAGCGGCATCCCTTAATGCGGGTAGGTAGACCCCTCTTAAATTTTCCATCATGTCAGCGGTTAATCCGACCTCTTCGTAATCACCACACCAACGTTTTGCTCGAAGACGCCCCGTTTTATCGGCTTCGGAATAGCGAATAGTTATGTGAGCCTCCATTTTTTCCGCAGAGCCCGGCTTCAGCGCTGCGAGAAAATCTGCTTCCTCATCTGCATTTAGATCTTTGAAAATATAATTAAACACTATATCACCGACAGACTTACCGCTTGGCGGTCGATGGATGTCTTCTGTGTCCAATCGAGGATATGGCTCTTCATGCCCTGCTAACAAAGCTCGCAGCGCATCGATCACAGCCGTTTTTCCAACATTGTTTGCACCAACCAATACGTTGAGGCCTTTTTGAAAATGAAGTTCTGCCTTAAAAATTTTTCTAAAATTAAAAATGTTTAATTGCGCTAGATACATTAGCCCTAGATCCTTAATATTGTGTTTATCAATTTTTTATTTCGATTTAAGTTGTCTCAACGTTCGCTTTGGGCACAACTGCGTCGGTCTAGATACATCAAACGGCACAGCGCGGACATTTAAACCTGCACAACCTAATAATGATGACACTATTCACCGTCACTCACAGGGCCGAACATTTCGAGTCCAGACATTGCCGTTCGAGGAAAGAAAGCTTTCAACTCACCCAAGTCAGCAACGCTTCGTTTTAGCGTGAAACTTCCTGAAACGTTATGCATCTCAAAAAATTTAATTTCTCTGGGCATCAGAGCGGAGACTACAGCATGTACGACTGTATCAGGACAACGGATACCAAAAACAATTTCCTCAAGCAAAAGCGGTGAGTCCTGCAAACCAACATGATCGAAAACTCGCCACTCTTTTTCGTATTGCCATGCCGATGCCTTACGCAGCAATATATTTTCATCTAACTTTTTTTGGGCAACTGCATCTTTTTCTAAGATGGCAGTAGCGATTAGACTGGTCTTTACAAATCGCTCACCTCCGTATAGAACCTTATGAATTTCTGGCACAGGGCTTCGATTTAATGAATATCCGGCACAAAAGCCGTAATGCTGATCAGCATAATGGCTCCACAGTAATGGATTGCTATAGGTTGTGGAGAAGCAACAAATTCCGCGATTGTTTTGCTTTAAAAGCTCACGTTGAATAGCAAAGGTCAGAAGGCGACACTCAGCTTCTTCGACGCTACAATCGTAGTCTGGATTTGTAGCATGATATGAAATATTACTGAGCTCGGCTCTCGTAGTCTGATCGGCATGTTTTTTTGCATGCCTTGCTGCTCCATTACCTGCCACCTTACCCGCATTTAAAGAGCTGAGTATTTCTTGTTCGACCCTAGAGAAAATAAGTGCCGCTAAAATATCGCGCAACGTCGATCGATCGGAATCCTGTTTAACATCAGCTTTACAATCTAAAGGATCGTTGAAATTAGCAGGCTGAGAAAAAAATACCTTATCCTGACACAGAGCATCGAGAGAAAGTGCATTAAATTTCTGATAGCGATATAATTTTTTTGGTATTTTTTTACTCAGAAAAGTACTCTCTTTTTTTATAAATTAGAAAAAATATTTAGATAAATTCTGTTCAATTGTTTATGAAACATTCCTATCAATCATTGAGGGCACGCCTGAGCGATGGTGAAATGTAATTTATATGACATTCGCCACTAATCATTTTGGACTGTTTGATATCACCACTGTGCTCCAGAATATTCAAAATGTGATCGATTAGTAACAGAGGGGAATTTACTTCTTCTGCTATCGCAGAATTTTTAGATAGCTGCTTGTTCACCAAAGCAAACTTAACGGTCTTTATCGTTTCTTGATAATTCGAGATGCAGTCTCTAGCGTAAAGCTCAAATCCAGCTTCTGTTATCTTGAATGAGTGAAGATCACATCCAAGTGTTCGGTGTAACTCTATCGAACCAAATTTATCCATAATTTCCATAGCATCTTTTAGTTCTTGCTCTGGTAAAATTGGATTCGCATCTACAAAGAATAATTTCTTTGGATCAATAGACATACTTCCCGTTAACAGAGCGTTCTCACATGACACTTTAAGTAAAAGACTATCATTTTTATGCATGCCGCTTATAAGCGTTATCGGCGATTCAGTATAAAGAGGCAATTGCCCGAGTGGTGGCTTAGTAGAAATATTAAAAATAGATGCGAGTATCCTATCAAAACTCGCATTATAAGAGTTTAAATCTGGGACGCGCTCCCATAACGTACTCGCCAGAACCTCGGGAACTTCGCAATTGTCCAAAACAACTGGAATTAACTTGCTCCCGTTATTTATTCTTTTCACCACCGCTGCGTTAAGTTCTTCGTGAACCCATGGCTTATTCACACTTGAGGTAGATAGAATGACGATAAATGCTGCTGCATCTTTAATCCCTTCCTCAAATATCTTATCTACCAGACTATCTCCTGGCAGCATCTCCCATTTATCTAACCAAGCGTCTACACCGTTTTTGCGTAACCTGGTTGCAAAATCAATAACAAATCTTTCTTTATCCTCACTTGCATGACTTACAAAAACCTTGGGGTGCATAAATACTCCATTTTTTACTCATGACAGTTTTTACTTAACAGATAAAGCCATGTTTATGGAAGGCTTGTCTAACTCAACTAAAAAATACCCAAGTTACAATGCCCTACAATGTATACGAAGAATACACAGTTGAATGAATTTGGAGTCCTGTAGCTTTGCAGTCATCCTCCAACTTCCGCTTTGGGCACATTACTGCCCTTAAAATGTGTTGCGGTTCGTGAACTCACCAGCAACCTACCTTTATTGTGCCATTTATGTGAAATGGGGTTTTCTGAAAGGTAATAGGCTCGGAGGAAAAGGTCAATTACACAATATAACCAAGGGGGAGTTCGTGGGTTTTTATCTGACAGGAGCCTACAGTTACCAAAAAATCAGAATGTGGTAACTGTAGGTGTCACTAGTGAGGCGGGTATTTAGCCTTGGCTTTGGCTTTGTGTTTGAAAAAAATCTTCTTCGATTCTTCTTACATCTACCGAGACAAATAATTGGGGGGAGTGACCGCCGCCGAAGATGACGCCTTTGAGTGGGGTTACATCGGAATAGTCGCGGCCCCAGGCGGTGGTGATGTGTTGTTCGCCGGTGACTTTGTTGTTGGTGGGGTCAAATTCGTACCAGCCTTCGCCGGGGGAATAAACGGCGAACCAGGCGTGGGTGGCGTCGGCGCCGATTAATTTTTCCTGGCCGGGGGCAGGCAGGGTTTCCAAATAGCCGCTGACGTAACGCGCCGGGTAGCCGAGTGAGCGCAGGCAGCCGATGGCGAGGTGGGCGAAATCCTGACAGACGCCGCGTTTGTGTTTGAGCACATCGGCGAGTGGTGTGGCGACGTCGGAAAATTCCGGGTCATAAACGAAATCGGTAAATATGCGTTGGGTTAAATCCATCACCGCCGATAAAAACGGGCGGTCGTCGCTGAAGGAAGCAGCGGCATAATCGGCAAGATCCTGATGCTGTTGCACCATGGGTGAGTCGAGTATAAATTCCCGCGCGCAGAGTGTTTCCCAATCTTTGCTGTGTTGCAGTAAATATTTTACGTAGCTGCAGGGGTTGCCAAAATCCAGGTTGATGCTGGTGCTGCTGTCCTTAATGGTGATTTCGCTGGTGATACTGACATCCAATTCGCTGTGCGCTTTTTCAATCGAAAATTGTAAAAACTGATTGCCAAAATAATCGCTGCGGCTATTGCTGGTGGTGGCCGGTGGTGAGAGTTTGATGTCGATAGTGTCTACGCGCTGACGATCAGTGGAGCGCGGTAACACATAGGCCAGGTTGTAGCAGTGGCTCACCGGTAATGCGTAGGCATAGCGAGTGGTATGGCGAATGCGATATTTCATAATCCCGGCTTCCTAGAGCTGCTCTTGCCATTCGGTATTTTTTACCAGCAGCTGTGGCCCTTCGGTGTGATCGAAGTAGCGCTGCCCAATGGCCTTGGCCACTTGCGTCATTAAATACTGCAAGCGCGACAGCAATTGATCCAGTTCGGTGCGAATACTATTGTGGGTTTTTACCAGCGCGCTAATGTCACTCAATTTCAACGCGGTAGTCGCTTCCAATAATAATTTGTGTTCGCTGCTGAGAATTTCGCGGTCGTCGGGCAAGTCAGAAAAATGATGTTCCAATTCATTGAGTTGATAAATCAACGAGCGCGGATTTTTGCGATTCAGCATTAACATTTCCAAGGCTTGTTCCAACCGAATGCCATTTTGATAACGGCGACGATAAGGAATAAGCGCTTCACTGCACAGCAAGCTGGATTCGATAAGCGTTTCCTGTTCTATCTCATCAAATTCGGTGGCGAGTAGTGAACGCAGGGTATTAATAATTTGTAATGCGCGCTCCAGGCGGCGGCCCATTTCCATAAAGTGCCAGCCATTGCCGCGTGTCATGCTTTCGTGAATTAATCCGGCAAAAGCAAGTAGCGTGGTAATAAGCGGCGCCAGTGCTTCTTCCGGTGCGGAAAGCGAGCTGGGTTCCAAGGCTAATTTTAATTGCTCAAGTTCATCGCCCACATCGTTAATTACGCGCTGGGTATCGCTGGAGAGTTGCTCTTTGACTTGTTCAGCGGCTTCAATCATCGCCGTTAAATTATTGGCGACACTGCCGAGGCGGCGACTGTCCAAAATAATTGAAATCATTTCCGGTTCAGGGTTCTTGAACAGTTCCGGTTGCAAGCTGGTAAAGCCGGGGTAGGTGGCGGTGACGTGAGTAACTGCACTCAGCAGTGTGCGGCACACCGCGTCGGGTAATTTTTCAGTTTTATTTAATTGAATAAATACCGTGCGCAATAAGCGCATGGCAGATTCCGCGCGCTCGGCGTAGCGGCCCATCCAAAATAAATTTTCTACCACCCGGCTGGGCAGTGCACTGCTGCCTTCGGTGGATGACTGCATGTCCAGGGTGCGCAGGCTGATTTGTTTTTCCGGTTCCGAGGCGAGCACCCAGGTGTCTTTGGAAACAGAGCCGCGTTGGTTGGAAATAATTTTTTTATCCGGATCCAGGTTTACGCGCGTAAGGCCGCCGGGCATTACCGCGTAAGAACTTTCACTGGCAACTGCGAAGGTGCGCAATACCGAGGCACGCGGTTGGATTTGCCCCTGATGCCAGGTGGGCGTTTGTGCGCCGGCCACATATTCCTGCGCCGCAAATTGCAGCGGATTTTTACGAATGCGATTTTGCCAGGCTTGTAATTTTTTATCGTCCAGATCCGCGCCGTACACTTCATACAAACCGGGGCGACGATAGGTAGGTTTAATCAGTAAATTTTTTAAATTGCTACACACATATTCCAGGTCGTCGCTATTGCCACACCACCAGGTTTTCACCGAGGGCATTTGCAAATCGCGCCCGAGCAAGGCTTGGGCAACAGCGGGTAAATAACGCAATAGCGCCGGGTTTTCCAATACGCTGGAGCCGAGTGGGTTGGCGATAGCAACATGGCCGAGGCGCGCCACTTCCAGCAGGCCGGGCACACCTAGGCGTGAATCGCCTTTTAATTCCACCGGATCGCAATAGACATCATCCACGCGGCGCAAAATTACATCGACACGTTTTAAACCGTCGAGCGCTTTCATCCACACATAACCATTGCGCACACTTAAATCGCCGCCTTGTACTAATTGGAACCCCAAATAATTGGCGAGATAGGCGTGTTCAAAATAGGCTTCGTTATAAATGCCGGGGGTGAGTACAACAATGCGTGCAATGCCACCGTTGGGATTTAATTCCTGCAGGCGTTGACGCAAACGCGAAAAAAATAATGACAGGCGATGCACATGACTATCGCGAAACAAACTGGGGAATACGCGGTTCATGACCGTACGATTTTCCAGCGCATAACCTGCGCCGGAAGGCGCTTGGGTGCGGTCGGCCATCACCCGCATTTGACCGTCATGCGCACGCACCAGATCGGCACCATGCACAATTAATTGTTGTGCGCCGGGCAATTTTATATTTTGACAGGGGCGTAAAAATCCCTGATGGGAAAATAATAATTCTGGTGGGATAACGCCACGGCGCACCAGGCTGCGTTCGCCGTAAATATCTTGCAGCAGTAAATTAAATAATTCGGCGCGTTCAACCAGTGCGGTTTCAATGTTGTTCCATTCATCGCTGTGAATTAACAGCGGAATAGGATTGAGTTGCCAGCTTTGGCTCGCATCCGGTTCGTCGTAAATTTTGTAGGTGGCACCATCGTCGCGCAGGATGCGGCGTGCTTTTTTCTGCCGCTCTTCGATGGCATCGTGCCCCAGCGTTTGTAAGCTGTGTAACAGGTAGCGCCAATGCGGGCGAATACCGCCTTCAGTATCGTAGGCTTCATCCACCCCCGCCTGTGGGGATGGATAAGTGAATGCCTTACTGCTCATTGTATTGCCCTGATTGTCCATAAGCGCGGAAGAGAGGTTCATGATAATCAGTAATTGTTATGAATATGGCCCCGATTGTAACCCTATTCACCTCGCTTTACTTGCGCAAATCCAGTGTGTGTGGATATTCATCCGCCGGTTCCTCTGGCGGTGGCGCCATGGGTCTGGGGGGATGTTTGTGTTCAAAAAATTCGCGCAATATTTTTCCCGCCGGTGTGATCGGTAATGCACCGGGTGTGTAGTTGATATCAAAAAAGCGATTACCACGGCGCGATTCAGCTTCATTGGCGTTCACCGGGAAGCGCTCGTAACTGCGCCCACCGGGGTGGCTGACGTGATAGGTGCAGCCGCCGATGCTCTTGCCGTTCCAGGTGTCGATTAAATCAAATACCAGCGGCGCGTGGATGCCAATGGTTGGGTGCAATGCGGAAGGCGGTTGCCAAGCGCGATAGCGCACGCCGCCCACAAATTCACCGTGTTTACCGGTGGGATTCAAACACACACGGCGACCATTACACGCGAGCACATAACGGCCCGGCGTTAAACCAGTGACTTTGACTTGTAAACGCTCCAGTGATGAATCCACATAGCGCGAGGTGCCAAAGCTGCTGACTTCTTCGCCCAGCACATGCCAGGGTTCAATCGCCCAGCGCAATTCAATTTGAATATCATCCAGCTGCACGCGGCCATAGTGAGGGAAACGAAATTCTTCAAAAGGCGCGAGCCATTCCAGTTGGAAGGGATATCCGTGTTCATTCAAATCATTGACTACATCGCGCAGGTCTTCCCACACATAATGCGGCAACATAAATTTATCGTGCAGCGCCGTGCCCCAGCGCACCAGCGGTTTTTTGTAGGGCTCTTTCCAGAAACGGCTGATCAGGCAGCGCAGCAGCAATACTTGTACTAGCGACATTCGTGCATGGGGCGGCATTTCAAAACCGCGAAATTCCAGAATGCCTTGGCGACCGCTGGCTGATCCGGGTGAATAAAGTTTGTCGATACAAAATTCGGCGCGATGGGTATTGCCGGTAATGTCAATTAATAAATTGCGCATCAGGCGATCCACTAACCAGGGTTGCTCTACAATGCCATCAGGCATTTGTTGGAAGGCGATTTCCAATTCGTAGAGCATTTCCGCACGGCCTTCATCTACCCGCGGCGATTGACTGGTCGGCCCGATAAATAAACCGGAAAATAAATAAGAAAGCCCCGGGTGATGTTGCCAAAACGTCACCAAACTGCGCAGCAAATCCGGGCGGCGCAAAAACGGGCTATTGGCTGGCGTTGAACCGCCGAAGGTGACATGGTTGCCGCCGCCGGTGCCGGAGTGACGGCCATCGAGCATAAATTTCTCGGTGCCCAAACGGCATTGGCGTGCATCTTCATACAGCGCTTCGGTGTTGTTGACCAAATCCGCCCAAGTTTCTACCGGATGAATATTTACTTCAATCACACCCGGGTCCGGCGTAATTAAAAATTTCTTCAGGCGATAATCTTTGGGCGGTTCGTAACCTTCCAGTACCACCGGCATATTGAGTGTTGCCGCGGTATCTTCAATCGCTTCAATTAACGCCACGTAATGTTCGAGGTAGGTGAGCGGTGGCAAAAATAAATGCAAACGGCCATCGCGCGCTTCAAAACACATGGCGGTGCGAATAACATAGCCCGCTTCCACATAATTGGCTTTGTTTTTTTGCGCCGTATTTTTTTCAGTGTTCTTTTCTGTGCTGTTTTCGCTGTCGTTTTTGCCAATGGGCTGCGCGGTAATTTTTTGTGCGGCGAGATTAGCAAATTGTTGCCCGCTGGCTGCCAGTGGTGCGCGCGAGCGCAGCGGGTCACTTTCCGGTTGATAGCGTTCGTAATTGTGTTGCGAAAATTCCAGTGAATTTAATGGCAAACGCAAACCGAGTGGTGAGTCGCCGGGAATTAAAAATAAATTGTCATTGCGCAATTTCCAGCGGCCGCTCAGCCAGCTTTGATTCAAATAATTCCATTCGATGGGCAGCACATAGCCACTTTCAGTATTTAACCCGCGCGTTAATAATTTGGCGATGCGGCGGCGCTCCAGGTCATCTTTTAAATCGGCTGTTAAGGGATCTATATTGGCGGGCAATTGTTGTTCGGCCCAAAGGTAATAGAGCACATCCTCATAGGCGGGAATTAAATGCTCGCTATTCACACGAATTTTTTCACACAGTGTCTGCGCGAATTTTTTCGCATCCAAATGCGTAAGGCCGTAACTTTTATCGGCGCGTGCGAGTAAATCCGGATTGCTCCACAGGGCTTCACCATCGGTGCGCCAAAAACAACCCAGCGCCCAGCGCGGTACTTCTTCACCCGGATACCATTTGCCTTGGCCGTAATGCAGTAAACCGTTTGGCGCAAAGGTGTTGCGCATCCGCAGCAATAAATCTTTCGCGAGGCGCAATTTGTCGGCGCCCAGTGCGCCGGTGTTCCACTGCTCGGATTCCATATCATCAATGGACACAAACGTGGGTTCACCGCCGGTGGTTAAACGCACGTCCTGCTCGAGCAGCTCCTTATCAACAGCGGCGCCGAGTGCATTGATGGTTTGCCATTGGTCTTCGGTATAGGGTTTGGTGACCCGCGGGTCTTCAAGGATGCGGAAGACTTCGTTGCTGTAGGCGAACTCCACTTCACATTTGCTGGTGGCGCCGGTAATGGGGGCGGCAGAAATGGGGTCAGGTGTGCAGGCGAGGGGAATATGGCCTTCGGTAGCCAGCAAACCCGAGGTTGGGTCAAGGCCAACCCAGCCTGCGCCGGGAATAAATACTTCGGTCCAGGCGTGTAAATCGGTGAAATCTTTTTCCGGGCCGCTGGGGCCGTCGAGGGCTTTGATATCCGAGGTCAGCTGCACCAAATAACCCGAGGCAAAACGCGCGGCGTAACCCAAGTGGCGAAAAATTTGTACCAGCAGCCAGGCGCTGTCGCGGCAGGAGCCTTTGGCGAGGGTTAGGGTTTCCTCACAGCTTTGAATGCCCGGCTCCAAGCGCACACCGTAGCCAATATCCTGTTGCAGTTGTTGGTTTATCTGCACCAGAAAATCGTTCACATGCCAGGGTTTATCTTGTTTTTCGCGCTGCGCTATTTCCGCTTTAATCGCCGCGACTCGCGCACTCAGCAGTGGGCCAGCTTCGGTGACTTCCAAATAAGGAATTAACTCGCGTTGGAGCTGTTCGGCGTAGCTAAAAGGAATTGTTTCCGCGTAGTCTTCTACAAAAAAATCAAAGGGGTTGATGGAAGTCATATCGGCAATGACTTCTACTTCAATTGCCAAACTTTTCGTCTGCTCGGGAAAAACCAGGCGCGCCTGAAAATTGCCAAAGGGATCTTGCTGCCAGTTGAGGAAATGGTCTTCTGGCGTCACCTTGAGTGAGTAGCTGTGAATTTTGGTACGGCTGTGGGGCGCCGGGCGCAAACGCAGGACGTGGGGAAATAAGGTGGTCAAGCGATCAAACTGATATTCAGTTTTATGGTGGATGGCAACGCGAATAGCCATAAAGTCTTCCTTCCTGCAGCGAGCGGTTTATGGATCATGCTGGTGCACTCAAGTGTGCACCAGGCGGGGAAAAGGGCAAGTTATCATCATCCACTGAGCATATGACGCTCTTGCGGTTACGCTAAGCCAGTGTTTAGTGTGCGGTTTTCCTGGCGGCTCTGGTTAGTCAATCACACGCAATAACTGCACCATAAGTGCTCTGGGCGATGAAATGCTGCGCTAAAAACACAAAAGCGCCAGTATCGGAGGATAGTGGCGCTTTTGGCATGAGCAGTTTGGAATTAGTTTTGTGGTGGCGGTGGCAGCTGTAAAAAAGCTTCCACTATCAAGCGATCCCAGGACTTGGTGAGTTCGCGTAAGTATTGATTGTCAGCCTCAAAAATACTGTGCTGCATCAGACCGCTGTTGGTGACATAGCTCATCAATTCGATTGGCGGGCCTACAGTGAGATTAGATTTCATTGTGGAATCCATGGACACCAAGGCGCAGAGTGCGGCTGTATCCAGCCCGGTTTCCGGTTTGAGGATACGGTCGAGAATTGGTTTGCCGTATTTACTCTCACCAATTTGCAGGTAGGGCGTTTGGTCGGACGATGTGATGTGGTTACCCTGAGGATAAATCAGCATAACCGCCGGAGTTTCCGTGCCAATTTGGCCGCCCAGCAAAAAGCTGGCTTCAAAACTGACGTTACTGTTGTTGTGTGCGTGTTTCTCTTGAATAGCCACACTTATTTCGCCTACATAGTCGGCGGCGTCGTGGATGCTATCGACAGTCGCGAGGCTTACATCGGCACCTTCTTTGATGTCCTTGCGAATTTTGGCGATAACCGATTGGGTAGTGGCGAGGTTGCCAGCAGAGTTGATCACCAGTTGGCGGTCGCCATCGATACCAAAATGGTACATCTTGCTGTAGGTGCTGACCTGATCAACACCCGCATTGGTCCGTGAATCTGAACAAAAAATCAGACCCGCATCGACTTTAATCGCAACGCAGTAGGTCATAACAGCAACCGGGCTCAAGAAAAAAAGGGCGTGTAGGTTAAGAGCAGGGGCGGTGAGCGTCAAGGCTAATTTGGCGCATTAAATCGAACGGTGAATCATGCACCAAGGTGGGGCGCGTTCTTGGAGGATGGGCAGTGAAACCTCTGTCTCACCGCCCGGTAAGCCCTGGTGGTGCCTTATTCGGTGGGTTTGTTCCAGTGGATATCCATCTGCGGGAAGGGAATGCTGATGCCATTCTCATCAAATGCCAGTTTGATTTGTTCGGTCAACGCAAATTTCACATCCCAGAACTCATCGGCTTTCACCCAGGGGCGCACATAGAAGTTCACGCTGTGTGCACCCAGTTCTCCCACTGCAATCAAGGGTTCCGGCTCGGGTAAAACCCGCGCATCGGCGCTAATTACTTTGGCAATGACATCGCGCGCCAAACGTATATCGTCGCGGTAGCCAATACCAAAAACCATGTCGATACGACGGGTGCCACGGGCGGAGTAGTTGATGATATTGCTGCTGTAAATGGTGCCGTTGGGAATGATGACCTGCTTGTTGTCACCGGTGTGCATGATGGTGGAGAAAATACCAATCTTATCGATAATTCCCGATACGCCGGCAGCCTCAACAAAGTCGCCGGATTTAAAGGGGCGAAATATCAGCAACATAAAACCCGCCGCAAAGTTTTGCAGTGATCCCTGCAGCGCCAAACCAATCGCCAAGCCAGCAGCACCGAGTACGGCAATCACGGAATTGGTATTTACCCCCAGCTGGTCCAGGGCGGCAACAATTACAAATACCAACAGCAGGGCATTTACCAGCGATTGGATAAATTCCACCAGAATTTTATCGAGCTTGGTGCGCCCGAGGATCTTGCCTAGCATTCCTGCCACAAATTTTGCGACTAACTGGCCGATAACAAATATCAGCAAGGCAATCAGAATTTTAATACTCCACGGAGCTACAAATTTATCGTAAAACGCCAGCAGTTGGGCGTGGTCAAGCTTGTCGAACATTGCAAATCTCCTTGGGATTGCTAAACAGGTATGGCGTGACTATCAAGTAACACTGCCGGTAGTGCGCACACGTTTACTGCCTTTCACCGCGTGTGTTTTACGGGCGTCCGCACGTTTTTTAAGTTGGGCATCTATGGTGTTTTTGGCCGCAATTAAAAACCCCACCACAATAAACGCTCCCGGTGGCAGCAAGGCAAAAATCACATTGGGAAAACTGCTGCCAAAGACATTCAGTTGCCAGCTGCGTGCGGATTCACCAAAGAGTAATTGCATATCGGCAAACAGATGTCCGGTGCCGAGCAGTTCGCGTACAGCGCCCACACAAACAAGTACTAACAGAAACCCCATCCCCATCATAAAACCATCGATGGCGGAAGGTAGGAGAGTATTTTTGCTGGCAAAGGCATCAGCGCGACCTAATACGGCGCAGTTGGTCACGATTAACGGGATAAATAATCCAAGTATTTGGTACAACTCGTAGGTGTAAGCTTTCATCAGCAATTCAATACAGGTAACCGCTGAGGCGATAATCATCACAAAGGCGGGCAGCCTTACTGCGTCGCTTACATAGTGGCGGATCAGTGAAACCACTGAGTTGGTGGTGGTCAGAACCAGTAATGTAGCCAGCCCCAGGCCGAGCGCGTTAACAACGGTAGAGCTGACCGCAAGCAGGGGGCAGAGGCCGAGAAGCTGCACTAACGCGGCGTTGTTACCCCACAGGCCCTTTTGGGTAATTTCTGTGTAATTCACGCCATTACTCATGTTGTTCACCTGCGCTTGGCTGTTGATTCGCATCAAACAAGGTTTGATGGTTGGTATTCACAAATTCCAGCACGCGTTTTACTTGTCCCACTACGGCGCGCGGAGTGATGGTGGCACCGGCAAATTGATCAAAGGTACCGCCATCTTTTTTAACTTTCCATTCCTCGATAACAGGAACAGTCAGACTTTTGCCATTAAAACTTAAAATCCACTGATGCTTTTTTAGCTCGATTTTGTCGCCCAGTCCGGGGGTTTCTTTGTGCAGTAATACACGCACGCCGGCAATGGTGCCATCAGTTTTTACCCCGACAATCATACTGATATCGCCGGAGTAACCATCGTGTGCCGTGGCGGGAACGATCAAGGCGGTGATTTGCCCTTGCTGGCGCGCGCGATAAATCTTGCTGGATTCGCTGGCACCCAGCGGCTCCCATGCGCTATTCGGCACGGGTATGGTGTCATTGAGCAGATCGTTATCGTGTTCTTGCAGGGGAATTATTTCAAATAGTGCGCGTTGTTGTGCGGCGCGCTCTGAAGCTGCAATACGATCCTGGGTGCCGAGGTTGGTCAGCGCCAGTGCGCCTGCCGTGCAAATCGCAAAAGCGGCGAGGATAAAGCTGTTTTTACTTATGGATTGGCCGAGCATTAGTGACCTCCATCCTGTTTGCTACTGTCGGTCGCACGGCGCGGTTTTTTGTGGCCGTAGGTGCGCGGAGTAGTGTAGTAATCAATAAAGGGGGCGGCGAAATTCAGCAGCAAAACTGCAAAACCAACTCCGTCGGGGTAGCTGGTGCCCCAGGCGCGAATCACATAAATCACCACACCAATCAACGCGCCATAAACAATGCGCCCACGGGTGCTCACCGCCGAGCTGACCGGATCGGTCACAATAAAAAATGCGCCGAGCATAGTGGCACCGGACAGCAGGTGAAAAATGGGTGAGCCGCCGGAATTGGAGCTGCCTGAGTCGTAAAACAGCGCGGCCATCAGCGCCAGCGCCAGCAGCATGGAAACCGGGGCATGCCAGGTAAAGACTTTTTTGTAGAGCAGATAGATGCCGCCAATCAAAAAGGCGATGTTGACCCATTCCCAACCAGCACCGGCCCAGCGGCCTTCGGTAAATACAGGCTGTTGTTGATAGAGGGCATCCAGCGTCAGGCCGGAGTTTTGTTTCATAATGTCCAGCACTGTCGCCGAGCTGTAGCCGTCGATGGGGGTGCCAAAAAAGATCTTGTCCAGCGCCGCGACCAAGCTGGGTGCAGTGTGTCCATCGGCCAGCATGGGTAATGGCGTGGCCCATTGGGTCATCTGTACCGGAAAGGAAATCAGCAGCAGCACATAGGCCACCATCGCCGGATTAAAGGGGTTAAAGCCCATGCCGCCGTAAAGCTGTTTAGCCAAGACAATCGCGACAAAACTGGCGCTGATCACCAGCCACCAAGGGCAATAGGGCGGAAGGGATACACCGATCAGCACGCCGGTCACCAACGCGCTGCAATCGCGTAGGTAGAACATCACCGGACGTTCACGCAGTTTCATCACCAGTGCTTCAAAGGCGATGCAGCTCAAGCTCGCCAGCAACACATTGATTAACACCCCTATACCAAAAAAGTGAGTCAGTGCGGCAATACCGGGAAACGTGGCATAGACCACCAAGCGCATAACGCGCCCGGTACGATTGGCCCCGTGGGTGTGGGGTGAGGTGATATTTAATAACGCCATTCGTTTATCTCGTTAAGAATCGCCGTGATGAACACTGCCCTAGGCCAGTTCTTGCAGCTTTTCTTCCAGTTTGGTGACGCCGGCGCGGAAGGCGTCGATATTGGCGTCGTTTTCAGTTTCTGCCTTGGCTAAACGCTCGCGCGCTTTAGTTAAACGGTTTTGCAGGGATTGAATCTGCTCGGCGCGTTTTTCCTCATCACTCATACTCGCCATGGCAGCTGCCTTGGCTTTTGCTTTTTCAATCGCGGCTTGCGCTGCGTTTTGCTCTGCGCTCGCAGGTTCAGCAGTTACTGGCGCAGCGGCAACGACCGGCTCGTCTTTAATGCCCAATGCCTTGAGTTCAGCCAGCGCTTCCGTAATTTTTTGCTGCAGCTTTTCGGCGCCTTGTTGTAAGGCATCCAAATTGGGGCTGCCGTCGGCTTTGGCGGCGGCAACTTTCTCTTCGGCTTTGGCCAACCGTGAGCGCAGGGATTCCAGATTTGCGCGCGCTTTGTCTTCCGGTGACATGGTCAGTTTTGCCTGCGCGCGGGCAATCGCCGCCGCGACGGGATCATTGGGGTCTACTGCCGGTGCGCCCGCCGCTGGAGCAGCGGTGGTGCCGGGTTCGATGCTGGTAGTGACAGAGTTATTGGCAACAAACTCGGCCAGTTTCTTCTCCGCCTCTGCAACTTTTTGCTCGGCTTGTTTGATGCGCGCCTGCTGTTTAACCAGCTGTTCTTCGGTAATTACCGGGTTGGTTTTGTTCGGCACCAAGGTTTTTTGCGCAAACTCCAAGCCATTTTTGGCCGCGTTAAGCAGGCGCTCCAGCTTGGCTTTTTCTTCTTCACTGGAAGCCTGCGTCGCACCCACTTTAACCACGGCTGCGGTAATGACATCAGTAGCAGCTGCCGGATTCTTCGCCGCCTCAGCCGCTTTTTCGGCCAGTTTCTTTTTGGCTTCTTCCGCTGCCTTTTGACGTGCTAGACGTTTGGCTTCTTTTTCGGCTTCTTCTTTGGCGATGCGCTGCTGGCGGAATTCAAAACGCTGACGCGAACGATCCGATTTTTCTTTCTCGATCTCGTGCAGGCGAATAGTGCCCTTGGCGGCGCGATAGTACTGCACCAGCGGAATAGTGCTGGGGCAAACGTAGGAGCAGGCGCCGCATTCGATGCAGTCGAACAGGTTGTGCGATTCGAGCCGATCAAAATCCTCCGCCTGTGCATACCAGAACAACTGTTGTGGTAACAGGCTTGCCGGGCAGACCTCGGCGCACATGCCGCAGCGAATACAGGCTTGTGCGGGTTGTGGTTCAGGCAGTTCTTGGGTGCTGGGCGCCAGAATACAGTTGGTGGTTTTGATTACCGGCGCGGCCAAATCCAGCAGGGTAAAGCCCATCATCGGCCCCCCCATGACTACCCGCGATGCTTGTTTCAAGTTAAAACCGTGCTGCTCTAGCACATAGTCGATAGGTGTTCCCAACAGCACATTGATATTGCGCTGGGTTGTTAATGCCTCACCGACTACCGTAGTAATGCGCGAAATGAGCGGCTCACCAAAACGCACAGCGCGCCAGGCGGCAGCGGCGGTGGCGACATTCACACAGATAACCCCCACATCGGCCGAGTGATGGCCGCTGGGAATCTCCCGCCCGGTCAAAATTTGGGTCAGCTGTTTGGCACCACCGGAGGGGTACTTGGTGGGAATCACCACTACCTGAATATTGGCGGCTTCGCTGCGCAGGGCTTTGGCGCCAGCAACTGCAGCTTTTACCGCAGCAATGGCCGTGGGTTTGTTGTCCTCAATGCCAATCAGCAGGTTTTTGGGGTGATGCAAAATATGACTCAGCAGCAAGGTTCCGGCGACTAACTCCTGCGCCTGGGTTTGCATCAGCATGTCATCGGCGGTGATGTAAGGTTCACATTCGGCACCGTTGAGGATCAATGTGTCGATCACTTGCGTCGATTTGGGTGCAAGTTTTACGGCAGTGGGGAAACCTGCGCCCCCCAAACCTGCCACACCGGCCGCGCGGATTTTATCCAGCAGTTGCAAGCGATCCAGCTGTAGGTAGTCTTCACAGGGAGTTAGTTGAACCCACTCGTGTTTGCCATCCGGTTCAATAATGACGGATTCACTGCTCATGCCGGACGGATGTGGAATCGCACGGGACTCAATGGCTAATACAGTCCCCGAGGTAGACGCGTGGGTATTGGCACTAAAGGTGCCATCGGCGATACCAATCAATTGCCCGGCGAGCACGCGCTCACCCACTTGCACAATGGCGCGTGCGGGGGTGCCCATATGTTGATTTAGCGGAATCACCAGAAACGGAGGCAGGGGAATTTCGCCCAGCGGCAATTGCAGGGATTGGCTTTTGTGTTGGGGCGGGTGAATACCGCCCGGTAATTCCCAGACTTTGATCAGGCTTGTCATCTATGCAGATTTCTCGTCGTCAATGCGGCGCTTAGGCAGCTTTTTCACCGTCGGGCTTGTCGCTATTTAGCGCGCTACCACGGCCAAGGTCAGTGGCAATTACATTCGTTTCCAAAGGAATTACCGGCACTTCCTGGGCGATCACATGGAACACCGGTTTTTGGTTGGTGGCCGGTAGATCCCACTTCCAGGTTTTCAGGTCAGTTTCAACCGGGATCATATCGATACAATCCACCGGGCAGGGCTCCACGCACAAGTCGCAGCCGGTGCATTCATCGGCAATCACTGTGTGCATGTGTTTGGCGGCGCCGAGGATTGCATCCATTGGGCAGGCCTGAATACATTTGGTGCAACCTATACATTCGTCTTCGCGGATAAAAGCGACACGTTTCACGTCCAAATGTTCGCCGTGTTCCGAGTCCAAGGAGGGAGCCTCTACATCCAGCAAATCGGCCAGGGCATTAATAGTTGCCTGACCGCCGGGCGGACATTTGTTGATGGCTTCACCGTTAGCGATTGCCTGGGCGTAGGGGCGGCAGCCGGGGTGGCCGCATTGACCGCATTGGGTTTGCGGCAACAGCGCGTCGATCTGCTCGACGATGGGGTCGCCTTCCACTTTGAATTTGACTGCAGCAAAACCCAATACCGCGCCAAATAGCGCCGACAGCCCGCCGAGTGCAATCAGGGCGCTGAGGATAGGGTTCTGGAAAATAAATTCGATCATGAATGCCAGACTCGTCAGTTATTGCAGGCTTACCAGCCCGCCAAAGCCCATAAAGGCCAGTGCCATCAAACCGGCAGTGATCATGCCAATCGCCGCGCCTTTAAAGGGCACCGGCACATCGGCTACCGCTAAACGCTCACGCATCGCGGAAAACAATACCAACACCATCGCAAAACCGAGGGCGCCGCCAAAACCATACATTGTGGATTCAAAAAAGCTGTGAGCTTTTTGCGTGTTCAGCAAGGCAACACCGAGCACGGCGCAGTTCACAGTAATTAGCGGCAGAAACACACCAAGTACGCGATAGAGCAGCGGGCTGGTCTTTTCCATAAACATTTTGACGAATTGCACCACCGCCGCGATTACCAAAATAAAGGCGATAGTGCGTAAATATTGCAGCTCCAGCGGCGCCAGCACCCAGGTGTCCACCAGATAGGTACAAATAGAAGCGAGGGTCATTACAAAGGTAGTTGCACCCGCCATGCCGATGGCGCTCTCCAACTTATTGGATACGCCCATAAACGGGCAGAGGCCGAGGAATTGCGCCAATACAAAGTTATTCACCAGCACGGTACTGAGCAAAATGATTGCTAATTCGCTGAAACTCATGATGTTTGTCCAATGAAGGAAAGCCGCTGAAGTGAATGCCCGGAGTCAAAGGGCTGCGTATTATCGGCAAGTAGAGAGGCATTCTCAATAAATAAAGCGCTAAAGGTTTAGCTTGTTTGTTTATATCCTTATGACGGGAGCTCCTCCCCTTTAAAAAAGGGGGAGGTTGGCGCCCGGCGAGGGGAGTGATTTACATAACCCGTTGGCCCGGCTTTGCGCCAGCATGCGGTTCCAGCAAATAAATCTCTTTATCGCCAGGGCCAGCGGCCAGCACCATGCCTTCGCTCATACCGAACTTCATTTTGCGCGGCTTGAGGTTGGCAACTACTACAGTTAGCTTGCCGACCAAGTCTTTCGGGTCGTAAGCGCTTTTGATGCCGGAGAACACGTTGCGGGTTTCGCCGCCCAAATCCAGAGTTAAACGCAACAGTTTGTCGGAACCCTCTACATGTTCAGCGTTGGCGATCAGGGCTATACGTAAATCCACCTTGGCAAAATCAGTAAAGTCGATTTCAGCGGCGATAGGTTCAACGTCTGAGGTTTTCTCTTCCGCTTTTGGCGCAGCAGTCGCCAAGGCTTCTTTACTGGCGTCGATCATGGCATCTACCTTGTCTTTTTCAATGCGGGTGAGCAGTGGTTTGAACTCGTTGATCTTCTCACCGGCACGGAAACTGATCGGCGCATTCCAGCTCAGGGTTTCACCCAAAAAGGCTTCGGCATCGGCGGTCAGCGCGGGTAATACCGGCTTCAAATAAGTCAGTAAGGCACGGAACATATTGATACCCAGAGTGCAAACCGCTTGGGTTTGCGCTTCGGCACCGGCTTGTTTGGCCAGCTTCCACGGCTCTTGGGTAGCGATATATTCGTTGGCGGCATCGGCCAACGCCATAATTTCGCGCATGGCTTTACTGTAGTCGCGAGTTTCGTAGTAATTGGCAATAGTCTCGCCGCCATCCACAAATTTTTGCCACAAGTCAGCATCGGCAATCTCGTTGGTCAGCACGCCACCGGCGTTATTGATGAATTTGGCTGTGCGGCTGGCGATATTCACTACCTTGCCGACCAGATCCGAATTCACACGCTGGATAAAATCTTCCAGATTCAGGTCGATATCGTCCACATTGCTGGTCAGTTTGGCGGCGAAGTAGTAACGCAGGTATTCCGGATTCAAATGGTCGAGGTAAGTGCGCGCATTAATAAAGGTGCCGCGCGACTTGCTCATCTTGGTGCCGTTCACGGTCAGGAATCCGTGCACACAGATTTTGGTTGGCGTGCGCAAATTGGCGGAATGCAACATTGCAGGCCAGAACAGCGCGTGGAAATTCACTATGTCCTTGCCGATAAAGTGATACACCTCGGCGGTAGAATCCGGCTTCCAGTAGTCGTACCAATCTTCGCCTTTCTTATCGAGCAAGTTTTTCAAGCTGGCGATATAACCGATGGGCGCATCCAGCCAGACATAAAAATATTTGCCCGGCTCGCCGGGAATTTCAAAACCGAAGTAGGGCGCGTCGCGGGAGATATCCCACGCCTGCAAACCGGCATCCAACCACTCAGCCATCTTGTTGGCGACTTCATCTTGTAAATGACCAGCACGCGTCCAGCCTTTGAGGAAATCACTGAATTCCGGCAGGGTAAAAAAGAAGTGCTCGGAATCTTTAGCGACGGGTGTTGCACCGGAGATGGCCGATTTGGGATTGATCAAATCCATGGGCGAATAGGTAGCACCGCACTTCTCGCAGTTATCGCCATATTGATCTTCGGTTTTACATTTCGGGCAAGTGCCTTTGATGTAACGGTCGGCGAGGAACAGCTGCTTTTCCGGATCATAAGCCTGGGTGATGCTCTTGCTGGCGATATGGCCATTGGCCTTCAACCGGCCATAAATCATGTTCGAAAGTTCGTGGTTTTCAGTGCTGTGCGTTGAATGGTAATTATCAAAGGCGATATTAAACGCAGCGAAATCCGCCTCATGCTCGGCTTTAACATTGGCGATTTGCTGCTCGGCCGAGTGACCCAACTGCTCGGCTTTGAGCATGATCGCTGTGCCGTGGGCATCGTCGGCGCATACGTAAGTGCAATCCACACCGCGCAGTTTTTGGAAGCGCACCCAAATGTCGGTCTGGATATATTCCACCAAATGGCCGAGGTGAATAGCACCATTGGCATAGGGCAGGGCGCTGGTAACTAAAATCTTACGAGCATGATTGTTGGATGAGTGAGTCATGGATAAAAACCTGTCAACGCTGAAATCTGGAGCTGGCAGCAGCCAGCCGAAAAAATGGGGCGCACTATAGCATTTTGTGCTGCAGCTGTGGCGCGACTAATCCTGATCGTAGGGTTTGTATTCAATCGCGGTGATGTAAAACAGCTCTTCCCCCTCCGGTTTTTTCAGCACAATTTCATCGTCCAGGCGCTTGCCGAGCATGGCTTTGGCGAGCGGTGAATCCATACTGAGTTTTTGCCGCGCGACATCAAATTCGTCGGGGCCGACGATTTGGTAAGTTTTTTCATTGCCGTCTTCATCTTCCAGAGTCACCCAAGCGCCAAAAAAAACTTTGCTGTGGTCTTCGGGTAAACGATCAACCACCGTGAGTACTTCCATACGCTTGGATAAAAAACGCACGCGCGAATCAATTTCACGTAGGCGACGTTTACCGTAGATGTAATCGCCATTTTCACTCCGGTCGCCGTTTTTGGCGGCTTCGTGCACTACCTGGGTGACTTGGGGGCGTTCTATTTTCCACAGCTGGGTAACCTCATCTTTCATGCGTTTAAAACCGGCGGCGGTGATATAGGTTGAACCTTTTGCACTGGGCGGGCGCCAACGTCCCATGACTTCTCTCCAACAATCAATGGTTACTAAAAACAGTGTGATAAAACGCTAACTCTTCATTGAGTGCGCGTTGCATATTTTGCGCCTGACGAAAGCCGTGACCCTCTTCTTCAAAGGTTACGTAGCGGGTCATTATGCCTTTTTCTTGTAGTGCAGCGACCATGGCTTCTGCTTGTGCAGGTGGTACGACTTTGTCTTGCAGCCCCTGCAAAAAAATCACCGGGCAATTGAGTTGTTCTATGTGATAAATGGGTGAGCGGTCGCGATAAATCTTTTGTTGCGCGGGGTATTCACCCACCAGCGAATCCAAATAATGCGCTTCAAATTTATGGGTGTCGCGCGCGAGGGCTTCCAAATCGCCTATGCCGTATAAACTCGCACCGGCTTTAAACACATCGCCAAAAGTCAGGGCGGCGAGCACGGTATAACCGCCAGCGCTGGAGCCGCGAATGGCAACTTTATTTTTGTCGATGCGCTGCTGCGCCACCAAATAATCCACCCCGCTGCACACGTCGATGACATCGGTGATGCCCCAATTATTTTTTAACCGGTCGCGATATGCTCTGCCGTAACCGGTGCTGCCGCGATAATTCACATCCAGCACCGCAAAACCGCGGCTGGTCCAAAATTGGATTTTTAAATTAAGCGAGGTCTCGGTGGCGCCGGTAGGGCCGCCATGACACATCACCAACAGCGGCGGTAAATTAGCTGGCGCAATTTTATAGTCGGCATTGGTCGGAGCGTAAAAAAATCCGTGCGCAGTTTCTCCATCGCGCGTGGGAAAAGTAATTGCTTCGGCTTGGGAGAGGTAGCGACTGTCCAGTGCAAATTGAGTGTTATGTAGCGGCGCGCAAACACCTGAGTGATAGTGTCCTGATTCATAAAACCACAGCTGCGCCCCCTGGGTTGCCGTTGCGCCGAGAAAATAAGCTTGGCCTTTGTTTTCACTGTCTCCATTATTCATGGCTTGGCAACACACAGCTGAAATATCGCGCAGGGGTTGTGCAATTTGCTGCAAGGTTTTTTGCGCGATATTAATAACGCCCAATTGCCACACGCCTTGCTGGCTAAAACAGCAAAAAATTTCACTCGCGGATAAAAAACCGTAAGTGCTCATGCCAAACACCCATTGCGGTGTGGCGAATTCGGCATCGAGTGCACAAATGGCTTCGGCCTCTGCACCCGTCCAGCGATAAATATTCCACCAGTTGCTGCGATCCGACACAAAAAATAATTCGCCGGCCGGTGACCATTGCGGCTGAAAAATAGATTCATTATTTCCGCCGGCAATTGCCACGCTGCTAATAATGTCACCCTGCGCATTTAATTGGGCGATAACACACTCCGTGTTATCCCAGGGCATATGGGGGTGAAACCAGCGCAAAAAACTGAGTTGCTCGCCGTTGGGTGACAAGCGCGGGTTGGAATAAAAATCGGCGCCGGAAACCAATACCTCAAGCTGCACATTATCCAGCGGGATAGCGATAATCTCACTGGTAGGATGCTGGTTATCACTGCTGCAATTCTCGCGTATTGCCAGCAGGCGGTTGCGTCTTGGGTCAATACAAAAATCGGCGTAGCGATAAGCGCCTTCCGGGGTCAGTGCACGGCTGGTTTGAGTGTGTAAATCGTAGGCGTAAATGCGTTGGTCGCTATCCAGCACATAAAAAATCACATCGGCGGTGGCCAAGTAGGGCGCGCCGCCGTATTCCTGAATGCGGGTGCGAATGCTATGGGGGGCGGGCAGTAAATCACGGCGCTCGCCCTGTTTTTCACACACCAACACACTGCGGCCTTTTTCCTGCGGGCGGCTTTCCAGCCAGTAAAGTGTATCGCCCACCGCTTGCGGGTCGCTCAAACGTATACCTTGACTGGTGAGCAAGTCGGCGGTGATAGGTGATGGCCAATGGCCGTAACTGGGCTGGGTCATAACATCTGCAATCCATTTAATAACGGGCGTGGGAGTGGGGCATTTTGCCCGCCGGATGCCGGCAGGGGAAGGCAGACCTTTTATTTACTTGAGGTGGATGGTATTTACCGGGCGTTGGGTTTTATTTATGTGACCGTTGGGCTTTAATGCGCGCATCAATCAGGTACTGCTATGACTTCCTCTGCCCCCATTTTTTCGCCCGCAGCACTGCGTACTTATTTACCGGATGGCGGTAATAGCGCAGACGCGGTCTATTGGGTGGGTTTTAGCGGCGGGTTGGATTCTACCGTGCTGCTGCATGCGCTGGTGCAATTGCCACTGCCGGTGACTATTCGCGCGCTGCATATCAACCACCAAATTTCGCCCCATGCCGATCAGTGGCAGGCTCGGTGTGCGGCAATTTGCGCGCAGTTGGGTATTGAGTTTACGGCAGAAAAAGTCAGCGTTATCAACAGCGGTAAAGGTATAGAAGATGCCGCACGCGCAGCGCGCTACGCAGTATTTGAGCGCTATGTGAGTGCGGGCGATTTTCTGCTCACTGCCCATCACGCCAACGATCAAGCCGAGACATTACTGCTGCGCTTATTGCGCGGTACCGGCCCGCGTGGGCTGGCAGCAATGGCTGCACAGCGGCCCTTGGGCCAAGCGACGTTGGTGCGACCACTACTGAATTTTTCGCGCGGGCAATTGGAAAGCTATGCCCGTGAACATCAGCTGCAGTGGGTGGAGGATGAAAGCAATCAGGATGATGCTTACGACCGCAACTTTCTGCGCAATCAGGTACTGCCGCTGCTGGCGATACGCTGGCCGGGATTTATGCGTAAATGGCAGCAGACTGCCGAGCTTTGTGCCGAACAGGAGTTGCTGTTAGAGACTATTGCGCAAGAGGATTTAACCTGCAGCACGCCGCGCGCCGCGCGAATCGGGCAGAGTATGGATTTAGTCTTTCTGCGTTCCCTATCGCCCGTGCGCCAGCAAAACTTGCTGCGCTATTGGCTGCGCAACGCGGGTTATTGCATGCCAGAGCAAAGCCATTGGCAGCAAATCCAGGCACAGTTATTACAGGGGCGCGAGGATGCTGAAGCCAATGTGAACTGGGGCGATGTATCGCTGCGGGTATTTCGCGCGCGTTTGTATTTGCTGCCCGTACCATTACCAGAAATGGCGCTGACATTGATCGAGACGAGTGACAATCAATCGCTCCGTTTGAAAATAGGTTTACCCAATCTGCATATTCGCACCCGGGTGGGCGGCGAGCGCTGCAAACCGGCCGGGCGCAACCACTCCCAAACCCTGAAAAAATTGTTGCAGGAATACAGTTTGGAACCCTGGCTGCGCGAGCAGTTGCCGCTGGTCTATAGCGGCGATGAACTGGTGGCGGTGGGGGATTTATGGGTTTGTGATGGGTTTGTGGCAGGGTGTGATGAAGCAGGTTATCGATTGGTGTGGACGTGTGGTGCGGAATAGTCGCTCAATTAAAGTCATATGAGTTGCCCTGCAGGCGCTTGCGCGCACTGAGGCCACCAATAAAAACGGGATGCATCAGCATCCCGTTTTTACGAAGGGCAGTTAATTACTTAGTAGAGATAGACTGCACCTGAGGCTTCGAGGTTGTTGTCGCTCTGATCCAGACCTGCGCTGCTAGCGGCTGAACTGGTACTGGCGCCGCTGGAGGCAGCAACGGAGGTGTAGCCACGACCCGATTCGCGGTGCGCGCCAACCAACATATTTTTACCATCACCCGAGAGTTCAACATTCAACCCAAAGCGATCACTTGCATCAGGGTTGGATGCTTTTACATAACTCTTTTGTGACCAAACGGTATTGTTGCGGGTGAATACAAACACGGCGCCGGCATCCGCTTTGCTGGTATCACCTTCATCGCCATTAATACCGGTGGCATAGCTGCTTTCACGGAATGAACCGACAGCCAGGATATTGCCGTCGTCAGACAGGCTTACACTATTACCAAATTGACCACCGCCGTTTATCTGGATGCTGTAAGTCACACTGGTAACGGCTACCAAACTGATACCAGTGTGTTTGGTTAGTGTTGAAGGTTTAACGATTGCTTCTTGCGACCAACTTTCGCCCGACTTGGCAAACACATAGGCTGCGCCGGTATTGGCAAATTCAATATCTTGTGCGACATCGCCATTAATAGTTGTTGCTTTGCTCGCATCACCAGGTGCACCGATCACCAGGGTATTGCCATCGCCAGAAACATCCACGCTGGTGCCAAAGGCAGTGTACATATAAGTGCTGGCAGGTTTTAAGTAGGCTTCCTGATTCCACAAGTCTGCTGTGCGCTTAAAGACATAAGCTGCACCGTTATCAATTACGCCGCGCACTTGGTAGCGACCAGCTTCTTCGCACTCGGCGTCAATCACATAGGCGCCTTCGTTGAAGTAATAGCAAGAGTTCTTGGATTGATCGCCATTAACACCGGTTGCATTACTATCTTCACTGATTGCGCCAACCACCATGGTATTGCCATCGGTAGACAGGGCAATGCTCACACCAAAGGCGTCGTTTTGTTCCGCATTGGATGCTTTAACATGGGACTCTTCCTTCCAGCCATTCTCGCCTAAACGGAAGGTATAGATCGCACCTGAGGCTGAGCCACCGCGATAGCTGCTACCGGCGGAAGAGCTGCTTGAAGTAGTGCTGCTGCTTGAACTGCTGGTGCTGCTGGTAGATGAGCTGCTGGAGGGGTAAAACTCCAAACACGCCAGTGATGACATACTGCTTGAAGCGTTAAAGTTGAAAACGCCGCTTCTACTGATGAAGTCCTCAGACGTGCCAACCGCAAGGGTTTTACCATCACCGGAAAGTGCTAACGATTCTCCAAAACGTAGCGCAACCGCTGATTGGGCAAAGGCGTGAAGTGTAGAGAAAATCGGTTTTACATAAGCATCTTGTGTCCAGGTGCCTGCGCTGCGGGTAAAGATGTAGACCGCGCCAACATCAAGAGTTCTTGCTGCCAGCAAATTACCAGTACCGCCTGAGGAAGCGGCAGAGCTGATGACCTGTTCATAATTGTCCTGATTACAGTTGACGCCATAAGATGGGCTGTCTTCCAATAAGGCCGATACTGCCAAGGTATTGCCGTCGTCAGACAATGCCACACGGTAACCAAAACGATCATTCGGCAGCACGCGAAGGCCATTTAAATTAGGCTGCTCGGTATTGGACGCTTTGAGGTAGGCCTGCTGTACCCAAAGCCCATCCTCTTTCACAAACACATAAACTGCACCGGCATTTACTATTTCGTTGTTGGTTTGATCACCATTAATACCAACCGCTTTACTGTCCTCTGCAGGAGCGCCAATCGCCATGGTCATGCCATCGCTTGAGAGGGTAATACTCCAACCGAACCAGTCAAATGAGCCGGTATTGGAGGCTTTGAAATAGCCGATGGCTTTGATCATTTCGGTGGCGGTAAATGTCATGTCCGAGCGCTGGCTGCAGTCGTCCGCAACACAGGCATCCACCCAATAACGGGTATTTACCCAGTCGTGAATGTGTACGCCAATTTCATCGCTGGCACTGGTGGTGGTGATGTTGTCAGCTAACAGCACTGCGCCGTTTTCAGCGTCTTGTTTGTAAAGTTTGTAGTGGGTTGCACCTTCTACCGCGCTCCACTGAAAAGTGAGTACTTTGGGGCTTTGTGCTTCCACTTTTACGCTGGGCCAAATGCCTGAGCCATTGGCTGGTACGGAGGCACTGCTAAAGCTGCTGCGCAGTGATGAGCTGCTGCTAATAGAAGAGCTGCTGGCTGATGATTTGTTGTCGCTTCCGCCGCCACAGGCAGTGAGCAAAAATGAACCGGCTGCGAGAGAGAGCAGCAAGGTGGTGCGCTGTAATAGCGGGGATAAACGATCAATATTCATTCAGCGTGTTCCTGAGGTTTAAAACTGGTCGGTGATTCTGTGTGTCGCGGCGCTTGGTGTCAATCAAATCGCCCGCATTTAGGCTTGGCTGCTTAATAAATAGAAGCCGCATAGAGACCGTGAAAACAGGCAATTGGTTCAGTGATTTTATGCGGTGTTAAATCTAACGAACTTGGGTGGGGTGAGTTGTTAGCAATTGTGCGAGTGAATGGCGCCCTGTGAGTGTGCGGGCGCCATGTAGCGGGAGGGCAGGTTAAAGCGTTTTCAGGTATTCAACCAGTGCCAAACGCTGTGCATGGTTGATAGGGTTTAGCTGGCGCATTTTGGGTTTGCCTTGTGCATCCTTCAATGGGCGCCCCTGTGCATCCAGAATAAATACCGGCGTCACGCCAGCGGCATATTCATGACCTTTATTGGAGTTGCTAGGCAGGCTGGTATCAAACACAAACAAGTCGGGGTATTGCGCCGGGTCACGCCCTACCATACCTACTTTTACTGGGTCCAGTTCGCGCACCCCTATCGTAAATTTGTTGGGGCGACAGGTCTTGCCACTGATGATTTCAGCATCACTGCAGCTGGGCATAAACAGTTCATACAAGCTGGGCACTGAGCCGTTGTGTAAATAAGGTGCTGTAGCCCAAATGCCATTGAGCGGGCGCGCTTTGTAAGCAGCGAGTGTGGCGGGGTTGTTTTTGTTGACGATTTCAAAGTCCAGATGCCGCTCGGTTTTTTTAATCGGGTTATCGCCGATGGAAGTCACCAAGTCATAGAGTTTCTCCGCCCAGCGGCGGATAAACGTTTTATCGTGATCCGGCTCCAGCAAAACTCCCTCAACTGCTGCACTCAGGGCAGGTAAGACCGGCGTATTGGCGCTAAAACGCGGCGAGCGGGGATCGAGCGGTTTGATTTTGTCGCCTTCAAGGTAGCCGCTTTTGCCAGTGTAGTTGAGTGCATTCATCGCCATGTATGGATCAGTACCGATGGTTTGCAGGCTGGCAAATTGAGATATCACACGTCGTTTGGGG
Organism: Cellvibrio sp. BR; assembly: GCF_000263355.1. NCBI lineage: Bacteria > Pseudomonadati > Pseudomonadota > Gammaproteobacteria > Cellvibrionales > Cellvibrionaceae > Cellvibrio > Cellvibrio sp. BR. The sequence goes on along the minus strand of NZ_JH668203.1, from coordinate 368,382 downwards.
TCGGTGCGCTCAATGGCTTCATGACAGGTGTGGCACTGGTATTCAATAAATATCTCCCTGCCTTGCTCGGCCAAATGCTGGCTAATGGCAGGCAATACATTTTGCTCGGCCAATTGTTGCCAGCTGGGCGACCACAGACTTTCAAGGTGACGCTCCATACGTGTCAGGTTGCGCACCACTACTGAGGAGCGGTAGCCCAGATCACCTGGCTTTTTATCCAGATCAAACTGTGCAAAGACACCGAGTGCTTCGCCCGTATTACGCCCCAATGGCCCTGCTAATTCGTTATCGCCCACACCGTTCCACTGCACAAAGTCGTGCTGTGGGGTATCCCATAAATAGGGGTAGCTCACTGGTGCACTGGCGGGATTAAAGTTGGGCTCTTTGGGGGTAAGGTGGGCGAGAATACGGTTGTAAATGCGCCCAAAGGCATCGAGGCGCCCGTAACCATAAGCGACGCTTTGATTGCCGTGGCGCGGCTCATTGATCTGGTTGTAATGAGCGATTTGCGCGGCGACCTCGCTCAGCTCCACACGAAAGGCTTCTTGATCGGCGGGATATCGGGCTTTTAATACGTTTTTCGCAAGCCGCTCAAATTTGGCTGGCTCGTCGAGGCTGGTATTCAGCGCGGCAGACAAACTCTTTAGCATCTTTTCCATATCTGCCAGCGTTGCCCCGCCGTCAATGCGTATGGCTGCGCCCTGATAATTGATCTGGCTGGTATGGCAAGCTGCGCAAGTCAGGCCAATATAATTTTTGCCGAGATGTTCATCTTTTACCCAGCCCACCGGCAGTCCATCCGGGTTGGCGAGTGAGGCCGATTGGGGCAGGTAACGCAGGCGATTCATATGCTTATCGCTGCGGAATAATTGTTCGCTGTCAGATACTTCCAGATGCAGGAAAATATCGTAGGGAATCAGGTTGGAGCCTTGGGTGACATTGTAAAACCACAGGCTTTGGGCTGCGCTCCAGTTTTGTTCGGGGTAAACCACCTGCTCGGCGCTATCACCAAAGCTATCTGTTGTAGTCGCTTTGGCGTAGCGGTCGCCATCAACCAAAACCCCCTGCGATAAATAACTACAACCTTGAAGCAGTGTGAATAAAGCGAGGGTTGCCCCCCATAACAGTCGTGCAGAAGCACTGGTGAAGGTCGTGATCATTCCTTTCAAATCCTGATGATAGTTGTGAACTGTAGTTGTGTACTGTCGTTGTGGAAAAACGTGCAGTAAAAAGTGAATGGGTAAAAGCAAAAAACACACGCAAAAGAATCGCTAAAAAGGCCTTATGGTTAAGGAACTATTCAGTATTCCAACAGCCTTAGCTAAGAACTTTATCAGATTGTGCCCAGACGGGCGAAAGCGGTGAGGTGAATTTGTCACTGCTGCTACCAAGAATCTGGCAATAAAGTAACAAAATCTTTGCGGGTGTGAACGGGGTGGTGTGACAGCAAGCTTTTGCTTGAACTGTAACAAATTGTGCGTAGACTGCCGCCTCGCCGCGTAGAGGGACGCTTTTATTAGAACCGGGTGGCGAATAATCAACCAGTTTTCGGCCAATGTCGTTGTGGCGGAAAACCATAAGAACGCAGCGGGATCTTTTATGGTGATGAACTCTTTTTTTGTCGATACAGTGTTAAATAACCGCCTTGGGCAACCGGTAAGTCTGAGCGTTTGTCATCTGCAATTTCAAGGCCGCGATTACGTAATGGTGGCTGCACCTACCCAACATGCTTCCAGTTTTGTCGGAAAAAATGCTGAACCCTTTGCGTTTCAATTGCGCGAGCGTTTTGAGTTGGATGCGCGCCGTTTTGAATTAGTGGAAGTGCGCGAAACAGCGGAAGGCCTTCATTTGTATCGCTGGCGTTTTGAGTGGGTGGGTAATTCACCGCTGTCCGCGCGCAGCGAAGAAATTGTCTCACCGGTGCTGCGTGCTGCTTTATTAGACGTTATTGAGCCTGCTCCCGCTGCGATCGCTTGAGCAGGTTGTTTGGAAGCTACGCTTAAGTATCAATGGTTATCGGCGTCTCTTTGCGCCACAAGCGTTGGCGCGGCAGCTGGGTTAGTTGCGCCAACAATGTCTGCTTGTGCTCCTCGTTAGTAAACCAGTAATAGTCCTGACTACTTTTAGGTTTAAACCAGCCACGCATTTCGCCCATATATTCGAGAGTTAATGTGGGCATACCCATCTTGCGATCAAAATTAAAACTGTGGTTCCAGTGCACTAATAAATCGCGTTTGGCGATGGCTAGCGCTAACGCCGGAGTCTCTGCACTGATAGGTTTGCAACTGATAAAACCAATCACTGGTTCAGCATTGTCGTTATCAATGCGTGAAGCATTTTCAAAAAAAATATCTTCGCCGGAAAGTACAACTTTGTAGTAGGTCATGATCAACTAATTTAACTCAATCCAATTCTGCATCGGTATTTTGGTGAATAGGTGTTGCCGAGGGTAGTTGTTGAAACAATTTATTAAAGTGCTGTTGCACGCGCGCAATATTCATCTCTGACATGCTGCTCGAAAATCCAAACCAAACATACAGCCCGTTCAGGTTTTTAAACATCGGTGGCAAATGTTTTGGAGCGACAATCACCCCGTCCAAATAGCGTTCATAGAGCAGCGGTAAATCATCCAGTGTGACTTTGCCGACAAACAGCATTGGGATAATTTCCGGTACACCGGATTGAATCGCGCTGCGAATAAAGTTTACGTTTTCAACAAATCCTTTTACGTAGGAAATATCTTTGGTGAACACCGAGCCGCCGGTTAAGGTGCCGCCGCGAAACACGCGTTGGGTGACGCGATAGCTGTCGTGCTCACTAATGCCGCGCTCTAAAAAGTAGCGATAGACTTCGCAAAAATCGGCGCCTTGCTCGGCTAAATCCACCGCGACAACCCGGTCGCTAATGCGTCGTGCACGCTGCGGAAAAGAGCTGAATGTCAGCGTTTCCAGCAGTACAGCCATGCCTTCCTGAATTGCAGTAATTCGCGGCGATCCAACACTTAGCCAGGTTGCCCAAGGCTGTTCACGGCCGTTCAGGGTGGTGCCGATGTGAACCCAACCTTCATGCACTTCCAGCACCTGGATATCCAGCTCGGAAAACAGCGAGCGGCGATTAATTTTAATGCAGTCGCCACCGGCAGACGCGTCGGACACTATGTCATCGCTTATCTGCACTCGCACTTCACCGGCGCCGAAATAATCACGCATGCGCCCGCTGAGCATAGTGACTGCATCTTCAGCATTGATGTGATTGGTGTAAGGGCGGTTTAGGTGCTCGACGGCTGGCAGCGAAAAAATATGGCACAAACGCTCACCCATTTGGCGCAGGGTTTTGCGATCGCCGCGAATATTGTCACTCGCCGAACCGTAGAGTTGTTTGCTGAAATGGCCGAACTGTTGGGTGCCGCGCGCGCGCAACAGCTCAATCACAATTTGGTATTGATCAATGGTGGCCTGCAGGATTTTGCCCAGCGCATCATGGTGCCCCAATTGGCGACGCACATCGCTTTTCAATTCTTTCAGTAGTTGACTGACATTGCGTGGATCAAATGCCAGTGCTTGGCGCTGATAAAAATCCGCCTCCAATCCAGGCAGTTCTCTACCTTGTTCGGCACGAAAACGCTGTTCGATTCCTGCTGGCCACTTGATGGCATCGAGGATACGAATGGGTTTTTGCAGGGAGACCAGGCGCGTTGAAAGTTGTTTCAATCGCTCCAGATAAAGTGAATCGGTCATAGTCGGAATGCCACAAAAGGGGGCAGCCAGGTGCCGGGCGCAGACGGCTTTGAACGGCGCGCATTCTAGCCGTTTGCAGATGATTTGTGGCGAGTATTTATACCTCGCCACGACACCTCTGGCATAGCGGTGGATAAATCGCCAAAATGCACAGGGTTTAATGTTGGTTAGCTAACAGAGGAATGGGTTTATGCCGTTTGTGGCGCTGGAAAAATTACATCAGCTTTACGATGGTTACCGCAAAGCCTTTACACTGGATGGCCAGCCGCTACTGTTATTGCAGGAGAACGGCAAAACCCTGTTGATCAAAAATAGCTGCCCCCATGCTGGTGCTGCGCTCACCTATGCAACGTGTACTGGCAATGCGATCCGCTGCCCCCTGCATGGCATGGAGTTTGATTTGAGTAGCGGGCGCTCCGCTAATCCCGCGTGCAGTCAGCGATTGCAATTTATCCCGCTAATTTATGAAGGGAACATGCTTGGGGTTGAAGCAAGTTCTTACTGAGTTTTTAAGCAACAATGAATTATTAACCACAAAACAATGAGTTATTCACTACAAGGAAAGCTATGGCGCGTTTAATTATGAAATCCCTGGTGGTGCTGGTATTGATGATCGGCATTGGCAATTATTTGGTTTATCTCAAAACCGGGCAGATGCCGCTGCGCGATATGCATGCGCGTATGGGCGATGATTGGTTGGTCGATCTGCGTGAGTTGTTGTCCGATAAATTGTCACCGAATCAGTTGGCAGCCGATGCCAAAGAAGCCATGGAAAGCGTGTCCGACAAGGTATCTAAGCGGGAAACACCTGCGCCCACTAAAGTCTATAAATGGACTGATGCAAACGGTCAGGTACATTTTGGTGATAAACCCCTCGCCAGTGACGCCGAGCAAATTGAAGTCGATACGCGCAATGCCATTTCTGCGCCCGAGTCTTCCGGTTGGTCTAAGCCCGAACCCACATCCGAACAAGTGGCTACCGATACCTCATCGCCGCTGGAAAAAGCTCGCGCTGCGGCCGAAGCAATGAAACAGCGCGTACAACAACAGGAGCAGGCGCAATAGCCCGCGATGAAAATATTCTGGCGCACCACTTGGCGAGTTCTCAAATGGCTAATGTTATTGGTGTTGGTCTATCAGTTATGGTTTTTCGCCCATATTCTGGTGTGGAAATGGGTGAATCCGGGTGCGACGAGTTTTATGTCGATTCGGCTGGATGAGCTGCGCGAGCAAAATCCCAAGGCGGAATTGAAGCATCAATGGGTGGATTACGCGCATATCTCATCCCACCTGAAACGTGCTGTGGTTGCTGCTGAAGATGATCGTTTTATGCAGCATCAAGGTTTTGATTTGCGCGGGATAGAGCAGGCGCTGAAAAAGAACCAACGCAAAGGCAAATCCGTCGCCGGGGGGTCATCCATTACCCAACAGTTGGCTAAAAACTTGTTTTTATCACCCTCTCGCTCTTACCTGCGCAAAGGGCAGGAGGCGGTTATCGCACTCATGATTGAGCTGCTGTGGGATAAACGCCGCATTTTGGAGGTGTATTTAAATGTGGTGGAGTGGGGCAATGGAGTGTTTGGTGCCGAAGCAGCCGCGCGCCATTACTACCGTGTTCCAGCATCGCAGATAGGCCCATCGGCAGCGGCGCGCATGGCGGTTATGTTGCCCAATCCTCGTCAATATGAAAAAGCCATGCCCGCCTGGGTGATCCGGCATGCCTCTCGCGTGCAGGCGCGGATGCGTAATTCGCAGATTCCCTAAGCGGCCCCCTTTAAATTCCTACACCCGCAACCATATTTGCCGGCGCGCGGTTCTTGCGCCGTTCTTGTATGGCGCGGTTCTCGCCGCACGGGTTTTGCGTTACAATCGCGACCCTTTTGGGGTCTTGGTATCCTGTTTAGCTAATTGTTGTAACTATCTTGTTGTAACCGAGGTGATAGACGTGCCTATTTATGAATACCAATGTGAATCTTGCAGCCATAACCTTGAAGCCCTGCAAAAGTTGAGTGATGCCCCCTTGGTGGATTGTCCCGCCTGCGGCAAATCCAGCCTCAAAAAACAAATTTCAGCCGCTGGTTTCCGCTTGTCGGGCGGCGGCTGGTACGAGACCGATTTTAAATCGGGCAAGAAAAAGAATATCGCTGGCGATGCGGGCAGTTCTGGCTCTGGGACAACTGCTGCCAGCTAAACCGGTCAAGCTTAACCTTGGGGGCGACAGATGTCGCCCCCAAGGTTCATAGAACACTTTCATACAAATACTTTACTTATAAACATCAGGAACTCGCTATGCGCAGCCAATACTGTGGCGCTTTAAATGCCTCGTTTATCGATCAAGAAGTGACCCTCTGCGGATGGGTTGATCGTCGTCGTGATCACGGTGGTGTGATCTTTATCGACCTGCGCGACCGCGAAGGTATTGTGCAAGTGGTGTTCGATCCGGATGCCAAAGAGAATTTTGCCTTGGCCGATAAAGTGCGCGGCGAATACGTATTGCAGTTGACCGGTAAAGTGCGTGCCCGTGCGCCGTCCACCGTTAACCCGAATATGGCAACTGGCGAGATCGAAGTTTACGGCACCGCGCTGACGATTCTGAACGAAGCGGAAACCATGCCGTTCCCCTTGGATGCCTACTCCAATGTTGGCGAAGAGACGCGTTTGAAATACCGCTTCCTCGATTTGCGTCGTACCGAAATGCAGAAAAACCTGCGCTTCCGCAGCAAAGTGACCAGCGTGATCCGCAATTATCTGGATCGCAACGGTTTCCTCGATGTTGAAACCCCAATCCTGACTCGCGCTACGCCAGAAGGTGCGCGCGATTACCTGGTGCCATCACGTACTCACGACGGTAAATTCTTTGCGCTGCCGCAATCGCCCCAGTTGTTCAAGCAGCTGTTGATGGTGGCTGGTTATGACCGCTACTACCAAATCGCCAAGTGCTTTCGCGACGAAGACTTGCGCGCTGACCGTCAGCCGGAATTCACTCAGATCGACATAGAAACCTCTTTCATGTCGCAAGAACAAATCATGGAAATTACCGAAGGTATGTTCCGCGAATTGTTTAAAGATTTGCTCGGGGTTGAGTTTGCTGAAATCAACCACATGCCGTTCTCGGAAGCAATTGCCAAATACGGTTCAGACAAGCCGGATATGCGTATCCCGTTGGAATTGGTTGATATTAAAGATCTGGTTACCGAAGTGGATTTCAAAGTCTTCGCTGGCCCGGCTAACGATCCAAAATCCCGTGTTACCGCATTGAAAGTACCCGGCGGTAACGAGAAGTTGACCCGTAAACAAATCGACGACTACACCAAGTTTGTTGGCATCTACGGTGCGAAAGGTTTGGCGTACATCAAGGTCAACGACAAATCTGATCTGGAAGAAGGCTTGCAATCGCCGATCGTGAAAAACTTGCCCGTGCCCGTGCGCGCGGCCATTTTGGAACGCGTTGGTGCTGAAAATGGCGACCTGATTTTCTTCGGCGCCGACAAACACAAAGTAGTAACCGAAGCGTTGGGCGCATTGCGCTGCAAACTGGGCGCTGACCTTGAGTTGTACACCACCCAATGGGCACCTTTGTGGGTTGTTGACTTCCCGATGTTTGAAGAGGATGACAAAGGCGGCTGGACATCCATTCACCACCCGTTCACTTCACCCAGCTGTACTCCAGAAGAGTTGGTTGCAAACCCAGGCGCGGCCTTGTCCCGTGCTTACGATTTGGTACTGAACGGTACTGAGTTGGGTGGTGGTTCGGTGCGTATCCACTCATCGACCATGCAACAAGCGGTATTTAAAATCCTTGGTATTTCACCGGAAGAGCAACGCGAGAAGTTTGGCTTCCTGCTCGACGCACTTGCCTACGGCGCACCACCACACGGCGGTTTGGCGTTCGGTTTGGATCGTCTGATTATGTTGATGGTGGGCGCAAGCTCAATCCGCGACGTTATCGCTTTCCCCAAAACTCAAAGCGCTGCCTGTGTGATGACAGATGCACCTGGCACGGTAGACGAACTGCAATTGCGCGATCTGCACATCCGCTTGCGCAAGAAAGAAAAAGCAGTAGTTGCCGAAGACGCGCCCGAATACGGCATGTAACTTTTGTTGATCTGAAAAGGGTGGGCATTGCCCGCCCTTTTTTATTCCCCCACGTTAATAATCTGCAAGTTGGAGCTGTGCAATGGCCGGACATTCCAAATGGGCAAACATGAAACACCGCAAGGCGCGTCAGGACGCCAAGCGCACCAAAATCTTCACCAAAATTATCCGCGAATTAACCGTCGCTGCCAAAGGTGGAGCGAATCCCGCCGACAACCCGCGCCTGCGCGCTGCGGTTGAAAAAGCTTACTTAAACAATCTCAAAAAAGACGTGGTCGAACGCGCTATAGCCCGCGGTGCCGGCACCAACGAATCCGATGCTTACGAAGAGCTGACTTATGAAGGCTACGGTGTAAACGGTGTCGCCTTTATCGTTGAGTGCATGACTGATAATCGCAACCGTACCGCAGGTGATGTTCGTCATGCGTTTGACAAAAAGGGCGGTAATCTCGGCACTAGCGGTTCTGTTGCCTACCTCTTTGCGCGCAAAGGCCAAATCAGTTTTGAGCCAGGTATCAATGAAGACGCTTTGATGGAAGCTGCACTCGAAGCGGGTGCTGATGATGTGGTGATTAATGATGACGGTTCGGCCGATGTGATGACCGCCTTCGAGGATTTTTTCCGCGTAAAAGATGCGCTCGCCAGCGCCGGGTTAACCCCGGCTTCTGCTGAAATTACCCAAATTCCCTCGCTCACAGTCAATTTGGATAAGGAAGCCGCCGAAAAAATTCTTGCCTTGATTGACGCACTCGAAGATTTGGATGATGTGCAAAACGTCTATACCAATGCGGATATTGCCGAAGAAATTATGGAGCAGATTGGTTAACTCGTATCTCCTTGGTGCACAAAGTCGCCATGTCGTATTGCTGTCGTATACAAAACGATAGATATAGCGAAATCTGGCGGCTTTTAATCAAAGCGAGGCAAGTGTCATGGATATGAAAATCAATCATAAGTTACTCCGTCGGCAGCGCGAACAGCGTGCCTGGACTCAAAATCAGCTCGCCGAAGTTGCCAGCTTGAGTATGCGTACAGTACAACGTATAGAGCGCAATGGTATTGCAGCCAAAGAGTCTGCCATGGCGTTGGCGAGTGCATTGGATATGGACTTGGCCGACTTATTAATACAATCAAATTCAAGCTCCACTCGGCACACCAGTAATCGCCGCTGGTGGGGGTTGGTGGGAATTCTTACCTCATTAATCGTTTCTCTGGGGTGGTGGTCAACAGCAGCAGCTGAACAGGTGATGATTAATTTATCGGTAAAGGCGGAATCTGGTGCCAGTACCGAGGGTGAAATGCAATTCCTGAATGAGCTGGGGGCGCAGAGCGAGGTAAGGTTTAATCATCAATTTCGCTTGCTTGTAAGAACTGTTCGCCACAATCAGGGGTTGCTGTTGTCGACAGAAATATATGATTTCATTGATGGCGATTACCTATTGATTTCGTCCCCCTCCATCCTGATTGCGGATAACGAATTGGCCGCAATCCATCTGGATACCCATTCCAGCGGTCGGTTGCAGCTGAGCTTTAAATCTGATTTTTAATTTCACCCTTGCACCTGCAGATATTGCATGCAACACTGCGCCATAACTACTGTATATAGATACAACCTATGGCGCTTATCCTCGGTATAGACCCCGGCTCCCGCAAAACCGGATTTGGCATTATTAATGTCATCGGTAGCAAGCAGGAATACATCACCAGCGGCGTTATTCGTATGAAGGATACGGATGAATTACCCGCACGCCTCAAAGTCATCTTCGATTCCCTGACCCATATCATTGAGCAATATTGCCCACAGGAAATGGCGATCGAGCAGGTGTTTATGGCCAAAAATGCGTCCTCTGCATTGAAGCTGGGGCAAGCACGTGGCGCAGCGATTGTTGCCGCTACCGCGCTAAATGTACCGGTTTCAGAGTATGAGGCGCGCAAAGTGAAACAATCAGTAGTGGGTAATGGTGCGGCCGATAAACTGCAGGTGCAGCATATGGTGAAAACATTGTTGCGCTTGCCCGCCGCACCGCAAGAAGATGCGGCTGATGCATTGGCTGTCGCCCTTTGCCATGCCAATACTCGCGATCACTTAATTCGTATGGCGGGCTCGTCCAGTTTCCGTCGCGGACGCATTGTTTAACATTTATCTATTGAGTCGAGAATACAAACAAGTCATTAAAAGAGAAGCATTATGATTGGACGCTTGCGTGGGACATTAGTGGAAAAACAGCCTCCTTATTTGCTCTTGGATGTGCAGGGAGTGGGGTATGAGTTGCAAGCACCTATGACGACTTTTTATCGCCTGCCTGCGATTGGTCAGGATGTAGTGTTGCATACCCACTTATCCATCACTGAAAATCTGCACCAGTTATTTGGGTTTGCTGAGCAACGTGATCGCTCGCTATTTCGCACGCTCATAAAAGTGAATGGTGTTGGTCCTAAATTGGCCATTTCTATTTTGTCGGGTATGGAGGCGGATGATATTGCCCGCTGTGTGCGTGACGATAATATTACCGCGTTGACGAAAGTCCCTGGTATTGGCAAAAAAACGGCTGAGCGTTTGGTCATTGAGTTACGCGATCGCCTGAAAAATTGGGATATGCCGCAAAATGATTTGCTTGCGCATAGTGAGATCCAAAGTATTGCGACGGATAACGATATCTTTGTCGAAGCTGAAAGCGCCTTGATTGCTCTAGGTTACAAACCCGCTGATGCCGCGAAAATGGTTTCCCTGGCGGCCAAACAGAAGCCTGATGCAACCAGCGAAGAGTTAATTCGTATGTCGCTGCGCGCTATCGCTGGATAATTTTTAGCAGGTTAAATAACGATGATTGAAACCGATCGCCTGATAGCCCCTGTTGCCAAAGAGCGCGAGGATCACTTGGATCGCACGGTGCGCCCCAAGTCCTTGGCGGATTATGTGGGGCAGCCCGCTGTGCGGGAGCAGATGGAAATTTTTATCGGCGCCGCAAAAAAACGCGGCGAGGCATTGGATCACACACTGGTATTTGGTCCGCCCGGACTAGGTAAAACCACGCTTGCCAATATTATCGCCAACGAGATGAATGTCTCGCTCAAAAGCACCTCCGGCCCAGTGCTGGAAAAGGCAGGCGATTTGGCGGCACTGCTTACCAACCTTGAGCCAGGCGATGTGCTGTTTATCGATGAGATTCACCGTTTGAGTCCGGTGGTGGAAGAGATACTCTACCCGGCGATGGAGGATTTCCAGTTGGATATCATGATTGGCGAGGGGCCTGCCGCACGTTCGATTAAACTGGATTTGCCGCAATTTACGCTGGTGGGAGCCACTACACGGGCAGGTTTATTGACCTCACCCTTACGCGATCGTTTTGGTATTGTTCAGCGTTTGGAGTTTTATAATGTCGCCGATTTGACGCATATCGTGGCGCGTTCATCTGCACTTTTGGGTGTACAAATGGATATTGAAGGTGCAGCCGAAGTGGCTAAACGCTCGCGTGGAACTCCACGAATTGCGAACCGATTGTTGCGCCGCGTGCGCGATTTTGCCGAAATGAAGGGCGATGGGACTGTCACTGCAAAAATGGCTGACAGTGCACTCAATATGCTCAACGTGGATGAGCGTGGTTTCGACCATATGGATCGTCGCTTATTGGCCGCAATGATGCACAATTTTGATGGTGGTCCTGTTGGTGTAGAAAGTCTTGCTGCCGCAATTAGCGAGGATCGCGGAACTATCGAGGATGTGATAGAGCCTTATCTTATTCAGCAGGGGTTTATGGCGCGCACACCGCGCGGTCGTATTTTGACCAACAATGCTTACCTTTATTTTGGTGTGCCGGTACCTAAACGATTGCAAGACAGTGCGGAATAAAGCTCTTATCCAGTCATGAGTATTTCAGCGCACTTTAGGCTATGATGGCCCCTGTTTTTTTCCCAGTTGAACCAGTAAGAGTTAAACATATTTATGTCGGAAGCTAATCAAAGTCTGTCGATCCTGCACCTCATGCTTGAGGCCAGTTTTTTAGTGCAAATGGTGATGGTGATTCTATTTTTGGCATCAGTCATTTCCTGGGTCATGATTTTTCAGCGCGAGGTATACCAACGCAAAGCATCTGCCGCGTTTGTGTATTTTGAAAAGCAATTTTGGTCTGGTATCGATTTGAATCAACTCTATCGCCAAGGTAATAGCCGCAATGAAGCGGTAGAGAGTATTGAAAGTATTTTTCGCGCCGGGTTTAAAGAGTTTACTCGTTTGCGTCAGCAGGCTGGCGCCGACTCGGATGCAATTATGGAGGGCTCGATGCGTGCCATGCGCGTTGCACTTGCCCGCGAACATGAAAAACTGGAGGAGAATCTGCCATTCCTTGCCAGCGTGGCTTCAGTTAGCCCCTATATTGGTTTGTTTGGTACTGTGTGGGGCATTATGGTGTCCTTCCTAAATATCGCTAATGCTGGTCAGCCTAGTCTTGCAACCGTTGCCCCTGGTATTGCCGAAGCATTGATCGCCACCGCGATGGGGTTGTTTGCCGCAATTCCGGCGGTCTTGGCTTACAACAAATTCTCGGCACGCGCTGAAAATTTGATGAGTAATTATCAAACCTTTGCTGAAGAATTTTCAGCCATTCTGCATCGCCAGGTTCACAGTAAATAATACTGCGTCACGTTGATTGGTTAACAGGTTAAAAACATGTCTGGATTTGGTCCACCGGTAAAAAAGAAACTTAAGGCGGAAATCAATGTGGTTCCGCTTATTGACGTCATGTTGGTATTGCTGATTGTTTTTATGATTGCCGCACCCATGATGACTCAGGGGATAAAAGTTGAATTGCCACAGGCTGCATCAGAACCAGTTGAGTCAAAAGATGACGAGCCAATTACGGTATCCGTAAAGGCTGATGGTAGTTATTACATCGATTTGGGTGGTGATCCAGAGCAGGCTCGCCCACTTGCCGAGATCAAGGCTATTGTCAGCAAGGTTCTGGCGGAAAAACCCAACACTCTGGTTTTTGTTCAAGGTGATAAAAAAGTTGAGTATGGTGTCGTTGTTACCTTGATGGGTGAGTTGAAGTTGGCAGGAGCACCTTCGGTGGGTTTGATTACGGAGCCTCCGCGTTAGGTTTTTTATGAGACTGGAAAAATCATTTTCACTTCCCGTATTTCTAAGTGTCTCGCTGCACACATTGTTGTTGGTTTTATTTTTAGGTGATTGGAACTTTTTTAAAAAAGAACCGGAACCCTATAAGCCCCATTATGTCACAGCTACTTTGGTTGATCTGAAGCCAAAGGCAAAAGCGGCACCGCAACAAACCAAAGAGCAAGTATTGGACTCAAAGGCTTATGAAGATTTAAAAAACAACAAAAAACAGGATGAGCAGCGCCGTAAAGAAGCTGAGGCTCTCGTGCAGCAGAAAAAAGAGCAGGAGGCTAAAGCTGCAGAAGCAGAAAAGGTAAAACAGCAAAAAGTTAAAGAGGAACAGGCAAAAATCGCAAAAGCGAAAGCAGAAAAGGAAGCGGCAGAAAAAAAACGCAAGGCAGATGAATTAGCTAAACAAAAAGCAGAGGCAGCTAAAAAGACCAAGCGCGAACAAGAAGCTCAGGAGGAGCAGCGACGAGTTCAGGCAGCTTTGCAGAAGGAAGCAAAGCACATTAGTGATACTAATGATGATGCCAATACTAAAAGCTATGAAGAAATGCTGATTGAGCGTGTACAGCAAAATTGGAGTCGCCCACCCTCTGCAAGAAACGGTCTTGAGGTGGTGTTGGAAGTAAATATGCTTCCTAACGGTATCGTGACTGGTTTGCGTGTTGTCAGGAGTAGTGGTGATCCCGCTTTTGACCGCTCGGCGGAACAGGCTGTGAAAAGGGTTGATCGTTTCACAGAGGCTATGCAGATTCCCCCTGACATTTTTGAAAAGTATTTTCGTGTATTCAGATTTACATTCAGCCCAGAGGACTTAAGGTCGTGAAACGTTATTTATTGCTGTGTCTTATTTTTGTGACTGGCTTAGCCCAAGCACAATTAAATTTGCGTGTTACTAAGGGAGTGGATAATCCCACAAAAATTGCTGTGGTTCCTTTTGCATGGGCGGGTGGAAAATTACCTGAAGATATCGCCAAAATTGTTGGTAATGATCTGGAGTTTTCAGGGCAGTTTGAGGCTACTTCACCCGAGCGTATGTTATCGTTCCCTCGCGCTGAAACAGAAGTTCACTATCGCGATTGGAAGGCATTAGGGGCAGAATACTTGTTAATTGGCTCTGTCACTCAACAGGCAGGCCGTTATTACGCAAGTTACGAGTTATTCGATGTGGTGCAGCAAAAACGCGTATTTGCCAAGCTAACGGTAGATGGTTCTTCTGCCCAATTGCGTGATATGGCGCATCATATCAGCGACAAGGTCTATGAAACTATCACTGGAATCCGCGGTATTTTTTCCACTAAATTAATTTATGTAGAGGCATTCAAGCAACCGCAAAAGTATCGACTGATGATTTCCGATATTGATGGTTTTCGTTCCAGGTTGTTACTTGAGTCGCGCTTTCCCTTGTTATCCCCTGTATGGTCACCTAATGGTCAGCGCGTCGCCTATGTATCCTTTGAGGCAGACAATAAACCCGCAATTTATATTCAAGACATAGCAACTGGCCGGCGTCAACAAATGACCAATTTTCGAGGTCTCAATGGTGCTCCTGCGTGGTCGCCTGATGGCCAAAAATTGGCAATGGCTTTATCAAAAGACGGTAATCCCGAAATCTACGTAATGAATGTGCTAACCCGACAATTGACACGGGTAACTAATCATTTTGCAATCGATCATGAACCTAGTTGGTCGGCGGATGGCGCATCACTCTTTTTCACTTCGGACAGAGGTGGTAAGCCACAAATTTATCAGGTTCATTTGACTAGTATGCAGCAGGAGCGAGTTACCTTTGATGGTGACTATAATGCACGTGCACGGGTTTCTCCTGACGGCAAAAGCCTTGTTATGTTAAACAAGCGTCCAGGTACCACACATCATATTGCTGCACAGGATATAAAATCTGGAAATTTACGTATTTTGTCCGAGACAAACCTTGATGAATCACCTACTATAGCGCCCAATGGCGCTATGCTGATGTATGCGACTCGTTCTGGTGGTAAAGGAGTATTGGCGGCCGTGTCCTTGGATGCGCGTGTCAAAATCCTCCAGCCCCCAAAACAGGGTGATGTGCGGGAACCCGCATGGTCGCCATTCTTTAACTAAATCCCCGTTCAAACTAGATCAAAACTTCATTGGAGTTACACACACATGATCACCAAGGCAATCAAGCAAGGTCTTACTTTGGCTGTTGTTATGTCTTTCCTGGTTGGCTGTTCAAGCAGCGACAACGCAACTACCGAAGCTCCAACTACTGGTACTGCAGTAACTGACACCAGCGCTACAGAAGCTACTTTGTCAAATGTTGTTTACTTTGACTTCGATCAATACGCTTTGACCGCTGAAAGCCGTGCTGTTTTGTTGGCTCATGCTGACAAACTGAAAGGTGCTTCAGTTGCTGTGCGTTTGGAAGGTCACGCTGATGAGCGCGGTTCGCGTGAATACAACATGGCTCTGGGCGAAAAACGTGCTAACGCTGTTCGCGATTTCCTCGTGACTCAAGGCGTTAACGGTTCTTCTCTGGAAGTTGTAAGCTTCGGCGAAGAACAACCAGCTGCTACCGGTAGTGATGAAGCCTCTTGGGCTCAAAACCGTCGCGTAGAAGTTAAGTACTAAGAGTCTAAACCCGTATGCTTAAAAATCTGATTGCTGTTGCCTTAATAGCTTCGGCTCCAGTCCTACAGGCACAAGTACGGGTTGTTGAGTCTTCACCTCAGGGCTTTGGCTCTGGGGTGGCTCAACCCAATATGCCTGCCTCCGTTGAATCTGACGTTTACTCTCAAATTCGCTCTCTGCAAGAAGAAATAGCTACCTTGCGTGGCCTTGTTGAAGAGCAAGCCTATGAGCTTAAGCAGCTCAAGCAATTACAGCTAGATAATTATATTGATTTGGATCGTCGGATATCCGGTGGTTCGCAATCAGCTGCACCAGCCCCTTCGGATGAGCCTCTTGTTTCGCCCTCTGCCTCTGTTGTTGATGACAATGCCAGTGAAGCTGATGTTTATAAAGCAGCTTATGATTTATTGAATCAAAAAGATTTTACTGGTGCAGAAAGTGCGTTCAAGGATCACTTAACCCGTTTTCCTAGCGGTGATTTTGCAAGTAATAGTCATTATTGGCTTGGTAAAATCGCAATGCTAAAAAAAGATTATCCTCAAGCAAAATCCTGGTTCACGGATTTGATCGCAAATTTTCCTTCCGCTGCAAAAGTACCTGATGCCCAATTGGATTTAGGAAAGGTATATTTCCTGATGGGTGATAAGGTTAAAGCTAAGTCGTTATTAAGTCAGCTTGCCGCTGGGAACACCGATGCTGCCAGATTGGCCTCAAAATTTATTAGTGATAACTTTTAAAATATTAATAGCTATAAAATATCAGCGTTCTCCTAATTTATAGCTTTGTCTGTCAATCAATTGTTTAATTTATCCCTCTAAAAGAAAGGGGATTTCCTTTCGGAAATCCCCATTGTGTATCCAGTATTGAACTGCAGCAAACGTTCCCTCTCGTTTGCCTCAGCCTCCTGCTGAAAGCTCAATTCCACTGTCCATTGCTACTTCTGTGACTCCTTCCTGTAGTGGATGAGTTGGTGGGACTTCAGCTTTATCCATAGCCTACCCCGTGCTCAGTCAGTTACTCCTTGTAGTGACATTAATCCTTTATCATCCGTGTGAGCTGATTCCATCAACTGGTATTTGTTTGCATCCTGCAAACGATTTCCTTTTTGACTTACGACTCCCTTCTCTCTTCCCTGTGAAATCATTATGCCCTTAGGTCGAGGTTCGAAATAGTCACAAATCTCGCAAATGTTTGTAGGAAAATGACTACAGAGCAAGTCGGCATAAACTGACAGTCGTGTAATCAATTAGGTCTCTGTTAAGGTTGTTTTTGTTAGGCTGAGTAATCTGATTCGGGTAAAGTGCATGAATGTTTTTTTGCACTGTGTTTTAGGCTTATGGGGGTTCAATACATGACTTCACCATTTTTAATACCGTTAAGGTATTTTTCGCTGGTTGTCCTTTGGAGTTTGCTTGCTACGGTTAATTCTGTTGCCAATGCTGCAAGTGATGGCGATTCCGCGCTTGAATATAAACTTCGCTATCAAGTGACTTTGGAACCTGAGAGAGAGGGGGCTTCAGTTTTAATTAGCGTCGATAAGGGTGAGCTACTCAAGAAAATACAATTTTCAAATAACCATGCGATCTATTCCGATATTCGCGGTACCGGGAAATTAACATTAAAAGATAAACGTGTTACCTGGGAGTTACCTTCGGGCAATGCACGATTAACTTATTTTGTGAAACTGACACATGAGCGTAGTCCCGGTAAATTCGATGCTCGAGTAACTAAAGAGTGGGCATTGTTTCGCGGTGATGATTTGATTCCAGCTATTCATACATTTGAGGCGCCAGGTGCGCATGCTGCTGCGACACTTGAGTTCATTCTTCCCGATTCATGGAAAAGTGTTGAAACTGGATGGCCGCGGAAAAAGGGTAATATTTTTAAAATTGATAATCCGGAGCGACGATTTGATCGCCCTGTTGGTTGGATAATTGCGGGTGATATAGGCTCCCGTCGCGCTAGTATTTCCAAAACAGCGATCGCTGTGAGTGGCCCCAAAGGTGAAAATTTTAGGCGTATGGATGCGTTAGTATTTTTTAATTTTGTATGGCCTGAGGTTGCAAAAGCCTTCGGGGAAACGCCAGAAAAACTCTTGGTTGTAGGCGCCGCAGATCCAATGTGGCGAGGCGGACTGTCTGCGTCCAATTCGTTGTTCTTACATTCTCATAGGCCGCTTGTTAGTGAAAATGGCACAAGTCCTTTATTGCATGAGCTAACGCATATGGTCACGCGAATTACTGGAGTGGAAACTGATACGGCTAATGATGACTGGATTGCAGAAGGTCTGGCAGAGTTCTATTCATTTGAATTACTTTATCGTGCCGATGGTATGACTAAAGCGCGTCGCACAAGAATTATAAAAGGTCTGGAGAAATGGGGTGCTGAAGTAAAACATTTGCGTAAAAGTAAATCAACTGGGCCGGTCACTGCACGAGCAGTGGTGCTGTTCGATGAACTCGATAAGGAGATAAAAAAACGCAGTAATAAAAAATATGACTTGGATGATGTCACTCGCCAATTAATGGAAAAACGCAAAGTTTCTTTTGATGATTTACGCGCGGCAACTGAAAAGCTTGTCGGTTCTGATATCAATGCACTGAACTCGCCGTTATTGAAGTGATTGATTTGTTGCGCGCAGTCTTAAATACTGCGCGCAACAATAATTCCGCCCCACACCAAGCTGCGATCACCTGCACCGTATTTAATTTCCGAGCTGTGTCCACGTATTACATAGCTGATTCGATAACCATTTTGAAATGCAAAAGTGTAACCGGCCCAAGCCTCCACTAGTAAAGGGCGCAATTGACTGTGTTCGTACGTGACCGCACTATTGCGAAATTGTCCTTGTAAAAATGCATTATAAGCGCGGGCCTTGATGGTGAATCCGGTCCAGAAATAACGTTCATTAACTGCTTTTGCACTGCTTGAATAAGACGACTTCTCCCCATAACTTGCCAATTCAGGGTTGAATGATGACCAAGGACTGTGAATGCGACCCGCGCGCAAGCTGAGCCCCCAACTTGCTTCTGTCAGGTAACCTATAGATCCTTGAATAGTGCTTTTGATCTCAACCTTATCCGACAGCTGGTCAAAATATTGTTGGCGCGCTAGAACATAACGACCGGTTAATTCACCACCGTCACTGATTTGATTGTCCCAACCCTGTGCCTGTTTGCCGGCTACTGCTTTATGCACATGGTTTTGCAATTCTCCGACCACATCGAGTCCAAGAACGCCAAGGGTCAGTGTGCTTTTCCACGCGACATTCTCCACCAAGTCAATTTGTTCCCGTGTATTTGATAGATACACCAAACTTGCGTAGGGGCGATCCTCGGGGTTTGCAATGAAGACAGCTATGTCTTCTGGAGTGAAACCAAAAGCACCTATCTCACGACTGGTAATCTCTTGCTGGCTGATTGACGCATGTTTATTGCCGAGCCAGTTATCGATATTGGTTAATAAGTTGTTCAATCCCAACTTGCTCTCTGCAGCTGATGGACCCGTTTGGGTAAAGTTCAGGCCATAGGTATAGTCCTGGTCTCTGTGACCGGGTACTAAAAAATCATTGTCAAATGCAAAAGCCCAGCTTCGATGGCTGTTGATGTCAGGGTAGTCTAGCTGAAGCAGTGGGCGCTTTTCATCCTCAACTACGGATGCGAGCTTCAACCATTCGGGCTGTTGTGAGCGCAAGTAGTCATCAGTTTTAGCATCGGCGAAACTGCTAATACTGATTAAAAGACTGAGTGCAATAAGCTGAATTACAACAGCTTGAACCAACACCAATGATTTATGGTGGGCTTGTGTACCGGGGCGAGTATTCATTGGTAACTCCTTCTTTTTGTTACCTGTATTTAAATTAGCGTCAATTAAATGACCAGTCGTCTTCTTTTTGTGCCAAAAAATAGGCGAAAAAAATCGCCTAAATTGAAGCTTTGCCTCATTAGTTAAAAAGCTGACTGGTCATCTTATTCTTATGAAGACAAAAGCGTTCTTACAACGCTTTTGTTATAGCTTTGATATCCAGGCGAGTTTTACGCCTGTTTGAGCTATTTTTTGGTAAATATTTCGGGTAGTACAGTTAAAAAGGCGTTTAACGGTTCGCGACATTTTGATGCTTTCATGCGCATTACCGTACCCTCCCAGGCATTAAATAAAAATTCTGCCAAAATAGCGGAGGGCAATTGGCTTTCAAGGCCATCTTTGAGCCGCGCTTCTTCCAGCACATCTTCGATAGCTTGTGTGCTGTTGCGCAGCATCTGCCGTACTTTCAAGCGAATGGCTTCGCTTGATTCCGACATCTCCTGACACATGTTGCCAATAAAGCAGCCACCATTGAGGTTTTCCTCACAGCCGCCAATATTTGCTACAAAAAAGCGGATAAGTCGTTCCTGCGGCGGAATACTGCGGTCGTTGAGTAGGTGGCGATTTTGAATCATGCGCTCTTCGGTCACTTTCTCTAGTGCTTCAATCGCAAAATCTTCTTTGCTTTTGAAGTAGGTATAGAAGGAGCCTTTGGGTACATCGGCGGCGTTGACTATGTCCTGAATGCTGGTGCCATTGTAGCCACGGGTAGCCATAACCTTCAGGCCAGCGTCAAGGAGATGATCTTTTTTCAGTTCGCGTTTACTCATGGTGTTAATATATGACCAGTCGTCTGCTTTTTCAAGCGATGGGTTAGTTTATTTGGTTATAGGATGTGAGCTTTTGGTGCTATGGCTTGGGCGATCATTATTATTAGTTCTTTCATTGATTGAAGTCTGTTGTGTGATGCGAGTCACGCAACAGATTAGAGCGGATTACTGCGCTTCTTTCAAATGCTTAATTAACCGAGCTTTAAGAGCTGGCGGTAAATTGCGAATGGTGAGGGTATCCTGCTCTGGATCATATTCTATCTCGCGCCCCAAACAATCTGACGCAAAACTCATGCTGAGTGAATCATTGCGGCCACTGATACGGACATAGCTGCGGATCTGACCCGCGTGTGGAATAAATTCGGGTTTGATGTCGGGTTTGGTGCTCTCCACATAGCGTACAAACCGCTCCGGTTCGTAGCTTTTTACTTCTTCTGCAAGGGTGGTGGATAGATCGGCAATAGTCACCGCCTTGCCGGCTTTATTTTGCTCCAAACAGTAATCAACTACCTTGGTGCGGGTGATGCGGGCGGTGCTTTCATCCAGTGTATTGCTGAAGTCATCGACCACTTTTAAAAATTCAGCGGTTTCCTGTTTGATATCCTGCTTATCGGTGAAAGCGATAAAGTGGGTGAAGGCTTCGGCGATATCTTTATCGCTACGCGCGCGCATCAGTGTCAAATAGGTGGTGGAGTCACCACTAGTCCAGTCATTCAGTTGGATTTTAGCGGCGAGGGTAAAGCCGCTGGTATCCAGAAAGAGTGATTCATCAAGCGCCAGTTCTCCATCCAGATACAAACCGCTTTGGTGTTCAACCAGATACACACTCAAGGTATCACCCACTTCCAGCTTCTCTTCGACAAAAACGATATAGGCATCCAACAGCGATTCGGCTTTTTCCAGCGCCTGTTGGAATTGTTGCATGGCTTTGTGGCTGAAACTGAGAAAACCCAAACGCTCTTCGCGGCAGTCGCGCAACCAAGCGGGCAGGGGAAACTCACCCAGCTCATCGGAGAAGCGGCCGTAGCTCTTGCCGCCCTTGCGGATAAATTGGGTTTTTAATTCATAGGCCAGCTCTTCGAGTTTGCCATTGAGTTCAAATACCTCGCTGCGCAGCTGTAACTCAAATGCGCCACCGGGGCTGTGGCGATAAATACGGTGAGCAACAATCGAGGTTAGGGCCATAAGAGTAATCGCTTCATCAATAGATTCATGGGAGGGGTTTGGCAAAGGCGGCTATTATAGGCGCCACAATCTTTTTACACACACAAGAAATTGGGAACTGATATGACGATCCAACGTTTAAACCCTGCCTCGCGCTGGTCAGATGCCACTATTTTTAATGGCATCGCACACTTTGTAGAGGTGCCCAATAATACCGGCTGCACAATGGTTGAACAGATAGCGCAAATTTTGGTGCAGGCAGAGTTGACACTGGCGGCGATTGGCAGCGATAAAACCCGTCTGCTGTCGGCCACTATTTATCTGACTGATAAAGAAAATATCGCCGCGCTCAATGCGGCTTGGGAGGCTTGGCTGCCTGAGGGCTGCGCACCTTCGCGTGCCTGCATTAAGGTGGAACTGCTCGATCCGGCGATGTTGGTGGAAATCGCTTTTGTTGCTGCACTTTTGCCATAGAGCGCTGAGTAAAATCAATCGGGCTGATTAGCGATTAGTGCCTATACTTTTGCTATTGCCTGAACGGCAGGAATTTCATTGTGACAGGACTTTTGTATGGCAACGCCTATCGATCAATACCTGAATATTCTCGCTAAAAAAGATGGCTCGGATTTATATCTCAGCACCGGTGCACCACCCTGTGCAAAATTTCAGGGGGTATTAAAACCGCTCACCTCCGAGCCGTTTAAACCCGGTGAAATTGAGCGCATCGCCAATGCCATTATGGATGAGGAGCAGCGCAATATTTTTGCGCAAGAGCTGGAAATGAATCTGGCGATTTCGATTCACGGTGTCGGTCGCTTCCGCATTAATATTTTTAAACAACGCAATGAAGTGGCGATTGTAGCGCGCAATATTAAAACTGATATTCCCCAATTTGATGACCTCGGCCTGCCCGAGGTATTAAAAGATGTGATTATGACCAAACGCGGTTTGGTGCTGTTTGTCGGTGGCACCGGCTCGGGTAAATCGACATCGCTGGCAGCACTGATTGACCATCGCAATTCGTCCAGCGGCGGTCATATTATTACCATTGAGGATCCGGTTGAGTTTGTCCATAAACACAAACGCAGTGTGATCAATCAGCGCGAAGTCGGCGTGGATACTCGCAGCTACAAAGCGGCACTTAAAAATACTCTGCGTCAAGCACCCGATGTGATTTTGATTGGTGAAATTCGTGATCGTGAAACCATGGAACACGCGCTGGAATTTGCTGAAACCGGACATTTGGCTATTTCCACCTTGCACGCCAATAACGCCAACCAGGCACTGGAGCGCATTGTGAATTTATTTCCCGAGGAACGCCGCCCGCAATTATTAATGGGCCTGTCGCAAAACTTGCGCGCTTTTGTCTCCCAGCGTTTAGTGCCCACTGTGGATGGCAAACGCTGCGCGGCAGTTGAAGTATTGCTCGGCACCAAAACAATTCAGGAATTAATTTTTAAAAATCGGTTTACCGAAATTAAAGAGATTATGGAGAAATCTGAAAATCTCGGTATGCAAACATTTGATGGGGCGATTTTTAAATTGTATATGGCCGGAAAAATCAGTTTTGATGATGCTATAGCCAATGCCGACTCACCCAACAATTTGCGTTTGCGCATAAAGCTGGCAACCGATGGTGCTGCTCCCGCAGCTGCAGAGGCGCCGGTAGTCAAGGCAGCCAGTGCGGTGCCCAGCGGTTTTGGTGAATTGAGTTTACAAAAAATAGATGATGAAGATGGCGCGGAATAAAAAAGAAAAAACAATAAGAAAAAACAACAACAATAAGGAAACACAATGAGCCTGAAAACCATCGAACAACTACTGAAACCTCATTCGATTGCGGTGATTGGTGCCTCCAATCAGCCCAATCGTCCGGGTAATGCAGTGATGCGCAATTTGTTACAGGGCCAGTTCGATGGTCCGATTATGCCAGTCTCGCCGCATTACAAATCGGTCAATGGTGTATTGGCTTATCGCTCAATAGATGAATTACCCCTAGTGCCGGATCTCGCAATTATTTGTACGCGTGCGACACGGGTGCCCGCGATCATTTTGCAGTTGGGGCGCAAAGGCACACGTAATGCCATCGTCATTGCTGCGGGGCTGGATAATCTATTTACCGCGCAAGGCACGAATTTGCAGCAACAAATGTTGGCAATTGCCAAGGAGTGGGGCGTGCGTATTCTCGGGCCGGATTCGCTCGGTATTCTGGTGCCGGAGTTGGGTTTAAATGCGAGTTATGCCCACATTAATGCCGCGCCGGGAAAAATTGCGGTGGTGTCACAATCCTCTGCGGTATGTGTGACCCTATTGGATTGGGCACGCCGTCGCCGAATTGGTTTTTCGCAATTTATTTCGCTGGGCGAAGGTGTCGATATAGATTTTGATGAGCTGCTGGATTATCTCGGGCGTGATACAAAAACGGCGGCAATTTTATTGTATATCGATGCTATTTATGACGGTCGCGCCTTTTTGTCCGCGGCGCGCGCCGCATCCTTTAACAAACCGATTCTGGTTATCAAGGCGGGCAGCTATGCCGAAACCAGCGCGTTAACCTCGCGGTTGCCCGCTGAAAAAATTGGCAACGATGCGGTATATGACGCGGCGTTTCGGCGTGCGGGTATGTTGCGGGTGGGCGATCTACGCGAATTATTAGCGGCAGTAGAAACCCTGGCGAATGGCAAGCCGATTTACAGCGAACAGTTGGTAATTATTGCCAATGGCAATGGCCCCAGTGCCATGGCAACTGATGCGCTGTTGCAGCGCGGTGGCCGTTTAGCGGTGTTGGATGAAAAATTGGTTGGACAAATTCAAGCGCTGATTCACTCCGGTGGCAGGGCAAACAATCCGATTAATCTCCTGGGGGACGCCTCGCCGGAAACCTATCAAAAAGTATTGCAAGTTATTTTACAGAGCAACAGTGTTGATAATTTATTAATTATGCAGGCACCTTCGGCGCTTACACCCGGTGAGGTGTATGCCGATGCAATTATTTCTACTTACAAAAATTACACCGGACGTAAACCCAATATTTTTTCCAATTGGATGGGCGAGGATGCCGCACAAAATGCACGGTTGCGTTTTGCCGATGCCGGTATAGCGTCTTTTCGCACACCTGAAGGAGCAGTGGGTGCATTTATGCACATGGTGCAGTATCGCCGCAACCAAAAATTATTATCCGAAACACCGGATTCTATTAGCGACAAAGTGCCCTATCAACCACAACTGGCGCAGCAGATTATTGCACAGGTATTAGCGCAGGGGCGCACTCAGCTCGATAACAGCGAAACACAGCAATTCTTAAGTGATTACGGTATTAATACAACTAATCATGTTGCTGCAGCAGAAACAGCAATTAAACAAACGCATAATGCCCTTCCATTGCGTGTTGAAGTGCAGCTTGATCCAGTATTTGGCCCGGTGATTCTATTGGGTGAAGCGGCCAGCCACTGGAGTATTCGCCGCAATGCCGTTGTCGCTTTGCCACCGTTGAATATGGCGCTTGCACGCTATATGGTGATTCAGGCTTTGGCGGAGGGGAAAATTCGTGAGCGTGAATTGTATGTTCCCTTGGATATGCCATCAATTTGTTTGTTGCTGACACAAATAAGTCAAATTGTCATTGATCACCCCGCGCTGCGCAGTTTGTTGATTAATCCGGTATTAGTTGCCGGAGAAAATATTGTGGTAAGTGAAGCGAGCATTCATATCAGCGCTGAAAAAAATCCCTACCCCCTGGCTATTCGCCCTTATCCAAAAGAGTTGGAAGAAATATTTTTGCTGCGCAATGAGTGCAGTGTATTGCTGCGCCCGATTCGCCCGGAAGATGAATTAAATTTACAGGCGTTTGATAATTCGCAAAGCAAGGAGGATAGATACAAACGTTATTTTGCCGAGCTGCCACAATTCTCCCATGAACAACTGGCGAGACTTACCCAAATTGATTACGAGCGAGAGATGGCGTTTGTGGCAGTTACGCAAAACGCGAGTGGCAATGAAGAAATTTTAGGTGTGGTGCGTGCACAGCGCGACCCGGATAATACCTTTGCTGAATTTGCCATGGCGATTCGCAGCGATTTAAAAGGCATTGGTTTGGGTTCGCGCATGCTGCAAAAAATGATTGATTACGCACGCGGGCAGGGCACGCAACAATTAATTGGCTGCACTATGCTGGAAAACTCTGGCATGGCTAACCTGGCGCGCAAGCTGGGATTTAGTGTGAAGTACAATCGCGATGAAGGTTTGATTGATATGGTATTGGTTTTATAAGATCGCGATGATGTGATTGTTTTAAATTTATCGATTAGCCCTGAATTTTTGCCAGTGCTTTAATATGGGCAACGGCGCAACGCCCAAGTCCTAATAAATCATATCCACCTTCCAATACTGACACTATGCCGTGACATTGGTCTGGCGGTGCAACACTTTTGCTTTCCTCCATCAGCTTGCGTAATTCCTGGGTGATCCACCCGTAATCTTGCTCCACCAAACTAATTGACGACATGTCGTCATCAATATAGGCATCAAACCCGGCGGAGATAAAAATCATTTGCGGTTTAAATTGCTTCAATGCCGGTAACCACTGCGCAGTGATGGCATCGCGAAAGCCTTGGCTGCGGCAGGTTGCGGGCAGTGGAGTATTAATAATATGGGCAGGTACATCGTCGATATTAGTGTGTGGGTAAAACGGATACTGAAAGCTGGAGCAAAATAAAATGCGCGCATCATTAAAAAAAATATCTTGCGTACCGTTGCCGTGGTGTACATCAAAATCAATAATGGCCACCCGGCTTAATCCATAGTGTTCCAGCGCGTGTGCAGCGGCCACTGCAATATTGTTAATAATGCAAAAACCCATAGCGCGAGCGCGTTCAGCGTGATGACCGGGCGGGCGTACATTGCAAAATACCGCATCGGTTGTACCTGCCATAATCATATCCACACCCATTACCGCCGCGCCGGCAGCATGGCGTGCTGCCGTTAAGCTGGCGGGCGATAAATATACATCATCGGCAAAAAAATGAATGCCTTGCTCGGGTATAGCGGCGGCGATTTTTTGTAGGTGTTCCGGGGTATGTACGCGCAATAGTTGTTCGTCGCTCGCAGGTAGCGCATCACGGTAATAGAGTAGGCCATCTATTCCATTTGCCATTAACTGATTGTTAATGGCATCCAATCGCGCAGGGCATTCCGGGTGCGTTTCAGGCATTTGATGCGCATGGCAGAGTGGGTGACTGATAATAGTTGCGATCATATTGCTGCCGTTGTTGATATCAGTGTTCGGGTGACGGTTATTTTTTTAGTCTAATCCAAGGTGAATTTTTAGCGAAGGGTTTATTGTTGCTGCAATCAATATTTAGCGGATAAAAAAATGGAACCCGAAGGTTCCTTTTTTTGTGCTGCTATTGGGTGGCAAACTTATTTCGTTTGCTCGCGCGCAATCGCGCGGTAGGCGATATCATTGCGATAAAACATACCTTTCCAGCTGATACGTTTTGCTAACTGGTAAGCGCGCTGCTGCGCTTCTAATACCGTGTTGCCCAATGCGGTGGCACAGAGCACACGGCCGCCATTGGTGACGGTGTTGCCCTCTTTGGTGCTGGTACCAGCGTGAAAGACTTTTTCGCCAGCCACTTCGGTGGTGGGCAAACCAGAAATTACATCGCCTTTGTCGTAAGCCTCAGGGTAACCGCCTGCCGCAAGTACAATGCCAACTGATGCGCGAGCATCCCACTCGGCCGTGGTTTTATCCAAATCACCTTTTAACGCGGCTAAACACAACTCCACCAAATCCGATTGTAAACGCAACATAATGGGTTGGGTTTCCGGGTCGCCAAAACGGCAGTTATATTCGATCACTTTGGAATTGCCCGCTGCATCGATCATTAAACCCGCGTACAAAAAGCCGACGTAAGTATTACCTTCTGCCGCCATGCCGTTGACTGTTGGGTAAATAATTTCTTGCATTACACGATCGTGCACCGCTTGGGTGACTACGGGAGCGGGAGAGTAGGCGCCCATACCGCCAGTATTGGGGCCGCTGTCGCCATCGCCAACACGTTTGTGATCCTGGCTGGTGGCCATGGGTAATACGTTTTTACCATCCACCATCACAATAAAACTGGCTTCTTCACCGGCGAGAAACTCTTCAATCACTACGCGGCAACCGGCATCACCAAATGCATTGCCAGAGAGCATATCGCGCACGGCGTCTTCGGCTTGTTGCAGGGTTTCGGCAACGATTACACCTTTGCCTGCCGCGAGGCCGTCGGCCTTGATTACAATCGGTGCACCTTTCTCACGCAGGTAGGCGAGCGCAGGTTCCACTTCGATAAAGTTTTGGTAATCGGCAGTCGGAATTTTGTGACGCGCAAGAAAATCTTTAGTAAAGGCTTTAGAACCTTCCAGTTGCGCGGCGCCTTTGCTGGGGCCAAAACACAATAATTGGCGTGTTTGAAAATAATCCACCACACCGGCAACCAGTGGCACTTCGGGGCCAACAATGGTTAAGCCGACATTATTATTTTCAGCAAAATTGGCGAGTGCTTCAAAATTCAAAACGTCTATAGCAACATTTTCTAATTTGGGTTCCAGCGCTGTGCCCGCATTACCCGGTGCAACAAATACTTTTTCGACTTGCGCGCTTTGTGCGGCTTTCCATGCGAGAGCATGTTCGCGGCCGCCGCTGCCAATAATTAATACATTCATAGAATTAATATCTTTTTGAGTCGTTTACATAGGTTGGGCAGCAATGCCCAACACCAATTAATTTTGTGACTACATTGGGCATTGCTGCCCAATCTACGAAATTATCGAATTCAATTAATGACGGAAGTGACGCATACCGGTAAATACCATCGCCATGCCGTGTTCGTTGGCAGCGGCGATCACTTCTTCATCGCGCATTGAACCGCCAGGTTGAATGACTGCGGCAATACCTACTTTTGCAGCGTTATCAATACCGTCGCGGAAGGGGAAGAAGGCATCGGAAGCCATCACTGAACCCGCCACTTGCAAACCGGCGTGTTCCGCTTTAATCGCGGCGATACGCGCAGAGTTCACGCGGCTCATTTGACCTGCGCCTACACCAATGGTCTGTGAATTTTTGACATAGACAATTGCGTTGGATTTAACAAATTTGGCAACTTTCCAAGCAAATAATAAATCGCGCAGTTCGTCTTCGGTGGGAACACGTTGGGTAACGATTTTTAAATCGGCGGCGGTGATCATACCGTTGTCGCGATCCTGTACTAACAAGCCGCCGTTGACGCGTTTGTAATCCAATCCGCCGATACGCTCGGTGCCCCATTCGCCACAGGCAAGCAGACGCACGTTTTGTTTGGCTTTTACTACTTCAACCGCCTCTGCAGAAACGCTCGGGGCGATAATCACTTCAACAAATTGACGCTCAACAATCGCCTGTGCGGTCGCGGCATCCAATTCGCGGTTAAAGGCGATAATCCCGCCGAAAGCCGATTCGGTATCGGTCGCGTAAGCCAGGTCGTAGGCATCTTTAATGTTGGTGGCAACTGCCACACCGCAGGGGTTGGCGTGTTTAACAATGACACATGCTGGCTCAGTGAAACACTTAACAGTTTCCAGTGCGGCATCGGTATCCGCCACGTTGTTGTAGGACAGCTCTTTACCTTGCAATTGTCTGGCAGTGGCAATGCTTGCTTCCTGGGGATTTTTTTCCACATAAAACGCTGCTTTTTGATGTGGGTTTTCACCGTAACGCATTTCTTGCGCTTTGATAAATTGGCTGTTGAAGGTGCGTGGAAAATCGGCGCTGCCGCCTTCTACCAAACGGCCAAAATAATTGGCGATGGCACCATCGTAAGCTGCTGTGTGTTCGTAGGCTTTAATCGCCAAATTGAAACGGGTTTTTAATGAGGTGCTGCCGTTGTTGGCTTGCATTTCCGCGAGAATAGTCGCGTAGTCAGCAGCGTTAACAACGATATTTACATGGGCGTGATTTTTTGCTGCCGCGCGAACCATGGTTGGGCCGCCGATATCAATATTTTCTACTGCGTCTTCAAGCGAGCAATCTTTATTGGCAACGGTTTTTTCGAAGGGGTAGAGATTCACTACTACCATGTCGATAGCGTTGATGCCGTGTTCGCGCATGATGGCTTCATCGGTGCCGCGACGACCCAAGATGCCGCCGTGTACTTTGGGGTGCAGGGTTTTAACACGGCCGTCCATCATCTCCGGGAAGCCGGTGTAGTCAGACACTTCAATGGCAGGGATCTTGTTGTCGGTCAGCAATTTAAAAGTGCCACCGGTTGATAAAATTTCCACGCCTTGGGCGTGAAGGGCTTGGGCAAATTCAACAATGCCGGTTTTATCAGACACGCTAATAAGCGCGCGTTTTACTGCAACAAGATCAGAAGTAGTAGACATACGCATTTCCTGTGAAGATGAAGTCGTAAAAAAGATGAAGTCGTAAAAATGGAATCGGCTAAAAAGCAAAAGGGGTGGAAACGAATCACCACCCCTTTTTGATTTGCGCTAGGGTTTTTAACCTCCCAAGGCGTAGTAAAAAATTACAGAAGGCCGTATTGCTTTAATTTTTTACGCAGTGTGCCACGGTTCAAACCTAACACTTGTGCCGCGCGAGTTTGGTTGTGACGGGTGTATTTCAAGACGATTTCCAGCATCGGTGCTTCTACTTCTGCCAATACCATTT
Source organism: Cellvibrio sp. BR (assembly GCF_000263355.1). NCBI lineage: Bacteria > Pseudomonadati > Pseudomonadota > Gammaproteobacteria > Cellvibrionales > Cellvibrionaceae > Cellvibrio > Cellvibrio sp. BR. The sequence continues at coordinate 338,331 of NZ_JH668203.1, read as the reverse complement.
CGTAAACATTACTGACGTCTTGACCGTCGAGGTGTTTGAAATAATTTTCAACGGCTTGCTCTACGCAGCCGCGCAGCGATTGAGCTTGTACTGGTTGAGCGGGGGCAGCTTGTGCTGGAGTTGCATCAGCAAAGAAAGTTGCGGTATTCATGCGGCTTTTTCCTCTTTCGTAAGCAGCTGTTCAAAGAAATTTTGAATGCTGGTTTGTTGTTCTTCTGCGTTATCTATAGCGTTAAAGGTTTTGCGAAATTCATCGCTGCCAGGAACCGTATGCAAATACCAACTCGCATGTTTGCGAGCGATACGCGGGCCCATAAACTCACCATAAAAACGGTATAACTCGCGCAGATGGCTAGATAAAATATCCCTGACTTCAGTCAAAGATGGTTCGGGTAATTGCTCACCGGTTTGCAGGTAATGCGCAATCTCCCGGAAAATCCACGGCCGCCCTTGAGCGGCTCGTCCAATCATCACCGCCGCGGCACCGGTGTAATCCAGTACGGTTTTGGCTTTGTGCGGTGAATCTATATCGCCATTGGCAAATACCGGAATTTTCACGGCATTGACTACGCTGGCGATGGTGTCGTATTCGGCCGCGCCGGCAAAAGCATCGGCACGGGTGCGGCCATGTAAGGCCAGTGCTTGTATGCCGGCATCTTCCGCGATGCGGGCGATACGAATGGCATTGCGTTCTTCGGTACTCCAGCCGGTGCGAAACTTCAGCGTGACTGGAATATCTACTGCGCTTACCACCGCTTGCAAAATATCGCCGACCAGTTGTTCGTCTTTTAGCAGCGCAGAACCAGCGGCTTTTTTACACACCTTTTTGGCCGGGCAACCCATGTTGATATCGATAATCTGGGCGCCATTGGCAGCGTTTAAACGCGCTGCTTCGGCCATCATCTGCGGGTCGCCACCGGCAATTTGCACGGCTATAGGCTCAACCTCGCCAGTGTGATCCATACGCAGGGTGCTTTTGCGACTACCCCACAAGCTTGCATCGGCGGTGAGCATTTCCGATATCACCAAACCCGCGCCCAGTGAGCGACACAATTGACGAAAAGGCCGATCAGTCACACCTGCCATAGGTGCAAGGATGATTTGGCTGTCGATAGTGTAGGGACCGATACTAAACACGTGATTGGGGTGTCGCGATTGTGCTCATGCCGGAAACTCCGGATTTAGCCTAGGTAAAGCCGCACAAAAAATGAACTATTGGCCTGCTTCAAAGGGGCGCCATGATACCCGTTTGGGGTGGGGTTGGGAACGCAAAAAATACAAAAAACGGCGTTTTTTTGAGCGATAAAAACAGGCTTTTTTAGTGATTTTGGGTTGCAAATAAACGCGATTTGGGGCAGTGCGACTGCTTACTCTGGGCTGAGGGGGTCATGGAGGTAGATTTCGTAGTTGTGAGGTAAGTTTTTGACCAATGGATTGCTCAGTTTGAATATTCTGCGCTGGTTTAGTTTGGCTTGCTCTATGCCTTTTCCATGGCGGCTGCGCCAGAGTTGATGAAAAGAGCCGTCTGCATAGGCGATTTCCAAGCCCTTTTGGATGCGAGCTAGCAAGGCTTTATTGCCTTTGTGGGTAAAAAAGAATTTGGGTAAGGGGTAATAAAGGGCTATTTCCTGGTCAGCAGTGAGCCCCAGGTTGCCTTGAAACTGCTGCTCAAAAGCCATTTCCATCGGTGCGCGGCAGAAAAAATCGACTCGCCCTGCTTTGGTCATACGGAACAAACTAATCACGCTATTGGATTCAACAACGTTCAGGCCGTTGGCGCGGAGAATCTTGCTGTCTGACCAACCTATACCGGAGCCGAAGGTGTAGTTTTTCAGATCATTGAATTGGCTAATCGGTTTTTTTCTGTTTTGCAGTTCGTCGCGCGCAAAACAGACTCTGTAGCTGAAAGCGCCCAAGTCCAGGGGGAAGGGGATGTAACTTAAATTTTGTTTCTCGGGTAGTTCGTCCTCGTAGCTCATTTGCAGTACGAGATTGGGGTAAAGGTTGTGGCTGAGGCTCACCAGTGTTCTGGCGCGATTCATAGGAGGGATACCGCGCAATTCATATGGGCCAAATTCAGCGACGGTTTTGTCCAGCGCTAAGCGAAGTACTTCCACTTCGTGCAGCGAGCGCTCGCTACTGCCCAGCTCGGGTAACTTATGAGTGACTAGCAGTGGGCTAGAGGCTTTGAGGTTGTTGTCAGCAAGCGCAAGGTTTGTACAGGTGAAGACGTAGACCAGGGTGGCAATGAGGATCTGTAGCACCGGTAGTAATCGATATACATGCAGAATGGAGTGTTTCCAGATAAAGGGGGGATTTGAATACGGCATTGCACTTCCCCCTTTTTTTCCACTAACGCTTAACTACTGGAGTTCAATCGACAGCTGCTAGGGAATGTAAATACGATAATTCACAGCTTCTGTGCCAGGGTCGACTATATCCAGTGTGATATAGACCTTTTGGTTCTGCGGCATTAAATCTTTGCCGGCCAGTTCGCCTCCCAGATAATCTTTTGGGGTGAAGCGGCGGGAGGCAACGAGATTGTTGTCCAGATCACTGAAGATTAGCACCAGATCCGGGAAGGGTTGGTCGAAAGGGGCGCTGTTAACCAGCATTACATCAACAGCCAGTGCATTCTCTGCATCGGGATGTTCGCGCACTACCAGATTGGAGGTGGTAATTTGCTTGGTATCAATCAGTGTAGGTAATTCGCAGCCAAGGTAAGGGCAGGCGAACAGGTAGGCGGTACGGTAGGGTTCAATGCGGCTAAGCGAGTCGAACTTGAACCAGGCAATCTGCACTGCCAATGCGATTAACCCCAGTAAGCTCAGTGTTGTCCAAAGCTTGCGCTGGTACCAACGGCGCATGCTTTTGGCAGTGAATTCAATCGGCGCCGGAATAATATTCATCAAGAGTGCGGCGCGGGAGCCATCATAGGCGCGAATTTTGGGTTGGGTTTTCACTTGGCGTTTATTGTTGTCTTCGCTTGCGGCAGCTTCTTCTCCGATTGCTGCTGTATTCGCCGCCATTTCGTCGCTTTCATCGCGAGCGTCTATGGCGGGTTTGAACCCCTGATGGCTGGGAATTTGTGCCAGCTCATCGCTAAAAACCAGCTCATCGGAGGGCGGTGTTTGTTGTTCAGATTCCCCGATAAGGCTAAATACCAGCTTGGGTGCTGCCGGTTTACTGGTGCCAGTTTCCTGGTTGTCTTGCGCTAAATAGTGCTCGGTACTGTGGCTGGCAAGCAGTGCTTCATCGGCCAATTCCTCGTCGGATTTGGGGCGCGCTATGCCTAATTGCGGCTCCTCTTCTTCCTCGTCTTCAATCAACATTTCCGCCCAGGATTCATCGGCATCCTGGATCGCCTTATCTTCATTTTCGGGGCGGATCTTGCGCTCGAACAGTGAAACATCGGTTGTCGGTTTTACGTCGATATCCATAAAACTATCAAACTCGTATTTGTTCTCACTTGCTGATGGCTCTTCCATGTCATCGCTGATCAACATGTCATCGCCATCGTCGAGCTGAATCGGTTTAAAGCTGCGGACCGGGCTCGCTGGTTTTTCCACCGGTGGGGATAAATGCTTCGCAGTGCTGAAGTCTGGCTTTTTCAGTTCCATCGCACGTGTGACCGGCGCAGTTTCGGGTTGCGCTTGTACTGTGGGGGCGGCATTACGTGTGAGTATGGGTTTTTGCAGTTGCGGTTGCGGTTTAGGTTGCTGCGCTGTGATTGTTGCAGTGCTCGCACTACCTTGAGTAGCCGCCATTGCCGGTGTTACTACAGTGTTTGGTGCCGCAGGTGGGGTTTTGGGTTTGACGTCAACCAAATATTCCTGCGCTTTAAAAACATTCAGGCAGGAGCCGCAGCGCACTGCACCCTTGGCGGATTGCAGTTGGCTTTGGGTTACACGAAATGCAGTTCCACATTTCGGGCAGCGGGTGATCATCTGGTTGTTGGCGGAGGTCATGTCTGTGGGCTCTTAAACCTGTCGGGTCAATCTGTTGAATAGCACAGTGTAGCTTTTCACGCGCCATGCGGTAAATTGCGACGCGAGACCGGTTTCAGGTTCTCGTATCGCAATGCCAACTATCTCACCTTTGTGGCGGTTAAGCGCACCCATTCTTCTTGCTCGGCGATGGGATCAAACTCAAACCATGGTTTGTAAGCAGCCATAACCGATTTGGCCTGTACCGATAAAATCCCGGATAAGCACAGTTTGCCGCCAACTTTGGTCATGGCATTTAACGCCGGTGCCAGTTCGGCCAGTGGCCCAGCGAGAATATTGGCAAGCATCACGTCTACTTTTACGGCAGGGCAGTTCGGTGGTAAATAGACGGGCATGGCATCTGCAGGCAGATTGTTGCGCTTGGCGTTTTCCGTGGTAGCGAGCAGTGCTTGCGGATCTATATCGACACCAATAACGCGTTTGGCGCCCAGCAATAAAGCAGCAATACCTAAAATGCCCGAACCGCAGCCGTAGTCCACTACCTCAAGTCCGTTAAAGTCCTGCTGGTCGATCCACTGCATACATAAAAATGTGGTGGGGTGGGTGCCGGTGCCAAAGGCGAGGCCTGGGTCGAGCATCAGGTTGACTTTGTCTGGCTCTGGCGGCTGTTGCCAGCTGGGGCAAATCCACAGGCGCTCACCGCAGCGGATCGCGTGATAATTGGTCATCCACTCGCGCTCCCAATCTTTGTCCTCCAGCTGTTCCCAATAGTGTTCAGGCAGTGGGTTGCCAAAGCGTCGCTCGGCGATGGTGATTGTCTTGGCGGTATCGATTTCCGCATCAAACAGGCCGGTGATTTTCACACTGTCCCACAAGGGGGTTTCGCCCAAACCCGGCTCGAGAATGGGTTGGTCGGCATTGTCTTGTAGTGTTACCGATGCAGCACCACACGCCAGTAATGAATCCTCAAGGGATTCGGCATAGCGGCGCGAGGTGATAATTTTGAGTTGCAGCCAGGGCATAGGAATTCTGCTCTTGGTGATAAAGGAATCTGATTTTCGGGGGCTAAACGTAAAAGGGCGCGATAAATCGCGCCCTTTAGTCATCGGCTGATATTACTCAGCCAATTTTTTCTCAAGGTAGTGAATGTTCACGCCGCCTTTACGGAATTCAGTATCGCGTACCAACATCTGCTGCAGCGGAATGTTGGTGCGGATACCGTCCACAATGGTCTCATCCAGTGCGTTGCGCATACGGTTCAAGGCGATCTCGCGGGTGTCACCAAAGGTGATGATTTTGGCGATCATGGAATCGTAGTTTGGCGGCACTGTGTAGCCGTTGTACAGGTGTGAATCCACGCGTACACCCAAGCCGCCGGGGGCGTGAAAGCCTTTAACCAAACCAGGGCAGGGCATAAAGGTTTTTGGGTCTTCAGCGTTGATACGGCATTCAAACGAGTGGCCGCGAATAATCACATCGGACTGCTTGTATGAAAGTGGTAAACCTGAGCAAACGCGAATTTGCTCTTTGATCAAATCGATGCCGGTTACCATTTCTGAAACCGGATGTTCCACCTGGATACGGGTGTTCATCTCGATAAAGTAGAAGCGGCCATCTTCGTACAAAAACTCAAAAGTACCGGCGCCCTTGTAACCAATATCGATACACGCTTTTACACAAGCGGCGTAGGTTTCCTCGCGGATTTCTTGTGGAATGCCGGGTGCGGGTGCCTCTTCCAACACTTTTTGGTGGCGGCGCTGCAGTGAGCAATCACGATCACCCAAGTGGATGGCGTGACCCTGGCCGTCAGACAGGATTTGTACTTCTACGTGACGCGGATTTTGCAGGAATTTCTCCATGTACACAGTGCCATCGCCAAATGCTGCTTTGGCTTCACCCTGAGTAACATGGATGGAGCTGATCAGCGCTGCTTCGGTGTGTACTACGCGCATACCGCGACCACCGCCACCAGCTGCCGCTTTGATGATAATTGGGTAGCCAATACGCTTGGCGATTTTCATGCACTCTTCGGGGTCTTCTGGCAGTGGGCCGTCGGAACCCGGAACCGTAGGCACGCCAGCTTTTTTCATCGCTTTAATCGCTTCTACCTTGTCGCCCATCATGCGAATAACCGCAGGATCCGGGCCGATAAAGGTAAAACCGCTGTTTTGCACGCGCTCGGCAAAATCGGCGTTTTCAGCAAGGAAACCATAACCCGGGTGAACGGCTTCCGCGTCAGTGATCTCCATGGCGGAAATAATCGCCGGAACGTTCAGGTAGCTTTTGGGTGACGGGTTTGGCCCGATACACACCGATTCGTCCGCCAGGCGAACGTGTTTTAAATCGCGGTCAACCTGTGAGTGAACAGCAACAGTCTTGATGCCTAACTCTTTACAGGCGCGCAACACGCGCAACGCGATTTCGCCACGGTTGGCGATCAAAATTTTATCGAACATAAACCAAATCCTCAGCGATTAGTGAGTAGGTCGCCCGCGCAAAAAGGGGCGTGCGACAGCCACAACAAATGGTTAGGCAATAGTCACTAGAGGTTGGTCGAATTCAACGGGGCTGCCGTCTTCAACCAAAATGGCTTCGATCACGCCAGTCTTGTCAGCTTCGATTTGGTTCATCATTTTCATCGCTTCAATGATGCAAATGACATCGCCCGCTTTAACGTGTTTGCCCACTTCAATGAATGAAGGTGAGCCTGGGCTTGGTGAGCGATAAAAGGTGCCAACCATGGGTGATTTTACCAAGTGGCCAGAGGGGGCCGCTGCAACAGGGGCAGCAGCAGGTGCGGCGGCTGCGGGGGCCGCAACGGGTGCCGCCGCTGCGGGAGCGGGTGCCGCAAAGCCTTGCGGTGCAGTGAAGTATTGAGTAGTGCCACTGTTGCGTGCGATACGCACAGATTCTTCGCCCTCTTTGATTTCCAGCTCGCCGATATTGGATTCTTCGAGCAGCTCGATCAGTTTTTTAATTTTGCGAATATCCATAGTGTCCTCTTTGGCAACATTAGGTTGTTGGTTGATATTGAATTGGACCCGATAAATAGGGTGCTATTTGATCAGGGTGAAAGCAGCTTGCAGCGCCAGGTCGTAACTGGTGGCGCCAAATCCACAGATGACGCCTTGGGCGACATCAGAGAAATAGGAGTGGTGGCGGAAGGCCTCGCGCTTGTGCACGTTGGATAAGTGCACTTCGATAAACGGAATGCCAACGCCAAGTAACGCATCGCGCAGTGCAACGCTAGTGTGGGTAAAGGCGGCGGGGTTGATGATGATGAAATCGACACCTTCTTTGCGTGCATCGTGAATGCGATCAATTAATTCGTATTCGGCATTGCTTTGCAGGGTTTGCAGGTGGTGGCCGGCATCAAGCGCGGTTTGGGTCAGTTTACGGTTGATGTCTTCCAGTGTGGTGGCGCCATAGATGCCTGGTTCGCGCAGCCCTAAAAGGTTCAGGTTGGGGCCGTGAAGTACCAAAATGGTTGCCATTGACTGTGATCCTGCAGTGATATTCTGTTTTTGTGCGCGAACTCACCAATATCTGGCGAGTCTCGGCCTGTCTGGATTGAAAGTGAGAAGAGTTTGCCGCAAAAACCGGGATCTGTCCACGATAGCAGCGAAATTTTGTTGAGTTGGCAGAAAATGCCAGCATGATTGAAGAAGTTAGTCAGGGTGATGCTAAAAAGCGGCACTTAAATAACACTTTTGCATGATTATCCCCGCATCATGCCCCCACGATAGCGGCACGATGCGGGAAGTTTTGTAAAGTTGACGGTAAGTGCTGCTAATTTCATCAAAAAGTATGAATCTATGGCCTATCTTCGCCTTTCAAGGTGTTGATAACCAACTCTTTGGTGAGTAGTTGGGGTAATAACTGGCCTTTGCCCGCGTGGTTGGCCGGAAACCAGAGGTATAGAGGAACGCCGCTGCGGCCATATTCTTGCAGTAACTCGGTGATTTTGGGGTCAGTATTTGTCCAGTCACCTTTAATGGTTGCCACATTAAGCTCATCAAATACGGCTTCCACAGCAGCTGTGTCCAGTGCGATTCGTTCATTGGCCAGACAAGTGAGGCACCAATCTGCCGTCAGGTTTACAAATACCGGGCGGCCTTGGCTGCGTAAATCCGCCAGTAGTTCGGGGCTGTAAGGTTGCCAGCGTCCTTGGGGCTGCGCTTGGTTGTTTAGAGCGGGTGTTTGGAAAATGAATGAAAGAGCGATAATCCAACTGGCCGCAATCGCCAAACGGCGCAGCCAAAGCCATAAACCGGTGGTATGGCGGCCTGATAACCAGCAGCCAAAAGCAATCAGCACGGCGCCAATACACAAACTTGCCATGCCGTTAACGCCTGTCTGGCGACCATAAACCCAGAGTAACCAAATTGCGCTTAGGTACAGGGGGAAAGCGAGCAGCTGTTTCAGGTTGTCCATCCACACGCCAGGTTTGGGCAGACGGTTAGCTAAGGCAGGCAGGTAGCACAAGAGCAACAGCGGTAGTGCCATACCAAAACCCAGCGCGGCAAAAACAGCAATACAGACCAGTGGTGGTTGAGTGAGCGCAAATCCGAGTGCGGCGCCCATAAACGGAGCGGTACAGGGGCTGGCAACTACGGCCGCTAATACGCCGGTAAAAAATGAACCGCTCAAGCCAGGCTTTTGTGTCAATCGCTGGCCGGCGCCCATCAAGCTGCCGCCAAAATGAATCAGTCCGGACATGCTCAAGCCCATCACAAAAAATAAATAGGCCAGTGCGGCAATTAACCCGGGCGATTGCAATTGAAAGCCCCAGCCCACCGCTTCACCACCTTTGCGTGCCAGAATCAACGCGATGGCAAATCCCACAAAACACACCACAATACCCAGCGTGTAAACCCAGCCGTGCAGTGCTAACCGGCTGCGATCGGCAGCCGCAAGGCTCATCACCTTAATAGATAGCACCGGAAAAACGCAGGGCATCAGGTTCAGAATCATGCCGCCTAACAAGGCGAGCAGCATGGCTTGCAGTAGCCAGTTTGAATCTGTTGTCGGTGTGTCGGTAGTTGCTGGAGTTGTTGGGGCTATTAATGATGCGGTGGGGATTTGCTCCGTTACGGTCAGTGCAACAGGGTCAACTCTCAAGGTAAGTTTTTGTGGTGGATAACAGAGGCCAGCATCGGCGCAGCCTTGGTATTCAAGCTTCAGCGTAAAAGATTGTTGAATCGCGCTGATATCAAATGTCGCACTGACTTGTTGGTAGTGCACCATGGTTTCGCGCTCAAACAACTCGTCATACTTCATCTTGCCTGGGCTATAGATGGGGGTCAGCGTGATGGCTTGATCGGCTTTAAACTTAAAGCGCTCTTCATAAAGGTAGTATTTATCTGCAATAGTCCAGCTTAATGTCAGCTGTTCGCGGGATATCTCGAAGCTCGGTTTGAATGCCTCGGCAACCGGCAAAAATTCATCCTGTGCGCCCAGCAGGCTATTGCTGTTGTTAGTGCTGGTGTTTTTAGCAAAGGGATCCTGGGCATAAGCAGGCGCAGCAAATGAGATAACACTGGCGAGCAGCAGGGCGATGACGCCAGTGCAGCTCGGGAATTTGATAAATGGGTGGCGAGTCTTTTGCATTCTCATATACATGGAAACGTATCTTGATCAAATTGGCTGGGGAGTGCCCAGGTTCTGGTGTCCTTGGGCGCGACTTACAGTAACATACGCAGCCTTCTAGACAATCGGTAATCGCAATCATTCTATGCGATGTTCGATTTTTCTAACGCAACACACAACTCATCTTTCAGTACAGAGAAAAGGCGTTATGTTTAATTTTGTTGGTCGCAGTGCATTGTGTATGGCAGTGTTTTTCAGCCTCAGTGCCTGTCAGCTTCCTTTTTATGCGAATCAGAAAAAACCCGCTCCTGTAGCACCTGCGCCAGTAGCACCACCGGTTCCGGTGATCACCAAAGAGCAGCAGGTGGTTCGCATGCTGCTACTTAACGGGGAGTACACCCTGTCGCGAGATCAATTGCTCACGCCTGCCAATGACAACGCTTATGATTTTTTCCATGCAGTGTTAAAACTCGATCCCAACAACCAGCGCGCCAAGGGTGGGTTGCAGGGCATCGTTATGCGCTATGTAGATCTGGCTCGTCAGGCTGCAGCCCGCGGCAACTACACCCAAGCGACGACCATGCTCAACAATGCCCGCATCGTCGACCCGAACAACTTGTTAATTAAGGAGGTTTCGGCGGCGCTTACCGAGCAAATTAAATCCGCGCCACCCGTAGAGCCTTATCGTGGCGGTGCCAATGAATTTTTATTAGAAGCCAGCTTGCTGGGAAAAGATGATCCACAAATATTAGCGCGCATTAATGAAATTGCACAAAAACTCAAAGCGACGGATAGCCTGGCCATGATTATCGCTCGCAGTGATGTAGAGGGGCGCTGGATCTATCAAAAAATGCGCGACGCCTTGCCGGGCTATCGCGTGCGTGGCGACATTAAATTAGGCGGCCCCCCGCGGGTGCAGCTGGTGCCATCGGCGCAATAATTTCAATTTAAAAGAGCGCATTGGCGCTCTTTTTTCTTTGTTCAATTTTCATCGGGTAATTGCTGGGCTATTAAATGACAACATTGGATTTTCACCGGCGTTCCGCTGCCAGTGTAATAGTTTTCGACTTTGAAACTACCGGCTTGTCGCCTGATATGGGCGATCGCGCGATAGAAATTGGTGCAGTATTAATTGAGCATGGGCGTATCACTGATCGCTTCCAGCAGGTGATGAATCCTGGTGTGCGTATTCCACTGTTTATTGAAAATCTCACCGGTATCACCAATGCGATGGTAAAAGAGGCGCGCAATAATGCCGAGGTAATGAGCGATTTTTACGATTTTATCGCCGGTCACAATCTGGTTGCGCACAACGCCAGTTTTGACGAGCGGTTTCTACGCGCCGAATTCAAGCGGATCAAAAAATACTTTTCGTCAGGTATTGCCTGCAGTTTATTGGCGGCGCGCCGAATATTTCAACAGGCGCCCAATCATCAATTAGCTACTTTGGCTGCCTATAAAAACTTACCGACCGAGGGTGTCTATCACCGCGCTTTGGCTGATGCAGAGGTCACCGCGCATTTGTGGTTGAGTTTATTGGAGGAGCTGCGTGCGCAGCAGGGGCTCAATGATCTATCCTTTGGTTTTATGCACCAACTAACAAAAACGCCCAAACATCAATTGCGTAAACTTTACGCGCAACACTAATAAATTGATTTCGTGCAGAGTGACGGAGAATTTATGACCCAACATTATCTTATTGGCGGCAACGGCACCCAGTCGGTGCATTTAAATCTGCGTATGGCAAATCGCCACGGTTTGATTGCCGGTGCCACGGGCACGGGCAAAACGGTGAGTTTACAGGTGCTCGCCGAAGGTTTTGCCAAGGCCGGCGTGCCGGTATTTATGGCGGATATCAAGGGCGACCTCTCTGGCCTTGCCAAAGCGGGCAAACCTCACCCTAAAGTGGATGAGCGAGTGCAGCTGATGAATATCAGCGATTACCAGCAGCGGTTATTTCCCTGTGTATTCTGGGATTTGTATGCCAAACAAGGCCATCCGGTACGCGCCACTATTTCTGATTTTGGCCCGCTATTGCTCGCCAACTTTTTTGATTTGAATGAAACCCAAACCGGCGTGCTCTATGCCGCGTTTAAAATTGCCGATGACCAGGGCATGTTGTTGCTGGATTTAAAAGATTTACAAGCCATGCTCAATTGGATGAAGGATGAGCGCAAAAATCTGGAAGACGAATACGGCGGTTTAAGTGAGGCAAGCATTGCCGCTATTCAGCGCCGCTTGATGATGTTGGAACAGGAGGGGGCGGATAAATTTTTTGGTGAGCCAGCGCTGGACCTTAATCACCTGATGCAAGTCACTTTGGAAGGCACGGGTGTGATTAATATTCTCGATGCCACCACCTTGGTTAATCAGCCAAAACTTTATGCAATTTTTTTACTTTGGTTAATTTCCGAATTATTTGAGAATTTGCCTGAACAGGGCGATGCCGATAAACCCAAACTGGTATTCTTTTTTGATGAAGCACATTTGTTGTTCGATGGCGCACCCAAATTATTGGTGGACAAAATCGAACAAGTGGTGCGCTTGATTCGCTCCAAGGGTGTAGGGATTTATTTTATCTCACAAAGCCCGGCGGATATTCCTGATACCGTATTAGGGCAATTAGGCAACCGTATTCAACATGCATTGCGTGCCTACACTCCTAAAGATCAGCAGGCGGTAAAAATTGCTGCGCAAACTTTTCGCCCCAATCCGGCATTTTCTACCGAGACGGTAATTACTGAATTGGGTATTGGAGAAGCGCTGGTATCGGTGTTGGATGAAAAAGGCTCGCCCACACCGGTTGAGCGGGTGATGGTTGCTCCGCCAGCATCACGTATTGGGCCGTTAACAGCAGAGGAGCGTGCAGAAGTGATGGCGCGCTCCCCTTATAAAGCCATTTACTCGCAACTGGTGGATCGCGAGTCGGCGTATGAAATTTTAAAACAGCGCGTTAACCAGCAGGCACAGATTGTGCAGCAGGAGCAGCTTCAGGCAGAGCAAGAAAAATTAAATGCACAGCAGCGCGCCGAACAAGAACGCATCGCTAAAGAGCAGCAAAAACAGCAAGAGCGCTGGCAAAAAGAACAGCTAAAAGCCCAGCAGCAAGCACAGCGTGCTGAGAGCCGACGTGAATCGGCCACTGAAGCGCTGGCAAAAAGTGCGGCGCGTGCAATTGGTAGTAATTTGGGCCGTCAAATTGTACGCGGGATTCTTGGTTCTCTGTTGGGAGGGCGACGTTAAATTACGCGTGGTGTTGTGTCGGTATTGGTTGGGTGTAGTTTGTTACCTGGTGTAATAGAAGGAGACTAATAAGAGGCTTATAGTGAAAGGAGTCAATTTTTAAGGTGTGCTTCTGCCCCGGATAGGGGCAGTATAAAAATGTTGAGGATGCAGCATGAAAAACAACAAAAAACACAGTAAAAAAATCGGTTCAGTACTGGCTCGCGTTAGTCATCACCAGTGTTGTATCGGGTTTGCGTGGCTTGCCTTGTGCGGTACTGCAGCACTTGCCTCGACCACTGTATCCAGCATGCAGGATACCCATTACCTTGCGCAGGGCTGGGAGCATGAAACTCGCCAACAACTGTCATTTACCTCTTTTGGTTCGCGGCTTATTCCCTATGACTGGTTTATCGTGTTGGAGCAAGCGAATAATCCAGCGCTGTTTCGCGATCCGGCGCATATGTCGGCGCTGGGTTTTATCGTTGCTGCCGCCGATAAATATAATCCGGATGGCTTACCCATTGGTGTGGTACGCGATAAGGATAAAAAACATGGTGATTATGTTGGCCTGACTTGCGCGGCTTGTCATACCGGTCAAGTAATGATTAACGGCCAGCGTATTCGAATTGATGGCGGCCAAGCGCTGATCGATTTCACCGCGTTTGAAACAGCACTGGTAGCTGCATTGCAGGCTACGCTGGATGATACCGAAAAATTTGCGCGCTTTTATTCCAATGTGCGGACAGCGCCGTCGGTCAGCGCCATCGCTTCAGCCTCACTTACTACCCAAGCTCTACAAGTCCAAATGCATGGGCGATTGCAGCAGTTGCAACAGCGATTGGAAAATAACAAAACCGATGTGCCTTATGGTCATGGTCGCTTGGACGCCTTTGGGCAAATTTTTAATGCGATTGCAGTTGAAGCGTTAAATATGCCAGAAAATATTCATTCACCTAATGCACCCACCAGTTATCCGGTGATGTGGGATGCATCCCATCTGGATTTGGTGCAATGGAATGCCTCAGCACCCAATAAAGAACCTGGCCCGTTGTTTCAAAATGCAATCACTGCACTAGCGGTTTATGGCACGATTGAAATTAAAAAAGAACACTTAACCTATTCATCCTCGATTCGTATTAATCACCTTGCCGATCTTCAAAAAGCCTTTTATCAATTAACTGCACCGCGATGGCCGCAAGAATTTGCCGGGAAGTTGGATGAAACCAAATTAGTTGCCGGTAAAAAACTTTATCAACAGCACTGTGTGGAGTGCCATACACATGTCGATGCAGCAGATAAAAAACGCAAACTGCGGGCGGTACTAACGCCGGTTGCGGAGGTGGGGACGGATCCATTGATGGCGCATAATTTCAGTCAGCGCAAAGTAAAAACCGGGGTGCTGGAAGGCGAGCGCAGCATGGTGTTGGTTGGGAAAAAGTTAACTGCAGAAGCCAGTTCACTTGACCTGGTCACTCATGCGGCTATGGGGACTTTATTAAACAAACCCTGGCAAACCCTCAAAACTATTGTGCGTGAATATCATTCCAATCTTTCTGCCGATACCCCCAGTGTCGATAGCTATAAAGCTCGCCCAATCAATGGCATATGGGCCTCTGCACCTTATTTGCACAATGGCTCGGTGCCAACGATTTACGATTTACTGTTGCCCGCGGCACAGCGCCCGTCGCAATTTTATGTGGGTAATATTGAATTGGATGTAATCAAAGTTGGCCATGTTTCCAGTGCGGCTCCCGATACCAGCTTTTTTGATACAGGTCTGCCGGGCAATTCCAATGCCGGCCATGAATATGGCACGGCATTGAGTGATGAAGAGCGTTGGGCATTAGTGGAATATATTAAAAGTTTGTGAGGATGCTCAGTGGCTTTGAGTGCTGCCAGTGATGATTTGGCGCATGTCATAGCCGCTGGGTGCTTGATAAATCCGCAAATCAAATTCTGCCAGCACTGCAAAAATATGATCAAAAATATCTGACTGAATATTTTCGTAAGCCAGCCATTCCGTGTTATTGGTAAACGCGTACACCTCAATGGGAATACCTTCAGCGCTGGGGCTAAGTTGTCGCACCATATGCGTCATACCCAAATGAATATGAGGATTGGCTTTGATGTAAGCGGTCAAATAAGCGCGAAAGGTTCCTAAATTCGTCAAGCGACGACCATTGACCGGGAAGCTGGTATCAACTTGATGTTGTGTATTGTAGTCGGTGATCTCCCTGGCTTTTTGTTCAATATAGTCAGTCAGTAATTTTGCTTTACGCAAACGCATTACATCCTCCTCGCTAAGAAAGTGAACGCTGGTTGCATCGATATTGATAGCGCGTTTTATACGGCGACCACCCGCTTCCGCCATGCCTCGCCAATTTTTAAATGAGTCAGCAATCAGTGCATAAGTGGGAATCGTTGTAATGGTTTTATCCCAGTTGCGGACTTTGACTGTGGTGAGGTTAATGTCCGTCACTTCACCATCCGCTCCGTATTTTGGCATTTCCAGCCAATCGCCCACCGCCAACATTTTATTGGCGGAAAGTTGAATGCCTGCTACCAAGCCGAGAATAGGATCCTTAAATACCAATAATAAAATTGCAGTCATGGCGCCAAGACCGCTAAATAAAATCACGGGCGATTTACCAATCAATAACGCCAGCGCAAAAATAATTGCCACTGTTGCGCCAATTAATTTGATGCTTTGGAAAATTCCACGTAGCGGCAGGCGACGTCCTGCAGGGTTAGTGTTTGAAATATCTTCCAGCGTATCCAGCAGCGAATAAACTGACAGCAGCCCGTAGAGTAGTACCCATAAACTGGTAATAACGGCGATGACTGGCAGGGCGCTATCATCCGCATCCAGCCAGAGGCGTGCTTGCATAAAAATAATCAAACCTTGCAAGGTAAGGGCGACGCGGGTAAACAATCTATTTTTATAAAATGAACGTTTCCACAACTGTTCTGCGCTTTTGGCATTGGCACGCAATAAACCCATCACCACTTTATGCAAGAGCCAATGAATAACAAGTGACGTAAATAAGATGACAAGAATAACGGCCGCGAGATAAGCATATTCGTTGTTTGGAATGCCAAGATAATTCAAGGCGGTGTGCATCAAGTCTTTCATGTTTTTTTCTGGCTCTTGTTAAGCAAGGTAATAGGGCGGTAATAATTTAGGTATATATATCCCCAAATAAATCCAGTTGGGTTAAGTACAGACGAAGATCAAATTCATATTGGTGATACTGTGGCTCCATATGACAGCAGAGTTGATAAAACGCTTTGTTGTGCTCCTTCTCTTTAAAATGTGCCAGCTCATGTACGATAATCATTTTTAAAAATGCTTCTGGTGCGGTTCTGAATACACTGGCAATTTTGATCTCGTTCACGGTTTTAAGTTTCCCTCCGTGAATGCGGCTAATGTAGTGGTGTTGCCCCAGTGCATGCTGGATCACTTTTATTTTGCTGTCATAACTGACCCGGTTCAAAGGTTGGGTCTTGCCCATAAAATCCGCTTTAATTTGTTGCGTATATTGATATAGCGCACCATCAGTGCGCACTTGATGAACATTTGGGTAGCGTTTTAGTAATACCTCAGCCAGCTTTTTCTCTTCAATAAGCGTGTTCACTTTTTGCAGTGTATCGGCGGAGTAGCCGGTTAAATATTTCAGTGCTGTCATGGCGTCTTAATTAATTTTTAGAGTGATTATTCAGTTAGTGTTCATAAAGAAAAATGTTTTTGCGTTGGATCGGTGCTTTTAAAAAAAACAGTGCGTTTTGCTGGGGCAGAAAAATTATAAAAATTACAAATATTTTTATCAAAAGCGGATTGATGATTGCTGTTTTTGGCGTCAATTTTAGTTGATTTGGCGACAAATATCGATTTTTTTAAAACTTCGTCACGTAATCGTGATGTTGCATTCTTTATGGCCTGATTAATGCCTTCTATATCCTGCTAGTAAACAAATGCTGATGGCATGATGAAGTACATTGCGTGGAGGGAGTATGAGCAATCTATCGGTCAATCGGGCGCTTGTTAGCCCTGTAACCTTATCAAATGAACCGCCGGTTATACGGCTTCACCATTCAAAAATCCTCGCGCTATTTCGTGCGATTGATAGCGCGCTGATCGTATCCATACTTTGGCTCGGGCTTAACATGCTAGGGCTTGAGTGGACAAATCTTTACACTACCTTTGCAATTACCGCCGTTATTGTTTTTGGTTTTTTTGCCGAGGGCAATGAAGTTTATTATTTGTGGCGCGGTCATTCCATGCTGGATTTGGCTGGTCGAATATTATTTGCCTGGCTGGTAACGGCTATTTTTATCATTCTTGCGGCGCTGGTGATTTATCCATTTAAATCCATGGAATTATTGGCGTTTGTCTGTTGGTTGGTTGCAACGCCGGTATTAATGACGGGTATGCATATTGGGCGGCGTTTGCTGCTTGCCAAATTGCGCTCTCATCCAACCGAGCCGCGCCGTGTAGCGATTGTCGGTGCCAATGAATTGGGTTTACGGTTAATCAATTCCATGAAAGTAATGCCATGGTTGGGCTACAAAGTGATTGGCTTTTACGACGATCGCTCACCCTCCCATGAAGTGGGGCGGCGGTTGATTGGCGACAATATTGAAGTAAAAGGTGGGCTTGAGCAGCTTTATCAAGACGCCCATGATGGCAAATTGGACATGGTTTTTGTCGGTTTACCAATGCGCGCTGAAATGCGCATGCGTACTGTGATTGATCGCTTGGCTGATACTACCGTATCGCCCTATGTTATACCCGATGTATTTAGTTTTGATTTGTTGCATTCGCGCCTCACGTGTTTACAAGGCATTCCCGCACTGAGTATTTACGATTCGCCACTGGTTGATAACGGTTGGGTGAAGCGTTTGGAAGATGTGGTGTTGGGTGCTGGAATTTTACTTTTATTGGCAATCCCTATGTTAGCCGTGGCGATTGGTGTGAAAGTGACATCGCCTGGTCCCGTGTTTTTTAAACAAACGCGTTATGGCATGGGGGGTGAAAAAATAAAAGTGTGGAAATTTCGCTCCATGACCGTGTGTGAGGATGGCAATAGTGTTGCCCAAGCCAAACGCGCCGATCCACGCATTACGCCGTTTGGCAATTTTTTACGCCGCACGTCGCTTGATGAATTGCCCCAGCTATTCAATGTATTGTCCGGCAGTATGTCGCTGGTAGGCCCGCGCCCCCACGCCGTTGCGCACAATGAATTTTATCGCGGGCAAATCAAAGGCTACATGTTGCGCCATAAAGTAAAACCAGGCATTACTGGATTGGCGCAGGTGAATGGTTTTCGTGGTGAAACGGAAACGCTGGATAAAATGTCCGGACGCATCGCGTATGACTTGGAATATATTCGTAACTGGTCAATTTTGTTGGACATAAAAATTTTATGGAAAACAATCTTTAAAGGTTTTGTTGGCGAGAATGTTTATTAATCCAGATGAAATTAAATGCTGCACGAACAAAATGAACACCATACTTGTCAGCGTTAAGCGGGGTATGGCGTTAATTCTGTTCGCTGGGCTGACCAACTCAACTGCTTATGCGATGGATCGCTTTACTTTGTCGTTGGGCGCGAATGAACACTGGGACAGCAATTTTGCGCGCAGTGCAGATGTGGATTCCGAGCATTACACTCACTCGGTTATTTCAGTTGCACTTAATGAGCGCCTGAGTAAACAGGATTTTTCATTGGGCGTAAGTGGCAACCATTATGCTTATGCTGAGCGTGATGATTTGGACGTAAGTTTTTATGAAGGCAATGCACGTTGGCGCAGTGACTGGAGCACACGGGTAAAAACAGATTTTACCTGGGTGCGTGATGCCTACGCGGTGGATCGCTTGGAATTTGCCGATAAAGATGTTGTTGCACGCGATAACTTTGCGGGCCAATTGACTATGGGGGTAGGGCAGCGCCTTGGATTTACTGTTGGCGCGCGGCAAGTAGCGCAAACGCATTCCAATGAGCTGCGCGAAAGTCTGGATTTTGATGATGATGAATGGTTTGTTGCCAGTACTTACACTACGGCAAATAAATCGTTTTTGAGTTTGCGTTTGCGAGAAGGTGAGCGAGTTTATGAAAACCCTTTGCCTGATGCACTTACCTCATTGGATTTTGATTATCGCCAACTGGAAGTGGAAAGTTCCTGGGCGCTGACCCGCAAAACGCAACTTGGATTTACCCTGGGGCGCTTCAAGCGCGAAGGGGAGATTAATGCCGGTACAGGTACCCAAGCCGTAGTGGATTTGGATTGGGCCGTGAGTGAAAAACTCACACTGTCCTTGAGTTACAGCCAAAGCGAACCAGCGGTGGGTGAAACCTCTGACTCGCCGGCTGATGTTCGCGCCAGCAGAATTAGCCTGGGGTGGGAGCCTTCGGCTAAATGGTCGCTCTCCATGGCGGCGGGTTACAGCACTCAGGCTTATGTGCAGCGGTTAACCGAACCCGCCCGCGACGAACACATCACGACACTCAGCCCTATCGCACTTACTTATCAATTCTCTGAAATGCTCAAGTTTCGCCTCAGTAGCCAGTGGGTGGATCGCGAATCGCCATTAGAGTATCGCGATTATGATTATGCTCAGGCAAGCCTTGGCGTCGCGCTGGTATTTTAAAAATAATTTTTTAACGCTTAACTTATATGAGTGGAATATTCATGTTTAAACGTCTGGCTGCTTATTGGGAAACCCCTACTGAACTGAAACCGCGTTTACCTTTTCCTTATGTGGATTTATATAACTGGGCGCCAGGTGACGGGCGGGTAAATTTTGGTGACCATCTTTCAGAAATTGTTACACGCCAATTGTTGGCACTACAGGGATTAAGTTTGGATCAGGAAGTTTCAAAAAGTGCGCGCTTGTTAGCCATTGGTTCAATCTTGCAATACAGTGCAAATGATGACCATATTTGGGGTACAGGTTGGAATGGCAAAGTACCCGAGATCATGTTCAAATCCAAACGCTTGAACCTGCATGCAGTGCGTGGCCCATTGACCCGTGAGTTTTTGCGCAGCCGTGGTTTTACCGTACCGAAAGTTTATGGTGATCCTGCACTGCTGATGCCGCATTTATTTAAAGGACGTTTTACGCCCAATCCCTGCCGCGATTATGTATTTGTACCCAATCTACACGATCTATCTATATTGCCACCCAAGACCCCGAATGTTATTTCACCTTTGCAAGGGTGGAACCGCGTGATTGAACAAATTCTGGAAGCTAAATTGGTACTGGCGAGTTCACTCCACGGGTTGGTCATTGCGGAGGCTTATGGTATTCCAGCGCGCTATGTGCGCTTATCGCAAACTGAAGACTTGTTTAAATACAAAGACTATTATTTTGGCTCCGGGCGGTTGGAATCTGAATTTCAATTTGCCAATTCAATTGCTGAAGGTCAAGAAATGGGCGGCATGCCTGGGTTGCGTTTTGATCATCAATCGCTGTTGGATGCGTTTCCGCTCCACTTATGGAATTAAATTTTTTAACTATTAATTTAGGCCAGGCGTAACAACCGCTGCAAAAACTCTATAGCAGGTTTTGCTTTGGCGGGCGCCATGGCCGCACTCTCGCCTAAAAAGTGTTTCGTTTCATCGCGAAAAATGCACGACATGATAAAAATATAAATCAGCCCACCCAAACCGGCGAGCAGCAGTAAACGTACACCAAGCGCCCAGTCAGCAGGCAACACAAATTTTGTTAGTTGTACTAGCGTAAACATGATTAACGCTGCGGTGAACGTGGGCGCTATAATGCGCAACTGTTGCAGTACGCCCACCTTAAATATGTTTTTGAAAAATAACATATTGAAAATAATGCTTAGATACGCGCGCAATGCATAACCCGCCGCAGCCACTACGATACCGAAAGGTACTAGCAGAAAACCGAGCAGGCAATTCAGTACAAATGTGATAACTGCCAGTAGCATAACGTAGTTCGTATGGCCGCTCGCGGTCAGTGCGGAATTCACTTGTGCACTAATTACCATGGGGGCAATCCCCAGTGCCAACATGGTCATTACCTGGCCGCTTTGTGCCCATTTATCGGTAAAGGCGAGTTCAATAAACTCAGGCCCCAGCGCCGCAGCGCCAAAAAAAATCGGGAAAGTAAAATAAGCACTGATGCGCATTACGCGCAGTGTGGCCTGCGCGCGTGCGTCGCGCTCGTTCAATCGCGACAATGCCGGTAGCAGCGCCTGCTCGAAAGGCTTTATTACAATTTCTTGCATGATAAATAGCACGCGCCCACCCACGCGGAAAAACCCTAATGCAGCGGGGCCAATTAAGAGGCCTATCAATAATTCGTATATTTTACTCGCGAGATTACTCACCAGTTGTGCAAGTGTCAGCGGCGCAGAAAAACCTAATAGTGATCGTGTGTGTAGGAAAGAAAAATGCAAACTGGGAAACCAGTGTGCGCTTTTCCAAGTGAGCAGGGTAATGAATATCTGGTTAATTAATTGTTGCCATACCAACGCCCAAACACCGTAGCCCAAAAAGGCCAGTGCTACCCCCGCGATGCCGGATACCAAGCTTGCAATGACAGTGCGCAGCGCAATCGCACGAAAATTAAACTCTCGTTTGAGTTTGCCTTCATGTACTGCTTTGGCGCCCTCCAAAAAAAAGATCACGGAAAGCACCTGTACTAATAATTCGGCGCGCGGGTCATAGTAAAAAGCGACCAGTGGCGCTACTACCCAAAATGCAACCGCAGTAACCACCAATGCCAATAACAGGTTGAGATAAAAACCAGTGGCCGCGTAGTGTTCATCCCATTCGGGGTGGCGCACGATGGCTTGTGAGAAGCCGGCATTGACAATGACTCTACCCAACTCAACCACAATTAATGCAAAGGCAACCAAGCCAATTTCTTCCGGCGCCAACAGGCGGGAAAGAATAATAAAAATCACCAGGCTGATGAGGCTATTACCGCTCGCGGCGGTACTCATCCAGACGCTGCTTTTACCAAAATTTTTTTTCAGGCTCATAGAGGATTGATTCGCGCGTTAACTAACTGCTGCAAGGCATGTTCATATTTGTTGCTGTCGATACAGTTTTGCATTTGCTGTGCACAGCAGGATTTTCTGTTGGCAAGTAATGTGCGATCGCGATAAATGTCGCCCAGTATTTGTGCTGCTGCCTGACTGTCGGCATCGGCCCAAGTGATGTTATCAACTTCCTGAAACTCCGGGTGATTGGAGTTAACCGCAATGGGTGTGCAGGGCACTAAAAAACTATTTTCTGCCGTACAAAAATCCACATTCCCTGACCAGGCGGTTGCGAGTACGGGGGTGTCTAACAACATGGCTTCGGCAAGTGTTAAACCAAAACCTTCCGAGCGGTGCAGTGACGCATAGAGATCGGAACTCTGAATTAAACCGAGCACATCGGCGCGACTCCAATGTTGATCGATTAAACAGATATTTGGGTGCCCGGCGATAGCATCAAGCAGTTGCTGCTTTTCAGGTGAATCGCCACCGGTATTCGCTTTTAGCACTAAATAAGCATCGGGCGTATGAGCAAATGCTTGTTTAAACGCAGCGACTAATGCGAGGGGATTCTTGCGTTCCATCGCGCTGCCAAAACTAAAAATGCTGGATACCAAAAATGCCTGCTCGGGGATGTTTAATTTGCCACGCATACCTTGGGTAGCTTCACCGCGCGTAACCGGGTGGGTCGCCGTCAGTACCGGGTAATCTGTGTAACGCTGGATAACATCAGTCGTAAAACGCGAGGGTGTGATAATCGCATTCATATAGCGAATAGCATTAACCCATTCGCTGGGTATGGCCTCCAACTCCCATGCCCAATAACCGATGTTGTAGGTTTTTTTAAAATGGGTGATTCCCATTTGGAAAATCACCGGCGGCAACATAGGTGGGTTCAAGTGATAGATTCGGCAATTAATGGCAGTTGCCCCGCTGGAATTAGGCTTTTGTGCCGGCCAGTCCCATGCTAGATCTTCGGGTTTGTGAAAAAACTTTTCTACACTGGTGCATTGCACCTGATAACCGTCTGCCGCTAATTGTTGCGCGCACAAGCGGGCAGATTCACCAATGCCGGAAATGCTGTGAAAAAATCCAATCACTTCTATGCGCAACTCGGCGATGTTAAGGGGGAGCGGCGCGTCGCTTTTGGGAATCATACGCTGCAATAGCTGCGCACGAATGCGGCGGTAAATATGACGCGCGAGATTTTTCATAGGTTTTGAATGCTCATACAAACACTATTGGAGTCAGGGTATTTTTTTGGAATCAGACAAGGCGGCCGCTGTGTGTGCCGATGTGCCTAGTTGACCATAAAAATCCAGAGTTTGTGCCGCGAGTTTATCCCAGTTGTAATTATCTAGCGGGCATACTTGCGGGCGGCTGCTGTGCTCGAGGGCAAGTAAAGCATGTTGCAGGCTTGCCGGTGTCAAGTCACTGGCGTAACCGTAAATCCAATGCAACCCCAGTTTTTTTTGCAGTTCTGCAACGGCACCCATATGCGGTGCAATCACCGGGCGGTTGTAAGAGAGCGCCAATAATAATGCCCCGGAATTGAGAATCGCTTTGTAGGGCAAAATCACTACATCGGCTGCGCTCATAAACAGTGCCAATTCACTGTCGGGAATAAAACGCAGGAATAAATGGGTGTTGGCATTTTTTAGCGTTTCCATGGTGCTACGCAACTCGGTAGGTGCCGTGTCTGCAGTGCCTGCTACAACCAATTGATAATCCGCGAGTTCGGCTTGATTAAATGCTTGCATTAAACCGTCGATATTTTTGTACGGTTTTATCATCCCGACAAACAATAATACTTTTTTTGTTGGATCTAACCCCAATTGGGTTTTTGCAACCTGTTGATCAATGGCTGGGGGATAACAGCCGCGATAGTGACCGTGGGGAATAATGGCGTAATGACTGGTGGGGGAGGTTTTGTACAACTGATAAAACGCCGCGCGATTGGCTTCGCTCATAAAAATAAAACCGTCGCAGCGCCGTGCAAACCACTGCATAAATGCGTTTGATAAACGCGGGCGGCGCGCATCGTGAGGTGCTGTGTTGTGCACTGTCCATACGATTTTGGTACCTTTTAATTTTAATGCACACACAGTGACTGCCAGGAGCAGCATGCGCTGTATGCTTTTGCCAAGGCTGGGGCGATTAATATCACCGTCCGGCCAATGAAAATGCACTATGTCAGAGTGCGTGCGCAGGGCTTTGCTGTGGCGATATTCTTCAACGTTTGCATTGAGTTGTTGTAATTCGCGATAGAGCAATGCGTTGTA
The DNA here is from genome assembly GCF_000263355.1 of Cellvibrio sp. BR. Lineage (NCBI taxonomy): Bacteria > Pseudomonadati > Pseudomonadota > Gammaproteobacteria > Cellvibrionales > Cellvibrionaceae > Cellvibrio > Cellvibrio sp. BR. The sequence continues at coordinate 314,274 of NZ_JH668203.1, read as the reverse complement.
GGGGTTAACCTTTTCATTGCTAAAGGCGGGTGCCGCAAAAATTTTCATAGTCTTATCCTTCCGAGTGACGCAGGTGATCTATGCGATTACCGCTGCGCAAGCAGAGTAAGAGGAACTGCACGATATCCACTGTGTAGCGCCGCAATAAACGCGAAGGTTCAAGGCATAAGCGATAAAACCATTCCAATCGCAAACGTTGCACCAACGCGGGCGCGCGGGTTTTGTCGCCTGCCAGAAAATCCAGTAGCGCGCCAACACCCATCAACACTGGCGCATTTAATTGGCGGCGATGTTTTAAAATCCATTGTTCTTGATAAGGGTTGCCCATGGCGACCAACACTACATTCGCATTGCTGGCATTAATCGCGGCAATAAGTTCTTCGCTGTTGCGCGCTTCATCGTAACCGTTGCGTACACCGACTACCTTAACCTGATATTGAGTTGTCAGTGTTTGCGCGGCGCGCTGTGCAATACCGGGTTTGGCGCCGAGCAAAAAAACCCGTGTACTTGCGCCCAGTTGTTGTAAAAACTGCGGGGTGAAATCAGTACCATTTAAATTTTCAATAAAGCGACGGCGATGCACGAGCCAAGTGGCAATGTCCAGCCCAATGCCGTCGTTGACAATAATTGTGTCACTGCCTGCCAGAGCGGTCTTTTCGGCTTGGCATTTCACAATAAAATTAGTGTTGGCAAATAATAAAGCGATTTGTTGCTGCTGCATTTTTTCTTGCAAAAGCGGAATTAATGCGGCGCTGGTGGTGCGCACTATAGGGAATCCGCCAAGGGGGATAATGTCATCCGGTGAAATTGCATTAATTGTGTCCGTAGTCATTATGCAAATACCTCTGTGTCGCTGAATTTTTTGGGCGCGAGCATGCGTTCGGTCACTTGCGCCCAATCCAGTACTGTGCGTTTGGTGAGCGGTTGCGGTGGGTTTAGTGCACGTGAAATCGCTTGGGCAATGGAATTTTCATCGCCAATGTCATAACCAAAACGGGTGGGGTAATCGGCGGCGATAAAATGTGGGCAAATCGCGGGTAAACCAAAAAATTCATATTGCGTGAGTTTAAGTGAGGTATCGCGTAAATAAGCGGGCAGGTTCACGCTGGCGTAAGGCGCAATACCGAGTGTGGCGTGTTTGATGTAAGGAAGGGTTTTATCAAACGGCATTTCACCGTACACGCTGATATTTTCACCGTACTCCGGGTGGCGCGGTTGGCAAGAACCAATAATATGAAAATGAATATGTGGAAAGCGCTTGCCCGCAAGAATAAAAAATTGTGGATCAAACAACATGGAGCCAACCGATACCGCATGTATGCCTTCGCCATAGGGCGATGGGTTGGCCTTTTCATTAACAGAATAATCAATTCCCTGCGGTACAAATGCGAGATTATGCGTTGACGGCATGGAGTCGGCCAGCGCTTTGGAGGGCATGACTATGGTGTCTATCTCTTTGGCGATGCGGGCAAAGGTGTTGCGGATATAGTCTGCGGCGTCAATCGTGTCCAGTGCATCGGAGGCGCGGTAAAGTATTTTTGCGCGCGCATTTAATTTTTTAATTAAATCGAAAAAAATCGGTGCAACACCGCTCTCCAAAATAATCACATCCGATTCTTTTATCCAACGGCGTAACACCGCGTTAAAGCCGAAGCTGTAAAGGTGATACATCAGTGATTCAAACGGGCGAATGCGAATAGGGTGGATCAAGGTTTTCCACAAATAACAATCAACACCCTGATGGTTCACTATTTTGTTTGCCTGATCGTCCAGCGACAGACGCGGGTCGTGTTTATAGCGCGATAAAAAGCTGTAACGCAGCGAGAAGAAGCGTGTCGGCCCCATTTTGGCTAATTCACTCGCCACAAAGTGAATGCCCGCTTTGCGCGGCGAGCGGTAGTCGTGCGCGGAGAGCAGCAGGTATTTCTGTTGCGGCGCCGTGGGAGCGCTGGTCAGGGATGATTCATCTGTGTGGGTAAGTATTTCTGGTGCGGTCACGATGCTCTCCTTCGGTTACTGCATTAAGGCCTTCATTCACAGCATTAGGGATTCGCTGGGTGAGGAACAGGTGGTTGCGGCGGACTGGTTTCATCTTCCCCGTCGCGAAAGAAAAAGGCTTTCAACGGTTCCCATTGCGGTGCAGGTGCCTGGTTAGCACCGCTTAGGGCAAGTGGGTAGCTACCCCACCAACTACCAGCTGCCCAGTAACTCCAGCCGCGCCAGGTGTTGTTGTCCATCAACTCCAGAAAGCGAGTGAGCGTGAGCAGGCATTCGCTGCTACGCGGCACACCAAACTCCCCTAAAAACAGCGTTTGCTGATGGGTTTTGGCCCACTCGGTAATGCGCTCGAATTTCGCATTAAATTGATCGGCGGGGCGGCACCCTGTGCCAGTGCTGGTAGTGTGGGTGCCTGAGTAGTCACTGTCGGTGTACTGGTGGACTTCGATAATGGCGCGGTTGAGCGGGTCATGCAGGTCACTAAATTCGCTGGCGTTGCTGTATTCCAGGCCGGAAAACCAATCGTGCAGGCCACTCCAGCGGCCACCGCTGACAAAGACCAGATTGGTCGCATCTGCCGCGCGCAGTTCGGCGAGGGTTTGTTTGGCGATAACTGCCCAGCTGTTCAACGGAATATTGGCCGGTTCGTTCATCAACCCGAAGGCGACTTTATTGGCGTCCGGAAATTCGGCGGCTAGCGCCAGCCAAAAGGCGATAAACATAGTGGTTAAGGTGGTGCCTTCGGGCGAAGGTGTAGGCAGTGGGTCGCCCAGTTTGTATTGGTAGTATTTGGCGTAGTTGTGTACGTCCAGCAGTACACATAACCCAGCGGCGCTGGCGTTATTGACTGTAGTGTGCAAACGCCCCAGCTCGGCCGGGTCGAGTGGGCCATTAACCGTTTGTTGCAGGCGCTCCCAGCGAAAGGGCAGGCGAATCATATTGGCGCCCTGGGCGGCGATGTAATTCAATTCCGCGGTGCTGGGATAGGTGTAATTTTTATAGACGATGCCCGGCAAGGCTTTGGTATTGAACTCCGCCCCGGCGAGATTGACGCCGGTCAGCCGCGCTTGATCCAAACAACCCGCCTGTGAAGGTGAGCCAACCATCGTCAACATCAGACTCAATAAGCCCAAGGCGCGCTTCAGGGGGGGAGGACACCGGAGAATATTCATGATGCCTTCCGCAATTGATCGTAAAGCGCGAGGTAGCGATCAGCCACTTGCGGCCAGGCATAGCGAATCGCAAACGCCTGCGCGGCTTTCACGCGCTGCTGGTAAGCCTGCTCGCCTTGATCGTGAAGTTCCAGCAGCTGGGCGATTGCCGCGTGCTGTTGCGTTGCCGGCTCAAAACAGAACCCCAAGCCAGATTCCCCATGCAGCCGCCGAAAGGGTGGAATCGCACTGAGAATGGGTGTGAGCCCGGCACTCATTGCTTCTATCGGCGCTATACCAAAACCTTCGTGATCCGACAGGCAGATGAAATAGCTGGCTTGGTTGAGCAGGTGTTTGATTTCCTCGTCGCTGGGGTTAGCGGCCAAGGTCACAGCATGGCTAATACCCAAGGATTGCGTGGCTGCTTGCAGCTCGGCGAGGCTGTGATCGTATTCGCGCCCGGCGATAATCAAGCGCCATTCGGGGCGCTGCCGCAGCAGTTCAGCGAACAATTCCAATGCAGGAATCAGCCCTTTATTGGATGACCAGCGGCCAAAATACATCAGCGTTGGTGTGAGTTGTGGTGCGGCGCTACCTGCATACTTTTCCACATCCACCCCATTCTCAATGACCTGCAGTTTGTGCTGATCCATGATTTGTCCAAACAAGTCGCCGTCATTGGCACTGGTGGCAACCACCCGGTTGTAAGCATTGGCGGAGAGGCGCGTAACACTGTGGAAATACGCCTGTTTGGCGCGCGAGGCAAAGCGGGTATGGAAGAACCCTCCATGGGTGGATAGCACCAGCGGGCGACGATGTAGCCATTTGGTGGCAGCGAGGAAGTCGTAAAAAAAGTCCACGCCATGCACATGTATTACATCGGCATCCTTCAGGTATTTAAAAACGCCGGGGCACAGGGGGTAGCGGCTGGAACCCATGTAGGGCAGGCGGATGACTTCAATTCCCTCAATCGTCTCTTGCTGGGGCAACAACTCACTGGAGTTACGAAACAGGCGATTGAGGGTAATGATCCGCGTGGCGCCTTGGCCTTGATGTAACTGGTGGCGAGCAATATTGCGCACCACTTCTTCCATCCCGCCAATGGACGGCAGGTATTGGCGCACTATGTGGGTGACTTTAATGGGGGAGCTAACTGGCATCTTTTCCTCCGGTATAGCTGGGTTGCCCGGGAGTAGGTGCAGGCTTTTGCAGGCTGCAACCCACTAAAAACCAGAGTAAGCCGGCGCTTTTGAGTGCAAAAAATGAAAAGCCACTGATACAGAGAATCAGCGCGATGTAGAGCGATACCATCGCCCGAAAACGCTGGCTGGTAGCGGAGCTGATGGGTAATAGCCAGAAGCTGCACCAAAACACCAGCGCCATTGGTAGCCCAAACGTGGCCAGGGTATGGGCATAGCCCTCATCGTAATAAACCTTGGTGTGACCTATACCGAGTAGTTTGAGGGCGTCAAATTGCAGTAGCGACCAACCGCTGTAGGCGAGGCGCCCTTGCAAGTCGTCATTGAGAATCCGCCCTGTTTCGTTGGGGGTTGTGTAGCCAATGACCAAGAGCAGGAGGATGGCGGCGATAGGGGCGAAGATACAAAAATTAAGCAGGCTGCCGTGCACCAGCAGGCGCAGCACTACAAAGCTACTCACGGTCATCAGCGCGAATCGCGAATCGCACAGCACCATCATTATCACCGCGGCCACTACAAAAAATATCCCATCGCGCCAGTGTGTGCGGGCAAGCCCCCAAGCGGCGCAAAGGCTGGCAAAGTTGCCGAGCGATACCGGTTCGAGGAAAACCGAGGAGACCCGATGCGGGCCAAGCAGGCCGGGGAGCAGGGTGCGGCCTATACCTTCGGGGCGCATACCATTGGCTTGCAGGCGGTCTTCCCGGACAAAGTCCATCGCAGGATCAATAGAGCCGATGCTGACGTAGTAGCTGAAAATATCAAACCAGCGGGTGTAGCGATCAAGTAGCAGCAACTCAAACATGCCCATCGCCAAGACCATGCAAATCGCCACTTTAAGCGCGCGATCAGCCAGCTCCAGCCGCCCGATGTTACACCCCAGCCAGAAGTAGCAGAGGGGTATGGCAATATCGCGAAACGCTTTGACGTTAACCTGGTTGTTGATGATGCTCAGCAAACACAGCATGGCAGCGGCGAGACAGGCGAGAATGACCACCCCCGGCAATAGCCGCCGTACCAATAGCGGCACACATGCCATCAGGATAATTGCCTCGGCCAAACCCACGAGCGAGCGTGACATAGGCAGGACGAGGGTATTGAGCAGGCACAACACCGCCTGGTAGCCGACACTGGCGACAATGATAAAAGTGACCAGTCGCTGATCGTTCAGCCAGCGTTGCTCCCGCACCAGATGCGCACTGGCGGGCAGGGGGGGAATAGTCGGGCAGGCCTGCGGGTAGTTCATCCTTACCTCGTGTGTATCGTCTGCAACCGCCACTAGCCGAGCAGGGTTGTGCCCAACAGGCGCACACCTAATTCGCGCAAGCGGTTGCCAATGGCAACCAGCGCTTTGGTGTGAGTGACATGTTGTTGCGCAATTAACAGGGCTGCTCCCGCCTGTGCGGCGACCAGTTGTGCATCGCGATTTGAGTCCATCGGTGCGGTGCTGATCAGGGTGATATCAAAGTGCTGGATCAGCGGGTTCACCCGCTCCTGATAGTGTTTGCTGGCGAGCAATTCCTGAGGGTTGGGCGCGCGGGTGCCGGCAGGTAACACCCACAGTGAGCGCACTTGCTCTATGGCCGTGGGGGCCACCGAAGTGCGCTCGGCAATCCAGTCGGACAAACCGGGCGCGTGCTCCTGCAGGTTAAACAGGGCGTTGAGTTGTGGCGTACGCAGGTTGCTGTCGATCAGCAGGGTGCGCAGGCCGAGTTGCGCAAAACTGATCGCCAGATTGGCGGCAGTGATTGCTGTGGTCGTCGCATTTTCGGCGCTGACTATCGCCAGCGCATGGTGTGGTTGGGGGTTGAAGTAGCGCAACATTAACTCGCTGCGCAGGCTACGCAGTGCTTCTGCCTGGGTGCTGTCCGGTTGAAAGAGTGCGCTCAGGCGGCGGTCAAGTTTGCTCGATGCCGCAGGTGTCTGGGTGTAAGCAAACTGCTCAGCCAGAATGGCGTTAATGTCATCGGCGCTGACCAGCCCCAATTTCAGCGCGGCATCGCCAAAGCGCAGTCCCTGTTTCTTTTGGGTCGCCAGAATGGTGTTCAAGTCTTTGGGGCTGAGCTTGCCCATTGCCACCAGCATTGGTCCCATCCGGGATGACTGGCCGAGCTGCATTGCCTGGGCAAGCGCCTGTTCGCGATCCAGTATTTGCAAACGATCATTCATGGTGCGAGCTCCTGCTATATCTAAGTCTGCGTCTGGCGGTCAGCGCGGAATATGGGCCAGCACCGGCAAACCCAACCCTTGTTCAAGATCCAAAACGCTGCGAATACGTTGATCCAACCATTCCCAACAGAGTGCGATAGCAATACCGGATAGCAGGCCTGCCATGGCAGCGAGCAGGATGATCAGGGCGGGTTTGGGGGATGTTGGGCTTGTAGGTACCAGTGCGCTGTTGAGTACCGCGACATCGGTGGCGGCAATCTGGCTTTCCAACCGGGTTTGTACCGAACGGGCGAGTGCGGCGTCGTAAGCGGCTTGGGCGTTATCCACTTCCTGCTTGAGCAGGTTGAGTTCATTGCGATTACGGCTGAGTTGTAGCACCAGTTCTTTTTGCCGTGTTAGCTCGGCTTTGAGCTGGTCTTCGCGGGTTTGCGACAGTTCTACAGAAGACTGCAGGCTGCCACTGATCAGCTCCAACATGCGGTTCATTTGTTGTTTGAGTGCGCCCACTTCACTGCGTGCCTGACGGTATTGGGGGTGGTTTTCACCGACTTGGGTAGCCAGCTCGGCCAGCCGTGCCTGGGCTTGCGCCAGATCCGTTGCCAGCTTTTGTACTTGAGGGTTATCCAACGCGCGGGTTTCCAGCTGGCCGCGCTTGGTATTGGCAATCTGGTCACTGCGGCTTTGGGAGTTCAGGCGTTCGTTCTGCACGGCGATCAACATAGACGACAGCTCGGCGAGCTTGTTGGATTCAAGATCCAATCGGTCAGAAGACACGAGAATACCGTGTTCCTCTTGATAACTGGAAAGTGCATCCTGCTTCTCGATCAGCTCCTGCCGCATTCCGGTTAATTGCTGGTTGTACCACTGGGTAGTTTGTTTGGCGGGTTCAATACGCAGTTCGAGGTTGGTGTACATGTATGCCTCTGCGTAGGCATCGGCGATTTGCGCGGCAAGCTGTGGGTCTTGAGCCTTGAAGGCGATGCTCAACACACTGCTATCCCGTTTGGGCACCACAATTAAACCCTTTGCGAGGAAGCTGAGCATGCGGCGCTGATCGCGCTCGGGTTCACCGGTGAGTTTGGCCGCTTTGATCATGGCAGGAGAGCTACCCAGTGCCAGCTGATCAATCACTTTGCCGGCCACATTGCGACTGCGAATGATATCGCTCTGGGTTGCGAGATAAGCGCCCGTCATTCGAGCTGGTTGTGATTGGCCGCTGATCGGATCGAGCCCACGGCTATCCACCAATAGGTCGATGGAGGCGGTGTAAGACTTGGGGGTTAGCAAAATCAGTATCGCTGCTGCCAGCAGCGCCAAGGCACAGCTGGCGATAATCGCCCACTTCCGCGCCAGTAAGATGCCCATCAGTGTATTCAGATTCATACGTCAGTTCCTACTTTTCAGGGGCGGCTAGAACAGGCTTTCTCTCACCACCAACACATCTCCGTCCATCACTCGATCATCGGGTTTGGCAACTAATTCCTGTACTGAACCGTCGGCAGCTTCACGAAACACCTTTACCTTGCTGTCGCTGGCGCGCGCGGTGGGGCCGCCACCGGCACTGAGTGCCTGACGGATATTTAAAGGGCGATCAAGGGGGTACATTCCTGGTGAGTGAACTTCACCATTAATATAAAAACGGCCAGCATTGGGCACATATATTGTGTCGCCATCTCTAAGCCACACCGTTGGCTGCTGTTCCGCAGCGTGGTTTAGCATTTGCTGCAGGTCATATTCGGTGCGCTCCTGACGACCATTAGCTAGGGTGCGGGTAAGAATTAACCTTTCGCTGCCAGTAGGGGCTATACCGCCGGCCCATGCCAACGCCTGGGTCAGGCTGGTGGGGCCTTCCAGAACCAGTTTTCCGGGGCTATTAACTCGCCCCAGAATGGCGACCACTTGGCTGCGATACTTGGTAACCAATAGGTTAACTTGGGCATTTTTGAGAAAATTGCCGGCCTCATACCGTTCAGCAATCATTCGCGCCGCTTCGGCACTGGTTTTACCGGCGACGATCATGGTGCCCAGCAAGGGGACTTGCACTGTGCCTGTCGCGCTGACTTGGGCGTCGGCGGCGAGTTCTTGTTGACCATATACAGTGATGCGCACTTCATCACCGCTCCCGATCAGATAACTGCGCGGTGCGATTGACGACTCTGCCCATACCAGCGTACTGAACAGCAATAAAATAGCTGCGGTGAGGTAGTGACCGGAACGACCAATGGGATAACAACGAATCATTTCAACTGTCCTTAATGATCTATCCACCGAAGTTCGGGGAATAAAACGATATCTAGCTTTGCTCCTGCAAAAGCGAGGCCCACTCATACAATTGATATAAAAAAATCACAAAAATGCAGACCAAGGCATAAATAAAGCGGGCTTTCGTGTCAGATGAATGATTCTTCTTGGTTTTGATGGCGAAATGATGAAATTTCCCAGAGTCATTTTTGTAAATAGGAAATTAATTTTTGTATCTTTTTGGTGCGACGGTGCCCGAAGGGCAGGATTTAGTGCAAAAGCTACATGAATCTATTTAACGCTGTGGATGAGTTTTTTGCGTGGAAGGGCTTTGGGTGCTTGGTGTACAATGCGCGCCTCCCTTTTTCACCTTCCCATCCACATCCCCGCCCATCTCATGGCGCGCGGTTAACTCAGGAACTTTCCACAGGAACTATTTATGTTTGATAAAAACCAAACTATTGCTTCTTTTGATCCCGAAATTTGGGCGTCTATCCAGAGCGAAGGTCAACGTCAGGAAGAGCACATCGAGTTGATCGCCTCGGAAAACTACACCAGTCCCATGGTGATGGTGGCGCAAGGCACCAAGCTGACCAACAAATATGCTGAAGGCTATCCAGGTAAGCGTTATTACGGTGGTTGTGAATACGTCGATGTGACTGAAGCATTAGCTATTTCGCGCGCCAAAGAGCTGTTCGGTGCCGACTACGCGAACGTGCAGCCACATGCCGGTTCACAAGCTAACCAAGCGGTTTACGCGGCGCTGTGTAGCCCGGGCGATACTATTTTGGGCATGAGCCTCGCGCACGGTGGTCACTTGACTCACGGAGCCAAGGTCAGTTCATCGGGCAAGTATTACAACGCCATCCAGTACGGCCTGAACCCCGAAACCGGTTTGATCGATTATGACGAAGTAGAGCGTCTGGCCCTGGAACACAAGCCAAAAGTGGTAGTAGCAGGTTTCTCCGCCTATTCACAGGTAGTGGATTGGCAGCGTTTCCGCGACATCGCCGACAAAGTGGGTGCCTATTTGTTTGTGGATATGGCGCACGTTGCCGGTCTGGTTGCAGCTGGCCTGTACCCTAACCCGGTGCAAATTGCTGATGTCACCACTACCACCACACACAAAACCCTGCGTGGCCCTCGCGGTGGTTTGATTCTGGCCAAAGCCAACGAAGAAATTGAGAAAAAACTCAATTCTGCAGTATTCCCCGGCGGCCAAGGTGGCCCCTTGATGCATGTTATCGCTGCCAAAGCGATCAGCTTCAAAGAAGCCATGACCCCCGAGTACAAGGCTTATCAGAAACAAGTAGTAGTAAACGCCAAGGCGATGGCCAAAACTTTTATTGAGCGCGGTATTAATATTGTTTCTGGTGGTACTGAAAACCACTTGATGCTGGTTGATTTGATTGGCAAATCCTACAGCGGTAAAGATGCGGATGAAGCCTTGGGCAAAGCGCACATCACCGTGAACAAAAACGCCGTGCCTAACGACCCACGCTCACCCTTTGTGACCTCCGGTATCCGTGTTGGTACTCCGGCGGTGACTACCCGTGGTTTCAAAGAGGCTGAGTGCGTGCAATTGACTAACTGGATTTGCGATATTTTTGCTGCACTGGAAGCCGGTAATGCCGATGCAGTGATTGCCGAGGTAAAAGCCAAGGTATCTGCGCTGTGCAAGCAGTTCCCCGTTTACGCTGAGTAATAGCCCCTACTAAGGAACCCTCGCTATCTGCATACGGGGGGGGTCCTTGATCACAAAAAGGCAGCCTCTGTGGCTGCCTTTTTGTTTTTGGCATTAATTTCCTTTGCCAATATCAATCAAATTTTTGGTTACTGGGGCACTACAATCACGGTGTTGCCAGTTGAACCTGCAGAGCCAGCCGAACCCGTATCTCCGGTTGCGCCTGTGTTCCCGGTATTTCCTGTGTTTCCGGTTGCACCGGTATCGCCCGTGCTACCTGTATCACCGGTTGCGCCAGTGTCACCAGTATTTCCCGTCGCGCCTTGTACACCTTCGTTGCCCGTTGCGCCTTTGTTGCCGGTATTTCCGGTGTTACCTGTATCACCGGTGGCACCCTTTTCGCCGGCCGGGCCAGGGACTGCAACTACTACTGTGTCTGTTTGGCGTTCGCACGCAGCAAGGCTAATCGCGCCAATTAAGGTTAATAAAAGAAGTGAGTGTTTCATAAGGTGCCTTTTCTGTGAGTGTGAGTTAACGGCAGTTTTAAGGCGAGAGAGCCTTTAGGACAGCGCAGACAAGTAAACAAGATTCGTTTTGCGAGGAAATGTAGAGCAGTTATTTTTCCGCGTAATAAAAATGTAATTACAGTAGAAAAGTGAAGCGCTGCTTGGATCTACCAACACCTCAGGCAAGTCGTCTTTCGTTTAATTTGGGAGGAGTATAGGCAGTAAGCTTGACGAGCGCGGTGCGCCAGCGAACAAAGCGCCTGCGAAAGGGTGAGCTGCAAGCGCTTCTTTTTTTGCGCTCCGACGTGTGCTGGTGGTGGCTGTTACGACGGCAAGATTCACCGGTTTTTGTGCTAGACTGCGCGCCAGTTTTTAATCGCTGGGGCTAATGATTATGCATTGTCCGTTTTGTAGTGCGGAAGATACGAAAGTTATCGATTCCCGTTTGGTGGCCGAGGGCGATCAAGTGCGCCGCCGCCGCGAGTGTTTATCCTGCCATGAGCGCTTCACCACTTTTGAAGTGGCTGAATTGGTGATGCCGCGCATCATCAAACAAAACGGCACCCGCGAACCCTTCGACGAAAACAAACTGCGCGCCGGTTTATTGCGTGCGCTGGAAAAACGCCCTGTGAGTATTGAGGCGATTGAGTCTGCCATTAACCATATCAAACACTTTTTGCAGGCCACGGGCGAACGTGAAGTAAAAGCCTTGTTGGTCGGTGAAAAAGTAATGGAGCAATTGCAGAAACTGGATGAGGTCGCCTATGTGCGTTTTGCCTCTGTTTATCGCCGCTTTAAAGATTTAAACGAATTCCGTCAGGAAATTGATCGCCTTGAACAGCAACCCGAACACGAACAGTAAGCGGACGCGAATAATCCCCTAATGGCTATTACTTCAGTCGATTTTGATTTTATGGCGCAGGCGTTCCGTTTGGCGGAGCGCGGCCTCTATACCACCATGCCCAATCCACGCGTGGGTTGTGTGCTGGTAAAAGATGGGCAGATTATTGCCGAGGGCTGGCATATTCGCGCCGGTGAAGCTCACGCTGAGGTCAATGCCTTGCGTGCAGCGGGAGAGAACGCACGCGGTGCAACGGCTTATGTCAGCCTTGAACCTTGCAGTCATACCGGCCGCACAGGCCCCTGTTCTCAAGCGCTGATTGATGCGGGTGTGGCGCGCGTAGTTTATGCGATGGAAGACCCTAACCCATTAGTGTCTGGTGATGGCATCGCCATGTTGCGCGCCGCGGGTGTGCAGGTGGATGGCTCTTTATTAGAAGACGATGCACGCGCATTGAATCCCGGCTATATCAAACGCATGGAGCGCAAGTTGCCCTTTGTGCGCTGCAAATTGGCCATGAGTCTCGATGGCCGCACAGCGATGGAATCCGGTGAAAGCAAATGGATTACTGGCCCCAACGCGCGGGCTGATGTTCAGCGCTTGCGCGCGCGTTCCTGTGCAATTATTTCCGGTGTCGATTCGATTCTGCAGGATAATTCCTCCCTGACTGTGCGTGTAGACGAATTGGATTTGCCCAATGCGCAAGAGGCAGCCGCCAAACATCCGCTACGCGTGATTCTGGATTCAACCCTGCGTTTGTCGCGCAACGCCTTGTTATTCAAACAACTCAGCCCCATCTTGTTGGTTCATAACGGCTCGGTAGATGCGGCTCAATGTGAGGGCTGGCCGGAGTTTGTCGAACTGTTAGCTGTGCCCGCGAAAGATGACCGTATCGATTTAACTGCGCTGTTGCGCGAGTTAGCGAAGCGCCAGTGCAATGAAGTGTTGGTAGAAACCGGCGCGACTCTGGCGGGCAGTTTTTTACGTCGTGGCCTGCTCGACGAAATCATTATTTATATGGCGCCCAAGCTACTGGGCAGCAATGCGCGCCCCATCTTTGATTTGCCGCTGGATACCATGTCGTCATCGCTGGCATTAAAAATCAAAGATATTCGCGCCGTGGGCCGTGACTGGCGCATTACCGCCGCGCCCGATACCGAATATTAAGGCTTTTTTGTAAACCCAATTTCCCCTAAAGGTTTTTGCTTGTGAGTGATGAACAACAATCTTCCCCGTTTACGCCACCGCCTTCTGGCCCGGTTATAGACAATACCGCTTCATTGGGTAAACGTTTTCAGGCCATGGTTATCGACGTGGTAATTATGATGGTCTGTATCTTTCCCTTTGCGCAAAGTCAGGGTTTGATGGAGATCGCCGAAAAGCAGGGCACCATTCCGCCGGAGCTGGCGTTGAAGTTGGTGTTATTTCAGTTGATGATGTTTTTTGTGCTGCACGGCTTTTTACTGCATCAATACGGACAAACGATTGGTAAACGCATTATTGGTATCGCCATAGTCACTATGGATAACCAAAAACCTGCCTTTCTGTTGCTGATTCTGCAACGTTATGTATCCCAGTGGTTGATGGGCATGGTGCCGGTCATTGGTATTTTGCTGCGCTTGGCGGATGTGCTAGCGATTTTCCGCGAAGACAGACGCTGCATCCACGATCACCTCGCTAAAACCAAAGTGATTGATCTGAAAATTCCCGTTAGTCACAGCCAGACCAAACCCACTAGCATCATCGTATAAGCCACTTTACATAAGCCCTTTATGTGCGGCGCTGATGTTTACAGCGCTGTTATTTACGGCGCAGATTCGGAGCTCAGTTATGTTCACCGGTATTATTGAAGCCATTGGCGAAGTGGTGGCGTTGCAGCCTAAAAATGGCGACCTGCGCCTGCGTATCAAAACGAACAATTTGAACTTGGCTGACGTGCATTTGGGCGATTCGATTGCCACCAACGGCGTCTGTCTCACCGTTGTTGATTTACCCGGCGATGGCTATTGGGCCGATGTCTCGCGCGAAACCCTGGATAACACCACTTTACCCGGTTGGAAAATTGGGCAGCGGGTGAATCTGGAAAAAGCACTCACCCCGCAAACCCGCCTCGGTGGCCATATCGTTAGTGGCCATGTGGATGGTGTGGGCGAGGTAGTCAGCCGCCACCCGGATGCACGCTCCGAGCGTTTTCGCATTCGCGCGCCGAAAGAGTTGGCGAAATATATCGCCCACAAAGGGTCAATTACGGTGGATGGTACTAGTCTTACCGTTAATAAAGTGGATGGCGCCGAGTTTGAACTCAATATTGTGCCGCACACGCTCAAGTGGACGATCATGGAGTCCTATCAAGCGGGCAGCAAAATCAATCTGGAAGTGGATGTGCTCGCGCGCTATCTGGAGCGGTTGATGTTGGGCGAAAAAGCCGCTGAAGGCGAAGGGCAGGGCATCACCCTGGAGTTTTTGGCAAAAAACGGTTTTATGTAATCGGCATTTCCTAATAGGAATTGGTAACTCGGGATTCTCTATGCAACTCAACACCATTGAAGAACTGATCGAAGACTTACGTCACGGCAAGATGGTTATCCTGATGGATGACGAAGACCGTGAAAATGAAGGCGATTTGATTATGGTCGCCGAACAGGTGCGCCCGGAAGATATCAACTTTATGGCAACCCACGCACGCGGCCTGATTTGCCTCACGCTCACCGCCGAGCGCTGCAAGCAATTGGATTTGCCGCTGATGGTGAGCGACAACAAATCCCAGCACACCACCAATTTTACTGTCTCGATTGAAGCGGCCGAAGGTGTTAGCACCGGTATTTCCGCTGCTGATCGCGCCTTAACAATACGTGCGGCGGTAAAAGCCAATGCCAAAGCAACGGATATAGTTCAACCGGGCCATATCTTTCCGCTGATGTCGCAGCCGGGTGGTGTAATGAGCCGTGCCGGTCATACTGAGGCCGGTTGCGACCTGGCGCGCCTGGCCGGCTTTGAACCAGCAGCGGTTATCGTGGAGGTAATGAACCCCGATGGCACTATGGCGCGTCGGGCGGATCTTGAGCAATTTGCTGAGCAACATCACCTGAAAATCGGTACCATTGCCGACCTGATTCACTACCGCGCCACTAAAGAAAAAACCGTGGAGTGCATCAACAGCCGCAAAGTGGATACCCTTTACGGCGAGTTTGATTTGCACACCTACCGCGATACCGCGCGCGGCGATTTGCACTTTGTGATGACCAAAGGCGAGATAGACGCTGAGCCAACCTTGGTGCGGGTGCATGTGATGGATATAGCGCGCGATGTGCTCAGCCTCAAACGCACTTCGGTTGCTGGCGGTAAAAGCTGGACCTATCAGGATGCACTGCAAAAAGTCAGTGAAGAGGGCAAGGGGGTCGTGCTGTTAATCTGCCACGATGAATCCACCAAAGAAGTAGAGGACAGCATCGATTGGCTGATCTCTGGCAAACAAATGCGCCGCAGCTCGGAAGTCCTCTACAAACAAGTGGGCACCGGCTCGCAAATCCTGCGCGACTTGGGTGTGCGCAAAATGCGTGTGATGTCTGCACCAATGCGTTACTCCGCGCTCTCCGGTTTTGATTTGGAAGTGGTTGACTATGTTTGCCCGGAGGGTGACTGAAAGGTTTTCCCTGAAGGCGAGTAACCTCCTCCCAACCCTCCCTTTAAAAAGGGAGAAGTTGGGAGGAGGTAAACGAATTTAAAAATTGGAAAATTTAAAGAGAAAAGAGTATGAGCAATATCAAAGTTGTTGAAGGTGATTTTTCTGCATCTGCTGGCAAATATGCATTAATCGTTAGCCGTTGGAATAGTTTTGTCGTGGAAAGTTTGAAAGATGGCGCGCTCGATACCCTGCGTCGTCACGGCATCAAAGATGAAAACGTCACTATTTATTACGCTCCGGGCGCATTTGAATTCCCGCTGACGGCACAGAAAATCGCCGCCAAAAATGAGTTCGACGCAATCATCGCCTTGGGTGCGGTAATTCGCGGCGGTACTCCGCACTTTGATTATGTTGCCGGTGAATGCACCAAAGGGTTGGCGCAAGTGTCACTGCAATACGGCGTACCGGTGACCTTTGGTGTGTTGACGGTAGACTCCATCGAGCAGGCCATTGAACGCTCTGGCACTAAAGCAGGTAACAAAGGTGTAGAGGCGGCATCCACTGCATTGGAAATGGTCTCCCTGTTTGGAAAAATTTAAGCTCGGCAAGATTTAATTGTTAACCATCGCACCGGTTATTCAAATTCTGCATTCAAGTTCTTTATCAGGTAATTGTTCATGAGCACTTCTTCCGGCCAGCAAAAAGGCCACACCGCTGCTACTCGCCGTATGGCGCGCCACTATGCTATGCAGGCGCTCTACCAATGGCAGATGGCAGGTTCCAGCATCAATGCCATTGAAGCGGAATTTCGCACCGACAACGATATGAGCAAAGTGGATGTGGAGTATTTCCACGAAATTTTGCACGCCGTGCCTGAACATCTCAGTGAGCTTGAAGCGCTGTTTACGCCCTTTTTGGTTGACCGTTCACTGGCGGAGCTGGATGCAATTACCCGCGCACTGCTGCGTATGGCAACCTACGAATTTAAATTCCGCATCGATGTGCCCTACAAAGTCGTGATTAATGAGGCAGTAGCCCTGGCTAAAAAATTCGGCGCGGAAGACAGTCACAAATTTATTAATGGTGTGTTGGATAAAACCGCTGCGGTGGTGCGGGCGTTAGAAGTTAACGCTGAGCGCAACAGCCGCTAGTTTGTATTCATTTCCAAGGTGGGCAGTGCTCACCTTTTTCTCCCCGTCTTATTCATTTCCGGCGTAAAACAGTGCCCAGTGAATTTCAGTTAATCCAGCAGTTTTTCCAGCGCGAGCAAGCTGAACAGCCTGCCGAAGGGGTATTGCTGGGGATTGGCGATGATTGCGCACTGCTGCAAGTTCCCTCGGGAAAACAATTGGCGGTATCAGTGGATACACTGGTCGCTGATGTACATTTCCCAGCGGATGCAGATCCAGGTTTAATCGCCGAGCGCGCCTTAAGAACCAATTTAAGTGACCTCGCCGCCATGGGCGCTGACCCGCTGTGGTTTACCCTCGCACTGACACTACCTGCAGCAAACGAAGACTGGTTGCGTCGTTTTAGTCGTGGCTTATTCGCGTGCGCGCGCGAATTTGGCATTGCCTTGGTTGGTGGCGATACAACCTCTGGCCCGCTGTCGATTACGATTCAAGTGATGGGCGCGACCCAACCGCAACAGACCTTGCGGCGCGATGGTGCCAATATCGGCGATTTTATTGTAGTGACCAACTTTGTGGGTGACGGCGCCGCCGCCTTGGCTGCAATCCAAAACACCCATAAATTTAACGTTGAGCACGCAGCGTATTTGCAGCAGCGTTTTTATCGCCCGACACCGCGCTTATCGGAATCGACATTGATTCGTGCAATCGCCAGCAGCGCCCTGGATATTTCCGATGGCTTGGTGGCTGACTTGCAGCATATTTGTGATGCCAGCGATTTGGGTGCGGTGATTTATGTGGAGGATTTACCACTGTCACCCGCGCTGCAATCCTTGGATGATGTGACACAAGCACGCCAATGGGCGCTTAGCGGTGGTGATGACTACGAGCTGTGTTTTAGTATCGCCCCTGAAAATATGCCTGAACTTGCTATGTTAATCGCGCAGGGCAAATTACACGCGACAGTCATTGGTGAAATGATTGCAGGCGGCAAGGTTGTGTGTGAATTAAATGGCGAGCCCTACACGATGGTTCGCACCGGATACCAACACTTTTAATTAGATTTTTTATGGCGAAAGCAGCGCTTCATACACCCAGCTTCAAACAATTGCTGGAAAACCCGAATCATTTATTTGCTTTCGGTTTTGGCAGTGGCTTGGCACCTAAGGCGCCGGGCACGGTTGGCACTATGGCAGCGATTCCATTTTTTATATTGCTGCAAGATTTATCCTGGCCGATTTATTTGAGTTGGCTGTTGGTGACTTTTGCATTAGGGGTTCTGTGGTGTGATCGTTCATCCAAAGCGCTCGGCGTACACGATCACGGCGGTATAGTGTGGGATGAATTTGTCGGTTTCTGGATCACCATGTTTATGGCGCCCGCCGGTTGGATCTGGATAGTCATTGGATTTGTACTGTTTCGTTTTTTTGACATTATCAAACCCTGGCCAATTAATTGGCTGGATAAAAAAGTTCACGGTGGTTTCGGCATTATGATCGATGATGTATTGGCCGGAATTTACGCACTGCTTGTGCTGCAACTCATCGCCTATTCTGTGAGGTTTCTGTGACTGTTCGTTTTGTGGAATCATCCAAGTTGCCAACCCCCTGGGGCATTTTTGTGATGCACGGTTTTTGTGATGCCGAAAATGATAAAGAGCATGTGGTGCTCACCATGGGGGATGTTAGCAGCGACGAACCGGTTCTGGCGCGCGTTCATTCCGAATGTTTAACCGGCGATGCACTGTTTAGCATGCGCTGCGACTGCGGCCCGCAATTACAGGCGGCCATGCATAAAATTGCTCTAGCAGGGCGCGGGGTGATTTTTTATCTACGTCAGGAGGGGCGCGGTATTGGTTTGCTCAATAAAATCCGTGCCTACCATTTGCAGGATCAGGGCGCGGACACAGTTGAAGCCAATGAGCAATTAGGTTTTGGCGCTGACATGCGCGACTACTCTATTCTCAAACCGATGATTGAACACCTGCAGATTAAATCACTCAAATTGCTCACCAATAATCCGCGCAAGGTAAAAGCCCTGCAGGAAATGGGTGTGAATATTGTAGAGCGTTTGCCCCATCAAACCGGGCGCAATCCCCATAACGCTAAATACCTTGAAACCAAAAAAGGTAAGCTCGGGCATTTATTTAATGCTGCCGACGACGAATAATTTTTGAAATCACTTTTTTACTGAGAGTAACGCAATGACACGAATTGCAATCGCCGGTGCCGCTGGCCGTATGGGGAAGGCGCTGATTGAAGCCACCCAAAAAAATCCGCAAACCACTCTGGGCGCCG
This sequence comes from Cellvibrio sp. BR, assembly GCF_000263355.1. NCBI lineage: Bacteria > Pseudomonadati > Pseudomonadota > Gammaproteobacteria > Cellvibrionales > Cellvibrionaceae > Cellvibrio > Cellvibrio sp. BR. The sequence goes on along the minus strand of NZ_JH668203.1, from coordinate 295,436 downwards.
CAACTGTGCGTGCGGGCAGCTCACTGATTGGTGTAGACGCCGGTGAGCTGGGCAATGTTGGAAAGTTGGGCGTAACCTTAGTGGATAATATTGCCGCTGTGGTCGACCAGTTTGATGTATTAATTGATTTTAGTTCGCCGCTCGCAACACTCGATAATGTAAAAATTTGCGCTGCGCACAACAAACCAATTGTTATTGGCACCACTGGTTTTAGTGCCGCAGAAAAAGCCGAGCTGCTTTCTTATCAAACACAAATTCCTTTGCTGCTCTCGGCCAATTTTTCCACCGGTGTAAACCTGTGTTTTAAATTGCTCGATTTGGCGGCACGGGTGCTGGGCGATGAATACGATGTGGAAGTCTACGAAGCGCATCACCGCCATAAAGTGGATTCACCTTCAGGTACCGCCATGCGTATGGGGGAAGTGCTGGCCAATGCATTGGAGCGTGATCTGGATAAGGTCGCCGTCTATGGTCGCGAAGGTCAAATTGGTCCGCGCCCGCGCGACACTATAGGTTTTGCCACAGTGCGCGGCGGCGATGTGGTGGGCGATCACACCGTCATGTTTATGGCCGACGGTGAACGCGTAGAAATTACCCACAAGGCATCCAGTCGATTGGCATTTGCTAACGGCGCCGTGCGTGCGGCCGTTTGGTTGCAACAGCAAAAGTCCGGTTTGTTTGATATGCAAGATGTGTTGGGTTTGCGTTAATTTTTTTAATTATCATCCAAGGGAGTAGACGATGGCGGGTTCCAGTTTATTGATGTTGCTCGATGATATCGCCACTGTGCTTGATGACGTGGCAGTAATGACCAAAGTCGCCGCGAAAAAAACCGCTGGGGTGTTAGGCGATGATCTGGCGCTCAATGCGCAGCAAGTGTCCGGTGTGCGCGCTGAGCGTGAGTTACCTGTTGTATGGGCAGTCGCCAAAGGCTCGGCACTCAATAAAGCGATTCTGGTGCCTGCCGCGTTATTCATTAGCGCATTTGTCCCTTGGTTGATCGTCCCGCTGTTAATGATTGGCGGTGCTTATTTGTGTTTTGAAGGATTTGAAAAGCTCGCACACAAGTATTTTCATTCTCAGCAAGAAGAAGCCCAGCATCACCGCGAGTTAATCGAAGCGGTTGCCAACCCTGAAGTGGATATGGTTGCCTTCGAAAAAGACAAAATCAAAGGCGCTGTGCGCACGGACTTTATCCTCTCCGCTGAAATTATTGTTATCGCCTTGGGTTCGGTGGCTGCGGCGACATTTGCCAAACAAGCTGCCGTAGTCGTGAGCATTGCTGTGTTGATGACGGTGGGTGTCTACGGTTTTGTTGCGTTGATTGTGAAGCTGGACGATATAGGTATGCACCTGTGTAAAAAGTCGAATCCTGTCGCACAGGTCTGCGGTAACTTTTTATTAGCCGCCGCGCCGCGCCTGATGAAACTCTTATCCGTACTGGGCACTGCCGCCATGTTTATGGTGGGTGGCGGGATCGTGACGCACAGTATTCCCGTGATTCATCATTGGATTGAGCATGCAGCCACTGCGACTGAACCAGTGGGTTGGTTCACTTCATCGCTATTGAATGGTGTTGCCGGGGTGGCGATTGGTGCGCTGGTGCTTGTTGTTGTCAATGTCGTATTATGGATTGTTAAAAAGAAAAATTAACATTTTTACATTAATATGTTTAATGCATATTGTGACTAGCTATTAATTTCTACTCCTGTGGCGGGGCTCCAAGAATATTGCTAAATGGATTTCATCAATGAAGCTAAATGAGATTAAAATTTCTAAAACCTTCTCTGCCATTATTCTTATTATTGTGATCAGTGTTTTCTTGTTGCCGGTGCTGGGAATGAACTTTATGTTCTGGCTTGCTGAGCGCAAAGAGCAAGCGCATTATTCGGCTCTGGATGAGCAAGTTGAAAATAGAGTCCAGTTGGTCACTCTTTCGTTAAAAAAACTTCAGCTCACTGATCCTGCACTGTTTAACTGTATCTGTGAGCAGGCACTTGAGCAGGCTAAAATTCCTCCCTCCAGTTCAGGCGGTATAGATTCTGTCGTTGAGCTCCAATGGCTGGGGTGTGCCAATAAAGGCATTGCCAGCCTTGATGGTATTGAAGCATTAAAGCAGCTTTCTTCCATTGACCTGCGCGATAACGCGATAGTCAATATCAATGTATTGGCGCAGTTGCGTGAACTTGAAAACCTAGATCTTTCCAATAATGCGGTTACCAGCCTTGAGGCACTCGCCACACTTCCCAACTTAAAAGAAATTCGTCTTTCCGGAAATCAACCGAACAGCATTAAACCGCTGTTGTCTATTGCCACTTTGAAGGCTGTGGATATGCCGGATACAACACAAATTTATTGTGCTGACCTGGAGGTGTTTTTAAATGAAGCCACATTTATTGCCCGACACACTAATCATAACCAGGAATGTAAAGGTGAATACAGTTCGGACATAGGACGGGTCATTGCACTCAAAAACGCGGGGGATACCTTAACACCAGAAGATGAAAGCTTGTTGTTGGAGTATGAGTTGCAGCAAATGAAGCAAAAGTATAAACAGAAATATCAGTAAGTTTTTCCCCTCGCCCTTTAATGCATTTGATCAGTTGATAGAATATGGAGTTTCGATGACTAAAAAAATATTAGTAACTGCCTTTATCGCATTTGGCCTGTTCCAGTTAGCCGATGTGAATTACCGGATGAACCATGAGGGCATCGGACTGCTTGAGTTTTTAAATCCTGCTCCAGCACCAGTGCAAGTTGTTGCAGCTGCATCATCCTCATCAGTATCTTCCATAGTGGTTGAAACCAATCCCTGCACCAAGGCTGGATTTGCCTTGAATGCGACTTTTACATCAGGTATTAAAGCGCGCCTGCCGGAATTTTTGTTGGATGCAGTAGAACCTGAGCGTGATTCCCTGGTGTATTTTTCCGAATTGATTGGTATTAAAACTCCATCGGTAGAATTCAGGTGGAGCAAGGGTGGGGCGGAATTTTACCGTGAACAGGTTGATGTGAAGGGGATACGTTGGCGGGTTTGGTCAGCCATTAATGGGTTAACTAAACCGGATGTGCAGCTGCATAAAACCCTGCCATTAACCGTTGAAATTTGGTCCGGCCAATGTATGGTTCATGCGGACAAGATTCATTTTTCTGCTGATGCACATGCAATCCACCTCGATCAATCTGCGAGTTATTTTGATTATTACAATAAAACCCTCGGTGATGTATCAAGTGCATTCCAGTATTCGCAAGAGGTTAACAATACCGCCTTGGTTTATCGTTTTGATGAAAAACGGTTAAATCCAAAAATCTATATTGATATTGAAAATCAGCTACGCAACGAGTTAACGCGCGATGTTTTTAGCCGGTATGTTGAACGCGATGAAGCGCTCCCACTGCCCTCCGCAAAAGGTGGGGTTGTGCTTAATTATTCTGATGTGAATATCAATCGCAAAACAGCGGGTGGTGATACGGTGCTATTGGAGGCAATTAAAAACAATAGCCAAAACACCATCAAGAGTTTGCTGGCAATTGGCGCCAATCCATTTATCCGCGATGCGGAGAATCGCTCGCCCCTGGATTTGGCGCTGGCTGCAAAAAATAGAATGTTGGTTGAAATGCTTCTGGAGCACATGATCTCCGGCAATTCGGTTGAGCGTGCCGGATGGAGCGACATCAGTTTTGCGAACATTTTATCCAGCGGTAATTACGCTTACCTTGGTGGGCGTAATCGTTTGGGCGAAACCTCATTGATGCGCGCTGCTGCATCCGGTGATGAGTTTGCGATCATTGGTCTTGTCGGTTTGGATGCTATGGTAGAAGAATCCGAATCGCTGCCTTATCAAGATCCTTATCATGTTGATTATGCTGGGCGCCAGGCTGTGGATATAGCGCAGGAGTCGGGGTACTCCGGTGCGGTCTTGTTGTTAGAGAAGGCGATGGAGCGGTTTTCTCCATCCTGGAGCGTTTATCGGATGGTGATTGCATCGGAGTTGCAGGGAGATACGCCTACCCAATGTTATATCCAGCCGGGGCAGCGAATGTGGTTGTTGGCCACACTGGTGGATATTCCAGTGAAGAAAGTAAAGCTGGAATGGTCTGTCAGGCAAAGTTACAAGGATACTTGGCGTCTGGTAAAAACAGAGGAGTATCTGGTCACCAATAGCGAGTATCAACTTAAAAGTTATGTCGATAGTCTTGATCTTGGGCGGGATCCCATTTGGGAGGTTCAGGCCAAGCTTTATATAAATGGCCGTCCTGCCCACAATGGCGCTATTAGCAGGAATTATTCATCGGCTAGTAAGACGGATTGTGATTACGACAACCACTATCAAAAGAGTTCCCTTAAAAAACAATTTGCGGCTTGGGTGCCTATCAATATTGTCAGTAAGCGCGCCACCGGTTTTTCAGCCGAAAATTTACGCATCTATCAAAAATTATTAGAGGATGCTGTGCTCTATGAAAGTCCCTCTTTGTTGCAGTATCTGTTAGAAAGCGGCATGGACCCGCAGATAAAACATCACGATAACTCACTAGTTCGCAAAGCGGTAACGAATAAAAAATTAGCCTTGGTGCAATATCTGCTCGCGGGTGGTGCAGACCTGATGAGCGCCGATGTTGCACTCCGTCAGAGTAAGAGAAGTCTTATTAATGATGCTATTTATGAAAATGATTTAACTATGGTGAAGTTTTTATACCGACAGGGTTTGCCGGTTACGGAGGTCAATGCCGGTGTTGCCCAGCCGTTGGTGAAGGCAATAGATAATTGCAATGCTGATATGGTTGCCTTGTTGTTGAGTTTGGGGGCAAATCCGTCCTTACAGCTAAGCGCCACAGAAAATATTACTGTGATGGACTATGCCGAGCGTTGCTCCTATGAGCCTCGAGTTAGGGAGGTGCTCAGTAATAATTATTTAAGTGAGGTTAATTAACGGACATGACGAGGGTTCTGCAAGGGGGGGAGGTGACTTCGCCCGAATCAAGGCAGATTCCCATGGACAGCCGCTGGCGAGTCCCGTAGAATTCGCAGCCAGATTGTGCCCGACCAGATATCGGGCAACAAAAGAATACAAAACGGTTCGCACAAGAACATAAAAAAGCGAGATGAGATCAGAGTTTCATCTCGCTTTTTTACAACCAGACGTTTTATAGCCAGATCAATTTTGCCTTTTGACTCAATAACTTATCGCGATGTTCACTTTTTAAGTGCCAATGCGACTGACTTTTTGAGCCTGAAAAAACTGAACGTCTGTGCGATTTGGATGACGAACCTACAACGATTTATTAGCTTGCTTTAAGGGTATCCCGCAGGGTTTGTGACTGCTGGTGTTCTCCAAGCCAAAACCCAACCAGCTCAGGAGGTTGTTTTGACTACTCAGGAATCCCTTGCTGCCCCGAAGAAGGCCATTTTGGTCCTCGCCGACGGTAGTGTGTTCCGTGGTACCGCAATTGGTGCTGAAGGTTTGTCTGTTGGTGAGGTGGTATTTAATACCGCAATTACCGGTTATCAGGAAATCCTTACCGATCCATCCTATGCCCAGCAAATTGTTACCCTTACTTATCCCCATATCGGCAATACCGGTACCAACAGCGAAGACGAAGAATGCGAGCGCATTTGGGCTACTGGTCTGGTGATTCGCGATTTGCCTTTGTTAGCCAGCAACTTCCGTAATCAAGAAAACCTTTCTGACTATCTCAAAGCACGCAATGTGATCGGTATCGCCGATATCGATACCCGCCGCTTGACCCGTATCCTGCGCGACAAAGGTGCCCAGAACGGCTGCCTGATGGCAGGAGATGACATTGATGAAGCCAAAGCACTGGCTGCTGCCAAAGCCTTCGGCGGTTTGAAGGGCTTGGATCTCGCCAAAGAAGTGACCGTGAGTGAGTCATACACATGGAATGAGAGTAGTTGGACGTTGGGCGAGGGCCATAAAGCCCTGACTGGAGCCAAGAAATTTAAAGTAGTCGCGTACGACTACGGTGTTAAGCGCAATATCCTGCGCATGCTCGCGGATCGCGATTGCGAGTTGATTGTTGTGCCCGCAAAAACCACAGCGGCTGAAGTACTGGCACTGAATCCGGACGGTGTTTTCCTCTCCAACGGCCCTGGCGACCCTGAGCCATGCACTTACGCCATCGAAGCGATTAAAAATATTCTGGAAACCGATACCCCAGTATTTGGTATCTGCCTTGGTCACCAATTATTGGCGCTGGCCTCGGGTGCCAAAACCATCAAGATGAAATTTGGCCATCACGGCGGTAATCATCCGGTACAGGATCTGGAATCCAAACGCGTGATGATCACCGCGCAGAACCACGGTTTTGCGGTGGAAGAATCCAGCTTGCCCGCAAACCTCAGGGCGACACATAAATCCTTATTCGATGGTTCCTTGCAAGGTATTCATCGCACCGATAAGGCCGCGTTCAGCTTCCAGGGTCACCCTGAAGCCAGCCCCGGCCCACACGATGCCGATACCTTATTCGACCACTTTATTGAATTGATGCAAGCGCGCAAGGCGTCCTAATCGGAGCAGACATGCCAAAACGTACAGACATAAACAGTGTATTGATTCTCGGCGCTGGCCCGATCGTAATCGGCCAGGCGTGTGAATTTGACTACTCAGGCGCGCAAGCCTGTAAAGCCCTGCGTGAAGAGGGTTACCGCGTTATTTTGGTGAACTCCAATCCAGCCACCATCATGACCGACCCGGCGATGGCGGATGCAACCTACATCGAGCCGATTGAATGGCAAACCGTAGAAAAAATTATTGAAAAAGAACGCCCCGATGTAATCCTGCCCACCATGGGCGGCCAAACGGCGCTCAACTGTGCGTTGGCGCTTGCTAAACACGGCGTGTTGGAAAAGTACAATGTTGAGTTGATTGGCGCGAAAGAAGAAGCCATCAATATGGCAGAAGACCGCAACTTGTTCGACCAAGCCATGAAGCGCATTGGCCTTTCATGCGCCCGCGCGAAAATCGTTCATACCTTGGAAGAAGCAAAAGAAGCACCGAAAGAATTCGGTTTCCCATGCATCATTCGCCCGTCATTTACCATGGGCGGTTCAGGTGGTGGTATCGCTTACAACTGGGACGAGTTTGAAGAAATTTGTACGCGCGGTTTGGATTTGTCACCAACCAATGAATTGTTGATTGACGAATCTCTGCTCGGTTGGAAAGAGTACGAGATGGAAGTTGTGCGTGACAAAAACGACAACTGCATCATCGTCTGCTCGATTGAAAACTTTGATCCGATGGGCGTTCACACTGGCGACTCGATCACCGTTGCTCCAGCGCAAACCCTTACCGATAAGGAATACCAAATCATGCGCAATGCGTCGATTGCGGTATTGCGTGAAATCGGTGTGGAAACGGGCGGTTCCAACGTGCAATTTGCGGTGAATCCAGTTGATGGTCGTATGGTAGTGATCGAGATGAATCCGCGTGTATCGCGTTCATCCGCACTTGCATCCAAAGCGACGGGCTTTCCGATTGCAAAAATTGCTGCCAAGTTGGCGATTGGTTATACCCTTGACGAATTGCAAAACGAAATTACCGGTGGTGCAACTCCTGCTTCATTTGAACCATCAATCGATTATGTCGTTACTAAAGTGCCGCGCTTTACCTTTGAAAAATTCGGTGAGGCGGATGCACGCCTGACTACCCAGATGAAATCAGTGGGCGAAGTGATGGCGATTGGCCGTACTTTCCAGGAATCGCTGCAAAAAGCCCTGCGCGGTTTGGAGGTTGGTTCGGCCGGTTTTGAATCTAAAGTGGATTACACCACCGAAGAGGGCGCTGCCAAAGTTCGCCGCGAATTGACCACTGCTGGTGCCGAGCGTATCTGGTATGTGGGTGATGCTTTCCGTATGGGTATGAGCGTTAACGATGCTTTCAACCTGTCAAAAATTGATCCCTGGTTCCTCGTACAAGTCAAAGAGCTTATCGATATAGAGCAGTCACTGCGCGGTAAGTCACTGAATGATTTGGATGCAGATCAGCTGTTCAAGCTCAAGCGTAAAGGCTTCTCCGACAAACGTTTGGCGTTGCTCCTTGGGGCTAGCGAAAAGGCGGTGCGTCACTACCGTCAAGGTTTGAATATTCGCCCGGCATACAAGCGTGTTGATACTTGCGCGGCTGAATTTTCCACCTCGACTGCGTACATGTACTCAACCTATGAAGAAGAGTGCGAAGCGAATCCGAGCGATAAGAAAAAGATTTTGGTTATTGGCGGCGGTCCTAACCGTATCGGTCAGGGTATCGAGTTTGATTACTGCTGCGTACACGCGGCACTGGCGATGCGCGAAGACGGTTACGAAACCATTATGGTTAACTGTAATCCGGAAACTGTATCGACCGATTATGACACGTCTGATCGGTTGTTCTTTGAACCAGTGACATTGGAAGACGTACTTGAAATCGTTCATAAAGAAAAACCAGTCGGCGTGATTGTGCAATTCGGTGGGCAAACTCCGCTGAAATTAGCGCGCGCGCTGGAAGCGGAAGGCGTACCTATTATCGGCACCAGCCCCGATGCTATTGATAAAGCCGAAGACCGCGAGCGCTTCCAGCAGATGATCCACAAGTTGGGTCTGTTGCAGCCGCCAAATGCGATTGTTCGTTCGCTGGAAGAAGCTTTACTTGCTGCTGATAAAGTTGGCTATCCATTGGTAGTTCGTCCGTCCTATGTATTGGGCGGCCGCGCGATGGAAATTGTCTACAAAGAAGATGAGTTACGCACCTATATGCGCACTGCGGTACAAGTGTCAGAAGATGCACCGGTGTTGCTCGATCACTTCCTGAATAATGCCATCGAAGTGGATATAGATTCGGTATCTGACGGTAAACAAGTGGTCATTGGCGGCATCATGCAACATATCGAGCAATGCGGTGTCCACTCCGGTGACTCAGCCTGTTCATTGCCACCTTACTCACTACCTGCTGATGTGCAGGACGCTATGCGTGAACAAGTAAAACAAATGGCGATTGAGTTGGGTGTAATCGGCCTGATGAATACCCAGCTGGCCTATCAAGACGGCAAGATTTACGTGATTGAGGTGAATCCTCGCGCCTCGCGCACTGTACCTTTTGTATCCAAGTGTATTGGGGTGTCACTGGCAAAAGTGGCTGCGCGCTGTCAAGCGGGCACGTCGTTGGCGGAGCAGGGGTTCACCAAAGAGATTATTCCTGACTATTTCAGTGTTAAAGAGGCGGTATTCCCCTTTAACAAGTTCCCGGCGGTCGACCCTATTCTCGGGCCAGAAATGAAGTCCACCGGTGAAGTGATGGGTGTAGGTAACAGTTTCGGTGAAGCCTATGGTAAATCGCAATTGGGCGCCAACAACCGCATTCCCACTTCGGGTACTGCGTTTATTAGCGTGCGCGACATGGATAAAGCTGGCATTGTCAGTGTTGGCCAGGATCTGGCTGAGCTTGGCTTTAAACTCGTGGCAACACGCGGTACTGCCACTGTGTTGGAGCAAGCTGGCTTGACTGTACAGGTTGTTAATAAAGTACAGGAGGGTCGCCCACACATTGTTGATATGATCAAAAACGATGAAATTGATTTGATCATCAACACGGTTGAAGGGCGTCAAGCTACCCGTGATTCATCATCGATTCGCCGCAGCGCAGAAAACCATCGTGTGTACTACAACACTACCCTGGCAGCTGGTTTGGCGGTGTGTATGGCACTTAAAGAAGTTAAAGAGATCGAAGTGCGCCGTCTGCAAGACTTGCACAGTCGAATCGTTTAAAAGGATTAGGCATGAGCACTAAATTTCCGATGACAGAACAGGGCGCAGAAAAGCTGCGCCTTGAGCTGGAAGACCTGAAAAAAGTTCAGCGCCCGCGCATAGTTAACGCCATTGCCGAGGCTCGTGCCCACGGCGATTTAAAAGAAAATGCCGAATACTCTGCCGCGCGCGAACAGCAGAGCTTCTGTGAGGGGCGTATTAATGAAATTGAAGGCAAGCTTTCCAATGCCCAAATTATTGATGTAACTAAAATCCCCCACAGCGGCAAAGTATTGTTTGGCACTACTGTCACTATGATCAATCTGGATACTGAGCAGTCTATGACCTACCAGATTGTGGGTGACGACGAGGCGGATGTTAAATCCAACAAAATTTCCGTTAACTCACCTATTGCGCGCGCGCTGATAGGTAAAGAGGAGGGAGATGTGGTGGTAGTAAAAACACCAGGTGGTGATGTCGACTACGAAATTGACAAGGTTGAGCACATCTAGGCTGTTGAATTCAGGTCATAAAAAAACCGCCGTTGGGCGGTTTTTTATTAACGATGTAGATTGGATAATTTGGGGTTGGCTTTTTTATTGTGGCGATAAAGTAAAACTACTTTGCCAATCTCCTGAATCAGCTCAACATTAGGCAGGTTTAAGAGTTTGGTGACTACTTCCTTGCGCTCTTCGCGTTCAGCCAACGCCAGTTTCACTTTAATCAGTTCGTGGTCATCCAGTGCACGATTAAGCTCTGCTATTACGCCATCACTCAGGCCATTGCCGGCGATGGTGACTATAGGGTTTAGTTTGTGGCCAATGGTGCGAAACTGTTTTTTGCGCTCTGGGCTGATCGGCATAAATGTACCTGAAGTAATAATGAAATAATGGCACGCATTCTACTTCATTCCATTGGGCAAGGCTTGTTTTTAGGGGGAACTGTTTTGGTGAAAGTGGGTGCTTTCACTGGGATAATTTTATTTTGACCTTGTTTTCGTCTCCTAGGGCCCCAATCATTCACTCAATATCAAAGCCTTCATGAAATAGAATTGGAGGTATATATCCAAGAGTATTCTTGGAAAAATCGGCGATTTCATGTCGCAGATGTGTAAGAATTAGCTAATTCCATTGGGGTTTCGCAAGTTGTGGAGCTATGCTGGGGTTTGATGCTTTCACCAAAATGATGTAACTGTGAGGATTTTTCCTTGAACGATATAACCAAGAATCTCGTGCTCTGGCTGGTAATCGCCGTAGTCCTGTTTAGTGTATTTGAGGGCTTCAATAAGCAGTCAGCGAGTAACACGTTGAATTACTCAGATTTTATCGCCAGCGTACGCGAAGATCGGGTAAAAGAGGTAACCATAGATGGTCTGGTTATCGAAGGGATAAATAGAGATAGCACGACATTTAAAACGATACGCCCTCAGGTGCAGGATCCCAAGCTTATTGATGATCTGTATAACCACAACGTTACTATTAAAGGGCGCGAGGTTGAGCAACCGAGCCTCTTGAATCAGTTGTTGGTGGCAAGCTTCCCTATACTTATTATTATCGCGGTTTTCTGGTTTTTTATGCGCCAGATGCAAGGCGGTGCTGGCGGTAAGGGCGGCCCTATGAGTTTTGGCAAAAGCAAGGCGCGCTTGCTCGGTGAAGACCAAATTAAAACTACCTTTGCTGATGTTGCCGGTGTGGATGAGGCTAAAGAAGAAGTGCAGGAGCTGGTGCAGTACCTGCGTGACCCTTCAAAATTTCAGCGGTTAGGTGGCCAAATTCCACGCGGTGTGCTGATGGTTGGCCCACCAGGCACCGGTAAAACCCTACTGGCTAAAGCAATTGCGGGCGAAGCCAAAGTGCCTTTCTTTTCAATCTCCGGTTCTGACTTTGTTGAGATGTTTGTGGGTGTCGGCGCAAGCCGTGTGCGCGATATGTTTGAGCAGGCCAAGAAGCAGGCGCCATGTATTATTTTTATCGATGAAATTGATGCGGTTGGTCGCCATCGTGGCGGTGGTCATGGCGGTGGTCACGATGAGCGTGAACAAACCTTGAACCAATTACTGGTTGAGATGGATGGCTTTGAGGGCAACGATGGCGTAATTATTATCGCTGCAACCAACCGTGCTGACGTGCTCGATAAAGCGTTGTTGCGTCCAGGTCGCTTCGATCGTCAAGTGTATGTTGGTCTGCCTGATATCCGTGGGCGTGAGCAAATTTTGAAAGTTCACATGCGTAAGGTTCCATTGGATGAGCGTATCAGCGCGTCTATCATCGCTCGTGGCACTCCAGGCTTTTCAGGGGCGGAGCTTGCAAACCTGGTAAACGAAGCCGCTCTGATGGCTGCTCGCGGTAATAAACGTCTGGTTACCATGGAGGATTTTGAGAAGGCACGTGACAAAATTATGATGGGGGCTGAACGCCGTACCATGGTGATGAGTGAGAAGGAAAAAGAAAACACCGCTTATCATGAAGCAGGTCATGCCATCGTTGGTCGCATAGTACCGGAGCACGATCCAGTCCACAAAGTCACTATTATTCCGCGTGGGCGTGCTCTGGGGGTTACCCAGTTCCTGCCAGAAGCAGACAAATACAGCATGAGCCGCCGTGCGCTGGAATCCAGTATATGTACTTTGTTTGGTGGCCGAATTGCCGAATTGATGACCCTTGGTGAAGATGGCATCACTACTGGTGCATCAAACGATATTGAGCGTGCAACCGCGATTGCGCGCAACATGGTGACAAAATGGGGCTTGTCATCCAAATTGGGTCCTCTTCACTATGGTGAAGAGGAGGGTATGTATCCCGGCATGGCCAGCCAGCAATATTCTGATGATACTTCAAAGCATATTGATGAAGAAGTTCGGCGTATCATTGAAGATTGTTACGCGCGCGCGCGAAAGATTCTTGAAGATAATCGCGATATCCTTGAGGCGATGAAAGATGCATTGATGGAATATGAAACTATTGATGCTGACCAAGTTGATGATTTGATGGCTCGCCGAAAAGTGCGCCCACCACGTGATTGGAATGACGATGACTTCAATAGTCATCTACGAGAAAAAGACGAAAAAGAAAAGGATAAGGGGAGTTCAGGCGATAACCCGGCCGGTCCTATCGGTGGCCCTGCCAATACTCATTGATCTCTTGGCGTGGCAAACAAGAACCCCGAGCTTGCTCGGGGTTCTTGTTTTAGAATAACTGCTTACTTTCAATAATCATTTTCTATGAAACCAATTTCCCCCTCTGTCACAAGTTTGTGTTGCGGTAAGCATTTATTAGATCTGACCCGCCCTGTGGTGATGGGTATTTTAAATACCACGCCCGACTCTTTTTCCGATGGTGGGAGCTACTACAAAAATCACCGGCTCTCATTGGATCTTGCTCTGCGTCGTGCCGAACAAATGTTGTTGGATGGGGCACAAATAATTGATGTTGGTGGGGAGTCAACCCGCCCTGGCGCTCCGATTGTCTCGGTGCAGGAAGAGCTGGATCGCGTTATTCCGGTGGTGGAAGCTGTGGTCGGGCAATTGGGCGCGCTGGTGTCGGTTGATACAAGCTCGGCATCGGTTATTCGCGAGTCTGCTAGTCGCGGCGCGAGTTTGATTAATGATGTGCGAGCCCTCCAGCGTGAGGGTGCGGTTGCTGCAGCTGCGGAGACGGGGTTGCCTGTCTGTTTGATGCACATGCAGGGTGAACCGGACACTATGCAGCAAAACCCAAATTACAGTGATGTGGTTGAGCAGGTGTTTGGCTTTTTGGAGGCTCGCCTTGCGGTTTGTCAGGCCGCTGGAATTGCTCGCGAACAAATCCTGCTCGATCCAGGGTTTGGCTTTGGCAAAACACTCGCGCATAATCTCGCGCTTTTAAAGCACCTGCCAGAGTTCGCGCGATTTGGATTGCCGTTATTGGTTGGAATGTCGCGGAAGTCCATGGTTGCGCAGTTACTCGGTCGGCCAGTAGAGCAGCGATTGGCCGGTAGTCTTGCGTTGGCAATGCTTGCCGCCGAGCGAGGTGCTGCGATTATTAGGGTTCATGATGTCGCCGAAACGGTCGATGTCTTAAAGGTTCTTGCTGCTGTAAACCAATAGCTGGGTGCAGTAACTCATTGTTAGCGGAGTAAGGAAGTATGTCTCGTAAGTATTTTGGTACTGATGGTATTCGTGGTTTGGTAGGGGAGTTTCCCATAACCCCGGACTTTATGCTTAAGCTGGGTTGGGCTGCTGGCTGTGTGTTGAAAGATCGCTTTGATGGTCAGAATATGATTTTGATCGGTAAAGACACGCGCATTTCTGGCTATATGTTTGAATCTGCACTGCAAGCCGGCCTGATCAATGCTGGGGTAGATGTGGGTCTGTTGGGACCAATGCCAACACCGGGCGTTGCTTATTTGACGCGTACCTTCAAGGCGCAGGCAGGCATAGTAATCAGCGCCTCTCACAATAGCTATGTCGACAATGGCATCAAATTTTTTGGTGGTAATGGCAGTAAATTACCTGATGAGCTGGAGATTCTGATCGAGCAGCAGCTTGAAGGGCAAATGTCGACTGCTGAAAAATTGGGTAAAGCGCGTCGCATTGCGGATGCCTCTGGGCGCTACGTCGAGTTTTGTAAAGGCACTATGCCTTGGGGATTTAACCTGAAGGGTATGCATATTGTTCTGGATTGCGCCAATGGCGCTACCTACCATATTGCCCCTGATGTTTTTACTGAGCTGGGTGCGCGCATCACCACCTTGTTTGTTGAGCCTAATGGTACAAATATCAACCGCAGTTGCGGTTCTACCAAGCCAGAAGCCTTGCAGGAAAAAGTCGTTGAGTTGGGTGCTGATTTGGGGATCGCATTTGATGGTGATGGTGATCGTGTGGTCTTTGTTGATCACAAAGGTGAATTGATTGATGGTGATGAATTGCTTTACATCATTGCAGCTTATCAGCATGAATACGCTGGTGGTTGTGATGGTGTTGTGGGCACACTCATGAGTAATTTTGGTTTTGAGTTGGGCCTTAAAAAACTCAATGTCCCCTTCGCCCGCGCTAAAGTGGGTGATCGCTATGTGATTGAATTGATGCGTCAAAATGGTTGGCGCTTGGGCGGCGAGAACTCAGGCCATATCGTATGTAGCAATGTAACCACTACCGGTGATGGGATTATTGCTGCACTTCAAGTGTTGCTTGCGGTTACCACTATGGGTGAGCCACTTCACCGCATTAAAAAATCCATGACCAAGTTGCCGCAAGTGATGATCAATGTACATATGACTAAGCGTGTTGATTTAAGTAGCAATCCCAGCGTTCTAGCCGCAGTTAAACTTACTGAAGACAAGCTTGCAGGTACCGGGCGTGTTTTGTTGCGTCCATCAGGTACTGAGCCGGTAGTGCGTGTAATGGTGGAAGGTGAAGATAAGAAACAAGTAAAAGAATTGGCGCAGGAATTGGCGGCTACTGTCGAAGCCGCATTGAACTGATGGCTGCTGATGGGGGTGGAGGTTGCACTCTGTTATGGGTGTGCAAAATACGCTCAGTCAGCTTGAGTTGTATTCAGTGGTAAAATTTTTCCTCCAATAAAACAAAAAAACAGATAAAAATCAGATGTTAAGCCAAGATTTTGTTGTATGTTGAAATCATCTTGGCTAACATTAGCGCCCGCTTTGGGGGAGGTATTGCTGTTGACTAAAGCAAGTAACGCCAAGCGCCGCCAACTTGTGGTTGGCAACTGGAAAATGAACGGTAACTTGAATGCAAATGGACTGTTGCTGAAAGCAATTGTCGGCGAATGGCAAGGTAAGCACGGCGCCGATGTTGTAATTTGCCCTCCTTTCCCGTATCTCGCGCACACTGCGAATTTGCTCTCTGGTTCTGAAATTATGACCGGTGCACAAACAGTAAGCGAGTATAAAAAAGGCGCATACACGGGTGAAGTTTCTGCTTTAATGCTTGCAGATTTGGATTGCAAATTTGTAATAATTGGTCACAATGAGCGCCGCCGAATGCAGCGCGAGTCAGATCGTGAAATTGCAGAAAAATTTGTTCAATGCCAAGGCGCGGGTTTGATCCCAATACTATGCGTTGGCGAATCAACTGAAGATCGTGATAAGGGTTTGTATCTTCAAACTATAGGTCGACAGCTTAATGCTATATTTGATCTTGTAGATCGGTCAGTTTTTTGCAATGCAGTAGTAGCTTACGAGCCTGTGTGGGCTGTAGGTACAGGTAAAACAGCTACGCCTTGTCAAGCTGAAGAGGTTCATCGTTTTATACGTAAGCAGCTTGGTGAGATAGGCCAAGAAGTAAGAATTCTGTATGGTGGTAGCGTCAAAGCGCACAATGCAAAAGATTTATTCGCATTAGCTGATATTGACGGTGCCTTGCTTGGCGGCGCTTCACTTGATGCCGACGAGTTTTTAGCAATCTGTAAAGCTGCTGAATAGTTGCTTTACATCAAACGCTCAAGAGAGCTTTGCAATGGAAAAATTAGTACTTATTATTCATTCACTTGCTGCAATTGCCATCATTGGTCTGATTTTGTTGCAACAAGGTAAAGGGGCTGCCGCTGGTGCATCATTTGGTGCTGGTGCTTCACAAACAGTTTTTGGAAGTGAAGGTAGTGGTAACTTTTTTACGCGTGCTACAGCAATAATCGCAACAATTTTCTTTTGCACAAGCTTTGGTTTGGCAGTTATTGCAAAAAATCAGTCGCAAGTCGCAACCCAAGGTTTGGTTGTTCCGGCTACAGTACAGCAGCAACATATCCCTGCAGCATCTGATGTTCCTGCTAGCGAGATTCCCGTAGCACCTGCTCCTTCTGATGTGCCTGCAGTACAAAATGAAGCTGCTCCAAGTACTAGTCAGGTTGAAGAGAAAAAGAGTAATTAACGTATTTGCCCCGGTGGTGGAATTGGTAGACACGCTATGTTGAGGTCGTAGTGGCGAAAGCTGTGCCGGTTCGAGTCCGGCCCAGGGCACCAAACAAAAAAGCGCTCTTATTGAGCGCTTTTTTTTCGTCTGTTATTTTTTGGGTAATGCCAGAGTTTTGATTTGACTTGGTTGGAGTGGATGACATGGTGAGTGAATATGCGAATCAATATTTGCATTTGCGTGCACAGCGATTGGCGCGGTCAACCCGTGAATTTCTCGCCAGAGGAAAATCTGTTTTGCGCTGTGAGTCATGTCAGTTGGCGCAATTTGCTTGTATTTGTCCATGGCGCCCGACTATGTCAACAAATTGTGAGTTTGTGCTCCTGATGCACAGTGATGAAATTTTCAAACCTACTAATACCGGGCGGCTTATTGCAGATATTTTGCCGGGTCAAACCCATGTGTTTTGTTGGAGCAGAACTGAGCCTGCGGAAGACTTGTTGGCGCTGTTGAATGATGAGCGTCGGCGTTGTGTTTTGGTATTTCCAACGGAGGCGGCAACTACTGCTTCCAAGCCCCATGAGGTAATTTATACGTTGCCTGAGGATGGCAAAATTACAACGTTTATTCTGTTGGATGGCACCTGGAAGCAAAGTGGCAGAATGTTTCATCTCAGTCGTTGGTTGGATGCTGTGCCCTGTGTCCAGTTGCCGGATGTTCTGGTGCGAGGTTATGCGGTGCGCAAATCACATCAGGAGCATTATTTGTCAACTGCTGAGGCGGCGGGTCTATGTTTGCAAATGGCGCGCGAACCATGTGTGGCAGATGCACTAATTGATTATTTTCAGTTATTTAACCTCCATTATCTGGCAACTCGTGCGACACAGCCCCCGATTATCGGTGAGTTACATCTGCGTATGCTGAATTACCGATAATGCATGGTGCTAATATCGCGCAAAAAAAGCGCTAATGGCGGCTAACCATTGGCGGCAATATCCTACAAAAAACAGTGAACTTTGCGACTGTTCTGAAATGGTTGCTTGCTGGACAATGGCATCTAACAAGGAGGTCGTCAGGGAAGGTAGGTTGGCCAAGCAGGGTCAAGGGAAGCGCCTAATGCGAGCACTCACTCGATGAGTAGGGAGAGGGAATTACTCGATGTGGACAGGATGTACACTATCGAGTGAGCAATGAACGGCGGTTTCGGCGTATGCTGATACCGCTTTTTTATTTCGCGGTATTTCTTTGTCATTCCAATCAATCTTCTTCTTTTTTCAGTTCTACGCCACTAGCCTTTTTCTGCATAAAGCCGCGCACTCGCCCCAATAAAAAACTTTGAAAATCTGTTTCGGTAACGGTTGGCTGATTGTTAAGTTTCAGTTGTTGGTAGTCGTTTAGTTTTTGGCGCATAGCAACCGCCCCGTGAAGATTGCGTGCTGTTTGTTGTTCTGAATAGTCGCCCGCAAAAAATATATCCATTACCGGTAGTTGAGCGTTGTTAAATATACTTTCCAGCTCGGTTTTGGTTAGCGGTTCCTGCTGTTGCAGGTTGGCAATTATGAGAGCCTGAAATGGGCCATCAATGGTATTTGGATCTTTTGGGTTGTCCTTAACCATCGGCAGTAACTTGCCCAAGCTGTAATAGGCACTGCTGTTGTCAGTAAGCACAACCACATTGAATTGGTTCTTCTGCGATAAATACGTAATGGCGGCATCTATGTAGGCAGAGATCAAAAATTCGCGGGAAATACTTGCTGAGCTGGTGCTGGAGCTTGATGCGCTTGATACGGAGTTGTTTTCAGCTGTTTGATTTGGCTTGTCGTTATCATTCGTTGTGCTGTCGATATTTTCACTGTTGTGCTCACTCGACGATGAAGAAGATGGTCTTGCGGGAATTGACATAGGTGTTTGTGGTGGCATTGCCAGTGCCAATGTTTCCCATCCGTAGCGTGGCAGGTTTGCACGTAAATTTTCCAGGGCGGGTGGCCAGTGCTGTGGATCTTCTGCCGCATGGAGCAATATCAATACGCCAAAGGTCGACTTTGCCTCTGTGATTCGATGCAATGCCAGTATTTTTCCGTATTCGGTGTCTAGCCATATGCTTTCGTCTTGCAGGGCATTTGCAATGAGGGTCTTGTCGCGTATGGCACGCGATGCATAAGGCGCTGCTTCCACTGAGGAGTTGCTGGCCTGTGCTTCGACTTGTTGTTCATTGATTTGCTGTTGGTCGCTCTCGGGTTCTTGGCTATAGACATTCGTTATCATCAATATCAGCGTGATGAGCAGCCAACCACTGAGATTGGCAAAACTAATTAGTTTTTGATTCCGTGATAATGGCATGGTTTGACCTTGCAGGCTGTAGGTTGTCAGGCTTTTCGCCTAGAATGTCGTCCGCTATTGATTCATATCGGGATATTTATGCAGAACTTTAAACGGGATTACAAAATTGCACCTTCAATTCTCTCGGCTGACTTTGCGCGTTTAGGGGCAGAGGTTGATGCTGTGCTTGAAGCAGGCGCTGACTTTATCCATTTTGACGTGATGGATAACCACTATGTGCCCAATTTAACAGTTGGCCCCATGGTGTGTAAGGCACTGCGTAACTATGGTGTAACAGCGCCGATTGATGTGCATTTAATGGTCGAGCCTGTTGATGACCTTATCGTACAGTTTGCTGATGCAGGTGCGACATATATTACCTTTCATCCTGAAGCATCCCGCCATGTGGATCGCTCATTGCAGTTAATTAGAGACAAGGGCTGCAAGGCGGGTTTAGTACTTAACCCTGCCAGTTCTCTTGAGCAGCTTCATTATGTGATGGATAAGCTGGATATGTTGTTGCTGATGTCGGTAAACCCCGGTTTTGGCGGGCAGAAGTTTATTCCCTATGTGCTTGATAAGCTGCGCGCGGCGCGTTCATTAATCGATGCCAGCGGGTACCCGATTCGGTTAGAAGTGGATGGTGGTGTTGGACTTACCAATATTCGTGAGGTGGCGGAGGCGGGTGCAGATACTTTTGTGGCTGGATCTGCGATCTTTAACGCCCCTGACTACCATGCGGTGATTACCGAGATGCGCGCGCAATTAGCGCAGGTTTAATTTCCAGATTCTTGCGTGGAATGAGGGTAGGCACGTGCAGATTAATTCAGTACACTTGCCCTCACGATCAACAGGAATCATCCTCGTGAACAACGCTACTTTCTTCATTACAGAGTGCGCTACCTACCTTGCCGCCCGATGGCGCCGCTAGTTCATCTAGTCGTATGTCATTTTTGCTGATTTACGGCCTGCCTTCTCTCTGTTTGCGTAACGAGCTCCTGTTAATGGAGCTGAGCGCTCAGTAAAAAATCGAATTTCCGATAACGATAAAGTCTTGTCCTCGCTTGGGTGACAAGCAAAAGGTAATCCCATGAACTCCGAACAGTTTGCTCAATTAGCTGCGCAAGGTTACAACCGTATTCCGGTGATGCGCGAAGTCCTTGCCGATTTGGATACGCCACTCTCGTCTTACCTCAAACTCGCAGCTGGCCCATACTCTTATTTATTCGAATCTGTACAAGGTGGCGAAAAGTGGGGGCGTTACTCCATGATCGGTTTGCCAGCGCGCACGGTATTGAAAGCGCTGGGCGATAAGATTACGGTCGAGCGTGATGGCCAAGTCATTGAAATCCATGAGTGCGCCGATGCACTTGCTTTTGTGGAAGCCTTTAAAGAGCGTTATCGAGCACCGGAACTGCCTGGCTTACCACGGTTCACCGGTGGTTTGGTCGGTTACTTTGCTTATGATTGCGTGCGTTATGTGGAACCGCATTTAAAAGCGAGTTCGCCCAAAGATGTCATAGGTACACCGGATATTTTATTGAGCGTGTCCGATGAAGTGCTGGTGTTCGATAATCTGGCAGGCAAATTAATTTTTGTGATTCATGCCAATCCCGAAGTGGAAAATGCGTTTGTAAAAGCAAGTGCGCGGTTAGATGAGTTGGAGCAAAAACTGCGCGGCGAAATTCCAGTGACGCCTGATTTATCGCTCGGTAATAATCGCAATAGCGAGCCGCTGTTCACTTCTAATTGTGGCGAAGAAAACTTTCACAATCACGTCAATAAAATTAAAGACTATATTTTGGCGGGCGACACCATGCAGGTGGTTGTATCCCAGCGTATGTCGATTGATTTTGCAGGCGAGCCAATCAATCTCTATCGCGCCTTACGCAACTTGAATCCGTCGCCCTACATGTATTTTATGGATTTGGGTGATCATCATGTCGTTGGCTCCAGTCCGGAAATTCTTGCCCGGTTGGAAGACGGTGAAGTGACGGTTCGCCCCATTGCCGGAACCCGTCGCCGCGGTCGCACGCTGGAAGAAGATAAAGCGCTGGAAATTGAATTGGTCAATGACCCCAAAGAAATTGCTGAGCATTTAATGCTGATTGATTTGGGGCGCAATGATGTGGGCCGTGTAGCGAAAATCGGCAGTGTGAAACTAACCGATAAGATGGTAGTGGAGCGCTATTCCCATGTAATGCACATCACTTCTAACGTTACTGGAAAACTGAAAGACGGATTGCGGGCAATGGATGTATTGCGTGCGGCACTACCAGCAGGCACATTGAGTGGCGCCCCCAAAATTCGCGCGATGGAAATTATCGACGAATTGGAAACTGAAAAGCGCGGTATTTATGGTGGCGCAGTAGGTTATATCTCCTGGAACGGCAATATGGATACTGCGATTGCTATCCGCACGGCAGTGATTAAAAGCGGCAAGCTCTATGTGCAGGCAGGAGCGGGTGTAGTAGCTGACTCCGTGCCGGCACTGGAGTGGAAAGAAACCATGAACAAAGCGCGCGCTATATTTAAGGCTGTTGATATGGTGGGTGAGTCTGCGGTGAAAGGTGAAACAAAATGATTTTGATGATTGATAACTACGATTCCTTTACCTACAACCTGGTGCAATATTTTGGTGAGCTTGGTGCTGATATCAAAGTGGTGCGCAATGATGAAATTACCGTAGCCGAGATAGCTGTTTTAGCGCCAGAAAAAATCGTCATTTCTCCCGGCCCTTGCACACCCTCTGAGGCTGGGATATCGGTTGAAACCATAAAAACTTTTGCGGGTAAAATTCCCTTATTGGGTGTTTGTCTGGGGCACCAGAGTATTGGGCAAGCGTTTGGTGGCAAGGTAATTCGTGCGCCCTATGTGATGCATGGTAAAACTTCGCCTGTGTACCACAGCAATCTCGGCGTTTTTAAGGGTTTGAGTAATCCATTTCAAGCAACGCGTTATCACTCGTTGGTTATTGAAAAGGAGTCGCTGCCCGATTGTTTGGAAATTACCGCCTGGACCCAAA
The DNA here is from genome assembly GCF_000263355.1 of Cellvibrio sp. BR. Taxonomy (NCBI): domain Bacteria; kingdom Pseudomonadati; phylum Pseudomonadota; class Gammaproteobacteria; order Cellvibrionales; family Cellvibrionaceae; genus Cellvibrio; species Cellvibrio sp. BR. The sequence continues at coordinate 273,506 of NZ_JH668203.1, read as the reverse complement.
ACGATGACGGTAGCGTGGCGGAAATTATGGGTGTTAAGCATAAAACCCTGGCTGTGGAAGGGGTACAGTTTCACCCTGAATCCATCTTGACCGAACATGGTCACGATATGCTGCGCAATTTTTTAACGGCATATTAAAATTGAATTTATCGCTCCTGACTTACTGACTACAAAAACAGCGCATTCTTTAAGTCTGTGCTCATTCTAAAAAGGGTAATGGCAATGGATATCAAACAAGCCTTAACAAAACTGGTGGCGCGAATCGATTTGACCACGGAAGAAATGATTTCCGTGATGCGTATTGTGATGACTGGCGGAGCCACGCCCGCCCAAATTGGTGGTTTTTTGGTTGCCCTGCGTATGAAGGGTGAAACCCTGGATGAAATCACCGGCGCGGCTATGGTTATGCGCGAGTTGGCAACACCGGTAGATATTAATGTCGATTTCCTGGTTGATACCTGTGGCACTGGCGGTGATGGAGCCAATTTATTCAACGTCTCAACCGCGAGTGCATTTGTAGTGGCGGCAGCGGGTGGTCGCGTGGCTAAGCATGGCAATCGTTCGGTATCCAGCTCCACCGGTAGTGCTGATGTATTGGAGGCAGCAGGCATTAAATTGGATATTACTGCCGAGCAAGTTGCGCGCTGCGTGCGTGAAATTGGTGTGGGTTTTATGTTCGCGCCTGCTCATCACAGCGCAATGCGTCACGCCATTGGCCCGCGCAAAGAACTGGGAATGCGCACTATTTTTAATATGCTCGGCCCAATGACAAATCCTGCCAATGTAAAGCGTCAGGTAATTGGTGTATTCAATGGCGAGCTTTGCAAACCTATGGCGGAAGTGTTGGGTCGTTTAGGCAGCGAGCATGTGATGGTGGTGCATGCGAAAGATGGCTTGGATGAGATTAGCCTTGCGACCGAAACCCAAATCGCCGAATTAAAAAATGGCGAGATTCGTGAGTACATTATTAAGCCGGAAGATTTTGGTATGCAGTCCAAAAGTTTGATTGGCTTAAGTGTTAGCAATGCTGAAGATTCACTCCTGTTGATCCGCGATGCGCTGGGTAATCGGCGCGGCCAATATGCTGAAAAAGCGGCGGATATCATTGCGCTCAATGCCGGCGCGGCGATTTATGTTAGCGGTGTGGCGAGCAGCTTGTCGGATGGCGTGGAAATGGCGCGCGATGCGATTGGCAGCAGTTTGGCTGGCGAAAAGATCCGTGAGCTCGCTGCTTTTACCCAATATTTGCAATAACCTTATCGATTGTTTCTGGAAATTATTCATGTCCGACACACCAACCGTACTGCGTAAAATTATTGCGCGAAAGTGGGAAGAAATTGCGGAGCGCAAAGCGCAGGTTTCACTGGAGCAATTAAAGGCAAAGGCTGCATTACAAGCGCCTGCGCGTGGTTTTGTAAAAGCGATCGAAAGCAAAATCGCACAAGGCAAAGCCGGTGTGATTGCAGAAATTAAAAAAGCATCACCTAGTAAAGGTGTGATTCGCGAGCACTTTGTGCCCGCCGAACTCGCTCGTTCCTATGAGCAGGGCGGTGCCGCCTGTTTGTCGATCTTAACCGATGTGGATTTTTTCCAAGGGGCTGATGAATATTTGCAACAAGCTCGCGCTGCAGTGAGTTTGCCCGTGATTCGCAAAGACTTCCTGGTGGATGAGTACCAGATCTACGAAGCCAGAGCCATGGGTGCAGATTGCGTATTGTTGATTGTTGCAGCGCTCACTCCTGAGAAGTTAACAGAGCTTAATACGCTGGCACAATCAATCGGGTTGGATGTCTTGGTGGAAGTCCACGATGAAGCCGAGCTGGATGTCGCGCTGGAATTGCCGAATAAATTAATCGGTATTAATAACCGCAATTTGCATACCTTTGATGTAACACTGGAAACGACATATAAGTTGCTGGATAAAATCGGTAGCGACCGTATCGTGGTAACAGAAAGCGGAATTCTCGCTCCAGCCGATGTACATGCTATGCGCAGCAAGAATGTAAATGCATTTTTGGTGGGTGAGGCATTTATGCGTGCGGATGAGCCGGGTGCAGCACTTGCGGAGTTTTTCGCTTAACTGCATTACATTGATTGGCCGATTTTCCGGTAGTAGAAAAAACAAAGCCCGCATTCAGCGGGCTTTGTTTTTTAGCTAAGCAAAAGTATTAGCGAGTACCGTAAACCACCATGGTTTTGCCTTTCACCATCACCAAGCCTTGTTCTTCTAAGGTCTTGAGTACGCGGCCAACCATTTCGCGCGAACAGCCCACTATGCGACCAATTTCCTGACGCGTGATTTTAATTTGCATGCCGTCGGGGTGGGTCATTGCGTCTGGTTCCTTACACAGCTCCAGCAGCGTACGGGCAACGCGACCGGTTACATCCAAAAATGCTAAATCGCCCACTTTACGCGTAGTTGCGCGCAAGCGGCGCGCCATTTGGCTGCCAAGTGCAAACAAAAACTCAGGATGGTCTTCAGAAATCTCCTGAAATTTGGCATAGCTGATTTCAGCGACTTCACATTCCGATTTTGCACGCACCCAAGCGCTGCGGGAGTCTTTGTCATCGAACAACCCCATTTCGCCAAAAAAGTCACCGTCATTGAGATAGGCAACGATCATTTCGTGGCCTTCATCGTCTTCAATCAGTACGGTCACTGAACCTTTGACTATGTAGTAGAGCGAGTCGCTTTTGTCGCCGGCGTAGATAATAGTACTCTTGGCTGGATAACGACGGCGATGACAATGAACCAGAAATTCTTCCACATTCTTAATGTGCGGTGTGAGTGAGACAGCGACCAAGGTGTGGCTCCAATGATAAAAGGTAATAATTAGTTAGTATTTATATCACTATTTCGGATATAAAATTTATTATGACACAGGCTTAAAGTACAGCTAGAGATATGCCAAAACAACCTTAAAATTTGTGATGCAGTTATAAGCTCAGACAAATGAATTGTCTACAAAAAAACGCTAAATCTGTGCTGTACGTTGATTTTCGTGACATTTTCGATTTCTATGGTCGCTGTGTTACGCTAAGCGCCTATTTTTAAACACGATTTTTCTGGCGGTACAATCCTATGCAAGCAGTAGTTAAGTGGGTAGATGGTGCTCAATTTTTAGGTGAGTCAGGTAGTGGTCACGCAGTATTAATGGATGGTCCTCCCGATCACGGTGGACGTAATACCGGTGTGCGCCCAATGGAAATGTTGTTGATTGGCTTGGGTGGCTGCTCTTCGTTCGATGTGATGAGTATTCTCACCAAAGCGCGTCAGCAAGTCACCGACTGCCGTTGTGAACTGGAAGCCGAGCGTGCTGAGGGCGTTCCTTCACCCTTTACCAAAATTCATATGAAGTTTTTGGTGACAGGAAAAGAGCTTAAAGAAGCGCAAGTGAAACGTGCGGTTGAATTATCGGCGACCAAATATTGCTCTGCTTCTATCATGTTGGAAGCGGGGGGCGTGGAAATTACCCATTCCTATGAGATTCGTGAGGCCTGATTTTCTTCCGCACTGCGGCTCTGGAATCAAAAAATAACAATGCCCGCTTAGTGCGGGCATTGTTGTTTTTGACAGGGTGGTAGAGGAGCTTTGTTTGATAGGCAGCTAAATGCGATAGCTGGTGCTGGTCATCAGTTTGGATACCAGTGTCATCACTCCTTTTACCGGCGCCGGGAAACGATAACCGCCAGCGCTGAGTGCCATATCGGCATGGCGCGCTTCATCTTCCAGCATTTGTTCTACTACTGCTCGGCTGCGCAGATCTTCCTGCGGTAGCTCAGCCAAGTGATGTTGCAGATGCTTACAAACCTGATCTTCCGTTGCGGCGACAAAGCCTAAACTCACCTTGTCGCTGACCAAACCTGCACCTGCGCCAATCATGAATGAGAGGCCGTACCATACTGGATTTAAATAACTGGTATGGCTACCTAAAGCGTCGATACGTTGCTGGCACCAGACTAAATGATCAATTTCCTCGGCGGCAGCATGTTCCATTTCAGCGCGCACATGGGGCAGCTTGGCGGTGAGAGCTTGCCCTTGATAGAGCGCTTGGGCGCAGACTTCACCGGTGTGATTTACGCGCATCAGTGCTGCAGATTTTTTTCGCTCGGCCTCTGATAGCGCCGCTTCATCCAGGGGTTGTGCCGGTGATGGGCGCTCGCATGACATGTCACTTCCGGCTGCGAGAGTGCGCAGGGCGCGGTCGGCATTAATAATCAGGTTGTCGATGAAACTGTGTCTAATCTGGGACATGGTGCGTCACCTTGAAACAATAATAGGGCTATTTAAACAGAAATCGCCGGGCTCGGCACTTATGCCTTGGTGCATTTGTTTGCGTTGCATCAAACCATTGCAAGCCGGCATGTCGCACTGCATGCTTGCGTCTTGAATTCATTTCCTGCTCGAAGGAGACAAGCGTGCAAGATGTAAACGAAATAAAACTGCTGTTGGATGCCCGTATCCCATTGGTAGTGATAGAAACCTTCGAAGAGAAAAAAGCACTGGATGTATTGTTGAAAGTAGCAAATACCCAGGGCAAAGATTTGCATCGCTGGTCGCTCACCGATGGTTTGGCTCGTTTGAGTTTTGGCCCGCAGTTGGTGCCCAAGGCCAGCGCGTTAAATGATCCTGAGGAAATGCTGCGTCATATCAAGCAATTGCACCAGCCCGCTATGTTCGCCTTGTGCGATTTGCATCCATTTCTGGCGGATAACGCGCAAGTGGTGCGCCTGCTAAAAGATATCGCGCTCAATCATTTTGCGGTGCCTCATACGCTGGTACTGCTGAGCTATCAACTGCGCTTGCCGCCGGAGTTGTCACGCTACAGTGCGTCCTATGCATTGACGTTGCCGAGTGACGACAAAATTATGGAGATCATTCGAGAGGAAGCCAAAGACTGGTCGGATCGCCACGCGGGTGCGCGGGTGAAAACCGATAATATCACCCTCAAAAAAGTGGTAAACAATCTGCAGGGCATGAGTATCAGTGATGTGCGTCGTCTCGTGCGCAGCGCGATTTGGAATGATGGTTCGCTCAATGAAGACGACTTGCCCAAAATCAATAAATCCAAATTTGCGCTACTGGATATGGAGGGCGTGGTCAGCTTTGAGCAGCAGACGGAGGATTTCTCCAATGTCGGTGGTTTACATAACCTAAAGCGCTGGCTACTCACGCGACGCGGCGCCTTTAATGATGAAGATTCCAAACTTGATCGCCCTAAGGGCATTTTGCTACTCGGCGTACAGGGTGGTGGTAAAAGTCTCGCCGCCAAAGCTGTAGCGGGGCTTTGGGGTTTGCCATTAATGCGTATGGATGTTGGTGCGCTCTACAATAAATTTCACGGAGAAACCGAGCGCAACCTACGCGAGGCGCTCAAATTGGCGGATGCCATGTCGCCCTGTGTGCTCTGGTTGGATGAAATTGAAAAAGGCATGGCGCAAGACGGCAACGATAATGGCGTGTCGCAACGTTTATTGGGCACATTATTGACCTGGATGGCAGAGCGTCGTTCGCGGGTGTTTATTGTTGCCACCAGTAATGATATTTCGCGTTTACCGCCGGAATTGATCCGCAAAGGTCGGTTGGATGAAATCTTTTTCGTCGATTTGCCAGAGGCAGCCGTGCGGCAGGATATTTTTGCCATTCATCTGCGCAAGCGTGGCTGCGATGCGCAGCAATTTGATTTGCTGCGTTTGGCGGATGCGAGTGACGGTTTCTCGGGTTCAGAAATTGAGCAGGCGATTATCGCGGCGCTTTATTCAGCAGCCGCAGAAGCGCGGGCGCTGACTACTGATATTTTGTTAGGTGAAATCGCGGCTACTAGCCCCTTGTCGGTGGTGATGGCTGAGCAGATTTCACAATTGCGGCGCTGGGCGGAAGATCGCACCATTCCCGCATAAACAGGTGCATCATGACGATAAATAATGCTTTTGAGATTTGCGATGGTTGGCTAAGTGGTGCCCGCATTTGTCCATCGCCCAATATTAATGAGCGACCGGAGACGGCGGATATCAGTTTGCTCGTGGTGCACAATATCAGTTTGCCGCCGGGTGAATTTGGTGGTGGTTATGTGCAGGCATTTTTTCAAAATAAGCTCGATGCGAATGTACATCCTTATTTTTCGACTATTGCTGGTTTAACCGTTTCTGCACATTTATTTATTGAGCGCGATGGTGCAATTACCCAATTTGCCCCATTTACTGCGCGTGCCTGGCATGCGGGTGCCTCCAGTTTTGATGGGGTTCCCAACTGTAATGATTACAGTATTGGCATAGAGCTGGAGGGCACCGATGAGCTGCCTTACAGCGATGCCCAATATCGCGCGCTGGAGAAAGTTACTCGCCAGTTGATGCTGACTTATCCTAAACTAACGCCTGAGCGCATCACTGGTCATGAGCATATAGCGCCCGGACGCAAGACCGACCCGGGCCCCGCCTTTGATTGGCAGCGTTTTCGCAGAGCGCTTGAATAAAGCCCTCGCTTCACATTTATTGACCGATGAGTGATAAAACACAATGATTTTTCTCAGCTTGGTTGTTGTTCTTGCAATCGTTTACTGGCTCGGTTCTGCCAGCTTCATTCATTACGATGGCTGGTTTAAATGGCTAATCAACCGCCTGCAAAAAATCCCCGGATTTTCCGCATCGCCCATTCCTCCGCTACTCTTGGCGCTGCTAATTCCATTGGTAGCGTTGATATTTATTTTCTTACTGATCAATGAATTTGCAGGTAAACACTGGTTGTTTTTCCTCTATGTTCCGGTGTTGTTGTATAGCTTGGGGCGCGGCAACATTTTGGTTGATGCACGCGAATATATTGCACTTGCAACACGGGGTGATGGTGTGGCGGCGGCGCAGTTGATTGATCGTCTACGCGGCAATGCTCCGGCGGATCATAACAGCGCTGAAGTTTCAGATTGGCGCGAATTGCATACGGAGGCATTGAAGGTCATTGCCTATCGCGGGTTTGAGCGCAGTTTTGCTGTACTTTTCTGGTTTTTTATCGCGGGACCATTTGGTGCTTTGCTCTATCGTTTAAGTGTGCTCTATCGCGATTTTTCGCCACTGGAAAGTGATGCTTTCGGTACAGCGAGCAAGTGGTTGTGGTTACTTGAACTGCCGGCGGTACGTTTAATGGGCGTAACCTGGGCGTTTGTCGGTAATTTTGAAACCTGCCCTTTGCGCAAAAATTTATTGGATACCCAAAGTCCATCCGACTATGTCTTGAATGAATGTTTGCGCGGTGCACTGGGTGCCCCAACGGACTGTTCAACAGCGGCTATGGCACAAATGAACAGCGAAGAAAAAGCCGAAATGGAAGAGGAAATGGCGGAAGAGACGCAGGATATTATCGAGGATCTTACTGGCGACGTAATAACCACCCATACCGAGCCCGCTTATTCTTTTGCCTTGGTGAAATCGAGCTTACCGCTCTATTCGCGTTCGCTATTGTTCTGGATTTGTGCGATTGCGTTTGCAACGCTGGTTGTGTGACCGTTGTTGGTTTATTAATGATTTAATTTTGTATGAAAGAGGTTAGTTATGCCGTCATTTGATGTGGTTTCCGAAGTTGATAAACATGCGCTTACCAACGCGGTGGATCAGGCAAGTAAAGTGATTACTAGTCGCTATGATTTCAAGGGTGTCGATGCCAAGTTTGATCGCAAAGAATATGAAATTACGATTACAGCGGATAATGAATATCAGCTCGATGCAATGTTGGATTCTCTGCGCAGTGCTTTGCACAAAAATGGTATCGGGGTTTCATGTTTGGAAGTTAAGCCGGTTAAAACGTCAGGCAAGCAAGTAAAAAAAGATATTGTGGTGCGCACTGGCGTGGAAACTGAATTGGCGAAAAAAATTGTGCGCATGGTTAAAGATGGCAAGCTAAAAGTGCAAGCTTCTATTCAGGGCGATCAAGTGCGTATTACCGGCAAGAAGCGCGACGACCTGCAAGAGGCAATAGCCATGTTGCGTGCCGCAGAAGATATAGATATGCCATTGCAGTTTGAAAACTTCAGGGACTAGCTTTATAGAATTCAAATGTTTTCGAAAACATTGTTTGTAAACTGAAAGGCCGCCGGAGAAATCCGGCGGCCTTTTTATTGCTGTATGCCTTGATTTACTGCTGGTTATCGTCTTTGATGCGATGCCATATCCACGCAAGCAGTAGCAGGGTAGGTACGACCGAAAATGTACTCAGGATAAAAAAGGCGGAATAGCTGCTGGCTTCCACGATATAGCCTGACAAACCGCCAATAAATTTACCCGGTAAATGTGCGAGAGAAACGAGTAACGCATACTGCGTTGCGGTGAAGTTGCGATTTGTGAGACTCGACATAAACGCGACTAACACAACACCCGCAAAGCCTTGCGATAAATTGTCGGCACTGATCGTGGCAAAGAAAGCCCAGCTTTGGCCGGGGTTGTAAGCCATCAATAGATAAGTGATGTTAGAAATAGATACCGCAAGTGCCGCTACCACTAGCATTGAACGCAAACTAAATGCGGCTATACAAATCCCACCCAGAAATGCGCCTGCGATACCAATCCAAACACCGTAAATTTTTGAGACTGTCGCTATATCGGCTTTGGTGTAGCCAGAGTCTAAATAAAATGGCCCGGCCAAGACGCCAATCATTTGATCCGGTAGTTTGAATAGCCCGACGAACGCTAATAAAGCCAAACCGAGCCAAATTCCATTGCGCGAGAAAAACTCCTGAAACGGTTTTATAAATGCATCCCACAAACGAATTTCGCGCACAATTAATTCCTGTGCAGCCGGTTCTTTGGATAAAAGCCCTGCAAAGAGCGGCAGCAAAACGCAGGTGGCCATTATTAAATAAGCAACCGTCCAACCAGTGAGTTCTGCTAAATACAATGCGATGGCGCCTGATAAAATCAACCCGAAGCGATAGCCCAAAATATAGGTTGCCGCGAGCGCTGCTTGCGACTCCACCGGAGCTACTTCAATGCGATAAGCATCAACCACTATGTCTTGTGTAGCGCCGGCAAACGCAACCAGCCCCGCCAGTACAACAAATAATAGTAGCGACGATTGCGGGCCCATTAGTGCCATGCCCGCGAGCGCACCCATTAGCATTAATTGCGACAGCGCGAGCCAACCTTTTCGGCGCCCTAAAAATGGCAGCGGGTAGCGGTCAACCAAGGGGGCCCACAAAAATTTCAGCACGTAAAAAAAACTGGCATAACTGATCAAGCCAATCACACTCAGTGCTACACCCGTATCGCGCAACCAGGTGGAGAGCGTGGCGCCCACCAATAAAAACGGTAAGCCCGAGCCAAAACCTAAAAACAGCATAGTGAGTGCCGAGGGCGTAGCAAAGGCGCGTTTGATACCGCGCCAGCCTTTGTAATTGGTATTACTGGAACTGCTTTGTTGGGGTGAATTCATAGGGCGGGTGTTCATTTTTTGTGAGTGTTTGAGCGGGTTGGCTCAGCATTGTAACTGTAAATCCGCAGATTAATTTTCCCTCGCTCAAATATCACGCCCTCTGCTTCTAACCGCGTCTGTTGCATGTTTCGTGCGGGGGAATTTTCCGGTAGTGAAATTCGCCCCTGTGCATTTATAACCCTGTGCCAGGGCAGGGCGGTGTTCTCGCTCAAACCTGCCATGAGTGTACCTGCAAGACGAGCGGCGCCAGGCAAGCCTGCGAGCCTGGCCAATTCGCCATAAGTCACCACTTTTCCGGCGGGAATGGTCATTAATGCAAGGTAGATGGCTTCCTTGTGTTGGCTGGAATTACTCATGGGGCGTAGTTGGCTCGCTATTTTGCTCAAGTGAATATTGAATTTACATCAATAAACCCGAGGAAACTTAAGTTAACACTATTAACATTTCTGGCATTGCAGTGCTGGTGTGGCGTCACTTTAATGATAATTAGCCGTCCAATAAACCATTCCTTGTAAAAGGTCTCGCTGTGAAAAAAACCACATCACTTATTGTTTTGCTGTTGTTGCTGCAGGTTGATGTCGCCCTTGCCGGCGTTGTTGAGCTGCTCAACGGCGACCGATTGGAAGGCGAGTTAGTGAGTATTGATGAGGAGCATCTGCTGTGGCGTTCCACCAACTTTGGCGAGCAGCAGATTAAAAAGACCAATATCAAAAATATCCATAGCGACGTTGCATTAAAAATCAATGGCAATAAATTACCTTGTCATTTGCAACCAATGGATGCGGAGTTTTTGCGTTATCACTGTGGTGATCCCAACCGCATCAAGCGTGCATCTCTGCTGCGCATAAAAACGCTCATGCCTTATGAAGAGTTTAAAAAAGGCAGCTATACCCATCAGGGGCGGATCAACCTGTGGGGGGCATACTCGCGCGGTAATGAAGTGCGGGATGAATGGAATGCCCAAGGGGAATTCAGTCTGCGCCGCAACGATTTTCGCCACCTGTTTGGCGGCGAGTTCTCGCGGGCCTCATGGAACTACTCGCGCCCCCAAAAGCGCTGGAATAGCCGTTACGCCCTGGATTGGTTTTTTGGGGAGCATTGGTTTTGGTACAACAGTGTGCTTGCCGGTGCCGACCCACAACGGGGCATGCGTACCTACCAGCGCTTTGGTTCTGGCACGGGCTATCAGTTCTTTGATAACAAAACCATGGCGTTATCACTGAGGTCGGGTTTGGCGTTGCATCAGGAATCCTACCAATTACCTGCCGATTTGGTGGGCGACTATGCCCTTGAGGATGACTTTATGGCCTTGGGCATGGCGCTGGATTTTCGTTACAACCTTCCTTGGGGGGTTGGTTTTTTTCACAATAACGAACTGCTGCAGTCGACCGAACAAGACCCTAACCTACAGTTAAAAACCTCGACCGGCCTAAGTTCCAAGATTCTTGAGCGGATTTATTCTGAATTTAAAATTGATTACTGGTTGGATACCGACCCGCAACCCACCCGTCAGGACAAGGACACGCGAATGTCGCTGGGGGTGAGTTACAAGTGGTAAACTGCCCGGCCATGTGTATTGGAAATCTGTTATGCGTCTGCCACTGCTAATTCTGTTACTGCCCATTATCGAACTCTGGTTGATGATTGAAATCGGCAGTGAAGTGGGCGCTTTGGCAGTGATTGGCTGGTTGGCATTGATGATCGTACTTGGTGTGAACCTGCTTCGCTACCTGGGAGCCTCCAGCATGCTGCGCACCGCGCAAAACATGCGAATGGAGGGCGAGTTGCCCGCGCAGGCGTTGGCCGGCAATCTGTTTAAAGCGGTGGGTGCAGTGCTGTTGATAATCCCTGGTTTCCTCACCGATCTTTTGGCGTTGCTCTGTTTTATTCCGCTGGTTCGGCAGTTGCTGTTAAAACGTTGGCTGGCCAAAATGGCGATGCGCGCCTCGGCAAGTGGCTTTTACACGGCGGGTTTTACCCCGGCAGGTTTTAAGCGTGACGCCACCGCTGCTGGGCGGGGCACTGTCTATGAGCATCAAGGGCCTGCTGCCCGCGATGATGAGAGCGACCCCAAACACCAAGGTCTATTGATCGATCAGCCAGCCGATGCATCACCTGACGATAAGCGTCCCTCTAACTAATACAGCTCCCTGCTAAATAACCTTTCGCTCAATAGGGCCAAAGATGCCCTGATTTCTGCCGTAAATGAAAGAAACCACTTTTATTGCAAGATTTTTTGCCCCCTCAGGTTGAAATCCCCATTGCTAACCCCACATAGGTTTCACCGCTTTATTGGCTACCGGTTTCCGGGTTGACCCTGTAGATCGGTGGCCTTACTGATGGGCCTTGAAACCTTCAAGACCATCCCTATATGTCATCAAGCCTGAGCCATGCGCTCTTGTGATCAAGAGTCTGGCTCTTCGCTCGTTTAACCTGTTTGTTTAGGAGACAAATGTTCATGAAAATTCGTCCGTTACACGATCGCGTTGTTATTCGTCGCAAAGAAGAAGAAACCAAAACTGCCGGTGGCATCATTTTGTCTGGCGCTGCGAAAGAAAAGCCTAATCAAGGCGAAGTGGTTGCTGTAGGTAATGGCCGCGTATTGGCGAGCGGTGAGCTGCGCCCATTGGATGTAAAAGTAGGTGACGTAGTGGTATTCGGTAAATATGCCGGTAGCGACACTATCACTATTGATGGCGAAGAGTTGGTTATCCTCAACGAGTCAGATATCAAAGCCGTATTGGTGTAAACCAGACGCTGCAAAAAATGTAAGGTGAGGTCGCATTGCGTCGATCTCCTTGGGTTAACAAAAGTTTGTAGGAATTGAAAATATGTCAGCTAAAGAAGTGAAATTTGGTGATAACGCACGTCAACGCATGTTGGCCGGTGTAAATATTCTGGCCGATGCAGTTAAAGCGACGCTTGGCCCTAAAGGCCGCAACGTGGTGTTGGAGAAGTCCTTCGGCGCTCCCACCATCACTAAAGATGGCGTATCAGTTGCCAAAGAAATCAGCCTGAAAGACAAGTTTGAAAATATGGGTGCACAAATGTTGAAAGAAGTAGCTTCTCGCGCTTCTGACGACGCCGGTGACGGTACCACCACCGCTACTGTATTGGCACAAGCTATTGTGAACGAAGGTTTGAAATCTGTTGCGGCGGGTATGAACCCAATGGATTTGAAGCGCGGGATCGACAAAGCAATCACTGCTGCAGTTGCTCACGTTAAATCTATCGCCCAGCCATGCGTTGATACCAAGTCTATCTCTCAAGTCGGTAGCATCTCTGCTAATAGCGATACTTCTGTGGGTGAGTTGATTGCTGAAGCCATGGAAAAAGTAGGCAAAGAAGGCGTGATCACTGTTGAAGAAGGCACCAGTCTCGACAACGAGTTGGACGTGGTAGAAGGTATGCAGTTTGACCGTGGCTACTTGTCTCCTTACTTCATCAACAACCAGGACAACATGAGCGTTGAGCACGATCATCCATTCATCCTGTTGGTTGACAAAAAAATCTCCAACATCCGCGAATTGCTGCCCGTACTGGAAGGCGTTGCCAAGTCAGGCAAGCCACTGGTAATCGTTGCTGAAGACGTTGAAGGCGAAGCCTTGGCAACTTTAGTCGTGAACAACATTCGCGGTATCGTGAAAGTAGCTGCTGTTAAGGCACCTGGTTTCGGTGACCGCCGTAAAGCTATGTTGCAAGACATCGCTGTATTGACCGGCGGTACTGTGATTTCAGAAGAAGTTGGTCTGGATTTGGAAAGCGCTACCATCGAGCACTTGGGTACTGCAAAACGCGTAACCATGAACAAAGACAACACCGTAATTGTTGACGGTGCTGGTAACGCGGAAGAAATCAAATCACGCGTTCAACAAATTCGCGTACAAATCGAAGAAACTTCTTCTGACTACGACCGTGAAAAACTGCAAGAGCGCGTAGCAAAATTGGCTGGCGGTGTTGCGGTAATTAAAGTCGGCGCAGCGACTGAAGTTGAAATGAAAGAGAAAAAAGCACGCGTTGAAGATGCTCTGCATGCAACTCGTGCAGCGGTAGAAGAAGGCGTGGTTCCCGGCGGTGGTACTGCACTGATCCGTGCTGTTGCGGCTATCGCTGACCTGAAAGGTGACAACGAAGATCAAAATGCCGGTATCGGTATTGCTCGTCGTGCAATGGAAGCTCCACTGCGTCAAATCGTTGCCAACGCTGGTGATGAGCCGTCTGTTGTTGCTGACCAGGTGAAGAAAGGTACTGGTAACTACGGTTACAACGCCGCGACTGGTGTATACGGCGATATGCTGGAAATGGGTATTCTCGACCCAGCCAAAGTAACCCGTTCAGCCTTGCAAGCTGCTGGTTCTATCGCTGGTTTGATGATCACTACCGAAGCAATGGTTGCTGATTTGCCAGAAGATAAACCTGCTGCACCAGATATGGGCGGTATGGGTGGTATGGGCGGTATGATGTAAATCGACCCATCGATAGTTGCGGCCCCTAGTGGGCCGCAATTGTTTTCGGCCTCTACCTTTTTTTAAATAGCGATAGCAAATTTTTAATAATGCCAAAATCATTTAGTTGGTATTATTTGCCCCGGATTTTGAACAACGCTAAATTTACACAACCGTGAATTAGGAGAAACATCATGGCTTTTGAATTACCCGCATTGCCTTACGCAATTGACGCTCTGGCTCCTCACATTTCTAAAGAAACTCTGGAATTTCACCACGGCAAGCACCATAAAACTTATGTTGATAAGTTGAACGGTTTGGTTCCCGGCACCGAATTTGAAGGCAAAAGCCTGGAAGATGTGATCAAAACTTCTTCTGGCGGTGTATTCAATAATGCTGCGCAAATTTGGAACCACACCTTCTACTGGCACTGCCTGAGCCCCAACGGTGGCGGCGCAGCAACTGGCGCAGTAGCAGATGCAATCAATGCAGCCTTTGGTTCATTCGACAAATTTAAAGAAGAGTTCACTAACTCTGCCATCAACAATTTCGGTTCAAGCTGGACCTGGTTGGTGAAAAAAGCCGATGGTTCAGTAGCTATTGTTAACACTAGCAACGCAGCTACTCCATTGACTGACGCGTCTGTGACCCCCATTCTGACTGTGGATTTGTGGGAACACGCTTACTACATCGACTACCGCAATGCGCGCCCAACCTACATGAACGCTTTCTGGGCGTTAGTGAACTGGGAATTTGTGAACGCTAACTACGCCAAGTAATTAGTTGTTTGCACTGGAAACGGGCCTGCGGGCCCGTTTTTTATTGCGTGAAATAAAAATCGCAGCCTATGTTTGTGCGGGCTGCTGCTATAAAATGCGCGCACTTATTACCCATTTATTTCACTGACTCATCGTTAAGGTAGCTGTTGTTATGGAACGCAGAGAACCCACATTGTCCACTGGCGCTGTGTCTGAACCAGCGGAATCTACATCGCGTCGCCCGCAAGCGCCGCTTCGCGATCATGATGACGAGCCTGCATCTGCTCGCCCTGCACGTAAAGCGGCATCGGCCCCTGTTTATGCTCAAGCGCCATCCAGTAGTTTGCCAGCTGTTGCTCTGGTTATCGCGTTGGTTGCGGCAGCGGGTGCAGGTTTTTTAGGGTGGCAGCTATTTCAAGCGCAAGCCATGTTGAAACAGGCGGATGCACGTATCCAGGGCTTGGAACAGCAGTTGAGTATGACGTCTGAGGAGTCCAGTGCATCGGTAGTGACGCTGCAGTCCAACTTGAAGAAAATAGACGGTGAAGTGCGTCGTATCGCTGGTTTGGTTGAAACCAATCGCAAAGCAATCGCTGCCAATACAGAAAAAACGACGGCGGTGGGGCGAGATGTTGCCAATGCACAAAAAACCGCAACAGATGCAAAAACAACGGCGGCCTCCCTCAAGCAAGAGCTAGCGGCTAATAAAACTGTTGCCGATGGCGCGGCTGCAAAAATTGATGGCATGGCTACCAGTGTTAGCCAGCAAACCCAAAGTGTTCAGCAGCTGAAAGAGCAGTTGGACAAAATGTCGCTGGAAATGACAGCGTTGGATAGCTTGGCGACACGTATCCGCAATCATGATGAGGCGATTGCGGCTATTGATGACTTCCGTCGCAGCACCAATCGCGAGCTGTTGCAGATTAAACAACAGCTAACCGCCAAGCCCTAAACACCCACACCAGTGCCCCGGGTTTTTTACCGGGGCGCTTTTACTCTGCTTATTTTCTTCGCTATTTTTCTTTAAAAAGCCCAACCAATACCTGCAACTGCGCGCGCCTCATCGGTTTCTGTTTCAGGCATAGTGGTTTCATGCACACTCAAACTCCACTGCAAACCACGCCAGTCTTTTTCTGCACGAAGAAAATAATGCAAATAATCAGATTCCCCCAGAATTGAATATTTATTTTCATCGCCCGTGACTGCGTAGTCAGCTCCCAGAGTTAAGTTGAACCAATCGTTAAGCGGAAATTGTTTGGAAACTTGCACTACGGTGTACTCGGCTCCGCTGCCAAAATAATCCCATGCGTAATGAAACCCAAGGCTTAATAGTGAAGTGTGTAAGGTGGCATAAACTTCGTTGTAGCTGTAATCGTCACTGATATCTGCGCCCTCATACAAAAATTGGGCGACGCCTGCGTCAAGCGATAGTGTGTCGGAAAATGTGTTGTAGTACCCGGCATAGACGCCGATTTCGGTATCGGTCTCCTCTCCAAAATCTACTTGTGATGCCCAACCGCTTAGATATAAACCTGATTCGCCCGACCAGGTGGTGGTGAATTGCAGTGCCGGGTCATCCTGTGTTTGTGATAAACCATAGGAGAGATAATTGCTAACAAACGAGACTTTGCCTGATACCTCTGCTTGCACTGGTGCCGCCAGATTTACGGTTGCTAAACACAGTGCCGCCAGCTGATAAGTACCAATAAGCTTCACGGTCAATCTCCTGTCCGGTGGTGATTTATTTAATGCACGGCAATAGCTATTTGCTAGCAGCGTAGTTGCGACAAATGCCCGTCAATATCCTGCGTGATTTTGTCCACATTGCCACTCGCGGAAAATACGCTGTGCGACAAGCGTTCAAGTTCTTGCGTTGCATCGCCAATGGCGGAGATGTTGCGATTAATTTCTTCTGTAACCTGATTTTGCTCTTCCGCGGCGGCCGCGACTTGATAGGCGCTATCAGTAATCGAATTAATACCTTGAGTAGCTGTCGTCAGGCGCTCGTAGGCATGTTCCGCTTCCACGAGCGTGTCACCAACCCGCTGGGTGTTTTGGTTTATTTGTACAACGGTTTGATCAACTTGTTGTTGTAAACCCTGAATTAAATTTTTAATTTCCTCGGTGGACTGTTGGGTGCGTGCCGCGAGTGAACGCACTTCATCGGCTACTACCGCAAAACCACGCCCTTGTTCACCGGCGCGCGCCGCTTCAATCGCTGCATTTAATGCGAGTAGATTGGTTTGTGCGGCAATGCTTTGAATAACATCGGTAATGCCACTGATTTTATTGCTGCTTTCGGCTACCAGCTGGATTTTTTGACTGGAGTTGGAGAAGTCGGTCGCTACGCCTTTAAATTCTTCTACGGTGCGTTGGAATAAATCCCGCGCGTTATTAATCTCTTTTACTGAAGCTTGTGAATCGCTTGAAGTATTACTGGCGAGTTTGGCGACTTCATTGGCGGTAGCTGACATTTGGTGAATCGCCGTCATAATATTTTGAATTTGCTCCACCTGTATTTCGGTTGCCGAGCGTGTATTTTTGGAGGTTCCGGTCAGGCTGTTACTTTGCTCTTTGAGGCGAATGGAATCCTGTTTTAAGGCGAGAATCATTGTGCGTAATTTTTCAGTGAAGTTATTAAAGCCATCTGCCATATCAATTAATTCCTTGTCATTCGAGGGAATTAATTTGCGTGTTAAATCGCCATCTGAACTGGCGAGCTCACGCATCATATTGCTCATGTTGACGATAGGTTTGGTCGATTGTTTAATCCACAGCGACACCACACCAACAAAAACTACCAACAGAATTAACGCCAGACCAATCATATTGGTTGCTGTAGATAAGCTACTTTCCTGCAGTGATTGGCTCAGTTCATCCACCACGTCGTACGCGATAATGGAGGGCGTCACTATCACCATTTTCCACTCGCTACGCACAGCATCGGCTTTAATGGGTTGTACAGTGATAATTTGATCCTTGTAAATAAATTGGTTTTTGTTACTGGCGGCGAGTGCATCAAATAAGTCTTTATCACCGGCCACAAGTGCTTTGCCAACAAACTCAGGGTGCATACTGCTGGCTACCACATTATTGCGTTCGCTCAGTAAATACATACTGGTTTGGCCGTCATATAAATTGGCAGATTGCGCGAGAATATTTTTTTGTAACACCGGCAGGTCTATATCGATACCGGCAACACCGCGAAATTCATTGTTCACTAAAACCGGTGCAACCAGTGAGGTAAGTAAAACTTTATTGCCCGGAGTTACCTCGTAAAGATAAGGTTCCATCAGGCAGGGTTTACGTGTGTCGCGGCTGCATAAATACCACTCGGCTTTACGCAGGCCATTGGTGTCAATGGTGGCATCGTATTGATCGGCGTAACTGACTTGGCTGGAGACTGGGCCTTGGGTGTTTGCGACCCAGTAAATTCCCAGGCTGCCTGTTTCCGAGCTGTACTCGGCATCGCCCAAAAATTCACTGTCGAGGTTGTCGTAGCCGTTGCTATCAAACTGGGCGTAAATGGATGATGCCGACGGCGTGGCAACCAGCATGTCGTAAGTCATTTTTTTAACTTGTACACGCGTGTAGGGTGTGCCACTGCCGTGGGCGGTGCCACTTAAAATACTGGCCAGGTGCAGTGCCACATCAAAGTTGCGATTGAGCAGCGAGCTGGTTTCCAGCGCGCTCACCTGGGCGATTTCCAACAGGCGGTTATCAATAGTCGCCTTCATGGATTCCGCGCTGCGCGCAATGGATTCTTGCGCGTTGTTCGACATCGAACGCCAGGCGACGAAACTCAAGGTGCCCATGCTAAATGCGAGGATCAGCGCAATACTCAGGCTGAGCTTGAAACGGAGTGATAGGGCATTCATAGGTGGTGCTTCCTTAAAGGGTGGCGCTAAATTCAGCCTAGTTGTTAGTTGGCGAATTGCACAATTTTTAAGCTGATAAAGTCATTTACCCAAGCGCCTGTTGTGGGGTTGATGGTGTAGAATTGGCGCCACTTTTTTATCTACAACAAGAGATGCGCTTATGCCAACCGTGATTCGCCAGCAAGATCTGATCGACAGCGTCGCCGATGCGCTGCAATTTATTTCCTACTACCATCCCGTTGATTTCATCCAGGCCATCCACAAAGCCTACGAGCGCGAAGAGAGCAAAGCCGCTAAAGATGCGATGGCGCAAATCCTGATTAACTCGCGCATGTGTGCCATGGGCCATCGCCCCATTTGCCAGGACACCGGCATAGTTACCGTGTTTGTCACCGTGGGTATGGATGTGCAATGGGACGCGCAAATGAGCCTGACCGATATGGTCAACGAAGGCGTGCGCCGCGCTTATATGAACCCCGATAACGTGCTGCGCGCTTCAATTCTCGCCGACCCGGATGGTGCCCGTAAAAATACTGGCGATAACACGCCTGCGATAATTCACTACAACATCGTTCCCGGTAATACAGTTGATGTGCATGTGGCCGCCAAGGGTGGTGGTTCAGAAGCCAAAACCAAATTTGCCATGTTGAACCCGTCTGATTCAGTAGTGGACTGGGTATTAAAAGTCGTGCCGGAAATGGGGGCTGGTTGGTGCCCACCCGGCATGTTGGGTATCGGCATTGGCGGTACTGCCGAAAAAGCCATGCTGTTGGCGAAAGAAGCTTTGCTGGAACCGGTGGATATCCAAGAGTTGCAAGCGCGCGGGGCGAGTAATCGCGCGGAAGAATTGCGCATTGAGCTGTACGACAAAGTGAATCGCTTGGGGATTGGTGCACAAGGCCTGGGTGGCTTGACCACCGTAGTGGACATTAAAGTCAAAGACTATCCAACCCACGCGGCCAACAAAGCCATCGCTATTATTCCCAACTGCGCGGCAACCCGTCACGCCCACTTTGTACTGGATGGCTCCGGCCCGGCCTT
Organism: Cellvibrio sp. BR; assembly: GCF_000263355.1. Classification (NCBI taxonomy): domain Bacteria; kingdom Pseudomonadati; phylum Pseudomonadota; class Gammaproteobacteria; order Cellvibrionales; family Cellvibrionaceae; genus Cellvibrio; species Cellvibrio sp. BR. The sequence continues at coordinate 253,970 of NZ_JH668203.1, read as the reverse complement.
CCAAACGCCGCCAGCGTTGGAAGACTATCCAGATATCACCTGGGAAGTGGGCGACAGCGTGCGCCGCGTAAATCTGGATACAGTGAAGCCAGAAGACGTGTTGGATTGGAAAACCGGTGAGACGATTTTGCTCTCCGGCAAGATGCTCACTGGCCGCGATGCCGCGCACAAGAAAATGACCGATATGCTCGCCAAGGGTGAAGAATTACCGGTGAGCATGAAAGGCCGCTTCATTTATTACGTCGGCCCCGTTGATCCAATCCGCGACGAAGTGGTTGGCCCGGCAGGCCCCACCACCGCCACGCGGATGGATAAATTCACTCGCACCATGCTCGAACAAACTGGTTTGCTTGGCATGATCGGTAAATCCGAGCGCGGCCCGGCGGCGATAGAAGCAATCCGCGATAACAAGTCGGTGTACTTGATGGCCGTGGGCGGCGCCGCCTATTTAGTAGCCCAGGCGATTAAGTCTGCCAAGGTGCTCGGCTTTCCTGAGTTGGGGATGGAAGCCATTTATGAGTTCGACGTAAAAGATATGCCGGTAACTGTCGCGGTGGATTCGCGCGGAGAATCGGTACATAACACCGGGCCGAAAATCTGGAAGGCCAAAATTGAAGAAGGTGTACTTTCGGTTCAATAATTATCCCAAGTGCAATTACTTCTCAAATGAAAAACGGCAGCTATCAAGTTGCCGTTTTTTTTTAGAGCTACTGTTTAAATTGTTTTTCGCTATATAAATAATATTTTTTAAGTTTTTATCTTGTATTGAATTACCCATCTCATCGTTTGCGTTATTAATTTTGTTTCAGTTTCTTGCTGAATCGCGCATCTAAAAATAAACCTGCTACTTTTAAATCATATTGACCGGGGTGACAGCGGCTGTCGCCATTTCTTTTGCAAGCAAGCAGGGGATCTCCACCGTTATGCCAACCAAGCAGATTATCGTTATTGCTGCAGCCTTTGTTGGCGGTGGAGCACTTGGAGTTTGGGTTCATCCTTTATTAGCGGCAGTATTTAGTACCTTGGTTATGGTGGTATTGGTTTTGTCGCTCAATTCATATGCCAGGCCTGAATTGGTTGGCGGTGGCGACAGCCACACTCAACGGCAAGACAACGCTGCCCCCCTGCAGGATGCCAGCCTGATAATGGGCGAGGTTGTTGCAGAAACCCAGAAAAGTTTACACGCACAAATTGCGATTCAAGCCGACGCAATTGGCTTGTTAGTCCAGTCTTTTGATGCCATTAAAACCTTGCTGGATGAGCAGCAAAACCATATCCATAACCTGCTTTATGATAATGAAACGGATAAAAATACCATTTCAGCGCGCATGAGTTTGTTTGCAGAAAACACCTATGATCTGCTCAACCGCTTTGTAGATACCACGGTTGAAATTAGCGCTTCGTCTATGGAACTAGTGGAAAAAGTGGGCGCCATTGCCGAGCAAATGCCTACCGTTATCCGTGCGCTAAAAGACATAGATCAAATAGCCTCCCAAACTAATTTGCTGGCACTTAATGCTGCGATTGAGGCTGCGCGTGCCGGTGAAGCCGGGCGTGGCTTTGCCGTGGTTGCCGACGAAGTACGCGCACTTTCCAATCGCTCAGCAGGTTTCAGTCGCGATATACAGCAACAGCTAAGAACTATTGCTACGGCAATTGCAGACCTTGATCAAGTGGTTGGGCAAGTTGCCTCCCAGGACATGACCTATGTGTTACTGGCCAAGGCAGAAATGCAAAGAATCAGCTCCCAATTAATCCAAAAGGCGGATGCGGATCAAACGATAACACATCAAATGGAAGGCATTTTGGCGCAATTGGTTGTGGCGTTGAACAATGCAACCCGTGCCTTGCAATTTGAAGATATGTCGCGACAAAACATCGATTACAGCATTTCGCAATTAAATGATCTGAAACCTCTGGTTGCACAGTTAACACAAGCAGCAAATTTTCCTGAGCGGCTTGAAAAAGAAGTTGCTAGCTACAGGAATAGCGGTGCGCGCCAAAAACACAATCCAGTATCTGCTTCCTCGATAGAAAGCGGTTCTGTAGATCTTTTTTAAATTATCCGGGAGTTAACAATGACTCAGTCAGCCGCTGTAATTCGCATGCCAAAACGTTTTGATTATTCATCCAGCAGTGAATTCAACGCTGCTATTGCTGCTGCCCTGGATTTTGGTGGCAATGTGACATTGGACTGTATTGAAATGGAGTATATCGACAGCGCAGGCATTGGCTTGCTGGTTATGTCGCATAAAAAAGTACAGGCAAAAAATGCCAAGCTAATTATGCAAAATCTGAAATCAGCACCCAAAGAGATTCTTGGGTTGGCAAATATTCAAAAAATTATTGATATTGATTAATTTATTTGGCGCTTTTAACTGGAGTAGTTATGACTAATCAGGCTGTTGTGATACTACCTAACCGTTTTGATTACGGCTATCACAAAGAATTCCAACGAAAGTGTACCGAGTGTCTGGAAGGCAATGGAATCACCAAAATTGTGTTCGACTTTGGTGCCGTCGAGTATTTAGATAGTGCTGCCTTGGGCATGATGATGATGTGGCAGCGTCGCGCTGCGGCCTCTAATAAGAAAATGTATATCAAGGGTGCAAAGGGAGCTACTGCACAAATATTAGCGATGGCCAACATGCAGCGTATTTTCGACTACATATAGTGTTCTTGTCGTAGAGTTTGCTCACTCAACACTTGGTGTTGTTACTGTTTTTATGGTTGCCTGCACTGGAAGCTTATGACTGAATTACTGTCGGACAAAACGCTGCGTATTTTAGTTGTTGATGATGATCAACTGCTAAATGAACTGCTATGCGAATTTTTGCACAGTAAGGATCTGCAAACCCATTCTGCGTTCAGCTTTTCCGATGCCAAGCGCGAGCTAAGTAATAACTCTGTAATCGATTTGGTATTGCTGGATTACGAGTTGGGTGATGGTACTGGCCTGAATTTGATGCGCGATCTGGCCAATGAAAATATTTCAATACCACCGGTCATTATGATTAGTGTCAATGAGGATCCGGATTTTCTGCAAAATTGTTTTGCGTGCGGTATTGCCGATTACATTATCAAGCCCATCAATTTGTCGTTGTTGGCTTTAAAAGTAAGGGCACTTATTAATTCGGTGTCCATGCAAAAACTCATCAGCTTGCAAAATGCCGAATTGGCGCGGTTTAAAAAAGAAGCTGAGCGCGAAGAGGCAATTGCTAAATTCATTTATGAATATTTGCTCGGGCAAAACAGTCAAAAAGTTCAAGGTGTTGAAACCTGGTTGCAATCCTCTGCTTCATTCAGTGGCGATATCGCAATGGCGCGCACCTCTCCCGGTGGCGATTTATATTTTATGTTGGCAGATGCGACCGGTCATGGTCTCTCGGCGGCAATTACCATAATGCCGGCGGTATCCATCTTTAATAGCATGGTGGCCAAGGGGTTTCATCTGCAGCCCATAGTGACTGAACTCAATAAAAAACTCTGCCGCGATACCCCTCCTGATCGATTTGTTGCTGCCATTATTGTGCAGGTACAAAAAGATCAAGGTGAACTCCACGTGTGGAATGGTGGAATGCCAACTGCGCACTGGGTTAGCAATGGTGTAATTCAGCAAACTTTTCGCTCGCGTCACATGGCCTTGGGTATTCTTGATGATGACCAGTTTGAAGCAACTGTTGAAACCTATCGTTTTCCTAAAAGCGGATTTTTTTTCGCCTGTACCGACGGTTTGCTAGAAGAGAGAAACCCCGCTGGAGATTGCTTTTCCATGCAGCGGGTGGTGGATGTTATCGAGTCTGAGCCTGCTGATTTGCATGCGCAATTGGTAGCAGCGCTACATGCCCATACAGGATGTGCGACTTACAGTGATGATGTCTCCATGTGCACTTTAACACCTGCAGCAATGCTCCTGGGTAGTTCGCGGCTACTCACAGACGGTATTTTGCATAGACGAATTGAGCCGGGAATTGGCCATTTTTCCTGGGCGGTGGAGCTGTCTGGGCGCAAGATTGCAGAATGTGAAATTCCTCCACTTGTAAATAAGTTTCTGCAATATTTGGGTGTCGATCAAAATGTCTGCCAGATAGTGTTTTTAATTGTGAGTGAAATGGTTAGCAATGCAATTGATCATGGCATTTTACGGCTTGACTCTGAGTTTAAAGAAAATGCCGATGGCTTTGAGTTTTATTTTCAGGAGCGCGAGCGCCGGTTAAAGCGATTAACCGAAAAAGATACAATTTCCTTATCGCTTGAATGGCTAAAAGATGTCGCCACCCCGAGCTTGATGATCACCGTAAAAGACACCGGGGTTGGTTATGATCCCGCCGTGTTAGATAAAAATAATGATGATCAACTTTCCGGGCGCGGTTTGTATTTAATTCGCGGCTTGGCGCAATCAGTGGAGATTGTGCCGCCCGGTAATTTGATTCGGGCAGTAATTAGTTCTTTTTAATGGAAATATATTTGGGGCTAGCGCTATGAGTAAACATGTATTGATCGTCGATGATTCAGTATCGGTAAGGCAAATGGTAGAGGCAACATTAAAATCCGCCGGTTATACGGTTACTGCTGCGAAAGATGGTTTGGAAGCGTTGAATTTGTGCAAAACAAAAAGCTATGACTTTGTGTTAACCGATCAGAACATGCCGAATATGGATGGTTTAACGCTGATTAAATCCTTACGTACCTTACCTGCTCACATGCGCACACCGATTGTCGTGCTCACCACTGAAGCTAGCGATGCCATGAAAGCACAAGGGCGAGCCGCTGGCGCAACAGGTTGGATGGTAAAACCTTTTGATCCCAATAAATTGTTGGAAATTGCTAAAAAAGTGATGGGGTAGGGGCGCTTATTGCGGTGAATAATCAGGGCGCAGCAAACGGCGCCTTTACGGAAATGCTGAAGGTATTGCGAAGGATGTGAGAAATGTCGATAGACATGAAACAATTTCACACCGTCTTTTTTGACGAGAGCCAAGAGCACTTGGATGAGATGGAGCAGCTGCTGTTGGAGCTTGATATCACAAGCCCTGACGCTGAAATGCTTAACAGCATCTTTCGTGCCGCTCACTCGATAAAAGGCGGTAGCGGAATTTTTGGTTTTGATGCGCTAACCAGTGCAACACATATTATGGAAGGGTTGCTGGATAAAATCCGCAAAGGCAATCTCGCCATTACTGCAGCCATGGTTGATTTATTTTTACAGGCTGTCGATAAACTAAAAGAAATTCTGCTCGCTTATCGCCATGGTGACGCAATCGATTGGGCTGGTGTACATCAACTCACTGAACAGCTTGAAGTAGTGACCTCGGGCGCTGCTACACTTCCAAACCCTTCGGTAAATGAAAACCCCGCCTATGGTTTTTTTACCGAAACCTCTCCTGCGTCCGAAAGTGAAGCTTATGGTTTTTTTGAAGAGTCGGCGACCGTTTCCGACGAGGAATCCTTTGGTTTTTTTGATGAGCCATCAGTGCCAGAAAACAAAGATACGGTGTTTGGATTTGTTGATAGCTTGTTGGCTGCTAGTGATGATGAAGGTTTTGGTTTTTTTGACGAAATTCCATCCGTCCCGGCGGCGCCAATAGTGGTTCCTGCAATACCACCAGTGATAGCGCCAGTATCTGCTGCAATTCCTGTTGCAGAAAAAAATACTGAACTCTCTCACAAACCGGTAAAACATAAAACCGCAGAATCGGTGGCGGTAGAGAGTTCATCCATTCGTGTAGATGTTGCCAAGGTTGATCAGCTCATTAATCTCGTGGGTGAAATTGTTATCACCCAATCCATGATGAACTTGTTAGGGCAAAGCCTTGAAGGGGCGATTGCTGAAAAATTTCAAGCAGTTGCCAGTGAATTGGAGCGTAACACGCGGGAAATTCAGGAAGCGGTTATGTCAATCCGCATGTTGCCAGTATCCTTTGTGTTTAATCGTTTCCCGCGTGTTGTGCGCGACCTTGCCGGTAAGTTGGGAAAACAAATTGAGTTAATTATCGAGGGCGGCGATACCGAATTGGATAAAGGCCTAACCGAAAAGTTAGTGGACCCACTGACGCATTTGGTGCGCAATAGTATTGATCACGGCATTGAATCACCCGAGGTGCGCCGCGAACGCGGTAAAGATCCGGCAGGTAAGGTGACGCTTCGCGCCGCGCAGCAGGGCGGTAATATTGTTATCAGTATCAGCGATGATGGTGGCGGTTTGAATCGCGAGCGCATTCTGGAAAAAGCCTATGAAAATAATATCCCTGTTAGTGACAACCCAAAAGATGAAGAGGTATGGCAATTAATTTTTGCGCCAGGTTTTTCAACTGCTGCCGCTGTGACTGATATTTCCGGGCGCGGAGTGGGAATGGATGTGGTGAAGCGCAATGTGCAAAGTTTAGGTGGGCGCATTCACATTGAATCCCGCGCGGGACAGGGTTCCAGTTTTACTATTCATTTGCCATTGACCTTGGCCATTGTGGATGGCATGTGCGTATCTGTTGGCGATCAAACATTTATTATTCCACTGGTTTCTATTGTGGAATCCATTCAACCAGCGCAAAAGGACATTAAAACCTTAGGTAGTAACGATCAGTTGCTGCAGGTGCGCAATGAATATTGGCCCATCTTACGGCTGCACAGCATTATGCAATTGGAGCCTGTTTTTAGCGAAGTTTCCAAAGGCATTGTGGTATTGGTTGAAACTGCGAAACATCGGTTTGCATTGTTTGTGGATGCCTTGGTTGGCCAACAGCAAGTGGTCATTAAAAGCCTGGAGCAGCATTACAAACGTGTTGAGGGTGTTGCCGGTGCCACCATTTTAGGCGATGGCAGTGTTGCATTGATTTTGGATGTGGAATCCCTGGCGCTATCGATTAATCAATCGGTGCATTTGGCTGCTGCTAGCTAAACTTTAGCAATACCTCTGTTTGGGAGTGCGTGTGTATGGATCAACTGTCGCAATCAATTTCTGCGAGTACCGTGCAGGAATTCCTCACTTTTAGTTTGGGTGATGAAAATTATGCAATTGATATTCTGACCGTAAAAGAAATTCGCGGTTATGAGTCGGTAACAAAAATTGCTAATGCACCGCCCTTTATTAAGGGGGTGATTAATCTGCGTGGCGATATAGTTCCAATTGTTGATTTGCGCATTAAATTCAACGTAGGACAGGTAACTTACGACGAATTTACGATTGTGATAGTGCTGCATATTCGCAGCCGCATTGTGGGCATTGTGGTAGACGGCGTATCAGATGTTGTCGGTTTGAGTAAGGAACAGTTGCGACCGCCACCCGATTTTGGCGTGGCGTTTAACAGCCGTTATTTGTTGGGGCTGGCAAGTGTTAATGAGCAGATGATTATTTTGGTTGATATTAACGAACTTATATCCAGCGAAGAGTTGGGATTATTCGATACAGCAGACGCACCGGCGACAAAAAACTAAGGAAAATTACCCATGAAACTATTTGAATTATTTGCTGGCGATAAAGATCTGATTAAAGTCAACGCACAAGAATTGGAGAATGTCCGCGGCCAATTGGCGGCGATTCATCGCGTGCAAGCGGTTATTGAATTTTCATTGGATGGCACCATCCTCAATGCCAATCAAAATTTTCTGGCGTTAACCGGATATAGTTTGGATGAAGTTAAAGGTCGCCATCACAGTATGTTTGTAGATCCTGAATATCGTGCGAGTGACGCCTACCGAAAGTTTTGGGAATGTTTGGCGCGCGGCGATTTTGAGGCTGGCCAATATAAACGCATCGGCAAGGGTGGCAAAGAAGTCTGGATTCAGGCTAGTTATAATCCAATCCTTGATACCGATGGGCGAGTGATTAAAGTTGTGAAATACGCGACTGATATCACCCAAAACGCTATTAAGAATGTCAATGCGCAGCGCGAGATGGATCGTATTTTAAGTGCGCTTGATTCAACCTCTTCCAATGTCATGGTTGCTGACAATGATCGCACTATTATTTACATGAACAAGGCTGTCGAAAAAATGTTGCGCGCAGTAGAAAACGAATTACGCAAAGCATTGCCACATTTTTCGGTGGATAAAGTGCTGGGCAGTAATATGGATATTTTTCATCGCAACCCTGCACATCAAAGTCAATTGCTCGCCAATCTCCGTGATACCTATGTGGGTAATATAGTAGTGGCTGGCTGCAGTTTTCGCTTGATTGCCAATCCTATCTTTTCGGATTCTGGCGAGCGTTTGGGTTCCGTTGTGGAATGGATAGACAGAACCAAAGAGGTGGCTGCCGAGCATGAAATGAGCCGGATTCTTGGTGCGCTTGAAACCACGACTACCAATGTGATGATCGCCGACCCGGAACGAAAAATTATTTACATGAATAAATCGGTGGAGATGATGCTGCGTATTGCAGAGGCAGATATTAAGTCCGTGTTACCGCATTTTTCTGTGGATAAAATCGTTGGTAGTAATATGGATATATTCCATAAAAACCCCGCACATCAAATGAAGTTGCTAGAAAATTTAACCACTACGTACACCGGCAATATTGTTGTTGGCAAGCGTTCATTTCGGTTGGTTGCCAACCCCATTTTTTCCAAAGATGGTGCGCGCCTCGGATCTGTCGTTGAATGGTTGGATCGCACTGAAGAAGTTGCGGTTGAGCAGGAAGTTAATCATTTGGTTGAAGCTGCGGCTGCAGGCGATTTTAGTGTGCGACTGAAAACCGAAGGTAAAAATGGTTTTTTCCTCAAGCTGGCGGAAGGGCTAAATAGTTTGGTCACCACTGCTGATAAAGGCCTGAAAGACGTAGCTCGGGTGTTGGGCGCGATTGCACAGGGCAATCTTACCGAGACTATTGATGCTGATTATTCGGGCACCTTTGGCGATTTGAAAAATTATTGTAATGAAACAACCTCCAGTCTCACCAGTATGCTCGGTGAAATTCGTATGGCAGCGGATACTATTTTCACTGCCTCCAGTGAAATTGCCCAAGGCAATGCCGATCTTTCCAGCCGCACTGAACAGCAAGCGGCAAATTTGGAAGAGACGGCTTCCTCTATGGAAGAATTAACCTCCACCGTTAAATTAAATGCCGATAACGCCAAACAGGCTAACGTACTGGCGGAACAGGCATCGGCAGTTGCGACAGATGGCGGTACTTTGATTCAGCAAGTTGTCACCACCATGAATGCAATTAATGAATCGGCGCGGAAAATCTCTGACATTATTGGTGTTATTGATGGTATCGCGTTCCAGACTAACATTCTTGCGCTCAATGCAGCGGTAGAGGCGGCGCGTGCCGGCGATCAGGGGCGTGGTTTTGCAGTGGTTGCATCCGAGGTGCGAACCCTGGCGCAGCGCTCGGCTAATGCAGCAAAAGATATTAAAGCGCTGATATCGGATTCAGTACAAAAAATTGATAGTGGTAATCAGTTGGTTGGAAAATCCGGCGATACCATGAAAGAAATTGTGAATGCGATAAAACGTGTGAATGACATTATGGCTGAGATTGCCGCTGCTTCGGCTGAGCAGTCCACTGGTATTGAGGAGGTTTCTACTGCTGTATCACAAATGGATGAAATGACTCAGCAGAATGCGGCGCTAGTGGAACAGGCAGCAGCGGCAGCCGAAAGCTTGCAAGCACAAGCGGATCAGTTAACCCAAAGTGTTGCACAGTTTCATCTTGCAGTAGATAGCGCTGTAGAGCCTGCGCCAAAAAAACGGTTAAGTGCGCCCGGTAAGAAACCTGTTAAAGCTGCTCCTGCAAAAAAACTCGCACCGCCCAAAGCAGCTCAGGAAGATGAATGGGAAGAGTTTTAATGCGTGACCGCGAGTTTAATTATCGCGACGCTGATTTTGAGCGAATCAAAGCGATTATTTATCGTAAGGCTGGCATTCATTTGGGGGATAGCAAAAAACAGTTGGTCTATAGCCGTTTGGCGCGTCGTTTGCGGGTGTTGGGGCTGGTTGATTTTGCCGTTTATTTAAATCATTTAGAGCAAACACCTGCCGAGCAGGAAGAGTTTGTTAATGCACTGACAACAAACCTGACGGCATTTTTTCGCGAATCCCATCATTTCAATATACTGGCTGATTATGCCAAAACACATCGCAGTGGTTCACCCAAATTGCGGGTGTGGTGTGCTGCATCCAGTACCGGTGAAGAACCTTATTCCATTGCGATTACGCTGGTTGAGGCATTTGGCCGTTACGATCCTCCGGTTGAAATTATCGCCTCAGATATAGATAGCAATGTATTGGCTGAAGCGAGTCGTGGAATTTATTCCATGGATCGCATTGACTCTTTATCGCTACAGCAAAAAAAACAGTTTTTTCTTCGCGGTAAAGGTGGCAATGCTGGCAAGGCTAAAGTTATTGAGCCTTTGCGGCGGTTGGTTGAATTTAAAAAAATTAATTTACTCGATCGGCATTGGCCATTACAGGGTGTGTTTGATGTTATTTTTTGCCGCAATGTAATGATTTATTTTGATAAACCGACCCAGCTAAGTTTGCTGGAACGTATGGTTCGCTTACTGCGACCGAATGGTTTGTATATTGCCGGGCACTCTGAAAGTTTTGCGCAGGCTAGTCACTTGGTGAAATTGGTGAATAAAACCACCTATCAGCCAGCAAGGACTATGGCTGAAGGTGTTGGGCATGAACTTTGAACAGAATGTCCATTTCGCTCCCAATGTCTATTACGACCGTTATTTCGATTGCGACGCGGTAAAAATTTTACCTGGCGAATATTGTGTGACTGCCGCCAATAAAATGATTGTTACTGTGCTGGGCTCCTGTGTCGCCGTTTGTTTGCGTGATCGCTACTCGGGGTCCGGGGGCATGAATCATTTTTTATTGCCGAATGATGAGAGTAACCAAACCGGCCTGCTAACTGAGTCGGCTCGCTATGGCAGTTACGCTATGGAGTTGTTAATTAACCATTTGCTTAAAATTGGCGCCAATCGCAATAGGCTTGAGGCCAAAGTATTTGGCGGGGGAAATGTGCTGCGCGGCCTAACAATTAATAATGTGGGCGAACGCAATGCGGAGTTTGTATTGGATTATTTGCATAACGAAGGTATTCCAATCGTGGCGCAGGACTTGCTTGGGCCTTATCCACGCAAAGTATATTTTTTCCCACAGACCGGAAAAGTACTTATTAAGAAAATTAAATCTATTCACAACTCCACTATTCTTGATCGTGAAAGTGAATACCGTATGCGCGTTAAATACACACCCAAAAGCGGTGATGTCGAATTGTTTACCTAGTGTTTTTTTATGGGGTGATAGTTTTGGCGATAAAAGTACTTGTTGTTGATGATTCCGCATTAGTGCGCAGTTTGCTGGCGGAAATTATTCGCGCCGCGCCTGGTCTTGAGTTGGTTGGTTTGGCACCCGATGCTTATGTTGCACGGGATATGGTAAAGCAGTTTGTGCCCGATGTGATTACGCTTGATATAGAAATGCCACGCATGGATGGGTTGAGTTTTTTGGAAAAGCTGATGCGGGCGCGCCCGACGCCGGTGATTATGATTTCCACCTTAACAGAAGTCGGTGCAGAGGCGACCTTACAGGCGTTGGAGTTGGGAGCAGTGGATTTTATTCCCAAGCCAAAATTGGGAATCGCTAGTGGTATTCGTGAATATGCCGAGCTGATTGTAGAAAAGATTAAAACGGCTGCCACCATAAAAGTTAAACCGTTTAAGGGCGATGCAAGCCCCAACGTCAAGCCGGAACAGAAAATAGCTATTGCCGGACGTTTGCAAAGCACGGAAAAAATAATCGCAATTGGTGCTTCGACTGGCGGCACCGAAGCGATTAAGGATTTATTAATGCAGTTGCCTGCTGCTATGCCCGGTATTGTGATGACCCAACATATGCCGCCGGGATTTACACGCACTTTTGCCGAGCGATTAAATAAGCTGACACGGTTGCATGTTGTTGAGGCCAAGGGCGGTGAGCGCATTTTGCCGGGGCATGCGTTTCTTGCACCCGGTGGGCATCATTTAATTGTGGCGCGTTCTGGAGCTGATTATGTGGTCAAACTTTCTGATGCAGAGCCGGTACACCGCCATCGCCCGGCGGTGGATGTAATGATGGAATCGGTAGCGCTCGCGGGCGGTAAAAATGTAGTGGGAGTTTTACTGACTGGTATGGGCAAAGACGGTGCCAAGGGTATGTTGGCGATTCGTCAGCAGGGTGGTTATACGCTCGCACAGGATGAGGCGAGCTGTGTGGTTTATGGTATGCCGAAAGAAGCCGTGCAAATTGGTGGTGTGGATCAGGTAGTTGCCTTGGATAAAATGGGTGAACTATTGCTGGAGAAAATAAAAACCATGGGCAGTGGCAACCGCCTTTAATAGGATTGCGGTGCTTGAGGGAAGGTTAGCGCGAAATTTAATACCTCTGCTGAATCCTGCAATTCGATTTTTCCGTGCATTTTTTCAATAATTTCTTTGGCTATTGTTAGGCCTAATTCGCTGCCGTTGTTGTAATTGCTGTGGGTAATGCCTGGGCGTTTGCCCAGTTGTTGTTGCAGATTGCTGCGCGCATCTGTATCCAGTTTGTGATTATTACTTCGCATTTCTATTTTTATATGCCCGCGCTCTTCCGACAGCGCAATCGGCACCACACCATGGCGACCTGATACTTTTAACAAGAATTGCAATATATGACCAATTGCTTGCTCAAAACGGTGCGCATCGGTGTGGATCATTGGATTGTTCAGGTTTTCGGTAATAATCGCTTTACTCTGGTAAATATCACTAAAGGTCTGCTGCTGGCTTATCGCTGCGCGAATTAATGGCAAAGCTGCTTGATGGCTTAAATTAAAGGGCATATCTCCACGGGAAAGATTCTGCATTTCAATCAAATCACCCATAAGCTTTTGCAGTTGATAGCTATTGGTTTGTGCGATTTCAGTGAGGTTGGCAATGTGTTCGGGCAATTCCTCTACGGCGCGTTTGCGTAATAGTGTAATAGCTTCACTAATAAGGTTGAGCGGCCCAAGAATTTCGCGGCTGGCAGCGCTGATAAATTGAGTGCGTAAATCGTCGATACGTTTTTTTTCAGTAATATCGCGAACAATTCCGATAAATACCGGTTCGCCTTGTTGATAGACCCGCGACACCATGAGATCCATCGGAAACTCCTGGCCGTTGCGACGTAGTCCCCGTACTTCACGGCCAATACCAATAATATTTTTCTTGCCGGTATGCAGGTGATTTTTTAAATAGCCATCGTGCATGGATTGATAGGGTTCGGGCATGAGCACGCTGACATTTTTTCCAATAATTTGCGGGGCGCGATAACCAAAGATGGTTTCTGCAGCGTGATTAAAACTTTCAATAATGCCCAATTTATTAATGATCACTACACCATCTGCAATGTCATTCAAAATGGTTTGATGCTGTTGGTTACTCGCCTCCAGTGCGGCTTGATCTTGTTCATGCTGTTGTTGGTGATTAAGCGTTTGCACAAATTGGGCGATACTTTTCAGAATGGGCTCAAGATCGGTAATGGTGTCGCTGCTGTAGCCCGCAGGGGCGTTGGCCAGCCCGAGCATGGCAACCTGTTCTTTGCCATTAAAAATGGGAATGCCAATAAAACTTTCAATAGCAGGGTGACCGGGGGGGAGAACTGCTGCACGCAAGTCGCGCCCCAAGTGACTGGTAATCAGCGGTTTTCCCGATAGCATTATGCTGCCAAACATGGTGGTGAGATTGCGATACTCTCCATTTGTGGGCAGGTTTTTTTCACGAAACAAACTCAGCTGTAGGTCGTTGCTTTTGCTGCTGGAAAATACCAGTGCCCGCATATAGGGCTGCCCTTGTTCATCTTTATTTACCTGACCTATAAAGCCGAGTTTGCTATCGCATAATGGCAGCGTATCACGCAATAAATTTTCCAGTGCGGCCTGAATTTTATTTTCATTGATAAAGATAGATTGTGCGCTGTTAACAATTTGATCGAGCCGTTGTTTTTTGTCCAGTGCTTCGCTTAGGCGTAGCAAATCAAATTGTTTGGTGAGTTGGTCAATCATTGTGTTGCGAGTGCGCGCTGTACCGGCAATGACAAAAAATATAAAAATGACCGTCATGCCTGACATGAAAAAGGCCGTGGGGCCGTCTTGTAATAACATCACCACGCTGAGTGGGCTTATGGCCAGTATCACAAAACCGATGCTGCAATATTTGTCGACGGTGAGTGAAGTAATAGAGCCGGTTGCAATACCTGCAAGTGTAAATGCTAGTAGCGCCTGATAAATACTGGCTTCGGGCGCAAATAATAAAAAAGCGGCTGAACCCCATGCCAGACCGGTAAGCCAGGCGCCCACACGAAAGCTGTTTAACCAAAAGCGTGTCGAATAGAGCTGATGCAGATTATTCCAGCTGAGCCAGAGCACGAGGCGTGCTAATAACACGCTACTCAAAATCAGATTCCACAAAATAATGTCGGCGTGGGCGATTACTTTCCACTGGGATACGCTGAGCATAAGCGCTATAACCAAAGAGGCGATCAGCGAGAGTGGAAAACCTTTGTAGAGTTGGCGCACCTGTTCCGGCTCAAGGTGTTCGCGTTCAAATGAATAGGACGAAGACTCCCGGGCAACATGTGTGGCTGAGTTTTGATGGCCGGGGGGCAGTGAATCGTCGGGCATCGCTTATCTCGTCAGTTGCGGGTGAGGTGGTAGTCGGTTCAAGTATAGATCAGCACCCAAGGCTTTCTAGGGCGATGGGAAAGATTCTAACAATAGGTTTTATGGCAGGGTATTACGGGGGATTACTGCATCACCGCTAAGCACAGTGATGCAGGTGGTGCTCGGTAAAGACGGGCGTCTTTACTACTTAGTAGAGGCGATACTGCTCGGGAATTTGTTCTACTGAATCAACCGGCGGCATCAGTTTGTGCAGAATGCCGTCGTGAATATCGTAAATCCAACCGTGAATGCTCAGTTCCTGACCGCGCGCCCAGGCATTTTGGACTATGTTGCTGCGCGCAATATTTTCTACTTGTTGCACTACATTTAACTCGCACAAGCGGTTGACTCGTTCATCGGGATCACTGATTTGATCCATGATTTCTTTGTTGTTGTAATAAACATCGCGAATATTGCGCAACCAGTAATCAATTAGCCCCAGTTTGCGATTTTCCAGTGCTGCTTTTACACCGCCGCAGCCATAGTGGCCGGTTACCATTACATGTTTTACTTTGAGAAACTCAACGGCGTAATTAAGTACAGTCATGCAGTTGAGGTCGGTGTGAATGACCACGTTGGCCACATTGCGGTGTACAAATAATTCACCGGGGGCGAGGTCAACAATTTGGTTGGCGGGTACGCGGCTATCCGAGCAGCCTATCCATAAATATTCTGGCGCTTGCTGTTTGGCCAGGTTGGAAAAAAAGTCAGGCTCTTTGCGTTTGATATCTTCGGCCCATTTTACATTGCTGGCAAACAGGCTATCTAAATCACTCATAGTGGCTCCAAGGCGGGACTTAGCGGTTAAATGAAAGACGGGATTTCAGATCAAAAGCAGGTTTTGTAATTTAAAAAATCCGGTCACAAAAATCAGGCGGCAGTATAGGGGAAACTGCTTGGGAGGTGTTAGATTGCCCGTTGTTGGTGCAGTGAGGTGCTGTGAGTGTCTGGCAAAATTGTGGAATAAATAATATGAAGAATGAATCGTCGGTTAGTCTCTATTGGCACGATTACGAAACTTGGGGCGAAGTGCCGGCGATTGATCGCCCTTCGCAGTTTGCCGGTGTGCGCACGGATGAGTCGCTCAATGTGATCGATGAGCCTTTAATGATTTATTGTCAGCCAGCGCCTGATGTATTGCCAAAACCGGAAGCTTGTTTAATTACCGGATTATTGCCGCAAGTCGCCCAGAGCAAGGGCTTGCCAGAGTGCGAATTTATTGCCGCTATTCATCGTCAGCTCGCGCGTCCGGGGACTTGCGGTGTGGGGTATAACTCGATCCGTTTTGATGATGAAGTAACGCGTTATACCCTCTATCGCAACTTTTATGATCCCTATGAGCGCGAGTGGCGCAACGGTAATTCGCGCTGGGACATTATAGATATGGTGCGCATGACCCGTGCGTTGCGACCGGAAGGGATCGAATGGCCTAATTATGAGGATGGTCGCCCTTGCTTCAAGCTGGAAATGCTGAGCCAGGCGAACAATCTCAAACACGAGGCTGCACATGATGCGCTCTCTGACGTGTATGCCACCATCGCTGTGGCCAAGCTGATTAAAACCCGCCAGCCTAAACTCTATGATTACGCTTATCGTCTGCGCGACAAACGTTTTGCCGCCAGTATGATTGATATCGATGCTGCCAAACCGCTGCTGCACATTTCCTCCCGTTTTCCCGGTGAGAACGGCAACGCGGCGTTGATTGTGCCTTTAGCTATGCACCCCACCAATAAGAATTCGGTGATCGCTTACAATCTGAGCGCCGATCCACAAGCCTTGCTCAGTTTGCCGGTCGAGGAATTACAGCTGCGGCTTTATACCCGCACCGAGGATTTACCCGAAGGGGTAGAGCGGTTGGCGCTCAAAGAAGTGCACATGAATAAAACCCCGATGCTACTACCGGCAGCGATGCTAGATGATGCCACTGCCCAGCGTTTGCACATTGATAAGCAGCGTTGCGAGGCGCATTGGCAAGTTCTGCGCAATCTGACGTTAAGTGAGCGCGAATCCTTGCTGCAGCGTTTATATCAATTGTATTCGAGCAACTCTTTTGCGGAAAAAACAGATCCTGAGCAACTGCTTTACAGCGGTTTTTTTGATGATCACGACAAGCGTTTAATGACCCGCGTGCGCAATGCTGATCCTGAAACATTGGCTAATACCGCCTTTCCATTCAATGACCCGCGTTTGGGGGAAATATTGTTTCGCTATCGCGCCCGCAATTTTCCTGCCAGCCTCAGTGCCGAAGAGCTGCAACGCTGGCAGGAATTCTGCCGTTGGCGGCTGACTTCACCTGAGGCGCAATCTTCTCTGACTTTGATGGAGTTTGATCTGCGGATAAAAACGCTCAGTGAGGCGGAGTCCACCAGTGCTGAGCAGCGTCTGCTTTTGCAGCAATTAGCCGCGTATGGCAAGCAGTTGATGGCAGCTGGGTAAAACAGGGTTCAATTTGACTTTGCACAGGGTTTTAACGGCCGCAAGTGTGGGAATTTGGTCTGCTTGCGAGTACAATCCCGCGCCCAAGAAGGTACCGGTCTGCGGATTGCGACTCGTGATCGTGCCCTGTGAATTGTCAACGAGTGTTAGCGGGAGTCCCCATGTCATCTATCAAAAAAGTAGTGTTGGCCTATTCCGGTGGCCTTGACACGTCTGTAATCGTTAAGTGGTTGCAGGAAAACTACAACTGTGAAGTGATCACCTTTACCGCTGACATTGGTCAGGGCGAAGAAGTTGAGCCGGCCCGCGCTAAAGCTGAGGCGCTAGGCGTTAAGCAAATTTACATTGACGATTTGCGCGAAGAGTTTGTCCGCGATTTCGTATTCCCTATGTTCCGCGCTAATACCATCTATGAAGGTGAGTACCTGCTCGGCACCTCTATTGCCCGCCCTTTGATTGCAAAGCGTTTGATTGAAATCGCTAATGAAGTAGGTGCAGATGCCATTTCCCACGGCGCTACCGGTAAAGGTAACGATCAGGTGCGTTTTGAATTGGGTGCCTATGCATTGAAACCCGGCATCAAAGTAATCGCCCCATGGCGAGAGTGGGATTTGACCTCCCGCGAAACCTTGATGGCGTATTGTGAGAAGCACAATATTCCGGTTGATTACTCCAAGAAGAAAAAATCACCTTACTCTATGGATGCCAACCTGCTGCATATCTCTTACGAAGGCAAGGTTCTGGAGAACCCGTGGACTGAAGCCGAAGAAGATATGTGGCGCTGGACTGTTGCCCCTGAAGCAGCTCCAGACAAGGCGACTTACCTTGAGTTGACCTATGAGAAAGGCGATATCGTTGCTATCGACGGCAAGCCAATGTCTCCTGCTACCGTACTGGCTTACCTGAATAAGGTTGGCGGTGAGAACGGTGTTGGTCGTCTGGATATCGTGGAAAACCGCTATGTGGGTATGAAATCTCGCGGCTGCTATGAAACCCCTGGTGGCACCATCATGATGCGTGCGCACCGTGCAATTGAATCTATTACTCTGGATCGCGAAGTTGCCCATTTGAAGGACAGCTTGATTCCCAAGTATGCGGACATGATTTACAACGGTTACTGGTGGAGTCCTGAGCGTCTGATGATGCAGGCGATGATCGATCAGTCACAAACTCATGTAAACGGTGATGTACGCGTGAAGCTGTACAAAGGCTCAGTGAGTGTTGTCGGTCGTCGTTCTCCCGACAGCTTGTTTGATGAAAAAATAGCGACTTTTGAAGATGATGCTGGTGCATACAACCAAAAAGATGCAGAAGGTTTCATTAAACTGAATGCATTGCGTATGCGTATTGCTGCTAACAAGGGCCGTGTGCTGAAGTAATTTCCTTTTTAACCTGCGCTCCTGTGAGCGCAGGTACTTTATTTACCTGGGTAAATAAAGTGTTCGGGTTAATTCCGTATAAATAATTTGATAAATATCAATCCTGTAACTACTTGCGTGGGACAAAATGCCACACATGAGGCAAAATGCCGCACCTTCAGTAGGGTTATAGGCTTGATGATTGCCGTGAAGCTCCGTGCGGTAAGTTGCACGGCCAGAGACAAACAAGTTTTCATTTCTCTTTAAGTAACAGGAAAGTCCTATGGGTAGTCATGCGACTGTAGCTGGGGATCCTCCAGTATACGACTTCGATATAGTACGCAAGTTCTCCATTATGACCATTGTATGGGGCATAGTGGGTATGGGCGTTGGTGTGCTTATCGCATCACAATTGGTGTGGCCAGGTTTGAATGACTTGCTGCAACCCTACACACATTTCGGCCGTTTGCGCCCCCTGCACACTAATGCAGTAATTTTTGCGTTTGGTGGCTGTGCGCTGTTTGCGACTTCTTACTACGTTGTGCAACGTACCTGTCAGACCAGTTTGTTTGGTGGTTGGTTAGTGCCATTTACTTTCTGGGGTTGGCAAGCCGTTATTGTATTGGCCGTAATTACTTTGCCGCTGGGCATGACCTCCTCTAAAGAGTATGCAGAGCTGGAATGGCCAATTGATATTCTTATTGCACTCGTTTGGATTTCTTATGCGATTGTTTTCTTCGGCACCATTGTTAAGCGTAAAACTTCCCATATTTATGTAGCTAACTGGTTCTACGGCGGCTTCATTCTTACCGTTGCCGTGCTGCATATTGTCAACAGTGCTGCAGTGCCAGTAACTCTGACCAAATCTTACTCTGCCTATGCCGGTGCTGCCGATGCTATGGTCCAATGGTGGTACGGTCACAACGCAGTAGGTTTCTTCTTGACCGCTGGCTTCCTTGGCATGATGTACTACTTTGTACCCAAACAAGCGGGTCGCCCTGTTTACTCCTATCAGTTGTCTATCGTGCATTTCTGGGCGTTGATCTCCCTTTACATATGGGCTGGTTCTCACCATTTGCATTACTCCGCTTTACCGGATTGGACTCAATCATTAGGTATGGTGATGTCATTGATTCTGTTGGCTCCAAGCTGGGGCGGTATGATCAACGGTATTATGACCCTGTCTGGCGCTTGGCATAAGCTGCGCACTGACCCAACCCTGCGCTTCCTCGTTGTTGCTTTGTCCTTCTACGGTATGTCTACCTTCGAAGGCCCAATGATGGCCATTAAAAACGTAAACGCACTCTCTCACAATACTGACTGGACTGTGGGTCACGTTCACTCTGGCGCACTCGGTTGGGTGGCAATGATTTCTATCGGCGCCCTGTACCACATGATTCCGAAACTCTTTAATCGTGAAGAAATGCACAGCGTTAAATTGATCAATATGCACTTCTGGTTGGCCACTGTGGGTACTGTTCTTTATGTAGTGGCTATGTGGATTAACGGTATCGGTCAAGGTTTGATGTGGCGTGCATTCAACCCCGATGGTTCTTTGACCTACAGCTTTATTGAAACCGTCGTGTTCAGTAAAGGGGGTTACATCATGCGTCTTATTGGTGGTGCTTTCTTCCTGACCGGTATGCTCGTGATGGCCTACAACACTTATCGCACTGTAAGCGCTTCCAAAAAAGAAGCAGCTGCAAATGCTACCCAGCCTGTTCAGGCACCAGCTGTTTAAGGGGAATGCCATGAAAGGTCATGAAATAGTTGAGAAAAATATTGGTTTGATGACTGTATTTATGGTCGTCGCTATTAGCTTCGGTGGTTTGGTGGAGATTGTTCCGCAGTTCTTCTTGAAAGAGACTACCACCCCGATCGAAGGTTTGAAGCCTTACACCGCCGTGCAGTTGGAAGGTCGTGATATCTACATTCGTGAAGGTTGCCACGTTTGCCACACCCAGATGGTGCGTCCGCTACGCGCTGAAGTCGAGCGTTATGGTCACTATTCGGTCGCCGGTGAGTCTGTGTACGAGCACCCGTTCTTGTGGGGTTCCAAGAGAACCGGTCCGGATTTGGCGCGCGTAGGTGGCCGTTATTCCGATGACTGGCATAAAGTGCATTTGTTTAACCCGCGTATTGTTGTGCCTGAGTCGATCATGCCTGCTTACCCTTGGCTGTATGACAACAAGCTCGATGGCAAACATACTGCCGCCAAAATGCGTGCTTTAGCCTCAGTGGGAGTTCCTTATACAGAGGAAGATATTGCTGGTGCTGAAGCTGCAGTTAAAGGCGTGACTGAGATGGATGCATTGGTTGCTTACTTACAGAACCTGGGCATTTTGCTCAAAGAGAAGCGTTAATGGATACGGGTACACTTGGTGCTATTTCAACCGTGTTAGTTACCATCGCCTTCTTCGGCGTGTGCTTTTGGGCTTTTTCGCCCAAGCTCAAAAAGCGCTTTGAAGAGGATGCAAAGTTACCTTTTGCGGACGATGAGCCTAACACCAAGCAGCCAGACAACAAGCAGACTGATGATCACAAGTAATCATCGATTAGGGCGGATTTAACTATGAGTACTTTTTGGAGTCTTTGGATCATTATCCTGACAGTCACCAATCTGGTGTTGCTGTTATGGATTCTTTTTGCCAATCGCAAGCGCGCGGTGGTGGGTGAAGAGAGCACGGAAGCAAAAACTACCGGCCACGAATACGATGGTATTGAGGAGTATGATAACCCTCTACCTCGGTGGTGGTTCTATATGTTCTTGCTGACATTTATATTCAGTGCTGTCTATTTGGTTATTTACCCAGGCTTGGGTTCTTATAAAGGTATAGAGTGGAAAGATACCGGAGCTTGGACCTCAGTAGGGGAGTTGCGTGGGGATCAGGCTGAGGCGGAAAAAGTCTATGCCGAAACGTATGGCGTCTACTCAAAAATGCCGATTGAAGAACTCGCCAGAAACCCTGATGCGCTCAAAATGGGCTTCCGTTTGTTTGTTAATAACTGTGCTGTTTGCCACGGTTCAGACGGTGGTGGCAACCCAGGCTTTCCGAATTTGACTGATAAAGACTGGCTCTATGGCGGCACACCAGACAAAATTCTGGAAACCTTGAATCATGGCCGTAAAGCAGCAATGCCTGCATGGGCTGCCTTGTTGGGTGAAAAAGGCATCGCGGAAACCACTGAATATGTATTGAGTTTGTCCGGTGCTGAGCATGATGCAACCAAAGCAGATGCAGGTAAAAAGCACTTTGATGTGAATTGCGCGGCTTGCCATGGTCTGGATGGTAAGGGCAACCAATTGCTGGGTGCTCCCAACCTGACGGATGATATTTGGCTTTACGGTGGCGAGCCTGCCACTATCCGCCAGACCTTGCGCCATGGCCGCAATGGTGTAATGCCGGCGCAGAAAGATCTGCTGAAAGAAGACCGTATCCATTTGCTAGCGGCCTATGTGTACAGCTTGTCGTTAGAAGACAACAACTAGATTCCGGCGAACTGGTTGTTATACAAGGAAGGCGGGCCCAGGCCTGCCTTTTTTTTCGCCCTGTTTTTTTTGATATCTGTTTAGCTCGCCCGGATTATCCGGGAGGCTAGCCAATGAGGTGGTTCCCTTGAGTGAAAAACCTGCCAGCAATTCCCCTGACAATAAGCCGTCCGAGCCAGTTATCCGCTATGTAAATCTCTACGAGGCGGATGACAAAATTTACATGCGCCGTATCACCGGTTTTTACCAGCGCCTGCGCCGTTACACAGGCGTACCCCTGATGCTGGGTTTCTTGTTATTACCCTGGTTGGTGATTGATGGTCGCCCGGCCATGTTATTTGATTTGCCTGAGCGCAAGTTCCACATTTTGTGGCTGACATTTTGGCCGCAGGATGCGATGTATCTCGCTTGGCTACTGGTAATCGCCGCCTTTTTATTGTTTACGGTAACCGTGCTGGTGGGGCGTGTATGGTGTGGTTTTACCTGCCCACAAACGGTATGGACCCAAATGTTTATCTGGGCGGAATTTGTCTGCGAGGGCGATCGTAACAAGCGCATCAAACTGGATGCCAAGCCCTGGGGTTTTGAGAAGTTGTGGCGCAAGGGCGCCAAACAATTTATTTGGATCGCGATTAGCATTATTACTTCCCTGACATTTGTGGGCTACTTCACTCCAATTCGCGAGCTGGTAGTGAGTTTCTTCACCTTTAATTTGGATCTGGTCCCTTTTTTCTGGGTTGCATTATTTGTTGGTGCTACCTATATGAACGCCGGTTTTATGCGCGAGCAGTTTTGTAAATACATCTGCCCCTACGCGCGTTTTCAAGCGGTAATGTACGATCAGGATACCCTCACTGTTTCCTACAATCCGCTGCGTGGAGAAAAGCGCGGCCCACGTAAAGTGGGTGATGACTATAAGGCGCAGGGATTGGGCGATTGTATTGACTGTTCCTGGTGTGTGCAGGTGTGTCCGGTAGATATCGATATTCGCGATGGTCTGCAGGCTGAATGTATCGATTGCGGCCTCTGCGTGGACGCCTGTAACAGCGTGATGGATAAAATGGATTATCCGCGCGGTCTGATCAGTTTCACCACCGAGGATGCAATTCAAAATGGCAAAACTAAAGTCTTCCGGCCGCGGCTGCTGGGCTATGGTTTGATGTTAACCATCATGATCTCGCTTTTTGTTTATTCGATTGCAACCCGCGTGCCGGTCGGGCTTGAAGCCCAACGTGATCGCGGTGTGCGCATGTATCGAGTAGTGGGTAGCGATATCCAGAACGTCTACACCATCAAAATCAGTAATATGGATCGCAGTACCCATACTTACGACCTGGAAGTTGAGGGTGATTATCCTTTTGTGATTGAGGGGTATCGGGCAATGCCTGCGCTGGAAGGGGAGGTGCTAACCGTACCGGTACGTGTCACTATTCCCAAATCTGAATTAAAAACGCGAAAAAGCGAAATTCGTTTCCGCGTGCGTGCACGTGAGAACCCCGAGCTTACGGCCATTAACACCACTACTTTTATTGGGCCTTAATCCTTTATTGGGCAGCGGCCTTTAACCAGATTTAACAGGTATTTTGTTATGAGTGAATTAGTCGCAGAAAATGCCAAGCCCTGGTATCGGGAGTTTTGGTTTTGGTTTGTATTCAGCCCGCTGATTTATATCATCATCATGTGCAGCATCACCGTTACCATTGCCCTCAAGGGGGCAGACGATGTGATTATCGATAATTACTACAAGGAAGGGCGCATGATCAACCAGGCACTGGAGCAGGATCAGCGTGCACGGGATTTAGGGTTGCTCGCGGATTTGCGTTTTGATCGCACCAGTGGCGATGTGATGATTAGCCTTACCAGTGCTGTGGGCGATACTGCGTCCTTGCCAGATACTATCCTGTTAATGATGGGACATCCGGTTAAGGAGGAAAAGGATCAAATTATCCACCTCAAGGCCATTGCGCCAGGCCAATATCGTGGCACTTTGGCTACTGAGCCCCAGTATTCCTGGTATCTAACGCTTTATCCTATCGGCGACATTGCCCAGCGTAAACAAGCTCCCTGGACCCTCAGTGGAGAAATTGATTTTCGTATTAGTGACAAAACCGGGTTGGCGCCACGCGTCAAATAGTCGAGTCATTCATGGCGTCACCAGCCTCCTCAGCGACTTCTGCTCAGGCTTGCTATCACTGCGGCTTGCCGGTTCCTGCTGCCAGTTATTATCCCGTACAAATTCAAGGTGAGATCCGCCTCATGTGTTGTCCCGGCTGTCAGGCGGTGGCGATGGCGATTGTGGATGGCGGTTTGGATAGTTTTTATCAGTTTCGGACTTCCACCAGTGAGCGCCCGGAAGCCTTCGGCGAATCACCACAAGGGGTAGCCCAGCGCTGGGCAATTTATGACTTACCTGAAGTGCAATCCGAGTTTGTGCTGCCGTTAGCGGGCGGCCTCAAACAGGCTAACTTGCTGCTGGAAGGTATAACTTGTGCGGCCTGTAGCTGGTTAATCGAAACCCATCTCAAACAAAATCCGGCGGTTAAATCAGTTACGGTGAACCTCACTACGCATCGCTGCATGGTGATTTGGGATGAACAGGCGCCCTTGAGCGAGATCTTCGCTGCGCTCCATGCCATTGGTTATGTGCCGCGCCCGGCAACGGACGACCAACAGCAACAATTAATTAAAAAAGAAAACCGCATCGCCTTGTTCCGTATTGGTGTCGCCGGTTTTGGCACTATGCAGGCGATGATGGTGGCGGTGGGTATGTACACCGGCGCGACGGATTTCTGGTTGGATTTTTTGCGCTGGCTGTCCATGTTAGTTGCCACCCCTGTGGTGTTTTTTTCGGCTTGGCCATTTTTCCAGGCCGCATGGCGCAGTATTCAGATGCGTCATTTAGTGATGGATGTACCGGTCGCGCTGGCGATTGGCCTTGCCTATCTGGCGAGCGTGTGGGCCACCGTCACTAGCACCGGCGAGGTGTATTTTGAATCGGTATCCATGTTCACCCTGTTTTTGTTGGTGGGGCGTTATGTGGAGTTGCGCGCGCGTCATCGCAACCGGTTGGCGTTTGGCAATCTCGCCCAACTCATGCCGTTAACCGCCTGCTGTTTGCACACGGAAAATGGCTGTGAAATCGAAGAATCAATGCCCATCAAAACCCTGCAATTGGGTGATCTTATTTTAGTTAAAGCGGGCGATACGTTTCCATGCGATGGACGGGTGGTTGCCGGTGAAAGTGCAGTTGTTGAGGCGTTGCTTACCGGTGAGTCCCAGCCCGTCACTAAAAAACCGGGTGATTCGGTGATTGCTGGCACCTTGAATAATCACAGTCCATTGAAAGTTGAAGTAACTGCGCTTGGTGCTGCCACCCAGTTGTCGGCCATTGAGCGCTTGGCCAGCCAGGCCGCTGACGATAAACCGCTACAAGTGCTGAGTGCTGACCGTATCGCGCGATTTTTTATTGCCCGTTTGTTGGTGGTTTGTGCCGCCGTATTTGCGTTTTGGTTCTGGTATCGCCCCGAGCATGCCCTTTGGGTGACACTATCGGTACTGGTGGTGACTTGCCCTTGTGCTCTGGCCTTGGCGATGCCCGCCGCACTGTCGGCAGCAACCGCCAACCTGCGTAAACGCGGGTTTTTGGTAGCGCGCGGCCACGTGATAGAAACGCTGAACAGTGTGAATCGCGTTATTTTTGATAAAACCGGCACCCTCACCAAAGGCCAGTTTGCCTTGGCGGACGTGCGGTTATTTGAATCAGTGGCGCTGTCGCGCGATAGATTGTTGGGCATAGCAGCAGCATTGGAGGCGGGCTCTAACCATCCGCTGGCGGCGGCGTTTATGCCTTGGCAAGATGTCTACACCGCAACAGCGGTGAAACAAACCACCGCGGCTGGCGTGGAAGGGCAAATTGATGGTGTGGGTTATCGCTTGGGTACTATTGAGTTTGCCGGTCAGTTTGGTTCTGCTGTAGGGACGCCCCCATTGGCCTTACCTGATGATCAACATCTTTGGTTGTTGCTCGCCAGTGAACAGCAGCCCTTGGCCTGGATAGGTTTGATCGATGAAGTGCGGCCCGATGCAGCGGCGCTTATCACCAGCCTCAAGTCGCGTGGGATTGCGGTGGAGTTGCTCAGCGGTGACCAGAGCGGCGCTGTTGCCCATCTTGCACGGAATCTCGGTATTGATGAGTTTATGGCGGGTGCCAAACCGGGCGACAAATTGTCGCACTTGAGTCAGCGTCAAGCGGCAGGTGATAAAGTACTGATGATTGGCGATGGCATCAACGATATACCGGTGTTATCCGGGGCTGATGTGTCGGTCGCTATGGCTTCCGCGTCGGATTTGGCCCAAACCCGTGCCGATGCGGTATTGCTCAATGATCGTCTGGCGGTATTGGCTGAGGCTTTGGATATAGCGCGGCGCACCAAAGGTATTATTCGCCAGAATTTGCGCTACTCGCTTGTCTATAATCTGCTCGCGTTACCCTTGGCTGCGGCGGGTATGATTCCGCCCTGGTTGGCAGCAATTGGCATGACTGCCAGTTCGCTAGTGGTGATTTTCAACGCACTGCGTTTGATGGATTAACCTCCTTTAAAACGAGTGTCTTTACTCTGGGTCTATTGATGGAAAGTCTGTATTTTTTGGTTCCCTGTGCGCTTGTATTTATCGCGCTGGCGGTAAAAGCGCTGTTTTGGGCGATCAATAATGGCCAGTACGACAATCTGGATACCGAAGCTCATCGCATACTGTTTGATGCTGAACAGCCTAAAAAAGATGACTCTGCCAAAACTGACGCAGAGAAAACAGCGGAATGAGTATTGATTGGTCGGTCATGGTCACTGCATTTTTATTGGGGCTGTTTAGCAGTGCCCATTGCATTGGTATGTGTGGCGGCATCATGGGCGCTTTGAGTATGGCGGTGCCTGCACAAGAGTCGCGACGTCGTTTTATTATCCTCTGCTCCTACAATATTGGCCGCCTGCTGAGTTATGTACTGATGGGGGGGTTGGTCGGTGTGTTTGCCCAGCAAATTACCGCCTCGGGAGGTGCTGCGTGGTTGCGTTGGCTGGCAGGGTTGCTGTTGATTGCCATGGGGCTGTATTTAGCCAACTGGTGGCATGGATTAACCTATCTGGAGTCTGCTGGCCGCTATCTATGGGCTTATCTCCAGCCTATTGGTAAAAGACTGATGCCCGTTAATCATCCCGGCAAAGGCTTATTGCTCGGCGCGCTCTGGGGGTGGTTGCCGTGTGGTTTGGTTTACTCCGCACTGGCTTACAGTATGGCGCAGGGGCACTGGGCACTGAGTGGCTTCACCATGTTGGCATTTGGCGCTGGAACCTTGCCGAGTTTACTGCTCGCGGGGTTGGCAGCCCAACAGCTTAATAGGCTATTGCAACTGCGTCATCTGCGTTGGGCTATGGCGATTATGATTATCCTCTTTGGCCTCTGGACGCTCTGGGGCTCCGGAGGGCATGGGCACCATCACAACCACCAGGAACCTGCGGCTACCGATTCACCATCCCATGAACATCACCAGCAGTCATCATCTGCGGCAGAAAACACTGACGCGCACGAACATCACCATCACTAACAAGCCTTTACAGCGCGTTGCTAGGCGCCTGAATTACCCTATGCTAAGGTGCGCGCCTGTTATCCTGAACTTAACTAGTGATTGCTGAGTCCAAGGTTTACCTGTCTGTCGTCATCTAAAGCGAGCGTCTGAGACACTATGATGAGCAAAACCCCGGGTAAAGGGTTATTGAGTACAACTGGATGTTGGTGCTTGGCGGTATTGGCCACCTTATCAGTGGCTGCCAGTGCAGAAGCGGATAAGCCTGCTATGGCAGATGATTCCAGCTGTGTACCATTTGATTCAAGTCGCGCTAAAAAACTTGCTATTACCGATGCCCATGCCCGTGTCGAAACGAATGTATTTGCCGGCATGGAAGGCAAGCGGATTCGCCATATTCAATACAACAGCCTGTCGATTTTTGATAAGGATGACCCGCGTGAAAATAACAGCCTCTATCTCTTCCTGAATAAACTACACGTCAATACACGCCCTCATGTAATTGAGGCGCAGCTGCTCTTTGAAGAGGGGCAGCCTTTGGATGTATCGCAGGTACAAGAGAGCGAGCGTATTCTGCGCAAGCGCCCCTACTTAACCAATGCTTATATTTTGCCGCTCAGTGTGTGCGATGAGCAGGTCGATTTGGTGGTCGTCACTCAAGACGCCTGGGCATTAGAGCCGCAATTTTCGGTCAGTAAGGAGTCCGAGGGAACCAACTCGGGTTTTGCTATTTCCGACGGCAACATTCTGGGGTCGGGCAATAGTCTTACTGTGGGCTATGAAGAAAACGCCCAGCGCAATTTAGTGAATTACGACTTCCGCAACCCGCATATCTTCAATTCCCAAATTGCAGTCAAGTTTTATTACGCCGATACCAGTGATGGCCGCGATACCATCATCGATGTCTCTCGCCCTTTCTATTCACTGAAGAGTCCGTGGTCTGCTGGTTTTTATACCCAGGATGTAACACTCGAAGAAACCATCCGACATATGGATGTCGAGATCAACGAATTCCAACACCAAACCATGAACAATCAGGTTTATTTTGGTATTGCGAGTGATATAAGCACCAACTATACCCAGCGCTGGTTGGTGGGTTTTTCTAACGAGGAAGATAACTTTTATCCCTCGCCTGAAACCCTGCAGGCTATCCCCGAACAACGCAAAGCGGTTTACCCCTGGGTTGAATACCAATTTCTGGAAAATCGTTTCGGTGTCTTCAAAAACGTAAACCAAATCCAGCGCCCGGAAGATATTGCACTCGGGCAAAATATGACCATGCGTGTAGGTTATGGCGGCCGCACACTAGATAATAGTGCTGATGTCATTCGCTATATAGGCACTTACACCAACGTGATGGAGGTGAGTAAACATCACATCCTGGAAGCTGGCCTTACTCTGGACGGTCGCCACTATTCGAGTTTGGATGACGTCAATACAACCATTGTCAGCTTCAATGTTAACTACAACTACTTTCAGGATGAAAAGCGCCGTTGGTACATGGGCCTTCGTTACGATCTGGGGCAGGATCTCGCCCAATACGAAGAGATAACCTTGGGTGATATTACGGGCTTGCGCGGCTATCCCACCGACTACCAGCGCGGCAATGAAAGCTATGTGTTTACCGTGGAGCATCGCTACTTCTCAGATCTCCACATTTTCAACCTGATGCGGGTCGGCACCGTGGTGTTTTTTGATATGGGCAAGGCGTGGGGCATTGAACAATATGGTTACAGCCCGCTGCTGAGCAATGTCGGTTTTGGTCTGCGTTTAAGTTCCAGCAAAGTGCGTATTGGGAACGTTGTGCATATTGATGTGGCGACCCCCACTACCGCGCGCGAAGGTTTGGGCAAATATCAAATTACCATCGGTGCGAAGCAACGCTTTTAACATTTTTATGTCGTTTATGAAAAGGTAATCTGATGCGTATTCTTCACACCATGTTGCGAGTGGGTAACTTGCAAAAATCAATCGACTTTTATACTCAAGTGTTGGGCATGAAATTATTGCGTCAGCATGATTATCCGGAAGGAAAATTTACCCTTGCGTTTGTTGGTTATGGCGATGAAGCAAACAATAGCGTGATCGAGCTAACCTATAACTATGGTGTGGAAAGTTATGATCTGGGTAAGGGCTACGGTCATATTGCTTTAGGGTGTGATGATGTTTATGCCACTTGCGACAAAATCCGTGCGAGCGGTGGAAAAATTGTGCGTGAACCGGGCCCCATGATGCACGGCACAACAATCCTCGCGTTTGTTGAAGACCCGGATGGCTACAAAATTGAATTACTTGGCATAAAGTAATTATTTTTTTATCACTCGCTACATCAAGTTTCGCTTCGGTTTTAATCTCATTTTTTAAATTAATTATTGTCTGGAGCCGGGCGCTTCTTGCGTAAACCCTTATGAAATCTTCCCTGCATGATCTACTGTTCGATAATCGTCTGGTGCATCAATTACCCGCTGATCCGGAAACTGAAAATTTTCGTCGTCAGGTTGTTGGCGCCATTTATTCGCGAGTAAATCCTACATCGGTAACTAATCCGCAACTTCTGGCGGGCGCAGCAGAAGTGGCAGCGTTAGTAGATTTGCCTGCCGCTATATTTCAACAAGCGGAATTCGCGCAGGTATTTGCGGGCAATCAATTGCTCGCTGGGATGGAGCCTCACGCCTGTTGCTACGGTGGTCATCAATTTGGGAATTGGGCAGGGCAGTTGGGCGATGGGCGCGCGATTAATTTGGGTGAAGTGATCAATAGCAAAGGCGAGCACTGGACACTGCAATTAAAAGGCGCTGGCCCCACACCTTACTCGCGCAGTGCGGATGGCTTGGCAGTATTACGCTCATCGGTGCGCGAATTTTTATGCAGTGAAGCTATGTTTCACTTGGGTGTTCCCACCACCCGTGCACTCAGTTTGGTGACTACTGGTGAAAAAGTCAGGCGCGATATGTTTTATGACGGCAACCCTGAATTTGAGCAGGGTGCGATTGTATGTCGTGTTGCGCCCAGTTTTACCCGCTTTGGTAATTTTGAAATTTTATCCGCACGCGGTGACAATCAATTATTAAAACGTTTGGCAGATTTCACCATCCGCACCGATTTTCCGCATTTATTGTCTGCCAAAAATAATGACATTGGTGTCGATATATATGTGCAGTGGTTTACTGAAGTCTGTATTGCTACAGCGCAATTGATCGCGCACTGGATGCGCGTTGGATTTGTTCATGGTGTGATGAATACAGACAATATGTCGATTCTTGGATTGACGATTGATTACGGCCCTTACGGTTGGCTGGAAGGTTATGACCCCGATTGGACTCCCAATACTACCGATGCGCAAGGTCGCCGTTATCGCTTTGGCAATCAACCGCGGATTGCGCTGTGGAATTTAACGCAATTGGCCAATGCTATTTATCCGCTCATCAATGCTGTCGAACCTTTGCAAATTGCATTAGAGCAATACCGTATTGAGTATGAGCGCTGTGCCCAGCGCGACATGGCGAGCAAATTAGGTTTATATCAATTTGACCCCGCACAGGACGAAACTCTAACAGACAATTTATTGCTCGCGCTGCAATCCGCAGAAATTGATATGACAATTTTTTATCGCCAGCTTGCGCAATATTCAGTGGATGACATTGATCAGTACAGCGATCAACAATGGTTTGATAAAGTGGCATTCGCCTATTATCAAGAGCCGACTAGGGATGCCAAAAGCACGATGATCAGTTGGTTGCGTGCGTATGGGCAGCGTTTACAGCAGGATGCGGTGTTACATAATGTGTCGGACGAAGCGCGGCGCGCACTCATGAATCGCACAAATCCCAAATATGTGTTGCGCAATTATTTGGCACAGCAGGCAATCGATAAGGCGACCCTTGGTGATGCCTCTGAAATTGAGCGATTGTTACAGCTGTTGCGCAACCCCTACGCTGAGCAGCCTGAATTTGAATCCTATTATGCCAAGAGACCTGAGTGGGCGCGGCACAAGGCCGGTTGTTCCATGCTGTCTTGCAGTTCGTAACACTGCAATTCAAAAAGCCGCACTGCAAACTCCCTATTTATATAATTCCTTTTAACCCTCGCGAGAGAAACATGATTAAAGTATTGGGCGCGGTGTTGCGCATAGTGTTACGTGGCATTTTGCTGCTGGTTGGTTTGGTTGGGGTATTACTGGGCGCTGTGTTCGGTGCGGTGTTTCTGTTGTGGCGGCGCTATAAAAGTACACCGAACCTCACTGCGCAGCAACGCGAACACATTCAAACCACTTTTTTTAATAGTGTCTTTTTACTGCTCGGTCACCTTGCCAAATCGGATGGTCGAGTCAGTGAAACGGAAGTGCAACTAACAGAAGCGTTGATGGTAAAAATGGGCCTGACGCCGGAGCATCGTCGCGAAGCCATTCGTTTATTTAAACAGGGGGCCGCAGCCGGTTTTGATTTTGATGCGACAGTTGCCGAATTTAAACAGGTCTGCGGTGTAAGCCCTAACTTGAATAACATGTTATTGGTCAATTTGGTGAATTTGGCCATGGCGGATGGTGTGCTTGATGAACAAGAAGTGCAGGTGTTACGTCAATTAGCCGAGCGCATTGGTTTTTCGCGTTTTGCTTTTGAGCAATTATTGAGAATGTTAAATGCGCAGGATGCATTTAATCGTGAACGTGGCAGCTACGGTGAAGCAGTGCGTGGCGATGAGCTAACGCTCGCGTATCAAGCCTTGGGAGTTGATAAAAGCGCGAGTGATGCGGAATTAAAAAAAGCCTATCGTAAATTAATGAGTGAGTACCACCCCGACAAACTTATCGGGCAGGGCATGCCTGAAGATATGATCAAAGCCGCTACCGAGCGCTCCCAGGAAATACAAGCTGCTTACGATCTGATTAAAAAATCCCGCCAGTAATTTTCTATTCCTTTGCAAACGGTTATAGCCTCTTGTGGGATGTAACCGTTATTTTTGTGATTCATTCCGCGCAAAAATTATAAGCAGTGACGATCGCTGCATTCTGCCTAGTCTTCCATTCAAAATCCTGCAGCCAATAAAACTGTGATTCATAAAACAACTTTATGACAACCTGTTGACAACGTTGTCCTGTTGGGTGTATTTTTCGAGCTTATGTTGGTTTTGCTATTGCTATAACAACGATAACAATGAGGTAGAAAACCAGGGATCGATAAAAAACACAGGTTTTAAAAAAACCTGCTGTTATTTTCAGCTGTAGTTCGTTTGTTTTTTTGCTGTTTCTGTGCTGTTTTTTTTGCTCTGTTTTTTTTACAGGGTTGGGCGCGTTTTTCTCCAAATTTTATTTTCTGTTTTTGAGATTTTGCTCAGGGTTTGTTATCGCCTGAAGGAATTGTTTTGCCCATAAAAAGCGCATTTTAGGGCGTTTTTTGTGAGTGAAATTGGTGCGGACGAGGGTGTGCAGGATGCTGTTAGCGGACGAAAAAATACTACAAGGAGCGCGACTTTTTGCTGATGTGGTTTTTAGTGTGCATCGCAATAAGTGTTGAGCGCATCACTGTGAGGGTATATCGGGCGTCCGTTTGGTAGGGCAGTAATTACCAAACGGCGTAATAAAAAAATTATGCTGAGGAAAGTGTCAATGAAATCCCCTAAGGTATTAAAACTATTATCAACTGTCGGGTTGCTATCAACCGCAGGTCTGTTTGCTGCTCAGGCACAGGCGTATAACTGCGCAGGTGTGGCGCCTTATCAAGCGGGCAGTACCTACGCAACGGGTGCTGTAGTACAAAATGGTGGCAGTGCATATTCGTGTACTGTTGGTGGTTGGTGCACGGTCGGTGGCCCCTATGCCCCGGGAACTGGTTGGGCATGGACAAATGCCTGGAGCGGTCTGGGTGCTTGTTCTGGTGGTACTGAAAGCTCTTCATCGGTATCCAGCGTGGCGCCAAGTTCAGTCGCCAGCTCTGCAGTGAGTCAGGTGTCCTCGGTTGCCTCATCAGTAACGTCGGTTGCCGGTTGTGCGGGTTTATCTGCCTGGAATAGCACGGCGGTTTATACCGGTGGCAACGAGGTATCGCGCAATGGCGTCAAGTATCAAGCCAAGTGGTGGACTCAAGGCCAGGACCCTGTAACAAATTCCTCAGCGGATGGTGTATGGGCAAACAAAGGTCAGTGCTCAACGTCTTCTGCCTCGTCGGTGACCAGTTCTGTGGGTAGCTCGTCTGTAGCAAGTTCAATCACTACGTCATCCTCCAGCTCTGTGGCTAGCTCTATTGCATCCAGCGTTTCAAGCAGTTCAGTAGGCTCAGCGGGCGGTAAAAAAGTAGTGGGCTATTTTGCACAGTGGGGGACTTATGCCCGGAACTACCATGTGAAAAATATTGCGACTAGTGGTTCAGCGGCACAACTCACCCATATTCTGTACGCGTTCGGTAATGTGCAGAATGGCCAGTGCGTAATTGGTGACGCTTACGCGGATTATGAGCGCGCCTACGACGCCAATTTGAGTGTTGATGGTGTTGCGGATACCTGGGACCAACCCTTGCGCGGTAGCTTCAACCAGCTGCGTAAACTGAAAAAAGCCTATCCCAACATTAAGGTTATCTGGTCATTCGGTGGCTGGACCTGGTCTGGTGGTTTTGGTCAAGCAGCCGCTAACCCAACTGCATTCGCCAATTCTTGCTACAACCTGGTGGAAGATCCACGTTGGGCTGATGTATTTGATGGTATCGACATAGATTGGGAATACCCCAATGACTGCGGTCTGACCTGCGATACCAGCGGTTTCTCGGCCTACAAAAACCTGATTCAGGCACTGCGTACCCGGTTTGGTGCCAATGCACTGGTCACCTCCGCAATTGGGGCAGCGCCTTCAAAAATCAACGCCGCTGATTATGCCGGTGCTGCGCAATACCTGGATTTCATCATGCCCATGACCTATGACTATTTCGGCGCATTTGCGGCTAAAGGGCCAACTGCCCCGCATTCAGCGCTCTATGGTTACTCTGGTATTCCCGCCGCGGAGTTCTACTCGGACGCGGCAGTACAATTGCTAAAAGCCAAAGGTATTCCTGCCAGTAAGATTCTGTTGGGTGTAGGTTTTTATGGCCGCGGCTGGTCTGGGGTAACCCAGGCAGCTCCCGGTGGTGCAGCGACTGGTGCGGCAACCGGTAGTTATGAGGCGGGCATTGAAGACTACAAAGTATTGAAAAATACCTGCCCGGCGACGGGAATTATTGGTGGCACCGCATACGCTTTCTGTGGTGGCAATTGGTGGAGTTACGACACCCCGCAAACCATGGTCGGTAAAATGGACTATGTACATCAACAAAACCTGGGCGGTACTTTCTTCTGGGAATTAAGTGGTGATACCAGTAATGGTGAATTGATCAATGTGATTGGCGAATCAATGCACTAATCCTGATCGAGTCCATGTAATTGAAAAATGGCGGCCGGTGTGGTTGCCATTTTTATGAGGCTAAAATAATAGTGTGATTATCTCTTGCCAATAAAAAACCCGATTATCTTTTGATAATCGGGTTTTTTATTAAGCGGATAAAACTTAGCCGTGGTTGATAACCATCACATCGGTATCAACAGCGGCGATCAAGCGCTCGGCGGTATTACCGCGACGGGTTTTGGTCATACCATTTTGACCCAGAGTACCCATTACAATCAGGTCAGCGCTGATTTCTTCTGCCAGGGCAGACACTACATCAGAGGTATAACCATTTTCCACATGGATCTTGTCGTTGGGCAAACCAGTCAGTGCAACCAGACGGCCGCGATCCGGGTAGCTCAGCGAGTCCAGATAACCATTGATGACGTGCAAATCGGCGCCGTAGGTATCCGCATAGAATTTGGCTTGTTCAATGATTTTTTTGTTCAGCTCAATTTGTACATCGCGCTGTGCTTGCATATTCACGGCAGCAAGAATCACTTTACGCTGTGCTTTTGCGCCCGGACGGATCAATACCACAGGGCAGTATGCGCCTTTTAACAGTTCCCACTTGGATTCAGAGAAACTGAAGCGGCTGTTGTTGGTTTTGGCGTGTACTGGCAGGTAAATCAAATCGGCATCAAAACGTTTGGCGGATTCCATGATGGATTTTTGCCACTCGCTCGACCATGAGACTTCCAATGTGTACTCGATACCGGCATTGGCCAGCGGGCTCTTGATGTTTTGTTCGAACCAGGTCAGGTCGCGGAACAGGTTATCGTTAACGGAGCGAGTATCTACCGCATCGCCATCCACAGCGACAAAGGCGTGAACCTTGGGCTTGGTGCCTTGGATTAAGGAAGAAACAATAATGGCGCGCTCAAGTGCGATGTGATGGGTGTCGTTGGGGTCAACAACAACAAACAGCTTTTGTGACTTTGACATACTGGCTCCTACTGGTTCCCTAAAAAGTTAGGTTGTTATTTTTTCGTTGGGGCTAGCATAGCAACCCCCATGGGGTTTTTACAGCGCGAAAGCCACCTGCTACAGGCGATAGCGGTTAAATAAAGTTGATATGGATTAAACTGTACGCCTTTTTTACACGGCGCTTTGGATAAGACTATGAATTTGCTTGAAAACCACCCAATCGATGCGATCGCTATTGGCCAGACAGCGACCTACAGCAAGACCTTAACTGAGCGCGATGTAATTCTGTTCGCCGCCTGTTCCGGTGATGTAAATCCTGTGCATCTGGATAAAACCTATGCTGCGACCACCCAGTTTGGTGAGCCAATTGGCCATGGAATGTGGACAGGTGCCTTGGTTTCTGCAGCCATTGCAACCCGCTTGCCTGGCCCTGGTTCCGTGTATCGCAGCCAAAGTTTGAGCTTTAAACACCCGGTAAAAATTGGCGATACGGTGACGGTAACTCTCACGGTAGCGGAAATAAAAGAAAAGATTAAGTTAGTGACGCTGGACTGCGAGGCGCACAATCAGGACGGAAAATTAATCGCCAAGGGTGTTGCCGAAGTCATAGCGCCAGCGTTAAAGCAATCGCTGGCGCCGGGGCATGTACCCGAGATTCAGCTCGGCACTTGATTATCCGACCTCGACAGGCTTTTGCCGGTTTATTGACCGCTTAGGCGTTTTCCAAATGAAATGGCATAGGCTGCCGAGCGCATTTGCAGCACTGGATCTGCACTCGGCGTTACCCCTGCGGTCACTCGGTTGGGGTCAAAGTTTACGCCATCACAATCTCTATCATTGGCATCAGCAGCGCTGATCTCCAATCGCGCCACTTTGACTTTGGTGCGCGTGTCGGGCCAGGTTTGCGAGGGATCAACTTCGCTATCGCTTGCCTCTCCCAAACTGATCTCCATATCCCAGCCGACGGCCCCCTGCGTGAGTTGTTCGCGCAGGTTGTTCATCAAAAAGTCAGTACCGGCGCTGGCGAGTGCGTCATCACTCAGCAATCTTTCACCTGCTGTTGGCGTAAATTGCCAGCGCACCTTGTGGCGCTGTGAGTCGCTACCAGTAAAAAAGAAGGTGTGAATACCGTAATAACTAGTTGATCCATAGCTCCACGAGGGATTGTGGCTTGCAAGCCATGCAGCTTGGGCCTGGGTATCCGGGTTTGCTGCGCGATAGGCTGCGGTTTTGGCCGGGTCAGGTTTGCCAGTTTTGGGGTCAGGAATAAAGGTTTGCAGCAGGCCGTTAAATACTGCAGGGTTTTTGGCTGGAAACATGGGGGTGCTTAGCATGGCCATATTGTGCGATTGGCCATCAGGTAATTTGATTTGCAGTGCCATACCCCTAGGGCCACGGGCAGAGTCACTGGCGGCGGGATTGCCACCGCCCAGAGAGAAGCGCACTGTTACGGGATGTGTTTTGCCATTAAAAATCGGCGATGTGGAGTATGTATTTGCTCCCGCTAACCCCGTAAAAGCGCCTTTTGCACAAAAGCCCTTGGCGTGACCTCGCCTCACGCCTTTGTGAACGCCTGAAACGGCCTCAAATGTTTGGATCAGCTCTTGCGGTCCTACAGTTGCCGGTGCGGTGGCCGGTTCCGCGGCAAAGGCCAGACCCGCACTCAGGGCGATAAGGGTGCTGACTAGTAGGTGATTGCAGTGTTGATTGGTGAGGCGTGCGAAGTGATTTGAGCGGTTGTACATAGGCAGGTTTCCGGCGTTAGTGATGGCATGTGCTCATTACGCGACACTAGCTGGCCTCGATCAGGTGAGGCCAGTGTGTTTAATTTTCTTTACTTACCGGGGGCAATATCTGCGCGATTTGCGACTATTCATCCTCCTCATCCAGTCCCGGGTTCCAACCTCCCAGCTCTTTCCACCGGTTTGCTATCAAGCAAAATAAATCAGCAGTTTTTTCGGCATCGTACGCGGCGGAATGAGCGGCGCTGTTACTGAATTCTAATCCCGCTGCTTTACAGGCCTTGGCCAGAACGGTTTGGCCAAAGGCGAGACCGGCAAGGGTAGCTGTGTCGAACACCGAGAAAGGGTGGAATGGACTGCGTTTTATGTGACAACGATCCACCGCGGCATTTACAAAGTTCAAATCAAAATGTGCGTTGTGGCCGACAATCACGGCGCGGGTGCAACCGTTTTCTTTGACTGCACGGCGCACGGCGGCAAGCAAGTCGGTCATCACCATTAATTCCGGTTCTGCCATGCGGTCGGGGCTGTCCAGATCAATGCCGGTAAAATCCAGCGCCGCCTGCTCAATGTTGGCACCTTCAAAGGGCTCAACATGGAAAGAGAAGGTTTCGTGGCGATGTAAAAAACCATCCTGATCCATACGGATAGTGACAGCAGCAATTTCCAGCAGGGCATCGCTCTGGGCGTTAAAACCGCCG
This sequence comes from Cellvibrio sp. BR, assembly GCF_000263355.1. NCBI lineage: Bacteria > Pseudomonadati > Pseudomonadota > Gammaproteobacteria > Cellvibrionales > Cellvibrionaceae > Cellvibrio > Cellvibrio sp. BR. Next base: position 215,668 of record NZ_JH668203.1, on the reverse strand, counting down.
GTTTCTACATCCACAATCACGGGCAAAAAGCCGCGAAAGCGCTGTGCCAGTGGAGAGTCGGGGTCGCGAGAGTTTTCAGGTGGATTCACTGTATCGCCTTAAGCCGTGTGCAACTGGCTGGTAGTCGTGCCGGATTGGAGTTTCCAGCGCAGGGTTTCACCGGCGCGCAGCGGCACCAGTGGTTGGTCGCCCATGATCAGGCTATCGGGTACTTGCCAGTCTTGTTTTGCCAGCGTGATCTTGTCGCTGTTGCGCGGCAAGTTGTAAAAGTCTGCGCCAAAATGGCTGGCAAAACCTTCCAGTTTGTCGAGTGCGCCTGCATCTTCAAAGGCTTCGGCATAAAGTTCGATCGCGGCAAACGCGGTGTAGCTGCCGGCGCAACCACAGGCGGCTTCTTTTTTGTCTTTGGCGTGCGGAGCCGAATCGGTTCCCAAAAAGAATTTCGGGCTGCCACTGGTAGCGGCTTTGATCAGCGCTTGCTGGTGGGTGCCGCGTTTCAAAATCGGCAGACAGTAATAATGCGGGCGAATACCACCGGCGAGCATGTGGTTGCGATTGTAGAGCAAGTGATGTGCGGTGATGGTCGCCGCAACATTGGCGGGGGCGGCGGCAACAAATTCCGCAGCATCGGCGGTGGTAATGTGCTCCAGCACCATCTTCAACGCAGGAAAGTCGCGCACTACCTGGCTAAAAGTGCGATCCAAAAATACTTTTTCGCGATCAAAAATATCAATTGCACTGTCGGTCACTTCGCCGTGCAATAAAAAGTGCATACCTTCTTTTTGCATGGCCTCCAGCACCGGGTAAATCTTGTTTAAATCCGTCACACCCGAGGCCGAATTGGTGGTGGCGCCAGCAGGGTAGAGTTTGCAGGCTTTTACGCCCGCCGCTTTGGCGCGCGCGATTTCGGCTGGGTCAGTATTGTCGGTGAGGTAGAGCACCATCAGCGGCTCAAAATGACTCCCGGCTGGGCGTGCTGCCAAAATACGCGCTTTGTAATCCAGCGCTTGCTCCGCATTCATTACCGGTGGCACCAGATTGGGCATCACTATCGCCCGCGCAAATTGCCCGGCGGCATCGCCTACTGTGCGGCCCAGTGCAGCGCCATCGCGCAAGTGAATGTGCCAATCGTCGGGGCGGGTGAGCGTCAGTGTTTGGGTCATGAGTGGTGATTCCCTAGCGGTGAGCAATAAACAGCAGAAAAGTGGCCGCATGCTACCAAAAACGGCATATCTCCGCAGCCCTAATTCTGATCGGCAATTGGTAGCTTGCTGGCTATACTGCAAACACTGTCCCTTTGCTTGAGCTGAGATTGCATGTTTTTGTTCTCCAGATGCACGACCCTCGCTGTTTTTGTCGTTTTGTCTTCCTTGGCTGCAGCTTTCAGCCAGGCGCAGACTTATGCCTCTGGCTTTGCGGATGCCGAGTGGAGTACCAAGTCAGGTCCCTTTGCTTGCAGTCTCAGTCATGACATTCCCGCTTTTGGCACCGCTTATTTTGGCCAAAACGCCGGGTCAGCCGGTTTTTTTGAGTTTCGTGGCGTTAAAAAAGGCTTTCCTGCGGGTGCAGTAAAACTGGAATCAGTGCCACCCTTGTGGCGTAGCGATGTTGCACCGCAAACCCTGTTTACCGTGCAAACAACGCCAGTACGATTAAATGCGGAGCAGCTCAAGACTATGGTTGCTTCACTCGAAAGTGGTACCAATCTGGTATTCAGCAGCGCCGGCACCAATGAGGATGGCACCAGTGTGCGGGTGATAGTTGATGCGCGCAATTTTGCCGCCAGCTACACCACTTATAAGCGCTGCCTTGCCAATTTAATTCCTTATACTTTTGGTCAGCTGTCGCGTACGGTAATTTATTACGCGGGCGATGCATCAACCTTAAGCTCTGCAGCCAAAGCTCAATTGGACAAAATTGTGCGTTACACTAAAGCCGACAATAAAGTTCTGGGTATTTTGGTGGATGCGCATAGCGACAGGCGTGAAACTGCTGAAGCGGCAGAGCAGTTGTCGCAACAGCAAGCGGAATTAGTGACTGATTATTTAATTGATAAAGGCTTGCCCGCCGCATCCATCACCACACGCTGGCACGGCGATCAGTTTCCGATTGCCGATAATCAACACAAGGTAGGTCAAGCGAAAAATCGCCGCATCACCCTGCGCCTTGAAAATGAATCTACCCGCAAGGACATGGAGCGTCGTGTTGCTGCACGAAAAGCAGCGGAGGAAAAAGTCGCTGCAGAACAGGCAGCAAAAGCGGCAGCGGAGGCGGAAAAACAAGCGGCGAGTGGGGCGTCGTCCGTCACTACCAGTCAGCTGGAAGAGTTGGTGGAGCAGCAAAACCTCAATAACGGCAAACAGCCCGATCTGTAATTTTTCCTCACCTCGCTGCGCGCGGACTTGCATTTTTTAACCACAATTCCCAAATCATTCTTAACCCGGTTTTCAGGATCGGGTTGGAATTATTTTATCTGCCATTAGTCTCAATGTGCGAGCCAGTGTCTTTGCGACCTGAATTCATCTTATCTAAGGAGCCATCCATGCACACATTGACTGCCAAATGGGCGTCCGGCATCAAAACAGTTATTGCAATCGTGAGTATCAGTGTTGTTTCGTTGGTGAGTCAGGCGGCGGAGTTGCCGGATTTCACCCAGCTTATTGAGCAGCATTCACCGGCGGTGGTAAAAATTACCGCTGTGTCTAAAGGTCTGGCTGTTGAACCCCAGCGCGCCTTACCTCCGGATATGCAAGGCTTGCCAGATATTTTCCGCGAACTGTTGGAGCGCCGCCAAGCGCCGCGTGATCGCGGTTCATTGGGGTCTGGTTTTATTATTTCTGCCGATGGCTATGTGCTGACCAATGACCATGTGGTCGACAAAATGGACAGTATCACCGTGATCCTAAATGACCAGCGCGAGTACAGCGCGACGTTGGTCGGTAGCGACGAACGCTCGGATTTGGCGCTACTTAAAATCGATGCTAAAAATTTACCGACCCTGGCCTTGGCAAAAGACGAAACCTTGAAAGTAGGTCAGTGGGTGGTGGCGATTGGTTCGCCTTTTGGTTTGGACTACTCGGCCAGCGCTGGCATTGTCAGTGCTATCGGGCGCAGTATTCCCTCGGCGCATAGCGAGAGCAATTATGTGCCGTTTATCCAAACGGATGTTGCCATCAACCCCGGTAACTCCGGTGGCCCGCTATTCAATATGGATGGCGAGGTAGTGGGTATTAACTCCCAGATCTACTCACCCAGTGGTGGCTCGGTCGGTTTATCCTTTGCGATTCCGGCGTCATTGGCTATCGATGTGGTTGCCCAGTTGAAAGACAAAGGCCGGGTGGATCGCGGTTGGTTGGGGGTGATGATTCAGGATGTGGATAAAAACCTCGCCAGTTCGCTGGGGATGGACAAGCCGATGGGTGCCCTCATCAGTGAGGTTGACCCCGACGGTCCCGCGGCCAAATCGGGCTTGGAAGCCGGTGACCTGATCATTAAATTCAACGGTCAGGCGGTAAATACATCCAGCGATTTGCCCTATTTGGTCGGGCGCACTGCGCCAAAATCCAAAGTGCCGGTGGTAATTATGCGCAAGGGCAAACAGCAGTCACTTAACGTTACTGTGGGTATTTTGCCGGTATCGCCTCAGGAAGCCGCGAGCCGCCCTGCATCAGCACCTGTCCAAAATACAGTGGATAGTTTGGGCTTGATTGTTGCCCCTTTGGATCGTACCCAGCGCGGTGGCGCTGATGCCGGGGTAGTGGTGCAGCAGGTAAAAGCGGGCAGCCCTGCGGCAGAAGCCGGGTTGCAGGTTGGGGATATCATTACCCAGTTGGCGTTTAGCGATATCAAATCCACGGGTGATTACGCCAAAATTGTTAAAGGTTTGCCTAAAAATGAACCGCAAGCGATTCGCTTCTATCGCGAAAATCGCCCGGTATTCAGGTCAATTATCATCAAATAAACCTTAGCGGTTGCCTACCGCTGTCGGGCGAATAACGGCGCCCGGTAGCGGTTTAACATAAGTCACGGCTCGTCCAGTGGTCGCGTAGCACCCACCCTGCAAATAGGCTAGAATGCCGCCCATTCTTTTCATGTCCCAACCTGGTTGGGGTTCATCTTTTTAATCATCTTAAAGTAGTTAAGCGCCTGTGACTGACCTGAGCCATATCCGTAACTTTTCCATCATCGCCCACATTGACCACGGTAAATCCACCATCGCCGACCGCTTCATCCAAATGTGCGGTGGCCTGAGTGACCGTGAAATGGAAGCGCAAGTGCTTGATTCCATGGATCTGGAGCGCGAGCGCGGCATTACTATTAAGGCCCACAGCGTGACCCTTTATTACACGGCGCGCGATGGTAAAACCTACCAGCTCAACTTCATTGATACCCCAGGCCATGTGGACTTCACTTATGAAGTATCGCGCTCACTGGCGGCCTGTGAGGGGGCGTTGTTGGTTGTGGATGCCGGGCAGGGTGTAGAAGCCCAGTCAGTTGCCAACTGCTACACCGCAATCGAGCAGGGGCTGGAGGTAATTCCGGTCTTGAACAAGATGGATTTACCGCAGGCAGAGCCAGATCGTGTTGCTCAGGAAATCGAAGACATTATCGGCATTGATGCCACCGAAGCCGTTCGTTGTTCAGCCAAGTCCGGCTTGGGTATGGAAGATGTATTGGAAGAGTTGGTGCGCTTGGTTCCGCCACCCGTTGGCGATGTGGATGCACCGCTGCAAGCATTGATTATCGATTCCTGGTTTGATAACTACCTCGGCGTTGTCTCATTGGTGCGCGTAAAGCAGGGCACCCTGCGCCTTAAAGACAAAATCATTACCAAAACCATCGGCAAAGCGCAGATTGTTGACGGTGTGGGCGTATTCAGCCCCAAACCTACCCAGTTAAAAGAACTCAAGGCGGGTGAAGTAGGCTTTGTCGTTGCCGGTATCAAAGACATTCACGGCGCGCCCGTGGGCGATACCATCACCCACGCGCAAACCCCTGATGTTGAGGCGCTGGAAGGTTTCCAGAAGATCAAGCCGCAAGTTTATGCCGGTATGTTCCCGATCAGCTCCGACGACTTCGAAGATTTCCGCGAAGCCTTGGCTAAGCTGACATTGAACGATGCTTCCTTGTTTTACGAACCCGAAAGTTCAGATGCACTGGGTTTTGGTTTCCGTGTTGGCTTCCTGGGCATGTTGCACATGGAGATCATTCAGGAGCGTTTGGAGCGTGAATACGATCTCGACCTAATTACTACCGCGCCAACGGTAGTATTTGAGGTGGTGAAGCGTGGTGGCGAAGTGATCTTTGTTGATAACCCATCCAAATTGCCGGATCCAGGTTCTATCGAAGAAATGCGTGAGCCGATTGTTGAAGCCAATATCCTCGTTCCGCAAGAGCATTTGGGTAACGTGATCACTCTGTGTATCGAAAAGCGCGGTGTGCAGAAAGATCTGCAGTTCACCGGTTCCCAAGTGCGTGTGCGCTATGAGTTGCCGATGAATGAAGTGGTTACCGATTTCTTTGACCGACTGAAATCTGTGAGTCGTGGTTATGCCTCGTTGGATTACAGTTTTGTTCGCTTCCAGGCGGCGAGTCTCGTGCGTTTGGACGTATTGATCAACAGTGAAAAAGTTGATGCTTTGGCGATTATTGTGCATCGCGATAAAGCCCACAGTATGGGCCGTTCACTCACCGAGAAAATGAAAGAGCTGATTCCGCGTCAGATGTATGACGTTGCGATCCAGGCCGCTATTGGTGGACAAATCGTTGCGCGTTCAACGGTGAAGGCGTTGCGTAAAGATGTAACAGCCAAATGTTACGGTGGCGATGCTACGCGTAAGAAAAAGCTATTGGAAAAACAAAAAGCCGGTAAGAAGCGCATGAAGCAAGTGGGCAGCGTTGAAATTCCGCAAGCCGCTTTCTTTGCTGTACTGAAAATTGATAGCTAGTAAATATCGATAATAGTCATCGCAGACCAATAACCCACTAAGGAAACTTGATGAGCAGTATTAACCTTCCTCTGATCCTCACGCTCGCGGTATTGATTACTGGTCTGGTGTGGTTGTTTGATGCCTTGGTGTTATCTCGCCCGCGCAAGCAAAAGGTGGCGGCTGTTGAAAAACAATTTGGCGGTATGGTGTTGGAATCCGAGCAGCAAAAAACTGCTTACGAGGAGGCCAAAGCGGTTGCTGCCAAAGAGCCGATGCTGGTTGAGTATTCCAAATCGTTTTTTCCGGTACTGTTTATTGTTTTCTTTCTGCGTTCGTTTTTGGTTGAGCCTTTTCAAATTCCTTCCGGCTCCATGATTCCGACCTTGGAAGTAGGCGATTTTATTCTGGTGAATAAATTCGCTTATGGTGTGCGCGCACCGGTATTAAATAAAGAAATAATCCCCATCGGTAAACCGCAGCGTGGCGATGTGATGGTGTTCTTTCCTCCCCATGCGCCAGAGACATACTATATTAAGCGGGTGATCGGTATCCCCGGGGATCACATCACTTACAACAATCATCAGCTGACTATTAATGGCACGGTTGTGGAAGAGAAGCTGATCGCCCAATTACCTGCCGGCGCACCAGTGTTGAAAATGACGAGCGAAAAAATTGACGATAAGACATTCACCACCCATAAATATCTAAGACCCAGCCGGTTAAGCATGCAGGGTTCATGGGTAGTACCGGCGGGGCACTACTTTATGATGGGTGATAATCGCGATAACAGTTTGGATAGTCGCGAATGGGGTATGGTGTCGGAAGACGCGATTGTGGGTAAAGCCTTTGCAGTCTGGATGCATTGGGATTCGTTCTTCAGTATTCCCTCGTTTGATCGTGCGGGCGTAATTCAATAATTTATTATCCTTTCAACTCCGGAGTTAAACCTGATGCGAGCCAATCAATATAAAACGATTAAACGCCAGCGCGGTTTAGGTATGTTGCAGTGGGCGCTGGTGATCGCGGTTGCTGGTTTCTTTTTGTTGTTTGCATTTAAAGTGGTCCCGCTCTACGCGGAGAATCGTTACGTTGAATCCGCCTTGCGTTCGCTGGAAACGGGTGGCGAAAAAGTAGAGCAAATGACCGATGCTGAAATTAAAAAGAAACTCAGTAATTTCTATCTGATCAACAATGTACGCAGTGAAGGTCCGACCAAAAACATCAAAATTGACCGTCGTAGTGAAGACCTGCTGATTACAATTGACTACGAAACCCGTGTTCCTCTTTTTTATAATATTGATTTGGTGTTGAGTTTCCAAAATCATCTGGACAGCTCCCGTCCCGGTCAATGTTGTAAGCCTGCTACAGCGACCAAATAACTTGTGTTAACACTTAAATACCAACGCCTTGAACAACGTCTCGGCTACTCTTTTAAAGACCAGCGCCAGTTACAGCTGGCGCTAACCCATCGCAGTCATGGCGCTACCAATAATGAACGCCTTGAATTCCTGGGCGACTCCATTCTGAATTTTATTATTGGTGAAGCTTTATTTACACGTTTGCCCGAGGCGCGTGAAGGTCAGTTAAGTCGCTTGCGCTCACAAATTGTAAAGGGCGATACACTTGCCTTATTGGCGCGAGAGTTTGAGTTGGGTGATTGCCTGATTTTAGGTGAAGGTGAACTTAAGTCCGGTGGCAAGAGCCGCGATTCCATTTTGGCCGATAGTGTAGAAGCTATTATTGGTGCAATCTATTTGGAGAGCGGTCTGGATCTTTGCCGCGAGCGAGTGCTCACCTGGTTTGCTCCACGGCTCAATGAGTTGAGCGCAAATACCAGCGCTAAAGACTCCAAATCCCGTTTGCAGGAATATTTGCAGTCACAGCGCCAACCCTTGCCTGAATACGTAGTTGCTGAAGTAGGTGGTGAAGGACATGCTCAGGTGTTTACTATTGAATGCCGCGTTGTGCTCGCTAAACAACCGACCCGCGCTATAGCATCAAACCGCCGTGAAGCCGAAAAACAAGCAGCTGCGTTAATGTTAGCGCAATTAAAAATCGATTGATTCTTCCTGTTCACCTACGCGCTTTTTTACAACTAATCCCTTATTTAGTAATTCTATGACCTTCACTTCAGATACAGAACATTCATCGGCCAGTCGCTGCGGTTATGTCGCCATTGTCGGTCGTCCTAATGTGGGTAAGTCGACATTGCTCAATCATATACTTGGGCAAAAAATCAGTATTACCTCGCGCAAACCACAAACAACGCGTAATGCGGTGGTGGGAATTAAAACCGAAGGCGATGTACAGATTATTTTTGTCGATACTCCTGGCATGCACCTTGGGCAACAGAAAGCGATTAACCGTTACATGAACAAAGCGGCCACCAGCGCGATGAAAGATGTCGATGTAGTGGTGTTTGTTGTGGATCGTTTTATCTGGACGGAAGAGGATGAAGCGGTTGCTGAAAAATTGCAGCACTTGCCTTGCCCGATTATTTTGGCCGTGAACAAAGTGGATCAAATTGAAGACAAAGAAAGCCTTCTTCCTCACTTGCAAACCCTGTCAGAAAAACTCAACGTCGCGGAAATTGTACCCATGTCTGCGCTGCGCAATACCAATTTGGATCGTTTGGAGGCGCTGATCACCGAGCGTTTGCCCGAAGGTGTGCATATGTACCCGGATGACCAGATTACCGATCGCAGCTCGCGCTTTATGGCGGCAGAAATTGTGCGTGAAAAAATTACCCGTCAATTGGGCGATGAATTGCCCTATGAAATGGCAGTTGAGATTGAAGAGTTCAAACAAGAAGGTAATTTGCTCAATATCTCTGCGCTTATTTTGGTGGAGCGCGACGGCCAGAAAAAAATTCTGATTGGCGATAAGGGTGCGCGTATCAAATTAATCGGCACCGAAGCGCGTGTTGATATGGAAAAGCTATTTGAGATGAAAATCATGCTCAAATTGTGGGTCAAGGTAAAATCCGGTTGGTCAGATGATGAGCGCGCCTTGCGCAGTCTCGGTTATAACGAGTTTTAATGCCTGCTTATGCGTGTTGATCTGCAGCTCGCATATATCCTTCACACGCGTCCCTATCGCGATACCAGTTTGCTTATCGATTTGCTCACGCCCGATTATGGGCGTGTCACCGCTGTAGCGCGTGGTGTGCGTAAAAATAAAACCCCCAAGCGTCAACTGCTCAATCCTTTTAGCCGTCTGCTCGTATCATGGCAGGGCAAAACGGATATGAAGTTGCTGACTAGTTTTGAATCGGACAACCTTTTCCTCTCACTCACGGCGAATCACTTGTATTCGGGTTTTTACCTGAATGAATTACTGGTGCGTTTGTTGCCAGAGATGGATAGCCATAATGGCATTTATCATGCTTATGAGCATAGTTTGCAGGCGCTGCAAATGGGTGAGGATATAGAGCCCTTGTTGCGTGCCTTTGAATTTAGATTGCTGGAGGAGTTGGGTTATGGCTTGGATTTCACCCAGGATGCACGTAACCATTGCGCTATAGTGCCGGAAGGGTGGTATGAGTGTCATATTCAAGAGGGTTTTTTCAGTGCGGCTCCTGATATTCCTGAACACTTTTTACTAAAAGGTGAAGCGCTATTGGCAATTGCTGTCGGTGACTATTCCAGCTCTATCACTCGCCTTACTGCCAAACAACTAGCGCGACGCTTACTCAAACCACTGCTTGGTAGTCGTCCACTCAATAGTCGCGAATTATTTGTTCAGCACAAGCCTACAGAGTAAAACCGCGTAGCGGTCAGGTGACTGCAGGTCAGAATGCTGTCTGAATTAATCAGGCGAGTGTTTTCTCCAAACCAAAAAGCGCGTCTATATCTTTATTGGTTCCCCAGCGAATTAAATCATCCAATGCGTGATTAAGTGCGGGAATTGCATCGCGTGCCTGTTCGTATTGTGTGCTTTGGAATAATTTGTCCAGTAGGCCACTGATGTGTTTTAACCGGGGCACGCCGCAATAACAGCTACTGCCATAGAGACGGTGAATCAATTCCCCAGCCTCATCAAAATCACCGTTGTTAAGCGCATCATTAATTTGTTGTTTTTCACTTTCTAATCCCGCCAACAGCATACTTAACATGTCGCGTGCCAGCGCCGGTTTATTGTTGGCGAGTTTTAAGCAGAGGTTTATATCTACTGAGCCAGTGTGATCCTCCGTGGGAATTCCTGGTTTGTTAGTGCTTTTTTCTTCGATCTGGATGACGACTTCTTTTTTGCCGGTAAGCGTGGCCCAGCGATTAATAATGTGCGCCAGTTGTGATTCGTTGACGGGTTTACTGATGCAGTCATCCATGCCCGCAATTAATAGTTCCGCTTTTTGCTCAGTAATGGTATGTGCTGTTAGCGCAATAATTGGCGTGCGACGTTTACCTTGTTCGAGTGCGCGAATATGGCGTGTCGCTTCCATGCCATCCATGCCGGGCATTTGGATGTCCATAAAAATCACATCGAATTCGTGTTCGCTGCAGGCTTCAATCGCTTGCTTGCCGCTGTTTGCTTGCACTACCTGAGTATTTAAGCCGCGCAATAATTCTGAAGCCAACTGCAAATTGGCCGGATTATCATCCACTAATAACACGCTGGCGCTAGGGCGCAGCGCTTCTTCGTCATCCTGCTCGCGCAGATCTTTAATGTGCAAATCCAGTTGTCGCCCGAGCGTTTGCAGCAGTGCATCATAGGATGTAGGTTTGTTAATAAATAATACGCGGGATTTTTCTGCATAGGAGCGGAACAATCGTTGATGCGCTGTGGTGCAGCAGGCAATGAGTGTGCAGTTAAATTCAGTATGCAGTTGCTCAGCGAGATTATTTAATAAAATGGGTGGGATTTTGCGCTCGTTGGGTGGGATATCCAAAATCAACAAATCAAAACTTTTATGTTCATCGCGGGCACTGCGCAGCATAGGGAAGCAGTCATGTATGGCGGGAATGCTCTGCGTATTGGCATTCCACTCGTGCAATAAGTTATTTAATTGTTTGATGGATGCGGGATTTTCGCCACACAACAAAATGCGATATTCGCTCAGGTTGGCCAATTGATTGGGGGCAGGTTGGCGTTTGTCTATGCCAAGGCGTGCCGTAAACCAAAAGGTGGAACCCTTATCTGGCTCGCTCACTACGCCTATTTCGCCGTTCATGCGCTCTACCAAACCTTTGCAAATCGCGAGGCCAAGTCCGGTGCCTTCGTGCTCGCGACTGCTGGAGGAATCGGCTTGAATAAAGGGACTAAACAATTGCTCCTGCTCTTCGCGCGACAGCCCTATGCCTTCATCGCTCACACAGACTTTGAGCGTGATTTGTGTTTCCTGACGCTGCAAAATACTGACATCAATGATGATGTTACCTGACGTACTGTATTTGATAGCATTGCTCACCAAATTGGATAGCACTTGTTTAAAGCGCAATGCATCACCCAATAAGTTTTTAGGGATGCAGCGCTCTACATAATTTATCAATTCCAAATTTTTATCGTGTGCATCCGGTGCAAAAATATGTAGCACTTCATCGATGGAGTGGCGAATCGGCAGCGGTGCGTAATCCAGTGTGAGCTTACCGGACTCAATCTTGGAGAAATCGAGAATACCGTTAATCACAGTCAACAGGTTTTGCGCAGAGTCGCGAATCGTTTCCATATATTCGCGCTGCTGTTCATTAAGGTCCGTTTTTAACGCAAGGTTGATAAACCCTAAAATGCCATTGAGCGGCGTGCGAATTTCATGGCTGGTATTGGCAAGGAATTCGGATTTCACTCGGCTGGCTTCCAAGGCTTCTTTGCGCGCAAGGTCCAATTCCACGTTTTGAATTTCAATGGTTTCCAACGTTTCGCGCAGGTCTTCAATCGCGTGGTCGATATGCGATTGCATATCCGCTTGCGCCGCTTCCATGTAATCCGCCATGGTATTGATTGATTCAGCAAGCCCTAAAAACTCGCGCGAGTGTTGTTGCTCAACCCGCTCATTGAGTCGACCGCGCGCCAAGCCCTGCACCACATTATTGATGTGTTCTAATGGTTCAGTAATGCGGTAGTAGAGTGAGATCGCAAAGTAAGCGCCGATAATCAAACATAAAATAGTAATAGCAATGGTGAGTACAATGGCTTCGTAGCGCACTACTGCAAACGGCGCGGTTAATAATTCCAGCTCAACCCAACCGATAGCATTGGTATTGTCGCGACTGACCAGTGGGTGAGAAAAACGCAGGGTGCGATAGGTACGGTATTCGGTGGGGGCATCCATGCTCGGGGCACTTGCATCATCGCCCCCCATAAATTGTGGGCCGCTATGAAAATGTTGTTTGGCATCTGCATGGTAAGCGCGTATTGCACGTATATAAGGTTCTTCAATCGAGGCATCCAAAATGTGCTGGATTAATTCGGCATTGTTTTCAAGGATGGGTTTGTGCAGCAGGTGCGCAGTCTTTTGTGCAAGCAAGCTCCCGCGTAAATCGATAAATTTATTAATTTGCGAGATACACAAATAGGTCAGGCTGGTGGCGATGAGAATAATGATGATAAACGAGGGGATAAAAATCAGGCGCCAGACATCAGATTTAATATTGCTGTGTTTATTTTTGCTGACAGGATTCATAACAACGCGGGCCTTATTTTTGTGGTAATCCGGAAATTGGCTAATAGTCCAGTGGCGAGCAGTAAGTTTTAACACCAAGTGTTCGCAGGCAGGGTGATCGCGGGTAGAATAGCCGCCTCCCGCGCGGCTGCGCAACGGTAGCGTGGAAAAGCATAGCCCCTTCCGCCAAATAAAAGCCGGCTCGTAACCTGATTTAACCACTCCGAGGTCAGTATGGAATTCCCCACCATTGAAGCATTTGTTGGTAATACTCCGCTGGTGCGCTTGCAGCGCCTGCCCGGTGTGACCAGCAATACCTTGCTGGTGAAGCTGGAGGGCAATAATCCGGCGGGCTCGGTAAAAGATCGTCCCGCACTGTCCATGATCAGTCGCGCCGAATTGCGCGGCGACATCAAACCAGGCGATACCTTAATTGAAGCAACCAGCGGCAATACCGGCATCGCCCTGGCGATGGTGGCGGCGATCAAAGGCTACCGCATGATTTTAATCATGCCCGACAATTCCACTGCGGAGCGCAAGGCCTCCATGTTGGCTTATGGTGCGGAGCTAATTTTAGTCAGCAAAGAAGCGGGCATGGAAGGCGCGCGTGATCTCGCCCTAAAAATGCAAGCAGAGGGTAAGGGCAAGGTGCTCGATCAATTTGGTAACGCCGATAATCCGCTTGCCCACTACACCACTACTGGCCCGGAATTGTGGCAACAGACCGGTGGCACCATCACCCATTTTGTCAGCTCCATGGGCACCACCGGTACTATTATGGGGACCTCGCGTTTTCTCAAAGAAAAAAATCCGGCTATTCAGATTATTGGTTTGCAGCCGTCTGAAGGGGCGCAAATTCCTGGCATTCGCCGCTGGCCAGAAGCCTATCTGCCCAAAATTTACGAGCGCGACCGCGTGGATGGCATTGTAAATATGCCCCAAGCCTTGGCAGAGCAAACCATGCGCGAGCTGGCGCGCAAAGAAGGTATTTTTTGCGGCGTGTCATCCGGTGGCTCAGTGGCGGCGGCATTGGAACTGAGCCAACAGGTGGAAAATGCCGTGATAGTGGCGATTATTTGTGATCGCGGTGACCGTTATTTATCGTCCGGATTGTTTAATCAGTGATATGGATGTGGTTGGTAGCTGATCGCAACGCATGGAATGCACCCGGATGTCATTCGTTAGATAATCATACATTTGTTAAATAATAATAAATCAGGATAAAACTATGACGGCAATGACGACGGTAATGCGTTGGGTTTCACTCAGTATTTTTATGTGTGTGTTGCAAGCATGCGGTGGCGGTTCCGGATCAACTGCGCCGGGAGCCACTAGCAGCCAGCAAAGTAGTACTGCGACGCTCTCATCAAGTAGTCAGCAGAGCAGTGTGGTGCTGTCCTCCAGTAGTTTGTCGATCAGTCTGGCATCGTCGAGCAGCGAGCAAACCAGCTCGGCGGCGACTTCGGCATCGGTGTCATCCGTTGAGTCCACGAGCAGCGCCAGTCAGTCCAGTATTCCGACTGACTTTCCGTCGGGAACAGCGGAGGCCTTGCCGGTCTTGGACATTACCACCACAGGAGCAGCGCCAATTGTGTCCAAAGAGAATTACCTCACTGGTAATTTTTCGCTCTCGGGCGATGAACAAAATACCCTGAGTGGTGAGTTGGAAATTCGCGGGCGCGGTAATTCCACCTGGTCATGGGTTAAAAAGCCTTATCGACTCAAATTAACCAGCTCCGCCCAATTATTGGGAATGCCGGCGAGCAGGCACTGGGTCTTGTTAGCGAACTACGCCGACAAAACACTGATGCGCAATGATATTGCCTTTCGTTTTGGGCGTAGTTTGGGTATGGAGTACAGCCCGCGTAATCAATATGTTGAATTGCATTTGAATGGTCAGTATCAAGGTATTTATCAACTGACTGAGCATATTCGCGTCGCCAGGGATCGCGTGAATATTGTTGAATTAAAAGACAGCGATACAGCGACTCCCAATATTACCGGCGGCTACTTGTTGGAAGTGGATTTCCGTATGCATAGGGATTATTGCCAAACCGCATTCTGGGAAAGCTACTGCGTAAATGGCGTTAATTTAGCGCGTGAAGAAACCTTCTGTGTGGATTCGGCTCATGGCATGAATCCTTTCTGCCTTGATACACCGGAGACTTTGCTGGAGCCAGCGTGGGCTGCACAGCGCAATTATATTGAGCAATACATCACCGATACTGAAACTGCATTATTTGGTGATAATTTTGCTGACCCGAATACTGGCTATGCGGCTTATATCGATGTCGATTCTGCTATTCAGTATTTTTTAGTGAATGAATTGTTTAAAAATCCCGATGGCGCTGTAGCGAGTTTTTATCTGTATAAAAAGCGCAACGGCAAATTATTTTTTGGCCCGATTTGGGATTTCGATTTAGCCATGGGCAACGCCGGTTATGACAATGTCGATAAAACCGAGGGCTGGCATATCCGTCCGGCTCCCTGGTTTAACCGTTTATTTCAAGACCCCGCATTTGAAGCAAAAGTCAAAGCGCAATGGCAATTGTTAAAAACCCAGGGCAAGCTGGAAGAAATTTTTCAGTACGCACAAGCCCGTGCAACTTGGTTGGATAAGCCACAAGAGAAAAACTATTCAATCTGGGATATCACTGATTTTGAGTCGTGGATTATGCATCCCTCTCGCGCCACGGGCAGCTATGAGACTGAAGTCAATGAGTTGATTCGCTGGCAGCGAGAGCGTTATGAATGGATTGATGAACAATTCAGTCAGTAATTATGTCGACGGTGCACAACGCCCCGTCACTTTCTGTAATACCGGGAATTTTTAATGTCCAATCGCAGTGGTAAAAATAGCAGCTCATCCAAAGGCGGTACGCCTAAAAAAGGCGCTAGTTTATTAGGCAAAAAGCCGCGTCCCAAAAAAGCGGATGGCAAAGTCTATGTGCGCGATGACGCACCGCGCCGCAATCAACCGCGCGCGGCGGAAAAGGTGTTGCCACAATTTAATAAACGCCTGGGTGAATTCACTATCGACCGTTTAAGTCACGATGGTCGAGGTGTGGCCGATCTGGACGGAAAAACCATTTTTATCGCCGGTGCATTGGTGAATGAAAAAGTCAGTGCACGCTTGGTTGAAGAACATGCACGTTTTATCGATGCACGGGTTGATCAGCTGATTGAGGCATCGCCTGAGCGGGTTGCGCCACCTTGCGTGCATTACGCACAGTGCGGCGGTTGTCAGTTGCAACATATGCAACCGGCCCAGCAGTTGCTGATGAAACAGGATTCGCTGCTGCAGCAATTAAAACGCTGGGGCGGGGTAGAACCGAAACGTGTGCTTGCGCCGATTACCTTGGCGGATACCGGTTATCGCAGCCGTGCGCGTTTGGGCGTTTGGTATGAAGATGATGGCAGTGTGAGCCTTGGCTTTCGTCAGCACTACAGCAACCAAATTACCCAGGTCGATCAGTGTTTGGTATTGGCGCCCGAGTTGAACCAATTGCTCGCGCCACTGCGTGTGTGGCTCACCGAATTGCGCGCGGCCAAAGCGGTCACCCATGTCGAACTGGTTAAAGGGCAGGCCGATGGTTCGCTCAGTAATAGCGCGATTATTATTCGCCACACTAAAAAACTGGCTGAGGCGGATCTGCACTCGCTGGCACAGTTGGCGGCACAACAGCAGGTGAGTGTCTGGCTTGAGCCGAATGGCAATCTGGGGCTCACGGATCTGCAGGGCAATAGCTGCGACCCACGTTTGCATTATGAAGTGGCGGGCCTGAAGCTCGCCTATCACCCGCAGGATTTCACCCAGGTTAACCCGCACGTTAACCAGTTGATGGTTGCCCAAGCGCTGGAATTATTGGCACTGAAACCGGATGACCGCGCGCTCGATTTATTCTGCGGCATAGGTAATTTCACCCTGCCCATGGCGCGCCAGTGCGCGGAGGTAGTGGGCATTGAGGCGGTCGAATCCATGGTGTTGCGTGGGCGCAAAAATGCGGAGACCTTGCATATCGGCAACGCAAAATTTATCGCCGCGAACCTGACGGATATGACCCATACTCAATTGCAGCGCTTGGGTGGCAACATTAATGCGCTCTTGTTAGACCCGCCCCGCGATGGTGCAAAAGATATTATTGCCAGTATTCAGCGCTGGGTAACAGGTAAGCAACTTTCACCTAAGCGAATTGTCTACGTCAGTTGCAACCCGGCGACTTTGGCGCGGGATTCAGCGCTGCTCGCCGAGGTGGGTTATGAGCTGGATGCGGTGGGTGTGCTGGATATGTTCCCGCACACCAGTCATGTTGAGTCTATGGCGCTGTTCTTGCTGAAGAAATAAAACTACCCATTCGCCTGTTGTTAGCGAAGGGCATGCAAACCTCGATTGAATTTAAGTGTTGACCGGCCTGCGCGGCCGGTGGCACGCAAGAATAAGTAAGGCGAACCTCATGGTTAAAGTCAGAGCAGATCACCCTATAGCCGCCGATGGTCAGGTGGATATAGATGCCTGGATCGACCGCTTGAATAAATCCTCCCTGCAATCCGATACCAGTCGCGCTGAGCTGCGTCGTGCGGCGGAGCTCAGTTTATCGCTGGTGGACATCCACGCCGAAGACGATCACAACTGGGGCGAGGATTTCTCCTGTTTTCGCATCGGCTTGGAGATGGCGGAAATCCTTGCGGATTTACAGCTGGATCAAGATGCTCTGGTGGCCGCGATTCTCTACCGCGCCGTGCGCGAACACAAAATTACGCTGGTGGAATTGCAAAACCGCTTTGGTGAAACCGTGGCCAAGCTGGTGAAAGGTGTGCTGCGTATGGCGGCCATCAGTTATCAACGCAATGAACACGAAGACCGGGTATTAGGTTCACAGGCAGTCGAGCAGGCGGAAAAGATCCGCAAAATGCTGGTGTCCATGGTGGATGATGTGCGTGTTGCGCTGATCAAATTGGCCGAGCGCACCTGTGCTATCCGCTCGGTGAAAAACGCCGAAGCTGACCGCCGTCGCCAGGTGGCGCGTGAAGTGGCGGATATTTATGCGCCGCTCGCCCATCGCTTGGGTATTGGTCATATCAAATGGGAATTGGAGGATTTGTCCTTCCGCTACCTGCAACCCGAAGATTACAAACGCATCGCCAAGTTGTTGGACGAGCGCCGGTTAGCGCGCCAGGAATATATCGATAAGCTGTTGGAGCGGCTGCGCAGTGAGTTGAAAAAAGCCGGCATTGAAGGTTCGGTGGGCGGGCGGGCCAAACACATTTACAGCATCTGGCGCAAAATGCAGCGCAAGGGCATTCCCTTTTCACAGGTGTACGATATTCGCGCGGTGCGTATTTTGGTGCCCACGGTGCGCGATTGTTACGCCGTACTGGGCATAGTCCATAGCCTCTGGCGCAATATTCCCCACGAGTTTGACGACTACATCGCCTCGCCCAAAGAGAACGGCTACCGCTCGCTGCATACCGCCGTGTGGGGGCCGGAAAACAAGGTGCTGGAAATCCAGATCCGCACCCAGGAAATGCATGAGGAATCGGAGCTGGGAGTTTGTGCGCACTGGCGTTACAAGGGCACCGACACCAAAGCGACCCAGGACGGCTACGAGCAGAAAATCGCCTGGTTGCGCCAGGTGCTGGAATGGCATGAGGAGTTGGGGGGGGATCCATCTCACCTGCAGGATGACCTGCGCGCGGTGAATCAGGATCGTATCTACGTCTTTACGCCGGAAGGCCATGTGGTGGATTTACCCCGCACTGCCACACCGCTCGATTTTGCTTACAAAATCCACACCGATGTCGGCCATCGCTGCCGCGGCGCCAAGGTCAACAACCGCATAGTGCCGCTCAATTACCAGCTTACCAATGCCGATCAGGTGGAAATTCTTACCGGTAAATTGGAATCACCCAGTCGCGACTGGCTCAACATGGCCTTGGGTTATGTGAATACGGGGCGCGCCCGCGCCAAAATCCAGCACTGGTTTAAACAGCAAGCGCGCGATAAAAATATCGCCGAAGGTCAGGCGCTGCTGGATCGCGAATTCAAACGTCTGGCGCTGCTGGATTTGGACTTCGAAGCGCTGGCGCAAAAGCTGCACTTCAATAGCCTTGATGACCTCTACGCCGCCGTTGGCGCCAGCGATATTGGTGTCGGTCAGGTATTAAATGCCGCGCAAAAACAACTGGATGACGCCAATCCGCAGCAGCCGCTGATTCCGTTTAAAAGCAGTAAGGCGACGCGCCAGAAAAAGGATTCGGATTTTTACATCGAAGGTGTGGGCAACTTGCTTACCCAAATCGCCAACTGTTGTAATCCGGTGCCGGGTGATGCCATCACTGGCTACATCACCCTGGGCAAAGGTGTGTCCATTCACCGTCAGGATTGCAACAACATTCTGCAGCTGCAGGCCGATGAACCCCAGCGCATTATCAAAGTGGAGTGGGGCGAAACACCGCAGAGTCTCTACTCGGTGGATATAGTGATTGAAGCTTACGACCGCTATGGCCTGCTCAAAGACATCACCGTGTTGCTGGATACCGAGCGCATCAATATTGTTGCTATGCAAACCTTGTCGGATAAACGCAAAAATACCGTGGATATGCAGGTGACCGTGGAGATTCGCGGCTTTGATGAGTTGAGTCGCATACTCACCAAACTCAACCAGCTGCCCAACATCGCCTCCGCGCGCCGTAAACACTAGGCGCGCTGCAAATATCAGGAATAACTTGTGAGTCAGTACAGCATCGACGATTTGCTCTATTTAATGGCGCGCCTGCGCGACCCTGAAGCCGGCTGCCCCTGGGATATCAAACAGGACTACGCCAGCATCGCCCCCTCCACGTTGGAAGAGGCCTATGAAGTGGTTGATGCGATTGAAAAGCAGGATTTTGTCCACTTAAAAGAAGAGTTGGGTGATTTACTGTTTCAGGTAATTTTCTACAGTCAGTTGGGCAAAGAGGAGCAGCGTTTTGAGTTTGCGAGCGTAGTATCGGATTTGGTCGCCAAACTGATTCGTCGCCACCCACATGTCTTTCCCGATGGAACCTTGCACAGCCGCGTAGACAATCGCCATACCTTGCCGGTCGATGTCAAAGCGCGCTGGGAGGCAATCAAACAGCAGGAGCGTGCTGCCAAAGGTGCGCAGGGTTTACTGGCCGATGTGCCGTTAAATCTTCCCTCGCTGAGCCGTGCGGCCAAACTGCAAAAACGCGCCGCGAGTGTGGGTTTTGATTGGGATGATGTGTACGGCCCCATCGCCAAAGTGCGTGAAGAATTGCTGGAAGTGGAAGCCGAGTTGGACTCGGGTGATCAACAGGCGCTGGAAGAAGAGCTGGGTGATTTATTGTTTGCGGTAGTAAACATTGCCCGCTACCAAAAAATCGACCCGGAACAGGCATTGCGTCGCGCCAATCACAAGTTTGAGCAGCGTTTTCACTATATCGAAACGCATTCGCCCAAACCCTTAACCGACGCGACGATTGATGAAATGAATCTGCTCTGGGATGAGGCAAAACAGCAGTAGCTGCGGTTCGCGGCACAAAGCGGTAGTTAGATTAGTAACAAAAAAGGCGCCTCTCTGGCGCCTTTTTTGTTGGTGTTTTCGTTATTGGTCTGTATCCAATTTGCGCTTGGGTTTTTGGATCACTAGAGTTTTAACCGCCGGTTTGGGGGTGGCGGGTTTTTGTCCGTTCGGTTTACTAGTGCGATTTTTGCCGGCGCCCGCGTTGGTGCCTGGGCGAGCGGGTTTATCACTCTTGTGATTAGCCTCTGGCCGCTGTTGGTTGCCCGCTGGTTTATTGTGCGCAGGGCGTTGCGATTTGTTGCGTGGCACTGCTCGCCCAACGGATTTAATCGCCGATGCGGGAATATTGACGGTTTCAGTCTTGTATTTACCTTGTTCGATTCCCTCCAGTGTCCAGTTGCCAATTTTAACCCGCACTAAACGCAGGGTAGGGTGACCGACCGCGGCTGTCATACGTCGCACTTGGCGATTGCGCCCTTCAGTGATCACAATTTCCAACCATTGGGTGGGAATATTTACCCGTGTGCGGATCGGCGGAACCCGCTCCCAGAGTTTGGGGGTGGCAATCAAGCGCACTTCGGCGGGTTGGGTCATGCCATCGTTCAGTTCAACACCCTGGCGCAATTTAGTCAGGGCATAGCTGTTGGGCGCCCCCTCGACTTGCACCCAGTAGGTTTTGGGCTGTTTGTGGGCGGGGTGGCTAATGTAGTGCTGCAAATCGCCATCGTCGGTGAGCAGTAGCAAGCCCTCGGAATCATGGTCGAGCCGCCCAGCGGGATAGACCTGAGGTACGTTGATATAGTCTTTGAGTGTGGCGCGGCCTTCACCATCGGTGAATTGCGAGAGCACGCCAAAGGGCTTATTGAACAGAATCAGGGTGGCCATAAATCACTACACAATTGACAGGGAACGAGCGGGGCATCAACCAAAAACGCGATTCTATCCGAGATCGCGCCCACTGCCATAGCAACTAATCCATGCATAAAAAGCGGTGGAGGTGTAGAATCGCCGCGCTCTGGCAAGGGGGAGTTCCCTGTGGCGGGGCTCTTTTTCTAAATTTTCATACTGTTAATGGTAGAGCTCACAAGGCCGAGCCGCATGAATTGATGGAGCCATCTGTAAATGACTGATTCAAAAATTATCTATACCCAAACTGACGAAGCCCCAGCCTTAGCAACTTACTCTTTACTCCCCATAGTCCAATCCTTTACCAAAACCGCCGGCATTGCCATCGAGACTCGCGACATTTCGCTCTCTGGCCGCATCATTGCTGCATTCCCCGAGCGTTTGACCGAAGCCCAGCGTATTGGTGATCACCTGGCTGAATTGGGCAAGCTGGCTACTACGCCTGAAGCCAACATTATCAAGCTGCCTAATATCAGTGCGTCTATCCCGCAACTGAAGGCCGCGATTAAAGAATTGCAATCACAGGGTTACAACCTGCCTGATTACCCTGAAGTACCATCGAATGACGATGAAAAAGACGCCAAAGCACGCTATGACAAAATTAAAGGTTCTGCGGTAAACCCGGTATTGCGTGAAGGTAACTCGGATCGCCGTGCACCACTGTCAGTAAAAAACTACGCGCGCAAAAACCCACACAAAATGGGTGCTTGGGCGGCTGACTCCAAATCTCACGTGGCGCACATGACGGCGGGTGATTTCTACGGCAGCGAAAAGTCAGCGCTGATCGCTGAGGCGGGCAGTGTAAAAATCGAATTGGTTGCCAACGATGGCAGCACTAAAGTATTGAAAGAGACAGTAAAAGTCCTCGCTGGCGAAATTATTGATGCCTCGGTACTGAGCAAAAAAGCACTGCGCAGCTATATCGCCGCGCAAATTGAAGACGCTAAAAACCAAGGTGTATTGCTCTCTGTACACCTGAAAGCCACCATGATGAAAGTGTCTGACCCGATTATCTTCGGTCACTTTGTCTCGGTGTTCTACGCGCCAGTGTTGGAAAAACACGCGGCGGTATTGAGCGAGTTGGGCGTAGACCTGAACAACGGTTTGGGCGATCTCTACGCTAAAATCAAATCCCTGCCAGCGGATAAACAAGCGGAAATTGAAGGCGACATCAAAGCGCTGTACGCCACTCGCCCCGCATTGGCGATGGTGAATTCAGACAAGGGCATCACCAACCTGCACGTACCGAGCGACGTGATTGTAGATGCCTCCATGCCAGCGATGATTCGCGATTCCGGCAAAATGTGGAATACCGAAGGCAAACTGCAAGATACCAAAGCCTGTATTCCTGATCGCTGCTACGCCGGTATCTACCAAGTGGTTATCGACGATTGTAAAAAACACGGTGCGTTTAACCCAACCACTATGGGCAGCGTGCCTAACGTAGGCCTGATGGCGCAAGCCGCTGAGGAATACGGTTCACACGACAAAACTTTCCAAATCGCTGCTGACGGTGTTGTACGTGTAGTAGATGCAGCGGGCAAAGTGTTGATTGAACAAACGGTTGAGCAGGGCGATATCTTCCGTATGTGCCAAGTGAAAGATGCACCCATCCAGGATTGGGTAAAACTGGCCGTTAATCGCGCCCGCGCATCAGGCACTCCAGCGGTGTTCTGGTTGGATCCAAAACGCGCGCACGACGCCCAACTGATCGCCAAGGTAACTACCTACCTGAAAGACCACGATACCAGCGGCCTTGAGATTTACATCAAAACCCCGGAAGAGGCGATTCAATACTCGCTCGACCGTATCCGTGCCGGTAAAGACACCATCTCTGTGACCGGTAACGTATTACGCGATTACCTCACCGATCTGTTCCCCATTATGGAACTGGGCACATCGGCAAAAATGTTGTCGATTGTTCCCTTAATGAACGGCGGCGGTCTGTTTGAAACTGGCGCTGGTGGTTCCGCACCGAAGCACGTGCAACAGTTTGTAGAGGAAGGTCATCTGCGCTGGGACTCACTGGGTGAGTTCCTGGCTCTGGCTGAATCCCTGGATCACTTTGGCAATGTGACTCACAACGCCAAAGCCAAAGTATTCGCCAAGACCTTGGATCAAGCCAACGGCAAGTTCCTCGATGAAAACAAATCTCCCGGTCGTGCGGCGGGTGAATTGGATAACCGTGGCAGCCACTTCTATCTGGCTTTGTACTGGGCGCAAGCTCTGGCAGCCCAAACTGAAGATGCTGCATTGCAAGCGCAATTTGCACCGGTAGCCAAAACCTTGACTGAAAACGAAGCCAAGATTGTGGATGAACTCAAAGCTGCTTCTGGCAAGCCGGTTGATTTGGGTGGTTACTACCGTCCCGATGTGGCCAAAGCCTCTGCGGCTTTGCGCCCAAGTGCAACCTTTAATGCGGTATTGGCCAGCTTGGTGTAATAGCTCTAAAGCGTTGCATTAAGTGTGAACAACGCGAAAAGCCCTCCGTAGTGATACGGGGGGCTTTCTTCTTGATGCCTTTTTTATTAGCTAGGCAGGGACAGCCTTGGCGTGATGGCTAATTGGCTGTGCGGTGGCTTCAGGTACTTTGATCTCGACGGCATGCAAGCCTTTGTCGCCCTTGGTAATCTCAAAGCTAACGGCCTGTCCGGCTTTCAAGGTTTTATAACCTTCCATCGCGATGGCCGAATAGTGTGCAAATAGATCTTCGCCACCCTCGTCCGCCAGGATAAAGCCATAACCTTTTGCGTTATTGAACCACTTAACTGTGCCTGTAGGCATGATTGAATCCTTTTGTCCGCGCGATACCAGGAAAAATTGGTATCGCTATCGTTATTATTTTCCCAAGTGTTATAACAACTCGGGGGTATGGACTTGGTGCTCTACTCCAGGTGAAGCATGCGCATTGTGCGGCCTACTAAAACGATTTAGGCGCAATCTGCACAATATGACGTATTTGTGTACGTCGGCGGTCTTTTTTTATCCAACATTTGACCCAAAGTCAAGCATTCATCCGTATCAACGCCCATTAGGGCTTGTTATGCCAATGGGGTACAATGCGGCTTGTCGACCAATCATTTTTATTTTGTATTGAATCTCTATGGGCAATCTCCAAAACCTTCAACTAACCTTAGCTAAAGACGATGATCATTCTGTTGATGAGTCGGATGGCGGCCTTGCTGTTCTAACGGAAAAGCCGAAGCTAAAACGACCACCCATGTACAAGGTGATGTTGCTAAATGACGATTACACCCCAATGGATTTTGTGGTGGAAATATTGGAAGTGTTTTTTTCCATGTCGCGCGAGAAAGCAACACATGTGATGTTAACGGTACATGTTCACGGCAAAGCGGTTTGTGGCATCTATACTCGGGATATAGCTGAAACTAAAGCCGCGCAAGTGAATCAATATGCAAGAGAGAATCAGCACCCGCTGCTGTGTGAAATAGAAGCGGTAGAAGATAGTGACTAAAGAAGTTTGACAATCTTTTTAGGGCTGTAATATCGATTGCTTATGGGATTGTTCAGATGTTATTCAGCTGTTGAAGGTTTAGATAAGGTCACTGCAGTGCGAAGAGATTTTAAATTTGTTGGTTAGAAGAGGGTATGCGCAATGTTAAGTAAAGATCTGGAAGTAACCTTAAATCTTGCTTTCAAAGGTGCGCGCTCCAAGCGTCACGAATTTATGACTGTTGAGCATTTACTTCTGGCGCTCATCGATAATGATTCGGCTGCGAATGTGTTGCGTGCGTGTGGGGCAGATTTAATCAGTTTACGTAAAGAGCTGATCGAATTTGTCGATTCCACCACCCCTTTGATCCCCGAACACGACTCTGAGCGGGAAACCCAACCTACGCTCGGTTTTCAGCGTGTATTACAACGCGCCGTGTTTCATGTGCAGTCTTCTGGCAAACAAGAAGTTACTGGCGCGAATGTGCTGGTTGCGATTTTCAGTGAACAGGAAAGCCAGGCTGTTTACTACCTCAAACAACAAAGCATTGCGCGTATCGATGTGGTGAATTACATCACCCATGGTATTCACAAAGTAAGTGGCAGTAGCGATCACAGCCACGATCATCAAGCTCCGCAAGAAAATCAGGATGAAGAATCCGTTAGTGGCGAATCAAGTTCACAAAGCCCACTGGAAAATTTCGCCAGTAATTTAAACGAAGCCGCAATGCAGGGGCGCATCGACCCGTTGGTTGGTCGTGAATTTGAAGTGGAGCGTGTCTGTCAAATTCTCGCTCGTCGCCGCAAAAATAACCCCCTGTTGGTGGGTGAATCCGGTGTGGGTAAAACCGCTATTGCAGAAGG
Source organism: Cellvibrio sp. BR (assembly GCF_000263355.1). Classification (NCBI taxonomy): domain Bacteria; kingdom Pseudomonadati; phylum Pseudomonadota; class Gammaproteobacteria; order Cellvibrionales; family Cellvibrionaceae; genus Cellvibrio; species Cellvibrio sp. BR. Next base: position 190,394 of record NZ_JH668203.1, on the reverse strand, counting down.
TTTGGCAAAGCGCATTGTGGATGGTGATGTGCCCGAGACCTTGGCGGATAGTGTTGTCTATTCGCTGGACTTGGGTGCTTTATTGGCCGGTACCAAATATCGCGGTGATTTTGAAAAGCGCTTCAAAAGTTTGCTGAATGAACTGAAAAAGCAAAAGAACTCTATTTTGTTTATCGATGAAATTCACACCATTATCGGTGCAGGCGCTGCATCGGGCGGGGTAATGGATGCTTCCAATTTGCTTAAGCCACTGTTGTCATCCGGCGAAATCCGCTGCATGGGCTCAACCACTTATCAGGAATACCGCGGTATTTTTGATAAGGATCGCGCGCTTTCCCGTCGTTTCCAAAAAGTGGATGTTAATGAGCCGACTGTCGACGAAACATACCAAATATTGAAAGGGTTAAAGAGCCGTTTCGAGAAGCATCACAATTTGCGTTACACCGATGCTGCCTTGCGTGCGGCAGCTGAACTTGCGGAGCGTTATATTAACGATCGCTTCCTGCCCGATAAGGCAATCGATGTAATTGATGAAGCCGGTGCGTATCAACAATTGCAAACGCCCAGCAAGCGCAAAAAAACAATCGGCGTAACAGATGTGGAAAACGTCGTTGCCAAAATCGCGCGCATTCCTCCAAAAAGTGTGTCGTCTTCCGACAAAGAACAGCTGCGTAAGCTGGATCAGAATTTGAAGATGACCGTATTTGGTCAGGATGAGGCCATCGACACCCTGTCCACCGCGATTAAACTGTCGCGCGCCGGTTTGGGTTCAGCGGAGAAACCTATTGGTTCCTTCCTGTTTGCAGGCCCCACCGGGGTAGGTAAAACCGAAGTCTGCCGCCAGTTGGCGCAATGTATGGGTATGGAGTTAATTCGCTTCGATATGTCCGAATATATGGAGCGCCATACAGTATCGCGTTTGATTGGTGCCCCACCGGGTTATGTCGGTTTTGATCAGGGTGGTTTGTTGACGGATGCCATCACCAAACAACCCCATTGCGTGTTGTTGTTAGATGAAATTGAAAAGGCGCATCCAGAAGTCTTTAACTTACTGTTGCAGGTTATGGATCACGGTAGTCTGACCGATAACAATGGGCGCAAAGCGGATTTCCGCAATGTCATTTTGATTATGACCACCAACGCGGGTGCTGAAGTGATGAGCCGGGCGTCCATCGGCTTTACCCATCAAGACCACACCACCGATGGTATGGAAGCGATTAAAAAGATGTTTACGCCGGAGTTCCGCAACCGACTGGATGCGATTGTGCAGTTTGCATCACTAACCTTGAATACCATCAAAACGGTAGTTGATAAGTTCTTGATGGAATTGCAAACCCAGTTGGACGATAAGCACGTAACGCTCGACATTAGCGATGCGGCGCGTGAGTGGCTGGCAATTCACGGTTACGACGTAAAAATGGGGGCTCGCCCTATGGCACGGTTGATTCAAGACAAGCTGAAAAAACCAATGGCGGAGGAGATATTGTTTGGCTCTTTGTCTCACGGTGGTGGAACGGTTACGGTAGATGTGGATGCGGTGGAAGACAAGCTCACTATTGAGGTCAATGCCAAGCACGCACAACCAGCTTGATCTGCTCTGATTCGAAAAAGGGAAAAAACAAAAAAGCCGCTAATTGCGGCTTTTTTGTTGCTTACTCGCGGTATTTTTCTATCAGTCCTGCCATTTCAGCAGGGCTTGGGGGATTAACGAGCGCGGTAAGTAATACGACCTTTAGTCAGGTCATAGGGAGTCATCTCAACCTTGACCTTGTCGCCAGTAAGAATACGGATATAGTTTTTGCGCATCTTGCCGGAGATGTGTGCAATAACCACATGTCCATTTTCCAATTTTACGCGGAAGGTAGTGTTGGGCAGTGTATCAACCACTTCGCCTTCAAATTCAATGCAATCGTCTTTTGCCATGCGGCAGTTTCCTCAGGTTTTCAATAGTTCTTGCCTGTTGCAGGGTGCGACAGGAGGGGGTAAAAAAATAGGCGTGAATTGTGCCTTAATTAACCAGCGGCGCCAAGGGGAAAGCCCATAAAAGGCAGTTTTTGAGTGAATTATGCAGTAACTTCGCTGCAAATATGAGCACAGATCGTGCGGTGATCTGTGCGGCTGCGGTAATGGCCTAGTTAAGTCGCATCCAGCGGCGGTTGACCAATAGTTCCAGCGGGCGGTATTGGATCTTGTATTTCATCTTGTCGCATTCCTTTATCCAATAACCCAAATAGACATAATCCAGATTCATGCTGCGTGCTTTTTCAATCTGCGCCAGTATGGCGAACTTGCCCAAGCTGCGCTGATCAAGCCCAGCCTCGTAGAAGGTGTAAACCGCTGACAATCCGTCCCCCAGTTGGTCGCAAACACAAACCCCAATAAGTTTTTCACCTAACCGCAGCTCAATAAACTGGGTGATTCCCCATTCACTGGTTAAAAATGCCTTGTATTGCTCTTCCGAGGGCGGATACATATCACCGCTTTGGTGGCGGTTTTCGATGTAGCGCGCATAGAGGCTGTAGTGCTCTTCAGTATTTATATTGTTAGTGATATTCAGTGAAATATCGCTGTTCTGCTGTAAACAGCGGCGCTGTGAACGATTAGGTTTAAATAACCTGACGGGAATACGGCAGGACACGCAAGCCTGACAACGCAGGCATTGCGGGCGATACAAATGTGCGCCGCTACGACGAAAGCCAAGTTGTGACAATTGGGTATAAAGCGAAGGGTCTATTTCGGCTGCCGGATCCACAAAAACCGTCGTTGCCTCTTGCCCATCCAAATAGCTACAGGGATGAGGTTGGGTGGCAAATAACTTGAGGGTAGATAGATCGGACATGATTGCCTCGCGCAGATCCGTGTTATGCCCAGGGTTCAATCGTAAGGCTTGACCAAGGCAAAGAATACACTGCAGGTTCCTGAGTAAAGTTTATCAGTATTTGCTGAAATTCTTCACGCGGGATTTCAATTGCCCCCAAACTAAATAAATGATCGTTAGCCACTTGGCAGTCGATTAATTGAAAATCCCAATGGCGTAACTGCCGCACCAAATGAGCAAAGCCTACTTTTGATGCATTATCGGCACGGCTGAACATGGATTCCCCAAAAAATACCCGTCCTAAAGCAATGCCATACAACCCGCCTACTAATTCATTGTTCTGCCAAACTTCCACCGAGTGAGCAAAACCGCGTTTATGTAACGCGCAATAGCCCGCAATAATCTCTTCGCTGATCCAAGTGCCGTCGGCATAACTGCGCGGCGCAGCGCAGGCGCGCATTACCGCTTCAAAACAATAATCAAAAGTCACCCGGTATATTCCTTTGCGCAGGGTTTTGCTCAGGCTTTTGGATAGGTGCAATTGTTCGGGAAAGATGACTGTGCGCGGGTTGGGGCTCCACCAAAGAATAGGATCGCCGGGATTAAACCAGGGAAATATTCCTTTGCGATAAGCCGCCAGAATCCGTTCGGGTGATAGATCGCCCCCAGCAGCGACCAGGCCATCCGGATCTTCTAATGCTTGCGACGGGTCGGGAAACCAGAGGTTGTTAGTATCTAACCAGCTAAGTGAAGTCATGCAATCCTATTTTGAAAAACTTACGTATATATTAATAGGTTTATAGATAAGCGATGGCTATATCAATAAGTGTATTCAAATCACGCTCGGATAAAAATAATCGCGCATTTTTATCTGTAGTTGGCGCGTTTTTTGAGTGTAAATTTCCAGTGAGATACGAGTCAATAAATTGTTATTGCATTGAGTGCTTGTAAATTTTAGGGCTATGCTTAGTAGTATGAATGAACCTAATATTTAAATGCGTTTTAGGGTGGAATTTTGTTAATGGTTTGATTGTCTGTCTTTTGCCGCTTAAGTTGCTAACCCGAGGTAGATCATGAGTATTTTTAGTCATTACCGCGAGCGTTTCGAAACGACACAGCAGGAAGAATTATCAATTCAGGAATATTTGGAGCTCTGCAAAAAAGACCCCAGTGTCTACGCGTCCGCTGCGGAGCGTATGTTAATGGCCATCGGTGAACCCGAGATGGTTGACACCTCACAAGACCCGCGCCTCAGTCGAATTTTTTCTAACAAGATAATGAAGCGTTATAAGGTCTTTAATGAATTCTACGGTATGGAAGAGGCTATTCAGCAGATAGTCTCGTTTTTCAAGCACGCTGCACAAGGTTTGGAGGAGAAAAAGCAAATTTTGTATTTGCTTGGTCCGGTGGGCGGCGGTAAATCCTCGCTGGCAGAAATGCTTAAATCCTTAATGGAAAAAATGCCCATCTATTGCATCAAGGGTTCGCCGGTTTTTGAATCGCCCTTAGGTTTGTTTAACGCCGATGAGGATGGAAAAATCCTGCAAGAGGATTACGGTATCCAGCGGCGCTATTTAAAAACTATTATGTCGCCTTGGGCCGCCAAACGGCTGCGGGAGTTTAATGGCGATATTACCCAATTCAAAGTAGTGAAGGTTTACCCCTCTATTCTTGAGCAAATTGCGATTACTAAAACCGAGCCGGGTGATGAAAACAATCAGGATATTTCATCGCTCGTAGGTAAGGTGGATATTCGTCAGCTAGAAGAATTTCCGCAGAACGATCCGGATGCCTACAGCTTCAGCGGCGGCTTGTGTCGCGCCAATCAGGGGTTGATGGAATTTGTGGAAATGTTCAAGGCACCCATCAAGGTCTTGCATCCACTTTTAACCGCAACGCAAGAGGGTAACTTCAATAGTACCGAAGGGCTGGGCGCTATTCCATTTGATGGAATTATTCTGGCGCACTCCAACGAATCCGAGTGGCAAAACTTCCGCAACAACAAAAACAATGAGGCCTTTATCGATCGGGTTTATATCGTCAAAGTGCCTTATTGTTTGCGTGTGACGGAGGAGATGAAAATTTACGAGAAATTGTTGCAAAACAGTTCGCTCTCCAAAGCGCCCTGTGCTCCCGACACCTTGCGTATGCTTGCGCAATTTACGGTGTTGTCTCGTATTAAAGAACCGGAGAACTCCAATATTTTCTCCAAAATGCGAATTTATGACGGGGAAAATTTAAAGGATACAGATCCTCGCGCAAAATCTTTGCAGGAGTACAAGGACGCTGCTGGTGTGGACGAAGGTATGACAGGTTTGTCTACCCGCTTTGCGTTTAAGATTTTATCCAAAGTGTTTAATTTTGATCCAACAGAAATTGCCGCTAACCCAGTACATTTAATGTATGTGTTGGAGCAGCAAATTGAACAGGAACAATTCCCCAAAGAGGTGCAAGACAAATATCTCAATGCCTTAAAAGAATACATTTCGCCCAAGTACGTGGACTTTATCGGTAAAGAGATTCAAACCGCCTATCTGGAGTCCTACGCGGAGTATGGGCAAAATATTTTTGATCGCTATGTTACCTATGCGGATTTCTGGATTCAGGATCAAGAGTATCGCGATCATGAAACCGGTGAAATTCTTAATCGTGCTTCATTAAACGACGAGCTGGAGAAAATTGAAAAACCAGCGGGCATTAGTAACCCTAAGGATTTCCGCAACGAAATTGTCAATTTTGTGTTGCGTGCCAAAGCCAATAACGCCGGTAAAAACCCGGATTGGCGTAGCTATGAAAAATTGCGCATAGTGATTGAGAAAAAAATGTTCTCCAATACCGAGGATCTACTGCCGGTTATTTCTTTCAATGCCAAAGCCTCGGTGCAGGACAAGAAAAAACATCAGGACTTTGTACAGCGTATGGTGGAGCGCGGCTATACCGAAAAACAAGTGCGCTTGCTATCTGAGTGGTATTTGAGAGTAAGAAAATCCCAGTAACTGATTATCGGGCGGTTATTGATGTGTGTTTTCGCATCAATAGCCGCCGGAGTGGGTGAGTAAACCTTAAGGTTGAAATATGAGTTACATTATTGATCGACGCCTCAATGCCAAAAATAAAAGCGCGGTAAATCGTCAGCGATTTTTACAGCGCTATCGCCAACAAATTCAAAAAGCTGTGTCTGATGCGGTTAATCAACGCTCCATTACCGACATAGATAAGGGGGGCAAGGTCAGTATTCCCACACGGGATATCAATGAGCCCACTATTTATCACGGTCAAGGTGGGTATAACGAGCGCGTATTGCCAGGCAATAAGCAGTATTCCGAAGGCGATAAAATTGCGCGCCCGCAGGGTGGTGAAGGGCAGGGCAGCGGCGGCCAAGCCAGCGACTCCGGTGAGGGGGAGGACGACTTTTCGTTTACCTTATCGCAAGAGGAGTTTCTGGACTTTATGTTTGAAGGACTGGAATTACCTAATCTGGTTAAGCGCCAGTTGTCTGGTCTTGAAGAATTTAAAACCGTGCGCGCTGGTATCGCCAATGAAGGCCAGCCGGGACGTATTAATATTGTGCGCTCTTTACGCTCGGCGAACATGCGCCGTATCGCCTTAACCGCGGGCAAGCGGCGCCAGTTAGATGAATTGCATGCTGAGTTGGTCGCTCTGGATAAACAACCCGATTCCCCTGCAAAAAAAGCCCGCATGAGTGAATTATTGGAAGCTGTTGCCAAGTTAGAAAAGGCGATTGGCCGTATTCCCTGGTTGGATACCTTTGACCTCAAATACAACTTGCATATCAAACAGCCTATTCCACGTTCCAAAGCCGTGATGTTTTGTTTGATGGATGTATCTGGCTCCATGGATCAAGGCACTAAAGATATTGCAAAACGTTTTTTTATTTTGTTGTATTTATTTTTGCAGCGAAATTACGAAAAAATAGAAATAGTTTTTATCCGCCATCACACCATTGCCAAAGAAGTTAATGAAGACGATTTTTTCCATTCGCGTGAAACAGGAGGCACAGTCGTATCCAGCGCACTGCGTTTAATGCAGGAAATTATTCAGGATCGTTACTCTCCCGAAATTTGGAATATTTATGGCGCACAAGCGTCAGATGGCGATAACTGGGGAGAGGATTCAGATCTTTGCCGCGATATTTTGATTGATGAGTTATTACCCAATTGCCAATATTTTTCCTACATAGAAATTACTCAAAACCAACATCAAGCGCTCTGGGAAACCTACGATACCATTCATGCAGAATATCCTGAGCGTTTTGCGCTGCAGCATATTCGCGATGCTAGTGATATCTACCCGGTGTTTCGTGAACTTTTTCATAAGAAGGTCGCATGAGTAAACCACTGTTTACCACATCAGAATGGAGTTTTGATTTAATTCGGGATGTCGATGCAGTGCTGAGTGAGCTGGCTGCCGAATTTGGTTTGGATACTTACCCCAATCAAATTGAAGTGATTAGCTCTGAGCAAATGATGGATGCCTATTCATCGGTAGGTATGCCAATTGGCTACCACCATTGGTCCTACGGAAAACAACTGTTAAGTACGGAGCACTCCTATAAACGTGGTCAAATGGGGCTGGCTTATGAGATTGTGATTAACTCCAACCCCTGCATTGCCTATTTAATGGAAGAAAATACCATGACCATGCAGACGCTGGTCATTGCTCATGCCTGTTATGGGCACAATTCTTTTTTTAAGGGGAACTATTTATTTCGTACCTGGACTGATGCCAGTTCGATTATTGATTATCTAGTGTTTGCTAAAAATTATATCAGTAAGTGTGAAGAGCGTTATGGTGTTAGTGAAGTGGAAAATATTCTGGACTCGTGTCATGCGCTTATGAATTATGGGGTCGATCGCTATAAACGTCCCTCGCCCATTTCGGCCCATGAAGAGGAGCGCCGCCAAAGTGAGCGTGAGGAGTATTTACAAAAACATGTCAATGATTTGTGGCGCACCATTCCCAAGTCGGCCGTGCAAGATCCTGAAAAAAACGTACCACGGTACCCCCCTGAACCCCAAGAGAATATTTTATATTTTCTGGAAAAAAATTCACCGCTACTTGAGCCATGGCAGCGGGAAATTATCCGCATAGTGCGTAAAATTGCCCAGTATTTTTACCCCCAACGGCAAACCCAGGTCATGAATGAAGGCTGGGCAACCTTTTGGCATTACACTTTATTGAATGAACTTTATACGCGCGGTTATGTAACTGATGGGTTTATTCTGGAGTTTTTACAATCCCATACCAGTGTAGTGGCCCAGCCTGCTTATGATCATCCTTATTTCAGTGGGATTAATCCTTACGCACTGGGTTTTGCGATGATGAGCGATATTCGCCGCATCTGCGAAAATCCTACGGACGAAGACAGGCACTGGTTCCCGGAAATTGCCGGCTCCAATTGGAAAGAGACATTGCAGTTTGCGATGAAAAATTTCAAAGATGAAAGTTTTATTTTGCAATTTCTGTCGCCCAAAGTAATGCGTGATTTAAAACTGTTCAGTATTGTCGATGATGACGAACAAGAAAAAATCCGGGTGGATGCAATCCACAACGAAAAAGGCTTTAAGAAGCTGCGCGAAAATTTGGCGGGACAATACAATTTGGGTAATCGCGAACCCAATATCCAGGTTTACAGTGTTGATGTGCGCGGCGACAGGTCGTTGACCCTACATCACTACATGCATAATCGCCGTCCATTGGCTGGCTCAACCCATGAAGTACTAAAACATTTGCACCGTTTGTGGGGGTTTGATGTGCATTTGCATTCGGTGGATGGTGGTGAGATAAAACAAAGTTATCACTGTCCGCTGCAAAAACCTGACTATTGAAATTGATTCAAATGCGCTGGTAGCGAAGAATTTGACCGCTAAAGTTTTGGCGCCCTTCTTGAGTGTGTACCTGCACCTTGTTTTGGCTGTGTGAGTAACCCAGTGAGAGCATTTTTTTACTGAATTTGGCGTGATGGCCGCGACCTGGATCAATCAGAATAACTTGGCATTGGGCTGCTGCATGTTGATTGATAAATCCTGCCAGCAATTCAACATGCTCTGCTTCATAGAGCAAATCGCTGCCAATAATCACATCAAACAAGCCCAGGTCGCTCAGCGCATCACTCCAACCTGTGCGTACAAATGGAATCAAACGATCTTTATTTAGCTGGGTATTTTTGTTGAGAAAATCTGCCACGCCAGGGTGATAATCTGTAGCCGTAATATCGGCACGGCGATGATTAAGGATTAAACTCGCCAGCGCGATGCCACAGCCCACTTCTAAAATTCGTTTTCCTGCAAAATCAAATTCCGCCATTAAATGTGCCAGCACTTCACCCGATGGCCATACAATGCCAAATATCGGCCAGGATGCCGACGAAATACCCAAGGCAGCGGCAGCACCCTCATCATCAGAAAATTCCTGATTATCGCGCAGGCTACGAATATGGATATCAGTGGTGCCAAACTCAAGGGTTTGGTAGCGAACGCGAAGGGTTGTCATGATTTGCCTATAAAAAGTGATACAAAGCAGCTCATGCGAAAGACTGGGGCGCTTGGCGAGAACATCATTCTACGGTGTTTTAAAGGCTAAAACCTGAATTTCGCTGTAATGGAACTTATTATTACTGTTCGTGTCATTTACTCGTGCCTTTTTGGAATAACCAATAATAATCTGGATCAGCGATGAACTATTTTCTCCTAACAGCCCTCGTGCTGCTGTTTGCTAGCTCACTTTGCCATGCTCGTGAAATCGCCCTTACCTTTGACGATGCGCCAACACCCGATTCAGCATTAATGACCGGCGCCGAGCGAACCCGAAAGCTGATCGATATATTGGTGAAAGCCAAAGTTCCAGATACATTATTTTTCGTGAAAGCGGACTACATAAATAAAGATACGCAACAACGTTTGGAACAGTACGCTGCTGCTGGTTTCCATCTTGCCAATCACAGCTATAGCCATCAATCAGCCAGTGAGCTGGGATTGCTGGATTACCCTGCCGATGTTTATAAAGCGCATTTATTATTGAAGTCACAAAAAAATTTTTTACCTTACCATCGTTTTCCGTACTTGCATTACGGTAAAGACTTGGCGGCTATCATTGCTTTGCAGCAGTCGCTTACTGATCTGGGGTATAAAGACGGTTACGTTACTATTGATAATTTTGATTGGTACATTAGTTCGCTGCTAACTAAAGCCGCAGAAGATAAAAAAACACTCAATTACGATAACGCGCGAAAATTTTATGTGGATACACTGTATGAATCCATCGAGTTTTATGACGCAATCGCTAAAAAAACTCTCGGGCGTTCGCCACGGCATGTAATGCTTTTACACGAAAACGATGCGGCAGCATTGTTTGTCGGTGATCTTATTGCGCATTTGCGCGCTAAAGGTTGGAAAATTATTACTCCTCAAAAAGCCTATGAGGATCCTATCGCCCGTAACTTTCCCAATACTGTATTTCACAAGCAGGGCCGAGTTGCTGCTATCGCCAATAGCAAAGGTGTTCCTGAGTCTGAATTGCGTCATCCATCGGAAAATGAACAGTATCTTGATCAGGCTTTTGCGAAAGCGGGTGTGCTTGTTGATCTCTAGTCAGTAAATCGAAATAACCAATCAATAATTGCTAATCACCAATAACTAAGGAAATTAAATGTCATTCAAGAAGGTGTTTTTGTTGTCCTGCATTTTAGGAGCTAATAGTGTTGCAACTAGTGTTTATGCCAGCGAAATACCGCCTTTTGGTTATCCTGCGTATGAAACAAGAAGTATTCATGCGAATAGCAATAATAAGGATTATGAGCTTTATATACAGCTGCCAAAGTCTTATTGGGACACTAAAACTGCTTATCCGCTAATCATCGTTAATGACACTAGTTGGGGCTTTCCGATTACCAATGGTGCTATGGCTCTAATGGGTGGGAATGTAGTAAAAGAGGCTATTGTTGTAGGTGTTTCTTATTCAAAGGGTGATGATCGCACGATCAGTCGTACGCGGGATTATACTCCAACCTATTCCCCTGAGGAGTCTAACGGTCATTCATCAGCAGCACGTAAAGCCTCTGGTCATGCGAAAGAGTACACTGCTTTTCTTGCTGATCAGGTTATTCCGTTATTGAAAAATTCTTATCGTGTCGATGCTAATAATAAAATTCTCGTTGGTCATTCATTTAGTGGCTTGTTAGGTTGCTATATTTTGGTCAACAGACCTGAGATATTTGATCACTATATTATTGGCAGTCCTTCATTGTGGTATGACAACAAAGTGATTTTTGAGATGGAGAAGCGATACGCAGAAAAAAATAAATCCTTAAGTGCACATGCAATGATTTATGCTGATCAAAATGATAGCAGCTTGAATAATAAACAAATGGCTGATGATGTATTGGCTTTTGAAAAAGTCTTGCGCTCGCGTAATTATGCCGGGCTGGATTTGCAGGTTGAAATTATAAAAGGAGAAAATCATCACAGTGTATTTCCCGGATTATTATCTCGTGGTTTGATGGCGGCAATTCCTCTGAAAAATTAATCGGTTAAAGTTAAAGTTATATACATGAATTTAATTAGTTTTTCGTTGCTTATTTCGTTGGTCATGTTTTCAATAGCATCATATGCACTTGAATCCAATCAATTTACAATGCCACGTACCAAGGTGGAAATATTGCAAGATCCGGCTACAAAACGTAGCTATGAGATTCATATCCAGCTTCCCATCAGTTATACGCCGGAGAAAAAGTATCCGGTGGTGTATATGACAGATTCACCTTATACATTTCCCATTGCCGTTGGTGCGGCACGGTATCCGGCAAATGCTAAAAAGATGGAGGATGTTCTGTATGTGGGCATTTCATGGCAGACCGATGTAAGTCCGGGGTTTAGCCGTCAGCGCGATTACACACCCACAATAGTGACCAAGGGTTATAGAGATCCAACGGGTGAAGCAGATAAACATCTCAGGTTTATTCGCGAATCCATTATTGGTCATATCGAGGGAAACTACTCGGTTGATCCTGCGAACCGTACCTATTTGGGGAATTCTTATGGCGGGTTGTTTGGTGCTTATATTTTATTAACGCACCCGGAAACCTTTGCGAATTATATTTTGGGCAGCCCTTCATTCTGGTGGGACAATAAAACCATTTTTGCGCTTGAAGCGAAAACCAAAGCGCTGACGAGTGGTGTCGTTGCTAATGTATTTATTTCCGTAGGAATGGATGAATATGCGAATTCCGAAAGTACCAAGAATGATTTGCGTGGTGATGCACGTAGATTCCATGAACAGTTAAAACTAAGGCAATTGCCCAAGATGAAATTGGAATTGCGAGTAATTGAATCAGCCAACCATGAGACCGCATTCCCAACAACGGCAATACAAGGCTTGTGGTGGCTGTTTAATAAAAAAGATGGCGTAGCTATCTAATACCGATGATCCAATCATTGGGCCAAAATGCGCAGTATGACTACACGGGTTAACTGCGCATTTTGTTTTTAACGCATCAACTCATATACACACATATTTACCGCAGACGCTAAATTCAGCGATTCAATTGCTCCACAGCCAGCAATGGTAAACGCTTGTGCATTCATCGCCTGCAGTGCCTCGCGTGGCACACCGCGTGCTTCGTTGCCAAACACGTAACAATCAAAATGTTTGAAGCTATTATCGCTGAGCGATTTTCCGTTCATGTCTAGGGTGGCGATGGATTGAAAACGCGACGCGATAGACTCTAGCGGTACATCCAATTCCATTGGTACATGAAAAATCGCGCCCATGCTGGAGCGAATCACTTTGGGATTGTAGGGGTCTACCGAGCCGGGGCTTAGCAGGCAGCGAAAATTACCGAACCAGGCGAGGCTGCGCAAAATAGTCCCGAGGTTACCCGGGTCTTGCACTTCATGCAGGTAAATCGCACGTTCATTTTGGTTGCTGGTTTTTGCAGATGGCAACAGCGGTGCGACGGCGATAATACCTTGCGGAGTTTTGGTGTCCGATAGCTGTGCCATATTTTTTTCGCTGACCAGATTCTTTTTAAACCGGCTGGAAAAGTGTTGGTAGTTTTCAGTTACAAATAATTCACAGTTTTGTAAAGCCGCGTTGTTCTCGGCGGCTTTTTCCAGCTCCAGAATCAGGTGTTCACCTTCCACCAAAAAATGGCCGAATTCCGTACGGTACTTTTTTTGGTGAAGTTTTTTAATGTCATCGATTTTTAACTGCATCTTATTGGCCTTGTAAATCGGCGAGAATGGCTTTAGCAACGGCTTCGGCAACTTTAATACCATCGACACCTGCCGACAAAATACCACCAGCGTAACCAGCACCCTCACCGGCGGGGTATAAACCGCGAGTATTTAAACTCTGCAATGATTCATGTTCGCGGGTAATACGCACAGGTGATGAGGTACGGGTTTCAATGCCGGTAAGGATGGCATCGTCGCGATCAAAGCCGCGAATTTGTTTGCCAAATTCTGGCAGAGCTTCGCGTATCGCTTCGATCACATAATCGGGCAGTGACGAGGCCAAATCACCCAACAACACGCCAGGTTTATAAGAGGGTTCGACTTCCCCAAATTCGGTTGAGGCTTTGCCGCGAATAAAATCACCCACCAATTGCCCAGGTGCGCAGTAATCTTTGCCGCCTAATTCAAAAGCGTGTGATTCGAGTTTCTCTTGCAGTTCAACACCGGCGAGAGGGCCGCCGGGGAAATCTTCTGCGGGATTAATACCCACCACTATGCCGGAGTTGGCGTTGCGTTCGTTGCGCGAATATTGGCTCATGCCATTGGTAACAACGCGATTGGGTTCCGAAGTGGCGGCTACCACGGTTCCACCGGGGCACATACAAAAACTGTACACCGCGCGGCCATTTTTAGCGTGATGGACAACTTTATAATCGGCGGCGCCGAGTTCAGGGTGGCCTGCGTATTTGCCCAAACGCGCCTCATCAATTAATGATTGTGGGTGTTCGATACGAAAGCCAACCGCAAACGGTTTTGCTTCTACATACACACCGCGTTCATGTAATTTGCGAAAAGTATCGCGTGAGCTGTGGCCGAGTGCGAGTACTACATAACGGCTGCGCAGTGTTTCACCATCGGCCAGTGTTACCCCTTCAATGCGGCCATTTTCGATCAGAAAATCAGTGACTCTACTTTCAAAGCGCACTTCACCGCCGAGGCTTTTAATTTCTTCGCGCATCGCGGCAACTACGCCGGTCAAACGGAAAGTACCTATGTGCGGTTTGCTCACATACATAATTTCTTCCGGCGCACCGGCGCGCACAAATTCGTGCATCACTTTGCGACCGTAAAACTTTGGATCTTTAATTTGGCTGTAGAGTTTTCCGTCAGAAAATAAACCGGCACCACCTTCACCGAACTGTACGTTGGATTCGGGTGTTAGTACCTTGTTGCGCCACAGCGCCCAGGTGTCCTTGGTGCGGCTGCGCACATCTTTACCGCGCTCCAACACAATCGGTTTAAAACCCATTTGCGCAAGAGTGAGTGCGGCGAATAAACCGCAGGGGCCAAAACCTATCACCAGCGGGCGCTCGCTTAAATCGGTGGGCGCTTCCGCAACGGGGTAGTAATTAGTGTCCGGCGCGGGGCGAATATTTTTGTCGTCGGCAAAACGGCTGAGAATTTTCTCTTCGTTGGTTACATTTAAATCGATGATGTAAACAAACATGATCTCGCTATTTTTTTTGCGCGCATCGTAACTGCGTTTAAACACAGTGAAATCAAGCAAATCTGCGTCTTTGATTTTCAGGCGTTTAACGATGGCAGTGCGCAGAGCTTCGGTAGGGTGGTCCAACGGCAGTTGCAGTTCGGTAATGCGAATCATAATGGCTCCTGGCCGGTAACTTTCCGGCAAAGGGATAGGTAAAAGAATAATAGAGCAATGAAGTGGCGCGTATTTTACGCTGGTTTCTAGCTATGCGTCACTGGCTGTAGCTGAGTGCTTTTGTTTTATCGTTCCTTAGGGCATACAATAGCAACCCTTTTGGGCTCATTTTCTGTGAGCCTACGCCCATCTCTCCAGAACACTTGTGATATTTATGGCTCGATCCAAAAGCAGTAACCGTTGGTTGGAAGAACACGTCAACGATCCCTATGTTAAAAAGGCGCAAGTGGACGGCTATCGCGCGCGCGCGGCTTATAAGCTGCTGGAGTTGAATGAAAAAGATAAGCTGATTCGTCCCGCTATGATGGTGGTGGATTTGGGGTCGGCTCCGGGTAGCTGGTCGCAAATCGCTGGGCGTTTGGTCGGGGTAAAAGGGCGGGTGATCGCGTCGGATATTTTGCCGATGGATTCATTGGAGCACGTGGATTTTATTCAGGGTGATTTCACGGAAGAGGTGGTGTTTAATCAAATCATGGAGAAGCTCGGCGGTAACCGCGCTGATGTGGTGATCTCGGATATGGCGCCCAATATCAGCGGCGTGGATGCGGTAGATCAAGCATCGTCCATGTACCTGGTTGAGCTTGCACTGGATATGGCGCGCAGTGTGTTAAAACCTAAAGGGGATTTTGTCGCCAAGGTTTTTCACGGTGAAGGCTACGATGATTACGTGAAAGAAGTGCGTACTTCATTTGAAAAAGTGGTGATTCGTAAGCCCGATGCATCGCGCCCGCGTTCGCGCGAAGTGTATGTGGTGGGTAAGGGATTTAAAGGGTAATCAAATCTTGATGCGCATTACGCATTACGCGTCGCCCATCAAGTTCAGCTTCATTCTCGGTATCAGTCCCAAGATTATTTTCAATATTAAGAGCTGCGTACGACTAATTCCGTGGCGAGCATTTGCGAGCTCACGGTTTCATCGCCGTTAATTTGTTTAAGAATTTTTTCTACCAATAATTTTCCGCCCGCGTGAATATTCTGGCGAATGGTTGTCAGCGGTGGGCTAAAGAACGGGGCGATAGGAATATCGTCAAAACCTACGACTGAAACATCCTCTGGTACGCGATAACCTTGTTGTTGCAGAGCGTTAATCGCACCCATGGCGATGTTGTCGCTTGCGGCAAAAATGCCATCAAAATCCAATTCGCCTTGCAGTAATTCATTCACGTGATTAAAACCGGATTCAATGGAAAACGCCGCTTGCACGTGGCGCTCCTGAGTTGCTAATCCCGCTTTTTTGAGGACATCAAAATAACCTTGAAAGCGCTGGTTAATTTCCGGGTGGGCAATATCGCCTAAAAAAACCAAACGTTTACAGCCGCGTTGGAGTAAATGCTGCGCCGCAATTTGGCCGCCCTGATAATTATCGCTGCCCACCACGCAATATTGCGTATCCGGTGTTGCGGCGCCCCATACCACCAGTGCATCACCCATAGCGTGCAGTTTTTGCAGCGGCGTATCGTCGCGCCCTGTGCCTATCACAATAATGCCATCGGAACGTTTGGAGCTGAGCAGATGGGAATGCCAATCGTCGCTGGTAATGGCGGGGCTGGAAAACAATAAGCTGTAATTATGCTGATGTAATTCATCGGCAATTGCGCCGATCATATCCATCATAAACGGGTCAGAAAATTTTTGGCCGTCGTGGGTTTGGGCGTTAATTACGACTGAAATAGCATGGCTGCGTTGCAGGCGTAAATTGCGGGCGCCGGTGTTGAGTTTGTAATTCATTTCGCGCGCGAGCGCCTGAATTTTTTCCCGCGTTTGTTCGTTGATAATCGGGTTGTTATTCAGTGCGCGGGAGACGGTAGATTCCGCCACTCCGGCGCGTCGTGCGATGTCGGCAATGGAGACTGGCGGCGATGACATTTTACTCATGAGATAACAACACCCTGATTCTGTTGGGTGCATGGTATGTAAGTCGTTTGTTTTATACAACCGCGCGCCGGTTTACGTTATTTGCTTATGCGTTTTAAATGAAAAATAAGCAGAAAAATACAAGCCATAGGTATCAGCGCTAAATAAAACGCAGTTTGGCCACTGAACTGATTAAACACCGTGCCGGTGATAATCGAGCCGGTAGTGCCGCCCAAGGCGGAGAAAATAATAATCAAACCCGTCATGGATGATTGTTGGCGCTGGGGCAGGGAGCTGAGCACTAGCGAATTAAGCAGCGGGTAGATGGGCGCCATAAACAAACCAATCAGCGGGAAAATATAAGCCGCCAACGGCAGGTTAAACCAGTGGCTGTCGGCCTTGGCTTCCACATTGTGGGCGAGGGGCAGGGTGAGAATAACCAGCGTTGCCATAGCCAAAATACAGCCGGCGAGAAACAGGTGCCAGGGAATAAAACGCAGCAGCCAGCCCGCACCCAAACGCCCCAAGGCCAGACTGAGCGCAAATAAACTGGTGATCTGCACGGCGATACTCGCGGGTAGTCTGAGCACTTCACTGTTAAAAGTGGGCAGCCAGGTACCTATGCCTTGTTCGATCAGTACGTACAAAAACATCGCGCCCATAAAGCTGTATACCAAGGGCCGTAATACCAACTTGAGCATGGCAATAAAGTCTTCAAAGGGACTGGTTACCGGTGATGCTGGGTTGGGGTTGGTAGTGAGTTTACTAGTGGGTTCGGTAGTGAGTTCAGTTGTGGAATCAGTAGCTGGGCGATCATCAAATTTAACCGTGAACATCAGCAACAAGTTGAAGGCGCAGAGTCCGGCAATCAGCCAATACACATTAAGCCACGCGCTGCTGGCTGGGTTCTGGTCATCGATAAACGCACTGAAAATCCAATAGCCCGATAAGACCCCGCACATAAAAATCCCTTCAATGCTGTTGAGCAGGCTGGCGTGGTTTTGCTTGCTGTTGGTGAGCAGTCCCACGCTGGCATAGACCGAGACTTTAATCAGCGCAAATGCTGAGCCTACGCAGAGAAAAAACAATTTAGTCGCCCAAAAACTGGCAATCACCGGCATGGCGAGACAGGCCAACAACACCAGCGCTACCGCTATCAGCATGGCTTTGCGGTAGCCGAGGCGGGGCAGTAGCGAGGCGACAAAAAACGACACTATGGCGATGGGTAAATCCTTAAAACCTTCCAGCAGCGCTGCGCTTTCTTTGCTTACGCCAAAGCTGTTGATGGATTGCAATATGACTATGCCGACGCTGTTCAGCAGTAAGCCGAACAGGAAGTAGTTGCACATGAGCACCAGAATCATCAGGTGTCGGTTGGTGATTGCCATAACACTGTTCTCGTTATTGTGTTTTTTGTCGCGCCATTGTTATTAACGGCGTTAAGTATCTCCCGAGAAATGAGTCTAATCACCTATTTTTCCTTTGGCAATCGTTTGCAGGTTTTTTCGCAATCGTTTGCAAAATATATTGCAAACGATTGCAATTTGATTTTTTGAGTTCTAATATTATTTGGACAGGGGCTTTGCAAGGGTGAAGTTCCTGCGGCAAGAGGCAACACAATCAACACAGAACGATAGCAATCCAACAATAACTAGCCCACGACAGGGGAGAACCCATGAAAATCAATCTACTTACACGAGCCATTATTAAGGTTAATCATCACCGTAAATCCTGCCTGAACCTTGCCCTTGGTGCGGTTGCGCTGGGTTTGGTGCAGGCGCCAGTGATGGCGCAGGACGGCGGTGACACAATTGAAGAGTTAATCGTTACCGGTACGCCGGGCGGTGCCAGCGTGAAGCGCTTTGATGCCAGCTTCGCGATTTCCACGGTGGACGATGCAGAGATCAAACAAGTATCCCCAGCCAGTACCGCCGATTTATTAAAAACCATCCCCGGTGTGTGGGTGGAGAGTTCGGGCGGTGTGTCTGGCGCCAATATTTTTGTGCGTGGTCTGCCCAGTGGTGGCGATGCCGATTTTGTCACCGTAGCGATTAATGGCCTGGCAATTTTCCCGGCACCGACTTTGTCGTTTATGGAGAACTCCACCCTGTTCCGGGTGGATGAAACCATTGAGCGGCTGGAGGGTTTGCGCGGTGGCCCCAACCCCGTGTACTCCAACGGCCAAGTGGGATTAACCACTAACTTTATTTTGAAAGAGGGTGGTGAAGAGACGGAAGGCGCGCTGCGTTACACCACCTCGGATTACGATTTGCAACGCATCGACGGTATGGTCAGTGGCAAGCTCGCGGACGACTTGTATTACATGATCGGCGGTTATGTCAGCTCATCGCCCGGTGTGCGCGATGCCGGTTTTAATGCGGAAGAGGGTCATCAGTTCACCGTCAACCTCACCAAAATCCTCGATAACGGCAAAGCCAATCTGTTCCATCGCAGCACCGACGACCACGGCACCTGGTATTTGCCGGTGGCGCTGGATGTAAACGGTGTTGAAACCGGGTTGGATGCGGGTTACACCCAGGTCGGCCAACGCAATCGCCACGTATTAGTGCCTATGTCTGGCGCGGATGGCAACGGCGGTTCGGCGATCAATTGGGAATCCATGGATATGGGCGAAGGGCGCGGTTGGGATGGCAGTGTGACCGGCGGCTCGCTGGAATTAAACCTGGCCAATGACTGGACCTTTATCGATCGCTTCAGTTTGACCAAAGGTGATGCCGATACTTTTGGTTTTGTGCCTCAGGGCGCAGCAGTGACCTTGGGCAGTTTGAATGGTGGCGTAGCTGGTGAGACAGTGACCGGTGCACCCCTTGCGGCCAACCAACTGGTGCAACAATTTGGCCCCTGGGTGGTAAAAAAAGATATCAGTGCGTTTAACAACGATTTAAGCCTGGGCAAGCGCTGGGACGATTTTAAACTCACCCTCGGCTATTACAGTTCCGCATGGGATGTCAGTGAGCAATGGTCCATTGGCAATCAAAAATGGTATCAACTGGGTCACAACGGCGAGCAAGTCAGTGCAGCGAGTATTAGTGATCCCTGCCAGGGGGCTGATGTTGCCACCTGTGGTTGGAAATACGATGTGGATGCCCGCGGCGACGCCCGTGAAAATGCGTTTTATATCGCCGGTGAAACCTACATTGGCGATGTAACGCTGGACGCTGGTGTGCGCCTTGCGAATCGCCAAACCAGTTATGCAGTAGATGACGGCGCGCTGGATGGCCGCGATGATTTTTTTGTCGATGCCGATGAAAGTAACACTGCTTACACCGCTGCTGCCAACTGGAATTTCCGCGATGATATGGGTGTGTTCGTGCGTATCAACGACGGTTTTAAATACCCGGACTTTGATGCCTACCGCGATTTCCGTGGCGATTTTAACAACGGCTCGGATTTGATTATTGATGTGAGTCAGTTGGAGTTGGGTTACAAATTGTCGCGCGATAACTACTCACTTTATGCCACCGGTTTTTCCAACAAAACCAAAGGCCAACCTTTCTGTGATGTGGGCGCTGCCAGCTGTAGTCGTTTGGAAACCAAAGCAATTGGTGTAGAGCTGGATGGTAAATTGTACTTGGGTGATTTCACGCTGGATTTAAATGCGACAGTACAAGAACCAGAGATCGACAACGGACCACTGGCCGGTAATCAAGTACTGCGTCAACCCACCCACATGATGCGCTTAACACCGAGCTATAACCTCACGTTGGGCGGCAATGTGGAGACATCGCTCTACGCGACTTACAGTGTGATCAGTGATCGCTATGGTGATAATGCCAACACCAATACGTTGGACAGCTACACTAAATTGGATCTCGGTGTGCAAGTGAATATCGACAACCTGAATATCCAGTTAGCGGTAGACAATGCCACCGATGAGTTGGCGCTGACCGAAAGTGACCCTCGTGCGACTGGTGCATCGGCTAATGGCCGTTACATTCTGCCGCGCAATGTGAAGCTGAGCCTGGGTTACAACTTCTAATCCGCGCTATAGCCTTTGGAGCCGCGCCCAAGGCCGGCTCCCTTTTTGACTTCACGGAGTGGTCGATGAAACCAGCAATTATCGGCTTGCTACTGGCACTATTGCTGATGGCCTGTAGTGACAACAATGAAATCCCATCAGCGCAAAATTCTACCCAGCAGACAAGCGCAACATCGTCCATTCTTTTCACTTCTGTCGATGGCAACCAAGCAATTATGTTTAAAGAAATTCAGCTATCCAATTTGTTTCCCGACTCCAAAACCTTTGTGGATAGCATTCCTCATCAACCCATGGCGCAAATTGCGGCGCTGTACCAAACTCAAAAAACACAACCGGATTTTGATTTGGAAAAATTCGTGCGTGAACATTTTGAATTACCCCATGGGGTTGCCGCCGATTTTAAAAGTGATATCAATCAACCGGTGGAACAGCATATTAGCCAGCTTTGGGATTTGCTGACGCGCCAACCCCATACTGCCGTGAATACCAATGGCAGTTTAATTCAGCTACCCAATGCCTATGTGGTGCCCGGTGGGCGCTTTCGCGAAGTTTATTATTGGGATAGTTATTTCACTATGCTTGGCCTGCAGGTTTCTGGTCGCTGGGATTTAATTGAAGGCATGGTGAATAATTTTTCTTACCTGATTAATAGCCGTGGGTTTATTCCCAATGGCAACCGCACATACTACGAAGGCCGTTCACAACCACCCTTTTTTGCATTGATGGTCGAGTTATTGGCGCAGCATAAAGGCGAAAAAATCTATGCGCAGTATTTGCCATCGCTTGTTAAAGAATATGAATTCTGGATGAGCGGAGCGTTGCAATTAACGGCAGCTGCACCTGCTCATCGCCGCGTGGTGCGCATGGCCGACGGCAGTGTATTGAATCGCTACTGGGACGATATAGCCGCACCGCGGCCGGAATCATTCAAAGAAGACTATGAACTGGCGGAAGGCGCAGGTGCGAACAAAGCAGAGCTTTATCGCCATGTGCGCGCGGCAGCGGAATCCGGGTGGGATTTCAGCAGCCGCTGGTTTAAAAATCCTGCGGACATGAAAACTATTCACACCACTGACATAGTCCCGGTGGATCTCAATGCGCTGCTGTTTAATATGGAAAAAATGTTAGCGCACATTTATGCCTTGGAAGGTAATCGCGCTGAAGCCGATAAATTTTTGCGTTTGGCTGGGCAGCGTCAGCAGGCTGTATTGAAATATTTTTGGAATGAAACAACCGGTTTTTTTCACGACTACGATGTTAGTGCGCAACAACAAACGCCAGTGCTGTCGCTCGCAGCCATTTTTCCACTGTATTTCGGCATGGTGGATCAGTCCATGGCCGATCAAGTTGCACAAAAAATCGCGCAGGATTTTTTACAAGCCGGTGGCCTCACCACCACACTGGCCAACACCGGTCAGCAGTGGGACGCCCCCAACGGCTGGGCACCCCTGCAGTGGTTGGCGATTCAAGGTCTGCGCCACTACCAACACTACGACACTGCGGATCAGGTTAAATCCCGCTGGGTAAATTTAAATCGCGAGGTCTACCACACTACCGGTAAGTTGGTAGAGAAATATAACGTTTACGATATTCACCTACCCGGCGGCGGCGGCGAATACGAGTTGCAGGACGGTTTTGGCTGGACGAATGGCGTGTTAATGGCATTGTTGGCGGAATAAGGCAAAAGTTTTTGGGATATCTGCCGATAAGCATAGGGAATTAATGGAGATGCTATCCCATGGAAATTTCTGTCCTGAATCTGACTGATGCTATATCCCGTAACAGCCCCGTTACCACGGCGCCATTGGCCCCAACCCCGGCGCCTGTCTCACCTGAAGCGGTAGGCTCGCCCGCTGCGATTGTCACCATTAATCCGGTGATTGACCCACCGCCGGTTTATTCCGAGCCCATGGTGGTTGCGACCTATGTGCGCGACAAATCCCACACCGGTGCTGCCGCCCAGGCCGCGAACCAGGCGCTGGTGAATTCACTTACGCAAATCAAAGACAACAAAGCCAAATTTTCCGTGAGCAGCCTGTTTAGTCAGGTTGCGGCACTGAGCCGCGAAACCAGTGAATATCGCAATGAGGTTCGTCAATTTCGCGTACCACCTAAGGTCGCTGTCGATAAGTTTTCCCCGGATTTCTCCGCCGCGAAAGGCAAGCGCATTGAGTCAGTATTTTTGAATCTGCGCACGAAAGATGGCGATAGCATCAATATCCAATTCAGCCGCAATAATATTCGCGATGGCACTTCAGTGATGGAGTTTTCATTGGTTGTGGATGGCGATTTGTCAGAAGGCGAACAAAAAGCGCTGGCCGCCTTAATGGAAAAATTGGGGGCTATGGGCGATGAATTTTTTCGCGCCGACACTACCCAACTGCGCGGCTTAAAAGATGTTGATACCCAATTTATTACCGGGTTCAATTTCACCTTGCAGCGCTTCAATCCTGCGACGGATACCTACGTTGAACACAGTTATGAATTCAGTGTGGATGAGGTCGCGCAAACCCAAACCCTGCGCGCAGAGGATGTAAAGGGTTATAGCGTCAATATCACCAGCCAGTTGCAAAGTTTGGCGGGCACACCAAACCTTGAACGCGATGTGCTACAGCAATACCTGGATTTAATCGCGCAGGCAAGCGACGAAAGTGCAGCTCCCAATGCTTCCAAGCGGTTTATGTTGGATGCGTTTAATTCAGTGTTTGGCAGTTTTTTAAAATCTGTTATTGCTGAAGGGGATACGGAGAGTGATGCTGCGCAAGAAGCCATCGCCGCATTTGATTCCGGCATGCCGGATTTTACGGCCAGCTTTCGCTCTCCGGTGTATCACAACCCGGGTTATTACTCACAAGTGGCCGCGATGAGTTTGACACTGGAGCAACAGACTCGTACCGAGCAAAACGGTGATAATTTGTTGATAAAACAAAATACCCGTTACGACTTTAGTTACAGCAAATTTGAACATACCCCTAATGACTCGCTGGATATGTTGGGTGCTAATTACACCTATGTGCATGAGCGTAAAACTGCAGATAATAGCCGCATTTTATCCATGACGGGTGACCGGGTGAATAATCTCTGGATGGAACAAGAAGTCAATAAAGAAACCGAGCGTCAGCAGTTTGAAAATTATAAATTAGTTGAGCGTGAAGCTTATGAATATGGTGACAGGCGCTTACAGGAATATGCCGAGTTGATGAAAAAGCTCAATGCCAATAATCAACGCAGCGCGGTGCATGAATTATTAATTGCCAGCAAAGAAAAGTTATTTTTGGAAGTTTAATTAAGCTCTTGATTTTTATGGATACCCGCGTTCGCGGGTAGGACGATGAAGTAAGTGTGTTTTTTCAGTCGCGAACACCAGTAGAGTCAATCTGTTTGGTGTGCGCGATTTCGCTGTAGCGGATGTGGTGGATGATAGAATTTAATTCAGGGTTTTCTGTTGTTCTTTCACGTACTTCATAATATTGATAAAAGTATCGGTCCAATAAATATCTTTATTGTCCGCGAGATACTTTAACAATTCTTCGTGCGCCTCATTAGAAATACTCAGGTGATCGCCGCCAATACCATGAAGGGTGAAATTCATCATGGTGCCTTTTGCAGCCGCTTCTTTTACCAGTGCAATTAATTCCTTACCACTTACCTCGGCCGGGGTAGCCACTACTACCGCGTAGGGGTCAAGGGTTTTCATGTCCGGCACCACAGTACCAAACGCGGCTTTGGCCGCAACAAATTCACTTTTTACCAAGGGTAAATAGGGCGTGCCGGCTGCGTTTAAATCGCCGCAGGGAGTCGTGAAAGTACGCTCGGTTTTGCCATCAATCGCATGCAGCATAATATTGCCTACGCGAATTTGTGCGGCGAGTTGGGTAGCGCTGACCTTGTCCAAATCATTTTCCGGATGAACCCATTCGCGCCCGGCACCTTTACGTGAGCACTGGTGAAACAGTGTGTGGTTGGCAAGCTCATGGCCATTCACCGCTGCTTTGCGCCAGTCAGCCATGCGCGTAGCAACTGTGTCTGCCCCCAGCGTTAAATAAAAACTACCTTTTAAGCCGTATTTGTCCAGCGCCGGGATCGCGTTATCCAACTGCGAGGGTAGGGCATCGTCATAGGCCAGGTTTATTGCCGCCTTGGCACCGTTTGGCCATTTGAAAGTTTTGTCTGCCGCGAGAGTGAGTTGGCTGCCGAAAGCCAGCCCCAGACTGACAACTAAAGGAATTATTTTTTTCGTCATTGTTTTTGTCTCTGTTGTTTCTATTGTGAATGTTTCTAAGGTGATTGTTTTTGTGGGTGCGGCTGAACCTATTTAGCGGATGGCGATTATTGTTTTTGTGTTGCTAACCATAGCTGCTGTCGGTTGAATTTGCTACGGTAGGTTGCCATTTTGTCACTGGGCTAATGTGAATATTTGTAAGGATTTTTTACGTGCGCAGGGCGTTAATGACAATCGGTGGACTACACTCAATACATGACACAACGCAGGGTACACCTCACATTGCGCCTCACAGTTCATTTACCGTTCAGTCTGGGCAGCGAACAATTGTTTCTCTCTTAATTGCAGTAAAAGGAGCAGATATATGTCGTTAAAAGGTTTGGTTAGCGAGTGGGAAAAACAGGCGCAGGGGATTCTGACCAAGGATACCTACAATGTGCATCTCACCATTGAAGATGCGGCGCGTATTGATGCTTTGGCGGAGATGTACCCCAAACGCACCAAGGAGCAATTAATTCGTGAACTTTTATCCGCCGCGTTAAATATGGTGGAGGAAAGTTTTCCCTATGTGCAGGGCAATCGAGTGATCGCCACCGATGAAATGGGTGATCCGCTGTATGAGGATATCGGCCCCGAGCCGCGCTTTATGCAGTTGTTGGAGAAACACCTGCAAAAGCATCAAGTCAGTAGTTGATGCGTATTTTTTATAAAGCGTAACTTTTTAGTCGAGATCGTTAACCGAGTTTGTTAGTCGGGCTCGTTAGCCGGTGCTTGCGGTGGGTGGCAACTGCCGACGCAACGCCGGTAAATAAGCCCCGAGCGCAAGTGCGCGGGCGATAACGTAGAGAATAAATGCCAACCACAGACCCTGGTTGCCAGCCCATTCAACGAGCAGCCACGCGGCAGCGAGGAATATCAGCAGCGATACCAGCGCCGCGTTACGCATGGCGCGGCTGGCGGTGGCGCCAATAAAAATCCCGTCCAGCTGAAATGCCATAAATGACAACAACACATAAGTAGCGGCATAGGGCAGGTAAGTTTGCGCTTGCAGTTGGATGGCTGGATGCGGGTTCAATGCGTTAATCGCCAGCGGTCCAAACAGCAACAATAAAAGCATTAATCCGGCGGCACAGGCAGCAGCAATTTGGGTGGAGACCACAATCACGCGATCAAACAACTGGCGATTGCGCGCACCTATGGCTTTACCTACCAGCGACTCCAACGCAAACGCAAAACCATCCAGAAAAAACGCCGCAAAGGACAAAAACTGTAACAGGATATGGTTGGCCGCGAGCACCGTATCGCCAAATTGCGCCCCTTGATTGGCGAACCAACCAAAACCGGTGAGCATAAACAGCGTGCGCCACATGATGTCGCTATTGGTTTTTAAGGTGCTGACTAATGCGCTGCGCTGAAAAATATGTGACCAGATAAAAAAAGATTCCGTTTGCGGTTTGCGTAGCACCCGATAAAGAACCCCCGCGCCCACTAGCACACAAGTCCATTCGGCGATAACCGTACCTAGCGCTATGCCGCGCACCCCCCAGTCAAACCCCACAACAAAAACCACATCCAGAATTAAGTTCATGCCATTTAATAGCAGTTGTAGCCAGAGTAATTGCCGGGTGTGCCCAAGGCCAATCAGCGTGCCCATAATCGAGTAGGTGGCGAGTGTGGCTGGTGCGCCCCAAATGCGCGTATGCATATAAACCTGCGCGGCTTGCTCAACGGCAACACTGCCATCCAACAACCAAAACGCGAGCAGATTTAACGGGTACTGCAGCAAGATCAGTAGCAACCCAATTGCAACGCCCAGCAGCAGCGCTCGTCCATAAGCCGTGCGCACTTCGCGGTAATCACCGGCGCCCGCCGCCTGGGCGGTAAAACCGCTGGTGCCCATGCGCAAAAAACCAAAACCCCAGAAGAGAAAACTGAAAATCAGCGAACCCAGCGCAATTGCGCCCAAATCTGCAGCGGTGCCGCTGTGGCCGATCACGGCGGTATCCACTAAACCCAGCAAGGGCACGGCGGCATTGGCGAGAATAATGGGAAGCGCCAAGCGAATAATCGCGCTGTGACGGGTATTAACCAGCGGGGCTGGCTGTGGGTGATCTGAAGCAGTGGTGTTATTCATTGGGTGAGATGTTATTCAACGGAAAGGTGAGTTATTGATAGGGTGTCGAGTGAATATATCAGTTGGGCGAAGAATAACTGCAGGGATATGCGCCTAAACGGCGGCGACTTGCGTATAACCGGATAACCCACCTAAATAGATAATGGAGAGAACATGTCGCAGCCAGTCAGCCCCACCGAAAATAATACCCCGGTGCATTTGCCCTGCCGGGGTTGTATGGACACTTGCCCGCACTATGCCACTTGCGATGGCAAACCTTGGCGGGACGATGGCCAACCTAAACCTGCACCGCATTAGCCCCGCACAGCATTAAGCCCGCTAAAAATAAAAACCCGGCTAATTGCCGGGTTCGGTGACAAATCCTAATTTTAAAATACCCGCTCGCTGCACCGCCGCCATAGTTTGTATCACATGTTCGTAGGCCGCCGCTTTATCGCCGCGAATGTGAATTTCCGGTTGCGGTTGTTTGCTTGCTTCAGCGGTGAGGCGGGCTTCCAAATCCTCAAAACTGACTTGGGTTTCGTTCCAGAAAATCGCCCCGTCGGCATTGACGGCAAGGCTGATGGTTTCCGGTTTTAATTCATTGGGGGTATTGTCGGCACGCGGTAAATCCACTTTTACCGAATGGGTTAATACCGGCACGGTGATAATAAAAATAATCAGCAATACCAACATGACATCCACCAAGGGCGTCATGTTGATTTCGCTCATGACTTCGCTATCGTCGTCGAGACCTCCACCAAATGCCATGGCTTAACCCTCTTTGCGCGGAGTAAGTTTGGTGATGGTGCCTTTGTTTTGCATCGGGCTGCCGGTGATGAAATAGGCGTGCAGCTGATGGGCAAAACGGTTGAGCTTGTTGAGTACACCTTTATTGGCGCGGTTTAAGGCGTTGTAACCCAACACCGCTGGAATGGCGACGGCCAAACCAAAGGCGGTCATGATCAATGCTTCACCTACCGGGCCGGCTACCTTGTCGATACTCGCCTGACCCGATACACCAATGCCAACCAACGCATGGTAAATACCCCACACGGTGCCAAACAAACCTACAAACGGCGCAGTAGATCCCACTGACGCCAACACCGCCAAACCACGCTGTAAACGTTCGGCGCTTTCATCGATAGAACCACGCAAGCAGGCAGTGAGCCATTCGGCGAGCGGCAAGTGACCGTGCAAGTCATCTTTGTGGTTGCTGTGGTGATCCAGCGCCGCCTGGCCTTCTTCGGCTAAATGGCGAAATGGAGTAGTGCGATCTTCCCCCAAGGTGCGCAAACCCTCGGCAAAACTTTGGGCGTGCCAGAAATCGTTTAAGCCCTGAGCCGAGCTGCGCAGGCGCCACAGGCCCCAGGCGCGCACCACAATTACCCACCAGCTGGCGATGGACATGACGAGCAAAATAATTGCGACACCTTTGATCAGTGCGTCGCCCTGTGCCCAAATGGAAGCTATGCCGTAAGGTGAATCCATAAAAACCTCGTTGTAGCGGTAGAAGTAAAAATCAGTTGTGGCAATCCGAGTAAAACAATCAGTGCAAATTAAATTCGAGTGGCTGTTCGTACCAGAAATCGATGGCTTGGCCGCCCTGGGTGGCGGGTTGGTAACGCCAACGTTTCACAGCATTGATCGCCGCTTCATCCAGCCGTTTGAAACCACTGCTGGCTTTCAGTTTTATCTCGCCGACGCTGCCGTCGGCGCGAATGAGAATTTCAAGCACCACCAGCCCTTCTTCCCGTAAACGCCGCGAGAGGCTGGGGTAGGCTGGTGCGGGGTTGCTGATTTGCCCGGCATCGGCGCGCGGTGGCACTACGGGTGCAGGTGCTGCCGGTTTGGGTTCAGCCGGTTGTGCGACCGGTGGAGTCGGTAGTGGTTCTGGTTCGGGTGCCTTTACTGCCCGCTCGGACGGCGGTGCTTTGGGCAGCGGTTTGGGTTTTGGCTTGGGCGTTGGCTCCGGCTTTTTTTCCGGGGGTGGTGGTGGCGGGAGCGGTTCGGGCGGTGGTGGCGTTGGCTCTGGTTCCGCCATCACAATCACACCTTGAATAGTGGGTTGAACTATCTCCACCGGCGCGGGTTCAGGCGCGGACAAAACGATTGCCGCTAATGCTCCCAGATGCACACCAGCAACGAGCAGAAGAGAAATCAGTGAGCTGTGTTTGGACGACATCAACGAAGCACTAGCCTTGGCAAGGGTTAAATAACAAAACAGTGTTAATGATAATTCTTCTCAAATGTAAAGGCAATATAAACTCCTGTTTAGTCAAAGAAAGCGAGCGATTGCCTGATCAATTGGCTGGGTTACCGGTGAAGGCTCTGGCTGTTCTTATTCCTAAAAGCTTGATTTAGCGGGATTTTTAAGAAATAAAAAACCATCCAGCCAAGGGTAAATGCGGCCTGCGGGTGTTAACCTACCCAGCAGTCGCGATCAGTGCTTGCCCCCTGTGTTTGTATATAAAGCTAATAAAAAATTGTGTTTGCCGTTATGAGTCAAATCAATCGAGAGCATTTTTTCTCTAACCATGCCCTTGTCGGCTACGGCCTATTAGTGCTGTTGGCACTGGGCGCGCCCTTGGTCAGCGCCCAGCCGAATACCGAGCCGGGCACCAAAGAAACCATGGAATACCGCTATTGGGATTGGGGAGTAACCCCCAAGCGCGATGATTATCAGGTGCAGCTGTTACGGCTGGCGCTGGATAAAACCCGTAGCAGTCATGGTGCATTCAAAATCCTGCGCGTAAAAGCCGAATTCTCCACGCCCCGTGTGCGACGCGAGCTGAGCCGGGGGAAAATAATCAATGTGCAGGTCGGCCCTTGGCGGCGGGTGAGTCAGTCGGTGGGGCGAAGCGCTGATCCTGCTATCCGGATTGATATCCCGCTTTATAAAGGCTTGCTGGGGTATCGTCACTTGATTGTCCGGAGCGAGGATCAGGCTCGTTTTGCCGCCATCACCCAGGTATCTGCCTTAAAACGTCTCGTGGCGGGGCAAGTGCGTGGCTGGGTGGATACGGATGTTTATCGCGCCAATGGCTATCAGGTGCAAGACAGCTCCAATATCAGCAATGTACTGGCGATGTTAAACGCCAAGCGCTATGACTATGTCCCCATGAGTATTGTGGAGGCGCCACTGCTACTGGAGAGTCAGGCTGAACGGGGCTACAAGATGGTAGTGGCACAGCGCCCTTTGCTCTATTTTCCTTTGCCTTTTGTGTTTTATGTGAGCATTCATGAGTCGGAATTGGCCCAGCGCCTGGAGGAGGGGTTGCGCATTGCCCAGTCCGATGGTTCATTTGATGAGTTGTTTACGCGCACCTTTGCCGCTGAAATCGCCTTGATCAAACAGCAGCAGGGGGACTACTTTGTGCTGCACAACCCGCTGCTGCCCGCCCACCTGCAAAAGGTGCCCAGCTTCCTCGACTAAGGAGTTTATGTGCCCGGTTTCCCCTCCCAGCTGCAAACCTTGATCCAGATAAAAACCGCCAATCGCCCTTGGCATATTCCGTTTATGGTCGCGCTGGGGGCGGGTGTTCCTGCGCTGGTTGGGGCACTGCTTGGGCGCGTGGATCTGGCTATTTTGGCGGCGATGGGAGCCATGGTGTTTTTGTATATCCAACCGCTGCCATTGTTGCAACGCATGCGCCGCTTATTTTGGTGTTCTCTGGGATTAGTTGCCTGTTTTGCCTTGGGGCTCGGTGCCAGTTTTAGCGTTTATACGGCGACAGCGGCGCTTTTTGTGGCGGTGTTTGGCGCCACACTTATCACCCGGTTTTACGCTGTAGCACCGCCGGGCAGTTTCTTTTTTATCCTGGTGGCGGTGATTGGTATTATTCAACCCTCTGGTGTTGCCCAGTTGCCTCTGCGCGCGGGGTTGGTCGCTGCCGGTGCGGGGTTTTCCTGCTTTTTGGCGTTGTTTTACAGCCTTCTTCCGCGCGCTTATCCGCCGCAGGAGGCTCCCGCTGCAGCCACTGTGGTGCGCCCTTTTGCGCTGATACTGGAAGCAGGTGTCATCGCCTTTTTTGTCGCCACTTCATATGTGATTGCAATTGCCTTGTCGCTGGATAACCCCTATTGGGTACCTATTTCCTGTGCTGCCGTTATGCAAGGTGCCAGTTTCCGCATGGTGGTGCAGCGCAAGCTGCATCGAGTGTTTGGAACGGCGCTCGGGCTGGTTTTGGCTGCACTGTTATTCACGCTGCCACTTAACCCTGTAGCTATCGCACTCTTAATAATGCTGTTGACCTTTGTTGTGGAGTTTTTAGTGATGCGCAATTACGGCCTCGCGGTGATTTTTATCACGCCGTTGACCGTACTCTTTGCAGAGGCGACTGCTGTGAATTGGGTGCCTGAGGTGCTATTGCGGGCGCGCTTGTTGGATATTGTCTTGGGCAGTTTGCTGGGGCTGATTGGCGGTTGGGTGGTATATCACCCAACCGCATTTGAGCGGATGGAGCGCTGGTTGATGCGGTTGTGTCGCTGTTCTTCCTAAAATATTCAGGTGTTAACCAGTGTGTGATTAAACAGCTCGGCTTCGATAAAACTGAGCAGTTTGCGGTAGCCGGGGTTTAGTGTGCGGCGCGCTTCGCGTACATCCACATAATAGGCGGCACGCTGACCGTGATATTCCACCACCGGCCCCAGCTGAGTGCAGTGAATCCCTACAAATTTGAGGCTGCGCGCCAAGCGCGGCTCCATCATCAAATAAATATGCACCCGGCGGGTTTTGTGACACAGCGCCATGGCAGATAAGTACAGGCTCACCGCAATGTAGGGAAACGCGCGCATTTCGTGGGCGGAGAATGTCTCTTCATTGATTACCCCGGTCGCTGCACCTTCCTGCTGGTCGGATTGGCGTTTGCGAAACAGCGCGGGTACGGCCAGGCGCGACAACTCACAAATTTGATGGGGTAAAAAGTTGTGGGGGGCAAGGCTTTCGTGGGTTACAGCCTGTGCACAGTATTTTTGCAGTGGCAGTAAATCATCGCTGCTTTTGGTGGTGATGACACGCACTGTACCTGCCAGTTGTTCGCTTTTGATATGGCGAATGGCACAGTGAACCGAGCGCTGGTCAAATTCATCCTGCTCGATTTGTTCGGGTTTGGTGTCCTCAAAATGCAACTCTTCGCAATAGACTTTGTGGCGCAATTGATAAACCTCGTGCTTCAGCGTCTCGCTCAGCGCCAATTGTGGCGTGAGGTACTGCGAGAAGTGCTTGGCAATTGCCATGGCATCTTCGCGGTCAATCGCTCCGGCGGGGTTTTTATTGGTGATTGGTGCACTTGTGTCTGTAGGGGTAGCTTGCGGCTCTAACGGCTGGCTGGGCAATGCTTGCGTCTTCATAAAATCCTTGGCACGGGAATAGTGAATCAACGGGAAATGGCTACAGCGTAGCACTGCATCGATTAAATTGATGAGTGCTATACTCGCCCGCTCTTGTAACAGAGTGGCGCCAAAGGCTCCACTATTTATGAATATTTTAGTAGGCATTTATGGAATTTTTTGTACTGCTGGGTCTTATTGTGCTTAACGGCGTATTTGCCATGTCGGAAATTGCCATAGTGACGGCAAAAAAGTCCCGCCTTACTGCTCTGGCGGCTAAGGGCAGCCAATCGGCGGCGGCTGCATTAAAACTCGCGGAAGAGCCCACCCAGTTCCTTTCCACCGTCCAGATCGGTATTACCTCTATCGGTATCATGAACGGTATTTTTGGGGAGTCTGTATTCGCCGAACCCTTTGCCCTGTGGCTGCAAACCCTCGGTGTGCCCACCAATATTAGCGATAACTTCGCCACCATTTTGGTGGTAGTGGTGGTCACTTATTTATCCATTGTGGTGGGCGAGTTAGTGCCCAAGCGTATCGGTCAGCTCAGTGCCGAGCGCATCGCCTGCGTGATGGCAAGACCCATGCAGTTATTGGCGATCCTCACCAAACCCTTTGTCGCGCTGCTCTCTATGTCCACCCGTTATTTAATGCGCATTATGGGTTTTCACCAAATGCAGGGGCATCAGGTTACTGAAGAGGATATTCACGCGATGCTGGATGAGGGCTCAAGCTCGGGCATATTGGAGGAGCAAGAGCACACCATGGTGAAAAATGTACTGCGTCTTGAAGCGCGCAGCATTGTGTCACTGATGGTGCCGCGCGCGGATGTCATCTATCTGGATACCGCTTTGTCGCTGGAGGACAACTATGCGCGTGTTATGCAATCGCCCCATACGCGGTTTCCGGTGTGCACCAAACAAAATGACAATGTAATTGGCATCATCAACGCCAAAGAGTTATTGGCTGAAGCCATTCGCGGCAATCAAGTGGATTTAGCGACTATGGCGCAACCCTGCCAGGTAGTGCCGGAATCGCTCACGGCGATGGAGTTATTGGAGTTCTTCCGTTCCTCGCGCAGCCAAATGGTGTTTGTCGTGGATGAATATGGCGATATGAAAGGCATAGTCACCCTGCAGGATTTGCTGGAAGCACTCACCGGTGAATTTATCAGTGAAGATGATCAGGACGCGTTTATTATTCGCCGCGATGACGGCTCCTTCCTGCTCGATGGCATGCTGCCAGTGCTGGATATTAAAGACTGCCTTGAGCTTGCCGAACTGCCGGACGAGGGTGATTACCAAACTCTTAACGGGCTGATGATGTTGCTGATTGGGCGCATGCCCGCTACGGGCGACAAAGCCCAATTGCAAGGCTGGCAGCTGGAAATTGTGGATATGGATGGCCGCCGCATCGACAAGGTGCTCGCCTGTAAAATCGACCAGGAAGACGATAATTAAGCTGACGCATACGTATTCATAGGCGCAGGGGCAAAGCAGGGCTTGGCACTGGTGTTATGAATGGGCTTTACTCACAAAGCTCATTCTCATAATGCTAATACCCAATGGAGCCCACTTCATGAAACGCCTGCTTTCCCTGTTTATTGCTGCGAGCCTGCTCGCTGGTTGTTCCGAATCCGGTACTTCCACTCCCCCCAATCAAAACCAACTTCTTAACCAAACGCCCACCAGTGCAACTGCCAGCAGTGCGGCTTATCAATCCCTTGTGATTAATGAAGATGCCAATGCCTGGTGGCATAACGCCATTATTTACGAGATCTGGCCGCGCTCTTTTCAGGATGCCGACGGCGATGGCAGCGGTGATTTCAACGGCATGACCAGCAAGCTGGATTACCTGAAAGGGTTGGGGGTGAACGGTATTTGGCTGACGCCGGTGTTTGAAGCGCCTTCTTATCACGGTTACGACTTTCAGGATTTTTACAACGTCGAATCCGACTACGGCACCATGGCAGAGTTTGAAAACTTTATCGCCGAAGCCCACAAGCGCGACATCAAAGTGATTCTGGATTTAGTGCTCAATCACATCTCCGATAAGCACGATTGGTTTATTAAATCTGCCAATAAAGAAGCGGGTTACGAGGATTATTTTATTTGGCGCGACGACCGCCCCGAAAGCGGTTGGGGCCAGCCCTGGTCGAGCGAATCCAACCCGGCGGCGGTATGGCATTGGAATGAAACACGCAAAGCCTATTATTACGGCGCCTTCGGTGGCAGCCAGCCGGATTTAAATCTCACCAAACAAGTCGTGATCGATGAATTAAATAAACTCGCCACTTTCTGGTTAGAAAAAGGTGTGGATGGTTTCCGTTTGGATGCAGTGCGTTATGCGGTGGAAGAGGGCGGTTATCCATTGCAAGCGGATACCCAAGGCACTATCGACTACTGGACTATTTTTACCCAACACGTGAAATCCATAAAGCCTGATGCCATGTTAGTTGCCGAAGCTTGGGCAGATCTAAATACCATCGGCAAATACCGCGACAACGGCAAAGGTTTGGACTCCGCTTTTGATTTTGATTTTGGCACCATGGTGGTTGATATCCTCAACCCCGCGGTTAAACAAAGCGCAGATTTCGGCACCCTCGGCAATAATGCCATGCAACAAAATCGCGAAAATCTGTGGGCCAATTTGCAAGCGCGCAAAGCGGCCGCACCGATGAATTATTTTTCACCCTTCCTCACCAATCACGATCAAAACCGCATCATGTTGTCGCTCAACGGCGATATGAACAAAGCAAAAATTGCCGCGAGTTTATTAATGACAACTCCTGGCACTTTGTACCTGTATTACGGCGAAGAAATTGGTATGTCGCAATACAAAACCGGCGATGATCAATACCGCCGCGCGATTATGCAATGGAACGACGAGCCCTCCGCCGGTTTTAATAGCACCGCCAATTTTTGGTTGGATCAAGGCAAGTGGTTCCCCTGGGTGCAAAACCACGAAGGCTGGTTTGCCAATTATTGGCAAGGGCTGCAAGGCAAAGGCTTATCAGTCGCGGCGCAAAGTGCCAACGCAAATTCCCTGCTCAATCACTACAAACGTTTAATCGCCGTGCGCAACAACAACCCAACCCTCAAACAACCGGACGAAATCCGTTATTACCCGGTGGATAATCAGGATGTTTGGCTGGTAGAAAAAATTGGCGAGACCGGCAGCCTGTGGGTAGTGATTAATTTAAATTCAAGCACAGCCGCCGAGGTACAAATCCCCATCGCACTGCAAGGTGCACGCACCGAAAAACTCAGCGGCAAGGAAATCAACCTGACTGAACGCATTACCTTACAACCGGCGGAGGCGTTGATTTTTTAATTTTTTCTCGGGCGCAGAATTCATAAAAAAATTCTGCGCTTGTTGTTTAGGCTGCGTTGTTTAGGTTGAATTGTTTAGATTGAATGGTTTAGATCCAGTTGTTTAGACCGAGTTATTGGGCCTACCTTATATTTTCCTTTCCTTCATCACTTCTACGCGTTATCGCTGTTTATTGCGCGGTATTTCTTGGTATTAACTTTTCTTATTTGCCGTCGTTGTTGGCATGCTTGTATGCTGGGTTAGCTTTTCCCCTCTGATTGTTTGTTATTGCCCAGGAAATAATGATGAAGAACTGGCTATTTACCTTTGCTGCCCTGAGTTGTCTGATTTACGCCTCTGCGACAGCCGCAAGTACCGCTGAAACAAAATTACCATCACACTCTACGGAAAATGACTACGCCCGCGTCAGTGCTGACGGCAAGGTGGCGGTGGCGACAGTGAACCCCTATGCCACGCAGATTGCGATGGATATGGTGGCGCGCGGTGGTAATGCGTTGGATGCGGCGATTGCAGCAACCTTTGCACTGGGTGTAGTGGATGGCCATAACTCGGGCATTGGTGGTGGCTGTTTTATTCTGGTGCGTTTGGCCGATGGGCGGGTGCTTGCGATTGATGGGCGTGAGATGGCGCCAGCGGCGGCAACACGCGATATGTTTTTGGTGGATGGCAAGGCTAATCCGGAGTTGAGCCGCACCGGTGCGTTGGCCGTGGGAGTTCCCGGTTCGGTATTGGCGTTGGATAAGTTGCGGCAATTGGGTGCTGCGTTGCGCTGGCGGGATTTAATTTTGCCCTCCGCCGAGTTGGCGGATAAGGGGTTTGTGGTGTCCCATAGTCTCGCGGAGCGATTGGCAGCAACCGCGCCTAATTTGGCGAAATTTCCTGCCAGTGCCGCGATTTATCTGGATGCTAAACAACAGCCTTGGGTGGCTGGCAGTGAACTGCGTCAGGTGGATTTGGCAGATACTTATCGTGCGATTGCCAAGCAGGGGTCAGCCTATTTTTATCAGGGCGATTTTGCGCGCAAAACCGAGCGCTGGATGCAGCAAAATGGTGGTTTGATCACCCGCAAAGATTTTTCCAATTACCAAATCAAAATGCGCAAACCAATCGTTTCCGAATTTGCCGGTTACACCCTTTATGGTTTTCCACCGCCCAGTTCCGGCGGAACCCATGTGGCGCAAATCCTGAATATTCTTGAACAATTTGATTTGGAAAAAACCACCACCAGCGAGCGCTATCACCTGATTGCCGAGGCGATGAAATTTGCCTTTGCCGATCGCGCCCATTGGTTGGGCGATGCGGATTTCACCCGTGTGCCGCGCGGTCTTACCGATAAAAATTACGCGCGCAGCATTGCCCAAAAAATCAGTTTGGAAAAAACCACGGCCGCGATCACCCACGGCAATCCTGAAGTGGATATCCAGCACCTGATGAACAAACACACCACCCATATCGCCGCGGCAGATTTGCACGGCAATTGGGTTGCCATTACCTCCACGGTAAACACCAGTTTTGGTAGTAAGGTCGTTATTCCCGGTACCGGTGTGGTGCTCAACAACCAAATGGATGATTTTTCTGCGCAGGTGGGTGCAGCCAATGCGTTTGGTTTGGTGGGGTCAGATGCGAACGCGGTTGCTGCAAAAAAACGCCCATTGTCCAGCATGAGCCCGACGCTGGTATTTAAAGGCGACCAACCGGTGATGACGCTCGGCGCGGCGGGTGGGCCCACGATTATCTCGCAAGTAGTGCAAACGCTGCTGTATCGCCTGCAGGACAATATGCCATTGGCGGAAGCCATGGCACAGCCACGTATTCACCAGCAGTGGAACCCGAATCAATTATTTGTGGAAGCGCGCATGCCGCAACCGGTACAGGAAGCGTTGCAGGAAAAAGGCCACGACCTGAAAGTCTGGTCGCGCATGGGGGCTTCACAGGCGATTGAATTGCGCGATGGCAAATTGATTCCCGTGGCCGAACCGCGGGTGATTGAACAAAACAGCGGGCGATAATTTCTGTAAGGTTTTCAGCGACTCATGTGCGCCGCGCGGATTTTTTCATCTGCGCGGCGCGCTTATTCTTTAATGCTCCGCTGTCGCGGGTTTAGCTAACCTGGGTTTTCCGCTGATTTTTTCTGCCAGTCCCTGCACCAGGCAGTAGAGCAGGGGCACCATAAAAATCGCCAGCAGGGTCGCAACCAACATCCCGCCAAATACTGTTAACCCCAAGGTTACCCGCGCGCCAGCACCGGCACCGGAGGCCAGAACCAAAGGCACGACCCCGAGGATAAACGCGAAAGAAGTCATAAGTATTGGACGCAGGCGCAGCAGTGCCGCTTCCAGCGCTGCATCGCGCAGGGCTTGGCCTTGTTCGTATTTCATTTTGGCAAACTCCACAATCAAAATGGCGTTCTTGGCAGCGAGGCCAATCACCAATACCAAACCGATTTGGGTGTAAACCGACCCCGGCGCGCCGGTAATCCACAGGGTAAACATGGCACCAAAAATTCCGAAGGGTAGGGACAAGAGCACTGCAAAGGGAATCGCCCAGCTCTCATAGAGTGCCGCGAGGAACAGAAATACCACCACCAGCGCCAGGGCCAAAATAGGTGCGGTTTGCCCCGCACTTTCCTGCTCTTGCCGCGACAGCCCCGCCCATTCAAAACCATAGCCCTCGGGTAGGGTTTCCGCCGCTACGGCGGCCAGTGCTGCCAGGGTTTCTCCAGAGCTGAAACCTGTAGCTGGTTTCCCGCCAATCTCGGCGGCGGTGTAACCGTTAAAACGTTTTAGCACAAACGGCGTGCCCGTTTTTTCGGTACTGACCAACGTGGAGAGCGGCACCATATGGCCCTGGTTGCTGCGCACAAATAGCAACCCCAGTGCTTCGGTGTTGTCGCGAAAGGCGCTGTCGGCTTGCAAGGTGACCTTATAGGTGCGACCAAACCGCGAGAAGTCGTTCACCTGTAAACCGCCGAGCATGGCCTGCAGGGTGGAGAATACCTCTGATAGCGGCACCCCGAGTTTTTTTGCTTTTTCGCGATCCACATGAATACGAATAGCCGGGGTGGAGGTTTGCAGTTTGGAGAATACCGAGCCAATTTCCGGCCGTTGTTGCGCCGCCGCCACAAAATTATTGGCGACTTCTTCCAGCGCTTTGGCACCTTTACCGGATTTATCCTGCAGCATCATGCTAAAGCCGCCGGTGGCTGATAGCCCGGGAATGGCTGGTGGGTTAAACGGCAGCACCTGTGCCTCGGTAATCCCCTGCGCCTGGGCGTAGAAACTGCCGATAATCGCGCGCAGTGAGGTCTCCGCCGTGGTGCGCTCTGACCAATCCTCAAGCCGGATCACCAATAATCCCGCGTTGGATTGCGGCGCCCCGACCAACAGGTTTACACCACTGACGCCAATGGTTTTATCCACCCCCGGAATTTGCAGTGCCAGGGCTTCCACCCGGCGCATGGTTTCTTGCGTGCGCGCCAAGGTGGCCGCTTCCGGCAGGGTGACAGCGGCTAAAAAGTAACCCTGATCTTCATCCGGCACAAAGGTGGTGGGCACTTGTTTGAATAACCCGCCGGTGGCGATCACCAGCCCAACCAGTAGCAGCAATGCGAGAGTACTGCGGCGAATACCCAGGGCTACACCGCGCCCATAGCGGGTGGTGATGGCGTCAAACTGGCGGTTGAATCCGGCAAAAAAGCGTTGGATCAGGCTGTTATCTTTGGGGTCTTTGTGGCGTAACAGCATGGCGCACAGGGCGGGTGTGAGGGTCAGGGCGACCAGCGCCGAGATCAACACCGCCACCGCGACCGTCAGGCCAAACTGGCGAAACATCACGCCCGATATTCCTCCCAGCAGCGCCACCGGCACAAACACCGCGCAGAGCACCAAGGCTATGGCAATCACCGGCCCCGAGACTTCGCGCATGGCGCGGACGGTAGCGTCTCGTGCGGTTAAGCGATTGTGCTCCATGTGATGTTCAACTGCTTCCACGACGACGATGGCATCGTCCACC
Source organism: Cellvibrio sp. BR (assembly GCF_000263355.1). Classification (NCBI taxonomy): domain Bacteria; kingdom Pseudomonadati; phylum Pseudomonadota; class Gammaproteobacteria; order Cellvibrionales; family Cellvibrionaceae; genus Cellvibrio; species Cellvibrio sp. BR. The sequence continues at coordinate 150,796 of NZ_JH668203.1, read as the reverse complement.
ACTATGCCTATCGCCAATACCAGCGCAAACAGGGTGAGGGTATTGATGGAAAAACCCAAGGCCACAAATACCGCCAGAGTACCAATCAGGCTCACCGGTACGGCGAGCATGGGAATCAGTGTGGCGCGCCAGCTTTGCAAAAATAACGTGACGACCACCAGCACCAATAGCATGGCCTCCACAAAAGTTTTGAGTACCTCGCGCATGGATTCAGTCACAAAAATGGTGTTGTCGGTGACTATATCCAGCGCCAGATCAGGCGGGAAATCACCTTGCACGCGCGCCAGTTCCGCGCGGATTTGCTCGGCAACGTCCAGCGCATTGGCATCGGGTGTGAGGTTGATGGCGTAAATAGCGGCGGGATTACCTTTGAAGGAACCGAAATAGAGGAAATCTTTTGCGGTTAACTCGCAGCGGGCGACATCGCCCAAGCGCACAAAACCGCCCTTGCTGTTGCTTTTCAGGATCACCGCACAGAATTCTTCCGGTTGCACCAATCGCCCTTGCACCAGCGCTGAGTATTGTGAACTTTGGGTGGCGGGCGCCGGGTATTGGCCAAAGGTTCCGGCGGGCACCTGGGTATTTTGTTCGCGCAGGGCTTGGCTTACATCGTTGGCGGTCACCCCGTGTTTGGCCATTTGGGTGGGCTCGAGCCAAATACGCATGCCAAAATCGGCGCCGTATTCATTCACGTTACCTACACCGGGAATACGTTTGAGCACATCGGTAATGTAGATGCTGCCGTAATTTTTCAGGAACAACTGGTCGTAACTGCCTTTGGGGGAATGCAGGGCGTAGTACATGAGTACATCGGGTGTCTGTTTGCGAATGGTCACGCCCGCTTGAGTCACTTCGCCGGGCAAACTCGGGTTGGCGGTAGCGGCGCGGTTTTGGGTGAGTACCGCGGCCATATCGGCGTTGCGTTCCAGCCCAAAAGTGACGTTGAGTGAATAGAGCCCACTGCCGTTGGATTGCGAATCCATATACAGCATGCCCTCCACACCGTTGACCTTATCCTCAATCACCTGCGCCACACTTTCCTGTACCACCTCGGCATTGGCGCCCACATAAGCGGTGCTGACGTTGATGGTGGGCAAGGTGATTTGCGGGTATTGGGCAATGGGCAACACACTCAGCGCCAGTGCGCCGCAGAGTGAAATAAACAGCGACAGCACAATCGCAAACACGGGGCGATCAATAAAAAAATGAGCCATGATTAATCCCCCTGTGCAGCGTTGACTGCAGCGTCGGGGCCAGCGCTCTCAATAACAGCGGGGCTCTCAATAACAGCGGCGCTCTCAATAACAGCGGGGCTATCAATGGCAATGGCCTTAACCTGCATGCCTGGGCGCGCTTTATGGTGGCCATCCACAATCACCTGTTCACCTTCACTCAGGCCACTGATGATTTGCACAAAACCATTGGCCTGGGCGCCCAGTTTGACTTCCCGTTGTTCTACCGTGCCGCTGCTATCCACCAGGCTAATAAAATTTCTATCCAGCACTTCCTGCACGGCGCGGTTGGGAATTAACAGGGCGTCATCAATTTGTTTTACCACGGCGCGAATGCGCCCAAACATGCCCGGGCGTAATACTTCCTGTGGGTTGGGGAAGGTGGCGGCCACGGCAAAAGTGCCGGTATCGCTGGAGATGGTGCGGTCAGAAAAGGTGATTAAACCGCTCTCGGGGTAGAGGCTGCCGTCGGCCAAAAGAAGTTTGACCGGAAGCAGCGGGCGGGGTTGGTTGGATTCCAGAATCGGGCGCACCAGTTGCAGATAATCGCGCTCGCTCAGGGCGAAATCCACACGCACGCTTTCGGTGGTGGATACCGTCGCCATCAGCGTTTGGTTGGCCGTCACCAATTCGCCAATTTTGACTTGTGCCCGCCCGATGCGGCCATTGTAGGGCGACACAATCGCGGACTCCTGCATCATGGTTTGCGCCTGATTTAATTGCGCCTGCGCTGCGTCCAGTGCGGCTTTGGCTTGCGCGACTTTGTTGATAATGTCGTCGTAAGCCTGGCGGGAAATAGTGCCTTTCTCCACCAGGGTTTTATAGCGCGTTTGATCGGCCAGCACCTTGGTTTGGTCGGCTTGCGCCTTGCTCACATTGGCTTTGGCCTCGTTCAGAGCCGCGAGTAAACTGTCGCTGTCGATACGAAACAGCGGCTGCCCCTGCTGCACCAAACTGCCTTCCTCAAACTCTACCGAAAGCACACGGCCATTCACTTTGGAGCGAATTTCCGCCTCCTCAACGGCCGCCACCTCGCCGATAAAATCCCGCTCAATTTCTATCGCTCGTCGCTCCGGTTGTTGAACACTCACTTGCACCGGGCTTGGGCCCGCCGGAGCGGGTTTGTCACAACCAACTAAAGCTAAACAAAACACGGCAGCAATAAGAGCACGGGTCTGCATGGCGGCGATCCTTTTGAGGTGGTGGGCGATAGTTCTGGCTAGGGATTAGCGCATTATTTGTTTCGCAATTTTTCCGTCTTTCATAATCACCAGAAAATTTTTCTCCGGGTCTGTCACCAAATTGATATCGGCCAGCGGGTCGCCATCAACCAGTAACAGGTCTGCCAATGCCCCCGGTTCGATTACCCCCAATTTACCGGGGTAGGGGTTGCGTGGGCCGGAGAGCGCCAGCAGTTCGGCATTGCCACTGGTGGCCATCATTAATACCTCGGCGGGTGTGTACCAGCGGATCATTTTGGCGAGCTGCGCACCCTGGCGCGCGGTGAGTTTTGCATCGAATAAACTGTCGGTGCCCCAGGCAACTTTGATGTTGTATTTTTTTGCCAAGGCAAATGCAGTGTCGGTACCTTGGGTGACTTGCAATTGTTTCGCCCGATTGGCGGAACCTTCTGGTTGCGGGTTGGCATCTTCATCGTCAAGAAAGGGTTGTAAGCTGAGCCACACGCCTTTTTTTGCCGCGAGTTTTGCGGTGGCTTCATCAATTAATTGCGCGTGGTCTATCACTTTTACGCCCGCATTAATGGCGGTTTGAATAGCGCGCGGTGTGTAGGCATGCACGGTGACATAGGTGCCCCAATTTTCTGCAGCATCCACCGCTGCGCGAAATTCCGCCTCGGTATATTGCGCAACATCCAGTGGGTCGTAGTTGGAGGAGACACCACCGCCTGCCGCTAATTTTATTTGCGATGCGCCGAGCATTAATTGTTCGCGGGTGCGGCGTAAAACTTCGTCGGCGCCATCGGCAATCGCGGCACCACCGGTGACTTCTGAATGATGTAAATGGCTGTTGGCGGTACGTGGTAATTCATTCAGGCTGCGATAATCCGCGTGACCACTGGTTTGCGAAATCATCGCCCCCGAAGGCCAAATGCGCGGCCCTTCAATCAAACTTTCATCTATCGCCCGTTTGATGCTGAACACTGGCCCGGCCAAATCGCGCACACTGGTAAAACCACGCAGCAATGTGTTTTTTGCTTCGCGCGCAGCAATTAAATTCAAATACCCCGGCTCACCGTTTAGCGCCACCTGCAGGGGTGTAGCCGTCATCATCATGTGAAAGTGCGCATCAATTAACCCCGGCATGAGCGTGCGCCCCTCGCCATTAATAATCAGTGTGTCTGCACGTTTATTAACGGGGATAGGTGTAGCAGAAATTTTTTCTATTTTATTGCCGCGCACCAACACATTGGTGGGTGCAGAAAGTTTGCCGCTTTTGCCGTCGAACACTTTCACATTTTCAAATAACACGGTGGTTGGTGACGGAGTTTGTGCGGCGGCAGAACCAGTGAAAAAAACACTGCTAATTATGAAAGGTATCGCCAGGCTCAAACCTTTTAAAAAAATGAAATCGATTTTGGTTTTAATTTCGGTTTTGGTGTAGCGGTTGCGAACAATCATTGCCATTTTCTCCATAGGACTAAGCACAATATTGATCGATAGATTTTGATAAAAACGCAACGCTTAACAATCTTAGAAACTGGCGCGCTTCCAACCCTCTGCGCCGTTGCACAACAAATACTGCCCTTCGAGCGATACACCTTCGGCATCAAATAAACTGATGGCGAGGGTTTTACACGGCTGTTGATTTTTTTGCGCCGCACTCACCAGCACCACTGTGCCGTTGATTTTGGAATTGGGGTTAAACCAGGTGATGGGGGTGCCCATGCTGTTGTCATTCAGTGCTTGCAGGGCGTGAGTTTCGATGAGGGCCAGATCCTCGTTACCCAGGGTTTGCAGGCGCGATTGGCTAATCTGCCATTGGCCTTGTGCATTTTTGCAAATGGTGAAGCCATAGGTTTCAGTGTTTTTGGGCGCAGAAGAGAAATTTAACAGCGTGCGACGACAGGGAATTCCCGCTTCGGTGTAACTGAGTTTAGGCAGGATTTTTACGCTGAGTTTGGATTGCGGTGCTTGCCATTGGGTGATTTTTTTGTCGGGCGTTTGCTCCAGTACGGTACTAATTTCCACTTTCAATTGCTGCATGTCGCTGTCAGACAATTGGCTAGGCAGGGTGTTTTTCATAAAGCCGAAATTACTCGCGGCCGCGGGCAGGGCAATGCACCCCAGTAGCACTGCCCCCATCAGCCGGGCAAGGGTTGTGCGCCGCAGGTAAGTGGTGCGGCGAGTTTGGTTAGGTGACTGGATAAATGAAAGTGTGGGTCTTGTTTTCAGCATAAACTCCGTCTCTTGTTAGGGGGATATTTCGGTACTCATCCAGTATGGCGAGCATCTATTGAACGTTTTATTTCAAACACCAAAAATGATAGCCGTCGTCTTTGTGTACTGCGCCTTCAACTTCTTTTTCAAAGCCCGGAAAGCGTTTGCTCCAATCCTGCAGGGCGGTGATGTAACTCAGCCAGGGGCCGTCGAGTGGGCCGAGGTTTTCACCGGGCATGACAATGGGAATACCCGGTGGATAGGGCATGATGCCCACACCGGTAACGCGGTTGGCCGTTTGTACCAGCGGCAGTAACTCCGCCGCACCCGCTTGCAGTTGTTGAAACGCTTTGCGCGGCGTGCAGGCAATTTGTGGCAAGTTGCTAAATGCTTCGGCCTGTAATGCATCCATGTGGCTGGTGCGCATGTAGTTGAACATTTCGGTGGCCAAGTCTTGCAAACCCATGGCGCGGTAGCGGGCGGGGGCTAAATCCACCAAGTCTGGTAATACCTGCTCCAGCAGAGTGTTGTTGTCGTAGTGGCGTTTGAAGGCGAGCAGCACGTTGATCAGGGTGCCCCACTTGCCTTTGGTAATGCCGATGCTGAACAGGCAGAGCACCATAAAATCGGTGGTGCGCGAGGGAATAATATTGTTGCGATAAAGAAACGCGCTTAACACGGGGGCGGGAATGCCCACCGCTTCCATCTGCCCATCCAGCCCCATGCCCGGCACCATAATGCCGGCTTTCATCGGGTCGAGTAGGCACCAATGTTTTTCCAGACCGCCAAAACCGTGCCAGGCCGCACCTGGTTCCAGTACCCAGCAGCTTGGGTCAGTGGCCAGTTGTTCCGGGTCGGCATCGGCAAAAGCAACCCATTTTCCGCTTTGTGCGTCGCGAATTTGCGGTGAGTTCCAGGGCTGAAAAAACCAATCGCCTTTTTGCGCAAACTCCCGGTGCGCCCTTGCCAGCGCCTGACGGAAATCCACTGCTTCGCGAATCACATCCTGCGTCAGGCTATAGCCGCTGCTGCCCTCCATCATCGCGGCGCCAATTTCATTAGAGGCAAAGAGTGTATAGAGCGGCGATGTTGTCGCCTGAATCACAAACGATTCATTAAAGCGGCTGTGTTCGATAGGGTTGCGACCATTGCGTACATGAATATAGGAGGATTGCGACAGCGCCGCGAGCAGCTTGTGAGTGGAGTGGGTGGCAAAAACAGTGGGCGCCGGTTCGGTGTGGTCGCGCGGGTCGCCACGCATGGCATAGCGGCCTTCGTACATAGGGTTGAAGCGCGCATAGCCATACCAGGCTTCATCAAAATGAATACGGTCTACCGACTGCGCGAGCACCGCCTCGGCGCGGGCGGCATCCAGGCACATGCCGTCGTAGGTACAGTTGGTGACTACGGCGTAGACGGGTTTGTCGCTGCTGGCCTGCGCGTGCAGCGGGTGCTGCTGAATCGCTTGGGCTATGGCCTGGGGGTTGAACCTATCGGCCGGGATTGGCCCAATGATGCCGTAGCGATTGCGGGTGGGGGTGAAATACACCGGAATACCGCCTGACAATACCAGCCCCTGCTCAATAGATTTGTGGCAATTGCGATCGCACAGGGCAAACTGGTTTTCACCGACGCAGGCCATAAAAATGGCGCGATTGGAGCCGGAGGTGCCATTGAGTACCGCGTAGGATTCATGGGCACCAAATACCCGTGCGGCAAATTTTTCCGATGCCTCTACCGGGCCGGTATGGTCGAGCACCGAACCGAGGCTGCCGCGCTCTATGCCGCCGTCGGTGCGAAATAAATTCTCGCCAAAAAAATCGAAAAATACCCGGCCTACTGCTGACTTGGTAAAAGCAATCCCGCCTTGGTGGCCGGGCGCTGCCCAGGAGTGTTCGTCTTTTTGGCTGTAGCGCAACAGGGCGTCGGTAAAGGGCGGTAAGAGGTTATCCAGGTAGCGATCCACTGCAGCCAGCGCACGGCCCACGATAAAGGGGGCAGTGTCCTCCAGTGTCCATACAAATTCATCGGCCAGCTCCATGGCTTCCACGGTCAGAGTTTGTTTGGCGGCGCGATCCGCCATTAAAAAGATGGGCACATTGGCGTTGCGTTGGCGAATGGTGCGCAGTAGCTCCATCACTTCAGCATGGCTCTCCGCTTCGTTGTCGCCCAGGGTCCAATCCACAAAAATGCAGTGAAAACCCGCATCCGAAATAATGGCTGCATGGCCGTCATCATAGGAGCGCGCTTGCACCAGCTCTACTTGCCGCTGTTGGAATTCGCTCACCAAATCATGCAAGGCACGGCCGCGCGTGCTATCCAAATTAGCCAGCTGATCTTCAACCACCAGCACATGGCGTTTAAAGGTTTTGTTGGTGCGACCGATCATAGCCAAACTCCTTTCATTCCAACGGCACTCAGGTGATGTTCCTGTGTTGCGGCGGTGTTATCGCACATTCAGTGTCAGTACGTCGCCCGCCCTCTAAAAGTTGAGTGTGGATGAAAATTAACTTACTGCAATGAAACCGGCTGAAAAACTCTGGGGATTGTGGCTGTGCGTGGGCAAAAAAAAGCGGTGCCAAAAGGCACCGCTGCAAGGCGTGAACCCCTAAGGGGTTAGGCGTGGTTCACGTTAGTGGTGATTACCCTCGGGTTCGGCGATACCCAGCCAGGTAAATTTGTTGGGTACAAAATCCAACTGGATGCTATCTGTCACATTTAATGAATCCAGATCCACCTGTTTAATTTGGTTGGCGATTGGATCGCTCACATAAATATGGTGGCCCGGTGTGATTGCCAGTTCAAAGCGGCTGCCCGTGGGCAGGGCGGCGATGTTGCTGGTGATCACTTGCAGGCGATCCACCACGGCCCAATCATGGGTGTGAATAACGGTCAGGCCGCCTTGGTTGTCCAGAATCACAAACAGTTCACCGGCATCGGCAAAACCATAGGCCAGTGCAGTGGGTGGTGTAGCAAGGCTGGTGTCCAACCAGTTAATGGCGGTGATGCTGGCGGCCGTTGTATCCAGTGCAAAAAATTGCCCTGCTGCTATGCCCACAAACTGCTCTAGCGCTTCATCGCCCAGCACTGTGCCAATGCGGGTAGTGCCGGTAAAACTGGTGGGGTTGGTAATTTTTGCGGCAGTAAAGTTGTCGCCATTTTGGGTGATAACTAACACACCGTCAGTGCAACCAAAGGCGATTTGATTTTCATTTTGTGCGCTGCCGTGCAAACCGGGGCAGGTTTCGGTAAATATTTCTTGCTCAGTAAATACACCTGCTTCTGCTTTATAAACTGCAACGCGATCGGGCAGTGTGCTTTCTGTTGCGGCATCGCGCACCGTGGAAATTAAATAATCACCGCGCCCTTGTGCAGCACCGTGCATGTGAGTGGTGTATTGCAAACGCGTGCCCGCCGTGTTGTTGGCGATATCGCTTTCGGTATACACAGCAACGCTCGCTGGTGTGGCAGTGGTGGCATTGCCATCGTAAAAAATAACCGATTGGGTGTGGTTGCCGGTGAAGTGGGTTGGGCGCGAACCATTCGCGTTAAAACTCATTTGCATCGGTGCTTCAATCACGTCGTCTTTATGGTCGCCGTGATCTTCTTGCGACAAGCCGCTGTCAATCACATTCACCAAATCCGCTGTGCGTTGAATAACATAACCGTAGCGATAACTTGGGCTGGCGTAAATCGCACTGGGCGCTTCGGTGAAGGTAAATTCCTCCAGCAATTGTTTTTCTTTAATGTCGATGATGCTGACTTTGGCTTGGTCTTTTGCGCTGATCAGCAAACGGCCTTGCGTCAGCTCATCGTCGTGATCATGGTCGTCGTCATGGTCATGATCGTCTTCGATGGGCACGGGTTCGCGCTCAACTATTTTGGTGTCGCTGCCACCACAGCCGCCCAAGAAGGCGGCGATCATGATTAGCGTTAGGCTGGAAACGGCGTTCTTTTTCATCATTTAAATTGCCCTTTTAAATATTCATCTGTAAATAAAAACTAATGGTAAAAGCTGTCCCGTCACGCCCGCATTAGCGGGCATGCTTGAGTTCAAGCCAGTGGTTTAGGAAGCGTGAGCGCTAAAAACTACCGCTCACACCCAGCGCAAAGGAACGTGCGGGCAGTGGAGCTTTGTCTTTAAGGAATGACGCATGGACGCGCGCGTATTCGTCGGTGAGGTTGTTCCCTTTCACATAAATTTTTAAACCGTCACTCAGCGCATAACTCACTTGCATATCCACCAGGGTGTAAGCGTCGGTAGTGGTTTCAAATGAATCGATGTTGTCCTGCTCAAAATAATGTTGGCTGCTTAATTCCGCGCGCCAGTTACCCACTTCATATTCTGCACGCGCGCCCACACGCAGCGGTGGAATGCGCGGTAAATCGCCGCCATCTACTAATTGCGCGCGAATGTAGTCGCTGGTGAGGCTGAGCTTTAACGGCGCGGCTAATTGCCACACAAATTCGGTTTCAAAACCGTAGAGTTCGGCATCGCGCGCTTGATAAATAAATACCGGTAATTCGCTGCTGTGATCGTGCTCATCTTCCGCGCCATGATCGTGCGCATCACCACTTTCACGGGTTAAACCGGTGTCGGCGAGGTAATAATAATCGTCGATGCGGTTGTAAAAGGCGTTGAGGATAAAACCAAAATCGCCTTCAAATTTGCGCAGGGAAATATCGATATTGTTAGAGGTTTCCAATTCCAAATCAGTACGCGCTAAATCAAAATGGAATTCGCCGTCTTCATCATTCACTAATTGCAACAGCGCACCCACTTCGTACAAACCGGAACCAATATGTGGGCCGAAGGATAATAATTCGGCAGCAGAGGGCGTGCGTTCGGCGTGAGTATAAGAAACACCGATGTTGTAACCGGGAGTGAAATCCCACACCACACCCGCTGAAGCACTAAAAGGCGTTGCTTCCTGGTCGATGGAAAATACGCGCAGGTATTCTTCAGCGTGCTCATCTTCATCGGCGTGATCGTGTTCATTCAGATCAACCTGCAAATTATCCGCCGTAATTTTTACCTGCTCGATACGTGCACCTAGCTGCACTAACACATCGCCAAAGTGACGCTCTTCCATCAAACCGAGCGCGAGCGTTCCGGTTTCGCTCGGCGGTGTGAATGCCTCTTCACCAATCGCTTCAAAATCGCTGTGTTTGTAATGCAGGCTCAATGCACCGCGCCATTCAGCAATGGGGTGATGGAATAATTCCCAGCGTGCCTCTGCAGTTTCGTTGCGGAAGGTTGTTCCCACCTCACCGTTTTCGATTTCGCTGTGCTCGTAATCGGTAAAACCAAAACGTGTATTGCTGGCGCTAAAAAATTCGTGCTCCAGATTCAACTCGCTCAAAAACTGGAGGCGATGTTGTTTCACATCGGCGTACACGTCCACTTCTTCGTCGCCACCGTGGCCATGACCGGGGATGCCGTATTGGCGATCCAACAAACCGTAGGACAGACCAACAAACCCTTCATCCATTACCTGACTAACGCCAGCATTAAAACCCTTGGCTTCACTCCAGGAATTGGCAAGGCGATCATCGTTGTGCTCGTCGTGGCCTTCTTCTTCATGTTCTTCGTGGGTTTCTACTTCTGCAGCACCGGGGATTTTGTAGTTATCTGCCTCGCGCCAGAAACCATCCAAATGCAAGCCCATGCTGCCCATGCCGGTATTGCCACTGGCAGAGACGAGTTTGTCATCGGCGACGGAATCCTGCTGCAAGCGCCATTCACCAAAGGTGTCGGTGCTTTGTGGAACGCGGTCATCCACCACATTCACTACCCCGCCGATCGCGCCACTGCCGTAAAACAACGTCGCCGGGCCACGCAGAATTTCAATTTGGCGCGCGGTAGAGGCTTCCGCCGCGACTGCATGGTCGGGACCAACACGGGAGGCATCGCCCGCATCCAAACCATTTTGAGTGACCAATACCCGTGGGCCTTCCAAGCCGCGAATAATCGGGCTGCTTGCCACCGGACCGTAATAGTTGGAATGCACACCCACTTCATGCTTCAGGGTTTCACCCAGAGTAGATGCCTGACGCTCGCGCAACGTCTCGCCGCCGAGCACATTCACCGGCTGGGCCGATTCCATATTGGACGCATGCCAAGGCAGGCCCACCACATTCACAATTTCCAGCGTGGTGCTGGTGAGTACCAGCTCCACCGGGCCATCGCCTTCATGCACATGCAAGGTTCTGTGGGTGTAGTCGGGCGCACGCACATGCAGCTCGACGTGCTTATCCTTCACCTGCGGCAACTGAAACTCACCGCGTTCATTAGCAGTAGTACGGATTTTGGTACCCACCACCTCAATCGTCGCCCCCGCAATCGGCATCCCCGCCGGGTCGAGCACCACACCTTCTACCTGTGCCAAGGCCGAACCGCTTGCTGCAGCCAGCGCCAACCACAAAAGGGATTTGTTCATCGTCATAACATCCTCACCAACATCAGAAAGCCATCAACCCAGCGCGATATACCGAGTCTCTCAAATTTTGGGTGATGTTATACTATAACAATTTGATGAGGCAACCTTTTGTGCATAGCCATAAAACCAAAAAGCCACCGCGAGGGTGGCTTTTTGGTTTTGTTTACTGCAGCAGGGCTGATGTTAGAACTTAAACTTCACACCCACATCGATAGTGCGTTCAGTACCCACGTAGATACCTTGGCGCAGGCTGGCGATGTAGTTTTCATCGGTCAGGTTTTTGGCGCTGGCGCTGATGCTCAGGTCTTTGCTGAATTCATAGATAGCATTCAAATCCACCAAGGTGTAGCTGTCGATTTGGCCGGTGAAGAAACCTGAGGTGCTTTCGGTGATCGGCTTGGTATTTTGCACGTCGGTGTATTGCTCACCGGTGTGGTGAAAGCTGATTGCGGTGCGCAGTTTGCCGGTTTTGTATTCCAGGCTCAGGTTGGTTACCCACTCAGGAACATAGGTCACACGGTTGCCATCGGGGGTGGTGATATTGCCGTTGGCATCGCGGCGTGCGCCGACAAACTCTGCATCCGGGATATAGGTGGCGCTTGAGTTCAGGCTAAAACCAGCACCCAAATCCCAGCCCAGTGCCGCTTCAAGACCTTGGTGCAGAGTTTCACCGCCATTGGTGCGTTGGAACTGGCTGTTGGAGTTGGCGGGGATGATCTGGTTGTCGAAATCCATGCGGAAGAAGGTTAACTCGTAGTTCACCTTGTCGCGCGCGCCGCGCAGGCCAGCCTCAACGTTGACTGAGCGCTCGGCATCCAACTTCTGGTCTTCCAAACCATTCAATGCATCGCCATTCAGTGCGGGTGAGAAGGCCTCATAAACACTGGCGAAACCTTGCAAGGCGCTGTTGATTTGGTAGGTGGCACCTAAACCGGGCAGCACTTCGGTGTTGGAGGTGTCCGCTTCGTTGTTGGTCGCGGCGCGTTTGTTTTTAGTGGTTTGTTCGTAACTTTCTACGCGCAGACCTGCGGTAACCGCTAACCGTTCAGTGACCACAAAACGGTTTTGCGCATACAGCGCCAGGCTATCGGCAGATTCAACCTGGTCTTTGTTGATGGTGCCGGTGCGCGGGGTAGCGCGCGTAGCGGCGACAGTCACGTCATCCATGGATTCATTCATCAAACGCACACCAAATTCGGCTTCGTTGGCGATGCCAAACAATTGGTGTTGCAGCTTAAGGCGGCTATCTACACCAAAACGTTCAAAGCTGCGGTTGTTGCCGTTGAGTGTGTCCAGATAAACCCACTGACCAGCGGCGGCAGAAGCGGTGTTGTCGGTGTTGTAACGCCAGTAATCGCGATAGGTTTCGCTGCCAAATACCAAGGTGGTGAGTTTTGTGGTGGCGTTGATATCCCACTCGTGGTTGATATCTACACCACGGCGGCCGCTGATGAAGTAGTCGTCCGGTGCCGGGTTTTCGTCCACGCCATCCTTATATTGCTGCAGGAACACCCCGCGATAGGAAATATTAGCTTCGCTATCGTAATCGCTGATTTTCACTCCCAGCCATTGGTTATCGCCTATTGCCATGCCGGTTTTGATCATCACATCGGTCATGTCATAGCCTTTGTCCATAAAACCATCGCTGCTGGCATGGGTAATGAACGCGCCAAACTGGGCCTCTTGTGATGGGCTGGAGCCACCCACTTCCAGAGTCGCTTCGCGGCTATTAAAGGAGCCAGCGCGGGCTTCTAACTGCACGCCGTCTTCCGGTTGTTTGGTGATGTAGTTGATCACGCCACCGATGGTGCTGGGGCCGTAGCGCAATGAAGCCGCGCCTTTTAATACTTCAATGGTTTCCATGCGCTGGATACGCGGGTTGTAGTAGCGGCCATTGCCCACAAACAGGCCAGGTGCGATGGGCACGCCGTCTTCCAGGATCAGGGTTTTGTAATCGGCAGAACTCAAGCCGCGAATACCAATATTGGCCACAATCGCGCTTTCTTCTTCGGGTTTAATTGCCACACCGGGTACGGAGCGGAGCGCTTCTTCGGTCGAGCGGGGTTGGCGCAGCTCTAAATCTTCTTCGGTGACAATCCCTACCGAACCGGGTTGGCGCTCGGCATCGCCCAGTTCCGTTCCTACCACTACCACTTTCGGCAGGGCTTTGGTTTCAGCAATAGCAGGCAATGACATAAAAGCACCGCCACTCAAGGCCAGCGCGATACCCATGGCCAATGGTTTTGGTAAAAATTTGACTGCGTGTGCAGCAGGCAGAGCAGAGTGACGCATGTGAAGTTCCTTCGGTTAACAGTGGGTTGCAATGGTATATGTGCTTCACGGCAAGTGATTATGGCAATCAAATACGCAAAGCATTATTTTTCAGATGCGGCACTATAGCAAACGGGAACTATTTACATCAAAAGTAAATTTAAACTTATGCAAACCAAGTGTCATTTAAGTCTTATTTGTATTATGTTCGATTTAAAAAAGCGCCCTAAGATTTTCTCATTGTTCCCTTGAGTCTCATTTGCCATGCTAAAAAATACAATAATTTCCCTTTTGTTACTCATGCCTATTACTGCCTGTGCAGGGCCACAAGAGCCCCAACCGGTTAATTTGATTGACGATAAATTAAGTCAGTTTAACAATATTTATGACTATGGCAGTGCCCAGGTCAAAGCGGGTGAGTTGATTCTTAACTCTACCGACAATTGGTTTTTAACCACCAAAAAAACCTATAAGAATTTTATTCTGACGGCTGAAGTCTTGATGCCGGATGTGAGTGAATACAGTAATTCCGGCATCATGTTTCGCGGTCAGATCAAAACCGATAACAATCGTCAGCAAGCGATGGGTTATCAGGCCGAAGTGGACCCGAGCGAGCGCAAGTGGAGCGGCGGTTTGTATGATCAGGCGCGGCGTGAATGGTTGCATCCAGTGCATCCGACGCGCTCTTTCCCCGATGCCGATTTTGTAAAAAATTATTTGGGTGTATGGACCAATGAAATGGCTAACGCTTATCGCCATCTTGAGTGGAACCAGTACCGCATCGAATGCCGTGGCAGTGATATTAAAATTTATCTAAACGGTGTGCTCACTACTCACGTCAAAGATAACAAAGACACCCAGGGTTTTATTGGCTTGCAGCACCACGGCAGTGAATTGCTGAAAACCACAGGCACCACCAATAACATCGTTCGCTTTCGCAATGTATTTATAACTGAGCTGGAATAAATTTTGTCTACGTCAATAGATTTCAAAAAACCAAGAATAAATTTCAAAAAATCAAACGCACATCTGTTGATTTGTGCACTGCTGGGTTTATCAATAGTCAGCTGCAGTACAGATAATTTACATTCAGAAAAAAACGCCGCGCTTGATACCCAAAAAAACGAAGCAACAAAACTTGATGCAACAAAAAGCACGCCGGTAAGAAATCTCGGTGATCGCAAGGGCGAGGATATGACACCGCCGATTGCCGCCGAGGATATTCCTCCCTCGCCGGTTTTAGCGGTGCCACAAGCATTAAAGTCCATGCAGCTGCAGCCTGGTTTTGTCATAGAAAATGTTGCCGCCGAACCCCATGTTTTTAGCCCGGTGGCCATGAGTTTCGATGGTAACGGGCGTATGTGGGTGGCGGAGATGAACACCTTTATGCCTGATTTGGACGGCAATAATGAAGAAATCCCCAAAGGTAATATCGCCATCCTTGAGGATACAAACGGCGACGGTAAAGTTGATAAGCGCAAAGTATTTTTAAATGATGTGATTTTGCCGCGCACCATTGTGTTGGTTAAAGGCGGTATTCTCTACGCGGATCAAACCCAGTTGTATTTTGCCGAAGTTCTGGCAGGCGATAAATTGGGGGTGCGTGAAGTGGTTGATCCAACCTATGCCCAAGGCGGCAGTGTTGAGCACAAAGCCAATGGCATGTTGTTTGGGTTGGACAATTGGTACTACAACGCCAAAAGTGATCGCCGTTACAAAATATTGCCACTCGATAGTGAATTGCCTGCGGGTGCGGAAGAAATTTATCGCAACCGTTACTGGAAAATGGCGAGCGCCACGACTGAATATCGCGGCCAGTGGGGCATGAGCATGGATGACTATGGCCGCCTGTTTCACACCTGGAACAGTGCGCCAGCGCAGGGCGAATATTTGCGCCCTAATTCATTGAATAAAAACCCCGGTTTGGTGCAGGAAATAAAAGCGCAGAGCATTGGTGGCAACCAAATATATCCAGCGCGAATTAACCCGGGCGTGAACCGCGCTTATCTGCCGGAGACCCTGGTTGCTACAGGGCCAAATAAAGGCAAATTAATTAATTTCACTGCGGCAAGCGGCAGTGTGGTTTATCGCGGGGATCAATTTCCCGCTGAATTTTATGGTGTTGCTTTTACCCCGGAACCGGCGGCCAATTTGATATCGGCCAGACGTATTATTGAAGAGCAAGGGCAATTTCGCGGCGAGGAGATTTATCCGCAAGGTGAAATTCTCGCCTCCACCGATGAACGGTTTCGCCCGGTAAATTTATACACCGCACCCGATGGTTCACTTTATATTCTCGATATGTACCACGGTGTTATCCAGCATAAAGAATATTTAACCAGCTATTTGCGTGAGCAATCAGAAAGTCGCCAACTCCATAAACATAACAGCACGCTGGGGCGCATTTATCGCCTGCGTTGGGCTACTAACCCTTTGGCTCCCAAGCCACAATTGGAGGGTAAAACCACTGCGCAATTTGTTCCCTATTTGGCGCACGCCAATGGTTGGTATCGCGATACCGCCAGACGCTTGATCATCCAACAGAACGATAAAAGTGTGACTGAGGCGATTAGTCGCCTTGTGCAACAAAGCCGCGATCACCGCGCACAAATCAATGCACTCTGGACGCTGGAGGGATTAAATGCTGTTAATGCCAACAGCATCCGCGCCGGCTTGCATTCTTCTCACCCCAAGGTTCAAATTTCAGCAATCGCGTTGCTAATGCATTTGTCCAAAGCCGAGCAGCAACAATTTGCCCCGCGTTTGACAGAGCTGGCCAAGAGCGACTATGAAGTCGCCCTGCAAATTGCACTTAGCGCCGGTGAATTAAAAATCGATTCCAGTTTGGCGCTGATCAAAACCCTGTTGGCGAATTATGGCGATCAGCCTTCAGTTAATCAGGAGCTTTTGAATCAGGCGGTAGTCAGTGGTATCGCGGGTCGCGAACAAGCGTTAAAAACATTGTTAGGCGCTGATGCCAGTCAGGAATTAATTGCGTTGCTGGATTTGGTGGGCAAACAAAAAATTATCGAAAGTAATTTCAACAAACTTGTCACCCAGGAGCAAAACCAATACTACCGTGGTCAGGCGTTATTTGACGGTGGCGCAGCCTGTTTTGGTTGCCACGGCAAACAAGGGCAGGGCATGGACGGCATGGCACCGCCATTGGCACAGAGTGAATGGGTTACCGGTGAACCGGAACGTTTAATCAAAATATTACTGCACGGTTTAAATGGCCCCATCACCGTGAATGGTGTGCATTACCAATTACCGATGATGATGCCGGGCTTGGGCGCTAATCCAAATTTCAGCGATCAGGACACTGCCGACATAGCCACCTACATTCGCAACAACTGGGGCAATGCCGCACAGGCAATCAGCGCTGATGAAGTCGCCAATATTCGTGCACAAACCGCAAACCGCAACCAACCCTATACGGCCGGTGAGTTGGGCGAGTGAGTTAGGGCGGTAAATCCCAAGAAAATGCTCAACAAATTGGGTTTTCGCTTGCTTGAACTGACGTCACAATTTGCACAGTAAAACAGTGTGAGGCTATGGACAAGGAGTGCTGAATCCTTAAACTGCGCACTCGCGTTTTTTCAAGATCATCTACACAAGGATGCCAATGTGATCAATCTAGTCATTAAAGACTATACCGGCCAAGCCTATGAGTTGGCCGGTCGCGCCACACTTCCTCGCGCGTCATCAGCAAAACCTTATTCCAGCGATTCCTATTCGACATTTCGCGTTGTGGCAAGGTTGCCGGTAGCCCCGGATCAATGGATGCAAATCCTTAACCGTGTCCATCAACGATTACCTGATCTACATGGAACTCATCCGGGAGAGGTATATCAGGTCGTGGCGCAGGCAATAATGCGTGGCGATTTAATGCTCTATCAATTGCCAACGCTCAATGCCAGTCACGCGCTGGCAGGTAAAAAAGGTGTTGGGCTAAGTATTATCAAGGGCCCCAAGCCTAATAGCGCCACTGACCTTATCCCCGAACCGATTAAAACGACAGACTCCGCCCGGCAATTGTTGGATGACTTGGGCATTAGCAGTGATATGTTTTTGGCGCACCTGGCCAACGAAAATCTTTTTAACGCCGCGCAAAAGAACAATGCGCTTAGCGAAGCCCTACAACTACTCGCCAGCGGCGAATTATTGGCTTATAAAATCCCCTTGCCACCCAAAGCCCCTCCGTCAAAAGCGGTGGAGTATGTCGCTGCAACCACTGCAGATAGAACAGTGCCCTTGGCACCGGAAGTTAATCGTGCGGTTGATAAATCAGTTTCGGAGAACCCTGGAAAGATTGATGTCACTGCTCTAGGTACGCATAAAAACTCCCAATCAGAAAGTGACCTTAGCGTTTTTGTATATGAAGAGCCCACCACAAGAGAAGTTGCATTGGCAAAAAGTGAAGGCAGTTCTAGTTTCCATATCCAGGCAAGAGAAAAGTTGTGTCGATTCTTTCTGGAATCTAATGGATTCTCTGAAAGTCAAATTGCTAACGCGATTGGTGATGAAGTGGCAGGCATTGATGGCGGCGTAGACCTAACTAAACCTGTTGAAATCATGATTTTTCCTCCTCCTGATGAAATGACTCAGTACGTTAACTCCCATGGATTTCCAGGAAACTGGTTTGATCCTATGAGCAATCAAACTCCTGATGCATTGGGATTGAGTGCTGAAGGTCGTACCCTTACTTCGTTTAAAGTGCCTTGTGGCAAGGGGTTGTTGTCTTACTCAAAACCTATTGTTGATAACTGGACAAATCCAAACAATCCAGTGAGTACTGTTGGTGGCGGAAAACAATTGTTTGTAAATGATACAACAAAAAAAACTATTATTTCTTTGAATAAAATTGGAATTTAAAATGGAATACAACACGCTTCGCATTGCAGCTCAGAAAGTTATTGACGCAATAGATACGACCCCCCCGCAATATACTTCAAAAAATATATTAACGTCGATTAAAAATCAGATGATATTCATACGTGACAATGCGGCAGCTGGTAAAAATCCATCTAAAGAATTGGCCTCTGATACTACATTTACCTATTCAATTCTATCTTCACGTGAATTAGCTAGCCCTGATGAACTTGTTTTAAAGGAATTGATAGATGATGTAACGAGAATTTTAAGATCTTAAAAAGCGTTAATTGCTAAGGATATAGCATGAAAAAAATTTCCAATACAGACCCCGAAAATCTGATAAACGATCCACGTATCGTTTATCAATACGCGGAGTTTCAATCTCACCTAAATGAAAATGACTACTGTTTTTGGCTAAAAGAAGGTGAGTATCTATTGTGGGCAAAAAAGGGTCTTTATGCTCCCTTGGATGGTGGTGCTAGTTATTGGGTTGGTGGGACTGAGTTAGAAATTCCCAAGGAAGGATTCGCTTGGTTCGTGAACGTTATCGAAGAAAAATTTTTCAAAACGGAAGCTGAGGGTGGCTTACCTAAAGGTCAGTTTGGTTACGAAGAGATAATCAATGGCGAGAAACTAATTGTGTCGAGGATGTTCGGTACGTCTGGATACAGATTTCGTAATCATTCACGCTATAGTCATCTATGGGATGACTCCACTGATCCTCAAGAGGCTATGTTCACTGACGAAATGCTTTTTGAAAAAGGGATGTTTGATGAATTTAAAAAACTAGCTGAAAAAATTGAGAAAGGGATAATTTAATGCTTTTAAAAATGGGCGCCGTAGCGCCCATTTTTTTCGCCCGGTTTTTTCGATTGGGCAATTAGAGAAGTATTACAAGCTTGGTTTAATCAATACTGCCAACGAATCGTCGCGCTGATATTGCGCGGCTCGGCGTAGTAAGCCTGACTGTATTCGAAGCTGGTCAGGTAGGTTTCGTCTGTGATGTTGCTCAGGTTGAGTGATGCCGACCAGTTGTCGTTGAATTCGTAGCTGGCAAAGAGATCCACCAACGTCAATGCATCCTGCTCGATCACTGTGCCGCGCAGATAGGTATCTGAACGGTATTCCACAAAACTTCCCAACTTCAAACCTGGCGCAAATTGCGGGTAGTAATTGACGGTAAATTTGGCGGATTGTTTGGGCGTAAAGGTGCGCGAGACTTCGCCCTTGTTATCGTCGATAGTGAGGTTGGTGTAACCCAGCACCAGGTTGATTTGCTCGGTCAGTTCACCGGCGATTTCAAATTCAAAACCGCGCGATTCATAGTTATCGCCCTCGTAATAATTACCGGTTTCACCCTGGGTGGGGTCGGTATTAAAACCGGCCACTGTCGCCAAACCTTCTTGTGCCGTTTCAAACACCGCGAAACTGGCGTTGAGTTTGCCTTCAAAGAATTCGCCTTTTAACCCCACTTCTTTATTTACACCTGTCACCGGATCAAGGCGCTCGCCGGACAGCTTGCTCTCGCTTTGCGGGGTAAAAGTTTCGGTGTAGCTGGTGTAGAGCGTGAGTTGTTTGCTCAGGTCGTAAGTCAGGCCAGCGTAGGGCACCACTACATCATCTTTTTTACTCAGATTGGCGCCGTAGCTGACGCTGTCGCTTTCGTAGCGCGCTGAACGGGCGCCGGTCAGCAGTTTCAAGTCGTCGCTCAAACTGAACTGGCCCGCCAAGTAGACACCGGTTTGTTTGTCGCTGGTGATTTCACCATTGGGCATGTCGGCAAAGGTGGGGTATGGGGTATCGCCGGTCCATTCGGCCATATTGGTAATGGCCGGAAAGCCGTTGCCGGTGGTGTAGTCATATAGAGCGTACTCATCCACCTCGTTGTCGGCTTGATTGAAACCCACTACCAATTTGTGGGTTAAGTCACCGGTTTTAAATTCGCCGCTGGTGGCGACATCAAAGAGTTTGATGTCTGTTTCGCGGTCAAATTTGCCCGCCCAGCCACCCAGGCCAGACATATCTTCATTGAGTGTGCCGTATACATAAAGCAGCTCTTGTGCGCCCTGGGTTTTGGTGCGGTTGTAGGTGGCTTTGGTATTCCAACCGTTGGCCCAGGTGTGGTCCAGCTCCACAAAACTGCGGGTGTCTTTTACATCCCAATAAGCCCAGTCGGCCGAGCTGTTCATAGAGCGACGGAAGTTGGTGGGGCGACTGCTGCCATCATCGGCCAGATAAGTCAGGGTGAGGGCGCCCCACATAGGGCTGTCGGCTTCACTTTTTTGGCGGCTGATACCAGCGGTGAGCAGGGTGTTCAGGCCCAAATCGGCCTCCACCACACCATAGGTACTGCTCAGGTCTTTGTGGTAATCCTGCAAATAGGAGTCGCGGCTCTGTTCGCTTACCACCACACGGGCGCGAATGGGTTCTGCTACCTGGCCGGACACATCGGCTTGCAGGCGGGTGTCATCCCAGCGCGCCTGGGTCAGGCTGGCACTGGCTTGGGTTTCCGCCGTAGGGCGTTTACGGATCAGGTTGACGGTGGCTGCGGGGCTGCCTAAACCGCTCATCAAACCACTGGCGCCGCGCACTATTTCCACGCGGTCATAGGTGGCCATATCGATATCGCCTTCCAGCAAACCCCAGTGCAAGGGAATGCCTACGCCATCCATTTGGAAGTTGTTGATGTTAAAGCCGCGCGCTTCAAAGTAGGTGCGGTCGGTTTCCGAACGCTTCACGCTCACACCGGTTGCGGTATCGAGAGCTTCATTAATAGTGGTGATGTTCAAGTCTTCAATTTGTTGGCTGGTAATCACCGACACCGATTGCGGTGTCTCGCGGATGCTCAAATCCAGTTTGGTCGCGGTGCTCATGCTGCCGGTGGTATAGGCGTCGGTCTGTTCCGTGGTATTGCCCAGTGCGTCGGCTTCCACTTTTACGGTTTTGAGTTTGCCCGGTTGCTCTGCAGCAAAACTGGTAGCAGGTGCCAATAACAGGCTGGCGATAACACTGGCAAGCAGGGTTTTGGTGTGGGTCATGGTGTCTGGCTCTCGGGGCTGATGTAAATGACGCCATTTTATTCTCAAATGATAAATAATATCAATTGTAATATTGTTTTAAAGGGTAGTGATTTGCATGATGTACCGCTGGCAGGAATTGATTGACTTGCATGGCGCGCGCCTTTACCTTGCGCGCCCGAGGTGTCTGATGGGTAATCGCTCTTTAACCAGAGCAAGCCAGGATCAGAGTCAATGGGAAGTCGGTGCGTATCGCCTGCGTTATTAACGGCGATGCAATCCCGACACTGCCCCCGCAACGGTGTATTTGCGCTGTGTTAATCCCGCGTGAATGAGTCCGATACCAGCCTCAAACCGGAGCATTTGCTCCTTTTTGTTCACGATGTCGCGGAGGGCAACATCGGTGGAAATCTGTGTGTGTATTGGGCTGCGGCTCATACCTATTTTTCCGCTTTCCCTCCCTCATCCCATTTTGGATTGAGGAATCTCATGTCTAGCAAATCAACCGTGTTTTTACTGAGTGGCCTCAGTGCCGCGATTATTTCTATTGTCGCGCCGGTGTCTATCGCCGCCGAGAAAAAACTAGATACCGTGTATGTGAGTGCAACCCGCAGCGAAACCGCAACCATGCCGGTTGCGACGCAAATCAAAGTCATTAGCGAAGAAGAAATTCGCGTGAGCGGCGCAAAATTATTGTCGGAAGTACTGCGTACCCAAGCGGGTATTCAACTCACCGATTCCGACGGCAGCGGTGCGCGTAATGTCACTGCATCCATGCGCGGTTTGTCAGGCGCCAACAACGTGTTGGTATTGGTGGATGGCCGCAAATTAAATAACCCAAGCCTCGCAGCACCGGCATTAAACACTGTCTCGTTAAAAGATGTAGAGCGCATTGAAATTGTGCAGGGTAGTGCGGGTGTGTTGTACGGTGATCAGGCAGTCGGTGGTGTAATCAACATCATTACCAAACGTGCAGCAGTCGGCGAAACCGACGGCACCATTAGCGCCACCAGTGGCACCGATAATTTGGAAGACTACACCGCCAGTGTGCGTCAGGGTTTTGAAAATGGTTTGAGTTACAGTGTCTCCGCACAAAAGCGCAATGCAGATAACTACCGCGATAACAACCAAAATGCCTATGAAAACGTACTGGGAAATGTGCGTTACGATTTTGCAAAAGGCTTTGTATTTGTTGAAGGGCAGGCGATTGATGATGAGCTGCGTTTACCTGGTGCGATTAGTAATGCGCAAGCGGCGGTGGATGCTCGCGTTACCTACTCGCCCAATAACTACGGTGATCAGCAAACCGATTTAATCCGTGTTGGTACCGGTATAGATATTACTGAGGCTTGGCAATTCCTTGCTGAATATGCTGACCGCGATGAAGACAGCATCGCCTTTTATGATGATTACTATTTGGTGGACGGTTACTCGCCCTGGCGTTCTGACAGTAATTTGCGAGTAAAAAATATTACTCCGCGTGTAGTAGGCAATATTGCAACCAGTAATGGTGTGGCGGTAGTTACTATGGGCTACGATCACACGGATGCGGATTACACCACTAAAGATGGCTTTACCAATATTGCGCAAAAAGTAGAAGGTGTCTATGCGCAGTTGGTTTATCCCATTACGGAAAAACTCAACGTTTCCACTGGCGTACGCTACAGCACAGTGGATGATGAAAATTTTGCACTGGGAACTGCGCACGACGACAAAGTCAACGCGAGTGAATTGGGTTTGAATTACCAAATTGATCCCCAGTGGCGACTTTTTGCGCGTTATGCTGACGGTTTCCGTTTCGCCAATGCTGATGAAAATGGTGCGGTGTTACCCGGTGTTGAATTTTTGGAGGTGCAAACCAGTCAATCCTACGAGGCCGGTGCTGCATGGGCGGGCGAAAAAGCCAGTGTGACTTACTCGCTCTACCATATGGCCTTGAATGACGAAATCACCTTTGACAGTTTTGTTTATAAAAATATTAACCTGCCTGATTCCGAGCGCCAGGGATTCATTTTTGAAGGGCAGTTCCAGCTGAGCGATGAAATTGGTTTGCGTGGAAATTACACCTATACCGATGCAGAGTTAAGTGAAGGTGTTAATAAAGGTAATTCTATTCCCTACGTGAGTGAAAACACCTTTAGTCTCGCTATTAATTTCCAGCCAGTGCAGTCGCTGATTGTAAATTTGGAATCTGTTTACTTGGGTTCGCGTTATTTAAATGACGATGACGCCAACGCGATGGAAAAAGTCAGTGCACTGCAGTTGTTTAACTTGAATGTAATTTGGGAATACAAACAATTGGAGTTGGCTGGCCGCATTAAAAACCTGACGAACGAGCGCTATGCCGGCCTGCAGGCAAGCTGGGGGCAGTACCCTCAACCCGAACGCAATTACGAAGCTAGCATCACTTATCGTTTTTAATGGTTTAATTAAACCCATTCCTCCTGTAAAGGGAGGAATTTAATCTTCGTCACTCCTGCGCAAGCAGGAGTCCAAAGTTTAAAACTCTGGATACCCGCATGCGCGGGCATGACGCTAAATATCCGCCACTTAACTTACTAGCGAGCCGCATCATGACCGACGACCATAGCCAAAGCGATGAAAAAGCCAAACGCCATCAAGAACGTATGCAGCAGCGCAAAGAAATTGT
Source organism: Cellvibrio sp. BR (assembly GCF_000263355.1). Taxonomy (NCBI): domain Bacteria; kingdom Pseudomonadati; phylum Pseudomonadota; class Gammaproteobacteria; order Cellvibrionales; family Cellvibrionaceae; genus Cellvibrio; species Cellvibrio sp. BR. The sequence continues at coordinate 126,913 of NZ_JH668203.1, read as the reverse complement.
TGATGCTGCTATCGCGCGCGCCGATGAAGAACGCGGTGTAGTCATTGTATTAACCGGTGATGGCAAAGGGAAAAGCTCGTCTGGTTTTGGCACGGCGCTGCGTTGCCTTGGTCATGGCTACAAAGTCGCCATAGTGCAGTTTATTAAGGGCACTTGGGAATGTGGCGAAAAAAACTTTTTAACCGAAAGTGTTTTTCGCGGTGCCAATGCGCAGTTGGAATATTTTGTGATGGGCACTGGTTTTACCTGGGAAACCCAAAGCGCCGAACAAGATAAAGCTGCCGCTGAAAAAGTATGGGAAGAATGTGAACATGTATTCCGCGATCCGGATATCCATTTGGTATTGCTGGATGAACTCACCTACATGCTTAACTACAAATATCTGGATAAAGATAAAGTCATTACCGCAATTCAAAATCGCCCGCGCAACCAAAACGTAATCATCACTGGGCGCGGTGCTAAAAAATATCTGGAAGACTTGGCTGATACTTTTAGCGAAGTCAAAGCCATCAAACACGCCTTTAACGCCGGCGTAAAAGCACAGAAGGGTATTGAGTGGTAAGCCTCTCTAGCAAAACCCTAATGATCCAAGGCGCTAAGACCTTAATGGTGCAAGGCACCACCTCCGATGCGGGTAAAACCACGTTGGTGGCGGCCTTGTGTCGTATTTTAAAAAATCGCGGCATTTCGGTAGTGCCATTTAAACCGCAAAATATGGCTCTCAATTCCGCTGTCACAACTGATGGTGGTGAGATTGGCCGTGCGCAAGCGCTGCAAGCGCAAGCGGCGGGGCTTGAACCGCATACGGATATGAACCCGATTTTAATCAAACCCACCAGTGATACCCGTGCGCAAATAATAGTGCAGGGAAAAGCAGTCACCGATATGGAAGCGGCGGTTTATCACGATTACAAAACCGAGGCGATGGGTTATGTATTGGATTCCTACGCACGCTTGCAGCAGCAATACGATGTGATTTTGGTAGAAGGTGCGGGCAGCCCGGCGGAAATTAATTTGCGCGACCGCGATATTGCCAATATGGGTTTTGCCGAAGCGGTGGATTGCCCGGTGATTTTAATTGCGGATATCGATCGTGGCGGTGTATTTGCGCATTTGGTCGGCACACTGGAATTATTAAGTGAATCCGAGCGAGCACGAGTGATAGGTTTTGTAATTAATCGCTTTCGCGGCGATTTAGGTTTATTGCAATCCGGGTTGGATTGGCTGGAGCAAAAAACCGGTAAGCCGGTATTAGGGGTGATCCCTTATTTGCAGGGTTTGTATTTGGATGCGGAGGACGCGCTCACCGCATCTGCCCCTAAAAGCGCGGCGCAATTAAAGGTAGCAGTGCTCGCGTTGCCGCGTATTTCCAATCACACCGATTTTGACGCACTGCGTTTGCACCCACAGATTAATTTTCACTGGGTTGGGCCCAATCAACCCATTCCTGCGTGCGACTTGGTAATTATTCCCGGCAGCAAAAATACCCGTGCCGATTTGCAGTTTTTGCGCGCGCAAGGTTGGGATGTACAACTTCAAAAACACCTGCGTTATGGCGGAAAGCTAATCGGTATTTGCGGTGGTTTTCAAATGCTGGGCGAAACGATTGCCGACCCCAAAGGTGTGGAATCTGCACCGGGTACATCCCTCGGGTTGGGGTATTTGGCGCTCAGCACCGAACTGACCGAAGAAAAAATATTGCAACAGCGCACCGGTGTATTGTGGGACAAACACACTGAACTCGCCGGTTATGAAATTCACACTGGAATCAGTCGCGGTGCCGCGTTATTGCAACCGGCGTGTTATTTCAATTGCGCTATTGATGGCGCCGACAAACAAGTACCCGATGGTGCCATCAGTGACGACGGTGCGATTATGGGCACCTACTTGCACGGATTGTTTGATCAGCCCGCTGCACTGCAGAAACTGCTGGCGTGGGCTGGTGCAGAATCTGCAACCATGCTGGACATCAATCAGCAGCGCGAGGACTCCATCGCCCGCCTTGCCATTGCCACCGAAACGGCACTGCGCAGCGACTTTTTGCAGCAGTTCTCTTCTGTCCCCTAGTTGCTGCCAGTTATCAGAATGGCATAGCGGCACATCCAATCTATAATCTTTTCTCTGGGTATTATCATTACTGTGCGGATGGCGACAGAATGGGCGGGAGCTTTGTTATGCGGTCACTGTTGTTGGTATTCATCGCGATTTCCCTGTGGGCAGGTGGTGCATTGGCTGAATCAAGTATTGCCGCCGATACCCCACTGGACTCTCCCGGAAAACCCGGCGCGGTTATTAATTTAGCCACTAATAACTCCTCTGCTTTTAGTGCTGGCTCGGCCACGGGTTATGAGCAAAATCTGTTGCCGCATTTGCAGTGTATTTTCCGCCGTATGCAGCGCGAATATGCGGTGCAAATCATGCCCTGGCGGCGCGCCTATCAGGATGTAAAAAGCAACCGTATTGATGGCTTTTTCACCGCCATTCCCATGCGCCAAATCGACCCTTATGCGGTATTGTCATCGCCTTTGGTATTGGAAAATTGGTACTGGTTTTGGCGCAATGACACTATCGCTCCCGAATCCTGGCGTGAGGGGTACAGGCTGGGTTCCATTTTGGGCAGCCAGCAGGAGACCTGGCTCGCCGAGGCGGGTTACAAGGTGGAGATGAGTGGCAATAATCTGCCCCAGCTCATCAAAATGCTACAGTCCAAACGTATTGATGTGATTCTTGCTGACCGTGAACATTTTATACAGGCGAGCAAAGAGCTGAATATGGATTTGAATCACTTCCAGTCGCGCTTCTTTCGCTATGTGCCGCTCGGGGTTTACTTTAATGAACAGTTTTTAAACCAGAACCCGGGCTTTTTGGTGGAATTCAATCGCCATATCACGCGCTGCTCATCGGTTAATTTTGTAGTAACCGATTACGAGCAGTTACAAATAAAAGAATTGCTCGGGCGAAAAATTGAGCGCTGGAAACGCTTGCCCAGTTTGGAGCCAGCGCTGGTTGCGGCGAATAAAACCAGCGCGACATTGAGCCAGCAGGAAATTAATGCGCGCGATAAACAATGGATACACGCTTTCGCAGAAAATGATTTTGCCTACTCTATTGAATTGGTCAATCAACCGCTCTCTGCTGAGCTGCGCGAAATGAAAAAACAGGCGCCGGATATGATCACCGAGGTTATAGTGACTGACAAGCGCGGCCTTAATGTGGCGATTAGCGATATGACCTCGGATTACTGGCAGGGCGATGAAGAGAAATTTATTCGCGCTTACAACAAGCCGGCCAACAGCCTTATTTTTGGCGATATTAGTTACGATGAATCCACCAAGCGCTTCCAATTACAGCTGAGTGTGCCGCTTTACACTATCCAAAAATTTGAACCATTGGGGGTAATGATTTTTGGTGTTGATGTGGAAAAAGTATTGTCCCAAGTGCAGTAAGTCGCTCCGGTGATTTTTGTTAGTTAAAAAATATTTACCCAGTGGGTGCATTTGCTCTGGTATCGGTGGTACCTTTGCCTCGCGATAAAATCCTATGCACTCTTGCCTGCGCAGTTGCCTATACGCGCTTCATTCTTTTTATAGGCAAAGTAATTCTTTCATAGGTAAATTCGGCTGGTTTTTATTCGGTCAACATAATAAAAGTTTTCGTTTAATTGCATTGATTCCCATAACAATTTATTACCGCCTGTCGCTGCTGGCCTGTGTTATCACAGTAGCTGGCTGTGGGTTGTGGTAATGGGTGAGGCGCGCACCCACTGTTTGCAGCAGCTATGGAAATAGCGCTGGGGTATTTTGCATAAACTTAATGGCCACTTTTAATCATGTTGACGTTTTATAAAAATGCACTCGCCGCTTTTATTGCACTGCTTCTGCTTTCGGCTGCGTTGTTGCAGCTGGGCGCCTCCAAATCACAGTTGACGGCATCACTGTTTCCCGCGCGCGATGGCAATTATTTATGGCATTCCGCAGTGGAGCCCAAAGTCCCCGATGGCAAAACCCGTCTCTCCCTTAAGAATGAAGTGGGGACTGTTGAATACGAGTTTTTTCTTGACCCGCACAAACCCTTTCCCTATACCCATTACACCATTGCGTTTATGGATTCTGCACAGCCCCAAAAAGTGGTTGACCTTACACAATTCAGCAGCGTGTCGTTTAAGGTGTTGTGCGACCCCAAAAATGTGCTGCTATTTGCCCTGTTTAGTTTTGATGACAAAGTCACCGATATTAATAAACCCATAACCCGCCGCGTGTCCTCTACGGCTTTCTCGTGCAGTCATGATTGGGCCACCATCAATATCCAATTTGATGAATTGGACACTCCTTATTGGTGGTTGGGGCGCTATGGCTTTGAGCACAGTGATACCGGCTACCGCTTGGATAAAACCATGGGGTTCGCCTGGGTAAATTCGCTGCAAAGCCCGCTCAATACTCCTTCCTACGTAAAAATAACCGATGTGCAGTTGCTCGGTAATAATTTTACCTATCTCTATGTAGCGATAGCGCTGGTAGTGCTGTTGTGGGTTGTGTTCTTGATTGTTTTATTGCGTCGCTATGTGGCGGTATTAACCGTGGATATTCGCGAAAGGGTCAGGTTGGATCAGCCCTTGATGGCGTATAAAAAACTATCTATAGCGCCACAAAAAGATAAAGAAAAAAGTGCAGTGTTGCGGTTTATGGCAACGGAATACGCCAACCCTGAGTTGAGTTTGGAAATCGCCGCAACCACGCTGGGAACCAATCGCACCAAAATTAATGACATTTTAAAAGAGGAGTTGGGGCTTACCTTCACCGCTTATTTAAATAAATTACGTTTGACCGAGGCGGCGCGCTTGCTGTCGGAAAATGAAGAGGCGAATGTATCTGAAATTGCGTATTTGGTGGGTTACAACAATGTGTCTTATTTCAATAAATTATTTAAAGCGGAATATGGTTGTGTGCCTAAAACCTTTAAAGCCTTGTATCCCATTAAAGAGCTGTCTTGATATTAGTTTCACGTTGATGTGATGTTGGTTTGATTTTTTTCGATATTTTTTATAAATATTCTGTAACAGATAGCCGTAACAGATGCGTCGTTTCACAGCAAGGAAATGCACTACAAACTAGTTATCATTTTGCAATTTGTCGTTTAAATTTACATTAAAATAATTACAGCAAACCTTCAACTTTTTACATTTCTTAAAAAATCTTTCAATAATTCCATTTTTTTCTGCTCCGCTTACCTATTCTCGCGCTTCAGCAATAGCCTTGGGTTACTGCTGAGCAGCTCTATTTTACTCATTGTGATTAACATCAAGGAGCTAGTGCACAGCCTGTTTTTTTTGCGCAGGTTTTTTTACATGTGCACCGGGTATTCGACTAATAAAAAGCGGAGATTAACACTATGTACAAAACAAACTTTATTACCCACACAGTCAAGCGCTCCTGTGCGCTGATTGGTGCTGGTGTCGCACTCGCGGCGCTGTCGCAAACCAGTATGGCGGCATGTACCTACGCCATTGAAAGTGAATGGAATACCGGTTTTGTTGCCAACATCACTATTAAAAATGATACGGGTGCGCCCATTAATAATTGGAATGTGAATTGGCAATATGTGAACAACCGTATGGCCAGTGGCTGGAATGCCAATTTTTCTGGCTCCAACCCTTATTCAGCAACCAACATGGCATGGAACGGCAGCATCGCCGTAGGCCAATCTGTCACCTTCGGTTTTCAGGGCAATAAAAATGGTGCACCTGCCGAGCGCCCCAGTGTAAATGGCGCCGCCTGTGGTGGTGCAACAACTTCATCGGCAAGTTCAGCACCTAGCTCAGTGCCACCGTCTTCAAGCTCAGTGCCCAGTTCTATGCCAGGCACTTCCAGCAGTTCATCTTCATCCGGTGGTTATACCGTTCCTGCGAACAATTTTGCGCAAAATGGCGGTGTGGAAAATAATTTGACCAATTGGGGCAGTACCGCAGCAACAGTTACGCGCAGCACACAAGACAAACGCAGCGGTGCTGCAAGTGCGTTAATTTCCGGCCGCACTGCCAACTGGCACGGCATTACCTTCAATGTGGGTTCATTGGTCAGTGGCAATCAGTACGATGTAGCGGTGTGGGTGAAATTGGCACCGGGCACACCTGACAGTGTTATCCACCTCACCGGCAAACGTCTGGACGATAGCGACAGCACAACCTACAACGAATATACCCGTGTCTCTACCGTGACGGCATCGTCCACTGAGTGGCGTTTGTTGCAAGGTTATTACACCCAAAGCGGCACCACCGGGTTCCAACATTTTATTATTGAAGGCGAAAGCACCACGGTAAGTTACTACGCGGATGATTTCTCCATCGGTGGGCAAGCGGCTTCGTCCAGTAGCAGTTCCAGCAGCAGTTCAACGGGTGGCACTACACGCAAATTTATCGGCAATATCACCACCTCAGGTGCAGTTCGCTCTGATTTCATTAATTACTGGAATCAAATTACCGGCGAAAATGAAGGTAAGTGGGGCTCAGTGGAAGGTACCCGCGATGTGTACAACTGGGCGCCGGTTGATCGCATTTATGCCTACGCACGCCAACACAATATCCCGGTAAAAGCACACACCTTTATATGGGGGGCACAGTCACCTTCTTGGCTCAACAATTTGAGTGCGACGGAAACTGCTGCAGAAATTGAAGAGTGGATTCGCGATTACTGCGCCCGCTACCCGGATACCGCAATGATCGATGTGGTGAACGAAGCAGTGCCCGGCCATCAACCAGCGGGTTATGCACAGCGGGCGTATGGCAATAACTGGATTCAACGTGTATTCCAATTAGCGCGCCAATATTGCCCAAACTCCATTCTTATCCTCAACGACTACAACAATATTCGCTGGCAGCACAATGAGTTTATTGCACTCGCCAAAGCGCAAGGCAACTACATAGATGCAGTCGGCCTGCAAGCGCACGAATTGAAGGGGATGACCGCCGCGCAAGTGAAAACGGCAATCGACAATATTTGGAATCAAGTAGGCAAGCCTATTTATATTTCTGAATACGATATTGGCGATACCAATGACCAGGTTCAGCTGCAGAACTTCCAGGCGCACTTCCCGGTATTTTGGGATCACCCACAGGTTAAAGGCATCACCATTTGGGGTTATGTAAACGGCAGAACCTGGATTGAAGGCTCTGGCTTGATTTCCGAAAACGGTACGCCACGCCCTGCAATGACCTGGTTGCTAAACAATTACATTAATAAATAACCAGGCTAACAAGTAAACCAGCTTTGCTGTGATCCATAAAATGGATTTTGTGGATCACACCCTTGGTTAAACCACGCCCATTTAACAATAATCAGGGTGAATTCCCATGTTTACTACTATCAAGGCAAGTGTTCGCCATGCGGCGCAATTTGCAAAAATTTCTAGCAGTTTATGTGCATTATTTTTTGCGTGGAATGCAAACGCAAGCTGCCAATACCAAGTTACCAATCAATGGAACAACGGTTTTACAGCGGCGATAAAAATTACCAATAATACGACAGCTGCTATCAATGGCTGGGCAGTGAATTGGCAATACGCTGGTGATAACCGCATTAGTAACAGTTGGAATGCCAATGTCTCGGGCAGTAACCCTTATTCAGCAACACAGTTAAGTTGGAACAGCAGTATTCAACCGAATCAAACCGTAGAGTTTGGTTTTCAAGGCACCAAGGGTTCGGCGGCCGCAGAAATTCCGCAGGTTAGCGGAGCGCTCTGTGGCAATTCTGTACCAGTGTCATCCGCTGCTTCCTCTGCAATATCGTCACTGCGCTCATCAGTAAATTCTTCAGTTGTCACTTCTGTTGCATCATCCACACCCTCGTCGGTGGTCACTAGCAGTTCGTCTTCCGCCATTAGTTTGATTGAAGCGAGCAATCCGAATATTTGGGCCGATGTTCCCGATCCATCGGTAATTCGTGTCGGTAATACCTATTACATGAGCAGTACCACCATGCACATGAGCCCTGGTGTACCGATTATGAAATCCACTGATCTGGTGAATTGGTCATTGGTAAATTACGCCTACACCACATTGGATAACACCAGCGCGCTCAATTTGGAAAATGGCCAAAACGCCTACAGCAAGGGTTCGTGGGCAAGCAGTATCCGCTACGTGAACGGCATTTATTATGTGAGCACCTTTTCTTATACCACCAATAAAACCTATATCTACAAAACCAATAATATTGAACGCGGCCCTTGGTCGGTTTCCGCCTTGAATGGTGTGTATCACGACGCCTCGTTATTTTTTGAAAATAGTCGCACATTTTTGGCTTACGGTATTGATGATATAAAAATTATTGAACTCACGGCGGATGCTTCGGCGATTAAAGCGGGCGGTTTAAATCAAACCATTATTGCTAAATCCTCTGCGGTGGCAGGTACCAATTTTATTGTGCGACCTGAAGGTACACATCTGCAAAAAATCAATGGCCGCTATTACATTTCATTAATCACCTGGCCCTCGGGAAAATCACGCACACAATTAATTTTCCGCGCCACAAATTTAACCGGGCCTTATGAAGGGCGTGTCGTCTTACAGGATCAAGGTGTGGCGCAGGGTGGATTAATCGACACTCCTACTGGTAATTGGTACGCCTATTTATTTCGCGATAGCGGCGCAGTAGGGCGTATTCCTTATTTGGTGCCCGTGAGCTGGCAAGACGGTTGGCCGGTAATGGGTGTGAGTGGAAAAGTGCCGCAAAAGTTGGGCTTCACTGTCGAAAATAAAGCCCTAAACGGCATTGTAACCAGCGATGAGTTCAATCAGGGCTCGCAGGGTTCAGCAACATTGCCACTGCAATGGCAATGGAATCACAACCCGGATAATTCTGCTTGGTCACTGCTCGCGCGCCCGGGTTTTTTGCGCATCACCAATAAGCGTCTGGATTCCACGTTTGAGTTTACACGCAACACGCTTACACAGCGCACTTTCGGCCCACAGAGTTCGGCGCGTATCGCGCTGGAAACGGCAGCGATGAAAGATGGCGATTACGCAGGCTTGGGTGCACTGCAAGCGCGCTATGGTTTTGTGGGTGTGAATAAATCCAACGGCAATAAATCCATTGTGATGGTGGATACCACGTCAGGTACACCACAGGAAATTACGCGTATTGGTTTGTATCAAGATCGTGTTTATTTCCGTATCGACATGGATTTTCGCAATCAAACAGATCAGGCGAAATTTTATTACAGCCTGGATGGCAATAACTGGACGGTAATCGGCAACACCCTACGCATGACTTACGACCTCAAGCATTTTATGGGCTATCGCTTTGCGTTATTTAATTATGCCACCCAAGCTACCGGGGGTTATGTGGATTTTGATTATTATCGAATTAATCCATAAAGCCATTTAATCAATTTATAAACTTATCCAATCAAATTATAAAAATATCGGCTCGGTCAATAAAAAAATATCTGATCACAATCAGAAATGCTGTTTAACACGGTGCTTTTACCAAAGCACTTATTAACAAAGCACTTTTTAACAAAGAATGCTCAAAAGAACTTTATTAATCAATGGAGACTAATGATGAATAAGCAAAATAACTCCGTCCATTTATTGCCGCCAACCTTGTCGCAATTATTGCGCAAAAGTTGCGGTGTAATTGGTTTGGGCGCAAGCCTGCTCGCGATGACTAATCTGGCCTCCGCTGCCTGTACATACACAGTGGACAATGAATGGTCAACGGGATATACCGCCAGCATCACCGTAAAAAATGATACTAATGCAGCGGTGAACAATTGGGGTGTGAATTGGCAGTACGGTAGCAATCGCATAACGAATAGTTGGAACGCCAATTTTTCTGGCAGTAATCCTTACACTGCCACCAATATGAGTTGGAATGGAAATATTGCCGCTGGGCAATCGGTTTCCTTCGGGTTTCAGGTGAATAAAAATGGTGGCAGCGCCGAGCGCCCAACCATCAATGGCAGCTTGTGTGGTGGTGCGGCAGCCAGTTCATCATCGCGCGCAAGTGTTGCACCCAGTTCAATACCTGCGAGCAGTTCACCTTCCAGCAGCGCTGCCGTTTCGTCAGCTCCCGCCAATAATTTTGCACAAAACGGTGGTGTGGAATCTGGCTTGACCAATTGGGGAACTACTGCCGCCACTGTCACTCGTTCTACGGCAGATAAACGCAGCGGTTCGGCCAGTGCATTAATTTCTGGCCGCACCGCCGCATGGCATGGCTTGACCTTTGCTGTGGGTTCACTCACCAGCGGCAACCAGTATGACGCTGCCGTGTGGGTAAAACTCGCACCCGGTACACCGGATTCAGTAATCACTCTTACTGCAAAACGTTTGGATGACTCGGACACGTCTACCTACAATGAGTACACCCATGTTGCAACCATTACTGCGTCATCCAGTGAGTGGCGTTTGCTGCAAGGTTATTACACCCAGTTAGGTGCGACCGCTTTCCAACATTTTATTATTGAAGCAACGGACACCAGCATCAGTTATTACGCCGATGATTTTTCAGTGGCCGGGCAGGTGACACAAATACCCAGCAGTTCGAGCAGTAGTTCAAGTAGTAGCTCGGCACAAACCTGTGAATTAAAAGCGCCGCTTCGCTGGACTTCTACCGGGCCATTAATTAGCCCGAAAAACGCCAATTGGAAATCCATTAAAGATCCGTCGGTAGTGAAATACAACGGCACTTACCATGTGTACGCGACTTACTACGACACCTCTTATAAATCCATGTACACCAGCTTTACCGATTGGAACACGGCGCAACAGGCTCCGCATATTTCAATGAATGGAACTACGGTAGGTAATGCTGTTGCACCGCAAGTATTTTATTTCCGTCCGCACAATAAATGGTATTTGATTACCCAGTGGGCTGGTGCTTATTCAACTACCGACGATATTAGTAGGCCTAATTGGACCGCCAAGCGGAAATTGTTGCAAGGTGAGCCAGCGGGATCATTGGACTTCTGGGTGATTTGTAACGCGACACACTGCTATTTGTATTTCTCGCGTGACGACGGTGTGTTGTACATGTCCAAAACCACTATCGCCAATTTCCCCAACTTCTCCGGTTATTCAATTGTGATGGAGGATCATCGCGGCAATGGCAACCAATATTTATTTGAAGCACCCAACGTGTACAAGTTGGATGGACAAAACAAATATTTATTATTAGTGGAAGCTTGGCCGAGCGGCCCACGCATGTTCCGTTCCTGGACATCTACCAGTTTGGATGGCCCCTGGACACCACTGGCGGATACCGATGCAAATCCATTTGCGGGCAACAACAATGTGGAATGGCCGACTGGAAAATGGGCTAACGGTATTAGCCATGGCGAGTTGATTCGTTCAGGTTACGACGAGCGTCTGACTGTTGATCCTTGTAATTTAGAATTCCTTTATCAAGGCGAAGCAGGTCCTAGCCCAGACAGCAATTACAACACCATTCCATACAAACTCGGTTTGTTACGCTTAAAGAAATAATGTTTGCGGCTACCCGGTAAGTTTTTCCCCGCTTTGGTAAACCCCAAAGCGGGGGTTCGGTTCCCACAAATACCGACAATGACTGTGTTTTTTAGTATTCATCAACGAACAACAATAACGATCAGAATAAAAAATAAAAATTTACTATCGTCAGCTAACCCTACTTCGGTATCGCGAATTATTGTTCGGCACTCGCGATTTTCTAGTACCTTTTATGAAGGAATAAAACCATGAACGCATGTAAATCCAGCGCACATCAGCGGCTGCAACATTTAAAACGACCACTTGTATTTCTCGGTATGGCAACTGCAATGGCTGCAGCGGCACAGACTGCATCAGCTGCTTGTACCTATCAAATCGATAACGAATGGAGCGATGGTTTCGTCGCCAGTATCCAAATAAAAAATGACACAGCGGCTTCAGTCAATAATTGGAGTGTGAATTGGCAGTACGCCAATAACAGTGTGACCAATAGTTGGAATGCAAATCTCACAGGCAGCAATCCTTACACCGCATCCAACGTCTCCTGGAATGGTAACATTGCCGCAGGGCAGACTGTGTCATTCGGTTTTCAAGGGGTAAAAAATGGCGCTACCGCCGAGCGCCCGCAAATTAATGGCACTCTTTGTTCAGCCGCACCGGCAAGTTCTGCGGCAAGCAGCACAGCGGTGGTGAGTTCTTCGCGCTCCAGCTCATCCGTTGCATTGGGTTCATCATCACGCACTGCTTCATCTGTTCCGACAGGTGCTCGTAACGCTATTACCGTGCGTGCACTTGGCACAACAGCGACCGAATCCATCACTCTCAGCGTAGGTGGTACTGAGGTACAGTCCTGGACCTTGAGCACCGTCATGAACAATTACACGGTAGAAACGGCTCTGGTTGGCGACGTGGTTGTGGCCTTTGCCAATGATGATGGCGGCAATGCCGATGTACGTATCGATTACGTCAACGTTAACGGTGTAACCCGTCAAGCAGAAGCGCAGACAGAAAACACTGGAGCTTGGGGGAATAACCGTTGCGGTGGCGGTGCGCCCAGCGAATGGTTGCATTGCGAAGGTTATATCAATTTCGGTAGCGTCACTGGCGAGCCTCGTTCAAGCAGTTCTTCGGTCTCCAGCAGTTCGTCATCAGCTGGTGGTACTGGTGTCGGTTCGGCTGGCTGTGGCGCTCCGGCTAAATTAACGAGTGGCCGTCGTACCATTAACGTTAACGGATTGAACCGCGAATACGTATTGGATATCCCGAGCAACTACAACCAGAACAATCCCTACAAGTTGGTCTTCGGTTGGCACTGGCGTGGTGGTAGTGCGAACGATGTTGTAGGTCAAGGCTACTACGGTATGAAAAGCCTCTCTAATAACACTGCGATTTTCGTTGCGCCTGATCGTGCCGCCGGCACCGACGGATGGACAAATGCTAATGGCCGCGACATAGCTTTCTTGCAGTCGATGCTAACCCAACTGAAGTCATCCCTGTGTATCGACGAAAGTCGTATCTTCTCTACCGGTTGGAGTTACGGTGGCATGATGTCATTTGCAGTGGGCCGCGAGTTGCCAACCACCTTCCGTGCTATCGCGCCTGTATCAGGTGCCTTCTTGACGCCTCATGTGGATAGCGGTTCAGCGACTGCGGCCTGGATTGCGCACGGCAATAACGACACTGTGGTAAGCCAAAGCTCTGGTGCTCAAGCCCGCGATGCTTATGTCAGAGCTAACGGTTGCTCTAACACGACTGTGCCGGTGCAGCCATCTCCCTGTGTGGAGTACCAAAACTGTTCAGCAGGTAAACCTGTTGTCTGGTGTTCGTTCAACGGTGGGCATTCCCAGCCTTCATTCTATAGCTCTGGAGCATGGAACTTCTTTAATCGGTTCTAATTGCCGTGAGGCGTCTCGGTTTAGTGGCTGCGGTATGGCTGGGCTTTAGAATTTCAGATCAAAATTTTTCAAAAATGATTTGAAAAAATGCGGCGGCCACTGGCCATCTCAACACGACGCAGGCCAACCTGAAAGTTGGATTCCACAAGAAGCTTGGAGATTTATCAGCCAATTTTAAACCCGCTGTTAGTCGTAAACCCCACCTTTGCCCAGCTATATGCTGGGCTTTTTTTTGGAACTTTTTCAGTCATAAATGAGTAGGGCGGTAATAAGCTGTAATTATTGTTGGCGCAGGGTTGTGTAATAGTCTTTACTTGGCCTTTGGGGTTAGCGGATCAGCACCCATTTTTAACCAATGGCACAATCAAGGTAGGTTGCTGGTGAGTTTACGAACCGCAACGGCTTTTAAGGACAGTAACGTGCCCAAAGCGGAAATTAAGCCAAATGAGCGCAGTAACTAATTGAGATTGTTTGTGCTGTATAACTCCATAATTAATTCGGAGTGACTGTTAACCCTTTGATTTGGCGCGAACTAAATCGAATGAAGATTCATCTACTTTTGGAGTTATACAGCACCCCACCAAATTAGTTGGAATAAGGTTCTGTGGGTTATATAGTTGGTGCAATTTAATAAACTGTTAGGGCAAGGCCAAAAATCGAAGCCATACTTATGATCGAGAAAATTGGATTAATACTACTTGGCGTAATCATTAGCGGCATTGGCTATCTGATTAAGCGAAGAATCGAGAACAAGCCTCAAATAGAATCCCTCGACAAACATAAGAAATTGCTTGATATACACAAGCAAATGAATGAGCAAGGTATAGATATTGAGGGGCTCCGGGAATTAGAAGCAAAGCTAACCGGCAAAGCTGCAGCCATTCATAGCAAGGCCATGATTCTGCAATCAGAGTCGGCACCGCTAATAGGTGAAAATCAGTCGAAAGACCTAACTCAGACAGAGTTAAACTCCCGAGCAGCACAGAGTCTTGAAAAGGCAAAACTCAAAATGCAGGAAGCACTTGCTGGAATAGATAGTCGAGTTGGTGACTTTGAAAGCCAATCACTCATGAATAGTCAAACAGAGTGGGAGCGCTACAGTGTAAGTCAAGCTGAGGCTGCCGCTGCCAGTTACCGAGATGGCAGTATTTATCCCCTGATATATTTCTCAGAGCTAGAATCGCTAACCAATGAAAGAACCGCACGGCTACAAGCCGAGCTAGATGAGCTTATTAAGCTTGGCAACTAATGCCCTAACAAGTGGTTCAAATCGCTCGCTCCGCTCGCTGGGACGGGCTAAAGCCCGCCCCTTAACCAAACGTTAAATTGGCTAATCATCTAGAAGGTCTCAAATGGAATTTAAAGAAGAAGCACAGCTCGAACAATTCCGCTCCGTAATCGCTATAGGTGCATCTGCATTGAAAAGCGCGATACTAATAAACGGCGGTGGAGTCATAGCTTTACTCGCATTCCTGGGAAACCAGAAAGACCAGCAGGGTTTGGCTTGGTTTGTCTCTTCCATGTTCTTAATGTGCGGTGGTATTGCTTTAGCGGCGTTTGGTAATGTCTTTGCTTACATAGCGCAAATTAAGCATCTTAACCAACTAAAATCTGAAAGGCCCGGCGAGCCAGCTGGCACGCCGTGGGGATATGCAGCGGTCACATTAATTGTTATTTCCGTGTTCGCTTTTATTGGTGGGGTTATTTTGGCTTCGTTTGGCTTTCTGGAAAAAATTTAACAAATCGCTCAAGCATCGCCACTTCGTGGCTGGACAGTTTTTAAGTCGCAGTTTTGTGGTTTTGCTGCGCAAAAGTATTCCACAAAACCGCAACTAAAATTATGCCGTTCACCACTGCGTTAGGCAACCGAGTTATGTTATGTGCCAAAAACACTTATGGAAAACTAAATGAACTCAAATGATGATGCAGTTTTAGAAGCAAAAATTGATGGCATAAGTAAAGGACTCAGAATGGGAATGGCTGAGATATACGCTCAGCTCCTATCTTTTGATAAAAAGAATATAGAAGACGACAAACCATCATTCGCTTACACATTTCTACAGCAGCAAGCCTCTGAGCATGGGCAAACTTTTGATGAATTTATGGATGAACAAACCAGAGCACTGGAAGAATACTATGAATACCGGGATGCAATTAATCAGTTGTATGAAGTTTCAGATAAATATGGCTATAAAGAAGAAAAGTAAAAGCGAAATTTTAAAAAGTATAACAAAGTGTTCCAAATGTGAAATGAGCATCAAGAATGTATAAAAAACAATTCTTTCAAGTATTAGGGTATGTGCTAGCACTCCCATTTTTTGGGTCTATTTTTTTAGGTGTGGTAAAGGGACTTGAGCTTGGGAGCTATTGGATAGGCCTAAAAGTATTTTTATTCTGTTTTCTATTTATAGCGCCTATATTCATTTGGGTCTACCGTGCACCTTTAAAGTCGTTTGCCAAAAGCAATCGCCTGTAGTTTTACCAAATTCACATAACAAACGACTGTGGTAAAAATTAGGTAAGTGCGGCATCAAAATCAGTCTTTTCTCTTGCTGAGTATCCCGTCGCCAAGGTCCGCTAATGGCCGAAAGTTGCCCCCATCCTTACTTGTAACTGGTTGATTGAGTCCACCTAATGAAACTATTACTTTTAGTATTACATTTAATGCTTTTTTCAGGATGTGCAGCATACGATGAGTGGAGAACGGATAAGGATGTGAAGAAAATGCGCGCAGAAGCACTAAAAAAAATTGACGTTGATGCGTGTAAAAGATCTGGCGGAAAAATTGAAGGAGTAGGTATATTTGGAATTCCCTCCTGCGTGGTGTACTACCAAGACGGAGGAAAACCTTGTAGGTCAGATAGCGACTGTGAGGGTATGTGTTTTAGCCCTGAAAATACAGCAGCCACAGCCATATGTGAGCGCAGTGAGCATGATCGTTTTGGCTGTTATAGCGCGGTTGAAAATGGAGAAATGCATTATTCTATCTGCGCAGATTGAACCTATTAGTTGAGCTGTTTCTTGATGCCTGCTAATGGCCGGTTTGCGACAATCTAAATCATGAGAGTCGAATTCGTGCCCAGCGCGGATGTTCAGATCTGTTCTCTAGATATACGGCCTATGGCCTATGTCGTTGAATATGCTGTTAGGCCAATAATATATAAATTTACTTTTAAGGTATAAGCATGGAAGTTCAAGGTCATATTAAATTTACGGTTATTGAAAGGTCATCAGAAGAAGTTATATCTGAAATGCCAATACAACCAGGTATATTGAATCCTTTTGGTACTGTTAATGCGGGCGCTACTTTGTGGCTTGCTGATGTAAACGCATCTGTACTTGTTCTTGAGGGTGTTAATCCTGAGAAAGGTATGAAAGGCTTTCCTTTGGCAATAAACATTAATGCCAATTTGCTAGGGAATAATACGGCTGGAGCGTTTTTGGCAAAATCAAATTATGTCAAAAAAGGTCGTACTGTTAGTGTGGTTAAAACAACGGTTACTGATACATCTGGTAAGTTAATAGCGGAAGTTACAACAAGCCACGTTCAGTCAGCTTAATTTTTATCGCACGCCTAACAAGCCACTGTGCTGCTGAACAGTTTTCAAGGAGTGCCAAGAGTAAATAGTTTTATCGCGTATCTCTTAGCAATTACTGATAATTGGAATAACAAAAGCCATATGACTCGAGAGTGTCACGTACGGTTCTGTGAGGGGCTGACGGGTAATTTTCCTTGGTTTACTCGACTTACGGCTTTGTGGTTTTGCTGCGAAAAAGTAACCCCCAAAACCACAACTTACAAACTGCCGTTGTGCTAAACATTATGGAAATAGAATGAACCGACTAATATTTTTATTGTTTGCATTATTTTCTCATTTTTCATTTTCTTGCGATGAGCAACCGACTATACACTCGGTACATCCCGACGAACTAATTTCAAGAACTAGTCAAATCGTCTTGGCTAAGGTAGTAAGCGCTTCAATTAGCGAAAACGGTAACGAAGTAAATTATAAATTTGAAACTATCAAGGTGCATAAAGGGAGCCCTATAGAATTTTTCGAAATTCTAGGGTATCCGTTATTTGAGGAAGAAATAACGAGTTTTGATCATCACAATAGTGAAGAATTTTGGACCAACTATGGCGGTAGGGTATATGGTTGGACCGACTGTGAGATTCATCCTGGATTTTCTGTAGGTCTTAAGTATCTTGTTTTTATGGGTAAGCCATACCACGTTAAAAGTTTTGAAATAATTTACCACAATAAAGACAAATGGTTGTTGTATGTTGAAGAAAAAATAAAGCCATAACAAGCCGCCGTGGTAAAAAATTAATATCTGCGCCACAAAGTGATTCCATAGCGCACAACCCTGATTTACACGCGGTAACTAAGAATATGGTGCATAACTTAGGTGAGTTACCCAGCGCGCTTAGGTCACCTGTATCTTCCCTATTAAACGAAAAATGACGTGTATAGATTTTTCTGGAAAAGATAGTTAATAAAAAAGCGCGATTAACGTCGCGCTTTTTTATTTGGATTTACTAATATTTAAATCCATTTAAATAACTTCGCACTAGGTTCAAGACGCTTTGCGCTGTGCGCTTCCTTCAGAGGTAGAATGAATGTCTTCGGCACCGGCACGTTTATAGATATCTTTCACCGAGTCTACCTGGTCAGAATTGTCTGTGTGAACAGAGATCAGTGAATTACCACCTTGAATTTTGCCATCGTACAATTTGGCTTCATATTCAGGTATGCCCATTCCGATTAAACCACCGATCACCCCACCAGTAGCACCACCAACAGCCGCGCCTCCGAGCGCCGCCATTATAGGGCCTGCAGCAATAAATGGGCCTACACCCGGAATTGCCAAGCTGCCGATACCTGCTAGCCAACCCAGTGCAGCACCTGCGCCCATTCCCGCAATGCCACCGGTAGCGGCACCTTCAGGCATTTTGGTATTTTGTTCATGGGCGAAATCCCGCGTGCCTGATTTGTCGGCAAAAAGTACGGAAATTTCAGTGTTAAGAAAACCAGCATTCTTTAAACCACCGACGATGGTTTCAGCTTGTTCGCGAGTTTGAGCAATACAATAAACTGCATTTTTCATAATAAATCTCCAAAGGTTTAGTTGGTGTCGATATCTAATCGGTTATCAATACTCACAACCCCCGCGACGTTGCGCGCGAGTTCTTCTACTCGGTTTTTTTCATTTGCATTCTTTACTGGGCCGCGCAAGGTAACTACGCCTTCCTCCACCATAATTTTTACATTGTGAGCCGCAGTCGAGAGATCGTCGTCCTCTACAATTGCACTGCGCACAGCCGCTAAAACCTCAATATCTGGCTCAGCGTTCGATTGATTTTGTGGGGTTAAGGTGGCCCCACTTTTATCACGGGCGTTCAAATCCGTATTGTCAGCATTTTTTGTCGCTGTACCTTTCATCACTGATGACATCGCAGACGACATAGATGATGAATTATAAGTAACGTTATTCGCCGCCATTGCTGTTGCGCTGCTGAGCACAAGAGCAAGTCCCAATAGTTTTATTGATGTTCGCATCATTTATCTCCCGTAGTGAATGAGCGGCCGCCAATTTGCAACCTGCTGTGGGCAGTCTAAGCGTAGAAATTTTATTTGAATGTTTGGTAACACACATTGAGGCCAATTTATATTTATGGTGCGGAAGCGAACGGACTAAACGTTAATTTGGAATTATTGTTTAGTTTCGTCTGTGTAATGGCATGTACAAAATGCGCTGAGAGCTGCCGTGAAATGGCATTGTGATCAACTAAATGATGATTTTTCGGGTGTCGCAATGGCTATTTGGGACGATGAAAGATGTTAATAGTGAAGGAGTTGCGCAACTTACCTATCTGCAAGTCTTTGCGGAAAATCGTTTTTGGTTTTAATCATTTAAAACTGGCACAGTGAGTTTCTTTCGCTGGCTGCCATTGTGTTTTTTCTATTTACTTGCGGCAAAAAGGATCTCCCGAATCCAAACCGGTGGATGCGCCACACGATGAAACGGGAAAATAAAAAATTCGCGCCAACTATTCTCACTTCCATTCCAAATTCCTCCAACAAAATTGATGAAATCAGCTCCATAGAACTTGATGCGTCGATGTTAATTCAAATACCTTATTCGCTAGATGAACTTATCGCTATCGTTAACCTGCCATGGAATTTTGTACTTTGCATTCTGCTTGGGCTGTCGTTAATGCTGATCCGCATTAATCTGGGGCATGAAGGCAATACGGCGAATTGGGATCATCTAATCGGCTCATTAGTAATCACTGTAACTGTGTGCGCTACAGCAGAAGTTGCCCGTCCATGTGCCGGGCTTTTTTTGCTGATTTTTAGTAATGAATGGGCAGGGCGGTAATAAGGTGTAATTCCAGATAGCACTTAATCCTGCAATAGTCTTTAATTGGCTTTGATTTGTATGACTGCCTCGCGAAGCGGCCGCCAACAGGTAGGGAATTACCGGTATGTTGTGAAGGGTCGTGAGATAAGGTACCGCCGAAATACCAATTTTTTAAAATCCTAAACCAATTTTAACTGTCTGATATTTATGCAATTATAAGTCGCTGCAATCTCGCACAAGAAATGATATACGACGGGAAGATATACGGCTGTGGTCGTCTAATAAACTGTTAGCTTTCGTCACTAAAGTAAATGTCTTTGAGTCTATATATTTGGTTAGTCTTTTTTTACGAGGTTTTTTGATTTTAGTCCGTATTAACGGCATAGCATTTTTAATATTCCTTGGGTATAAACATCTCTGGTGGCATCCCATACTATTGTGGCTAGGTTGCCTAATTGCTACTGATATTGCAGCTAGCATGTTCCGTGGTCCCACAGGTCTCACTATCCCAGCTTTACTTGGGTTTGTTATATTGCCAATAACTGGTTTTGCATTGTGGTTTTCTATTTAAGGTAAAAAGCTAACAAGTGACTGTGGTAAAAAATCAATACCTTTAATCAATAAAGTAGTAACTACCCTTGGTCGTGACATTTATAGTTTCAAAGAGTAAGGATTACTGAAAATGCTTTTGTGGTTAATTATCGGATGTGAAGTTGGGTTTTGGGTGTTCCTGTTTTTAGGTCTATTTTTTCGTTACATTTTAAAACTCCCAAAAACCGGAACAGCAGTTTTACTTTGTGTTCCTTTGCTTGATCTCATTCTGCTTTTGGCAACTGCAATTGATCTGTATAATGGGGCTGTGGCTGAATTTGCACATGGGCTTGCTGCTGTGTATCTCGGGTTTACTGTTGTTTATGGTTCTGGCGTCATTAAATGGTTGGATGAATTAGCTGCAGGGCGGTTTGCATCAACAAATAAAAGGGAAAAGATTGAGCTGTATGCTTGGAGCTATGCCCTTTATGAATGGCGCCAATGGTTTAAGGGCGTTTTAGCGGGTGGTATTGCTTCTTGTTTACTGCTTGCCGCGATTTTATATGTTGATGAGCCAGAAAAAACCGTTCAACTGGATGAGTGGTTTAGCTATATTTTTTGGGTTTTAGCAATCTGGTTGGTGTGCTGGCCTTTGTGGTATAGCTTGTTTCCAAAGCGGCAGACAAAACTATAACTCTGTACCAGTGCCTCATACTCGTGAGGATTATTTATGCAAGTACTTATTAAAAGCCACACAATACTGACTCATAAGTAGCAGTCAGTATTGTGTGTTAGTGGATGAAATTATTTTTTAAGTTCGCCGGTAGGCTCTATATAAGCACGTGTGGCGAGTAGCCAGCTGAAATCTGCACCGGCGCGTTGTGCACCTTGGTGGCAGTTCATGCAGCTGTCGTATTGGTGATAGGTTTCCATTGTCACGTTCGCCAATTGGCATTGCGGGAAAGGCATGCCACCGGCTTGTACTTCGGTGCCATCCTCACAGCCAAAATCGCCATCGGTAGGGGTTTTGGGTGAAATAGAGGGCAATTGCGGCCATTGGCTGCCAATCAGTTGATAGTGCTCCCACACAGTGCCTTTGAGCATTTCGCGATACATGTTGTTCATGCCAGTGGTGGAGTAATCCTGTTCACCGGCGGCGGGTTTGGGCGTATCGGGAATTTGGCTTAAACGCACAACGTTAATTGGTTCGGGATTAAAATCTGTAGCCTCAGGCACGCGATTGGAGCCGGGGTGTGCCGCCGGATTTGCGCGCAATACATGCGGATACTTTCTATAAAGCTCCGGATCGTAATAAGAGGGTTGCATGTCCTTGGGTGTGCTTGCGTCCTCGCCCAAATTATCCACCTGTTCAAAAGTAGCCCAAACCCACTGCGGAAAATCCGGTGTTTTTTGTGCTATGTGAAAGCCTACCAGACCAACAGTAGTCGGTTCGCAGTCGCACACAATCATGCTGTTGGGTTTGTCGGTACAGGTGTTTGGAATGGAAACCAGCGCATTTTCCAAGGTGAAAAAACGCGAGTGGAATTTTTTATCCACTTTGCGTAAATCCCGCCAGGCCGCTTTAACTTCTATTACACCTGCAACCTCTTCACCATTGCCAGCGGGCAGGGTAATGCCATCGGCTGGCCAGTTACTTTTGTTGTAATAGCCATTGCTGCGCACAAAATCGTATTCCACTTTATTCATGCGCACTTCATAGCGCGTAAATAAACCGGTTTGATCCGGCAGCGGGCCGCCAAAAGCTTGATCCAGTTCGTCTGCTACTGAGGTAAATTTTGAGCCGGTAATTAATACCGGACGAGTGTCACCCGCCTTAATATTACGACAGACGGCGGTGCCATTGTTTTGTTCCCAAGCGATAGGTTTATCACCATTTTGCGGGAATAAATCAAACGCCGATTTCCACCCCAGCCACACTGGTTGTAAATCTTTCGTGTATTTACCAAAGACTTTTGCATCCTGCGGTTTGTAGGGAATGCCGTGGGATTGCACCTTGCTGGGCCACATTAACGCAATAAAATTTTGCCAATTAAAATAATCAAAGAAGGGGCGCTTCACTACACCTGATGCCGCAAAAGGCTGCGCTGGCACTTCATTGAGTGGTGTGCCGCTAATGGTGGGTTGCAGATTTTTATAAATATTTTCCTGTGCGATTGCACTGCCAGTAACAATGGCTAAGACACTAACTGCCAATAATAATTTTTTCATTATTGCACCTCACAGGCAGCAGCAGCTTTGCCTTTTGCTTTAAACAGTGACCACTCTTGCAGTGCGATTTGCATTTGCAGTGAGGTGTCCAGGTTCATGGCGTCTGGATAATTGCCACCGGTATAACCCTGTGGAAATTGAATGGTTTGGAAATATTCTACATTGTCCTGACTGTATTGCTCACAGATGCCAGGGAAACCAAAAATAGGTGGGCCGTAAGCGCCAGTGGCAAAAGTATTACCTGCGGTGTTAGCAAAAGCGCCACCGTGACAGGACATGCAGGAACTGAGTTTGTTATCTACTGGGCCAGCGAGGCGACCATTGCAACCAAAATGTTCAAAGGCGCTAATGGATTCATTCAACACACTCTGGCGTGGTGCAATGGATTCCGCTTTCGGTACGGCGGGGAATGTCCAAGGATCCATACCCCATTGCAAACCAACTGGTTGTAAATTGTCCCACACTGTTTTACCTGGGCCGTTGATATAGGCAAAGGTGCCATACACCCAGCGGCTGGGTGAGCGTTCATCTACTACTGCTACATCCACCTGCACCAAACGCACTTCTTGCACTTTACGTTCACAGGAAAATTTGTGGTTGGTTTCTACGTGGCGATCTGCCTGCCATGCAGGGCTGCCCGTTAAATAGGGAACATCTGTTGGCGTGGCAGTGGTAAATAAAAATTTCACTACCACAGTGCCTTGCATAAACGGCATGCCTTTAGTGGAGGTAATACCATTAATGGTTTCGATATTGGGCGTGCCTTTTTTACTCCAACTTTGGCCGATGGTGTAGCCGCCATAGTTGTTGTACATCCCGACCGCCCAGGTTTCAAAACCGGCTTGAGTTCCCGTTTTGGCATTGGGCAGCCCGTGTAAACCCTGACGCTCTTCGCCGTAAAAATCGCTGATTACTGCAGTGCGTTCATTGGTTAAGCCGTGCACAAATTCGCGTCCGGTGTGTTGGTCAAATGCCATCCAGGGAATGTGAAACCATTTATCTTTGCCATCGACCTGAGTCTTTAAACCTTCTGCATTATTCAGGTCTAGAGTTTGACCTTGTTTCACATAATTTAAAATACTCATGATGTATTGGTTATATACCGAATTTTTTTCCCAGGAGGGCACACCGGCGGCGGAAAAATCGGTTTGCATATTTAAATCAATCGCAAGCCAGGGGCATTCAGTGGCAGTGCACGGCGCAGGTTGCTGTTTGGGATAATTGTGGCTCAGGCTAAATTTAGGGCCTTGCCAGTCTTTTGGCGCGGAAATGGCAGCATCGCGATAGGCTTCGGTTTTGGCGTTTTCGGCGAGAGTGGTATTGGCTGCAAAAATGCAGGCCAGTGCAAATAAAGTACGTTTCATAACACGGTCCTTATTGATAATAAAAATATTCGCTAGTCATTAAAATATTTGGATAAGAATGATCAGGATTTTTAGCGCGCGATAATTTCCAAATAGGTGTTGTACACCGCATCGGCGTTGGCGCTGAGTGCAACGTCAAGCGGATGGCCGCTCTGGTTGTCTACAATGATCATGCCGGACTTATCGTCTTCCTCATTGAGTTGTTGCTCAACGCGCAGCGACAAGGTTTGTGTCGTGACCAGCGAAGGTGTGGTTAATACACAAGCGGCGAGAGGGTCCCAAAAATCCAGATATTTTCCTATACCACCTTTAATAGTGCTGCTGGTTAATACGGCGTAGAGAAAGTTGGTGGCGGGGTTATTGATTTGTTTTATTTGTGCAACAAACGCATCGGTAATTGGCACTTGTTGGGTTGCGTTTAAGGCAACCAGGGTGATGGGAATACCACTGGCAAAAATTTCTTCGGCGCCACGTACATCCACAAAAATATTCCACTCCGCTACTTTGTTGGTGTAGTAGGGCGTGGGTTGCATGGTGGCCTGGATGTTTCCCTGTGCACCTTCAAAACCGGGAGGGGTAAATTCTGGTAATAAATTTCCGCCCATCATCACAATCCGAGTGATATTTTTCTGCAGCGCCGCGCGCAATTGTGGATCGCTTTTGGCTGATTCAAATAGCTTCCCATAATTGGAGCCGCCACCAATACACAATATCGTGGTGGGGGTAGTGCTATTAATAAAATACTCTCGCAAAAAAGTTTGTGCGCAATCAATAGTAGGCGTTGGATTAGTGGCAGGAAATTCGGCGTTGTAATGTTCGTTGGCTGCGGTGCGGTCACTGCCGGGAAAGGTGTTGCTGTAAATCATCGGCGCTTGTGCGCCGCGTGCAACAGGAATTTTTAGTGCAGCGGGATCATCAAGCAAGGTGAGCATATTGCTAACATTGCGCACGCCGGGTGTTAAATGCACGTCGCCAGTGCCGGTGACGGTAATGCCAGTAACTTGAATGGCGGGATGTTTGAGTAAATACAACATCGCCAGGTAATCATCAAAATCGGCGTCGGTATCAATTAATACTTGGGTGGGTGGTGTGAGGTTTTTCATAACGAATCCTTATTTTGGTTGCAAGTTTTTTTAGAAGGTTCCGCATAGTTATCAACTCCCTGTTTAGCGGTGAATCGATTACTCGTTGAATAATAAAAATCAAACAATGAGTAATCACTGATCATAATATCTGGCGTGATAATCCAGTGGGTATTACGCGATATTACGGATGTACAAGCTGGCGGTTGAATTTGCCGACACTGTGCATCGTTTATGCAGTGCAGCAAAAATATTGCCGCACCGGGATGAATGTAGATGGCAAATCACATTTGTGCGAATAAAAAAACGCAGATTAGTAATGCTAATCTGCGTTGCGGTTAGTTTTTTATTTTTTCGTGTGGCGTGTTTATTTACATCAGCGCAGCATTTAACCAAATGTGTACATAAATGCTGGTGAAGTAACCGAGCACTACTACAGGTGTCCATTTCAAATGGCCGAGGAAGCTGTAATAGCCGCGAGCTTGACCCATGAGTGCCACGCCCGCCGCCGAACCGATTGATAGCATACTGCCGCCGACACCGGTGGTGAGGGTAATTAACAGCCATTGGCCTTGAGAGAAATCGGGGGCCATGGTTAATACGGCGTACATCACCGGGATATTGTCGATAACCGCTGAGATCAAACCCAAACTTACGTTGGATACGGTGTGGCTGAAATTGCCGTAGAGCGATTCGGACAGCAAGGTTAAATAACCCATAAAACCCAAACCGCCCACACACATAATCACGCCGTAGAAAAATAGCAGTGTGTCCCACTCCAGGCGCGCCAAAGGTTGAAATACATCAAACGGCAGTGGCACTTTGGTGATGGGGTTTTCATCTTTGTTGGGCATAAAGTCGGTATGCATTTGTTCGGCATTTTTTAAATCCACTATGCCTTTTTTGCGTAAATAGAAACCATAGATTTTTAAATAGGCTAAACCCAACATCATGCCCAATACCGGCGGCATGTGAATGATTACATGACCAAGAACCGCGCTGGCGATAGTAGCAAGGAATAAAAAAAGGATTGGAAACGCACCCTCTTTGTAAGTGAGGGTTTCTAAAAATAGATCTTCTGCATCCTTGTGTGAGGGTTTGTTTTTAATGAAAAAACTCATAATCGCTGCGGGTACAATAAAATTTACCAGCGATGGAATGAACAAATTAAAGAAGGTAAAAAAGTCCACTTTACCGGCCTGCCAAACCATCAATGTGGTTATGTCACCAAAAGGACTAAACGCGCCACCTGCATTGGCGGCGACAATAATATTGACGCAGCACATGTTGATAAACGCTTTTTCGTTTTCAGCAATTTTTAATACTACTGCACACATCAATAACGCAGTGGTGAGGTTATCGGCAATGGGGGAGATGAAAAACGCCATTAGGCCAGTGATCCAAAAGAGCTGTCTGTAGGTGAAGCCTTTTTTAATCATCCAACCGCGCAGTGCATTAAATAGTCCGCGCTCATCCATGGCGTTAATGTAGGTCATGGCTACCAGCAGAAATAACATCAACTCTGCGAATTCCAGCAAGGTGTGTCGAAACGCGGCTTCAGCCAGGGCAGACTGTTCGTGTTGGGTGTAGATCCAACCAATAATCACCCAAATGATGCCCGCTGCTGCCAGTACCGGTTTGGATTTGCGCAGGTGGAACTTCTCTTCGAGCATCACAAATGCATAGGCTATTACAAAGAGCCCCACACAGAACCAGCCCGCAAAGGTATTGGTCAGGTTTAACCCGGCAGATTCGGCGTTGGCCGCAGCGCACCAGCCAAGTAGCAGTAGCATCATTAACAGGCGTTGTTGGATCATGGAAACTCCCCAAGTGTTGTGGTGATTGTCGTTGTATTTATTGAGCGTGCAGGTTTGGTGGAGTGTGACACAGGCGAAAAAAAAGGCAGCTTTTTACGGCTGCCTTTTGCTTTCTTTTTACGCCTTGAGCGGTTTGTACTTCATCCGCTTCGGCTGTGAATCATGCCCCTTACGTTTGACGAAATCCTCGTGGTATTCCGTGTAGTTGCCTTCAAAGAAAACAATATCGGAATCACCTTCGTAAGCGAGGATATGCGTTGCGATACGATCGAGGAACCAGCGGTCATGCGAGATCACCAATACGCAGCCGGGGAAGGCGAGGATCGCATCTTCCAGCGCGCGCAGGGTTTCGATATCCAAATCGTTTGACGGTTCGTCGAGCAAGAGTACGTTGGCGCCTTGTTTCAAGGTATTGGCCAGGTGCAAGCGGCCGCGCTCACCACCGGAGAGCTCACCCACACGTTTTTGTTGATCGCCACCCTTGAAGTTAAAGCGACCCAAGTAGGAGCGCGAGCTAACTTCGTAGTTGCCGATTTTCAAAATATCCAAACCGTCGGATACCGCTTCCCATACCGATTTTTTATCGTCCAGGTTTTCGCGGCTCTGTTCTACGTAGGCCACTTTTACGGTGTCGCCAATAGTCACAGTACCGCTATCGGGTTTTTCAGTGCCTGCAATCATACGGAACAGGGTAGATTTACCCGCACCGTTACCGCCGACAATACCCACCACAGCACCCTTAGGGATGCTCAGTGACAGGTTGTCAATCAGCAGGCGATCGCCATAACCCTTGCTCACGTTTTCCAGCACGATGACTTTGTCGCCCAAACGCTCACCCGGCGGAATGTAGATCTCGTTGGTTTCGTTACGGGCCTGGAATTCTTGCGATTGCAATTCATCAAAACGCGCCAGACGCGCCTTGCTCTTGGCTTGGCGGCCTTTGGGGTTTTGGCGTACCCATTCCAATTCGGTTTTCAGGGCTTTCTGGTGCGCAGCTTCCGCACGTTGCTCCTGCTCTAAACGGGCATCTTTCTGTTCCAGCCAACTGGTGTAGTTGCCCTCGTAGGGAATGCCGTGGCCGCGGTCGAGTTCCAGAATCCAACCGGCGGCGTTATCGAGGAAGTAGCGGTCGTGGGTAATGGCCACTACGGTGCCAGCGAAGCTGTGAAGGAATTGTTCCAACCAGTAAACGGATTCAGCATCCAAGTGGTTGGTGGGTTCGTCGAGCAAGAGCATGTCGGGGCGCGACAGCAAGAGGCGGCAGAGCGCCACACGGCGACGTTCACCACCGGAGAGGACGGTCACGTCTGCATCCCACGGCGGCAGGCGCAATGCATCGGCCGCAACTTCCAACGTGTGCTGCAGGTTGTGCGCATCCCACGCTTGGATGATGTCTTCGCACTTGGCTTGCTTTTTGGCGAGTTCATCAAAGTCGGCATCGGGTTCGGCGTAGGCGGCGTAGATGGCATCCAGCTCTGCCAGCGCATCTACCGCTTCGCGCACACCGTCCTGCACGTTGCCCAGCACGTCTTTGGCTGGGTCTAGCTGCGGTTCCTGCGGCAAGTAGCCGATTTTGATGCCCGGCATAGGGCGGGCTTCGCCGTTAAAATCCTGATCCACACCCGCCATAATGCGCAGCAGGGTAGATTTTCCCGAGCCGTTCAGGCCGAGCACACCGATTTTGGCGCCGGGGAAAAATGACAGGGAGATGTCTTTCAAAATTTCACGCTTGGGCGGCACAACTTTGCCAAGCCGGTGCATGCTGTATACGTATTGAGCCATGGGGCTAAACCTCGGTAGAAAAAGTCATCGGCCAGGGCCAATAACGGGAGAATTTTTTCAGCGGGCGTACTATAAAGAAAGCCTCCCCCGAGTTAAAGCATTCCCCGGAAAACGCCCGATTGGATGCTGGTTGTGGGGGGAGTTGTACAGTTGCTAACGCCTTGGGTTAGTGGGTGTATACAAGTACATGACTCTGTAGGGCAATTGAACGTAAAATGCCCAGCCTGCAGTACCTGATAATTAATCCAGAGCGCCTGTTGTGAGCCTCGTGCTTTCACACTGAACGCGCCATAACATCCACCATCTACAGACGATCCAGACGGAATACATGAATCAAGAACGGATACTACATGAACTGAGACAGGGCGCGAGCGCCTGGAACCAGTGGCGCAAAAAAGGCGCACCAGCCACCATCAATTTAGACGGTATTGAATTAACAGCAATGGATTTGAGCCATTACGACCTTTCCAAAGTGTCGTTACGCAATGCCACCATTACCCACTGCGTGTTTAAACAGGCGGACTTAATTTGGGCCAATTGTGATAGCTCGCAGTTGCAGCACAATGATTTTTCCCAGGCAAAATTAATTGCGACTAATTTAACCCGCTGCGATTTAAGTTATTCACAGTTGCGCCTTGCGAATTTGCTCACTGCGAATACCACAAATGCCACTTTAGAGCACATTGATTTTCGCGGTCAGGACATTAGCGGTTTAATGCTGCGCGATGTTTCGTTAGCTGGCAGTAATTTGGAAGGCCAACAGTTGGCGCGTGTGGATTTAACCAACACCGATTTAACCGGTGCCAATTTGCGCGGTGCGGATTTATCCGGTGCTTTGTTGGTTGGTGCCTGTTTACAGGATTGCGATCTACAAGATGCCAATTTAACGGGCGCACAATGTAAATCAGTCAATTTAGCCGGCGTAAGTTTACGCGGGATGGATTTGAACAAAGTCGATTTTACTAATGCCGATCTCAGTAATTGCGATTTGCGCGAAGCAAACTTAGCCAAAGCAAAATTAATTAATACCCAGCTCAGTGGTGCCAAGCTCTGGAACGCCAATATGGCCAATTGGGTAATTAATAATATTCGTTGCACCCACAGTTTTTGGGATAAATCCGCAAAACAAAAAACAACTTATCGGCCCCATGAATTTGAGCGTATTTTTGCCGAGGCGATTACTATTGAATTGCGTTACCCCTATCGCCTGGCGGATCATGAACTCGCCACGCTACCTATTTTTATCGAGCATTTAGCGGCAGTCCATTGGGGTACTATTTTGCGTTTGAAATCCATCAGTGATGTGGCTGGTGGCGCGCTGGTTAAATTTGTGGTGGAGGAGGTGGGAAGTCATAACCCCACGGAATTAAAAAACCAATTGCAGGCAGAAGCAGAGCGTATTCAATTAGCGCAGCTAATGTTGCGCAACAATACCCAGTTACATTTTCAACTCAAAGAAAAAGTTGCGGCGATTCGCGAAGAGTTTTGGCCGCGCTTATTGGAATTGGCGGTAGATCATGAACACGAGCAGGTGCGCAACCTCACCATTTTGTTTATGGATCTCAAAGGGTTTTCCAAATGGTCGGATGGTGAACTCTCGGAAAAGTTGTCGCTGTTTCGCGGTTTGGTAAAACCCATTCTGAAAAAATTTGCCGCCGGTCACCCGAACATGGAGGGGGACTCATTGCGCGTCACCTTTAAAAATGCCACCGCCGGTCTATCCTGCGCGTGCATGATCCGCAACGTATTGCGTGCCGCTGGTTTTGAGCTGCGCATTGGTGTTGAGTTGGGTGAAGTGTTAGTGGTGCACAACGAAGTGACCGATATTCCCGATTTGGAAGGCGTCGCTGTGAGCATGGCGGCGCGTATGGAAGCGGCGGCTGAACCGGGCGAGGTATTGGTGAGCCAGCGCGTGCGCCACTACGCCGAGCGCAGTGAATTATTTGAATTTACCCCACGTCGTGTACCCTTGAAAAAATCCATAGGCGCAATTGCGCAGGGTGAGTACATTGAGTGCTTTGCCGTTGAGGCGATTAAAAACCTGCAGGAAGCTATAAGCTGAAATGAGCTTGTTCGTCGAAAAAATCACCGCCTTGCGCGGTGATTTTTTATTACAGCCAGCCCGATTTTTTAAACCGGTAATACAAGTACACACAAATTACCGAGACAATGCCCAATGACACCGGATAGCCGTATTTCCATTTTAGTTCCGGCATGTGCTCAAAGTTCATCCCCCAGATACCTACAAATGCAGTGGCTACTGCAAATATGGCGGCCCAGGCGGCGAGACGTTTATTTACTTCACTTTCGTCGATGCTCACCATGGATAAGTTCACCTGAATAGCAGTGCCTATGGTGTCGCGGATGGCATCGATAGACGTATTGATACGGTAAAGGTGATCGTGTACATCGCGGAAATAATCTTTGGTATTGGCAACAATGGGCGGCACTCGTCCACCATCCAATTTGCCTACGGCTTCCATGAGTGGTGCCACTGCGTGTTTTAAAATGGTTACTTTCCGTTTTAATTCATACAGCCGCTCGATGTTGGTACGTTGGGAGCCTTTGGTAAATATTTGGTCTTCAATCGTTTCCAATTCGGTTTCAAATGCGACGACTATCGGAAAGTAGCGATCTACTACGGCATCCATCAACGCATAAAATACAAATGCCGAACCCTGCACAAGGTGATGCTGCTCGCGCTCGCAACGGGCGCGCACCCCGAGAAAACCTTGTTGGGTACGGTTGCGGGTAGAAAGCACATAATTTTCACCGACAAATACATCCACTTCGCCAACATTTAATTCACCGTCAACAAATTCCACAGTGTGCATCACCGCAAACAATGAATCGCCATACTCTTCAATTTTAGGACGTTGATGACCTGTATGGGCATCTTCTACTGCTAGTTCATGCAAGCAAAATTCCTGCTGCATTTGTTGCAATTCCGTAGGCTCTGCATCCTTTAAGGCTACCCATACAAAACAGTCGGTTTTTTTCACATAATCACTTATTTCTTCGACGGGAATACTGCAAAGCTTTTTCCCCTCTTGATAAGCGACGCAGTTGATGAGCATGTGCAATTCTCCGTAAAAAATGCGTGAAGTTGATTACTGGGTGTTAAGGTAATGATAAAACACCTTATCCCGCTCAGGTTGATCGTTTCAATCAGCTTAAGCGTACCGAATCGCTTACAACTTATTCAACAACCTGCTAACCGGAGTTTTTATGAGCACTATCGAAATCCTTTTTCGCCCCTTGAAGATGGGCAACCTTGAACTTCCTAATCGCGTCTGGATGGCACCCCTTACTCGTTGCCGCGCCGGTCTTGAGCATCAGCCCAATGCACTGATGGCTGAATACTATGCCCAGCGTGCTAGCGCCGGTTTAATCATAGCCGAAGCCACTATGGCGATGGAGGGAAACTCGGCTTTTTGGCAAGAGCCGGGAGTTCACTCGCAGGCCCAGATTGATGGTTGGCGTTTAGTGACCGATGCGGTTCACGCCAAAGGTGGCAGGATCTTCTTGCAAATATGGCATGGCGGTCGCGCTTGTCATCCCGCCCTTAACGATGGAAAACAACCCGTTGCGCCGAGTGCTATTGCGATTGAGGATGAAGTGCATACGCCTGAAGGTAAATTACCCTATACCGAACCGCGCGCGTTAACGGATGACGAATTGCCGGGGATTGTTGCCGGGTTTAAACAAGCGGCGATCAATGCAAAAGCAGCCGGTTTTGATGGCGTAGAGGTGCATGGTGCTAATGGCTATTTGTTGGATCAATTCCTGCGCGATGGTTCGAACAAACGCAGCGGTGCCTATGGTGGACCGATTGAGAATCGGGCACGTTTGCTGCTGGAAGTGATTGCCGCTGTGTGCGAAGTGTGGGATAGCAAGCAGGTTGGTTTGCGTTTGTCGCCTCTCAATAGTTACAACAGCATGATCGACAGCGATCCCATCGCACTTACCACCTGGTTGGCAAAACGTTTGAATGATTTTAATCTCGGGTATTTGCATATGATGCGCGGTGATTTTTTTCAGGCGCAGCAAGGTGATGTTATGACACCGGCGCGCGAGCATTATAAAGGGGTATTAGTAGGCAACATGGGCTATTCAGCCGACGAAGCCGCGGCGGCCATTGCTGCGGGAAAAGTAGATGCAATTGCATTCGGTGTTCCGTTTCTTGCCAATCCGGATTTACCTGCCCGCTTTAAATTGGGCGCATCGCTCAATGCACCTGACTCATCTACTTTTTATACCGCCGATGCTGTCGGTTATACTGATTACCCGACGATGGCTGATTGATATAGGTAATCAAATCAAAAGAGCCTGCACCAAGTGGGTTCTTTTGAATTCTTCAGGAGTTTTAACATTGCTTAATATGATGAGTGAACACAGCAAAACCAAAACCAGCTTTTATCGCCGGATTTACGTTGCGTATCTGGTGGAACAGGGTATTAACACTGTACCCAACATTATCGCG
The DNA here is from genome assembly GCF_000263355.1 of Cellvibrio sp. BR. Classification (NCBI taxonomy): domain Bacteria; kingdom Pseudomonadati; phylum Pseudomonadota; class Gammaproteobacteria; order Cellvibrionales; family Cellvibrionaceae; genus Cellvibrio; species Cellvibrio sp. BR. The sequence goes on along the minus strand of NZ_JH668203.1, from coordinate 93,903 downwards.
GCTACCGGTATGCCTCGGCGTACAGCGCAAGATACCTTCGCCGCGATTCATGAATTGGATATTCAACTGCAAAATACCCACGGGGTTTATTCCATTCAGAGTTGGGGCGCTGTGAATCCGGTGTGGGTAGGTGAGAATATCCAGCACATTAAAAAAGTTCTGAACTATCCGTAAAGTTCAAAACTATCCTTAAGGGTTTGGTTCGGCGCGTGTCGCGAGTTGTAAATGATGCGCGTGCCCCGGTAGCCAGCCAAGGATAGTGGGAAATTTACGCAAGAAATGAAAGCTCAAAAAAATCAGTGGTGCTCGCCACCACAAGCCACGCAAGGTGTTTTTTAGTGTTAACTTTTCACAACTGTGTTCAGCGAGGGTGATGAGGTTTTGGTAAAGCTGTTGATTAAACGCTTCATCTTCGATAACAAGATTTGCTTCCAAATTTAATGACAAGCTCAACGGGTCCAAATTGCTCGATCCAATCGTAGCCCAGTGTTCATCCATAACGGCTACTTTGCCATGGAATTGTCGTTTGCAGTACTCATAGATTGTGATGTCTGCACGCAATAAATAATTGTAAAGTAAACGCGACAACGCACAGGCCAAGGGAACGTCGGATTGGCCTTGCAAAATTAAAATCACTTCTACTTTGCGCCGCGCCGCCCGGCGCAATTCTCGCAATAATCTATAGCCGGGAAAAAAATACGCATTGGCAATAACCAGGCGCTTTTGCGCGGTGCGTGCAGCCAATAAATATTGCCGTTCTATGTCCCGGCGGTGTTGAGCATTATCACGCTGTACTACAATTGCACGTACGCTACCGGCAGCAATTGCAAGTAGGCTACCGGCAGCGGGTGACTCGGTGGTTGTGGTGTGTTGAATAGGGTTGTTTTTTTCGTTGTAGCCAGCAGCAGTGACTAACAGGTGCATACAAGTTTGGTGAATGTCTGCGACTACCGGGCCTTGTACTGCAACGGCATAATCCTGTTTGGCATCGGGGCCGGAGTTGCTAATGTGATCAAAACAAAAATTGATTCCACCAATAAATGCCAGTTTCTGATCAATGACAATGAGTTTGCGATGCAAGCGTCTGAACACGTTCAGGTGCACTCCCCAGCGTTTTGGTTGCGGATTAAATATATGTAACCGTACCCCGGCCGCCATCAGTGCCGCAGTAAAATCCTCGCTTAAATCGCCACTGCCATAACCGTCAATCGTGATATCGACTTTCACTCCCCGTTGCGCTGCCGCTATTAATTCCCGCTGAAGCGTTTGGCCTATAGGGTCATCTTTGATAATAAAAGTTTCTAGCAAAATTTCTGTCTGAGCGTTTCGTAGACTTTCAAAGACGCGCGGGAAAAACTCCTCACCGTTAATAAGCAGTGTAAGGTCATTACCATCACGCCAATTATTTTTCATAGCTGAATGTCCACCATCAAAGGTGCGTGGTCGGAAAGGTGGGACCAGGGGCGTTGAAATAGAACCTGGGCATTTTTTGTGGTGACATTACGCACATAAATCCTATCCAAGCAAAGTAACGGCCAACGTGCGGGAAAACTTTTTGCGGGTTGCTGATATTCACTAACGAAGGCTTCATACAAGTTGCACCGCGCCAGAATGGTGTCGGCGCGCTTGCGCCAATCATTAAAATCGCCAGCGATAATTATAGGTGCCGTTGGTGGGATACGCTCAATCAAATTGCATAACATCTGTAACTGTTGTGTGCGGTAGTGTTCGCGCAGCCCCATGTGTACACAAATTGCATGTACTTCATTGTGGCCCGGAGCTTTCAACACTGTATGTAAAATCCCGCGTTGCTCGATTTTGCCTACTGAAACATCCAGATTCTGGAAGCGAATGATGGGATACTTGCTGAGTATTGCGTTGCCGTGATCTCCATGCGGGTATACCGCGTTACGTCCGTAAGAAAACTCTGGCCAAATAGTGTCTGCTAGATATTCATATTGTGATGTCTCGGGCCAAGTAGCGTGGCGCTTTGCTTGTTGTTTATGACTACCGTGCACTTCCTGGAGAAACACAATTTCAGTGGATAGCGAGCGTATCGCCTCACGTAACTCCGGTAAAATAAATCGGTTAAAAGGCGTAAAACCTTTATGCATATTCAGTGTGAGAATGCGCAATTTTTGTATAGCAGGTTTGGTTTGCATTAGTTCGGTTAGCTGTTTTTCCGCGGAGGATGATTTCGGTTCAATAGGCTGCATCGCAATGCTGAGACCTGTGTTAGTTGGTTGGCTATGTTTCCATTTAATTGGAGGCATGAGGTATTTTTATCATTGTGAGGATTGTTTTTCTGTTGGCTCGCGCACATAGCATTTCTCTTATCCTTGGTGGGGCTTCTAGTAATGGAATCTTATTCCGGGTTTGTATATCACAAGGCTATACGTCAATCGTCGATTGCGTGTATCGTAGCTTCTGGTTTAATTCACTGTATTCAATCTGGGAGGATGTTATATGTCGACTGATTTTTCCTTACGCGATCCACTACCCGGGGTTATGGAGCAGCTTTCACACCGCTGGTCGCCACGCGCTTTTACCAAGACCAGTATCGAACCTGAAGTGCTTGCGCGCATTATTGATGCTGCGCGTTTTGCCCCTTCCTGTTTTAATGCTCAACCCTGGCGCTTTTACACGTCTAACGACTCGACGTTTGCCGATTATCTGGCATTGCTGGTAGATGCCAACCAAGTCTGGGCTAAAGATGCAGCGGTGATTGGTTTTCTGGCTGCCAAAAAGAATTTTGAACATAACGGCAAACCTAATGCCCATAGCGCTTTTGATTCGGGTGCGGCGTGGATGAGTATGGTATTGCAAGCCCAACAGGAAGGTTTGCATTGCCATGGTATGGCAGGCATCCACAAAGACGCCGCAAAAACATTCTTTACGTTGGATGACAACAGCGAGGAAGTGATTATGGCTTTTGTGATTGGCAAACACGGAAATACAGACGCTTTACCCGAACCGTTGCGTGCAAAAGAGGTTCCTTCGCCGCGCAAAAAATTGGATGAAATCTGGCTGGCAAAATAAGCATTTTTAATCCAGTGTGAGCAGTGGTGTTTTGTTGCCTTTGCCCGTAGTTACACTACACTGTGGGTTGAGTTTATGAGACACCACTAATGAACAGTTTGGAAGTAATAGAGCAAGATGCGTTTATCAGTGCGGCAACCCCGTTACTGAAATTGATTACCCATATCACCGGGCTTAAAACATCTTTTGTAACCACCATTGACTGGCAGGCGCAGCAGCAAACTGTGGTGCTCGCCCAAAATACGGGCAGTTTGCAAGTAGAGTCAGGTTCGCAGGTCGCCTGGACTGACTCTATGTGCCAGCTCATGCTCTCTGAACAGCTTACCGCAACGGCGGAAGTGCAAGTACGGTTCCCCGAAAGTGGTGGAGCGCTTCTGGGGATGCAAAGTTTTGTGGTGCTCCCGATTAAAATTGCCGACCAAATGATTGGTACGCTGTGCGGTGCCAGCGATGACAAAGTTGAACTGAGCAACCATCAAATAGAAAGCCTCAGTTATATTGCCGACGCCCTCGCGCTACAACTAAAACTCATGCTAGATGCGCGCAACGCGGAAGCAAAAGTGGATTCGCTGCGCGATCAAATTGAAAACCTTGCCACGCTTGCCAATACCGATCCCTTAACGGGGTTGCTCAATCGCCGCGCGTTCCAGCATCGCTACGAATTTGCCATCAAGCTGAGCCGTCGCAACAAACAACCCTTGTCGGTAATGATGATTGATATCGACGACTTTAAACAATTCAACGATGAATTTGGCCACGAAACTGGCGATACAATTATCAAAATCGTCAGTGACGGGTTGAAACATATCGCGCGCAGCACTGACATCCCTTGTCGTGTCGGCGGTGATGAATTTATTCTTGCCGCCCTGAATACCGACAGCGATGGGTTAAAGTTATTGGCAGAGCGTTTGAGTGGTTACGTAAAACTTCACAGTAATAAATTACAGCGCGCCTGTTCGCTCAGTATCGGTATCGCCTGTTCACGCCATGGCGCCCCGGAAGAATTAATCCGCTTTGCGGACGAAGCACTTTACATGAGCAAAGCCAGTGGCCGCGATGCCATTAGTATTTATCAGCCAGATTAATCTTTCTTTTTCATCATAAAAACGCCATCAAAGCTTCTCTCTAATGGCGTTTTTTTATGGTGTAAAAATTAACGAACCTACAACGCTTTCACCCTGAAATAATCCACATCCACAAACGAGCTCTTAGCTTTTCCTAAGGTAAACAGGCCCATTTGTGCACCTACCCAGCGGCCGCGGATGGCGGTAAAGGTTTCGCCTATATTTTTTATGGAGTTAGCAGTTTCCCCGTAGGAAAATTGCACTACACCACCGCGCTCAAGCGTCATACGCAAGTAAATTTTCGCTGATTTGTAAGTGGTGCGGGATAGCAGAGTTTCTTTGCAATTAGCTTCGGCGTTGGTGCAGTTCATTAAGATGAGTTCTTGTCCTGCTTCTGTTTTTTTAATACCAAGCCACTGGTAATCAAAACCATAAACAATCAAACCGGCAGTATCGCCAACGGCTAAATTTTCCAATGCAAGTTTGGTTTCAACTACAAATTCATCGGCGGGTAATTTTTGTAACAAGAGTGATGGTGTATGCCACAGGTTTTGCTGCTGCCTGTAGCCTTCATCATTTACGGCGTATAAACGCAAGGAACCTTTGTTGGCGCTTAATGAATACCAATCACTTTTCCAGTTAGCGTTCCATTGCCACTGAAACCCGAGTTGCTCACTGGAAAATTCATCGGTAGTTGCGGGGTTTTTAATCGCAAAGTTTCCGGCGATGGGCTTTTTATGGCGCAGTACCGGCATGCCGGTGCCGTTGTTATCCGCATCTTTGCCAATTACCGGCCAATCGTTTACCCAGTGCATGGGTTGTAAGTGCACTATGCGACCATAGACGCGCAGTTCCTGAAAATGAAAAAACCAATCGCTACCTTCTGGCGTTTGTACCCAAGCGCCCTGGTGGGGGCCATTCACTGAGGTATAACCCTGTTCCAATACGGTTCTGTGTTCATAGGGGCCATTAATATTTTTTGCGCGAAATACGGATTGCCAGCCATGCTCCACACCACCTGATGGCGCAAACACATAGTAGTAGCCATTGTGTTTATACAATTTTGGTCCCTCCAGCGTTATGTAGCCGGGAATTTTATTGCCATCAATCACTACTTCACCTTTGTCATCCAACAAGGTTTTTCCATCGGGCGACATTTTGCGTAGTGTCAGCATATTGTTAATACCTGCACGACTTTTAGCCCAGGCATGCATCAGGTAGGCATTGCCATCCTCGTCCCAGAGTGGGGTGGGGTCGATAATCCCTTTGCCTGCCAACAACAAATGCGGTGCGCTCCAGGGGCCTGCAAAATTCTCCGCAGTCATGACGTAAATACCAAAATCCGGATCTGGGTAAAAAATCCAGAATTTATTGTTGTGATAACGCAAACAGGGCGCCCACACGCCTTTGCCATGTTGTGGTTTGGCAAATACCTCGGCTGGCACTTGTTGGGGCAGGGCGTGGCCCACCAACTCCCAATTCACCATGTCCTCCGATTGCAGTAGTGGCAGCCCCGGAGAGTTGTTAAAGCTGGAGGAGGTCATGTAATAGCGCTTGCCGACCCGAATCACATCAGGGTCGGAATAATCGGCATGAATCAGCGGATTTTTGTAAAAACCATTGCCTAAATCCGCCTGCCAGGGCGAGTTGGCTGCAGAGGTCAGAGTGTTTGTAGCCGTTGTGTTGCAGCCGAGCAGGCCAGCCGTTAACAGGCAACTGGTATAAAAAGCGAGGCGCTGAATAAGCGATTTGTTCATCGGTTTACCTTTTGTGGTTTTATCTTTGGGGTTTTTTTGCCGATAAAAACATTATCCGTATGTAAAAGTGTTGGTTGTTGCCCTCTCTATTATTTCGGGTCTTTTGATGAATCTGACGACAAAATCCTTTGCTATTTCGACTTAGCATACTAGATATAAATTATGGTCACAATTACCATAATGTCATATGGTTTAACTAACCATATGTGGTGAGAGATAAAAACAATAAGCAGTTTTGAGTTAGGCAAAGGTTATTTTCGGTATTACCTGGCTGTTTCCGCACCTCAGGTGAGGGATCAACCGCCCCAATGGCACCATCAGGCTGATAAAAGCCAGTTTCCCTCAACCCGGCAGCAGTAGGCCGGCATGTTAATCAGGCCAATCAGCGCTTGAGGGTCAGGTTTTTTTCAAATTTCCGGTGCGACTAATAACAACGTTAACTTTGAGGTAAGGAAAATGACTATTAATAATCCCTGTAAATATCTGTTCGCGCTGTGTGTGATCTTGTTGGCTATGCAGAGCAATGCGGTCGTGATCGATACACGTTATGAACAAGTGGATAGCAATCTGTGGACGATGGATTTAACGATTCACAATGATCAGCCCGATCAATTCATTCATGAATTCACGGTATTTTTTGCCCCCGAGCTTTTTGCCGATCTGACAATTGTTGCCAGCCCTTTCACTTGGGATAGTTTGGTGGTGCAGCCAGATGCGCTATTGGGTGATGGTTTTTTGGATAGTTATTCATTCGCCGGTCTAGCATTTGGCGATGCACTGTCCGGTTTCAAAATTGCATTTAGTTACGCAGGTTTTGACGCACCGGGTGCGCTCGATTTTTTAGTCTATGACGCTGATTTTAATCCGCTTGGCAAAGGCCAAACACGCGTTGTGACCCAGGCTGTTCCTGAATCTTCCACGGTGTTGCTGTTATTGCTTGGCTGTATGGCACTGGCGTTTACCAGAAAAACTAAACAGCCAGTCACAGCCATCGTTTAATTATGGCCCTTTAAAAACGAATAACGCTTCAAGAATTAATCAGCCTTGAAAAAGCAATAATAATCTGTGAGGAAAATTTAATGAAAAATATCAGTAACTATTTAGGACAATATGCGAGGGCGGTGTTGTTTGGCTCTGCGCTCGCAGCTGCCGGATCAGTGGTCGCCAGCGAAGACATTAATCTCAATGTTACGTCGCTAATAAAAGTGAGCGAAACCCGCATCAATCGCACTGAATACGATTATGTATTTAAAGTCGCGCTGAGCAATGGTGAAGTGCCATTAAAAAACGCGGCGCAAAAATTAATAGCAGCGGGGCAGGGCACTCAAATTATTGATGGCGACGTTGCAATCGGCAACTTAACACCGCATCAAACCATCACCAGTAGCGATACCATCACCATCAGGCACAATCGCAGTCATCCTTTTAATCAATCATCAATGGTTTGGCAGGCGAGCGGCGAAGTTTTTTATAGCCTCAATACAATTGCGCGTGCGTTTCCTGGTGCGGAAGGATTTGGTGCAAAAACAACGGGTGGGCGCGGCGGCGATATTTATTACGTGACAAGTTTGGCGGATACCGATACCCCCGGCACTTTGCGCTATGCCGTAAACAGAACCGGTAAGCGCACTATTTTATTTGCGGTAAGTGGTTATATTCAGCTCACTAAAAATTTGGAAATCGTCAATGGGGATGTGAGTATTCTCGGGCAAACTGCGCCGGGGGATGGCATTACGTTGCGCGGTGCAGCACTCCGGATTAAAGAAGGTACTAATAATGTGGTGATTCGTTTTATCCGCTCGCGCCCCGGTCAGGTGCCGCAAGAAGTGGATGCGCTGGATGGGCGTTATTTGAATAATATTATCGTAGATCACAGCAGTTTCAGTTGGGCAATAGATGAAACTGCATCGCTTTATGCCAGCAACAATGTGACCTTTCAATGGAATATTGTGAGCGAAAGTTTAAATAATTCCGGGCATGAAAAAGGGTCACATGGTTATGGTGGTAACTGGGGCGGTGTGAATACCAGTTTTCACCACAATATGTTAGCTCATCATAAAAGCCGTAATCCACGTATCGATGGTATTTTGGATAAATGGACTGCGAATAAAACGATTCCGAGTGTGGATGGCGTAGCGGACATTCGCAACAATATTATCTATAACAATGTGCAATATCCTCCTTACGGCGCTGAAGGGCGCGATGTGCAATTTATTAATAACTATTACAAGCCGGGCCCGGCGACGGTTGCGTCCGGCGTGAAAAATTTTATTGTATTAGCGAGTGGCCGTCGCCCACTGTATGAAGAAGATCGCATCGCCACCTTGAATGATTACAATGCACAATTAGCAGCAGGCACACTCGATCCGAAATTTCTGGTAAATGGTGCGGTAGCAAAACCGGTTGGGCGTGTTTTTGTGGAGGGCAATTTCTTACAGGGTAATCCGCAGGTCACTGCCAACAATGTAGACGGTGTGCGTTACGATGATGCAAGTTTAAAAGAGTTAATCATTCAATCCACCGCCTTTGCGATGGCAGATCACGCCAAGGTAAATACCCATTCGCCGGATGATGCATTTGGTCTGGTGGTGCAATCCTCCGGTGCGAGTTTGCGTCGCGATGCTATCGACAGTCGTGTGGTAAATGATGTTGTTAATGGTGCCGGCGCTAGTGGTGCATCAGGTAACGGCATTATTGATTCACCAAATGATGTTGGCGGTTACCCCACGTTAAATTCTGCAGCTGCGCCCTTGGATACTGATCTTGACGGTATGCCGGATGCGTGGGAATTAGCGAATGGATTAAACCCATACAGTGCTGCCGACAATTGGGAAATGTTTACTGACTTGCACGGGCTGTATCCTGAAGTAAAAGGTTTGTACAGTAATGCTGAAGTTTATTGGTATAGCCTGGTAAAACACATTCCTGGTGCTGGCGTGGAAGCAGCGGTTTATGTTCCTTCCAGTTCATCGAGTTCATCTATTGCTTCCAGTGCGAAGTTTTCATCTTCACTTGCATCACTATCTTCCAGCAGCGCAAGCAGTGCTGTGATAGTGCCAGTTAGTTCATCGTCCAGCAGTGTTGCGAGCAGCAGCGCACAATCCAGTATTGCCACAGTGTTTAGCTGCCCGGCAACTGGCCTTTATTTTTGCGATGATTTTTCCGGTGGGTTAAATACTGCTAATTGGGATGTGAAAACTGCTGCAAATAATGTCGCGCCTCAAGCCAATGGTGTGTTTGATATTTATGAAGAGCATGGCAATAAAAGTCTACGTTTTACCGCTAGCAGTAGCGGTGGTGTTTTGTTGCTGTTGAATCAATCAGTAATGAATAGCATTCCTTCGGCAGATTATTTTATCGAGGCAAAAATTCGCCCACGTACTAATAGCACCACCAGTGACAAGCATCTTTATATGCTGGCGCGGTATGTGGATGATAACAATTGGTACGGCGGCGGTTTAAATGTACAAAATGCTACCACCAGCACCCGTGTAGAAAATGCCAAACGCATTAATGGTGCTGTCACGCAAATGACGCGGTTTAATACCCCTATCGAACAGGCAATTCGTTTTGATTCTTGTGGCAGTAATTGCGGTGGTCAGTGGTACACCGTGCGTTATGAACTGACCAGCAATCAGCATGTAATTTATTTAAATGGCGAAAAAGTCGGTAGCAACTTTACCGACGCTACCTATAGCGGAAAAGGTGTTATTGGTTTGTATACCAAAAACAAATCCTTTGAAATTGACGACATAAAAATCGGCAATGCCAATGACAAACCGCCGCAATTAAACATTTCTCCCGCCGCGGTCAGTTATGCCAGCGAAGTAAATAACGCGCCCTATGTGGTCACGGTAAGCGCCAAAAAGCCAGACCTGAGTGAAGATGAATTTTCGGTAGTGAGTAGCGATACTAACGTAGTAGCAATTAATCGCTCGGGCAATCAGGTAAATTTGGTGCCGGTAGGTGCGGGTAGTGCAACTATTACTTTTATCAGTAACAGTGAGCCAAATTTAACACGCAGTATTATTGCCAGCATTGCGCCGCAATTTGTGCAATCGCCCACTGTGTATAACTTGAATGGTTTAACACAACCTGCGGTGAATGCCGTGGAATCGCAGGTGGATGGAAAATTGCGCATCACCTTTGATTCGCCGCCAACTCTCGCATCAGCGGGTTCGATTCGTATTTATAAACTCAGTGATGACTCGGTAGTGGATACCATCAAGTTAGTGGATGAAAAACTCTATATAGGTTCAGATCCAACCCGCTTACGCACCATCAATGCGCCGTTGGTGGAAGTGAAGGGCAACAGCCTGTATATCACTCCCCACAAAACACTGGATTACGGCACCAGTTATTACGTCAGTATCAGCCCGGGTGCAATTACTAATGCAACGATTGGTGGTCTCGCATTTGATGGCTTGGGCAAAGCCGGCGGTTGGATTTTTACCACCAAACCAAACGCACCCAGCGGTACGGTGATCACGGTGGATGATGATGCACCTGCCGATTTCAGCACGCTGCAAGGCGCGCTGAATTATGTAATGGCAAATATTCCAATCAATACTGAAACGCAGATCCACATTAAAAATGGAATCTATGAAGAGCCATTATTGCTGCGTAATAAAAACAACCTGACCATTAGCGGTGAATCGCAACAGGGCGTACAAATCCGCTATAAAAACAACAATACACTCAACCCCGGCGCGGGTGGTACCGGCACTGCCGAAGGCGCTTTGGGTGGCCGCGCGGTTTGGTTAATTGAATCGGTGGATAATTTAGTGCTTGAGCATTTCACGCTCACTAACACCACGTTGATTGGTGAGGGCGGCCAAGCGGAAACTATTTATTTTAATAGCGACCAAGGGCGTTTAATTGGCAAGTACATCAGTTTAATCAGCGAGCAGGACACAATTTCGCTCAAAGGTTATAACTGGTTCTATCGTTCATTAATCGCTGGCAATGTGGATTTTATTTGGGGTGGTAATCGTGTGTCGCTGTTTGAAGAAAGCGAAATTCGTTCACTCGGTGATTCCCGTGGCAATAGTGGCGGAGGGTATGTACTACAAGCGCGCACACCTACGGTAAACGATAAAGGTTATGTGTTTTTAAACTCTAACTTTACTCGTGGCCCCGGCCCACTTGGGCACAACATTCCCGATGGTCAATCTGTGATTGGGCGCACCGGTGGTAGCAGCAGTTTTGACAGCATCGCGTTAATTAACTGCAAAGTGGATGCGCACATTAAAAGTAATGCGTTTACCGATACACCTTCGGTTGTGGGTTCGGCAAACTCCGGGTTACGTCAGTTCAATACACAAACCCTGAGCGGTTCGCCGTTAGATATAAGTGGCTGGACACATTTTTACTCGCTGACTGAGGAGGAAGTGATGAGCGATTACAGCAGCCGCGCCGCCATTTTCAGTAATTTTGGCAATGGCAGCGGGTGGAATCCCCAACCTTAATATTTACGCTTCACAACAAGCTTATCGAAAAAGGAGCCAGTAATTGGCTCCTTTTTTGTTGATCCGCTTTGTTCCTGTTGCGCGGCTCTCTGTCCCTCATTATCAGGTGAGCTCAAGCTGAATGATTTGTATGCCATACAGATAGTGTTATATTATAACGTTTTATTGGTGTGTGAAGCTGTTTGCTATGAGAAAATCTTTTAAAATCAATTTGTTAGCATTTATTTTATCGTGGAGTGGCTTTTCTCTTGCGGTAGATGGGCAAGAAAGCAGGGGCGGTGAGGTAATCGAGGAGGTGTTGGTTACTCATCAGCACCAAGCCTATCGCGGCAATATTCCCCGTGCCGAGTTGCCGCAAGCAATTCAAGTTATCGAAAAATCGACCTTTCAGGATCTGGCGCTTACGCGTTTTCAGGAAGCCCTGGATTTCTCTGCCAGCATCGCGCGTCAGAACGATGGTGGCGGTTTATGGGATAGTTTTTCGCTGCGCGGATTTCCCGGCAATGAAAATATGCCCTCCAGCTATTTGATTAATGGGTTTAATGGCGGGCGCGGTTTTAGTGGTCACCGCGATGTGTCCAATATCGAACAAATTGAAATTCTAAAAGGTCCCGGCTCAGCCCTTTATGGTCGCTCCGAACCCGGCGGCACTATCAATATCATCACACGCAAACCGCAATTCACGAGTGAGGGTTATGTAAAAGTAACCCGCGGTAGTTTTGAGCAGCAGCGTGTAGAAGGCGATTACACACAAGCTATTAGTGATCAGCTCGCACTGCGGGTCAATGGTGCCGTGCAAGATTATGGTAGTTTCCGCGATTACGTGACGAGCGATAAACAGGTCATCACACCTTCATTACTTTATAAGCTGAATGACGACGCATCGCTTCTGTATGAGTTTGAATATTTAAAACAGGAGCAATTATTTGATCGCGGTTATGTGGTGTTGAATAACGATTTTAAAACGGTGCCACGCAGCCGTTATTTGGGTGAGCCGGGTGATGGCCCGACGACGATTGAATCCACAGGGCATCAGTTAACCTATCAACAACAATTGTCGAGCGATTGGTCATTTAACACTGGTGTTGGATATCGCGAATCCGAGTTAAATGGTTTCTCGTCGGATGCAGAGTTAGCCGCAGGCCGACAATCACTCTACGACGATGGTGTCACGCTCACGCGGCAGCGTCGCTATCGCGATTATTATTCAAAAGACACAACCCTACGCGCTGAATTCAGCGGTGAGCTTTCGCTGGCGGGGATGACACATAATTTATTAATCGGCGCCGATGCTTATGATTACGAATTATTTACATTGCTCGGACGCTATCGTGGTGTCAGAGGCAGTTACGTAATCAATATCAATGACCCCGTGTATGGAGTAGCGGTTGCGGGAACACCGGCAACCCTTTATGCCAATTTGGAACACCAGCAGGCAACTGGCGTTTATCTGCAAGATCAAATTGAATTAACCGATCGCTGGCGCGCGCTTGTGGGTGTGCGAGTGGATACTTATGATCAGGAAATTCATGAGCAATTAAAAAATGTTGTGTCGCACGCGGATGATACCCAGGTGTCGCCACGCATTGGTGTGGTGTTTGTGGTGAATCCCGCCATGACGATTTATTCGAGTTATTCCGAAGGTTTTGTGCCGCTCAGCGGCACTGATTATGCTGGCAATGCTTTTAAGCCGGAATTGAGTGAATCGATTGAAGTCGGTACCAAAATAAATCTTGCGGACTGGGCGTTAACCATCGCACTTTTTGATGCAGAAAAAACCAATATGCTCACCACTGATCCCGTGAATGCCGGCTTCTCTGCAACCCTCGGTGCGGTAAATAGTCGCGGTATTGAAATCGATGTAAGTGGTGCACTCACTGACAGCCTTGAGGCACAAATTTCTTATACTTATTTGGATACTGGCACAGCAGTTGATTCAGTCAATATAGAGTGGGGTGTGTTAGTGCCTGCTGGTAGTCCGATCTCCAATGTGCCGGATCACAGTGTGAGCGCAATGCTTAAGCAACAGCTGCGTATTTATAATCGTGATGCCAATATTGGTGTGCGGGTGCGCTATATCAGCGAGCGTTTGGGCGATACCGTCAACCCAAATTATCAACTGCCTGCCTATACGTTGATGTCGGTATTTGGTTCCTTTGCCATTACTCCGCGCTGGCAAGTGGAGGCGGTGGTAGATAATTTATTTGATGAAAATTATGTACTCAATTCCTATTCGCCGCTTTGGACGCAGCCGGGTGAGCCGCGCAGTGTGCGCGTGAGCCTTCGGTACGATTTTTAACGGACGTTGTTAACCATGCTGAATAAAACCGGGCGGCTAGCCGCGATGAATCTCTCTGTACGTATTAATAGTATCGATGCGATGCGCGGCTTGGTGATGCTAATTATGTTGTTGGATCATGTGCGTGAGCGCGTATTTTATCATCATCAAATTAGTGACCCCATGGATGTAGAAACAACGTCGCTGATACTTTTTTTTAGCCGCTTGTTGGCGCATTTATGTGCACCAACCTTTGTGTTTTTAACAGGTTTATCGGCATGGCTTTATCAACACAAAAACGATGGCGGCCAGCGGCCAGTGCGCGAGTTTTTAATCACGCGTGGCCTGATTTTAATTGCGCTGGAATTTACGCTGGTCACATTTTCATGGATGGGTAGCTATCACACTATTTGGTTGCAGGTTATCTGGGCCATAGGCGTGAGTATGGTAGTGCTGGGGTTAATCGCCCATTGGCACAAATACGTGTTACTCGCATTAGGATTGTTAATAGTCTGTGGCCACAATGCTCTCGGGCCGATACAATTTTCTCCCGGCGAATGGGGTTATTCCCTCTGGACTATATTGCATGACCGTAACTTTTTAATCGCTGAAGGTCCAGTGCGACTCAAAGCCAGTTACCCGGTATTGCCCTGGATTGGTGTAATTATTCTTGGCTATTTGGCGGGGCCACTCTACGCCCATATTTTTTCCAGCAGCCAACGTGCTACGAAGTTAATCGGCTTGGGTAGTGTGTGTCTGGCGGCATTTATGTTACTGCGCGTCACCAATAGTTATGGGGAAACCTTGCCTTGGCAGGTGATGCAAAACCCGCTGCAAACGGTAATGTCATTTTTAAACCTCACCAAATATCCACCCTCGCTGGATTTTTTATTGCTGACCTTGGGTGTGATGTTTTTTCTGCTGCGCTGGTTGGAAGCAGGGCGAATGAAAAAAATCAGTAATCTTCTCGCTCACTATGGCGCAGCGCCCATGTTCTTTTACCTGTTACACCTATACGTGTTATTGGTTATTTATGAGGTGTGCGTATTGCTGTGCGGAAAAAATCACGGCGATTATTTTGGCGTAGCGCATATGGGGTGGGTGTGGCTAATTGCAGTGGTGCTCGCGGTGCTTTTATATTGGCCAACTAAACAATTTGCGTTGCTCAAGCGTAAAAGCAGTTGGCGCTGGGTTAAGTATTTTTAGTGTTTCAATCGCTAGTCACATTGACTGCATTGTAAGCATCAATTATATGCTGCACATCTACATTCGGTCGCAGTTGCATACGTTGATAATGGGCGACGGTTTTCTGCAAATACTGATGGGCAATAGTGATTTGTTCGGTGTCAGCGCAATGCCACAGCTGATCCCCGACAGGGTTAACGGAACAACATAGTGCTTTTCTGCGTGGATTTCTGGTAACTAATAAAATCTCGTAAAACCGCTGGTTCTCTTCTATTAATACTTCGCGTTGTAAATCAAAACCATGTTTTATCAATTGCTGCCTAAGCGTGAAGTTATGGTGTACTGGGCAGAGTAAAAAATCTATTGCAAGTGTCGGGTGACGCGTGCAGATTGCCTCGATGAAGTCAGTCATTAAATCACCGCCCACTCCCGCAATAATTACTAACTGCTTACCAACGACGTGATCTAATGGCAGCAATGCCACATCCAAGCAGTGAATATGCCACCGGGAATTTGTACTTTTATTCGCGGTTAAGGCATCGGCGGGAAAAAACCGTTGCAATTTATTTTTCAGCTCGTGCATTAACTCAGGCACTATATCGACGAAATGGATATGTGCTGCTGCCTGACGTGATAGCAGTGCGGCGCCCAACAAACCATGGTCGCAGCAGCAGTCCCATATGTGGGTGTAGCCTGCGCCCACCAAGGACTCAATTTGTGTTAATCGCTTGCTTAATCGCACTTATTGGTTTCCCGGTATGAGTTGCCATCTATGGCTTACTAATATTTTCATATGTTATTTTATTGTACTGCACGGTTATTGCACTATAACAATTATGCTTAGTTAACGACTGGAGGGAGCTTATGCAAGATACACAGATAAATGAACTTATACATGTTCTTAAAACTCGATTTGAGAAAAATACTCGTCGCCATGTGGGGATTGATTGGGCGGCGGTGGCGGCGAAATTAGTGGTAAACGTGGAAAAATTGTCTGTGCTTTTTGAAATGGAGCGCACGGGTGGTGAGCCAGATGTTATTGGCTGTGATAATGCGACGGGCGAATTTATTTTTTGCGATTGCTCAATAGAAAGCCCCACTGGGCGGCGCAGTATTTGTTATGACCGTAAAGCACTTGAATCGCGCAAACAGCACAAGCCTGATGGCAGCGCGGTTGAAATGGCGGAGTCTATGGGTATTGAGTTGCTCTCGGAACAGCAATATCGCGAGTTACAAATGCTTGGAGAATTTGATAAGAAATCTTCAAGCTGGGTGAAAACCCCTGAGTCTATCCGCGAGCTTGGTGGCGCACTTTTTTGTGATCGCCGTTACAACCAGGTATTTGTCTACCATAACGGCGCTGAGTCCTATTATGCTGTCAGAGGTTTTCGTGGTTTGCTAAGGGTGTAATTGAGGGCACGGTTTTCAGGAGTTTTTTATGGTCTATTTAAGAAAGCCTGCACTTGGTGATTTACATGAAATTAGGCTCGCTTATGCGCGTAGTTTATCTATCCATCACCCTTGGGTGTGTGTGCCGAGCGATTTTAACTCCTACCTGCAGCAGGAAGGACGTTATTTTTTGTGTAAACGTGGTACTAATGAAATTATTGGTACCTTTAACATCTCCGGTATTATTCGTGGCAACTTTCAGTCGGCCTATTTGGGATATGAAGTATTTCATCCACATCATGGTAAAGGCCATATGCGCAGCGGCTTGGCTTTATTGTTGAAAGAGGCATTTGAGGTGTTGAATTTACATCGCCTGGAAGCCAATGTTCAACCGGAAAATGCTGCATCAATTGCGTTAGTTGCGAAAGCGGGGTTTGTAAAAGAGGGGTTTTCTCGCAATTATTTGCGAATTGGTGGGGTTGAGTGGAAGGATCACGAGCGTTGGGCGATAATAAATGAGGCGTGGCAACCGCGAGATTAATAATCTCCTTTATTTATATTATTCTCACGCTAAAGTTTTTTCGCATATTTCTCGGCTTCTTCCATTAATATGTTCGCCTTTTTCAAGCGAAACCCTTCTTTTTCCGCTGTTGCTTTTTGAACGCGATCCAGTCTGAAACAGCGCGAAGCATCTTTATCAGTATCCCATGCCAGTATGTACCAGACGGGCCAATTCAAAAATAGATAATGCGGTTCTATGCGGCGCTTGCTGTGGTTTTTCTTTTCATCGCAATATTCTATATAGAGTGATTTTTGTTCGAAGAATGCGGTGCTTATTTGTTGTGTGGTGGCGTTACTGGTAATGGTTTGGTAACTGCTAGTAACAAAATCAGACGCTAGTTCGCCAATCAATAAACGCTCCCTGACTTTTTTAATGCGCGCTTGCTGTTCTGTAGGGAAACTGGCAAAGAGCTTATTTTTGACGCTGTTTAAGTGGGTGAGAAAAATAGGTGAGTTCAGTTTTTCCATAATGGATATTGAAAGTAGAAGGTCTATTACTTCCTGATAGTTTAATTGTAGCCGCCCAATTCCCCAGTGTTTATACAGTCGCACACCGCCACCGCGACCCGCTTCGGTTTCGATGGGATAACCACGCTGTTTGAGTAAATCCAAATCCCGCAATAGCGTGCGCCGACTGACCGTGAGTGAGAAGGCAAGATCATCCACTTTATGGCTATCAGCTGATCGCAGTAATCCGAGCAATTGGTCGTGGCGGTCTATTTGTGAATAGCGATTATTTTTGCCCATACTGAATTCCCATTATTTGGTGCCATATTCTGTCACCTTTATTAATAACATGGGAGTTTCAGTAATCAATCTATAGGGAGGAGGTGACAAATGTACTTCACCGTGCAGAAGTTTGCGATTTGGATATTATTGCTTTGCATACAAATTACGGTCTGTTGGGCACAGGCAATTGGCGTATTTGATCGGCAACAGAAAGCATTCAATCAGGTGAGTGCGTCAAGGTTGGACGATACAGCGAAAGGTGAGGTTGATGCGCGGTGTAAATACTTTTTTTGTGGTGGGTAAGCTGTGCAGCCAATGGGTTTGGGTTTCGCCCTTCATAACCAATAGGCTGCCGTGCTCGAGTATAACTGCCACAGGGTGTTTGGTTTTTTTATGTTTGAAAGAAAATTTTCGTTCAGCGCCCAAGCTGAATGAACCTATAGCCCCATTTTTCTTCAGGGCGATTTCAGCATCGCTGTGCCATGTCATACCTTCTTCGCCAGTGTGATACAAGTTGAGCAGACAGGAGTTGTATGACTCTTTACTTTCGGTTTCGGCCAGTTGTTTGAGTTCCAGTAGTTCATTGATCCAGGGCAGGGCGGTTTTAGTTGTGCCGGAATAGGTATAGCTGAAGGGGGCATCGCCATACCATGCCACTTTGCGCCTGGTGATAATTTCTTTGCCCATGATCATCGCCTTATCATTCTCCCAAGCTATTTTTTCCATGAGCGCGTGAAAATAATAATTAGCTTGTTCCTGTGTCAGGATTTTTCCGTAGTAAAACACCTCGCCGTTGTAGGGCAATAAATTGTGCGGTTCACTATTCAGGTGTTCAAAAAGATCCATACTGCTGCTCTTCGCTTAACTATTTTTCTGTGCGGCTTCCCAGCCAATAATGGCTGATTTTCGCGTCTCTCCCCACATATATCCACCCAGCCGCCCTGTATTTTGAATCACGCGATGGCAGGGGATTAAAAATGCGATTGGGTTACTTCCAATCGCTGTACCCACCGCTCTGGTGGCGCTGGGTTTATCGATGTTTTTTGCGATAGTGCCATAAGTTACCAATGCTCCCATCGGAACCTTGAGCAAACTTTCCCATACTTTTAGTTGAAAGGGGCTGCCGGATAAGTGGAGTTTAATTTTATCCGGTTGGTGCCAATCTTTCTGAAAAAAGCTAAGTGCATCTTGTTGGAGTTTATCCGTTGTGTTCTTAAACGACGCTTTAGGAAAGCGTGCAATTAAATTATCGATAGCTTGTTGTTTATCCGTTACAAAAAACAAATGACAGATACCTTTGTGGGTAGAGGCTACTATCAGTTGCCCGAACGGACTTTCTGCAAAATGGTAATTAATTTGTAGCCCTGTGCCACCATTTTTAAATTCACCCGGTGTCATTCCCTCAAGGCTAATGAATAGATCGTGTAGCCTACTTGTGCCCGATAGCCCGGTTGCATGTGCTGTATCAAGCAGAGTGGCATCAGCGTTTCTGAGCAGGGATTTGGCGTATTCCAAGGTCAAATATTGCATGAATTTTTTGGGGCTTACACCAGCCCATTCGGTAAACAGCTTTTGAAAATGGAATGGACTTAGTTGCACTGCAGTCGCAATTTCATCCAGCGATGGCTGATCTTGTAAATGATCTTTAATAAAATTAATGGCCGCTGCAATACGGGCATAATCAATATCGTGTTGGTGCATCACAATTAAGCTCGCTAAGGGGATTTGCCGGATGGTTGCCCTTAGTATGAATAAGCATGTTGGTTAGTGCGACCCGAATCTTGCGGCGACCAATCTAATTTTTCAAAACAATAATTCACTGCATAAAAAAGCCCCGCCAATTTGCACTGGCGGGGCCTTCTTATTTGCGTTTGCTTAAACCTTAGTTTTTAGCAGCGGCAGCTTTTTTTTCTTTCTCTTTGGCAATTACTGCTTCAGCCACGTTCGCAGGGCATGCGGAGTAGTGAGAGAATTCCATAGAGAACTGACCGCGACCTGAAGTCATGGTACGCAGGGTGCTGATGTAACCAAACATTTCTGAAAGGGGTACGTCAGCCTTGATACGCACGCCAGTCACGTTGGCTTCTTGGCCAGAGATCATGCCGCGACGACGGTTCAGGTCGCCGATAACATCACCTACGTGATCTTCTGGAGCGTAAACGTCAACTTTCATGATTGGCTCAAGCAGTTGTGGACCTGCTTTTGGCATAGATTGACGGAAAGCGCCTTTTGCAGCGATTTCAAACGCAATTGCCGAGGAGTCAACGGCGTGGAACGCACCGTCGAACAGGTCAACTTCAACGTCCAATACCGGGAAGCCAGCTAATGGACCGGTGTCCATCATTGACTTGAAGCCTTTTTCGATCGCTGGGTAGAATTCTTTTGGAACGCTACCGCCAACACATGAGGTTTTGAATACAAAGCCGGTGTTTGGCTCGCCCGGCTTGATGCGGTAGTCGATCTTACCGTACTGACCAGAACCACCTGATTGCTTCTTGTGGGTGTAGCTGTCTTCGATCTCACGGGTAATGGTTTCGCGGTAGGCAACCTGTGGTTGGCCAACGATCAGCTCAACACCGTAAGTACGCTTCAGGATGTCTACTTTAATATCCAGGTGCAATTCACCCATACCTTTCAGGATGGTTTCGCCTGAATCCTGATCCGTTTCAACGCGGAAGGTAGGATCTTCTGCAACCATCTTACCGATCGCAATACCCATTTTCTCTACGCCGGCTTTGTCTTTCGGAGTAACAGAAATCGAGATTACTGGCTCAGGGAAGATCATGGGTTCAAGGGTACAAGGGTGCTTTGGATCACACAGGGTGTGACCGGTTTGTACGTTCTTCAAGCCTACTAGCGCAATAATGTCACCGGCTTGCGCGGTGGTCAGATCGGTACGCTCGTTCGCTTGCATTTCAACCATCCGGCCAACACGTTCACTTTTGCCAGTGAAAGAGTTAAGGATGGTATCGCCTTTGTTCAGTACGCCTGAGTAGATACGCACGAAAGTCAGGGCGCCGAAACGGTCGTCCATGATTTTGAACGCCAGCGCGCGGAACGGCTCATTCGCATCCACGAGGGCGAATTGACCGTTTGGATTACCTTCTTCGTCAGTCAAAGGCTGCGGGTTAACTTCTTGTGGTGCTGGCAGGTAATCAACTACCGCATCCAGTACCAGCTGCATGCCTTTGTTTTTAAAAGCTGAACCACAGAAAGTGGGGAAGAAAGCCAGGTCGCGAGTACCCTTACGGATGCAACGTTTGATGTCTTCCACCGAAGGTTGTTCACCTTCCATGTAGGCCATCAACAGGTCGTCGTCCATTTCTACCGCATTTTCAACCATTTGGTCGCGGTACATTTCTACGTCGTCAACCATATCGGCTGGTACGTCGGTAATGGTGTAGTTTTCTGGTTGGCCAGATTCATCCCATACGTAAGCTTTGCGAGTCAACAAATCTACAACACCAACGAAGGTATCTTCGCGGCCGATTGGCAACGTCATGATCAAAGGCTTGGCGCCCAGAACTTTTTTCACTTGATCGGTAACGCGCAGGAAGTCAGCGCCGATACGGTCAAGTTTGTTAACAAAAATCAGACGCGATACTTTGGCGTCGTTCGCATAGCGCCAGTTGGTTTCAGACTGAGGCTCTACGCCGCCTGAGCCACAGAATACGCCGATACCGCCATCGAGTACTTTCAATGAACGATACACTTCCACAGTGAAGTCAACGTGTCCGGGGGTATCGATAACGTTGAAGCGGTGACCCTTCCAGAAACAGCTTACCGCTGCTGACTGAATGGTAATACCGCGCTCAGCTTCCTGTTCCATAAAGTCAGTAGTGGATTCACCTTCGTGAACTTCACCAAGCTTGTGGATACGGCCAGTGAGCTTGAGGATACGCTCGGTGGTAGTGGTTTTACCGGCGTCCACGTGAGCGAAGATACCGATGTTTCTGTAAAGGGATAAGTCAGCCATAGGACTCTCTTAATGTTATGCAAGGTTAGAAAATGCAGGGTTGGAAAATAGCGGCGTAATATACAGGAAGTTATCCAAAAATGCCCAAAGAAAAAGGAGCTTAACCAGCTCCTTTTACAATTTTGAGTCAAAAATAATGGTGCGTGCGCTGTTTTACTCCATGTAGCTGTCGATACTCGGGCATGAGCAAACCAAATTCCGATCCCCATACACGTTGTCGATACGGTTTACCGTTGGCCATACCTTGTGGTTTTTCAACCAGCTGGCAGGGCGGCCGGCAACTTCACGTGAGTAGGCGCGGGTCCAGTTTTCTTCCAGTACATCGTCCTGGGTATGGGGTGCATTGTGCAGGGCACTGGCTTCAGCGGCAATTTCACCCTTGATCACTTGTTCGATTTCGTTGCGGATAATCAGCATCGCTTCGATGAATTTATCCAATTCGATTTTGGATTCGGATTCGGTTGGTTCGATCATCAATGTGCCCGCAACCGGGAACGACATGGTTGGCGCGTGGAAACCGAAGTCCATCAAACGTTTGGCGATATCTTCTTCGCTGATGCCGCTCGCTTCTTTTAAGGGACGCAAATCCAATAAGCATTCGTGGGCAACAAAACCGTTGGTGCCTTTGTACAAAATCGGATAAGCGGCTTCCA
Source organism: Cellvibrio sp. BR (assembly GCF_000263355.1). Lineage (NCBI taxonomy): Bacteria > Pseudomonadati > Pseudomonadota > Gammaproteobacteria > Cellvibrionales > Cellvibrionaceae > Cellvibrio > Cellvibrio sp. BR. Next base: position 71,804 of record NZ_JH668203.1, on the reverse strand, counting down.
ATTTTTTCGCTACGTAGTTTGCATTCAGCATCGCAAATTCAGTCGCTTGGCGCATACCCACAGCGCCCATCATTTTGATGTACATCCAACTGATCGGCAGAATACTGGCGGAGCCCCAAGGTGCAGCAGAAATAGTGCCGTTGTTTACATCAGTTCCCGGAACTGCTTGCACCGGATGCGCAGCAAGGAAGGGCTCCAGGTGTTTGCCGACGCCGATGGGCCCCATGCCTGGGCCGCCACCGCCGTGGGGAATACAGAAAGTTTTGTGCAAATTCAAATGCGACACATCGCCACCGAATTTACCGGGTGCGGCAACGCCGACGAGTGCGTTCATGTTGGCGCCGTCGATATAGACCTGGCCGCCGACTGCATGAACCATATCGCACAATTGCGTAATGCCTTCTTCAAATACACCGTGCGTGGATGGGTAAGTCACCATGATGCAGGCGATTTGATTATTGTAAGTGGCGATTTTCTCTGCGAGGTCAGCAAGATCAACGTTGCCTTTGTTATCGCAGGCAACTACGACGACTTTGTAACTCACCATTTGTGCTGATGCGGGATTGGTGCCGTGCGCTGATGCGGGAATCAAACAAATATCGCGCTGGGTTTCACCTTTGCTTTCAAAATATTTTTTGATCGCAACAAGGCCGGCGTACTCGCCTTGTGAGCCAGCGTTAGGTTGCAAGCTGATGGCATCGTAGCCGGTGCAGGCTTTGAGCATCTCTTGTAACTCTTCGAATAATTCTTTGTAGCCTTCGGCTTGGTCAATCGGCGCAAAGGGATGCAACTTGCCAAATTCCGGCCAGGTGACGGGAATCATCTCGGCAGTTGCATTTAATTTCATGGTGCAAGAGCCGAGTGGAATCATCGCGTTATTGAGCGCGATGTCTCTTGATTCCAGGCGCTTTAAATAGCGCAGCATTTCAGTTTCGCTGTGATAGGTGTTGAATATTGGATGGGACAATACCGCATCGCTACGCAATAAATCAGCCGGGATCGCGTTGTTGGCGGTGATATTTTTTCCGGCAAGCACTTGCTCATCAAATGACGTCAGTTCAATTCCGGTTACGCCAAATACAGCAAGCAATGCTTCCAGATCAGCAGCAGACGTTGTTTCATTCAGGCTGATGCCCAATGAATCGCTGCCCATCAAACGCAAATTAATTTCGGCGTTTAATGCGGCTTGATAAATCGCTTTTTGATTGTCGCCAACATTGACGGTAATAGTGTCGAAGAACTGGTTGTTGGTAATGCCGAAACCTTTGGCTTTTAATGCAGCTGCAGCAATCGCGGTCAAGCGGTGAATGCGGTTGGCGATACGTTTCAGGCCGTCGGGGCCGTGGTAAATCGCGTAGAACACGCTCATCACCGCGAGCAATACCTGCGAGGTACAAATATTGGAGTTGGCTTTTTCGCGACGGATATGTTGCTCGCGGGTTTGCATCGCCATACGCAGTGCTTGTTTGCCGCGCGCGTCAATTGACACACCAATAATGCGGCCGGGAGCGGAGCGTTTGTAAGCATCGCGGAAAGCGAAGAAGCCGGCGTGCGGGCCGCCAAAACCCATAGGCACACCGAAGCGTTGGCTGGTGCCGACCACCACATCGGCGCCCATAGCGCCGGGAGATTTGAGCAGCATCAACGCCATTAAGTCCGATGCAACTGTTACCAGTGCATTGTTGTTATGGGCGGTTTCAATTAGCGCGGTTAAATCGCGTACCTGACCGCTAGAGCCTGGGTAAGAGAGCAGGGCGCCGAAGTAGTCGCCATTGATAAGTTCATCGGCCTTGGCGACAAAAACTTCAAAACCGAAATGTTCGGCGCGGGTTTTCACCACAGCGATGGTTTGCGGGTGAGTATCTGCATCCACAAAAAACACGTCGGATTTACTTTTCTTGTTTTGACGCTTACACATCGCCATGGCTTCAGCGGCGGCGGTACCTTCATCCAATACCGAAGCGTTGGCCATTTCCATCCCGGTCAGGTCGATGATCATTTGCTGGTAGTTGAGCAATGCCTCCAAACGGCCTTGGGCGATTTCGGGTTGGTAGGGCGTGTAAGCCGTGTACCAACCCGGGTTTTCCAATACGTTGCGCAGCACCACCAGTGGCACGTGGGTGTCGTGGTAGCCCATGCCGATGTAGTTTTTGAAGATCTTGTTCTTACTGGCGATGGCTTTGAGTTGGGCCAGTGCATTGGCTTCGCTGACCGCATCGCCCAGATTGAGTTCGTTTTTCAGGCGGATATTGTCCGGCACCGTTTTGTCGATCAGCTCCTTGACTGAGCTGACGCCCAGGGTTGCCAGCATAGCGGCAGTTTGTTGGGCATCCGGGCCGATATGACGCTGTACAAACTCGTCGTGATTGGCCAAAGCGGATAGCGGAGCTGAACGAAAATCAACTGACATAGAAACTCTCTGTGTAAGGAAATCAATAATAAAGGCGGGAGAGGGTTGCGGCCGAGGGGGGCTGCTTACCAGGAGTTGCCTGTAAAAAAAGGGCCCCTGCTTAAAAAGGCCGCAATGGTATCAATTTGGGGCTTGGCGGGCAATCTAACCTGCCGCGCTTTGCACCAGAAGCCAGCACTTATACGTAAAAAAGCCGACCTTGGAGCAGTCGGCTGGAGGGGGAATGGGTAGTCGAGCAGATGCGTTTTGCGGGTGATAGAAAAACCTAATCAATAATTCGCGAGTGGGGCTGAATCCAACTGGTAAATTCTGATCCAGTCGTATTGAGTCACCATCGGGTAGGTGTTGTGTTTTTTATTGCCGCCGAATACATCCTGAATTTCATCGTTGGGAATCCAGAAGTTCATCATGAGTGATGTCAGGTTGTCGGGAATCGGTGTTGGCTTTTTCTGCCCGGGCGCACATTCGGGTTTGCAGTCCAGCTGGCTCTGATCGAGTGTTTTGACCAGTTTGCCGTCTACATACCATTTGATAAAAGTGGGTGCCCACTCGATGGCAAATACCCGCCAGTCATCAACCGGGCCTACTTCAATTTTATCTTCCCATGCACCCCATTCGCGGGTAGCAACCCAATTGGGGGTATCCAAACCATAAATCAAATTGGCTTGGAACTTGTCAGGGCGGCCGCCCTCCAGCTCCACATCAATCTCCTCCCACTCGCGCGGTGAACCGCTATTGGTATAGGTGAACAAAGAAGAGATATAACCGCTGGCAGCGCTACGAGCAGGGGCTTTCATACGTGTTTCAAAACGCCCGTATTTGATGGTTTTAGTGGGTGCGGTACGCAATTCGCCGCAGGAATACTCATAGGGTCGCTTTTCCTGTTGATGATCCTCTGACCAGCTGGCGGGTACTTTTTCCTGGTTGACGATTAAATGCAGTAAGCCCTTTTCTACTTGCGCACCTTGTGGCGTAAAACGGCACGCCGACTCATGACCCACCGCGCCGTCGCCTACTCGCCATAGCATGTTATCCAGACGATCAAAACGCTCATCGACTTTCAGGGTGTAACCTGGATATTCGCCGGTGTAACCGGGGTAGGCGATTAACGCATTCTCACTCTGTGCGTGATAGCTCGCTAGTAATACCAAACCAGCTGGCAGTATTGGGAGGTGTTTGGTGGTTAGGGTTTTTATCATAAATTCCTCTGGTCTCTTTATTGTCCCGACAGCAGTAACTACCCACCTATAGTTGCACAGCATAAGGTGAAATGTGTGCCAGTTTGAGGCGGCTTTTAAACATGGGATAGGTGCAGAAAAATGGAACGCCAGCTGACAAGTCGGCGCGGCGCTTTAGCTGCTAAGCTCCATAGAGAGCACACAAAAGTCAAAACAATAAAGGAGTCGGTATGAATAACGCCAAAGCGCATCAACTCATTTTTTTGGGGGCGGCTCAGGAAGTCACCGGCTCCTGTCATTTGTTGGAAACGGCTGGCAAACGCTACCTGCTTGATTGTGGAATTCTGCAGGGGGAGGGCAGCGAAGAGCAGGCATTCAGCTTTGATCCGGCAGCTATTGATGCAGTGATTTTGTCCCATGTGCATTTGGATCATAGTGGCCGCTTGCCGCGGTTAGTGCGCGGTGGCTTTCGCGGCAGTATTTACTGCACCGAGGGCACCGCACGCTTATTGCCCATCTTGCTAAAAGATGCCCTGAGTTTGTATCTGCGCGATCTGGATTACGAAAACCTGCGCCGCGAACGTGCCGGCAAGGAATTGCTGCGGCCGGAATATGATGATTTGGATGTGGAGCGTGCCCTCGCGCTCTGTGAACCCTCCACCTATGGTGTACTTCAGGCAATCGGGGCTGACGTGAATCTGGTGTTTCACGATGCAGGACATATCCTTGGTTCCGCGATTGTTGAGTTGCATTTGGGAGCGGGAGAAAGCACTAAAACACTGGTTTTTTCCGGCGACTTGGGTAATCCCGACACCTCCTTAATGCCTGAGCCGACGCTACTGCGTCATGCCGACGTAGTGTTGATGGAGGGCACTTATGGCGACCGTAACCATCGCTCATTTGATGACACTATCGCTGAATTTGAGGAGGTGCTGGCGGCAGCTTCGGCAGATAATGGCAATATTTTGATTCCTGCATTTGCTATCGGCCGCACCCAGGAACTGCTATTCCAGTTAGGGGTGATGTATCACCAAGGGAAGTTGCAGGGTTGGCGGGTTTATCTGGATAGCCCCATGGGCGGCGCGGTGACTGAGGTCTATGAGCAGATGCGCCATGACTGGCACGCCAAAGATCGCGCCGTGATGAGTGAATATCGCAGCCGCACATTGAGTGAGTTTCTGCCTTGTCTGACTGTTACTGCCAGTGTGGAGGAGTCCATGGCGCTCAATCATGTCAAATCGGGGGCGATCATTATTGCGGGCAGCGGAATGTGTACCGGCGGGCGTATTCGCCATCACTTCAAACATCGCCTCTGGCAGAAAAACACTCATCTAGTGTTTGTGGGTTTCCAAGCCCAAGGCACATTGGGGCGCATTCTGGTAAATGGGGTGAAGAAGATAAAACTCTTTGGCCAGGAGATTATGGTGCGCGCCAAAGTTCACACCCTGGGCGGTTTTTCCGCCCATGCCGGGCAGCAGCAATTGCTGGATTGGGCCGCCGGTTTTGTGGATAGCCCGCGCTTTTATTTAGTACACGGCGAGCCGGATGCTCTGCAAGCTTTGGCCAAAGCCCTGTGGAGTCAGCATCAAATTGAAGCGGTAGTTGCTACTCGTGGTGCGGGGGTGCATTTTTGAGATCGGTGTTAGGCAATTCTGGTGTTGCTTGCGTGCGTCAACCTAATAAGAGGCTGCCTGTATCCGACACGGCCTGTTATGATTCCGGCCTGCCTAGCCATTCATAATAACTGTGTCCCGCTGCGTCTATGTATCACGAATTTTTTGGGCTAAAAGAGCCCGCTTTTTCTATCGCCGTTAACCCGCGCTATCTCTTTATGAGCGATCAGCATCGGGAAGCGTTGGCGCACCTATTATACGGCATCCAAAACGGTGGTTTTGTAATGCTCACCGGCGAGGTGGGCACGGGTAAAACTACAATTATTCGCTGTCTGCTGGAGCAGCTGCCGGAAAATACCGATATCGCGATTATCCTTAACCCCACGGCCAATGCGCCTGAGTTGCTCTGCACAATTTGTGATGAGCTGGGGGTGAGTTACATCAGCGACGAGTTAACGGTTAAAAACCTGACTGACGCGCTCAATGAGTTCCTGCTGGATAATCATCGCAAAGGTCGTAAAACCGTATTGCTGATAGATGAGGCGCAGCTGTTAAAAGTGCCGGTGCTGGAGCAGATTCGCCTGCTTACCAACCTTGAAACTACCACTGAAAAGCTGCTGCAAATTATGCTGGTGGGGCAGCCTGAGTTGAAAAAACTATTAGCACGCCCGGCATTGCGGCAATTATCCCAGCGCATCACTGCCCGCTTTCATTTGGAAGCGCTTACACCCGCCGAAACCAAAGCCTATATCCATCACCGCCTGAAAGTTGCCGGTCTACCGGATCATCAGCGCCCGTTTAGCGATGCCATCATTAAAAAAATTCACGAATTTAGCGGTGGTATTCCACGGTTAATCAACGTGCTCTGCGAACGGTTATTGCTCGGCGCCTATGCGCAAAATCAGCACAACATCGATAAACAGATTTTCGCTTCTGCCGCCAAAGAAGTCGCGGGCACGGCTACCCACCAGGAGGAGAAAGTTGCTGCTGCCCGCACCTCCTGGCATGCCTTATTGGTTGCAGTTGTTGCAGCGGTGATGGTGGCAGTATGGTTTTTGTTGCCGGATGAGCTCTCAACCAGCTCTGCACCTTTGGCCAATGCGGAAGCAGTAAATGAGCCAACGCAATCATCTTCCTTATTCGCAAGTTCAAGTAGTACAGCGTCATCCAGTGCCCAGAACGAACAATCGCCACTGATTGCGATGGCGACAAGGGATTTAGTGGCGGCGCAATTGGTACTGTTTGATCATCTTTCCCTTGCTGTAGGCGATATCACCAACCCGTGCCTTGCGTCGGTTGCGGTGAACTACAGTTGCGAAAAAGTGCGCCTCGCGTCCTGGGATGAATTAAAGGACATCAATCGCCCGGGCTTGATGACCTTGGCGACCAGCGATAAAAAGTGGGTGTACCTGTTGTTGGTCGGGCTGAGTGAAAACTATGTGCTGATTATCGAAAATGGGGTGGAGCGGATTATCCCTTGGCGCGATATAGCGCCACTGTGGACGGGCGACTTTTATTATGTCTGGTCGCGTCCGCAAGGGTTCGAAAAAAGTTTGCAGTTGGGCGATAAAAGCGATTTAGTCACTTGGGTGGCAGAACAGTTTGCCCAGCTTGATCAGCAACCTGCACCCCTGACGCGCCAGTTTTACACTGAAAAACTTAAAAAACGGGTAGAGCTTTTTCAGCGCACGCAAAACATTCTGCCGGATGGTGTTATAGGCGCTCAAACCTTGCGTCGCCTCAATGAAGTGCTGGGGGTGGATAAACCACTGGTCCAGTTGGATGAACAAAAAATACCTGCGCTTTTAAATGTGCAGGGTTCAGAAGCACAAGGGCTGTAGTTCTATGTCGTTAATTTTGGATGCCCTCAATCGCGCCGATACCGAGCGTAAAAATCAAACACCGGTACCGGATTTGAATACCCAACATCGGCCATTGGCGCTGGAACCGGAGCAGTCTGCCCGTGCATGGTATTGGTGGGTTGCGGCTGCGCTAATTATTGTACTAGTGGCGGTCATTATCTGGCGCTGGCAAACAACCAATACCTCGCCGACAGCAACTGCTATTTCGCCCGTTCAGTCCGCGCCCGCCAAGGTGCAACCTCCGGTTAGTCAACCTGTAACACCGGCGGTAGTGGCTCCAGTCCAACCGCAGCAACCGTTGCCCTCTCAATCTGCCGCCAGCTTGGCGAGTGCTGTTGCTGTCCGGCCGGATAGCAGTGGAGTTGCTGCGACTGATATAAAAGATCTCTATGCGGAAGATGCTGCGCCAGAACCAACAATGGAGGCTGATGTAAGTCAACTCTATGCCCCTGAAGAAGCGACGGGTTCGGAATCGGTAGTAGATCCTTTCGCTAGTCCTTCAGTGGCCCAAGCGGCGTTGCCACCTGCGGAGGTTGTGCGTGAGCCTGCGCGCACCTTTGACTCCATGACTCATGTCCAGGACTTTAACGAGCTGCCCTGGAATACCAAACAGAAGATGCCGACCATCAGCTACCAGCGTCATGATTATCTGGCCGGTGGCATTAGCAGCGTGGTTATCAACGGGCAAACCTTGGGGGTGGGCAATATAGTCGCTACCGGTCAATTTGTGGTGCAGGATATTTTGGTCGATGGTGTAGTACTAAAACATGGTGACCGGGTATTCAAATTGCGGGCATTAAATGGTTGGATCAATATGTAGATTAGGGAATGGGTGGGTTTAACCCTCGCGAGCACAACAGTAAAAAGGAGCCAGCAGGCTCCTTTTTACTATCTTTTAATACCTTTCCAGGCAGCTATTCAGAATCAAGTGGTTGAGCCCATTTTGGACTGCAGATAATTCTGCAGACCGACAGTATCAATCAATGACAGCTGGGTCTCCAGCCAATCAACATGCTCTTCTTCGGATTCGAGGATACTTTTTAACAGGTCGCGGCTTACAAAATCACGCACACCTTCGCAGATGATGATGCCGTCGCGCAGGTCAGGAATCGCTTTCAATTCGAGTTTTAAGTCAGACTTGAGCATTTCCGGCGTATTTTCACCAATGTGCAATTTACCCAGGTCTTGCAAGTTTGGAAGCCCTTCTAAAAACAGAATACGCTCGACCAATGCATCCGCGTGTTTCATTTCATCAATAGATTCGTGATATTCGTGATCGGCCAGCTCTTTTAAGCCCCAGTCTTTGTACATGCGTGCGTGCAAGAAATATTGATTAATCGCCACCAGCTCGTTGCCCAGAACCTTGTTCAATACTGCGATGACTTGTGGATCGCCTTTCATGGAGTTCTCCTTAATGCGTCAAATAACAAAAGGAGAGTCTGGTCGCCGAATGGCTCAGTGTCAAGCGTAGGATTTTATCTAAGTATTTGATGGGGAAGGAAAAAGCACTAAAAATCGAAATGATTTAGATTCTTTTTAGTGCTTGATTCGGCGCAGCAGGAGTTAGGCTAGGGCGTAGAATTGCGGTAAGCCGTTGATCATAGGGGTATCGTTGAGCGCTTCATTCAGAATTTCGCGCGTCATTACTGAACATTTACCGCATTGGCTAGCAACACCCAATGCTTTGCGCAGCTGCCCCAAGGAATTGGCGCCATCATCAATAGCGGCTTTGATTTGTCTATCAGTTATGCCTTTGCATACACAAACGTACATAGCACAGTTCCACAGATTGTTCAGGAAGTGATCTCAAAGTCGCAGAGGCGGCTTCAATATGATTACGAATGAAACTCTAAGTCTAATGAGAAGTTGTGTCAACAAGTTGTGAGATAAATTCTTATTTGAAATGCATTGCTATTATTTCTTATAACTTGTTTATATATTTTGGTGCCAGTTGTTGGCCAATAGTCTTAGTTTTGGAATTGTCATATAGAAAATCAATGGGACATAGGGCTAGGCATGTGTATGATAGCCACGCACTATCGACGAAGAATAGGCAATCAATAACTGACCATCCAATCGTCACATACAGTGAATAGATTTGGTATCCGATTGCTGTTGTCCTTATTTTTGAACCTCAACCCTCAGTCTTAACTATCAGGAGATTAAACATGGGCGTATTAGTTGGTAAAAAAGCACCTGACTTCACCGCATCAGCCGTATTGGCAAATGGTGAAATCGTAGACGGTTACAACTTTGCTGAAGCCACCAAAGGCAAAAAAGCTGTTGTATTTTTCTATCCATTGGACTTCACCTTTGTATGTCCATCAGAGCTGTTGGCATTTGATCACCGCGTAGAAGAGTTCAAAAAGCGCAATGTAGAAGTGATTGGTGTTTCTATCGATTCACAATTCACCCACAACGCATGGCGTAATACTCCAGTAAACGAAGGTGGTATTGGTCCAGTTCGTTACACTCTGGTTGCTGACATTACCCACTCAATTGCTAAAGCATTCGATGTAGAGTCTGCTGATGGTGTAGCTTTCCGTGGCACTTTCATCATCGACGAAGCGGGTGTAGTGCGCTCTCAAATCGTTAACGACTTGCCAATTGGCCGTAACATTGACGATACCATTCGCACTGTTGATGCATTGATTTTCCATGAGCAACACGGCGAAGTATGCCCTGCGGGCTGGAAAGAAGGTGACGCAGGTATGGACGCATCGCCAGCAGGTGTTGCTAAATATCTGGCTGAGCACGGCGACAAGCTCTAAGTTTTACTTTTCGCAGTAAGTCTTGTAAAAAGCCCGGCCTGGTGTCGGGCTTTTTATTGCCTGAAAGTTCTGCTTGTGTGTTTTTGTAAGTATTCTGAGGCTGTTAAATCATGGCGACTGCTAAAAAGATAGATATTCATCCCAGCTGGTTACTTCATTTGGCGCCAGAGTTTGAGCAGCCTTACATGCAGCAGTTAAAAGCCTTTCTGCTGGCGGAAAAGCAACTGGGTAAAGTTATTTATCCGGAGTCCAGGAATATTTTCAATGCATTCAACAGTACGCCGTTAGATCAGGTCAAAGTTGTAATCCTTGGGCAAGATCCTTATCACGGCCCCAATCAAGCTCATGGCTTATGCTTCTCGGTGCAACAGGGTGTTCAAGTGCCGCCGTCGTTGCAAAATATGTTTAAGGAGCTGCAGCGCGATATAGGTTTTAAGCATCCAGGACATGGATGTTTACAAGCATGGGCTAATCAAGGTGTGCTCATGCTCAATGCCACATTGACTGTCCAACAGGCTGCCGCCGGTTCGCATCAAGGGCGGGGCTGGGAACAATTTACTGACAAGGCGATTCAGCTGGTAAATCAGCAATGTGCTGGTGTTGTTTTCCTCTTATGGGGAAGTTACGCCCAGAAAAAAGCTGCCTTTATTGACCCACAAAAGCATTTAGTACTCAAGGCACCGCACCCATCTCCCTTATCTGCACACCGCGGTTTCATCGGCTGCGGACATTTTTCCCAAGCAAATCACTACTTACACTCCCAAGGAAAATCTCCTATTGATTGGCAGTTGTAGTAGCTGAAAACACCTTATTTGTGTCTTTTTGACAATAAGGTGTTCTGCATGTCTCGTTAAATAATATGTGTAAAGTTAATTTTTAATCGATTGACAGCGCTGTCACATGGGGGTAATTTTGGCTCCAGTTAACAAAAAAATAAATCAGTGGCACCTGACTTTTCATTCTGAGTGTTTGGCAAGAAAAAGAGATCGACTCTAACGTTTATGTTTAATTATCTCGGCTAAAGTCATGCAATCGTTTTAATAACGACAGCGATAGGCGAGAGCGAATTCGCTTGCAGGGTTTGGAGCGAAAATGCTTGAGGCGTTGCCTTTCTTTGGGCCGTGCTTCAGGCATAGCAGTACCGGAAATATAATCCCGACGATAATAAAGGAGAGGGCTCCATGTACAAAACAATAAGCTTTAAGAAGAAACTTTTAACCACAGCAGTTGCTTCAGTGGCGGCTGGGGTAAGCGGAATGGCGTTGGCGCAACAGGACAGTCAACTCGAAGAGGTGATGGTTACTGGTATTCGTGCATCGGTAATGCAGTCGATGGATACCAAGCGCAATGCAGTGGGTGTTGTGGATGCAATTTCTGCAGAAGATATCGGTAAAATGCCCGATACAAACCTCGCAGAGTCTTTGCAGCGTATCACTGGTTTATCCATCAATCGCTCTGATGGTGAGGGCTCGCAAGTAACTGCTCGTGGTATTGGTGCTGAGTTGAACATGGTGACCTTAAATGGTCGCGTAATGCCTGCAGTTGCTAATAACAATACTGGCGACTCATCAACTCGTGCCTATGATTTTGCCAATCTTGCATCAGAATCAGTATTCGGTGTTGAGGTTTACAAAACCGGCCGCGCGGATATAGCTACAGGTGGGCTTGGCGCCACCATCAATATCAAAACACTTCGCCCGCTGGAAGCAGGTAGTCGCGCTAGTATTGGCGTGAAAGCAACGCAAGATGAAACTGTGCGCTCGGGTGTAGGTGATGAAATTACACCAGAAATTTCAGGGTTGTATTCCTGGGTTAACGATGACGATACCTTTGGTGTTGCTATTACCGGTTCTTATCAGCGCCGGGACAATTCAAACGCGAACAACTTTGTAAACAACTGGGCAAACATTAATACTTGGGATTCAACTAATCCAGATCTTACCAAGCGCTCAGTGGAACGCTTCAAAGATGGCGTAGTAATCAATAATGCTCCAAATCACGGCGATTTGTACGCCTTGCCAACCGATTTGCGTTATGAAGTCCAAGACAATGAGCGCGAGCGCACCAATGCTCAAGCAGTATTTCAATTCAAACCAACTGAGCGTTTGACTGCGACTCTGGATTACACATACTCCGGTTTGGATCGTACTTCAGATCGCTCACAACAATCAGTTTGGTTTAATGTCGATGCAATTTCAGAATTAACCTTCGACAATGGCGCTGTTCGCACTCCGGTTATTTACCGTGAGTCCTATCTTACTAACGGCGTTAGTCGCTTGAAAGATGTGTCCTTCGCTGGTGCTCATGTTGAGTCTTACACCGATAATAATTCAGTCGGTCTCAATCTTGCATTTGAAGTGAATGATCAATTCTCATTGGCACTTGATCATCACAGCTCTAGCGCAAAAAATGCTAGTGATGGTGTTGATGTTGGCATGAATGCCAACGTTGTTACTGGTGAATACGTTGATTGGTCCAAAAGCATGCCTTTGATGAGTGTGACTTTTGATGATTGTATTTTACGTAATCGCGCCCCGCGAGATCCATACCGTAGTGGTAACTGTAATGGCGTACTTGATGGTGGCGATGTTAGCGGCGCTATGACCAATAACCCACGCTCGCGCAACCGCACTGAAATTGAACAGACGCAATTGTCTGGTGAATTTCAATTTAATGGTTCCGGCTTCTTTGAAAATGCAGCACTTAGATTTGGTATTGAGCAGCGTAAGGACTCAAATGAAAGTCTTGCGTCAGGTGATAACCGTCAAGGTGTTGGTAACTGGGATGGTATAGATCCAGCTGCATATCCTGACCAGTATTTTGAGTTGCGCGATTTTGGTAAAGACTTCCCCGATTACGGTTCAACCACCAATGACCCATTATTTTTTATCGGTGTTGATGCTAATTTGCCAAAAATTATAGAAACTGCCGAAGCAATTAATGCAAGTGGAGCCTATCCAGCGGATTTCTATGATTTCGTAAATGGCAAAATCCAATGGAACAATATTTACACCACTAATCGTACTATTGAAGAAGAATCTAAATCAGCTTACGTTCAATTTAACTCTAATTTTGAACTTGGCGGCATGGAATCAAATGTACTTGTTGGTGTTCGCTACGAAGAAACCGACGTAAGCTCTCGCTCATTGGTAAATGAGCCTGAAATACTTTGGTGGGAAGGTGACAACGACTGGTCTGTACGTTATGAAAGTGAAAAAACATTACAAACCGGTTCAGGCTCTTATGACTATTTGTTGCCAAATATTGACTTCGATATTAGCCCAACTGATTCGTTGAAATTGCGTCTTTCTTTAAGCGAAACTATTGGTCGTCCAAGTTATGTTGATTTGCGTCCAGATGTTGGTTTGAACGATTTGTATAACCGCACTGCGAACGCTGGTGTGCCAAACTTGAAGCCAATGGAGTCCTTTAATACCGATGTTTCTGCTGAATGGTATTATACCGAGGATAGTTATGTATCCTTGGGTTATTTCCGCAAGGACGTTGATAACTTCATTGGTACGCAAATTGTTGAAGAGTCTGCTTACGGATTGCGTGACGTGCGTTTAGGTCAATTGGCTGTAGGTAGCGGAATACCACAAGCTAACGAATTAGCATTGCACACTTATGTGTTGGAAAATTCTGATTCGGCCTTTATTTCTGACAATGGACGTTGGGTTCGCGCTGATGGAGATGATCCGCTACTGATGTGGAAAGTCAACAAACCTGTTAATGACAAGGCTACAGTGATTGATGGTCTTGAATTCGCAGTACAACACTGGTTTGGTGATTCAGGTTTTGGGGTACAAGCAAACTACACTATGGTTGATGCGGATGTGGAGTTTGATAACCTGACTACCGAAGGTCAGTTTGCTATGACAGGCTTGTCAGATACTGCTAACTTCGTTGGTTTCTTCGATCGCGATGCATGGCAAGTACGCGTTGCTTACAACTGGCGTGACAGCTTCCTTGAAAGTCGGACTGCAGGCGGCGGCAATCAACCTGAATATGTTGAGGACTATGCACAAATCGATGTCTCTATTGGTTACGAAATCAATGATAACTTGAGCGTCACAGCTGAAGGTATCAACGTAACTGGTGAAAACTATCGAACTCATGGTCGCTCAAAGGCTCAGTTGTTATCCCTGGAAGATTTGGGGGCTCGTTACCAGGTTGGCTTGCGTTATACTTTTTAAGTTATAGCGTTATTGGCAACCAATAAACAAAGCCGCTGGAGACAGCGGCTTTGTTTTTTTGTAAGTTTTGAGAAGGAAAAATAAATGGCGAAATATGAAGTGCTTAATAATATTGCCCACAAAAACCTACGTGTTATTACACAGCGTGGATCAGAGTTTGGCGATGCAGTTGCCGGCTGCGCGGTATATCCGAGTGAATTTAACGAAGTCCAAAAATACTACCCCATTCTATTTCAGCAAATGGAGAGTGATCGCTGGCTGACAATTGCATTATTTGGTTTTGATGCGAATGAAAATCTGTTTTTGACTGGAGATTCGTGGCGTGTTCCCTATGTTCCCGCGGTGATCGAGCGAGAGCCTTTTGTAATCGGGATGCAAGAGCACACCAATGGTAATGTTGAGGCTGTTGTTAATATTGATTTGGATAGCCCGCGTGTTTCTTTTGAGCAGCAAGGAGAGTTACTTTTTTTACCTCATGGGGGAAATTCACCTTTTTTGGAAAGGATGACCAACGTTTTATCCGTTCTACACGAAGGTGTAGCTGAGGCGGAGTGGATGATGGCAGAATTTGAAAGGTTGGATTTAATTGAGAAAGTCACGATTGAAATCGATTTTTCAAATGGGAAAAAGTATAAAAATAGCAGTTATGCAACCATTAATAAGGCACGTTTATTATCACTGCCTGATGCAGAGGTTGCCAATTTGCATCGCACTGGCTTATTGCGATATGCCTATTTAATCATCGGATCATTTACTAATATCCAATCGTTGGTAGATCTTAAAAATACTCAACTTTCACGCGACTAAGATGATTTTCCAAGTCTATAAAGATAGGAGGGCTGAGCATGCGGCTGGTTAAAAATCTTGTAATTGTTGGTGGTGGAACGGCAGGGTGGTTGGCTGCGGCGGCGATTGGAAAGATATATCAGGGAAAAGTAAATGTAACGTTGGTCGAATCCGAAGAGATTGGTGTGGTCGGCGTTGGCGAAGCAACAATACCCACTATGCTGGCGTTTCATAAATTAATCGGTATTAATGAAGCGGACATGATGCGAGCCACCCATGCAACATTTAAGTTGGGAATAAATTTTAAGAATTGGGGGGAAATTGGTGAGGATTACATTCATGCATTTGGTCAAGTTGGTCGTATTTTTTGGGCTGGAGAATTTCAGCATTTTTGGGCGCGTGCAAAAGCATTAGGGTTGGATATTCCTTTTGGTGCCTATTGTCTTGAGCATGAAGCCGCACGGGCAGAGCGATTTGGGATTAGCGAAAGCCCTGCACTGAACTATGCCTTTCATTTTGATGCTGGACTTTACGCAAAATTTTTACGTCAGTTTAGCGAAGGGTTGGGAGTGGTTCGTCACGAGGGAAAAATCGAGCATGTCGAACTAAACCCTGATACTGGTTTTATTGAGTGTTTACATCTTCATGGCGGCATGAAGATTGAGGCAGATTTTTTTATTGATTGTAGTGGTTTTCGCGGTTTGCTGATTGAGCAAGCATTACAAACCGGTTATGAGAATTGGCAGCATTGGTTACCTTGCGATTCCGCACTGGCAGTACAAACAGCCAAGGTGAAACCTGCCACTCCTTACACGACTTCTACTGCGCGTGAATTTGGTTGGCAGTGGCGAATCCCGCTACAAAATCGCACGGGTAATGGCCTCGTTTATTCCAGTCAATTTACGGATCAAACCTGGGCGGAAAAAACATTAACCAATAATGTCGAAGGTACGATGTTAAATAACCCGCGCCTAATACAATTTACCACTGGGCGGCGTAAGTTCGGTTGGAATAAAAACTGTATAGCATTGGGGCTGGCATCGGGTTTTCTTGAGCCTTTGGAGTCGACCAGTATTCACATGGTAACTTCTGGCTTGATTCGCTTTTTGCGCTTATTTCCTCTGCGCGGTGTTCAGCCAGTGTTGGTAGATGAATATAACCGCCAATCTAAGGAGGAGGCTGAAAGTATTCGCGACTTTATTATCCTTCATTATCACGCAACACGTCGTAGTGATACGGAGTTCTGGAATTACGTACGAACCATGCAAATACCAGATACCTTGCGTCATCGTATGGATATGTTCACCCAAAGCGGCATGGTATTTCTGGGGGGAGATGAATTATTCAGAACCAATGGTTGGACACAGGTCTTGATTGGTCAGGGTTTTGCGCCTGCCAATTACCAGCCTATTGTAGATAATATGTCAAATACTGAGTTTAGCCAGTATATGACTGGATTTCGTGATCACATATCAAGGAATCTCGCGTTGTTGCCAAGCCATGAGCAATTTATTGCCCAGTACTGCGCTATGGAAAAGTGATTTGATGTCAGTTAAACATGATCGACTTGCTATTAAGCCAAGTAATATACTCGGCACCCATCAAGCGGTGCTGTTTTGGTTTTCGCGCTGAATCGTGCGGTAACTAGGATAGGAACCGATAGCCGTGTTTAATAGATCATTACTAAAAGAAAATCACTATGAGCGAATCCATAAAAAAAATAATCATTGTTGGTGGCGGTACTGCTGGTTGGCTGGCGGCGGGGTTGTTAGCGGCAGAGTTCAGGCACAATGAGGCGGGGGTCAGTATTACCCTGATTGAGTCGCCTGATGTGAATACGATTGGGGTTGGTGAAGGTACTTGGCCATCCATGCGGGCGACCCTGCGCAAGATTGGTATTTCCGAAACAGATTTGATTCGTGAGTGTTTTGCGTCTTTTAAACAAGGGTCAAAATTTGTCGGTTGGAAAACCGGGGCGGCTGACGATATTTACCATCATCCGTTCAGTATTCCGCATGGTTATGCTGAATGTAATTTAGCTGCTGCGTGGCAAGCGCAATTTGCGGATCGCCCCTTTGCTGAAGTTGTTTCATCGCAATTTGTCGTGGCGGAGCAGGGCTGCGCTCCAAAACAAATAACAACACCGGAATACGCCGGCGTGCTTAATTACGGGTATCACCTCGATGCCGGGAAATTTGCTGCATTATTGCAGCGGCATTGCACAACAGCACTGGGGGTCATTCATGTTCTGGATCATGTGACTCAAGTTGCTGCCGACGATAGCGGCGATATTACCGGGGTTGATACCAAGGCATCAGGTGTAATTTACGGTGATCTTTTTGTCGATTGTTCCGGTCTAAGTTGTCTATTGCTGGGGCAGCACTTTGGTGTGCCTTTTGTAGATAAAAAGCACTTGTCATTAAACGACACTGCGCTTGCCATGCAAGTGCCTTATCCCGAGCAGTCCAGCCCAATTGAATCTTGTACTGTTGCCACGGCTCAGTCTGCTGGCTGGACTTGGGATATAGGCTTGTCTTCGCGTCGTGGTGTGGGTTATGTATTTTCCAGCAGTTATCTCTCTGAAGAAAAAGCAGAAATCGAGTTGCGCGCTCATATCGCCAAAAGTGTTGGGCAATCCGTAGCGAATTCTTTAAGCAGTAAAAAACTATCGATCAGGGCGGGGCATAGGCAAGAGTTTTGGCATAGGAATTGTGTTGCTGTTGGTATGTCTGCCGGATTCATAGAGCCACTGGAAGCGTCAGCGTTAGCTTTGGTCGAGTTATCGATGAATATGATTTGCGAAGAGTTTCCCGCAGATAAAGTTGCAATGAAAATTGCGGCGAAACGTTTCAATGAAGTATTTAGTTACCGCTGGGATCGCATTATTGATTTTTTAAAATTGCATTATGCGCTGACTGAGCGGAACGACTCCGATTATTGGCGCGATATGTCAGCGCCAGAGGCGCTGCCTGAGCATCTACGCGAATTATTATTGCTGTGGAAACATCGCCCACCACATCGCAGCGATTTTATTCAGGTAGAGGAGATTTTTCCGTCCGCCAGTTATCAATACGTGCTCTATGGTATGGGCTTTAGCATGGATGCATCCAGGTTACCGCGTACTTCTGATAATTTACCTATGGCGACAGCGCGTATTCGTGAGACGGTGGAGAAGACCCGCAAGTATTTGTCTGGCTTGCCCTCTAACCGCGCACTGATAGACCATGTCATGAAGCATGGAATGCCATTGATTTAGTTGTTTTATTTTTCTCTGGTTTGTTCCCTCTGAATCAAGTATTGGCAAATCAGTAGTCTATGGCTACTGATTTGCTTGCTTCATCCTTATTCCTCAAAGCTACTTTCTGTGAACAATGCTGAACTTGTGGGTTGATTCACGTGATGCAGTTAAATTATTGTTGACAGCGCTGTCATTTGCTCATAAAGTAGAGCCAGTTAATTGAAATGCTTGGTTGGCGAAGGAGCTGCGCTGTTGGTTTCGAGCATTTAGGTTCTCTCACCGTCGATGTCTGGTTGATGCATCGACGTCTCCCTGCGCCCTCTGAGTTTCAGAGGGCTTTTTTTTGCCTGAAGTTTCATTTTGACCTTTCATCGCCACCTCTCTGGCTAGGTTATTTGCAAGCGAGCTGGCATAATCGACGCCCCGAATTTTACGGGTTTGCCCGATTATCGTTGCTCAAGGGCGAGCCCTCTTTGGTGCGTTTTGGCGATACCTATCGCAACTGGGTACTTATCGCAAGGCGCGCTGTTCCTGTCAGCTAGAGGATTACCATGAAGCCAGCAGTAAAACCCCATAACCCCAATTTTTCATCTGGCCCCTGCAGCAAGCGCCCGGGTTACAGTTTGGAGCAGTTGGATATCTCCACTCTGGGCCGCTCACACCGTTCAACCATTGGTAAGGCTGCGTTACAGCGCGCCTGTGAAGACACCGCTGAATTGTTGGGTCTGCCGGAAGGCTACCGTGTTGGTGTGGTGCCAGGTTCAGATACCGGTGCGGTAGAAATGGCCATGTGGTCGCTGCTCGGCGCGCGCGTTGTGGATATTCTGCAGTGGGAATCCTTTGGTAAAGGCTGGCTGAGCGATGCCACCAAAGAGTTGAAATTGACGGTTAACGCTCATGAGGCGGATTACGGCCTGCTGCCGGATTTATCCAAAGTGAACTTTGACAACGATGTAATCTTCACTTGGAACGGCACCACTTCAGGAGTAAAAGTGCCCAATGGCGACTGGATTCCAGCCGACCGTAAAGGCTTGACCATTTGTGATGCTACCTCGGCGGTATTTGCGATGGATATGCCCTGGGACAAACTCGACGTGATCACCTACAGCTGGCAAAAAGTGCTCGGCGGTGAGGGCGCCCACGGTATGTTGATCCTAAGCCCGCGCGCGGTTGAGCGTTTGGAAACTTACAAACCCAGCTGGCCTATGCCCAAACTGTTCCGTATGACCAGCGGCGGCAAACTGGTCGAGGGCATCTTCAAGGGCGATACCATCAATACCCCGTCAATGTTGGCAGTGGCCGACTATTTAGACGCGCTGGATTGGGTGCGTGCGATTGGTGGTGTGAAAGAAACTATCGCCCGCTCCAACGCCAATCTCGACGTATTGAAAAAATTTGTAGCGGCTAATGATTGGATTGATTTCCTGGCGCAAACCCCTGAAACCCTGTCCAATACCAGCGTGTGCTTCACCCTGAAGGCCACCCCCGATCAGGTAAAAGCCATGATCAAGTTGCTCGATAAAGAAGGTGTTGCTTACGACATTGGCGCTTACCGTGATGCACCACCCGGCCTGCGTATCTGGTGTGGCGCGACTGTGAGCGCGGTTGACCTGGAGGCCTTGCTGCCCTGGTTGAGCTGGGCTTACGAGCAAGCGACCGCGGCCTGATTTGCCAATTAATGTTCTTAAGGCCGTGTTTTTACACGGCCTTTTTGTTAGCCGATTTGAGGAATAACAACCATGTTCAAAATCAAAACCTACAATGCCATTTCAGTCAAAGGCTTGAATCGTTTTCCGCGCGAAAACTACGAAGTCGCCAGCGACATAGGCCACCCTGACGCCTATATATTGCGCAGCCATAAACTGCAGGGTGAGCCGCTGCCTGAGTCGGTAAAAGCCGTGGCCCGCGCCGGTGCAGGCACTAACAATGTGCCGGTGGAGGAGTACACCAAAAAAGGCGTAGTGGTGTTTAACTCACCCGGCGCCAACGCCAACGCGGTAAAAGAATTGGTGCTGGCCGGTATGCTGCTCGGTTCGCGCGGTATTCTGCCGGGCATGGAGTACGTGAGCACCTTGACCCACATGACCGATGCCGATGAGATGTCCAAATTGTTGGAAAAAGAAAAATCCAACTTTGCTGGTTTTGAGCTGGCCGGTAAAACCCTGGGTATTGTCGGTTTGGGCGCAATCGGATCACTGATTGCCGACGCCGCCCTGGCACTGGGTATGAATGTGGTCGGTTTTGACCCGGCGCTGTCGGTAGAAGCCGCATGGCGTTTGCCCAGTCAGGTGGGCCGTATGGAAAACCTGCAATCGCTGTTGGCGCGCTCGGACTATATCACCCTGCATGTGCCGGCCATTCCGCAGACCAAACACCTGATTAATGCTGACACCCTGAAAGTCACCAAAAAGGGTGCAACCCTTCTCAACTTTGCGCGCGAGGCGATTGTGGATGCCCATGCGGTAGTGGAGAGCCTGGATGCCGGTCATTTGGGTAAATACATTTGCGATTTCCCCGAGCCGATCCTGCTCAATCGCAAGGATGTCTATGCCATGCCGCACATAGGTGCCAGCACCGAAGAGGCGGAAGAGAACTGCGCCATCATGGCGGCCGATCAGCTGGTCGATTATCTTGAAAATGGCAATATCAAAAACTCGGTGAATTTTCCCGCTGTGTCTATGGACCGCAACCCCGGCATTGGTGCGCGTATCACCTTCTCCAACCAGAATGTCTCTGGGGTTTTGGGGCATGTGCTGTCGGTATTGGCTGACCACAAAGTCAACGTGGTAGACATGGTCAACAAAAGCCGCGGCGATGTGGCCTACAACATTATCGATGTTGAAGCGGCACCTTCAGCGGCAGTGATTGATGCGCTGGCCAAAGTGGAACACGTGATTGCGGTGCGGGTGATTTAACAAACCTGAGCTACTGGGGGCAAAGTCGATGTATAAATTGGTCTTCTTTGTTCCCGTGTCTCATCTTGAACAAGTCAAAACCGCGGTGTTTGCCGCGGGTGCCGGCAAGCTTGGCAATTATGATCAATGTTGTTGGCAGGTGTTGGGGCAAGGCCAGTTTCGGCCCCTCGCTGACGCTAAACCCTATATTGGTAAAATCGGTGAGATTGAATGCCTGCCGGAATATCGTGTTGAAATGGTTTGTGCTGATGAGTATATTCAAGCCACTATTACAGCGTTGCGCGCCGCTCACCCTTACCAAGAGCCCGCATTTGATCTGTCCCTCTTAGTTAACCCCGAGGATTTTCAGTGACTTCCTGGCTATTTGACGGGCTTGCGCAACAACTGACAAATACTCCTCTGGATCCAGTCAATACGCCTCAAGCAGCGGTGCTGGTGCTGATTAGCCGCGGCGACAATCCCTCCATTTTATTTACCAAGCGTGCTGCACATTTACGTCAGCACCCCGGTGAGGTCTGTTTTCCCGGTGGTATGTGGGAGCCGGGCGATGACAATCTTTTGGTTACCGCCCAGCGGGAGGTTCGTGAAGAAATTGGTTTACCTGCTCGTCATATTCAGTTGTTAGGCTCTCTGCCTCAATCGCATACGCGTGCCGGTACTGCAGTAACCCCGTTTGTTGCTCATTTTGATGCGGCCACCCCATTACAGCCTTCGCCGGATGAATTGGACGGTATTTTTATGGTGCCGATTGCGGATTTCAGATCCGGATTGCAGGTGCGTGAGGACTGTTTTGTGCGGCATGGCCGTACCTTGCGTGTGCCTGTATATCATTACCAAGGTTATGAGATATGGGGCTTTACCGCTGCCATTACTGCTCAGTTGTTATTATTGATCGACCGTGCACTTCGCTAACAACGCGTAGCGTGGTGTAATTGGCTACAATCAGGATATTAATCAGGAATACCTTGCCGGTTTTCTTGCTGTTTCAATTTTGCACAATAACAAATATGGAGAATGTCAGATGTCGTTGCAATACAACAGAACGCTTGCAGAGGTTTTCTCGGATTCCTGTAAAAAGTTTGCTGACAAAAAAGCGTTTAGCTGTATGGGGCAATCGCTTACCTATTCGGAACTCGATCATCTTGCCGGGCAGTTTGCAGCTTATTTACAGCAGAAAACATCGCTGAAGCCAGGCGATAGAATTGCGGTTCAATTGCCGAATGTTCTGCAGTATCCCGTTGTTATATTCGGTGCGTTGCGCGCAGGGTTGGTGATAGTCAATACCAACCCGCTTTACACGGCTCATGAAATAAAACACCAACTTAACGATTCCGGTGCAAAGGCATTGGTGGTGTTAGCGAATATCGCCAAAAATGCAGCCTCCATTATTCAAGAAACGAGCGTGGAGCAGGTAATAGTAACCGAACTTGCCGATTTGCATCCGTTTTTCAAGCGTACGCTAATTAACGCAGTAGTGAAATACGTCAAAAAAATGGTGCCGCCATTTTCTTTTCCAAATCAGATAGGCTTTAACCAAGCATTGGCTGCGGCATCACTACCTTGGCAGCCGGTAACCCAAGTGCCAGAAGATGTAGCAGTTTTACAATACACCGGTGGTACTACAGGTGTTGCCAAAGGGGCGATGCTGACGCACCGCAACCTGGTTGCCAATATGATGCAACTTAATGAGCGCATGAAGGATGTGTTTCGCCCTGCGCAGGAGCTCTATGTCGCGCCGCTACCGCTTTATCACATTTACTCTTTTACCATTCATTGCACCTCGGCGGTGGCGCTTGGTAATCACAGTTTATTAATTCCCAATCCACGCGATATTCCTGGTTTTGTTAAAACCTTACAGGGTGTTCCCTTTACTTTTTTTGTCGGTTTAAACACCTTGTTTAATGCATTAATGCGCAACCCCGATTTCTGCAATTTGGATTTTAGTCATTTGCGTCTCACCTGCTCGGGTGGAATGGCGCTTACTGCAGAAACTACAAAACACTGGTTGGAATTAACCAAGGCGCCTATTAGTGAAGGTTATGGATTAACCGAAACTTCGCCGGTAGTGTCCAATAACCCCATTGATAATGTGCAAATGGGGACTGTAGGTTTGCCCTTGCCCGATACCGAATGCAAAGTCATTGATGAACACAATAAGAATTTACCCAGCGGCGAAGCGGGCGAGCTTTGTGTACGCGGTCCGCAGGTGATGAAAGGTTACTGGCAGCGCCCCGATGCTACCGCAGAAGTAATGGATGATGAGGGTTGGTTTAAAACCGGAGATATTGCCATTATCCAACCTGATGGTTTTATCAAGATTGTCGACCGCAAAAAAGACATGATTAATGTCAGTGGTTTTAAAGTGTTCCCTAACGAAGTGGAGGATGTGCTGAGTAGTCATCCCGATGTTATTGAGGCTGCAGTTGTGGGTGTGCCTGATGGCGAGGGAAGTGAAATAGTTAAGGCCTTTATTGTGAGCGCCAATGAAAATTTGACCGTAGAAGAGTTGCGAAAATTTGCCAAGCAAACACTCACTGCTTATAAAGTGCCGCATCAAATCGAGTTTCGCAAAGAGTTGCCAAAAACTAACGTGGGTAAAATTTTGCGTCGTGAATTGCGTGATCAGGATATTAAAAAATAAAACCTGGCTCCAGTGTTAACTTGTGCAGGAATAACTTAACCAAATAGGAAAACAATATGGATTCGCTTTTTTCAATCGTAACAAGTCCGGCATTTTGGATTGCATTGGTACTGCTTTATACCCTTAAAAAAGGTATTCATTTTGTGCCGCAAAATAGGGGTTATGTGATTTATCGTTTTGGGAAATATACAAAAACATTAAGTTCCGGTTTGAATTTTATTGTTCCCTTTGTCGAGTCGGTTGAGGCAGACCGCAATTTGAAAGAGCAGACCTTGGTTATTCCGCAGCAGTCAGCAATTACCAAGGACAATATTGCGATCATGATTGATGGAGTGTTGTTTATTAAAGTAATCGACGCAGCGGCAGCAACTAACAATATCACTGACTACAAACTGGCCTGTACCCAATTGGCCATGACTTCTATGCGTAATGCGATCGGCTCAATGGAGCTGGACGATTGTTTTCAAAATCGCTCGGCAATTAATGCCAAAATTCAAGAGGCCATGTTGCTGGCTACCCAGCCTTGGGGTTTGATTGTGTTGCGTTTTGAATTACTGGAAATTGCTATTCCACCGTCGATTAAAGAAGACATGGAAAAACAAATGACCGCAGAGCGGCAGAAACGCTCGGCAATTTTAACCGCCGAGGGTGAAAAAATTGCGGCAATTACCACCGCCGAGGGGCAAAAACAAGCGCGTGTGTTGGATGCGGAAGCGGCCAAGGCAGAGCAAGTATTAGCCGCAGAGGCAAGCAAAGAAGCACAAATTTTGGAGGCTACAGGTAAGGCTGAAGCTATTCGTTTGGTGGCGATTGCCGAAGCAGAAGCGCTGACAACTATCGGTAAGTCAGCAGCGACTGATGAAGGCCAAAAAGCAATTGCACTGAACTTGGCACAAGGTGCTATTGCTGCGCACAAAGCGATCGCGCATGAGGGCACAGTTGTGCTTTCAGATGGTAAAACCAGCGATAACATTGTGAGTACGGTAGCGCAGGCTATGGCAGTGTCATCGGCAATTAATTTGTCGCATCACCCACGCAATGCCTAAGAGGGATTAATGGTGACAAATATCGTTGATTATTTTGTACAAAATCCTGCGCATCTTTTTTACACGCTCACCGGTCTGTGCCTGATATTAGAGTTAGGCGTATTGGGCATGAGTGGCCCATTATTATTTGTCGCCTTGGGGTCGCTATTGACTGGTGTGATGATTTCCCTTGGCGTAATTAATGGTTGGGAAATGGCGATATTGTCACTCGGTTTACTGACTGCGATAAGTGCGCTGATATTGTGGAAACCGTTTAAGCGTTTTCAAAATGCTGCCGTAGTGCCAGATACCAGTAGCGATATGATTGGTAGGGTTCTACCCGTGACGCAGCTCGTGACTCGCGATCAAGGTGCGGTTAGTTATTCGGGTACGGAATGGCAAGTGCGGTTAAAAGAAGCCGTTGAGCCAGTGCCGGTTGGAATGCACGTACGGGTGTTGGCGGTCGACGGTTCTCTATTGTTAGTGCAAGCTGAGTAATATTTATTTTTATCGACAGCATCCGTTACCGGATGCTGTTATTCATTCTAAAAACAATAATCCGTGTCACTGCTATTAATAGCTGCTAGTCTAAAAACGATAACTAAATTTTAATTGTTGCTTTGTGAATAGTGATTCGCATCTATAAGCACTATTACTTCATTAGAACAATTTATGAAAACAGCTTTGGTTCTTTCTGGTGGTGGCGCTCGCGCGGCATATCAAGTGGGTGTATTGCAGGCGCTGGTTGAAATTCTGCCTGATTATATTGAAAACCCCTTTCCTATAATTTGTGGTACATCTGCCGGAGCAATTAACGCACTGGCACTGGCGGCGCATAAGGGTAATTTTAAATCAGCGGTAAACGCTTTGGCTTATGTCTGGCAAAACCTGGATATAGGTCAGGTGTATTTGCACGGCTGGTGGGATCTTTTTAAAGGTCTGAGTTTATTAGGTTTGTCTTTGTTTAATGAAGGTATGGGCCATCGTCGTCCGCTGTCATTATTGGATAATTCCCCTCTGTGGAATTTGTTGGGGTCAGTCATCCATTTTGAAAATATTAGCCACGCGATTGATAAAGGCAAGCTTCATGCGGTGAGTGTATCGGCCATGGGGTATACCTCTGGTCATACGGTGAGTTTTTTTCAGGGACATCCCGACCTGCAAAGTTGGAACCGGCATAGACGCAGTGGCGTTGCTACTGAGCTGCGCTTGGAGCACTTGTTGGCTTCTTCGGCAATTCCAACGGTATTTCCCGCCGTGCGAATTAATCGCGAATATTTTGGTGATGGCGCTCTGCGCCAGCTGGCACCGATTAGTCCGGCGTTACATCTGGGTGCAGAGTCATTGTTTGTTATCGGGGTGAGTGGCAACCGCACGGCTGCCAAGGCAAATCGTCGCGTGCCCCATCGTCACTCGCCCTCCATGGGGCAGATCGTTGGTCATTTGTTTAACAGTGCATTCGTGGATGCCCTCGAGGGGGATTTGGAGCATATGCAACGCATGAATGAGCTGTTGAAGTTGATTCCCGAGGATGTTCGTAATCAGCAAGGAATCCAATTGCGACCCGTCAATAATATGGTGATCTCACCCAGTTACCCCATCGATGGTATAGCGGGGCGCAACGTGCGTTATCTACCTAAAAGCTTGCGCTTTTTTATGCGTGCGACAGGTTCTACCGCAAAAGGTGGGGGCGCGACGGCTGCGAGTTATCTGCTTTTTTCTAATGAATTTATTAATGAGCTCATGGAGCTTGGACGTAAAGATACTTTGTTGCAGTCGGAGGATATTCTACGGTTTTTTACGACAGCGTAATTATAAAATTTGACCAATAAAAAACGCCGCAATGAGTGGATCGTTGCGGCGTTTTTTATTGGTTGGCTTGAAACAATTAAGCGCGGCGGCGGAATAGCGGCAGGGGTTGATCAACCGCGGCTTGATAATATTCCTGTAAATCGCTGAGGGATTTTACTGCTTCTTCCAAATTGGCTTCTGCATCGGCAAAGGCAAACGCATTAACACCGCAGCGGCGCAAGTAGCAGAGTTGGTCGCGCATAAAGTTACCTACGGCGCGCAACTCACCGGTAAAACCATAGCGCTCGCGCAGCAGACGCGCAGTAGAAAATGCGCGGCCATCCATAAACAGCGGGAAGTTAACAGCAATCACGGCAAAGCGATTGGCGTCTGCACCAATCAGTTCTGCACCTTCATCGCTGTCCAGCCACACACCAATATCAGTGCGGTTTTGCAATGTGTCTTTTTGCGCATTCCATACTGCTACCGGAATAATTACCTGACCGGCGGGGACTTCTACTGCTGCCGCATCACCTTCAGTTTTGGCGATGAGCCTCCAGGTATTTTCTACAATCTGGCCGTCTTTAATGAGCTTTTGCATAAACTTTCTCCTTGAAGGGAGCTGCGCCTATACGGCGATAGGTGTCGATAAACAATTCTTCATCGGTGCGATTGGCAACATACACATCGACGATTTTTTGAATCACGGCGGGCATGTCATCGGCGCCGAAAGAGGGGCCAAGTACATCGCCGAGCGAAGCATCGTTACTGGCGCTGCCACCGAGTTGCACTTGATAAAATTCTTTGCCGGATTTATCCACGCCCAGAATACCAATGTGACCCACATGGTGGTGACCACAGGCATTCATACAACCGGAAATGTTCAGGTCGATGTCACCCAGATCATAAACGTAATCCAGGTCTTCAAACTGACGCTGGATAGCTTCAGCAATCGGAATAGATTTGGCGTTGGCGAGTGAGCAGAAATCGCCGCCGGGGCAGCAAATAATGTCGGTAATGGTGCCGATGTTAGGCGTGGCAAAACCAGCGGTTTTACATTCCTGCCAGAGTGCAAACAGATCGGCTTTTTTCACGTCGGCCAACACAATATTTTGTTCATGCGTAGTGCGCGCTTCGCCAAAACTGTATTTATCGGCGAGATCGGCAATCACTTCCAGTTGGCTGTCGGTGATATCGCCTGGTGCAACACCGGTTGGCTTGAGCGAGAGTGTCACTGAGGCGTAACCGGCAATTTTGTGTTCGCGCACATTGCGCTGCAACCACTTACCAAAAGCAATGCTCTCGGCAGCTTGTGCATCAAGCTTTGCTTGCGCCGCTGCGTTATCAATGGTTTCGTAAGCCGGAGCGGTGAAGAAACCTTTGGCGCGGGCGATCTCTTCTTGCGTCAGCTTGTTATATCCGTCTTTCAAATGCTGCCATTCGTCTTCCACTTTTTGGGCAAAGACTTCAGGGGTTAAGGCGCGCACTAAAATTTTGATCCGCGCTTTGTATTTGTTGTCGCGACGACCAAAAAGGTTGTACACCCGCAAAATAGCTTCCAGGTACGACAGCAAATCTTCTTCGGGCAGGAAGTCGCGAATCGCCACGCCTATAACCGGGGTGCGGCCCAAACCGCCGCCCACGTAAACTTTAAAGCCCACGTCGCCTTGTGCGTTATGCACCAATTGCAGGCCGATATCGTGCACTTGTACGGCGGCGCGATCTTGCGTTGAACCGGTGACAGCGATTTTGAATTTGCGCGGTAAAAACGCAAATTCAGGGTGGAAGCTGGACCACTGGCGAATAATTTCACAGTAGGGGCGCGGGTCAATCATTTCGTCGGGGGCAACACCGGCGAACTGGTCAGAGGTGGTATTGCGGATGCAGTTACCACTGGATTGGGTGCCGTGCATGCCCACCTCAGCCAGTTCGGCGAGAATGTCCGGCACTTCGGTCAGGTCTGGCCAGTTGTATTGGATATTCTGACGGGTACTGACGTGGCAGTAGCCTTTATCGTAATGACGGGCGATATGGGCCAACTTACGCAGTTGCGTGGAGTTCACCATGCCGTAGGGCACGTTGATACGCAGCATAGGCGCCAAGCGCTGTACATACAGGCCGTTCTGCAAGCGCAGGGGCAGGAACTGTTCGGGTTTCAAGTCACCGGCGAGGAAGCGTTCGGTCTGGTCGCGAAACTGGGCGATACGCTGGCGCAGAATGCTGTTGTCGTACTCATCGTAGATATACATGGAGCTAGATACCTATTACCAGGATAAAAGCCATCACAAATGGCATCAGGATAAAGGCCATAAAAAATGGCATTAGGGCGAAAAATAGAGGCGCGCAGGATACAGGAAAAGCGGCATTTCGGCGACCTCGGTGTGAGATCCTTCTGGTTAATTTTTGCGCTAAATAAGCGCCGGCACCTTAGCAGGCGAGGGCAGGGAAGTGAACGACTGTTTATCGCTAAGCTTGTTCCATCTGGTTATGATGGCAGCCCTTGCCCACAGCCTCTATCTTACGCCTATGTCTGCGCCTATCGACGATTTGTTTATCCTGCCCGCCTGTACCGAAAACCTGCAGATAGTGCAGGTGGATAGGGATTTTCTGCTGATTAACAAACCCACTCGCCTGCTCAGTGTACCGGGTCGCCACCCACAGAATCGCGATTCTGTGATTAGTCGCCTGCAAGTGAAGTACCCGAGCGCAACTATTGTGCATCGGCTGGATTTTGATACCTCGGGGGTGATGGTGATTCCGCTCAACAAGGCGGCGCTGTCCAATATCAGCAAACAGTTTCAGGCGCGCAGTGTCAGTAAACACTACACCGCTGTAGTGGCTGGGTTGATGGTGCAGGATGAAGGTATTATCGATTTGCCCATCGCCGCGGACGCAGGGCCAAAGTATAAAATTTGTCAGCAGACCGGTAAGCCCTCTGTCACTGAATACCAGGTGTTGGCGCGCGATGAACAGGCGTGTACCACAAGGGTTTTGCTGCACCCTATCACCGGTCGTTCCCATCAGTTGCGCTTGCATTTGCAGACCATAGGCCACCCGATTCTGGGCTGTGAGTTTTATGGGGGCGAGTGGGCGAGCGCCGCCAATCGTTTGTTATTGCATGCAACGGATCTGGCTTTTTTGCATCCGCATACCACTGAACCGGTATTCATCGACGTCGCGCCACCTTTTTAAGTTTCAGGTGTGCTAGCACCCATAGAGTGTTAAAGACAATTTCACTTTGCATCAACTTTTGTTAACGGGGGTTAATCTAGCGATTTCTGCACCTATCAATTATTGACAACGTTGTCCCAATTAACGAGAGTGAGCTTTCAATCAACCACCACGGATAACAACAATGAAACACAAAGAGTTAGTTTTTATTGGCACCATTGCGGCAACATCTTTGCTTGTTGCATGCGGTGCAAAAAATGAAACAACAACATCACCAACAGTAGCAACCAGTGCAGTCAATGCGGTACAGCACAGTGTCTCTGCACCGCCGAGCGAGGTTTCGGCTCCCGCTGTTTTCTTTGATGATTTTAATTACAGCTCGCTAGAGGACTTTAATCGCAACGGCTGGCGGGTGAGAACTGAAGCTGGCCATCCGGGTATTAAAGGGGCGAGTTGGTCAGCGGAGGGCATCAGTTTCCATCAAGATATCCCTGCAACTCACGCTGGCGCTGTGCGTATGAGTTCGGTAACGGCCGGGCAGGGCGAGAACACCCGTCACACCCAGTTTTGTCATGCCCGCAAATACCGCGAGGGTACCTATGCCGCACGGGTATTCTTCCGCGATGAACCAACCTATGGTCCGGACGGTGATGAAGTGATCCAAACCTTTTACACCATCAGCCCGCTTAAGGCGCCTATGGATAAGGATTACAGCGAGGCAGATTTTGAATACCTGCCTAATGGCGGTTGGGGCGCAAATGCAAAACCGGCGATGTGGACAACCAGTTGGGATACTTTTCAGTTAGAGCCTTGGACTAAGGTTAATGAAAATACCCGCGTAGAGGGCAGCTATGCAGGTTGGCGCACCTTGATGTTGACCATCACCGATAACAAGCTGACCTACTACGTCGATGGCAAATTATTTTCGGAGCACAGCAGTGCGGTCTACCCCGAAGATTTTATGTCGATTAACTTTAATCTGTGGTTTATGCCCAAGGGTGCTGACGGTTCCATCGGGCCGGTTGATTCACCGGAGTTGCGCGATTATCAGCAAGATATCGATTGGGTATTTTTCCAGGAAGGTATTGCGCTGACGCCTGCTGAACTTGAAGGGCAAGTTACTCATTTACAAACTACTGGAGTGAAATACGTGGATGATGTGAAAGAACAAAATCCGCCACTACCTTCGCCCTGCGGGCTTTAATCGGCTGTTATTACGGCTTGAGCGCAAGGATGCGCAAGTTGAAAAATGGTTTTTTGATGGAGTCTAATTCTCCGGGGAATTAGACTCTTCGAACGTGTAAGTGTGGTATCAAACTGATGCAAGTGAATAGGGTTCGGTCGGTTGCCACTGTTAGTGAGGTTTATGTCCTGCCTTTCCACCACAAATATCCGATTAACAATAATACGATCAACCCTAAAGTCCAAAACCAGTGTGTGGTCTTGATGCTTGCAGTTTGCTCAGCGTTCAAGTCTTTCTCAGTATTTTCAGTATTAAACGAATTGTCAGATAATGTTTCTTTCATTAATGGATTTGAGACAATTGGTGTTTTGCTTTCAGTTGTTTTTTGACGTTTCGATTCCAATATGAGTCTTAATGGTTCATTGTTAGATGTTTGATTGGAAGAAAAATTAGTACTTTTATTGGTTCTTATGATGGGTTTGTTGCTAGGAATTGAATCAACAGGCGATGTATTCCCCCGTTCTGGAAAATGATATTCGCGAAAGTACTCTTCTGTATCCTGTTGCCAGAGTTGCTGAATATTTTTTATATAATTATCCAAAAATTTTTTAGGGGTTTCATCGTTTCTGTGTCGGTTTGTTGAATCAAAAACATCTTTAATTGTTACATAATCTTCATGATCCATTATTGCAAAACTGCTCCCATCACCGAGCCAGTGATCGCCGAGATAAAACAATTTAGTATTTTCATGGTTCACTAAGATAAAACTGTATTCAGCCACCAGAGAGCTGATGTCAAGCTCAAGCCCCGAGTGTTCGCGGTGCATTTCCCCCAAATAATTATCAATGGCACCAAATGCAATGCGAAATGCATTTTTTGGTTCGTCATAATCAGGGCGTTGCAGTATGTGCCCGCCATTTTTTGTTTGCAGAATTAGAGCGACAGATTGCCTGTAGTCAAATTCTTCCTCTTTATCTGCGATTACTGGGGCAGATAAAAACAAGAGTGTTAGCAATAAAGTGCAATATATTTTTGCAGTGAATCTTTGCATAGGCTTACCTGTCCTTTGGGCTTATAAATAAAAGCCCATGCAAATAACTAATTTGCATGGGCTTTTAAATCGGTTTTGAAGCTTCTTAGTGCTTCGCTGCCTCCGAGGCGCCAATACCGGTTTGTGAGCGAACGAACTGTGCATCAAACGCGGCTTGTTCTTTTGCTGCCGAGGCTGATTTATCCGTAATTGAGAAAAACCAGATACCAATAAACGCAGCGCTCACGGAGAAAATTGCGGGATATTTGTAGGGAAAAATTGCCTGCTCAAAACCAAACGCATCTACCCATACTGTTGGGCCAATCACCACTAAAATCACTGCGGTAAATAAGCCCAATCCACCGCCCATTACTGCACCGCGAGTTGTGAGTTTGCGCCAGTACATACTCAGCAACAAAATCGGGAAGTTGGCGCTGGCCGCTACACAAAATGCGAGCCCAACCATAAACGCCACGTTTTGTTTTTCAAACACTATGCCGAGTAATACCGCAATCACTCCCAAGCACACCGTAGCGATGCGCGATGCGCGAATTTCTTTTTTCTCATCGCGGTTACCTTTTAATACCAGCGTGGCGTAAAGGTCGTGGGAGATGGCACTGGAACCTGCGAGTGTTAAACCTGATACCACGGCGAGAATCGTGGCGAAAGCGACTGCTGAAATAAAACCTAATAAAATGTCACCACCCAAGGCTTGGGATAAATGAATCGCGGCCATATTGGCGCCGCCAATCAACGCACCATCGGTGAAATAGGCCGGATTTTTCAGCAATAAAATGATGGCGCCAAACCCAATAATAAAGGTGAGGATGTAGAAATAACCGATAAATCCGGTTGCATAAAATACCGAGCGACGCGCTTGTACGGCATCTTTCACGGTAAAAAAGCGCATCAAGATATGTGGCAAACCTGCGGTACCAAACATGAGCGCGATACCGAGCGAAATGGCAGAGATCGGATCGCTCACTAAGGTGCCCGGTGCCATGATGGCGTTGGCTTTGGTGTGAACTTTCACTGCTTCGGCAAATAAATTTTCAAAACTGAAACCAAATTGCATCATCACTAAAAACGCCATGAGTGATGCACCAGAGAGCAATAAAACGGCTTTGATGAGCTGTACCCACGTAGTTGCAATCATGCCGCCAAAGGTGACGTAGAGTGTCATCAACACACCGACAATGACCACGGCGGCTTCGTAGGGTAGGCCAAACAACAGTTCAATTAATTTACCCGCGCCCACCATCTGTGCGATCAGATAAAAAATTACTGTTACCAGCGAACCACTGGCGGCGAGGATGCGAATGGGTTTTTGTTGCAAGCGAAACGAGGCAACATCGGCAAAGGTGTATTTACCCAAATTGCGCAGTGGCTCGGCGATCAGTACCAATACAATCGGCCAACCCACCAAAAAGCCGATGGCGTAAATCAAGCCATCAAAACCCGAGGTGTATACCAAGCCGGCAATACCCAGGAAGGAGGCGGCAGACATGTAATCGCCCGCAATTGCTAAGCCATTTTGGAAGCCGCTAATACCACCGCCTGCGGCGTAAAAGTCGCTGGCAGTTTTGGTGCGACCGGCAGCCCAGTAGGTGATGCCTAGCGTGACTAATACGAAGGCTAGAAACATCGCCACCGCGGTGACATTGATGGCGGAACTGCTGGATGCTTGTGCCCAGGCGCAGGTGGCCATAGCGGAAAGTAATACGGCGAGTGGAGCATGAACTTTCATTATTTTGCTCCTGCTTTATTGACGATGGCGCGAGTAAGCGGTTCCAGCACGCGGTTGGCGTAATACACGTAAATTCCGGTGACTACCATGCAAAATAGAATGACACCCAGGCCGAGCACCATACCTATAGAGGTAACACCCTCACCAATGGGCTCACCCAATGCACCGGGGTTAAACGCAATAGTCAGGATAAGTGCGAAATAAGCGAGGATTGTGGCCAGTGAGAGAGGCCACATAATTCTTTTGCGCGCGCGGGTCAGGGCCGCGTACTCCGGCAGCTGCCGGATAGTATCAGTATGCATTAGCTGGGTTTCCGTGTTTTTGTTGGTTATTAGTAGCGGTGATGCTATTTGATCGTGTTGATATTGTTGTAGTTTTTACGTGCCCAGCGGCTGAGCGGCCGCAGGCGCAGCGGGATTCTAACAGTCATTCTGACCATTCAGAAACAGTTGGAGGGATTAAATTACTAAACTTGATCTAATTCCGTTGTGGGTTAAATCCAGCCTTTTTGGCGAGCGATACGCGCGGCGTCCACACGATTGGCGGCATGTAATTTGGCAATCGCTTCGGAGAGATAATTGCGCACAGTGCCTTCCGATAAACAGAGTACGGTGGCAATTTCAGCGGTAGTCTTACCTTCGGCAGCAAGGCGCAACGCTCGACGCTCTTTATCGTTAAGCGGATCTGCCTCGCCCAATGCCATCATGGCAAGCTCGCCGTCAATGACGCGCTTGCCATCCATTACTTTGTAGATGGATTCAATTAATTGTTCAGAGGGCGCATCTTTTAAAAGAAAACCGGCTACGCCCATATCGATGGCGCGACGGATATAACCGGCGCGACCAAAGGTGGTGATGATGATGGTTTTGGTGGGGATCTTTTGTTGCAACACCCATTGTGCCAACTCCAAACCTGAGCGGCCGGGCATTTCAATATCGGTAAGCAAAATATCGTAGCTGTGCTGTTTCATCAGCAGCCAGGCGCGGTCGCCATCTTCTGCCTGAGTAATCTCAAAGCCATCTTCCATGCCGAGCAGGGCAGCCAACGCGCCGCGCACCATGGATTGATCTTCTGCTAACAAAATTTTCATCGTTATTACATTCTCTTGGATATGCGAATTACTGGTGCAGTTCGCGGCGCGGCAGTGAAATAACAAACTCGCAGCCTTTATGGATGGACGATTGCATGTCGCCCGCCAATCCATTGAGGCGCTCTTGAATCCCCTGTAGGCCATTGCCAGGCGTTAGTGCGCTCACTCTGCCGTTGTCGCGCATGCTCACCACGATTTTGTCGCAGCTGTGGCGGAATTCAATTTGGCAGTGATTGCCATTACTGTGGCGTAAGACATTGGTCGTCAATTCGGTGAGTGCAAGGATAAGTGCGGTTTCGGCGCGGGCGCTTAATTGCGGAATCTCCCCCATGAGTTCAACCACAAAGCCGTTTTGCCGCAATTTTTCGCAGAGCTCCATCACTTCACCGGAAAGCCCGCGATGTTTATAGCCGGACACCGTTTGGCGCACCAAACTCAGGGTATTGCGTGCAATTTGATGCAGTTCAGACACTTGCTCCCTGGCTCGATCCTGCTTGTCCTGTGCCAGTAGCTTCTCGGCCAATTCGGCTTTCAATGCAATGCTGGAGAGGGTGTGGCCGAGAATGTCGTGCAGGTCGCGGGCAATACGTTCGCGCTCGGCAATCACCGCCAATTGCTCTATTTCCTCATGGCTCTTCTGTTGGCTAATACGTGCTTCAAGACGCACGCGTTCCACGTAGCCAATAATGCTGATGGTGATTAATCCTGAAAGTGCCGGTAGCGCAAAAAATGGCACCGGATAATTGAAGGTGTAGTGCATTGCCACAATTACCATCGCATGGAGCGCCAGCAAATTCAGCCAAATTTTGGTGCGGTAGGAAAAGCCAATCAAAAAACCGACATAAGAGAAAAAAGTGCTGGCGCCAGGGGTATAGGCGGTGGTGGTTATGGATAAAAGGCTGAGCGCGAGAATAGCTTTCCATACTTGCGCTGCACTGAGGGTGATTGCCCAGAGGTATAAGCCGACAAATACGCAGTAAACACCAATCAAAATGAGCAGTTGCAGCCCCTCAAATGGCATGTAGTAGAGGGGGACAAAATAATACAGGCTAAAAAAAAGCCAGACCCATGACTTGGCTGAGTAGACGGAGCCGCCGCAATCGTTACTAGGTTTGTGCATGGTGAGCCAATTGTCCGATAGGGTGATTAACCAAAATACGCGCGATAGTTGCTCTTTATTGTCAACGATCAGTTTGCTTGTTGCGACAAATTTGTGCCAGCTGTGAAAGTCATTAGTGCGCAATGACAATTGTCAGTTGGATTTTTGTGTGCTATTTTGATATCAATATGATATCAAAATAATTTTTTAATCGATCAATCAAGGAGCACATCATGGTTCAAGAAGTGGAAGCCCGCAGCGGTTCAGGGTATTTGTTACTGGTGGTTTTGCTGGTGTTGCAGGCAGCAACAGTGGCGGGAGTGGTATTTATGCCGCTGTTGCTAAAAGTGCTGTTAGGGCTTGTTGCCTTATTGGTTTTTATTTGCTGGTTCGGTTTTTACATGGTGCAGCCTAATCAAGGCAAAGTGCTGCAGTTATTCGGTCAATATGCGGGAACTGATCGCACCACTGGTTTGCGTTGGGCGAATCCACTCTACAGTAAAAAGTCGGTCAGTCTGCGGGTGCGCAATTTTGAATCGGGTCGTTTGAAGGTTAACGATTCCAACGGTAACCCTATTGAAATTGCGGCGGTAGTGGTATGGCGAGTGGTGGATACGGCAGAGGCGGTTTTTGAAGTCGATGATTACGAAAACTATGTCACCATTCAAAGCGAAGCTGCGCTGCGTAATTTGGCGACCACTTACCCTTATGAGCATGATCAGGATGACGAGCGTTTATCGCTGCGCAGCGATGCAAATACCATCGCGTTGAAATTAAAAAGTGAAGTGCAGGACCGATTGCAAAAAGCGGGTGTAGAAGTCTTGGAAGCGCGCTTGAGTCACCTGGCTTATTCACCGGAAATTGCACAAGCAATGTTGCAGCGGCAGCAGGCGAGTGCAGTGTTGGCCGCGCGCAAGATAATTGTGCAGGGTGCGGTGGGCATGGTGGCTGATGCTATCGAACAATTAAAGCTACAAGGTGTAGTGGAGTTGGATGGTGAGCGCAAGGCAGCTATGGTCAGTAATTTGCTGGTGGTGCTCTGCGGTGATCAGCAGGCTAAACCGGTGATTAATACTGGCACTATTTATTCCTAACCAATATCGCAATTTATGTCGATAACTGCAGGCCATTAATAGTGACGAAAAAATCATTTCCGCTGCGAATCAATGAACAGGTTATCGCTGCCATGCAGCGCTGGGCTGATGATGATTTGCGCAGTTTAAATGCGCAAATTGAATTCGTGCTGCGTGAAGCGTTAGTAAAAAGTGGACGCGTCAAGCTAACCCAGAAAGTAGTAACTGATGTGGAGTTGCTGCAATCGGATGACCCTCAAGAGGAATAAAACAAATGCGTTGGGAATATAAAACGATCAAATTTAAAAAGCGTAGTTTTTTTTCAGGTTCTTTGGATACAGATGAATTGAATCAGGAAATTAATGCATTGGGACGCGATGGCTGGGAGTTGGTGAGCATTTGCCCGGCGATTTTCATGGGGGCTCCGCAAGGTGTGATTGCGGTATTAAAACGTTCGCATTGATGTGATGTGCATGTCTTCCGCTAACAAAAAAGCAGCCTAAGCTGCTTTTTTGTTAGCGCCGGTACGTAAAGTTTCTATTCAAAATATTCCGGATGTTCCTGCGGAATCACTTCCAAAATATTGTAAACATCTTTTAAGTGAACGCTCATGGCTGCAGCCGATTTTTCCGCTGAGCCGGACTTGATCGCTTTAATAATACCCGAGTGCTGGCTGAGGATACGTTTGTACTGACCGCTGACGTGCAGGCTAAGGCAGCGAACTCTGTCCATGTGGGCTTTTTCTGCCTCGATAAAAGCAGCTACACGGGCGTAATGGGTGAACCCTGCTAGTGTCTGGTGAAAGTTGTCATCCAACGTTTGAAAGGCGAGGGCGTCATCGTCTGCGGCGGCGACCTTCTGGTCGGCGATAATTTTTTCGCAGGTGGCTACGGCCTCCAAACGGGTGGCATCGTCAGTATTGGTGGCGAGGTGGCTCACTACCGCAACTTCCAGCGCTTCGCGAATAAAACGCGCTTCCAGAATTTTATCCATGCTGAATTTGGATACATAAGTGCCACGTTGGGGCAACACCTCTACAAATCCAATATTGGACAATTGAATCAGCGCTTCGCGCACGGGGGTTCTGCTCACCCCGAATTGTTGCGCAAGAGCGGTTTCGGAAATCATCTGGCCGGGTAATAGTTCCATGCTAATAATCGCATCGCGAATAAATCCGAATATTTGGCTGGCGGCCGGGCGGTCATAAGACAAGCCTTTGGCATCGGTACGCATGCTTATCACAGGCTGTTTAGCCACGGGTGTCTCCTTATGTTGATTTAGCCGCAGAGTTTACTTTAAGGATAAAACTCTATGCAAATATGAAAAGTGCAAATTTATGATAAAGTCAATGTGACAAAAAGGTTGACCCACTAGTATACAAGGTATAGGATAGCATCAATGTTCAGTGTTTTCTCGTCGGGAGATACTGGACAGGGGTTGTGTTTGACCTTTTTCTGGCAGATGCAAACTGCGTCTGCCAGTTTTTTCCACAACCGTTGGGTATCACTTGTTCCGATTTTTTTGACCTCTCCCATTGAGCAGCAATCCTTAGGCTTGCTGCTTTTTTTTACCTGTGATTTTTTATTTATCAATTTTCCATCTATATTTTTATCTATAAAAAAAGGGCAGAAAAATCTGCCCTTTATCAATATACCTTTAGCCGGATTTTGCGGTCCGAATTGCCTGCTGCATTAAGCCATCATTTGTTCTCGGCAGTGGTTAAAACGAGCGAGCAGAGTGGCGTAATCTGCATTACTGACACCTGACAACAAAATCCACTCGGTCAACAGCGGTTCAAAGCTGGTATCACGCTGTCCAAAACCTTGTTGCATGAGTTGTACCTGATAAGCCATACGTGCTTGTTTATCACTGGCAGGGCTTTCTTGTCCCGCCAGAATTTCGGCGCGAATGGTCAGTATTTTCATGGCTTGGGTATTTGTGGTTTGATCCGCCGCTGTAATGGCGTCAGCTTTTGCCAAACGTTGCTGCAAACTGTTGAAGTAACCGTTTGGCCAGCGTGGGGTATTGGCGATAAGTACTTCCAGTGCATTTTTTTCCGTCGCCAATTGTTCAGCGGGCTTTTGCGCGATCACTGCCAACTCATAATTGCGTATGGCATCCAGCGCATTGAGTAAATCCTTCCAGCTTTGTTCTGCCGCTTGTGCACGGGCGCTGTCGCGCTTGGTGGCGATTGCGGTGAGGCCGGCGGCGAACTTTTGCTGTAAAAATTTAGCTGCTTCCTTGGGAAGATCCAGTGCCAAAAAGCTCGCTTGAATTGCTTCTATCTCTGCTTTTGCAGCTTTTAGCTCTTCCACTGAGCGATTAGCAAAATCAGCGAGTTGTGCAATTAAGGCGTCGGCCTGTTGTGCCACAGCATCGCGTGCGGCCTTGGCAGCTT
The DNA here is from genome assembly GCF_000263355.1 of Cellvibrio sp. BR. Taxonomy (NCBI): domain Bacteria; kingdom Pseudomonadati; phylum Pseudomonadota; class Gammaproteobacteria; order Cellvibrionales; family Cellvibrionaceae; genus Cellvibrio; species Cellvibrio sp. BR. The sequence goes on along the minus strand of NZ_JH668203.1, from coordinate 32,587 downwards.
CGAACGCTTCGCTGCGACGTGCAAAAATGGCATCGCAGTGTTTGCGAAATTCTTGCCAGAGTTGTTGATCCTCTTTGTGCCAACTCTTGCCAATGGTTTTCCATTGAGCTTGTAGTTGTTTCACCGATTCTGTCGCAGCACGCAGGTCGGCGTTATCCAATAAGGTTTGCGCTTGTTCAATCAGCTGTTGTTTGGCGGCTTTGTTATTTTCATACTCCTGGGTGATTTTGCCAAAGAGTTGTTCCATTAGGGTTTCAAACTCTTTTTGTAATTCGTTGCCAGCTTTGCGTGGAACTGGCCAGTAAGTTTGCCATTCGGCACGCGCAGTTTTTAAGGTTTGCTCTACGTCTTTCCACACCGCGTTAGTAAAATCATAACCGTTTAAATAGGCTGTCAGCTGATTAACCAATTCACGGCGTTTGGTTAAGTTCGCTTCGCGTGCGGCACTTTGCGCTTCAAAAAACTCTTTGCAAGGAGCATAGGCTACAGCCGATGCTTGCTGGAATTGTTGCCAGAGATCATCGTCTTGCTGTTGTGCGCCTTTACTTACCTCTTTCCAGCTATCCTGTAATTCGTGAATTTTTGTGGCGAGAACTTCAGGGTCGATACTGCTGCTGGCCAGAGCTTGCATTTGGCTGATAAGCGCTTCTTTTTTTGGTGTTACTGCAAATTCATGCCAGTCGCCCAGTTTTGCTAGTTGCGCTTCAAAGTCGTCCAGTTTGGCTTGAATTCCTTTGGGTAATTCCTGGGTGGCAGCTACCAATTGCACACGTTTTTCTTCCAGTTCTTTTTGAATGGCGCGTGCTTTCCGCACGAAGCCCTGTTCAGCCGCCCACAAACCTTTGCGTGCCAGTTCACTAAATTCACGCAAACTATTTTTAGCCGCTTGTTCTGCTTGATGGCGCTCCGCCCAGATTGCATCTAGTTTTGCTTTGGCAGCGTGTAAGGTTTCCGGTAGTTCTTCACCCAGCTCACGGGCAGATTTAGCAAATTGCTGTAACTTTTGCTGGGCATTTTTAATCGTTTCACTGTCTTCCGCTTGTTGCAGCATATCGGCAATTTGTTGTGCGGTGCCGGAGGTCTTAATTTGGTCGATTAAATTCAGTGTTTGCTGCTTGCGCTGTTCGAATTCTTTGGTGAGTTTTTCCAGCGGTAATTGGCGATTGGCAGCCAGACGTATAGCGTTGCCCAGTTCCTGAATTTTTGCTTCATAATTTGCATTGACTAAATCGTCGATATGCGCGGCGCGATAAATATCTTGCGCCATGGCTTTAAGATTATTGTAAGCCTCCTGCGCGAGCTGTAGTGCTTGCTGGTCAAGCGTGATTTTTTCCTCTTCATCGGCGATAGCTTGCGCGCGCGCAGCCATTTTATTTTCACAAGCGCTGAGAGCTACTTGGTAGCGGTTTTGAATGTCGGTGGATACTTGACCCAGTGCCGCCCATTCACTTTCCAGTACGCTTAACTTGGCTTTGAACAGTGCGTCTGCTTCCTGGTGAACATGGCGTTCAAGTTTTTCGCAAATACGTGCGGCGCTAATTTCCAGCTCAGCTAATTTGGCATCTTCCGCTTTAAATACATCGAGTTTGGCTTTAACAATTTTAAAGACATTTTTGTCTTTGGTTTTAGCGGTTTTAGCCAGTTGTTCAAGTAGTTCACGGCTATGAATTTTTTCAGCAGCGGCTTGGCGTAAAGGGCTGGTGGTGCCATCGCTGGCAAGTTTTAATAATTCGTTTTCATCATTGGTTTGCTCAACCACATCCAGAGTAATAACTGGCTTGGGTGGCTTTACTTCGGCAACTACTATGGGGGCGGCCTTGATGGGTTCTACTTTATTTTTTGCACCAAACAGTTTGCGTAATAGTTTCATAGTCGTGATTTCGTCAGTCAGTGAATTGGTAGGTTAGTGACACAGCGCTGCGTGCCGCTGTGTCAGGTATTGCTGCGACACGCTTTAAATAGATTGTTGCAACAAAACTTGTACTGGATGCGGCAATTTAACATTGTCGATCCGTTTGGTTTGGCTGCGGCAGGAATAACCCGTTGCAGTCAACTTGCCGGTGTTAACCGGATTATTTACCACTTGTGCCCAAGAGAGCGCATAGATTTTTTTAGAGGTTTCAAGGTTGCTGGTTTCATGGCCATAGGTGCCCGCCATGCCGCAGCATCCAGTCTCAATGACTTTCAGTTGTTGGCCGAGTTTGCCAAATACAGTTTGCCAATCTTTGACTGAGCTGACCGCATTGGTTTTTTCGGTGCAGTGTGCCAACAGCGAAAAATCTGCTGCTTTAAATTGCTTGTTGTTGCTTTCCAGGGCTTCGGCTTGTTTGGCGAGCCACTCTTGCAGCAATTGCACTTTTGGTGCGTTATCGCCCAGCACTTTTTTGTATTCCGCGCGATAGGCCAAGGTCATTGCGGGCTCAATACCAATGAGGGCGATACCGGACGAGGCAATGCCATTTAATTGTGTGGCGTTGGCATCGGCAGCCTTGGCGAAGGCTTGCAAAAATCCGTGTACCTGCAGCGGTTTTCCGTTGGGTTTGAACGGTGCTAGCAAGGGCACAAAGCCCAATTTTTTAAGCAGTTTGAGGGTGTCTATCACCAGTGGTGTTTCAAAATAACTGGTGAAAGCATCCTGCACCAAAATCACAGCCTTGTTTTTTTCGGCTGGCGTGAGCTGTGCGATATTTTCCAGCGTGGCGTAATTCACGCCGAGTTTTTCGGCGGCTTTGTGTAGGTTAATGCCAGTTAACAACGGGCTGTCCACCATGCCAATGGCACGCGCCATAAATTTCTGCATGAATTTCGGTTTCATTGCCATGTTGTAAGCCCAGGGCATTTTGGCAAGGGTTGGAATCATAAATTCCAAACCGCCAATAAAATAGTCCTTGAGCGGGCGCAGGTAACGGCTGTAGTACAGCTCTAAAAATTTTGCACGAAATTCGGGTACATCTACTTTAATCGGACATTGCGCAACGCAGGATTTGCAAGCGAGACAGCCAACCATGGACTCATGCACTTCGTGTGAAAAATCATAGTCGCCTTTGCGTTTACCTATAGTGTTAATGACGCGGCCGGGTAAATTAAATAGAAAACTTGCGCGTTTTATTTTTTTACTTTCCTCGACTGCATTCACGCCACGCTCGCTCATTTGTTTGAGCCATTCACGCATTAAGGAAGCGCGACCTTTGGGTGAGTGCTTGCGTTCGCGCGTACCTTTCCAGCTGGGGCACATGGCATCGTTAGGGTTCCAGCTGTAACACAAACCATTGCCGTTGCAGTGCATGCCTTCGCTATAACCTTCCCATACTTGTACTGGGATTTTTCGGTCTTGTTGCCCGCGAGTTGTGACACCATCAATTTTTAATAATGGAATGTCCGCCGCTGGCGTGGCGATTTTGCCGGGGTTTAATTGGTTGCGGGGATCAAACACCGCTTTAATGCGCTGGATTTGTGGGTACAGCTCGCCAAAAAATGCTGGCGCATATTCGGAGCGCACGCCTTTGCCATGTTCTCCCCACAACAGACCGTTGTACTTTTGTGTCAGTGCAACAACGCGATCAGTGATGATACGCACCATTTTTTCTTGCGCGGGATCTTTCATGTCCAGAGCTGGGCGCACGTGCAATACACCCGCATCCACATGACCAAACATGCCGTAGGTAAGTTTGTGTTCATCCAAAACGGCACGGAATTCGGCGATAAAATCGGCGAGGTTTTCCGGCGGAACGGCAGTGTCCTCCACAAAAGGCACCGGGCGAATTTCACCTTCCACGTTGCCGAGCAAACCCACGGCTTTTTTGCGCATGCCCCAAATTTTATTCACCGCGTCGCTGCCCCAAGCGATGGAATAGCTTATACGGCCTGTGGTGGTATCTTGTGCGGCCTTATCCAGCATGTCTGTCAGTTTTTTTACATCTGCTTTTAAATCGTTTTCCGAATCAGCCGTGTATTCGACGAGGTTAATACCCTGGATTTTTTCACCGCTTTGCGGTGCAGGGAAAAACTCGGCAACGCTGTGCCACACAATATCGTTCATCGCCAGGTTCAATACTTTGGAATCGACGGTTTCGATGGAGGTTGGCTCAGCCTTCATCAATTGGGTGGCATCGCGTAGGGCGACATTAAAGTCGCGATAATTCACGTTGATGAGCGCGCTGCATTTTGGAATCGGCAGCAAGCTGATTTTGGCTTCGGTAATAAAACCGAGCGTACCTTCACTGCCACACAAAATATTGTTGAGATTAAAACGGCCTTGTTCATCGCGAATATGCGCCAGGTCGTAGCCGGTCAGGCAGCGGTTTAGCTTGGGAAATTTGCTATCGATCAAGGCGTGATGCTCGCGTTGGATCGCATCAATAACGCGATGAATATCGCCGACACGGTCTTCGCGCTTCCACAGATTTTCCAGCTCGTCTTCGCTTATCGCTGCGGATGTCCACTCACTGCCGTCGAGCAGTACCGTGGTTAATTCCAATACATGATCGCGGGTTTTGCCATAGCGGCAGGAGCCTTGGCCGGAGGCATCGGTATTAATCATGCCGCCAATGGTGGCGCGGTTGCTGGTGGACAGCTCCGGAGCAAAAAATAGACCGTGTGGTTTAATCGCTACATTGAGTTGATCCTTCACTACGCCACATTGCACACGCACCCAGCGCTCTTCGGCGTTGATCTCCAGAATCTGGTTCATGTACTTGGACGTGTCTACCACCAAACCATCAGTGAGTGATTGACCATTGGTGCCGGTGCCGCCGCCACGAGGGCTGAGAACTATGCCTTGGAATTGGGGCTCCTGACTGAGCTTGGCAATAAGTACCAGGTCGGACGTATCACGCGGGTAGAGCACCCCTTGGGGCAGCACCTGATAAATGGAGTTATCTGTCGCCAGAACGGTGCGATTGGCGTAGTCCGGGCTCAGGTCACCGGTGAAACCCCCGTCGCGCAGGGCGTTGATAAAACTCAAATACAGGGCTTGAACGGGTGAGGTTTGGTCTATACGTGGAATCATGGAGTGATCATCAATCAGCAGCTAATCATGGGGCGGCATTCTACTCCCTTGCCTGCGCAAAGTCCCTGTTATTGAACGCTGCTCTTGATACGTTGTAGCCTGAAGAATAGCTCTCAATCAGCAACATTAGCCGGTAGGGGGAATGCAAGAAGTGATGGGCAAAAACAAATACTGCCGCAATAGCGGCAGTGTCAGGAGAGGTGCGTTAAAAAATATCGATCAGAGTACAGAGAGGTTGCGTGCCCCGTTATCTGTCTGGTTGTCTTTGCTGTCATCGCTCTTGGAGGGGGTATTCAGCGATATGCGATTGCCTGCACCCGTCGTAGCTATGCGGAATTCTTCCTGTTGTTGGTGCCAAGCGATAATTTTGTGGTAGTTGAGCACGTTATCTACAAACTTCACCGGCTCCCAACCGCGCATATAACCGTGTTTCGCACGGCTGTAATACTGGTGTTTGGAGAGCAGTGGCATGTGTTTGCGCACATCGTCCCATTTACTTGGGTTGCCCCCCATGCGCTCGGTGAGTACACGTGCATCTTCCAAATGACCTAACCCCTGATTGTAGGCGGCCAAGGCGAAATATAAGCGCTCGTCACCCTCAATCCGTTGCGGCAGGCGATCAAGCAAGAGGCGCAGATATTTGGCGCCACCATAAATGCTTTGTTGTGGATCTTCGCGATCCTTAATGCCCATGGCTTTAGCCGTATTTTTGGTCAGCATCATCAAGCCGCGTACACCCGTGTGAGAGCGGGCATCAGCCTTCCAGTGCGATTCCTGATAACTAATTGCCGCCAATAATTGCCAGTCCAAATCAAATTCGGCAGCGGAAGCCTTCATGTCTTCCAACCATTGCGGCAAACGTTGTTCCAGTCTGTAGGTAAGCGCCATGGCTTCGCCTGTCGTGACTTCCTGGATGTGACGATCAAAAAACTCTTCAGTGACTTTTGCCAGAGTGCCATCTGTTTTGATACTGCTTAAATAACGCTGGGCAACCGAAAACAGCGTGTCATCCTGCAGGGCAGGGAAAGCCCACGCCAAATCCTGCGGGTCACTGACGTCAAAGGCTAATTTGGCTTTGGGGTAAGAGTAGCGATTCAGGTCATAAGCGCTCGAATCCACTACGGCGTAATCCGCTTCCCCTTTATTGACCAGCTCTAGTAGGTCGATCATTTCGGCATCTACTTCACGCCACAGCAAATCCGGATATTGGGCCCGTAGTGCATCTAAACGCTTGGTGTGCGATGAGTTGGCAATCACCAGAACTTCTTTCCCTCTTAATGATTCAATACTGGAGGGCTGGCGCAAGCGGCTGTTATAAACCAGCTGCTGCGTGATCTGCATAAATGGGTCGGCAAAGCTCAGGTTTTTGTGGCGACTTTCCAGCGCCGTCAAACCCGCCGCAGCAAAGTGATATTTTTTACTTTCAACGCCGGTGAGCATGAGTTCCAGATTAGATTCGTCTTCAATAACCAAGCGTACACCGAGTGAATCGGCGAAGCCTTTCACCAAGCTGTATTCAAAGCCGGTAAGGCCATTAGAGCCTTCATAATAGGTAGTAGGGCCGTTGCTCGATACTACGCGCAATTCGCCTGCTTCAAGAACCTGCTCCAACTGAGTAGGTGGGGTACTACGAACCAGCACAAAACTGCCGGCAATCAGTAACGAACCGATGATCAGGCTCGTCACCATGGACTTAATCACTAACACAAAAGGTTTGCGAATTTCCATAAGGGGGTTACTCCGGTTTCTGAACTGCATCGCCCGAAAGGGTGTTCTATTTCGTGTGTGCGCATTCATGCCGAATCCAAATCCATTAATGACCCGTGCAAATACCCGACCATGGTATAGCCAGTTTTTAGGTGTGCCTAGCTTGTTTTTTGATCACACATAGGTTAGCTCGCTGGCGATAATTTGACCTATTTTTCCTCAATTCCTCTGTTGACAAGGGTTCTGGCGGATTTAAGGCGCCGTGTAAAAGCCGACGAGCGGCGAAAAAAAAGCACAAAAATGGTGTTTTGGATGCCATTTTTGCTCTTGGGTGGCGCACAAATAGGCTTGTAGTCGTAAATTTTTGTTAAAAATCTGCGCAAATAATCTTCAAAATTCAGATTTTTTGGTTATAAGGCACTTATTTCGCTTGGGTTTTTTGGCGTCTTAAGTGCTTTCTTCGAGATCATTTTTGTACCGTTAAGGGACTTACCGGGATTTCAGGTGCCTTGTTCATTCTTCTATATATAGATGCTTTACGACGGCGCTAGTGGATGCCCCTATATTGCTTGCTTACCCAAGCCTGATAGCCGGGATGAAAAACCTGTCTGATTTACTGCTAAATCCAGTACAATGGCGGCCTTTTTTCCCATCCCCCGATGCTGAGGCTCTTCCCACTATGCTGATTCTGCGTGGCGCTCCCGCTCTTTCCAGTTTCCGTACACAAAAACTCCTGACCACCCTGCAACAGCGCGTGCCTGCAGTCACTGGTGTCAGCTCCGAATTTGTGCACTTCGCCAACCTATCTGCGCCGTTGAGTGTGGAGCAATTGCAGGTATTGCAGCAACTATTAACCTACGGCCCGAAAGTCGAAGGGGAAGTGAATCACGAAGGTGAGTTATTTTTAGTAGTGCCGCGCTTGGGTACTATTTCACCTTGGGCTTCCAAGGCGACCGATATCGCCAAAAATACCGGTCTGGATACCGTAAAGCGTGTTGAACGCGGTGTTGCCTATTATGTGCAGGGCGCTATTTCGCCGGCCGATCGCGCCACCATTATTGCGGTATTACACGATCGTATGGTGGAAACCGTGTTTGCTAGCCTGGAAGCCGCAGAGCAAATTTTTACCGCGCAACAGCCTGCACCACAAACCAGTGTAGATATCCTCGGCGGTGGGCGCGACGCGTTGGTTGCTGCTAATAAATCACTCGGTTTGGCCCTCGCCGATGACGAAATTGATTATCTGGTTGATGCCTTTAATACCCTCGGCCGCAACCCCGTCGATGTTGAGTTGATGATGTTTGCGCAGGCAAACTCTGAGCACTGCCGCCACAAAATCTTTAATGCCTCCTGGACTATCGACGGTGTTGAGCAGGAGCGCAGTCTGTTCAAGATGATCAAAAACACCAATGAAGTGGGTGGTGAAGATGTGCTCTCGGCCTATGCCGATAACGCTGCGGTAGTGGTTGGTCACGAAGCAGGGCGCTTCTACCCCAATCCAGCTACCAAAGCCTACGAATACCATCAAGAACCTATTCATCTATTAATGAAGGTGGAGACTCACAATCACCCCACGGCGATTTCGCCTTTCTCGGGCGCCGGTACTGGCTCCGGCGGTGAGATTCGCGATGAAGGTGCGGTAGGCCGCGGCTCCAAACCCAAAGTGGGTTTGAATGGTTTCACTGTATCCAACCTGCAGATCCCCGGTTTTGAGCAACCGTGGGAACAGAACTACGGCAAACCCGGTCGCATCGTGACTGCGCTGGATATCATGATTGACGGCCCACTCGGTGGTGCGGCGTTTAACAACGAATTTGGTCGCCCGAATATTTGCGGCTACTTCCGCACCTTTGAAGAAGACTTCGACGGTGAGCGTCGCGGTTACCACAAGCCCATTATGTTGGCGGGCGGCTATGGCAACATCAAAGCTGAACATATCGAAAAACCGCCCTTTGCCGCGGGTTCAAAATTGGTGGTGCTCGGCGGCCCGGCGATGCTAATTGGTTTGGGTGGTGGAGCGGCATCTTCCATGGCATCTGGCTCTTCCTCGGAAGATCTGGATTTCGCCTCGGTGCAACGCCAAAACCCCGAAATCGAACGCCGCTGTCAGGAAGTGATCGACGCCTGCTGGCAACAGGGCGACAACAACCCTATCGCCTTTATTCACGATGTGGGTGCGGGTGGTTTATCCAACGCTTTCCCTGAGCTGGTAAAAGACGGCGGCACCGGCGGCAAGTTTGAACTGCGCAATGTGCCTAATGACGAACCGGGCATGAGCCCCTTGGCGATCTGGTGTAACGAATCGCAAGAGCGCTATGTATTGGCGATTAAACCGCAGGATCTGGCGCGTTTTGAAACCATTTGTCAACGCGAGCGCGCACCCTACGCCGTAGTGGGCGAGGCGACCGATGAGAAACACCTGCTGGTCAACGACAAACACTTCGACGCCAAACCCGTCGATCTGCCTATGTCTGTGTTGTTTGGCAAGCCGCCCAAAATGCACCGCACGGCGCACTCCCATAGCGCCGCTGTAGCGCCTTTCTCGACTGAAGATATCAATATCAACGACGCCGCCGAACGTGTACTTAAACACCCAGCTGTGGCGAGCAAAAACTTCCTGATTACCATCGGCGACCGCTCGGTCACCGGCATGGTGGTGCGCGATCAAATGGTTGGCCCATGGCAGGTGCCAGTGGCTGACTGCGCCGTGACTACTGTGAGTTACGACAGCATTAAAGGCGAAGCCATGAGTATGGGCGAGCGCACCCCGCTGGCACTGCTTGATGCGCCTGCGTCTGGCCGTATGGCAATTGCCGAAGCCATTACCAATATCGCTGCGACTCGCATTGAAAAACTTTCTGATGTGAAGTTGTCAGCCAACTGGATGTGTGCGGCGGGCCATAAAGGTGAAGACGAAAAACTCTATCGCACTGTACAAGCCGTGGGAATGGAACTCTGCCCAGAGCTGGGTATTACCATCCCGGTAGGTAAGGATTCCATGTCCATGCGCACCGCCTGGAAAGATGACGGCCAAGACAAAGCCGTTACCGCCCCATTGTCGTTGGTGATTTCTGCCTTTGCGCCGGTGGTGGATGTACGTCAAACCCTGACTCCGCAACTGCGTACCGACAAGGGCGCTACCGACCTGATTCTGGTTGACCTGGGTAATGGCAATAACCGCTTGGGTGGTTCGATCCTGGCGCAGGTTTACAACCAAATGGGTGATGTAGCCGCTGACCTGGATTCTGGCACCCAGCTCAAAGGTTTCTTTAATGCGATGCAGGCGAGCCTTGCCGCCAATGAAATCCTCGCGTACCACGATCGCAGCGATGGCGGTTTGTTTGCCACTGTGGCGGAAATGGCTTTTGCCGGTCATACCGGTGTGGATATTTCACTGGATGGTCTGGGCGATGATGCACTCGCCGTTCTGTTCAGCGAAGAGGCGGGCGCTGTGTTGCAAGTGGCACGGGATAAATCCGCCGCGGTACAAGCGCGTTTTACCGCCGCCGGCATCAGCCATGTGCGTGTGATTGGCCAATTAAACGACGAAGATACCTTGCGTATCAGTGCCAACAACGCGGTGATTTTTGATCAGGCGCGCGCTGCACTGCAAAGCCTCTGGGCGGAAACCAGCTACCGCATTCAAGCGCTGCGCGATAACCCTGCCTGCGCGCAATCTGAATTCGACGGCATCCTCAAGTCAGATCCCGGTCTGAGCGTAAAACTCAGTTTCGATCAAAACGAAGACGTTGCCGCACCCTTTATCAATACTGGCGTGCGCCCGAGCATTGCTGTACTGCGTGAGCAGGGTGTAAACGGTCATGTGGAAATGGCGGCGGCGTTTGACCGCGCTGGTTTTAACGCCGTTGATGTACACATGAGCGATTTGCTCTCTGGCCGTGTATCGCTTGCAGCGTTCAAAGGTTTGGTGGCTTGCGGCGGTTTCTCTTACGGTGACGTACTGGGGGCAGGCGAAGGCTGGTCCAAAACCATTTTGTTCAATAACAAAGTGCGTGATGAGTTCGAATCGTTCTTCTACCGCAATGACACTTTCAGTTTGGGGGTATGCAACGGTTGCCAAATGATGTCCAACCTGAAAAACCTGATTCCCGGCGCCGATCACTGGCCGCGTTTTGTGCGCAACCTGTCTGAACAATTTGAAGCGCGTTTTAGCCTGGTGCAGGTGCAGGAATCGTCATCGGTATTGTTTAAGGGTATGGCGGGTTCCCATATGCCGGTCGCTGTGGCTCACGGTGAAGGCTATGCCGAATTTGCCAATGCGGATGCACTCAAACGTTGCAACGAGAGTGGCACAGTGGCAATGCGTTTTATCGACAACCACCTAAACGCCACCGAAACCTATCCGGCCAACCCCAACGGTTCGCCGCTGGGTATCACCAGTGTGGCCAGTAAGGATGGTCGCGTGACGATTATGATGCCGCACCCGGAGCGGGTATTCCGTTCCGTCACCAACTCCTGGAAACCGGATGATTGGCAAGACGACGGCGCCTGGTTGCGTTTGTTCCGCAACGCGCGGGTGTTTGTGGGCTAATATCCACTACTGCAAAAAACAAAGGGGGCTTCGGCCTCCTTTGTCGTTTCTGATGGCGTTGTTTTTATTTCCCTTCCTGAAAAACTCTTTTCTCTTTTCTCTTTTCTCTTTTCTCTTTTCTCTTTTCTCTTTTCTCTTTTCTCGCTTGCTGTCTGTGTATATCTGTGCATATACTGTGTATATCAAATATATACAGATAGAGGTGTGCGTGACTGAGGAGCTGTTTCTCTCGCAAAACGATAGTCGCCCCATGTACTTGCAAATCATGGCGCAGATTAAACAAAAAATCCGTGTGGGCGATTGGCCTGCAGGGCACCCATTGCCGTCTATTCGTGAACTGAGTGCGCAAACCAAAGTAAGTGTAATTACGGTCAAGCGCGCTTACAGCGAACTTGAAATGGAGCGGGTGATAGTCACCCAGCCGGGACGGGGCTCTTTTGTTGCCGCGCAGGCTGATTTGCCAGGTGTATTAGCGCAGCATGAATTAACGCTGCAAATTAATGAGCTGGTAAACAATGCTCTTGCACTGGGTTTGGATGAAGCAGGAATTATTGCACTTATTCAGCAGGCTATAGCGGCACGCAAATAAGTTAATAAATGACTGTGATTTTTTAGGCGAGGGTTTTTAAAAGGTCTGATTATGGAAAATGCAATTGAACTTCAAAATGTGTGCAAGCGTTATCCGGATTTTTATTTGGATAATCTGAGTCTGCAATTACCGGTCGGGCAGGTGATGGGGTTGGTGGGGGTTAATGGCGCCGGCAAATCTACTACTTTGCGTTTAGTCATGGGATTGATTCAGCCAGACAGTGGCAGCGTGCATGTCTTGGGCCAGAAGTTACCGGAGCAGCAGGTAGCGGTAAAACAGCAAATCGGTTTTGCTTCTGATGATATGCGGCTTTACAAAAGTGAAACCCTGCGCTGGCACATGCAGTTCATCCAGTCAATTTATCCCTCATGGGATCCAACATACGCAGCCCATTTATTAAAAATATTTGATTTGCGTGTGGACCAAAAAATGAAAGGTTTTTCACACGGGCAGCGTGTTAAAGCGGGCTTGCTACTGGTGCTGGCGCGGCGCCCCAAACTTGTGGTCTTGGATGAGCCTACAACTGGGCTTGATCCCGTTGCCCGTGAAGAAGTATTAACGGAGCTTGCCGCTATTCTGCGCGATGAAGATCGCAGCGTTTTGTTTTCATCACACAATACGCAAGATATAGAACAGCTTTCTGATTCGATTAGTTTTGTGCACAAAGGGAAGTTGCTGGACTCGCAAGATAAAGAGACCTATCTGGAGCGCTGGCGAAGAATTCTTTGTACCAGCAGTATGGATCCTACCGGTCTCGAATTATCAGGTTTGGTGCGCGTCAAACATAACGGTTCCTTGCAAGAAATTATTGTTAATCAATTTACAGAATCCACGCTTGCCCATTTGAGTGCGCAAGGTGTCAATGTAACCAGTGTAGAGCCTATGACGCTGGAGAAAATTTTTGTCGCTACAGTAAAAGCAGGAGTGAATTCATGAGTTACACACTGAACTTACCGGTGGTTAAACAATTAGTTGCCAAGGATTGGTATCTGCAGCGGAAATTTATCGTGTTGTATACCTTGGCTGGCATCGCTGCGTTGAGTTTTATCAGCCTTGGCGAGTGGCAGTTCGTAATGGGCTCCACTTTGTTAATGAGCGCTGTTATTGGTATGGGGAATCATCAAATTAGCAGCACTATTATTAATGAGCGAAAGGAACATACCCTGCCTTTTATTATGAGTTTACCTGTTACACCCGTTGACTACGCACTGGCTAAATTAATTGCCTGTATGACGCTGTTTGTTTTTCCTTGGTTGTTGATTGTAGCTGCGACCATATTTGTATTTAGTGCTAGCCCAATACCCGATGGATTGCTACCACTGTGTTTAATTTTGGCGTTGTATTTTTTATTGAGTTACTGCCTGACGTGGGCTACGGGGATGATTAGTGAGTCGGATGGCATGGTGTTATTTGTAATGATTTTTTTAAACTGCATGATTGGTCCGATGATTTATATGGTTGCCCGGATAGAGAGTATTCGCACACACTTATTTAGTTCGCAGGCGGTATGGAGTAGTGAGGCACTGGGTATTATTGCTGTGCAGTTGTCCTTTTTAGCAGTTGCATTGCTGGTTGCATTTGTGTGGCAAGCGCGCAAGGAAACGTTTTTATAAATAGCTGTAATGAATAGCGATAATTAAAAAGGGAGGTGAAAGCGATGGTAACTACACGGCTTTATTATATGGATAACCTGCGCGCACTGGCGATGTTGACGGGTGTATTTTTTCATGCGGCGTTGGCCTATAGCCCCAAATTACAGGCACTCTGGCCAGCGGCAAATACTGAGCAATCATTGCTGCTGGATTGGTTTTCCTGGTTTTCACATCTATTCAGAATGCCTTTGTTTTTTCTGATCGCCGGTTTTTTTGTGGCTTATTTAGTGGCGCGGCGCGGGGTGGTTGGTATGTTAAAAAATCGCGCGCTGCGAATTTTATTGCCGTTTATTATTTTTCTGCCGCTGTGTATGGTCGCCACTTTCATTCCTTTGTTAACGGCTACCAATGAGGTTGAAAATAAGTCAGCAATTATGCTGATGATTCTGGAGGCAATGCAAAACCCTGATGCCCCGCGCCCACCACCCACTACGATGCATTTGTGGTTTTTATATAACCTGATTTATTTTTGTGTATTGGTGTGGTTGTTGCGCATTGTTAACTGGCAGTGGGCGAGCAATTTTTTGGCTCGTTTAACACCCGGGTTATTTCTCTTAATCATACCCTTGGTACTATTGCCCGGTGCATTGTTGATTGCTTCGCCCAAGCCCGCCCCGGAAAGTTTTATACCCCAATTATGGTCTTTTGGCTTTTTCGGATTATTTTTTGTGTTGGGTTATTGGATTTTCACTCAGGAAAATTTTATTGCGCGCTTCAATGTTTATGCCTTCAGGATTCTTCTTGCCAGCACTGCGTTATTTGCGCTTTATTATTATCACTTACCCGTGCAGATGGATTTGATGGCGCCGCCTTTAGCGTTGTGGAAGAAATTACTTCTGGCAGTGTGTGAAGTTTATATTGCGCTGTGGATGACATTGGTGTGTTTAATTTATGCCAGACAATTTCTGGATTCCCATCACCGTTGGATGCGGCTTATCGCCGATAGCTCTTACTGGATTTACATCATTCATTTGCCGATTATTTTTGCCCTGCAGTACCCTTTGATGGATAAAAATTGGGGGGTCTGGGCGGAGTATGGGCTGACGCTGGCAGCAACTTTTGCGGTAGGTATGGCGAGTTATTTGTTGCTGGTGCGTTGGACACCAATCGGTTGGATGTTGAATGGTCGAAGGTAACCTTGTTACAGTCTTGGTAATCCAGTAGGGTTGCTGTCAAACTACAAAATATTACAAACTTGACCGGGAGGCCTCTGCTTCCCGGTTTGCTTTTGTGCTTCAATAACTTGGAGTCACTTGGCAGTTTGGCCTTATGCCACCAATAAGGTTGCGGGTTATGCAACCAATGAACCCTTGATTGCGAATAACGTCTTATAAACATGCGGTACAACCAATGACTGTGACTGCCGCGGCTAGCATACAGTTTCAGTCCCCCGAACTACAGGCAGGTAATGTGATGAAACGTTTAATGAAAAATCTCAGTGTCAAACTGGTGCTAATTGCACTGGCTACTGGTGTGATTAGTGGTTGTTCAATGACTAAGCCCCATGAAAAAGACGCGGCGCTGAAAGCAGATCAAGCGGGGTTGAGTGCGGTGGAAGACAGCCGTTTTGATGGCACCTTTGTTGCGCCCAATGCGCAATTTGCGCAATACAGTAAATTATTGGTCGAGCAGTTGGATTTGAGTGAGGTCAAAATCCGCAAGCAGTCCACGGACAAGATTAACGACACGCCGTGGGAGCTGAGCGATGCCGATCGCCGCTATTATCAGGAGCGTTATACCGAGGCGTTAATGACGAACCTGATTGTCGATGGCCGTTTTGCGACATCCTTACAGACGGGCGCGGATGTATTGCAAGTAAAAGCAAAAGTGCTGGAGATTGCGCCATTGGCGAGTAAAGACGACTCCAAAGGTCGCCCGACGATGATGAAAGTGTACAGCGAAGGCATGGGGACTATGACGTTGGAGCTGACACTGGTGGATTCAGTGTCAGGCGATGTGCTGGCGATTATTACTGATCGTCGCGATTTGGGGCGTATTTGGGAGGAGAACAATCGCGTGACTAATAATGTCCAGATCCGTCTGGCGTTTAACCAATGGTTGCGCAATTTGCGCACTGAGTTGGATCGTCTGGCTGCTAAATAAACCACACGGGCAATTAAAAAGGGGAAGGTCATCGCTGACCTTCCCCTTTTTATTTAGCTGCCGATGCTACGTGCCGGCTGTTACAGATCGTCCAGATACTTCTCGGCATCCAGCGCAGCCATACAGCCAGCCCCAGAGGAAGTAATCGCCTGACGGTAAATGTGGTCAGCCACATCGCCGGCAGCAAATACACCGGGAATATTGGTTGATGTCGCATTACCTTCCAGGCCACTTTTTACCTTGATGTAGCCATTGTGCATATCCAATTGGCCTTCAAAGATGTCAGTGTTGGGTTTGTGGCCAATGGCGATGAATACACCAGCGACATCAATCTCTTGCGTCGCGCCGTCTTGAGTGCTCTTCAAGCGCAGGCCGGTCACGCCGGAGTCGTTACCCAAAACTTCTTCCAGTTGATGATTCCAAATCACTTTGATGTTGCCATTAGCGACTTTGGCCATCAGCTTGTCTTGCAGAATTTTTTCTGATTTCAGTTTGTCGCGACGGTGAATCAGCGTTACTTCACTGGCGATGTTAGACAAATACAGCGCTTCTTCCACGGCGGTATTACCACCACCGACCACGGCAACTTTTTGACCGCGATAGAAGAAACCATCACAGGTGGCGCAGGCGCTAACACCCTTGCCCATAAAGGCTTCTTCGGAGGGCAAGCCGAGGTATTGAGCTGAAGCGCCGGTAGAGATAATCAGCGCATCACAGGTGTAGGTATTGGAACCGATCAGTTTGAATGGGCGCTCGGTCAGAATAGTTTCGTGAATGTGGTCGAATACTATTTGGGTGTCAAAACGCTCGGCGTGTTGCTGCATTTGCACCATCAAATCCGGGCCTTGCAGGTCGTGAACACCGCCGGGCCAGTTTTCCACCTCAGTGGTGGTAGTTAATTGACCACCTTGTTGCATGCCAGTGATCACAACGGGTTTGAGGTTCGCACGGGCGGCGTAAATAGCAGCGGTGTAACCGGCAGGGCCGGAGCCGAGAATAATTAAACGGTGGTGTTGTACGTCACTCATAGGGAATCCTTGAAATTAAAACAAAACAGGAGGTCAAACCAAAGGGTCTTTGCAATGTGGGGGCATGATAGGCGAATCGCAATGGCGGCGCAAAATTGTCTGGTTCAATCTGTCGTATTGGGTTTGGCTATTTGCTGGAGCTGACTGTCTGTTGACCAGGTCAGGTGGGGCTGTGCTTGGCTGTTGTTGAGTGGTGCGCCGCCGGAGCAGCGCACCCTTAGCCGGTGAGTGCGCCCAATACCGAGAGACGCTTATTCCACTCGGCTGCATTGTGATCGCGTAAGAATTGCTCAAATGCGGCGGGTGGAAGGGGTTTGGAGAATAAATATCCCTGCAGTAAGTCGGCACCATAATCGCGGCAAAGACGCGCCTGCTCGCGGGTTTCTACGCCTTCCACGACCACAATCAGATCCAGGCTTTTGGCAAACACAATCATGGCGCGCAGAATCCGGCAATCAGCCAGATTAGTGGGCACGTCCTGCACAAACTTGCGATCAATCTTCAGGGTGCGTGCGGGTAATTCTTTCAGGTAGGCGATGGAGGAATAGCCGGTGCCAAAATCATCTACCGCGATATCGATGCCGTAGTCGCGAATCATCTGCAGTTTTTCTGCGGTGCGCCCCAGGTTTTCAATCAGGATCGATTCGGTAATCTCCAGGCTGACGCAATGTCCGGGCAGGCCGGTAGCAGTAAGGTCTGCAATAATAGCGCGATAGAGATCATCGTCAGTCAGCAGTTGGGCGCAGACATTAAATTTCATGTTGAACTGCTCATCCACCAATCCGTCTTTGCGCCATTTCGCCAGTTGTTTGCAGGCATTTAAACGGCTGCGGGAGTCAATTTCACCAATCAGGCCAATCTCCTCAGCGAGGGTGATGAATTCGCTTGGTGGCAGTATGCCGCGCTCGGGGTGATCCCAGCGAATCAGGCCTTCGGCGCCGCAAACTTCAAAGGTTTGTGCATCGACAATGGGTTGGTAGAACAAAATAAAGTGATCGGTAGGAATCAGTGCGCGTAATTCTTTTTCGAGGTGAATGCGCTCCTGCATTTGCGCTTGCATCGCCGGTGAAAAAAATTGGTAATTGTCGCGCCCGTCTTGCTTGGCGCGATACATGGCCATATCCGCAGCTTTGAGCAGATCGCTGGCGCTGTCACCGGCTTCCGGGTAGGTGGCAATGCCAATACTGGAGGAGATGCTGTGCTCATAATTGCCCACAATAATGGGGCGGCGCAGGTCCTCTAAAATACGTTGTGCAAGCTGGCTGATGGCTTCGTGGGTTTCAAAGTTATGGGCCAGAATCGCAAACTCATCGCCACCCAAACGGCACACCACATCGCCCGCGCGCACCACATCAACCAAACGTTTAGCCACTTCCATCAAAACCTGATCACCAATTAAATGGCCTAGGCCGTCATTGATAAATTTGAAGTTATCCAAATCCAGAAAGAGCAGGGCAAGTTGATCTTGCTGGCGTTTGGTGCGCTGAATTGCAGCACGCAGGCTCTCATCAAAATAGTAGCGATTGGCAAGCCCGGTGAGTGAGTCATTTTCGGCCAGCGCACGTAGGCGCTGGTGGCTCTCTTGTAACTGATGTTCCAATTCATGACGTGTGCGTGCATGGGTGATGGCGCGGGTCAGGTGTTTGTGAGCAATCTCCGATTTGAACAGTACATCCTGGGCACCGGCCTCAATAAATTCGCGCTCCAGATCTTCGTCGGCGCTGGCGCCGGTGAGGATAATTACGGCAGCGTGGTGATTGGGGTGTTTGGCGAGAAGTTGCAGCACTTCCATACCGTCGATATCGGGCAGGCGATAGTCAAGCAGGACAGCGTCAAAATCTTCGCTATCAAATTGCGCAAGGCCCTCGCTCGCGGAGCAGGCCTGAGCAATGGTGATATCCCACTCGGTTTTTTTAAACGTTCGAATGATCGCCAGGCGATCCAATTCGTTGTCATCAATCAGTAATAGCTTCATGCAGATTAGGTCTCCTATTCTTAATGCCCGTTATTAAACCCTGGTGCTAAAGCTAGGGGGCTATTGTTCGGGATGTGGTAGCTCAATCACACGCCAATAGTGATCAAGCAACCCAATCACCTGCATAAAATCGCTGTCCATACGCTGTTTAAGTAAATAGCCGGCCACATGTTCACGGTAGGCTGCCAAAATATCCTCGTCCGATTTGGAGGTGGTCAGTACAAAAACGATCGCATGGGTTAGTTCCGGATCGGCGCGTAATACCTCCAAAAATTCAATACCGTTCATGCGCGGCATATTGATATCCAACAGAATAATGTAAGGGCTTGGCACATTGCCATTACGCAACATTTCAAGGGCCTCCACACCATCTTTGGCGCGGTAGAGCGGGTTAAGCAATTTCAGTTTATGTAATGCACGCCGCAACGCCGTTGCGTCTATATCATCGTCGTCGATGATAAGAAGACTGACAGTTTTAAACTGGCTTGGGTTTAAATTCGGATAGAAGTTATCAGTCATCTTTTACGCCTTTGTCTATGTGTTGCGGCCAGCTGAAATAAAAACAGCAGCCGCGTCCTTCTGACACAAGTTTGATGTGACCGCCGTAGGTGGCGACAATTTTTTTATCAGTGCGAGGCCCATGCCGCTACCTTCCAATTCATCGCGTGGTTTCAGCGTTTGAAACATACCAAATACTCGCTGCTGAAATTTCTCGGGGATGCCGGGGCCATCATCACATACACTGAATTCATAATATTGATTAGGCAGTAGTTGGTAATTGATACGAATAACACCTTCATCGCGATCGTGATGTTTAATTGCATTGGAAAATAAATTGCGTAGCACTTGTTCAAAGGGCGTGCTCAAAGTGCTGAAACAGGGCAGGTTCTCTGCCAATTCAAGGCGCAGCCCGGCTTTGGTGTTTTGGATGTCAAATAACTCTCTGGCCATTTGCGCAACATCTACCTCAACCAGATTGCCATCGGTTTTGCCTGCGCGATAAAAGGTGAGCAAATCATCCAGTAGTTTTTCCATGCGCTGAATGCGATTGCGCAACATGGTGGTGTGTTTATTCACCTCGGAAAATTGTTTTTCCTCAAGATCTTCTTCAATCCAGGTGGATAATTGGGCAATGCCCCGCAGCGGCGATTTCAAATCGTGTGAAGCAACATAGGCAAATGTTTCAAGTTCTTTATTTGTCTGTGCAAGTTGTAAATTGATTTTCTCCAGTATTTTTTGGTGACTGGCCAGTAGTGCTGTTGATTTGTTGCGCTCGTCAATATTTTGTGCGAATACTTTGAGTGTTCTGGCCATGTCACCAACATCTTGGGGGTGATCCAGAAAGGGAATCTGAATGTTGGCATCGCCCTGTGCCAGCTCGAGCATAGCAACGCGAATTTTTTGCAGCTGCCAGCTTAAACTGCGGGTAATAAGTGCGGCGACCAAAACTCCCGCTAACAAAAAGCCTAGCATAACTACCAGCATTAAATTGCCTGCATGTTGCTTGGTGAGTAGTGCCTGATCGTTTAACGCATGCATTTCGGTCTGCGCCTGCGCAATGATTTCATCACATAAATTTTCAATTTTCTGGGTGTGGGCTTGGCTGTCTTCCAGAGCAATTTTGCGATAATAGTCGACATTGCCTGCGGCCAATTGTTGATAAGTATCCAGTAATAACTCTTGCCAATCCTTTAATGTGCTGCGCAGTTGTGCGCTGGCAATTAGGTGCTGCGGTTGTTGTTCAAGCTGTACCAGTTCAGCCACAATTTTTTGCCCGGAGCTAGTTATAAAATCAGGCAAATTACGTTCTTCCATTAACTCTGGCGCTACCGCTACATCTTTGATGCCACGATTCAGCTTGCTCACATGGGCTTTGATGCGCAACATTGCATTGTTTACTTGCACTGGCCCGGAATAAAGTTGTTGCGAAATAGTCGCCACACTATTTATTTGCAGCATGGCAATAGAGCCTATAGCGACAAATAACAGGCTCATAAAAATAAAACCGGTCACTAACCGGTTAAAAAAATTAAGCCGGTTAAATGCATTGATTGCTGCTGAATAGCGCAGCGTAATAATTGCCAATGCAAATGCAATTAACCCAATAACTGTGTGAGGCGCTAATTTAATTCCCAGCCATACGTAATTGGGTAACAAGCCAAAACCCTGCCCGAGTACTGCGGCAGTGGCAATTAAAATTAATAACAAGCAAATCAACGTGGCAATTAACGTTGCAATACCATCCGTCGCGCGCCCTAATAACAATGCGGCGCCGGCTAATAAAAATGCGCTGCTGGTGGTGGGTGATATGGGCTGGTGGTGAATGGGTGAGTCACTCAGAAAAATCTCAAACCAATCAGTAGTGTGTAACTCCATGCTAGTGAGTAAATCGAGCAGGGTGAGTAACCCAATGCCCCACAGCACAACAACGCTGTACACCAAAGTTCGCTGCCATTTTTTAACAATAGCGAGTAAGCCCAAGCCGCAGGCGATAAATCCCAATGCAGTGTTGTATGCCATTAGCGTGGCAAAGGGGTGAATAGCATCCAGCAGGCGAGGGGCGTGCCAGGTGGCGAGCACGGTTACTCCCACAAGTATTAGTAGGCTTGCTGAGCCCAGCATTACCACCGGGCGCTCCTTCAAAAGGTTAAAAATTCCGTACATGGTTGCTTAGTCCGTTACTCTTTAAAAATTCCCCAACTTGTATGTTTAATACGATGACAAGTGAAAAAACCTCCAGCTATAAGGCTAGAGTCTAGTTCAGGTAATGAGAAATACTCTCGAAAGTTGTGAGCATAAAAAAATAATTAGTATTTATCGTTTTATATATTTTGTAGCGATAAAAAAGAGATATTTTTCTCAGCTTAATAACAATCTGACAGTTGTTTTCAATCAAACTGCAATAAGTTGGTATAAGCTTGAGAAGTAGTGAAATTTAAGGACTTAATCTTCGCTTTTAATGTTGAAATTGACGACAAGTGTGGTTTTTGTTGTTATGGTTAATTCTCACTGTATCGATTTCAGCTGCCCATTCAGTTAATTCAGTAAAACAGTTAATAACAAAAACACAGTGGTTCCTGCACCGCAGGATCGATAAAGCAGTTAACTCCATGCAATCGTTCAACAATAAGCTCAAAACCTGGCTGGCAACCCAATGCCAAATGCTCGGTGGCGTCAGTGCCGCCATGCTGGTTCAGGTCAATAATGGAACTCAACATCTACTTGCCAGGTGGCCGGGTGCGGACGCGATAAGCGAGCCGCTGCGCATGCTATTGGCACAGGTGGTAATAAAACAGCGCTTACAGTTGGAGCAGGTGGATGAGCATCATTACCGCCTTGCGCATCCGTTAATTATCGATGGTAACTTTTGGGGAGTGGTGGCATTGGAAGTGAGTGTCGCCGATAAAAAAGCACTCACCGGAATGCTCAAAGAACTCAAGTTGGGGCAGTTCTGGTTGCAATTTTTGTTGCATCAGCAGAGTGATTCGCCCCCACTGGAACGGGAAGTACAAGAGGTGCCAGCAACCACACCAGCTGCTGACTATCAACTCGCCGCCTTACAGCTGGGCACCATTTTATTAAAAGAAAATTCCCTGCAAGAAGTGGCGATTAGTTTGGTCAATATGGTTGCGTCGCAGTTGGGGGCTACGCGCGTGAGTTTGGGTTTATTGCACAAACAAACACTGCGCCTGCAAGCGGTGTCTTACTCGGCGCACTTTGATCCGCGCACCCAAGCAATGCAGGCAGTGACTGAAGCGATGAATGAAGCGCTGGAGCAGGGGCTTAGGATTAGCTACTCCCCGATGGAACCTGCGGACGAGACCATGGCGGTGGCGATTACTCGCGCTCATCAGCAATTGCAACAATCACAACAATTGCAATCGGTTTCCAGCTTTCCAATTCGTAAAGGTGATCGCCTGCTGGGCGTGCTTACAATCGAGTTGGACAAACAGACAAAACTTAGTCAGACACAACAGTTGTTTATTCAGGCGGCGCTGCATTTTGCTGGCGGTCTTATCGCTTTACGGCAGGATGCGGGCGCCGGGTTTAAACAACTGGTGGCACGCAGTATTGGCCAACGTATGCAGCGCTGGTTTGGGGTAGATGCTTGGCGCAGTCGTGTGGTATTAGCCGCTGCACTGCTGTTACTGATGGGGTTATTTGTGCCGATCAGTTATCGCATTACTGCTGATGCCAGGTTACAGACAAGCGAAAAATATCTGGTGGTATCTCCACAGGACGGTTATTTGGGCGAGGTATTGGTGCGCCCCGGCGACAGTGTGACTAAAGCAGCGTTGCTCGCATCCTTAAAGGATGAGGATTTACTGCTGGAGCGACGTAAATTGGCGAGTCAGGTACAGCGCTATCGCCAAGCCTATGATGCGGCTCTGGCGAATTCTGATCGTGTTGAAGCGGCAATTGCCAACGCACAAATGGATCAGGCGGCCATTCAATTGCGTTTAATCGAGCAACAATTGCAGCGCACCCAGCTGCTTGCGCCTATCGACGGCATTATCGTGTCAGATGATATTTCGCAAAAGCAGGGCGCTCCGGTAAAACAGGGTGATGTGTTATTTGAGTTGGCGGCGGCGAACGATTTTATCGTGCAGCTTTTCGTGGATGAACGCGATATCGCAGCGCTTGTGCCCGGTCAAGAAGGGCAAGTGAAATTGTCTAGTTTACCTAATCAACTTTTCTCTGCGCGTGTAAAAACCATTACGCCGATCAGTGAAGTGCGAGAAGGGCGCAATTACTTTCGCGTGGAATTGTTGTTGATGGCTGATGCAGCAAGTGATGACGACAGTATAAAAAATCTGCTGCGCCCCGGCATGACCGGCTCAGGCAAAATTACCGTTGGTAAACGCGCGCTGGGCTGGATTTGGTTTCACGATCTCTGGCACTGGCTGCGTTTAAGTTTATGGTGGTGACATTATGAATGACGCCCAATCACATGATGTTAATCCTGCTTGGCAGCGGCTCGAATCATTACGTCCCTCATTGCCGCGACACATTCATATCCAACGCCGCGATTACAATGGTGAGCGCTGGTATTTATTGCAAGATAAAAGTAATGGTCGCTTTCATCGCTTGAGCCCACCAGCGTGGCGTTTAATTAGCGCGATGGATGGGCGAAATAATTTAACGCAGGTTTTATCCGCTGCTGCCAAACCAGAGTTTTATACCTGTGCGGAGGATGTGCCCACGCAGGATGATCTAATTCACCTGTTGCAATATTTGCATGTGGCTGATTTATTGGTGTGCGATTTACCGCCCAGCACGCGCGAATTATTTGCGCGACAAGAACAGAAAAAGCAGCAGCGCTGGCTGCGCTTATTAATGAACCCGCTCACATGGCACCTGCCACTCGGCAACCCCGATCGTTTGCTCAATAAACTCATGCCCCTAGCGCGATTATTGGCGAGCCGCACAATGGGCATCTTGTGGTTGTTTGTAGTGGGTTACGCATTATTGCAAGCCGGTAATCATTGGAGTGAACTCACGCAAGGGCAGTTGCAGCGTTTGCTGTCGCCGGGAAATTTGTTGTTGCTCTGGCTCACCTATCCATTTTTTAAAGTGTTGCATGAGTTGGGTCACGGATTATTTACCAAAGTCTGGGGCGGCCAGGTGAATGATTGCGGGGTGGTATTTGTGGTGGGTACACCCTTACCCTACGTGGATGCGAGTGCCGCGACCGGATTTCAATCCAAACGCCAGCGACTAATGGTGGGCGCCGCTGGTATGGCGGTGGAAATATTTTTAGCGTCGCTTGCACTGTTATTGTGGATCCAAGTTCCCTCCGGTTTTTTCAGTGATTTTTTATACAACATCATTATTATCGGCAGCGTGTCCACATTGTTTTTTAATGGCAATCCGCTCATGCGTTTTGACGGTTACCACCTGCTCACTGATGTATTTGATTTACCTAACCTTGCTACCCGCGCCAATCAACAAGTGAGTTATTTGTTGCGCCGCTATGCCTATGGTGTAAGCGAGATTTTCTCCCCGGCACAGACAAATCGTGAAGCAGCGGTGCTCACGTGCTACAGCATTGCCGCATTTGGTTATCGCCTGTTTATTTTGTTTTTTATTATTTTATTGGTGGCGAGTTATTTCCCCCTGGCGGGTTTGATTGTTGGCGCTTGGCTGATTTTCTTTCAATTGTGTTGGCCGCTAATAAAAGCGATACGTTTTTTAATGGCTGATAAACAATTATTGGCGGTGCGTCAGCGTGCGGTGACAATCACCGGTGCCTTTGTGTTGGCTTTTTTCTCTTTTCTCTTGTGGGTTCCTATGCCGGAATCGACTTCTGTTGAAGCTGTTATCTGGTTGCCGGAAGAGGCGCGGGTAAAAGTGGAATCCAGCGGCGAAGTACAGGAGGTGTTGGTTAATAATGGCGATCAGGTTACACAGGGGCAAGTGTTGGTGCGTTTGCACAATCCTGCGCTCACTACCAATTTAGCAGTGCAGCAAGCGCATCTCCGCGAATTTGAAGCGCGTTATCAACAGGCATGGGTCAGTGATCGCACCCAGGCGCAATTACTACAGCAGGATATCGATGCCATCAGTGCTGAAATCGAATTGTTGCAATCGCGAGTGAACAGTCTGGTGGTGCGTAGCCCCACCGCCGGAACAGTACGCCTATTGCGTCAGCACCATTTGCCGGGCAGCTTTTTTCCACAAGGCGATGAACTGGCGATTATTGAGCGCGCAGACAAGGTGCGCGTGCGCACTGCCTTGTTACAAGAAGAGATAGGTTTGGTGCGTCAGGCCACACGTCATGTTTCAGTTCGTTTAGCGAGTAATCCTTCACGCCATATTCATGGTGAGCTTTTGCAGCAACTGCCAATCGCCACTTTCGAATTGCCGAGTCAAGTGCTGGGGGCACAGGGCGGAGGCAGGCTTGCGGTAGATGCGCAGCAACCCAGCGGAACCCGTGTGACTGAGCAAGTATTTTTGTTGGATATAGTGCTGCATGATTTTCAGCAAATGGGACATTATGGTGAGCGTACCTATGTGAAGTTTTCACACCCGGCACGGCCCTTGTTAGCGCAGTGGTACAGTACTTTGCAACAAGTATTCATTCGTCACTTCTCTTAATGTTCTTTTGAACTATATTTATATACAAATAATTTTTTATAACGAGTCAACTATGTTCAGATCTATCCTAAATATGTCCGTTCGCACTAGTGATTCTGGTTGCTTGCCTCTACTGGCGTTATGCAGTGTTGTGAGTAGCTACGCCAGCGCGCAAACCTCTGAGCCGGCACAATTAAATTGCCGGATTGAACCTTCGGTAGTAGTGGAAATGAGCAGCGCGGTTGAGGGCGTAATCAGTGAAGTATTAGTGGATAAAAACGATTCAGTAAAAAAAGGGGAGGTAGTGGCCCGCCTGGATGCCGGTTTGGAAATGGCCACCGCTGAATTGCGTCGTGTGCAAGCGGAATTGATAAGCGATGTACAAGCCCAGCAGCTGGCAGTTGAATTTAGCAAACGCTCGCTGGAGCGTGTTACCGATCTTTACGAGAAAAAAGCCGCTTCTTTTTCAGAGCTGGATAAACTCAAAACTGAATATGCAATTGCCCAACAACAATTACAGCAGGCGCTCGATCGCAAACGCCAAGCCGAACTTGAACACAATCGTGCGCTGGCTGATCTCAAGCGTCGCACATTGGCGAGCCCTATTGATGGGGTGGTGGTAGAGCGTTACAAACAGCCCGGTGAACACATTGATTTTGAACCAGTGCTTAAACTTGCCCAGCTTGATCCACTGCGTGTGGAAGTATTTGCGCCTGCAAGCCTTTACGGCAAGGTACAAGCAGGTATGACGGCTACAGTGGTACCAGAGCTGGGTGCATCCACTAAAAGTTATGACGCTAAAGTGATTCTGGTTGATCAAGTGATTGATGGGCCGAGTAATACTTTTGGTATTCGCTTGGCATTTCCCAATCCGGGTAACCGTTTACCCAGTGGTTTAAAATGCCGTGTTACCTTTGAAGGCGTCACGTTAAATTTATTGGATACCCAAAGCTTGCCGTGAATCACGTAAACGATGTTTCGATTAAGGTTAAATTTTTTAATTTTTGCTTTCCTTATATTATTTAGTTGTGAGCAGGGTGATTGTTAAAAATATGTGCCATGCTTGATCCTCAAACCACATAAGAAAAAAATTCAAGAAGATAAATATTATAAAAGTGCGAAAACGCACTCCGTTTCTAGAAGAGCTGACGATAGTTTTACGATGGTAGTAGTTGATGTTTTCCATGGCTTGGAATCCATCGCTCTGCCACAGGGATGCAAGTTGGTGAGAACCACACCTTAACCCTGTTTGTATCTATGCAAGAGGCGGGTACAAATAACAAGACTCGATACTGCTCATGTCCAAGTTGTCGCGCCACAAGCGCCCCCTGATTGAAACGCTTGAACCCCGGTTGCTATTTTCTGCAACTGCAGATATCGCCGTATTTGACGATGGCAGTGCAGATATAACGCAGTTATCGGAAGCTGCTGCCAAACTCGATTTGACCGCCATCTATCTGCCACCTGCAGATCCGTTATTGGATGAACAAACCGCTGCTCAACGAATCACGAGCTTGGTGGTTGTGGATACTGCTGTCGAAAATTATAAGCAGTTAGTGGAGGATATTCGCCAACAACATTCGACAGGTGATTTGGAAATTGTTTACCTTGATGCCAACATTGATGGCGTCGTTCAAATTGCGCAACAGCTGACACAATTTTCCCGGCTTGATTCGCTGCACATAATTTCTCACGGCGCGAATGGCTCTGTTGCACTGGGCAGTACATTGCTCAGCACCAATAATCTGTTTCAGTATGAAGATGAGTTGAGCGCTTGGCGTACTGCATTGGGTGAAAATGCTGATATTTTAATTTACGGCTGCGATGTGGCCGCGACTGTGCAGGGGCGCGAATTTATTGCAGAACTTGCAGCGCTAACCGACGCGGATGTCGCTGCAAGTGATGATGCAACGGGCCATAACACATTAAGTGGTGATTGGGATTTAGAGTTTTCAGTAGGTAGTATTGAACAAACTGTTGTTGTAAGCACGACGGTGCAAGAGGCGTGGGTTGGCGTTTTAGCGTCTACTCATTATATTAATATTCAAGGGGGAACTAGCGTTCAATCAGTGTCGTCGATTAGTGGTGTAGGTCAATCCTTTCTTTATGATAGCCCCGGTGCAACTTATACCGTTAACCAGATCAGTGTGCAGCTGCGTGTGGAATCTGGTGCTGCCAATCAGGACATCACGATTCAATTATTGGATGGCGGATGGAATGATGCATCACCGCTGGCTACACAAACGATTAATTCCGATCAGTTAGACAGCACTTTTGGTTGGAAAACCTTTAATTTTGGTGATGTTGTACTTAACGATAATCAAACCTACATTATCAAGATAACCACCAATAATGCCGATGGGAAAGTTTCTGTCGCCTACAAAAGCGATGCCTGGAATAACTCGGAAATGATTGTAAACGGCACAGGTAATAGCAGTGCCGATTTGAATTTTTTGCTTTCATACAATAATGGCAGTAATCAGGCTCCGGTGAATACCGTGCCGGGTGCGCAATCTACCAATCAAAATACGCCGTTAATTTTTAGCTCAATTTACGGCAATCAAATTCAAGTAGCCGATGCCGATGCATTCCCCAACGATCTTGAAGTGACTCTAAATGCGGCGCAGGGTTCGTTCAGCCTTGCACAAACCACAGGCTTAACATTCATTGGTGGTGATGGCACCAATGATTTCTATATGTTATTCCGTGGCTCAGTAGCTGAAATTAATGCGGCCTTATCCACTATTACTTATACACCGGTAAATAATTTTGTTGGTGGCGATACTTTTAGTATCACGACAAAAGATCTGGGATTAAGCGGTGGCTTACAAGACACAGATAATATTGCAATCACTATTAATAATGTTAATGATGCCCCAACAGTTGTTATTGCTGAAACTAGTTATGCTGTTGATGAGCAGGCACTATTAGATTTGCATGGTACCGGCATAGTGATCAATGATTCGGATGGTGATACGTTAACTGTGACTGTCGAAGCGCCATCAACTTATAGTCAATTCACTGCGGTAGTTGGCGCTACCGGCGTGATTATTTCATCCGGCAATGCTACCAATGTATTAACCCTCACTGGCACATCAACACAATTGAATAATTTGTTTGCCGGTAATAATGGTGGCACGCTGACTTATCGCTTGGCTGGAGATACACCTTCGGCAACGCAACAGTTAACCATTTCTGCCAGCGATGGAAGCTTGAGTGCAAATGATTCGGCATTAATTAATATCACTGCGATTAATGACAGCCCTGTAAATACTGTGCCCGGTGCACAGGTGGTTAATGAAGATAGCGATTTGGTCTTTAGCGCAGGCAACGGCAATCAAATTCAAATTTCTGATCCGGATGCGGAGAATAATGTTATTGAGGTTACTTTAGTGGTAACTAATGGCATCTTAACGTTTGGTGGAGTGGGTGGTCCCACCACAGACCCGATTGATGGCACCAATGACTCGACCATTCAGGTTCTAAGTACTCGCGATAACCTTAACGCTTTTTTGGCAACAATAATTTACACCCCTACTGCAAATTTTCACGGTAGTTCAGTATTAACCATCACCACCAATGACTTGGGTAATAGTGGTACTAGTGGCGCGCTTGAGGATACAGACACCGTCAATATTACGGTCAACCCAGTTAACGACCCGGTTACACTTGCGAATCCAATCGTCAATCAAATTGCTACCGAGGAATCACTATTCAGTTTCACTTTTGCCGCAGATACTTTCGCTGATGTTGATGGGGATCTACTCACTTACACTGCTACTTTAGCAAATGGCGATGCGCTTCCCGCATGGTTGCATTTTAATGCAGGCACACGCACGTTTAGTGGAGTTCCTGACGATGGGGATGTAGGTTTTATTAGCGTTAAAGTCACGGCTAATGACGGAAATGGTTCAACAGCAGATGATACCTTTGATATTACGATTAACGGCGTCAACGACGATCCTTTCGTCAATATTCCCGTTCCCAATCAAAACGCCACAGAAGATTCTGTGTTCACTTATATCTTTCCCGCCAATACCTTTGGTGACGGCGATGTGGGCGCGACCTTTAGCTACACCGCAGAATTGGCTGATGGTGGTGCATTACCTGCGTGGTTAAATTTTGATTCGGCAACACGTACTTTTAGCGGTACACCTACTAACAGTGATGTAGGAACTATTTCAGTTAAATTAATTGCAAATGATGGTGCAGGCGGAACCGCTAACGATGTTTTTGATGTTGTAATTGCCAATACCAATGATGCGCCCACAGTGGCGAATTCTATTGGAAATCAAACGGCCACCGAAAGTGCACTGTTTAACTACACCTTTCCAATTAACGCTTTCAGTGATCAGGACCTTGGTGATAGTCTGACTTATTCGGCCACCTTGGCAGGTGGCGGTGCACTACCGGGATGGTTGAGTTTTGATTCAGCGACGCGTACTTTCAGTGGTACTCCATCCAATGGTGACGTGGGCACAATTAGTATTAGCGTAACTGCCGATGATGGCGAAGCGACTGTGTCAGATACATTTGATGTAGTTATCGGCAATGTAGACAATTCTCCTTTTTTAATTACGCCCATCCCCAATCAAAATGCAACTGAAGATGCTGCATTTAATTTTCAGTTTGATAATTCAACCTTTGATGATCCGGATGTTGGCGATACGCTAACTTATACTGCCACTATGGCGGATGGAAGTGCACTGCCAGCATGGCTAAGTTTTGATGCGGTTACACGTACTTTTTCAGGCACACCAGCCAATGCTGATGTGGGTACAATTTCAATTAGAGTGACCGCTGATGATGGTAACGGTGGGACACCCGCAACAGATACTTTTGATTTAGTTGTTGCCAACACTAACGATGCTCCAACTGTTGCCAATCCAATCCCCAATGCAAACGCAACCGAAGATGCTGCATTTAATTTTACTTTTGCAGCAAATACATTCGCGGACCAAGATGTAGGTAATGCACTCACTTACAGCGCACAAACTGGCGGTGGTGGTGCATTACCGGCATGGTTGAATTTTGACGGAGCTACGCGAACTTTTAGTGGCACGCCTACGAATGCTCATGTGGGTACTATATCTATTGATGTGATTGCCAATGATGGAAATGTTGGCACAGTCACAGATACTTTTTCTATCACTGTTGCTAACACTAACGATGCGCCTATCCTTGCCAACGCAATTCCCAATCAAAATGCAACGGAAGATTCTGCATTTAATTTCCAATTTAACAGCAATACCTTTTCCGATGTGGATGTGAGCGATACATTGACCTACAGCGCGCAGTTAGCTGGCGGTAGTGCCTTACCTGCGTGGTTGAGTTTTGACCCCGTTACGCGCACCTTTAGTGGCACGCCGCTGAATGCGCATGTTGGTACTGTATCTATCGAGGTAATTGCCGATGACGGCAACGGCGGTAGTGTAACGGATACATTTACTATTACGGTTGCAAACACTAATGGCGCCCCCAGTGTCACCATTACTGCCACTGATTATTTTGCAGATGAACAAACCCCGATTGATTTGCACGGAACTGGAATTAGTGTTGCTGATGTAGATGGCGATGCATTAACAATCACGCTGACTGCTGAGGGTAGCAATAGTAATCTTGCTGCAACAGTTGGCACTACAGATGTGGTAATTGTATCGGGCGTGAATACGAATACGTTGGTACTCACAGGTACCGCTGCACAACTCAACGATTTGTTTGCAGGCAATGGCGGTAGCACACTTACTTATCGCCTTTCAGGCGATACCCCTGTTGCAACACGCATGCTTACCATTAGCGCCAATGATGGCAGTTTGTCGGGCAGTGACACAGCCACGATAAATATCACCGCGCTGAATGATGCACCTGAAAATACTGTGCCCGGTGGACAAGTCACGAGTGAAGATACATCACTGGTTTTCAGCTCAGTAAATGGCAATAGAATTCAAATAGATGATCTGGATGTTGGTGCGGGTAATTTACAGGTTACTCTTTCGGTAACGAATGGCACATTAACACTTGATGGTACTACAGGTTTAATTTTTACCACTGGCGATGGCACCAACGATAGCAGTCTGGTATTTAGTGGCACTAAAACTGATATTAATAATGCACTTTCAATTCTGACATTTAACCCAACAACGGGTTACAACGGCACTGCGGTATTAGCAATTACTACAAGCGATTTAGGTAATAGTGGTAGCGGTGGCGTTTTGATAGACAGCGACACAGTTAATATCACTATCACCGCCGTAAATGATGCCCCCACAGTTGCGAATACCATCCCCAATCAAAACACAGCCGAAGATTCTGCGTTTAACTTCCAATTCAATATCAATACATTTGCGGATTCTGATGTTGGCGACACTTTAACTTACACCGCGCAATTAGCTGCCGGCGGAGCATTACCTGCTTGGTTGAGTTTTGATCCCGTTACTCGCACCTTTAGCGGTACACCAACGAATGGTGATGTTGGAACGGTATCGATTGATGTTATTGCCGATGATGGTAATGGCGGTACTGTAACGGACACGTTCAATATTAGTGTCGCTAATACTAACGATGCCCCCACAGTTGCGAATGTAATTCCTGATCAAAACGCGACGGAAGATTCTGCGTTTAATTTCCAGTTCAACAGTAATATATTTGCTGATTCTGATGTTGGCGACACTTTCACTTACACCGCTCAGTTAGCTGGCGGCGGAGCATTACCTGCATGGTTGAGTTTTGATCCCCTTACTCGCACTTTTAGCGGCACACCCGCAAATGGCGATGTTGGAACGGTATCAATTGATGTTATTGCCGATGATGGCAATGGCGGTATCGTAACGGACACGTTCAATATTGTTGTCGCTAATACTAACGATGCCCCTATAGTTGCGAATACCATCCCCAAT
>NZ_JH668202.1:440284-682047 GCF_000263355.1 Cellvibrio sp. BR | reverse complement strand
TGCGAGTTACATTTCTGAAATTCCTCCGCAGCAATGGGATATTCCTAAGAATATGTTGCTTGAAGGAGGTTTGTTGGAAAAATTAAAAGATCTGGCGCTAAGGTATGAGGCAGGTGAACTGTAATTGTTGTGCTGCCTAAAAACAGAATAATTCTTGCAGCCTTGCAAGCAAGGTTGTCAGAGTCTGGGAGTGACGTTATCGCATGATACCTGAATTAAAAGAAAAATTATTACTCAGACTTTTTTCTTCAATTGAGTATATGGAGGAGTTTACAGCGCATTATGTCGCTGGGCTTCAGACTGCGGAAGACGCTTTTGCTATTTTTGAAAAGAAATACAGCATCAATGCAAATTTAGCTAATCGTTATGCAATGGAGTTTCGACAATGGAAAGAGCGTGTAATTCCTAATTTTAGTCGGATGAAAAAAAATGCTTTGCTTAGTCTCGATAAAGCAAAGGTAGGCGATTTTGATTATATGGACGGTGCCACGGGAAATCTTCGCGGTTTATCCAAAGATATGGATGGTATAGGCGACAACTGGTGGCTTGAAGTCGATGATTTAATAAGATGTAAATACGCAGACAATATGAATAAAGCCAAGCTGATGGGTAATAATATTTATTACACTTTAAGTGACTTTTGGAATCCAGGTGAACTGTTGGTAGAAAATATTACCGGCCCAATCGACGAACAGATTTTACTAAAATATCTGCAACCCGGCGAACACCCATAATGAAATAAAAAGGCCCGGAAAAATTATTTTCGGGCCTTTTTTCATATTCTTAACTATTTCTGCGCCTTACTTGTTATGTGGGGTGTGCTTCGCGAAGCAAGCCGTTGTAGAGTTTACGGCGGTCAGAAGCGGAAGGGGTGAATCGAAGTAATCAGCAGGGCAGATGATTTGGTTGTTTTTATTGCCACAGTTGTTTGGTGGCTGCGTTATAACTGTTGAAAAACAACAGTTTGTTTGCTTGCGCCAAGTACAGATTTATAGCTGGTTACGCCAATAAACTTTAGTGGTGAGTTTGATACCCTTGACCAGTACTGCCCCTCGATCACGGAAAGATTTGTAATGATGGTTATCGGTAGTGATTGCGTGTAATAACTGGTTAGCATGACTCTGCCATCTAGTACTTGGGCAACTCGATAATCTCCATCGTCAGGCCAAACAAACTTGTTTAGGTATTGAGAAACTCCATTTGTTTGAAAACTATAAACAAGGTCATTGAAGTTTTTCTGGTTTCTGCCAGGAAACATTGGTTCTAGACCAGTGGATTTTTTAACTAATGCTATTAGCTTGGCTTCTTCCTCGGCTATTTTTTGCAACCTTTTTACAATTTCAATCTGTATTTTCGAATACTTGCTTTCACATAGACTGGGGAGATTTGCTAACTCTGGTGTCGTTAAATCAATTTTTCGTGAGTGCTTGTGAGAGCCCATATACTTAGCTACTTTAATGTCAGAGATTAAATTAAGATATTCAGCTTTTTCATATATTTTTGATGGGCGATAATCCTGTTTACCATGAAAGAAAAATGACCATTGAGGCTGATATATTATTGCATTGCTATTTTCATTTTCATTTTCGAATTTGAAATAATATTTGTTTGGCTTTGAGTCGCATTGCGCTGTAATGAAAACATCATATTCTAAGCTCTCTGACTGAATTTGGTATCCGACAGTTTTTTGGGTGTCTATTAAAGTAATATTTAAATCATTAGGTATTACTGGATTGGCTGCCATGCAGCCCGTAAGCAACAGATCTCGTACGCCACAAGATTCCACTGTTTGGTTATTAGTAGTGCAGCCTGCAAGAATTATCGAAGCTACAATAATGTACTTTTTCATATTAATTTCCTTGTGTGCCACTGGCAGCTGACATTTGTATATCGCGCATGCGCGTTTTCTAATTTTCAATTTTTTGTTGAAATCTTTTTAAGATGCTGATTTAAAGAAAAATTCAGCTCAGTTGTATCAATCAAAAGACATTTAAAAAACGAGTATGCGCATTCTTTATTTTGTGAGGGCAGAATATCTGCGCTAGCTCATACTCTAAGCCGTTGACTATAAAGGATTAGTTTTTATGTTGGTAGTGCTTTTTAGCATAGTAAGGAATGTATGCCAGGGGTTGCTTTGTGACCAGATGCGACCTTCGGTGGCTTCGCTTTTGATTCCTGTATCGCTAAGGTTCTGTATCAAAGCACAGATGGGCTAAATACCAAATTTCCCCCGTTAATGTAATTACCGCCCATTACACATTCCCCACAGTGCGGAATCTTAGGGGATTGCCAGAGCGTTGGCTTATGTGGGTTGGGTATGCGAGGGGGAAAATCAATTGTTGAGGTTGTTAGGGGACGGATCGTTCCTGATAAAAATATTTTGTTTAGCAATAAAAAATGGCCCGAAAGTGAATCACTTCCGGGCCATTTTTTTGAGCTTACAACAGTATGGCGATAAGAATAATAATCGGAATTGGAATGCCCAGCATGAATAAAAGTATAGAGCGCATATTTTTCTCCTTAAGAAAAAATAATGTTAGTTAAAGTCGCGTTGGCGTCCGCCGAATACGGCCATCAAGCTGGCGATGAACGCGCCGCTTAATAATGAAATAAACAACCATAACGATGTGTAGGCCGAGGCTTCACGGGCTTTATCGGCTGCGGCGCGTGTTGCTGTTTCAGCGTCTTCCAGTTTTTGGCGTAGAGTTGTAAAGCCATCTATTACTCGTTGTTCGGCGGCGCGTTGATCTATGCCTGTTGCTTGCGCAACCAGTTGACCGGCGTATTGCACGTCGTCTTGGGGTAGGGAATCTGTTGCAATGCCGTGAACAAAAATGCGCATAAGTTCACTTTTGCTTGCATCGTTTTGTGTTGTAGATGCTGCTTCATTTTTTTCTGTTGCAGGTGCTGGTGCCAACGCGGGTTGCCCTTCAGCAGGTGTTTCTTGATTAATGATTGGCTGTTGGGAAACGGCTGCAGAACTTGTGGATGCATCTTTGCGCAGCAGCGAGTCCAACAAATAAGGGAGTGTGGTATCGCCTTCACTATTGTTTTCAATCAGTGCCGCAGCGGCACCGCTTGCCGCTACTCCGGTTGCAACAGTGGCTGCACCTTCCGCAACGCTTGCGCCCGCTTTAACGCCGCCACCCACAATGCTGCCAATCACACCGGTGAGTAATGCGGCGGTGCCTAGTGTTGCCACTGCCCAGGATAAAAACCCGTGGGCGGTATCGCGGAAATACACTTCGTCGTTGGGTGTGTTAAACCAGCGGGTTCTCAACCGGCCTGCGAGGTACCCACCCAGCGCTGAGGCTGCTAAGGATATTAAAGTGATGCCAACAATACTGGTCACACCAAACGTGGTGGCGCTAATGCCTTCACTGGCCCAGGGTGAAACCAGGGTTAGGCCGAAGCCGGTGCCTAACAATAATAAAATTAACGACAGCGCGGCAGACGCGACTGCACCGGCAAACACAGCACACCATGCAACGGCGCTGTCATTTACTGGCTGAGTACTTAATGTCCCATCGCGATAATTATTTTCAGGGCGTTGTGCAAATTGAGTTTCCATTTCAAGCTCCAGTCAGTTTGTGAACCCTCACCATATGAATTGAAGCCGATCAAGTCTGTACGAAAACACACACAGATTGTTTTATCTATGCGGTTTAGCGCACTGATCTTCGTAAATGCCCGCTTTATTGTTCGATTGTGTGTTGCGTATGAATTTTTTTATTTTGGTAAATAAAGTTTTCATGGCGGTGCACCTTTAACGCTGCGCCCATTATTAATTATCGTTGCATCACCAGTCGTCACACGACGTTAATAATAAGTGGTCAGATTAATCGTCGGCAGCCAGGTAATAAATTTACGGACGGATTGAGAAATGAAAAAAGATATTAATGGCGATAAAAATATTTTTTCTAATAGTGAAAAAAATTCTTATGAATTAGGTGCCCAGCCACGAAAGTCTGGTTTTCGTGCGCACAAATCTGCGCATCTGGTGGAGAATTATCTTGATGAAGATGATAAAAAAACACATCACCGGCATCGCCATGAACCCAATAAAAATGCAGTGCGTGTACAACTGCGGCGTATAGAGCGACTGTTTTAACGGGCAGATTTTCTACGGCGTGTTATATCCAGCGTGAGGCGGTGGTTCGCCCCGCGTGTGGGGGATTTTGCGCAGGGTTTTCATTGATGATTCGCTAAAGCTAGCTAACGAACAGACAGATCGGCGCGGATTGGTCAGGCTCTATAGAACCATGTTTTTTTTCAAGGCTCTATTATGCTGAATACGCGCTTGGGTAAAACCCTGTCCCTTTCTGATCGCTCTACTTTTGGTGCTAAATCTGGCCTTGCTGGCCTTAATGTTAAAGCGGGTTTTCGTTCCTGGCGCGGGCGAATACACGACCGGCGTGCGCCGCGACCGGAGGATCTGAATCCGCTGCGCGCGGAGCTGTTCAGTGCCGACCAGATGGAACATTTTGGTCGCGTGTTGGCGAGTGAGCACAGTTTGAGTAAAGCGCGCACGCGCGACCGCTTGCTGACGCGGTTGGATGAAAACGAACAAGTATTGATTAGCGGTTGCGAGTTACTGGCGGAGGCGGTGAAAGCGCGTTCGCGCATCGCGCCTGCGGGCGAGTGGTTGCTCGACAACTTTTACATGATTGAAGAGCAAATCCGCACTGCCAAACGCCATTTCCCCAAAAATTACAGCCGCGAATTGCCACGTTTAAGCGCGGGACGCTCCGCCGGTTTGC
The DNA here is from genome assembly GCF_000263355.1 of Cellvibrio sp. BR. Lineage (NCBI taxonomy): Bacteria > Pseudomonadati > Pseudomonadota > Gammaproteobacteria > Cellvibrionales > Cellvibrionaceae > Cellvibrio > Cellvibrio sp. BR. The sequence continues at coordinate 677,287 of NZ_JH668202.1, read as the reverse complement.
CGCGTGTTTATGATTTGGCACTTGCCGCCATCGCCCACGGTGATGGGCGTATTGATGCAGAAATTCTCAGCCGTTTTGTCGCCGCTTATCAAACTGTTACACCGCTTACACTCGGAGAACTCTGGGCGATTCCTATCATGCTGCGCCTGGCGCTGATTGAGAATTTGCGCCGCGTAAGTTTGCGCATTACCAATGCGCGCACCTATCTCAATTTGGCGCGCGAATGGGCGAGCCAAATGGTGGAGGTGGCCGAGAGCGACCCGAAAAATTTAATTGTCGTCATCGCCGATATGGCGCGCTCCAACCCGCCGATGGTAAGTGCCTTTGTCGCTGAATTAGTGCGCCGTTTGCAGGGGCACGGCCCCGCATTGGCCTTGCCGTTGACTTGGATTGAGCAGCGATTGGCAGAAGAAAGTTTGACCATTGAACAGATGGTGCAGGCGGAAACCCAGCAGCAGGCGGTTGATCAAGTCTCCATTAGCAATAGCATTGGCAGTTTGCGTTTTTTAGGCGCTTACGACTGGCGGGTGTTTGTGGAGACCATGAGCATCGTCGAGCAGATTTTGCTGGAGGACAGGGACGATGTGTATCGCCGTATGGATTTTGCGACGCGCGATGAATACCGCCATGTGATAGATCGCCTTGCCAAGCGCAGCAAAATTTCCGAGGCGGGCATTGCCCGTGTCGCGATTGAATTGGCGCAACACGCCAGTGATTCTGCCGCTCATGCCCGCCATGTTGGTTACTACCTGGTAGATCGCGGTTTGGCGCAATTGGAACACGCTGTGGCGGCGCGTTTGCCGCTGTGGGAGCGATTGCGGCGTGGCTGCGCACGGGTGCGCTTGCCCTTGTATCTCGGCGCAATATTGGCGCTGGTAGTGCTGGTCTCGGCCGGTTTTGCTGGCTTGGCGCAGCAGGCGGGAATGGCCGGTTGGTCGCTGGGTTTGATGGTGGTATTGGCGGTATTTGCATCCACGGCGCTCGCGACCGCGCTGGTGAATTGGCTGGTCACGCTGCTGGTAATTCCCAAACGTTTGCCGCGCCTGGATTTTGAGCAGGGCATACCGGAAAGCCTGGCCACGCTGGTGGTAGTGCCCACGTTGCTGACCAGCCAACAGGGAGTTGATGATTTACTGGAAGCGCTGGAAGTGCGCTTTTTGGGCAATCGCGACGAGCAATTGTATTTTGGGCTGCTCACTGATTTTGGCGATGCCCACAACGAATCCCTACCGGGTGATGAAGCCTTGTTAAGCCGGGCGCGTGAGGGTATCGAACAGCTCAACAGGGCTTATCCACCAACAGCTACCCGCACCGGCAATAGCTGTAATCGCTTCTTTCTGTTTCATCGCCCGCGCCAATGGAACCCCGTGTGCGAACGCTGGATGGGATATGAACGCAAGCGCGGCAAACTCGCCGATTTAAACCAACTATTGCGCGAGGGCAGTGCGGGGTCTGAAGCATTTTCGTTAATTGTGGGTGACGTGACTGCCTTACCCAAACTGCGCTACGTGATCACGCTGGATACGGATACGGAATTGCCGCGCGACGCCGCCCGCCAGTTTGTCGGCACCATGGCTCACCCACTCAATCAGCCGGTTTACGACCCGGAAAAACACATTATCAGCCGGGGTTACGGCATTTTGCAGCCGCGTATGGCAGCCACTTTGTCGGCCGCCAATTGCTCGCGTTATGTGCAGCTTTACGGCGGCGAACCGGGTATCGACCCTTACACCCGCTCGGTGTCCGATGTGTATCAGGACCTGTTCGGCGAAGGCTCGTTTATCGGCAAGGGCATTTATGATCTGGATGCCTTCGAGCAAGTGCTCGGTGGGCGTTTTCCCGACAATCGCATCCTCAGTCACGATTTACTGGAAGGCTGTTATGCGCGCGCGGGCTTGTTGAGCGATGTCCATCTTTACGAGGATTCTCCCGCCCGTTACGAGTTGGATGTGGCGCGGCGCGAGCGCTGGCTGCGCGGCGATTGGCAAATCGCCCGCTGGCTCTGGCCGCGAGTGCCGGGTGCCAATGGGGAAACATTGGCGAACCCGCTGTCGGCCTTATCGCGCTGGAAAATTGCCGACAACCTGTTGCGCAGTATGGCGCCGGTGGCGCTGTTGTTACTGCTGTTAACCGGTTGGTCGCTGCTGCCGGCGCCAGCGCTCTGGACACTCGCCGTGTTAGGCATAGTGCTGCTACCGCCGGTATTAGCCATGCTGGTGGATGCGCTGCGCAAACCCAAAGAAGTATTTTGGGCGCAGCATTTGGCGGCGGTGGTGAGCACTGCCCGGCGCCATTTTTTGCAGGCGCTGTTCCGCATTAGCGGTTTGCCCCATGAGGCCTGTTTTAGTTTGACCGCCATTTTGCGCAGCCTGTGGCGCCTGTGGTTTGAACCGGGGCGCTTGCTGGAATGGTGTACCTCGGCGGAGCAGGAACGCAAAATCAAAGGTGGTTTGGCGGCGAGCTGGAACTTGCTCTGGTCGGCACCGGTAATTGCGCTGGCGACCGCCGCTATTCTGGCAATTGTGCAGCCTGCTGCCTTGCTCGTCGCGGCACCGCTGCTGGTGTTATGGTTTGTCGCGCCGGTCAGTGTGTGGTGGTTAGGCCGCCCCCTGGTGCGCAGGCAGCCGAGTTTATCGGAGCAGCAGACCCAGTTTTTGCGCAAAATTGCGCGTAAAACCTGGGCCTATTTTGAGCGTTTTGTGGTGGCGGAAGACAACTGGCTGCCGCCGGATAATTTTCAGGAAAACCCCGGCCCGGTGATTGCCCACCGCACATCGCCCACCAATATCGGGTTGGCGCTGCTGGGTAACTTATCCGCCTACGATTTCGGCTTTATCTCCGCCGATGTGATGCTCGAACGCACTGCCAATACCTTTGGCAGCATGAGCAAACTGGAGCGATATCGCGGCCATTTCTTTAACTGGTACGACACGGTCACCTTGCAGCCACTGCCGCCGCGCTACATTTCAGCGGTGGACAGCGGCAACCTCGCAGGTCATTTGCTCACCCTGCGCGCCGGGCTGGTAGCGCTGCCGGATCACCAAATTCCCCATGAGCGGGTCTTTCAGGGCTTGGCGGATACGCTCGCTGTACTCACCGACAGCTTGCAAGTTGCCCACATGCAGGACGACCTGCCCCATGCCGTTCAGGCGTGCATTATCCGCATGCGCAGCTTGCTCAGTGCCGCCTGCGCGCACAATCAGGGCGAGCGCACTACCAACTTGTTATCACTCATGCACTGCCTGAAAGCGGTGAATGATGCGGCCATTACCATCAATGCCTATTTAACCTCCCAACCCCAGGTAAAACTGGCGGTGAGCGGCGCGCTGCTGAACGATATGTTGGGAGCGCCCTCCATTGACCACGTGGGTCTTGGCTATGAAGCCCGCAACTGGGGCGAGGCACTGGCACAGCAGAGCCGCGCGGCACTGGACGAGTTATTGTTTTTTGCGCCCTGGTTGTCATTTCGCCCGACACCCCCGGCCTTGACTGGGTTTATGGCTGGCCTGGTGCAAAGCGAGCCTGCCGCCAACCTGAATGCTATTCCCAGCCTGCGTAGTTTGGCGGGTTACAGCCAGCGGTTGGTGCCGCTGCTGGATGAACAATTGCTGCGCCCCGGCACCCCGGCCGACCGGGAGTGGCTGCTGGAATTGCGCGGTTTGATCAACACCGCCAGCCAGCGCGCCAGCGAACGTATCGCCACCTGTATGGAGTTGGTGGCTCAGGCTCACGAGTTTGCGGCGATGGAATACGGCTTCCTTTATGACCGCACCCGCCACCTGATCGCCGTAGGTTACAACCTGGACGATTATCGCCGCGATAACAGCTTTTATGACCTGCTCGCCTCCGAGGCGCGTCTGTGTAATTTTGTCGCTATCGCCCAGGGCCAGGTGCCGCAAGAGAGTTGGTTTGCCCTGGGGCGTTTGCGCACCATGACCGAGGGCGAGCCAGTGCTGGTGTCTTGGAGCGGTTCCATGTTTGAGTATTTGATGCCGATGCTGGTGATGCCCAGCTATGAGGGCACCTTGCTCGATCAAACCTGTCGCGCCGCCGTCAACCGCCAGATTGCTTACGGCAAACAGCGTGGCCTGCCCTGGGGAGTGTCGGAATCCGGCTATCACACCTTTGATGCCAGCCTGAATTACCAATATCACGCCTTTGGGGTGCCCGGTTTAGGGTTCAAGCGCGGCTTGGCGGAGGACATGGTCATTTCCCCCTATGCGACGGTGATGGCGCTGATGGTTGCACCCGAGGCAGCCTGCGAGAATCTGGAACAGCTGGCCAGCAACGGGGTTGAAGGTCGCTTCGGGTTTTATGAAGCGGTGGATTACACCCCGTCGCGTTTAGCGCGCGGCCAGGCCAGCGCCTGCGTGCGCTCGTTTATGGTCCACCACCAGGGCATGAGTTTGCTGGCACTGGCCTATCTGTTATTGGATCGCCCCATGCAGCGCCGGTTTGAGGCCGACCCGCTATTGCAGGCGACCTTGCTGTTATTGCAGGAGCGCATTCCCAAAGCATCGGTACTGCATACCCATGTTGCCGAACATGCCGAAGGTGCGGCGATATTCGATCAAGTCGAAACCGCTAGCTACGCACCGTTGGAGGCAGATACACCAACACCAGAAGTGCAACTCTTATCCAACGGTCGCTATCAGGTGATGGTCACCAACGCCGGTGGCGGTTACAGCCGCTGGAAAGACTTGGCGGTGACCCGCTGGCGCGAAGATGCGACGCGCGACAACTGGGGCATGTTTGTCTATCTGCGAGATACCACTACTAGCGACTTCTGGTCGGCAAGCCATCAACCCACACTCAAACGCGCCGACAATTACGAGGCGATGTTCTCCGAAGGCCGCGCGGAATTCCGCCGTCGTGACCATGACATCGAGACCTATACCGAGTTGGTTGTCTCCCCTGAGGACGATATCGAGCTGCGCCGCCTGCGCATCACCAACCGCTCGTCGCGCACGCGCACCCTGGAACTCACCAGCTACGCCGAAGTGGTGCTGGCGTTACCGGCGGCGGATGCCACCCAAACCGCGTTTGGCAATTTGTTTGTGCAGACCGAAATTTTGCCCGAGCGCCGCGCGCTACTTTGCACCCGTCGCCCGCGTTCGGTGGGTGAGCATACGCCCTGGATGTTCCATTTGTTGTCGCCCAACGGTAGCCCGGTGGATCAGTTCTCTTACGAAACCGATCGGCTGCGGTTTACCGGCCGTGGCCGCACTCTGGTTGAACCCCAAGCGGTTACCAGCGGCGGGGAACTCTCCGGCAGCCAAGGCTCGGTACTCGATCCGATTGTCGCCATCCGCTGTCGCATTACGCTGGAAGCAGGGCAGGTGGCCACACTCGATTTGGTCAGTGGCACCGCCGATAACCGCGACGCCTGCATGACGTTGGTAAGTCGCTATCAGGATCGCCACTTGGCCGACCGCGTTTTCGATCTGGCTGCGACTCACAGCGGTGTGACCCTGCGCCAGATCAATGCCAGCGAGGCGGATGCACAGATTTATCGCCGCTTGGCCAGCAGTGTGCTCTATGCCCACGCCGCCCTGCGCGCCGAGGCGAGTGTGCTGATCCAGAACCGGCGTGGCCAGTCCGGTTTGTGGGGTTACGCCATCTCCGGCGACCTACCGATTGTGCTGCTTAAAATCGCCAGCGGTGACCATATCGAACTGGCGCGCCAGCTCATTCAATGCCATGCCTACTGGCGTTTAAAAGGTTTGTCCGTCGATCTGGTGATCTGGAATGAAGATCACATTGGCTATCGCCAACGCCTGCAAGACCAGATTATGGGACTGATTGCCACGGGCAGCGAAAGCCACGCGATTGATCGTCCCGGTGGCATTTTTGTGCGCTCGGCGGAGCAGATTTCCCACGAGGATCGCATTCTGCTGCAATCCGTGGCGCGGGCGATTATCGACGGCGCCAAAGGCAGTTTGGCGGAACAGGTGAATTTTAAAGGGCTGGCTGAGAAGAAAGTCGCGCGCTTGGTTCATCAGCGCAAATATGTTGAAGATACAACCCAACCCCAAATTATCGCCCCGCGCGCCGACTTGATCCTCACCAATCCGCTCGGCGGTTTTACGCCGGACGGCCGCGAATACATCATCACCACTACCCAAGCGCAGGTAACGCCACTGCCTTGGGTCAACGTTATCGCCAACCCTAACTTCGGCACGGTGATTTCAGAGAGTGGGCTGGCCTATACCTGGAGCGAAAACGCCCACGAATTCCGCTTGACGCCTTGGTGCGATGATCCGGTCGGCAGCGCCGGCGGTGAAGCGTTTTACCTGCGCGATGAGGAGACCGGCCATTTCTGGTCGCCCACGCCTTTGCCCAAACGCGGCCACGCGCCTTATGTCACGCGCCACGGCTTTGGTTACAGCGTATTTGAGCACACGGAAGATGGCGTCTGTTCGCAGCTGTGGGTCTATGTGGATTTGGAGGAGTCGGTCAAATTCTCGGTACTCAAAGTCACTAACTTGTCCAAGCGCCCGCGGCGTTTGTCGGCAACCGGTTACGTGGAGTGGGTGCTGGGCGATTTACGTACCAAATCTGCCTTGCACATGGTGACTGAAATCGACGCTGCCAGCGGTGCACTCTTTGCGCGCAACGCCTACAACAGCGAATTTGGTGGGCGCGTGTGTTTCTTTGATGTGGACGACAATGCACGCAGTCTGACCGGCGACCGCACCGAATTCCTCGGTCGCAACGGCTCGCTTGGCAACCCGGATGCACTCACGCGCCAGCGCCTTTCCGGCCGTTTAGGCGCGGGGCTAGACCCTTGCGGTGCCATTCAAGTGCCGTTTGAGCTGGATGAAGGTGAGTCGCACGAGATTATTTTCCGCCTCGGTGCAGGGCAGGATCTGGAACAGGCCCGCGCGTTGGCGCAGCGCATGCGCAACATGGGTTCCGCCCGCTCTGCGCTGGCCAAAGTGCATGACTACTGGACGCGCACCCTCGGCGCGGTGCAGGTCACAACGCCTGATCCCGCCTTCAATGTGCTCGCCAACGGTTGGCTGCTCTATCAAACCCTCGCCTGTCGCCTCTGGGCGCGCAGCGGCTATTACCAATCCGGCGGCGCCTACGGTTATCGCGATCAACTGCAAGACACCATGGCACTCGCTCACAGCCAGCCGGGCATGATGCGCGCACAAGTGCTGCGCGCCGCCCAGCGCCAATATCACGAAGGCGATGTGCAGCATTGGTGGCATCCACCGCAAGGGCGCGGCGTGCGCACCCGCTGTTCAGACGATTATCTCTGGTTGCCGCTGGTCACTTGCCACTATGTGCAAAATACCGGCGATACCGGCGTGCTCGACGAGCAGTTGCACTACCTGACCGGTCGCGCGCTCAACGACGATGAAGAGTCCTATTACGATCTGCCGGGGCAGAGCAGCGACACCGGCAGCCTCTATCAACATTGCCAGCGCGCCATCGAACACGGCCTGCGTTTTGGCGAGCGCGGCCTGCCGCTGATGGGCTCGGGCGATTGGAATGACGGCATGAATCTGGTCGGCATTCATGGCAAAGGCGAGAGCGTCTGGCTCGGTTTTATGCTGTACAAAGTGCTGCTCGCCTTCGCCAAAATCGCCAATCAACGCAATGATTCAGTCTTTGCCGAGCGCTGCGTTCACGAGGCCAAACAGCTGCAACACAATATCGACCAATACGCCTGGGACGGTGCCTGGTTCCGTCGCGCCTGGTTCGATGACGGCGTCGCTTTAGGTTCAGCAGTTAACGACGAGTGCCGTATCGATTCCATCGCTCAAAGCTGGTCAGTACTTTCAGGCGCAGGCGATCCTATGCGTGCCCGTCAGGCCATGAGTTCACTCGATAAACATTTGGTGCGCCGCGACCAGGGCATTATCCAACTGCTCGACCCACCCTTCGACAAGTCCGCCATGAACCCCGGCTATATCAAAGGTTATGTACCGGGCGTACGGGAAAACGGCGGCCAGTACACCCACGCCGCCATCTGGGCCACCATGGCCTTCGCCGAATTGGGCGATAGCCAACGCGCCTGGGAACTGTTCAACATCATCAACCCGGTCAACCACGGCAACAGCGCCGCTGCGGTCGCGCTCTACAAAGCTGAACCCTATGTCGTCGCCGCCGACGTTTACGCCATCGCGCCCCACACTGGTCGCGGCGGTTGGAGTTGGTACACGGGTTCAGCGGGTTGGTTGTATCGCTTGATGGTGGAATCCCTGCTTGGCATCACCCGCCACGGCACCGAACTGCATATCAAACCGTGCCTGCCCAAAGATTGGCCGGGTTATTCGGTGGATTATCGCTTTGGCAATACGCTTTATCGCATTGAAGTGATTCAAAACCTTGGGGGTGAAAACAAAATCCTGCTGGATGGCATTGAGCTGCACAGCGCGGGAATTCCGTTGGTGGATGATGGTAGGGAGCGGAGGGTGGAGGTTCGTGTTATCGCATAGGCGGTGTGGTTGGGTTTCTATTTTATGTAGATACTTTTTGAAGATGGGTGAAGAGTGTATTCAACTTGCTGACAGGGTTTTTTACAGATAAAAGTTTATCTTCTTTCTTCTAATTGTTTGACTCTATTGATCTTTTTTGAGTAGATTACAGATGTCGCGGTAACACCATTACAGATAATTAATGCTATGCCTGGATTTAATCACCATAACTTGATGTTGCCCAACCCAGCGTTTGACTCCCCCTTGGTTGATGTATTGACCGAGCTTGAGCATTTGCGCCGTTTACAGTTGCGCGGCTCTACACCCGCCCTCCTGTTTTTACAGCTTAAGCGCATTTTTCACATGCTGGAAAGTTTGGGGTCTGCTCGCATTGAAGGCAATCACACCACACTAGCCGATTATGTCGAAAGTAAGTTGGATGGCGCCAGTGACCACTCGGATCATTTGCGTGAAATGGAAAACATTGAGCTGGCGATGGCATTTGTAGAGGAATCCATAGAAAAAGGCACCAATTTAACTGAACACTTTATTCGCGAGTTGCATGCCATGACGGTAGATAACTTGGAGCGGGAAGGTGATCGCACTCCTGGTGCTTACCGCGCGGGGTCGGTCCGCATATCGCAGTCAGAGCATCTACCTCCAGACGCAATACAAGTACCATCCTATATGCAGGAGTTAGTGGCATTTATTAATGAGCCACATGCACCTAAATATGATCTGATTAAAGTGGCTCTGGCTCATCATCGTTTCGGTTGGATTCACCCCTTCGGTAATGGTAATGGCCGCGTGGTGCGACTGCTTACTTATGCCTTGCTGATTAAGTATGGTTTTAATGTGCAAGCTGGTGGGCGTGTGCTGAATCCGACTGCAGTATTTTGCAATGATAGGGATAAGTATTATTCCATGCTTGCTCTTGCTGATTCAGGTTTACCGGAGGGGCAAGAAGCTTGGTGTACCTATGTACTAACGGGTATTTTAGATGAGCTGAGAAAAGTTGATCAGCTAACTGATTTTGCTTATTTGCGTAACAAAATTCTCACACCGGCATTGGCTTATGCAAAACAACGCGAGCTTATTACCGCGCAAGAGGAAAGCATATTGCACATAGCGGCCAAAATGGGCATTGCAAAAGCGGCTGATTTGGCAGAAGCAATGCCACATTTGACTGCGCATCAGCGTACTTATCAAATTAAAAAGTTAGTTGAGCGAAAAATGCTACAACCCGTAAGCGATGGTGCGCGCCAATATACCTTCGGCTTTAGTAATAACTACTTGATGCGCGGTGTCATTAGAGCCTTATCTGCTGGAGGTTTTATCCCTGCAACCTTAAATGAAGAAAAAAAATAATGCATATCTAACGTAATACGAGAACATCTGTATCGCGTTAGATAACCGCACGGCACTCAAACCCCTGAAACCCCTCTCTGTACGACACCGCACCGAAGCGGGTGAATCGGTGCGTTAACCTTGGTGCATCTTTTTCACTTCGGGTGATGTTTTCTCATGAAGAGTTCTGCGACCCATTTATTGTTAATAGAAAGCGATCCTGCCGATGCCAAGGTGATAAAGGATGCGCTGCATGACGACAGTGCTGCATTTGTCGTGGAGTGGGTAAAGTCACTGGCGGAAGCGTTGGAATACCTTGCTAAGAATCCGATTGAAGTGGTACTGCTGGATCTGGCCTTACCCGACGGAAAAGGGTTGGGCGCATTCGATAAAGTAATTGCCGCCGCACCCGATGCGTTGATTTTGGTATTGAGCTCAGCGAGTGATGACGAATTGAGGCGTGCCGCTATGGAGCGCGGCGCCCATGATTATTTTGCCAAGGGGCATATAGATGCGCACTGGTTGCCGCGCGCGTTGAATTATATTTTAGAGCGCAAAGAATCGCGCAGCGCACTGAGCGAAAGCGAAGAGCGTTTTCAGGTAATGAGTGATGCATCGCCACTGGGCATTTTTCTATCCGATGCGCAAGGCGATTGCATTTACACCAACGCGGCCTATCACACAATTTCCGGGCAGACACTCGACGAAACCCTGGGCACTAATTGGACAGAAGCTATTCACCCGGATGACCGTCAACAAGCGGTGAAGGAGTGGCACGCCGCCGTGAATAAGCGTGAGCCATTTTTGGCTGAAGTACGGTTTGTGCGCAGCGACAATACCATGGTGTGGACCCGCTTAAATGCCGCAGCAATTAATAGCAAAGCAAATAAAAAAGCGCAGGGCTATGTGCAAATTGTTGAAGACATCAGTGATCGCAAAGCCATAGAAACTATTTTGCGCGTATCGGAAGATGCGTTGTTTGATCAGCAAGAGCGCGCGCAAGTAACGTTGAATTCGATTGGCGATGCGGTGCTCACCACTAACCTTGCCGGTAAAATCAGTTACCTCAATCGCACTGCAGAAACTATGACCGGCTGGTCGTTGAAAGAGGCATTGGGTTTGCCACTGGAAGACGTGTTTAAAGTGATAGATGCCGACTCCCGCCAACCACCGCCCAACCCGGTGCGGCGCGCATTAAAAGCGAATAAAACCATCAAACTGCCGAGCAATTGTTTATTGGTGCGGCGCGATGGTTCGGAAATTCCCATTGAAGACTCTATCGCGCCCATTCGCAATCGCCTCGGTGCTATTAGCGGTGCGGTCATTGTATTTCACGATGTAAGTGATGCACGGGCCATGGCTAAAAAAATTCTGCACATGGCGCAGCACGATGTGCTCACCGGTTTGGCCAATCGCACCCTGCTTACCGAGCGCCTCACGCGCGCACTTGGGTTGGCAAAACGCAAACAGAAAAAAATCGGTTTGTTATTTATTGATATTGATAATTTTAAAAATATTAACGATTCGCGCGGCCACGCCGTGGGTGACAGGTTGTTACAAATTATTGCGCGGCGATTGGAATCCGTTGTGCGTGTTACCGATACGGTATGCCGCCAGGGTGGTGATGAGTTTGTAGTCTTGCTAACTGAAATTGAACACAGTGAAGATGCCGCGCATGTCGCCGATAAAATGATTGCAGCCTTTGCTGCACCACAACAGATTCACGAGCAGCCTATTGCGGTCACCCTGAGTATTGGTATTAGCCTCTACCCTAATGACGGCAGTAATGTAGATGCGCTATTCCAGCGCGCCGATAGCGCTATGTATCGCGCAAAAATGTGCGGGCGCAATAATTACCAGTTTTATAGCAGTGGTGTAGATACACCACTTATTGCCGCAGCTGATTCAGCGCCGCGGCCTCAGGCAAATACCAGTTCATAATCGCGTTTCAGTGTTTGGTAACATTCACAGGCAACTTTTTCCAATCCCTTTCGATCCACAATAATAATTTCGCCGCGATTGTAATTAATCAATTGGTCATTTTGCAGTATGCCTGCGGCAACAGTAATACTGCTGCGCCTTACGCCTAACATATCGGCCAGAAATTCCTGGGTTAAATGCAGTTGGTCGCTGTGAGTGCGGTCGTGAGTCATTAAGAGCCAGCGTGCCAATCGCTGCGCCACTTCATGAAAATGAATGCACGCGGCGGTTTTTGCCAATTGTTCCAGTACTACATACACATAGCGATGTAATTGCGCCATTAATTCCGGTGAATTATTGAGCTCCCTGCGCAACTGTGCGGCGGTGATGCGCAAAGCGTGGCCAGTGCCTTGCACTAATGCGCGCATAGGTGCGGCACTCACGCTCAGGGAGAGGGTTGCGCCCATCATGCCTTCATTGCCGATTAAGCAAATTTCCAATGGCTGGTGATCTTCCACCAGAGTCAACAGTGAAATGAATCCAGTCAGCGGAAAAAAAGCATAGCGCAGCAGCTCCTGCGGTTCGCAGAGAATATCGCCAAAGGTGAGCTCTACGGTTTTGCAGTGTTGTAGCAAACGGGTGCGTACCGCCAGTGATAAACCATCGATTAAACGATTCCCACTCATCTGCAGATCAATAGGGTTTAGCTTGTTAGAAAGGTGATTCATCGATTAATCCTGCAACATAAAAATAAATAGTTGCACTCGCACGGGGCAGTGTCTCGCCAGTGTGTTCGTCAGCCAGACCGGCGTCCGTGCGCTACGGCACAAAGGGCGATTAACGGTTGCAGTAGCGCGTATTAATCAAATCTATAAGGGGGGTTGCGTACAGACGCTAAAAAAAATTAAGCCGATTATCAGTGCTCATCACACAGTATGGCGCGATTTTTTTTAAGTTTTGCTGTGTGTCTGCTACTGGGAATTTAATCCCTTTTTTACAAGGAACTTATTATGAATTACGAAAGTCGCGATACCTATGGCATGTATAAAACCGGTAACGGCAATGGCCCTGGACCCAGTTTGATGGGCGCGGAAACATTGGTCGGCAATGATGTCTATAACTGCCAGGATGAAGACATCGGCGATATTAAGGAAATTATGTTGGATATGAGTAGCGGCAAGGTATGTTATGCCGTTTTATCATTTGGTTCTTTCCTGGGCATGGGCGAAAAATTATTTGCTGTGCCTTGGACGGCGTTAAAACTCGATACCGAACATAAACGTTTTATTTTGGATGTCACTAAAGATCGGCTGAAAGATGCGCCGGGTTTTGATAAATCCGATTGGCCGGATATGGCAGATAATAGTTGGTCGAACGACATTCACACCTATTATCGCACCAAGCCATTTGATAAGGCGCAACGCAGCTACGAATAACCGTCATTGTTAAAGGGCACCTTCAATTCTGGAGGTGTTAACGCGAGGTTTATATTATGAAAGATTCCTATCAATCCTATGTGTTTATGGGCCTGCTAAGTTCTCTGCTCATTATTAGTTTTAGCGGCTGTGAAAAATCGGAAGGCGTTGTTGATTCGCAACAGTCAGTTGCCGATGCCAATCAATCCAGTCTGGATGAGGGACAAAAAGCGTTTGATATGCAGCTGGCAAAAAAAGTGGAACAGGCAATTGCGGATGAAGAAGCGTTGAGCGAATTTGTGATTGCAGTTATGGCGACCAATGGTGTAGTTCAATTGTCCGGTGAAGTAGAAACCCGTGCGGAGCACGATTTAGTCGTGAAAGTTACGCGGGATGTGGACGGTGTGGATCGCATTAGTGATTTGCTGCGCATTAAGCAATAAGGGAATTAAACAATAAGGGAATTAAGCGCGGTTGATAATTTGTCGGCCGCGTTACAAGGAATAACCCTTATCCAGTGCAAGCAAACCGATACTGATAACCGCCATCAGCACAATAATGGTTATTACCAGAATGCTGCGAGGGTAGCGGTTAAATAAACTTTGACGAAACATGTTTGGCTCCAGTGAATACGCTTGGGTTAAATGAAGAGCGACACAGTAAAACAGCGCCGTGGTTGTCACACCACGGCGCTGTTTTTTATATCCGGCCCATGAGGACCAGAATTAATAGAATAATTAATACCAGCCCCAAGCCACCACTGGGGCCATAACCCCAGGAGCGGCTGTGCGGCCAACTCGGTATGGCGCCAATAAGCATTAACACCACAATAATTAATATAATTGTTCCTAAGGTCATGACGGTTACTCAACAAAAAAGTGATGGAGTGTTGGTTTACGGGTTGGCAATAATCACTTCCACGCGGCGATTCAGTGCGCGCCCGGATGTTGAATCATTGCTGGCTACCGGAGAATTTTCTCCCTGGCCAACCGCTGTCAGGCGGTTAGAGGCAACGCCCTGTTGCAACAAATACTGTTGTACGGAATCGGCGCGGCGCTGTGACAGCGACTGGTTGCTGGATTCGCTGCCCACGCTATCGGTGTGGCCTTCAATAATCAGCGTGCGCTCAGGGTATTTATTGAGAAAACTGGACAGCTTGCTCAGGTTTGCAAAAGCATTGCCTTTTAATTGCGAATTGCCGGTTTCAAATAACATATCGCCCAAGGTAACCACCAAACCACGCTCGGTTTCTTTTGCATTTAGCTCGGCAATTTCGCGGCGCAGTGCGTCGCTATCATCGCGTGCGGCTTCTGCATCGGCGCGCGCTTGTTCTGCTGCATCAAGAGCGCGATCTGCTTCGCGGGTGCGCGATTCCAAACGTTCACTGTCGCGGCGTTCGCTCAGGCCGGCACGTTGGTCTTCCAGTTGACGGGTCTTGGCTTGCGCCCAGGCGACATCCACTTCACGTGTGGCAACAAATACCAGGTGATCGGATTTCACTTTGTCTTTCATCGGTACTTCGGCGGCAGTCACTGCATCATCTGCTTCACGAATCGCAACCGACACCCTGCTCGCCAAAGCGGGATCATTTTGTAACTGCACCAAACGCTCGCGTGCAGCAACTGCACCGCTCGGGCTTTTAGGAGAATTTGCACAGGCGGCCAGAATAAGTGCACTGCCCAGCGCCATGATCAGTGGTTTGGATAAATGCAGACCGCGTTTGGTTTGCGCTTTTAAGTTCATCGATGTTGATAATTTCATTGTTGTTCTCCACTGGTGCGTTGCATTTCTTCTTTAAGAACACGAATATTTTTTTGCATGTCAGCATTAACGGCTTCTGCCTTGGCTAACTCTGCTTTGGCTGTTGCGAATTTAATGCCGGCACTGGCTTCCACCGCCAAACGTTTTGCTTCTTCCATCTCTTCATTTAAAACGGCAGTGCGTGCAGCCGCTAATTTGCTGCGCGCTTCTTGCAGCTCTGGCAGTGCATATTGTGCAACCCGCGCTTGTTCAGCATCGATCATGGATTGTTCAGCAGCGCTGATTTCTTTGGTGGGTGGTGGGGTGGAGGCGCAGGCAGTTAAGAATAAAAAACCTGCGAGCAATGCGATAAATGAGGTGCCTGGTTTTAACCAGCTCGCCATTTTTTGGGTGACTATTGAAGTTGTCATAAGCTTACCTTTGGGTGAATAAAATGGGGTTTAATTGGTTAATGTTTTTGCTTGTACACTTTTAACGCCGCGCACGTTTTCGGCTAATTCAACTGCCAGAGCGCGCTCCACACCGGTATCCAATTTTCCGCTCAGCGTTACTACGCCAGCATTAGTAGTGACTTCAATATCCGAGCCTTTTACATTGCTTGAATAGAGCAGGGTGGATTTCACTTTGGTGGTGATCCAGCTGTCAGAAATAACATCGCCTACTTCTTTAGTGGATGCTTTTGCCATGCCGGTTATGCCGGGTGTTTTATTGATAACTAATTTGTTTTCTACCGCGCGCACACCGCGTGTATCTTTGGCTAAACGGCCAGCGAGTTTTTTCGCTTCTTCAGTTTCGGCATTGCCTTCCAGCGTCACCTTACCGTCCAGCGTATTCACCTTAATGGATTGACTGTTGGTGTATTTGCTCCACAACAGTTTGGATTTAATAGTGCTGGAAATTGCCAGGTCATCCATTTGATCGCCATAGCGGCGTTCACTTTTGGTGGGCTGGTAATCCGCGCGCACATCAATTTTATTGTCTACATCTTTTATGCCGTTGACGCCCATGGCGATGGCAGTGGCCAAATCTTTATTCACAGCTTCTTCCACTGTGCCAGTGAGCGTTGCTTTGCCATCCACTACCGATACTTTTATATCGTTAGCGCGCAAATAAGGGCTGAGTGCATAGGTTGTCCAAATTTGACTTTCTTGTCGTGCGTTAGTGATTTCCTGCTCCGGGGTCGCCGCCATGATAAAACTGCTGATAGTCATAGACGCCAACAGTGCGATAGAGGGAATAAATAATTTTTGTAGTGGCTTGTTCATGGTGTTGCTCCAAAATCCCTAGCGGGAAAAATTACGGGTTTACTGCGTTGATGTTTTTTTGTAATTCGCGATAACTGCTGTGATGAGCAAGTTAGCATTGAGGTAACAAAGTATCAGTGCGTTAGCGAACAGACTTGGGGAGGGGGGCTGGATACTATGAATGCAGGTTATAGCGCCTACTGGATTGAAATCGGTACACGGGAACAGCCTTTAAACTTACCCTTCATATAGCAGGAATTATTTATGCAAAATCCATCTGGTATTGGATCTTCGTCAGGAAACAGTAAAGCAGTTGATACACATGCGGCTCCAGCACAAAAAGCAGAAGGCTCTAGTGGTATTGCGCACGAATTTCAAAGTTTTGTTGCAGATATAGAAGACTTGATCAAAGCAACCACCAATCTCACCGGTGAAGATTTACAGCGCGCCAAAGACAAAGTAAATCAACGCATCACTGCCGCGAAAGATGCAGCGACAGAAATGGGCGAAACGGTGATGAATCGCGCTCGTAAAACAGCGGAAACTACTAATACCTATGTTCATGAGCAGCCATGGAATGCCATTGGTGCCAGTGCAGCGGTTGGTTTGTTGTTGGGTTATTTGTTGGCGCGTCGCAATTAATTAGTGGTTGTTACTTGTTAATTCTTGAGCGTCAAACCCGGGAGTAGAATTTTGGAAATTATCCAGCGTTTGCGCGCTTCAGCGGCAATAGTGCTTGTGCAGATGGAACTGCATGGGCGGCTCGCGGGTATTGAATGGCAGCAGGAAAAAAATCGCTTACAGCAAATGCTGGTCTTCAGTGTGCTGGGGCTGGTTTTTTTTACTTGCTGCCTTTTTTGTATCGGGCTTTTGGTCATTACATTAGGTTGGCCCACCGCCTACCGTTTGCAAACCATCGCTGGCGTGATTGTGTTTTATGCAGCAGGAGTCACCATGTGTTATCTGCGCTGCAAACATTTTTCTGCCCAGGGCGCCAATGCTTTTGCAGGAACTCGCGCTGAAATAGCAGCTGATGTCGCGTTGATTCGGAGTCAGCTATGAATGAGCCAGGTAGCGTCACCACCAGCAAACGGCAGCGGCAAATGCAGCAGTGTATTGTGTTGCGGCGACAATTGGAGCAACAGCGCCAATTGCTCAAGCAGCAGTGGTCTCCCGTAGATGCACAAGGCGAGCCGCTGAATAAAGCGCAGTTCCCGCGCAGTGCCACCATGCGGTTTTTAACCCGCAGTAAACATTCCTCGTTGCTAATACTATTTGCCAAGTGGCAATTGGCGCGTCATTTTCCAAGTTTGGTGTTTTGGAACATCAAATAATCTCTGCCGCTTTTTTGCGCCCTGATTTATTGATTTCTGGTGTATTACTTTCTGGTTTAGTGCTTCTTGGCTTATTGTTTCCTAGCTTACTGCTTCCTAAAAACAAAAAGGGCGCATGCTATTCCTGAGTGAATAGACCGCGCCCCTACCTCTTTTATGACTTCGTTCAGCCCTAGGGCTGTTATTGCCGGGTGTTAAAACTCGCGATGCGCCTGTTCAGCCTGCTTCAACTTTTTGGCCTGATGTTTCTCTTTGGCGGTTTTGGTCGCGGGCTTTTTGCTTTCTTTACGTTTATCCTGACTTTTACTCATGATGCTTCTCTCCGGTTGGTGGATCTGAGTACCGCTCTTTAAGCCTAGGCCTTTTCTGGCCAATAGCGAGCATTGTTTTTAATTCCCTTCCCGGCTTCACTCTTGACACATGGCGGCGATTACATCATATTGACGTATAAATATGATATATGCGTCATATTTAATAATAAAACAATCGAGACGAACGCGAGGCTTTAGCAATGAAATACAGAACTCCCGAAACCCAAATATCCAAAGCCAGCTTGCTGTTTGCGCTGGGGCTGCTCGGCAGCATTAGCGGCGTTCAGGCACAAGAAGCCGGCGCTGTTGAAGAAGTTGTTGTAACCGGCATGCGTGCATCCTTGGAAAAAGCGATCGCGGTGAAGCAACAAAGCACCAAGGTGATGGAAGCCCTGGCAATGGACGATATTAATGCGACGCCAGCGGTCACTATCGCCGAAGCATTGGTACGCCTGCCCGGTATTAACGGTTCACGCGACCGTGGCAACGAAAGCCAGGCCGCGATTCGTGGCCTTGGCCCACGCATGGTATTAGGCACCGTAAATGGTCGCGAAGTGGCCAGCCCCGAGCCGGGCCGCGCTATTCGCTACGAGCAATACCCCTCCGAGTTGGTATCTGCTGCGGAAGTTTACAAAACCCAGTCAGCAGATCTGGTGGAAGGCGGCATCGCCGGCACTATCAACCTGAAAACTATTTCGCCTTTGTCGCACACCGGCCCTACAGCCACCGTGCGCGTAGGTTTGCAGCACAATGAAAGCGGCGAAGACGTTCCGGATTACGATCCGCTGGGCAATCGCATGAGCGCCGCTTTTGTACACCAATTCAGCGACACCTTTGCTGTTGCGATTGGCGCTTCCACCCAAACCCAAAAGAATGCCTATGGCTCAATGCAAGGCTGGGGTTATAGCGATAGCGCGCTGGACCTGGATGGCAACGGCACCATTGGTACTACCCCCTGGGGTGTTGCCGGTGAGGTGAAAAAACTCGACACCGACCGCGAAGGCATCATGAGCACCTTTGAGTGGCAGGCGACTGACGCGCTCAACGTGAAATACGATGTGCTCTACACCGAATTTGCGATGGATGAGCAGCAAAACCAAACCTGGGCGCAAGACATTGGCACACCACCTTCCGGTGAAGGTTGGGGCCTGGGCGATGCAAACGGCGATGGCGCGGTAGATAACCCGATGAGCAACGTAGTAATGCAGGGTAATCGCGCGGTAGCCGGTACGTTTAATGGTTGGGAAGGCACTATGCGTCACGTGATTGCCGCCTACCAACAGGAAAACAGTGGTGTCACCCAAGGCTTGAAGTTCAGCCACACTGGTTTTGACAACTGGCAGATCGATGTGGATTTCTCCCACTCTACCGCTGAGCGTAAAAACTACTGGAATGCGATTTATCTGGATCAATACGCCGAAACTTGGAGCTTTGATACTCGCGGTACACCGTCAATTTCAGCACCTGCTGGCTCGCCGTTGTTAACCCCAGAAAATGCTTCCTACAACTGGATTGGCAATGTCAACGAAGGTTCAACCCTGGAAGACGAATTGCAAAGTGCGCAGTTTGATATCAAACGCGATTTGGACGCCGGTCACCTGCGCTCAATCAGTTTTGGTGCGCGCACAGCAGACCGCGAGAAAGAAGTTATCTGGACTGATTTCACCATGAATCGCAGTGTGGATAACAGCGTTGCAGTAGCCTTTCCTGAAGGCTTCCTGAGCTCTTACACCCTTGGCGCTTTCGACACTATTCCCTTCCTGAATGCACCGTCTTACGCCAAAACCGCAGACGTGATTTTTGGTGGTGTTGATTATGAATCGGCGGACGTTAATGCAGATCGCTACTGGAAAGTAGACGAGCGCAACGATGCGGCCTACGTGAAGTTGGATTTTGAAGGCCAACTGGGCGGCTTGGACTACAACGCCAACATCGGTGTGCGTCAAGTTGAAATCAATACCAAGAGTTACGCATTGAACGGCGAATACATTGAAAATGATTATTCCAAAGCATTGCCAAGCGCCAACTTGAACCTGGATCTGGACGATACCCGCAAACTGCGTATTGGTGTCGCCCAAGCGATTTCCCGTCCACCACTGGATGAGTTGCGCGCAGGCCAGTACATCAGTGCTATTGAAAATGGTTCATCCGGTGGTGCGGGTAACCCACTGTTGGATCCATTTACCTCTGATCAAATTGACGTGTCTTACGAATGGTATTTTGCTTCCGAATCCCTGGCGGCATTGAGCCTGTACTACAAAGACATCGACAACTACATCGGCAACGCGGTAGTGGGTACTTTCCAAAATGAAAACGGTGTGGACTTTGACATCTACGGCCCAGTAAATGGCAACGGCGGTTACGTGCGCGGTGCGGAAGTGACCTTCCAAATGCCGTTTGAATTCCTGCCGGTAGAAGGCTTTGGTGTTTACTCCAACTACGCGTTTGCGGAATCCAACATTGAAGAGTTCGCACCGTCCAACAACCCACTGCCCATGGCAGGTTTGGCAAGAGACACGGCGACCTTGGACCTGTGGTACAGCAACTACGGTATCGACGCACGCTTGGGCTGGAAATATCACTCTGCCTACACCAGCGCCTTCACCTGGGACAGTTACGACCTGACCACACTTGATGCGGAATTAGGTGTTGGCTTCAGCCTCGCTTACGAAATTAACGAGAACTACAACGTACGCTTCCAGGTTTTCAACCTGACCAACGAGCCGCTGCGTTTAACCCAAAACAACGAGTCTGCCAACCTGAAACGTTACGACGACTACGGCCGCAGCTACCTGATCGATTTCACCTGGAAGCTCTAAGCCCCGCTTGAAACAATTGCAATGCCCTTTCCCTTGCGGCTACTTCGGTAGCCGCTTTTTTTTGCCTGCGGCGGCAGTGTTTATCTTGCAAAAGCAAAAGGTATTTAATTGCTTTTATGTGACTTGCCATATTTAGTCACTCTTAATGTTGCCCCGATTACTCCTCTCCGTCCTATAAATATTGGTATCCCCATTTACTCGCAGGGAGTAATAGATCTCTGATTCGTTAATCGATAACCCACTAGGGTTGTCAACCTTAAAAAGCGGGACTATATGTTTCGCTTTGACATCAGCTTGCATTAATTGGGAGCCGCTGGAATCAAGTGCGGTGTAAAAAACAGAATCGCCCTTTTTCACCAAGTTAAGGCGCTTATTTTGCAAAATTCTTAGCTCTGCTAATTCAAGATGCGTTCGGCTTTCTCCGTAAAAAGCATTGTCATTGTGATCAATCCATAGAGAATCATTGCTACTGATAGCGTAGCGAGCGAATTGCCAATCGCCTGATGCCGCCGTTAATTGGTCATTATCTATACGGTAATGATGGAGAATCCACTGCCCACTTTTTTTAATACTAAACGATAGTGTTTGATTGTCTTTCCATGAAATGGCTACCAGTTCTTCATGTGGAATTTTTAACTTTCGCCAGTTGCCATTGACGGCATCTGTCAGATGAATTTCATTAATTGTCATACCTGCAATGAGTTTCCCATCGGGCGACCACTGCAAATCAAAGTAGTGTCTGCCATCGTTATAGCTTGTTAATTTCCGTTCAAAGGTTTGCCCACGCTCACGAATCCAGATTTCTTCATTTCCTGATCTATCGGACATAAATGCCAAATTTTTTCCGTCTTGTGAGATAACCGGCAGCCAGTCATCTATGGCGGAGTCAATGATGACTTTTGAAGTTTGGGTAGCAAACGAGTGAACATAAATATCGCGGTTTACCTCACCGCCGACATAAGCATAATGCGCGCTATTGGGAATGCGTGAAGGGGACGAAACGCTGTGCGGAACCTGAAATAAAACGGCTCTGTCCTTGCCATCCAAATTAAAGCTAATTAATTCTTTGGCGGGATGCTCACCTTGAATCACCACCCGCATTCCGGTGTGATCCCAAATTGCGCAGCAGGTGTATTCGCGCAATTCAAACAAATGACGCAATTCGTCGTTCGTTAAATCGAGGCTGTAAATATTTAACCATTGCTGACGATTGGGCGATGAAATCAGTAATTTATTTTCAGTAGGGTGAAGATCAAATTGGCTGTTGCCACCCAGCACCAATTCCGGTTGCGGTAAGCGGCGCACATCGCCCGTACTTACATTAATTTCGAAAATTGAAAAGGGTGATCCTGCACTCCCCGCTTCTGCATAAATAAATGTGTGCGGTTTACGGCCGAAGATTATTTTTCCATGACTTCCTTTAGGGCAGTTATGGATGAGCTTACGTTCGGTGACAACCAAATTAGCAAGCGTTAATAGATAATACTTGCAGGCATCTCGGGTGGTATTTAAATAAACGAGTTGCGTTCCGTCACTTGACCACGCCGCAGGGCCGCTCCATCCATGTTGATCCCCAATCTCTAGCGTCTCTTGCGATTCAATATCTTTCAGAAGCAAACGTATTTGGTCTGCATTGAAGGCGCTATAGGCCAGATAACGACCATTAGGTGATGCGGCAGGATGAAACTCGCGATCCACTCCGCGCGTTAATGCTCCAATACGATAACTGATGCCGGAAGAAACAGGCTGGGGCGCTGATGAGACCCACAACCAGACCAATAAACCACAGACGGCCAACATAAATACAACAAGATATTGCACCCACTTTTCAGTGTGCATGCGATTAGACGAAAGATTATTGGGCGAGCTTAAAGGCAGAGCTTCACTGTATTCGTCCAAAGGAGTGACTTCGGCAACAAATTTGTAGCCCTTCTTGGGAAAGGTGGCAATAAACTGTGGCGATTCAAGCTTATCTGCCAGCGCTTTGCGCAACTTGGTAATCACGCGCGTTACCGCATTATCAGTAACAATTCGCCCATTCCACACTTCCGCAATTAATACATCGCGACTAATCATCACATTGGGGTTGCGGCAAAAATAGGCGAGCACTTCAACCGATAAGGGCTCAAGAATTATGGTTGTGCCTTTATCGTTTAAGGTTTGGCTTTTTTCACAAAAAACAAACTGTGCTATTTTCCAGCGCATCCGGATTATTACCCCCTAAAATGTCGGGCAAACCTACCATGTAATACCGGCATGGTCATCAATAATCACAAAAAATCACCGCAATATCATGTGGTATTCCCGGATATTTTCTAGTGTGGCTGCATTACAACCAAAACCACTATCAACTTTTTTGGAGTGCCTATGCATCCCCCCGCTAAAACACTGTCAAACTTTGCCGCGTTTGTTATGGCCTTGACGTTATTGACGAGTGAATTCGTACAGAGCACCGAGCTACATAAAACCGGTTGCATTACCCCAACAGGATCGATTGAAGAAAAAATGCAATTGGAGAACGAGATTCGCAGCCAGGTAAAATTTTTGGATGAAGAGGAGGTACTTGCATCGATCACCCACAAAATGTCGGAGTACAAGATTCCCTCGTTGTCGCTTGCGGTCATCAAGCAAGGCGAGATTGAATGGGCAGACACTTATCAGAATGCACGCTTTCCCCAACAACAATTGGATTGCACAAGCTTGTTCCAGGCAGCATCACTATCCAAACCGGTCACATTTATGGCCGTGGTACGCATGCAGACCGCCGGTAAAATCGATCTGGATAAAAACATCCAACATTACCTGAAAACTTTTGTCCTTCCAGCGGGGAAACAAACGGCAGCCAATCCGGTTACGTTGCGCAATATTTTTTCCCATACGTCGGGAATTACGCCGGGTGGATACCAAGGCTATGCCAAAAACCTCGCATTGCCGTCTGATATCGACATTGTAAAAGGAGGCGCCGGCGTGAATTCCGCCGCTATCGCCGTTATCACACCACCGAATAAAACACTGGCATATTCCGGTGGCGCTTACACGCTCGCGGAATTGGCGCTGCAGGATATACACGACACCGGGTTCGCATCGCTCATGAAAAAATGGATTCTCGATCCCGTGGGCATGAAGTACTCCGAATTCACGCAACCTCTTACCGCCTCAAAGTTTAAGCAAGTCGCCAAAGGCTATACATCCACAGGTGAGGTATTAGAGGGGGGCTGGCGCAATTATCCAGAGCAAGCCGCAGCAGGGCTATGGAGTACTTCAATCGATATGGCTACCTTTCTCACAGAAATTTATAAAGGCTATCACGGCAAAAGTGCCCTATTTTCCCAGTTGGATATTCGCTCGTTAATCAGTCACGAACGTGATGGACACACCTACGGATTTATCCTAAACCGCACTGACGATGATGTTGTTATTACCCACTATGGCGGCAATACGGGTTATAACACCGGCATGACAATCAGCCTCACCAGTGGAAATGGTTTGGTCTATTTGATCAACTCGGATAATGGTTGGGAGCTGGGGCGGGATTTGTTTTTGTCTGCGTCTTATGTGTACCAATGGAAGACATTTAAGCAAACAGACGTACAAAGAAAGCCTGTAAATAACGCGATTTTAAAAACACTGCAAGGCAAATACAAATGGAACAAAAAAGATGATTTTACTGTGCGCTTTGATGAGAAAAGCAATTTTATTTCGCTGCTTTATCCCGGTGGTACAGAGTACAAGCTGACCCCAGTTGTGGGCGACAACCTGACATTTATTCATGCCAATACCGGCACTGCCGTTACCTTTTTAATAGAAAATGAAGTTAAGTCATTTCACCTTTATGGTGGTATTGCGTTAAAACAAAATTAAATGTGAATCACAATTTATAGTTGTGAAGCTAGCTATGCTTATAAAGTTTAATATTTTTTATTCCGCTGAATCCAATCTTATGATTTCTGCATCCTAGTAGTCACTTTCCTTAAATACTGAATGTGACTCACTATGGGTATTCAAAAAGTGCTAATAGCAATGGCTACGTTATTGTCAAGCTTTCATGTTTTTGCAACAGCTAATTGTGTGCCGGGTGTTTATAGTGATGGTTCGACTAATGCGGCAATTTTACGGAATGATTTAGCACAGGGTTCAGGTATTCGTTATTTAATGCTGGACGGTATTTTTGGCAATACTCAATCGAAATCTATTCCATTTCATTGTCAATCTACATTTATCCGTCTTAATAGTGGTGCTACTGCGCCACTCAAGCAGGTTTCGCTACGTCGAACATCAACCACCTTTATGTCCGCGCATACACATTTATCTGGTGA
Source organism: Cellvibrio sp. BR (assembly GCF_000263355.1). Classification (NCBI taxonomy): domain Bacteria; kingdom Pseudomonadati; phylum Pseudomonadota; class Gammaproteobacteria; order Cellvibrionales; family Cellvibrionaceae; genus Cellvibrio; species Cellvibrio sp. BR. The sequence goes on along the minus strand of NZ_JH668202.1, from coordinate 652,391 downwards.
GTTAATTGAGCCTGTTGGTGCTTCCCAAAACACCTATCCATTAATCGTGATGGTGCATGGTTCCGAGCAAGATCCTGCTATCGGTAATTCAAAGGCTATGTTGTTGGCTGCGATGGGTATTGCTGTATTTGTATATGACAAGCGCGGCACTGGTCAATCCGCCGGTTTTTATACCCAAAATTTTGAGTTGTTAGCAGAAGATGCAGCAATGGCAATGAGGCATTCCCGATCCCTTGTTACAGGGTATATCAAACGCGCTGGGTTTTGGGGGGAAAGCCAGGGTGGATGGGTTGCTCCACTGGCGGCAACGCTTACTCCGGTTGATTTTATTGTGGTTAGTTATGGATTGATTGCATCACCGATCGAGGAGGATCTTGATCAAATGTTATTGGAGGCACAACAGCAGCAACTTAGTGAGCACCAGCTAAAGCATATTCGTCGTTTATCAAAAATTACTGCCAAAATTCTTCTTTCCAACTTCAATGTCGGATTTGTTGAGTTGGAGTCGTTACGAAAGGAACTTAAGTTGCAGCCCTGGATTAATAGTATTAACGGTGAATACAGTGGCGCCATGTTCCGCATGAGCGATAAGGACTTGAGGCGCATAGGTCATGCTTATTTTGATAACCTGGAGTTAATTTGGAATTATGAATCAATGTCAGTGCTGAAAAAATTGCAGGTGCCGATATTGTGGATTGTTGCAGAAAAAGATCGAGAGGCGCCTATCGAGCGAACATTGCAATCATTACGCACACTTAAAAAAATAAATTCTACATTACACGTTTATATTTTTCCTGACACTGATCATGGGATGTATGAGTATAAGGAGCAGCCAGACGGTTCGCGCACTAATATTCGGGTTGCCAATGGCTATTTTAGATTGATTGCTGAATGGATTAATGAAAAGGAGCAGCCCTATTCGGGAAACGGATTCGTGATTGATTCAGTTAATCGATTTTGATTCAGTTAACCTATAACAGGGGCGTGGTTTTGTATGTATAAATTTCCGGCATTGCTATGTTGGTGTCTCTTGAGCGGCTGTGTATTTCATGCCTCTCCAGAAGTTGATTATATTGTTGAGCGTGTTCAGGTTATTCCGATGAATAGCTCTGCGGTGCTGCGCAACAGGGCGGTTGTTATTGATAACGGGAAAATTATAAAAATAATCAAACAATCTGCTGCAGTTAAGGTTAACGCAGCGCAGCGAGTTGACGGTGAAGGGCGCTACCTGATGCCCGGTCTTGCCGATATGCATGTGCATGTGCGTTGGAATCCGCAACAAATGTTTAATTTATTTTTAGTTAACGGTGTTACTACTATAGCCAATATGCGCTTAAAGGATGGTGGTTTTGATCATCTGGAATTGCGTGAAAAAATCAACTCCGGAGCAATGCTTGGGCCTCGGTATCTATTGAGTGGCCCTCATCTGGAGGGGGATTTTCCGGGCAGCATAGAAGAGGTTGGCCATGTTCTGGATGAGCATGCTCGCACTAAAATTGATTTTGTTAAGGTTCATGGCGACCTTAAACCTGATATCTATCAGGCAATAATAATAGGTGCACGGCAGCGTGGGTTAAAGGTTGTTGGTCATGCCCAACATAGAATGCCGCTAAAAAATAGCTTGGCATTAAATGCTCTGGAACATATGGAAGAATTTTTATATGTGGCACTGGACGAAAAGTTGGCGAATGCAGCTACTGCCGATTTTCTTCCTACTTATCGAGCCAACGTCGATCGCTTATTGGCTGACCATTATCGTGCAGAAGTAATAGACGAAGTTGCAGAATCAAATGTTTATATCGATCCAACCTTAATTGTTTACAAAATGGTAGGGGTTTGGCAGTCAGATGAACATTTGTCCGCATTAAAAAATAATCCCGATTTGCGTTATTTGCCCGATGAAGTAAAAGAATTCTGGTTAAACCCAGCGACGAATCCTTATCAGGAAAAAGATTTTCCTATTACCAAAGCGGAGGTAGATAAAAATTTGCAAGTGATGCTACGTCTCACTAAAGAGCTGCATGATAAAGGTGTACCTATGTTGTCTGGTACGGACACATTTGGAACTCTCGTGCCGGGCATTTCATTGCATGAAGAATTGGCAATGTTGGTAGAAGCGGGGCTTTCTCCCTTTGAGGCATTGCAATGCAGCACGGTAAATGTGGCGGCTTATCTTGGCGAAGCAGGTAAGGCCGGCGTAATTCAAGCTGGCGCACGCGCTGATTTTATTCTGTTAGATAAAAACCCGTTGCTGGATATTAGAAACAGTCGCAGCGTCAGTGGTGTTTTTACTCACGGAAAATGGTTATCTCGGGATCTGCTAGCTGAACACTAAGGAAGGCTATGTTAGAGAGTTTCTATTCCTGTTTCATTGGCTAACGTATGTTCTTGACTGATAGCCGGATTCCTGCAGGTTGCTTTAAAAAACGCACCCTGCAAATACCCGAGCCTTGCTCGGGTATTTTGTTTATACAGTTTTGCTTGATCTAATTACTACCACTGGCACGGTTACCCCATTAATCAAACTGCAGCATTGGTCGCGTAGTTGAAACAGGATTTCCAAAAAAAATGTGATGATCGTTGAGCTGAGTCACCCTTGGACTACTGAAGGAATATACCACTGGCATCACTCTTCCTGCCAGCGGCAGCTACTATTATCTCACCGGTAGCGGCGCCAATGGGGGGCGCTTTACTCCCCCAAAAATTACGGACGCAGCTTTAACACTTTATCAATATCTTCTGCTGAGTGACGTTCGGGAACTTGCTCCCATGTTTCACCCCAAGAGCGATTCACGATACGTCCACGTTGTACTGCTTCACGGCGCTCAATCATTTTGGCCCAGCGCACGACATTGGTGTAGGTTTCTACTTGGAGAAACTCAGCGGCATCATACAAATGTCCTAAGACTAAATTGCCGTACCAAGGCCAAATTGCCATATCCGCTATGGTGTATTCGTCGCCAGCAACAAAAGTATTTTGCGCGAGTTGTTTATCCAGTACATCTAACTGGCGTTTCACTTCCATCGCAAAACGGTTGATGGGATATTCTTGTTTTTCATCGGCATAACTATAGAAATGACCAAACCCGCCGCCTAACAGTGGGGCTGCGCCTTGCACCCAAAATAGCCAATTAAATGTTTGGGTTCGTGCTGCTCCCGCTTGAGGAAGAAACTGTCCAAGTTTTTCGGCGAGGTGAACAAGAATGGATGCCGACTCAAATACATTTATTGCTTTCTCGCCAGACTTATCAAGCAGTGCGGGGATTTTGGAGTTTGGGTTGACGCGAACAAAGCCGGACGAAAACTGATCTGACTCACCAATATCTATCAGAAAAGCATCGTACTCCGCTTCGCTAATTCCCAGGGCAAGTAGTTCTTCAAGCAGAATGGTAACTTTTTGGCCGTTAGGCGTGGCGAGCGAGTAAAGTTGAAAAGGATGCTTGCCTACGGGTAATTCTCGGTCGAATCTTGCTCCGGCGTCAGGGCGGTTGATACTGGCCCACTGATTGTTGCCGTTGGTATTGTTAACCCAAACTTTGGGTGGTAAATATGAATCACTCATAGCGTCCCCCTTGAACTGAGGTTTAATGGCTTTTAGTTGTTGGATGCATGGTATCCCAAAATGTTATTATGGGCACGTTTAGCGGTTGGTCATGGAGGTTGCGGTGAAAAGAAATACAACTTTATTTATAAAATTTTTTAGTGCGTTTTTGTTGGGCATGTCAGGGTTAGTATTGTTATTTAGAAATACTTGGGGTGGGATTTTTATTCAGCCGTTAATTGATCGCGACTGGGGAGCTATTGCGATAATAATCATCGCTTTGGTTGCCGTTGCAGCAGGTATTAAATATTGCATCGATAGTGGAGAGTTAATTCCCAAGAAAACCATAAAAAGTCCACCAAAATAACGGCGGACTTTACTCGTAGTCGTTAATTAAGGTTTAACAAAACCATTCACTTCCAGCCAATACATAAAGGATTCAAACCATTTGTTACTGGTGCGATCCGGGTTGCCTAAACCGAAGCCGTGACCGCCGTTTTGATACAAGTGAAATTCCACGGGAATTTTTGCGTCGTACCAGGATTTAATTAATCCGGTCTCACCGTGAAATAAAAAGTCATCCACCGCGATAGCAACAAACATAGGTGGTGCATTTTTAGGTACCTCAACCGCATTCATACCGCCATAAATCGGTGCGATAAATGCCAGCTTAACTTTTTTGGATTGCAAGGTGGTGGCCATGGTTAAACCGGCGCCGGCAGAAAAACCCATCATGCCGATTTTTTTCATATCCACATTCCATTCTTTCGCGCGGCTGTTAATTAAGGCGTAAGCGGCTTCCACATCGGCTAATTGATTACTTAAATCCCACTGCGGCCGTGCGGGGGCTTTTTTATCATCCGCCGGTTTTGCGGCGTCGGCAAAACGTTGGTTCATTTGATTTTCAAATGCTTCCAGTGAATCTGCGGTGGGCTGCAGGCGATATTTAAGTACAAACGCATTAATGCCGCGCGCGGCCAAAGCCTCGGCTACTTCCCAGCCTTCATTTTTCATGGAAAGCCACATAAAACCACCACCGGGCGCCACAATTACACTGGTGCCATTGGCTTTTTTTGGGTCAGCCAAAAACGGTGTGAGTGTTGCTTTGGTAATGTTCCGCGCCATAGGGTCACCCCACTGGCGAAACCAGGATTCCTGCGCGGGCTGATTCTCCACCCCACCGGTATTCAGTGGAATTGCGCCCGGTTCATTGGGTACATCGATGGGGTACATTTTTCCATCTTGCGCAAAAATTGCTGCGCTATTCAGGCAAATGAATCCAAAAACCATTGACCGTAAAAATACCTTTAATTGCCGTTGCATTGTGTTATCTCCATACAGCATTTCATTATGTAAAACTTCACGGCGGCTGCAATTATTCAGTCGTCAGCAAAGTTCATCGCGGAGTTCTGCGCATAATCTGGTGATTATTTATTAGCTCTTGAGCTTCGTCGGTTGTTGTTGCACAGAACAATGGGCGTGTTTGGTTTTTATGAATCAGCAAAAAATATTTATTAGTAAAATCCTTGGCATATATAAATGCGCAACCTCATATTTCTACGGGGGCGATTTAATAGCAAAATAAACTATATTATATGACAAGTGTTGCGCAAGGCGTTTGGGGTTAATTTCTGTAATGGAGTGGGTCTGTAGTAGGGATCTACAGTAATTGCATGTGAGCAATAATATGGAGGGGTCAACCGGGTTTTAAATGCCGGGCACCAGTGTAAGGCGCCCGGCAATAACGTCTATGGCTTTGCCATTAGCTCTTCTTTGCGTTGCGCCAATTGCTCGCCAAGTGCGTACAAATCTAGTTTGCTGGCTTTTACTTTGGGAAATAGTTCGTTCTGTTCTTCTTTGACGTGGTGTTTTACGTATTCAGAAAGTACTTTGACTTTTGCATCGTATAGCGCATCTTCCGGGTTGCCGTCTTCAATTTGCGCGATCAGATCTTTCAGTGTTGCATGTTCAACAATGGCTTCTGGAATTAATTCTTTATCTTTGAGTTCAGCCTGCACTGGAGGGTAAAAAATTTCTTCTTCAATTTGTGCATGTACAGTTAATTCGGTACAGATTTGTGAAACCAGTGCTTTCTTTTTGGTGGATGAACGAGCCGCTTCATATTGCTGAAACAACAAATCCACTGCTTTGTGATCCGCTTTTAACAGTGCAGTAGCTTCTTGGGCCTTGGGTGATTTATCGGTGCTAATGGGTTTCTTTTGTGCGGTTGCCATATCAATCTCCGGATCTTGGTTTGGGGGAGGGCTCCAGTGCGAGCCCTGAGTATTTATAGGTGATTGGGGAAGCTATCTCGGTGCTGCAACTAACATACAGTGAGAAAAAACAGGAAATCATTTATTGCTAAAAAAACCTTTCTGATGAAAAAAATTGTTTTAAGGTCGTAAAATTATTTTCCTGCAAGCGTCTTCTTTTTTATCAAATATTCGATATCCCTCTGCTGCTTGCTCAAGGCTTAGCCGGTGGGAGGTAATAATTTCCGGGCGCAAATCACCTTGCAGAATATATTCAAGCAGCGTCGGTAAATAAGATTGCACATGGGTCTGCCCCGTTTTGAAACTAAGGCCCTTTTCAAATACATCACCGAACAAAAACCCATGGATAAAACCGGCGTATACACCCGGTACGCTAATGGTGCCGCCGCGCCTTACCGCTGCTATACATTGGCGCAGGGCTGCGCCACTACTGCCTTCCATTTTTAATGCAGTGAGTGCCGTTTCCAGTGTGCTACCTTTTGCTTCAAAACCTACAGCGTCAATGGCGGCGTCAACTCCGCGATAACCGGCGGTCTGTTCAATAATCGCCGCGGCCGGGTCATCTATCTCATCAAAATTAATGGGGATAACACCATAATGTTGCACCGCAAAATCCAGACGGTATTGATGATGATCCACCATAAATATTTGTTGCGCGCCGAGCAGGCGAGCACAGGCGGCGGACATAAGCCCTACTGGCCCTGCACCATGAATGACCAGACTACTGCCATGGCCAATGCCGGCGTTGAGCACGGCTTGATACCCGGTGGGGAGAATATCCGAGAGGAAAAGGACACGTTCATCGTCAATGCTGTCGGGAATTTTGAAGGGCCCGACGTTGGCTTTTGGCACGCGAACAAATTCCGCCTGACCGCCGGGAATTCCCCCGTATAAATGACTAAAACCAAACAGCGCGGCACCGGCAGGAATTTGTTTTTTGTTGAGAATTGCACCGCGCCCTGTGTTAGTGGTTTCGCACGCAGCTTGCAAATTCATTGCACAAAAAAAGCAACTGCCACAGGCAATCACAAACGGCACCACTACACGATCGCCCTTGGCAACCGCCGTCACCCCGCTGCCCACTTCCTCCACAACGCCCATAAATTCGTGACCAAAAATATCGCCATCTTTAGTCTCGGGAATTTTTCCGCGATAAAGGTGTAAGTCAGAACCGCAAATGGCGGTGGCGGTGACTCTCAAAATAATATCGTCGCTTTCTTGAATAATTGGATCGGGCATATTATCTACCCGGACATCATTGCTGCCGTGATACGTGAGCGCGCGCATAGTGAACTCCCATCCAGTGAAATGACTTACTTGATTTTTTGCTCCCTGCTTATAGGCTCCGGCGTTACATTGCTGATGGGTCTGTTTCGCGCTCAAATGAGCGGTGCCCGGCTAAGGCGGTTTTAAATTTGGCGAGTGAATCGGTCTGCATTTTTTCCTCATCAATAATAATGGCGGGATCAGCGGTGCCATCGGCAAAAACGGTGGGAATGCCTGCTGCGGCTATTAACATTCCGCCACCGATGGCATAAATCGGTTTGCAGTGACGATGTTGTTGCCGCACAAATTCGAGGGGATCAGCACTGCGGGGGAGCGATGCATCACCTTGCATAATAATTACGCCGTCATAGAGCACTGCAGGGCCTGCTTCCAATGTGATCTCTATATCCAGCGTCGTACCTTCAGCGGTTTTTATTTTGCCCAGGCGTGCCCCCACTAATCTTGGTACGGCACCTTCTTGCAGCAAGTCGTTATAAACTGCGAACACACTTTTTTGCGCAACGCCCTCGCACACCAAAATCGCTACCCGGCGTGTGGCTATACCGGTTACGCCGGGGCGCGTTAATAACGAGAGCGCCGGAGAGGGAGGGTAGGATGGAATAGGTAAGTCGGATGCAAGTGGCATTGCCGGTGGCAGTTCGATACCCAAACCATCGGCAACACACTTTGCCAATAGCGCATCAACATTCACCAGCAGTGACACCACCCGCGCGCGAACAGCCGGTGTTTGCACCCGTGTCAGTTCAAAACGAAACGCGTTAATAATGTGTGTTTGTTCGTCCGGTGATTGGCTCTGCCAAAAAAGTCTTGCTTGCGAATAGTGATCCGAAAATAGTTCGGGATTGCCGCGTACTTTATCTTCCGCAATGGGTTCAGGAAAACTTTTGTAGCCCGCCATTCCCGCTTGAAATGGACATCCGCCTGCCAGTGAATTGGGTTCGTAATTCACCCGGCCGCGATTAATTGCCTGGCGATGCATGCCATCGCGTTGATTGTTATGAACTTGCGCTAGGGGTGAATTGATGGGGATCTCATGAAAGTTTGCGCCGCCCAAGCGACTAATTTGGGTATCCACATAAGAGTGAATCCGGCCTTGCAATAGCGGGTCATTGGTGAAATCGATACCCGGAATGACATGCGCCGTACAAAATGCAACTTGTTCGGTTTCGGCAAAAAAATTATCCGGGTTTCGATTCAATACCATCTTGCCCACCGGGATCACTGGCACCAATTCTTCCGGTACTAATTTGGTGGGGTCGAGCACATCAAAGGGGAAACTATTAGCGGTCTCCTCTGAAAATATTTGTAGGCCCAATTCATATTCCGGAAACGCGCCTGCTTCAATTGCGTCCCATAAATCGCGGCGATGAAAATCCGGATCGGCGCCGATAATTTTTGCGGCCTCATCCCACACCAAGGAGTGCGTACCGGCAAGCGGTGTCCAGTGGAATTTACAAAATACCGATGCGCCGTCTGCATTCACCAAACGAAAGGTGTGCACACCAAAACCTTGCATAGTGCGATAGCTGCGTGGAATGGCCCGGTCAGACATTTGCCAGAGCAACATATGCGTGGATTCCGGCATTAGCGACACAAAATCCCAAAAGGTATCGTGTGCACTGGATGCCTGCGGCATAGCGTGATGTGGCTCAGGTTTAACGGCGTGAACCAAATCGGGAAATTTCATCGCATCCTGAATAAAAAACACCGGAATATTATTGCCCACCAAATCCCAGTTGCCTTCATCGGTATAAAACTTCACTGCAAAACCGCGCACATCGCGCACCGTATCGGCCGATCCACGTTCACCGGCGACTGTAGAAAAACGCGTGAATACCGGTGTGCGTTTTCCTTTTTCATTAAACGGCGCGGCGATAGTGAATTCTGTTAAGGCGCGATAGCACTCAAAATAACCATGGGCGGCCGAGCCACGCGCGTGCACCACACGTTCTGGAATACGTTCATGATCAAAATGGGTAATTTTTTCGCGCAGAATAAAATCTTCCAGCGCTGTTGGGCCGCGCAAACCAATTTTTAACGAGTGTTGGTTATCGGCAATCGGTACGCCTTGGTTGGTGGTTAGCTGTTGGTTGCTGCTATCCACTCTTACGCGATCCAAGGAACTAACCGTGGGGTTTAATCCAGGCATTGTTGTTCCATCACCTGTTTTGGGCGACTCAATAATTTCTGTTGAGGTGCTGCCGCCGGCAGCGGGCGAATCAGGTTCCACTGTCGCTCCCGTAACCGGTGTGCGTGAAGCCTCACCGTATTCGTGCGGTTTATTGAGGTTCGAAGGGATTTTTTCTGCCAGCTTTTGACCGCTTACTGTTTTGTCCAACAGTCGCTGTTGAATCGGGTCATCTGCCCCCAGCGTTTGTGGCGGCTGATCAGCGGAGGGCCCGGCAACGGTGCTCAGCACTGAACCGGCACCCGCTGTCTCTGGCTTGCCAGCGCCGCGTTTATCATGGCTACCGGATTTATGTTGGGTTGTTTTGGATGAATCGTTCATAAAAATATCCTTACTAAAATCGCCTATTAATCGGAGAAATTGTTTTGAAATATTTCAGCTCAAGGTAAATGTGCACCGCCGGTGACACCAATCACTTCAGCGGTGATGTAACTGGATTCTTGCGAAGCGAGAAAAACAAATGCGGGTGCAACTTCTGCTGGTTGTCCTGCGCGCCCCAGTGGAACTTTGTCGCCAAACCGACGCAGTTTTTCTTCGGGCTGACCGCCACTTTGTTGGAGTGGTGTCCACACCGGGCCGGGTGCAACGGCATTCACACGAATGCCTTTTTTAATCAGCATTTTCGCCAAACTTTTGGTGAATGCAGTGATGGCACCTTTGGTGGATGCGTAGTCCAATAAACCGGGGGAGGGCTGATAGGATTGAATGGACGTGGTATTGATAATGCTGGCGCCGGGAGGCATGTGCGGTACTGCGGCTTTGGTAATCCAAAACATACCAAATACATTGGTCGCGTAGGTTTCAACAAATTGTTTGGTAGTGAGATCTTCCAGCTCTTCCACAAATTGCTGTTTGCCTGCATTGTTGATCAAAATATCAATCGACCCTAATGCTTCAACGGCTTGTTTTACCAAGGTTTTGCAAAAATTTTCGTCGGTAATGTCACCTGCAATTGCAATTGCTTTTTGTCCCGCCTGGCGAATCATATTCAGTGTTTTCTGACCATCAATTTCTTCACTGGGCAAGAAGTTAATCACTACATCTGCCCCTTCACGGGCAAACGCGATTGCCACCGCGCGGCCGATACCGGAATCGCCACCGGTAATAAGTGCCTTGCGCCCATCGAGCCGGCCTGCGCCGCGATAACTCCGTTCACCGTGATCTGCCTGTGGTGCTAAAACTGCATCCAATCCCGGGTCTGGTTGTTGCTCATCGGCCTCGCCTTGACCTTGGCTTTTGGGGTATTGCGTTCGTGGATCTTGCATGGCGTGTTGATCAGAATTTTTCATCACATCCTCCTTCGGTTGATCGGTGAATGTGAAAGAGGGTGGTCTTATCTTTCCGCTGCATCTGTGCGGTAGCTAACGTGAGGGCAATTAAAATTCGCTGTGCGCTTTGATAGTTGTGCATGAAGCAGAATAAATTGTTGCGTCTAATTCAACTTGCTGAAAGTTCGCATGGGTCAACAGGCATAAATATTTTCATTATATTTATGAGTAATTAAAATTATTTTTATGTGTGCGTTTTAAAAACTATTTCAATAAATACCCCATAAACCATTCTCTTATGGAGGTTGTGTGCAGCAGCGTACAGAGACGGTGCATGTGATCCACTAAGGTCGCCGGATGATAGTAAATTCATGTCGGAAAATATTGGTGATGCGGAGGTTTTATGTATCTCTCTGGAATAGACCCGCAAACATTTCACGTTACGCTTGCTAACTTTAATCGTTCACGAACGGCGGTTGCTATTCCGTGTGACGATTGGGAAGCGGATGAAAGTGCAAGTCTTAAAATGCGTTTACTCGAAGGTCGATTTTTGGAGGAGATGCGCTCATCTGTTTGCTCGCTGGTCGATGGTGTAACAACAAATCCTGATGAATTTGTTGGCTGGTTTGAGTCCCTTATTGAGTGGGGGCCTGGTCAAAATCATCCCTTATTTGATTGGTTGGCAGATCACGCGTCTGCCGAAGAAATGAAATGGTTTCTCACGCAGGAGGCAGCGGGTGAGGCGGGCTTTGATGATCTGGTGGCCTACACGCAAGTTAAGTTACCAACACAAGCCAAACTCGAATGTGCCCGTAATTACTGGGATGAAATGGGGCGCGGCAAAACCAAAGCAATGCACGGCCCATTGTTGGAAGCGATGGTGCAGGAATTACAATTAACTCCATCCATTGAAACTACAGAGTGGGAATCTCTGGCTTTGGCAAATACTATGTTGGGGTTAGCGACATCGCGCCGGTATACATATCAATCCCTGGGCGCGCTGGGCGCTATCGAATTAACTGCACCCCGGCGCGCCGCAAAAGTATCGCGCGCAATGCAGCGGCTGAAATTTCCACGTAGATCACGCCGCTATTTTGATTTGCATGCAGCGATTGATGTTTTTCATTCGCGCGCATGGATTAAGGAAATTGTACGGCCGCTGGTGAGTTCGCACCCTGAAAGCGCACGATTCATCGCTGAAGGTGCGCTCATGCGGTTGAGTTGTGGTCAGCTCTGCTACGACAAATATAGTCAACATATGAAACTCAGGCTTCCGGCGATTTCACGCAAAAAATCTGTTGTGACGGAACCGGTTTATGCCTAATCGTCGGTATGAGGTTGCGCGTTATGGTGATCAATATCTTATGCGTACATCCAATGCTAAACGCATTATGTTGTTAGAGGAATTACTGCGTTCCATTGCATTACAGGGCTACAGTTTTACCACGGTGACACCGCGCACCCATGAACGGTTTTTACTGGGTTTTGACGGCCTTGCAAAGAATGCGCGCGATGTGTTTGGCTGGAACCTGCCATTTAATGCCGCCGTTCTACCGCCCCTTATATTTACATTAATGACCGAGGCCGACTTGTTGTTTAATGGCGGCGATTGTTTCCGCAGCAAAATCCGTATTTCCTCCTTGGGTGAGGATTTATTTTTGCATTCCTATTTCCCGACCAATGATGCGGATGCCGTTTTTTTTGGGCCAGATACTTACCGCTTTGCTCGCTTCGTGCAACATTCGCTGCGCTTGTTTCAATCGCGCTCCAGCTTTGCGCATCGCAGTATTCCCGTTAGGGTATTGGATGTTGGTTGTGGCAGCGGGGCCGGAGGAATCGCGGCAATCCGCGCCTTACCAACTCACCAGCTCTATGAATTAAATTTAAATGATTTAAATTTCACGGCGCTGGATTATGCGCGTATCTGCGCCAATGTGGCCGGCATACCAATAAATGCACTGCCGGGTGATTTTTTTAATATCAGGAGTTTGGAATTTGATCTGATTGTATCCAACCCGCCTTACCTCAGTGATCCGGCGGGGCGCTTGTATCGAGATGGCGGCTCACACCTCGGGTTAGCGTTAAGTTTACGTATTGCAAAGCATGCGCTGGGTTTACTTGCACCGGGCGGCCACTTTCTTTTATATACGGGCATGGCCATCACCAGCGACGACAATAACCCGCTGCTGTCGGAATTATTACCCTCGTTGGCGAGCGATAAATTTCAATGGTCGTACGAAGAAATTGATCCGGACATATTTGGAGAGGAGCTTGAGCAACCCTATTATAAAAAAGCGAATCGTATTGCCGCTGTGGGGCTGACTGTGACGCGAATAAAGTAAATTCACTTTGCCACGACATAATGCCTAGGCTTAACCTGCCGAGTAGATTGACCGATATTTTTTAATAAAAGCATAGGCTGCTTGAATCTGTTTAAAGCGTTCATTGCTGGCAGCGAGTTGTTCTGGCGCCAGGCCTTGGCTCATTAATTTATCGGGATGAAGTTGGCTGGCCAATTTTTTATAAGTTCGCCGCATTTCATCTTCGGTCATCCCGGCATTTACACCTAAAATTTTGTAAGCTTTTTGTAAATCCTGATTGTGATTGGCTGTCGGGCGATGCGCGTTGTGGTTTGCCTTCGTCTGTTCTTTTGCGGGAGCGCTGTAAGTATTCGGTTGCGCAGGTTTTTGCGTGTTGATGCTCAGCGCAAGTTGGTCTTGCTCGTAAATCATTTTTAATAAGTGATTGAACACAACGCTGTCATAACCAACTTCCCGCGCGATCCACTGCAATGCATGCAGCTCCTTCTCCACCAGGCATCCATCAGCGCGCGCCATGGCGAGTAGATGCACCAATAAAATCTGTATCAGTTTAGGCGTTGTGGCAGTGCGAAATTCTTGCAGCGCTTGGCTCGCGTTAAACTCAGCTGCCGTACCCGCTTTAAACAAATGCAAAGCACTGCGCTGCTCATCCTCCGACAAGTGCATTTTTTTCATGTGAATCTTAAGGCGATTCACCTCATCGCGATTGATCGCCCCATCGCAACCGGCGATATACCCCAAAAAGCTAAACGCCGCCTTCAAAAAAGCCTCACGAATACTCTGGCGTTTGTCTGGCATGATTGGCGTTCCTGTTGGGGATATTCAATAAGAACAGGGTTGTTCGTTGAAAAGCAATTAAAGATTAATAACACCGTATTCCATTGGGCTCTATACGGGTTAGGGGTTAATTTAAATCAATCCTGTAATTGTTGTTGAGCATGGCGATGTTTAAATCGCCCAAAAGCAAAAACCCCCGCTATTTTCATAGCGGGGGTTTTCATTGTGTGGTGCCCAGGAAAGGACTTGAACCTTCACGGCCGTTAAGCCACCAACACCTGAAGCTGGCGTGTCTACCAATTTCACCACCTGGGCAATCTCAGCTAGCTGAGGCCGCGCACTATAATTATCCGGATTTGCCTTGTCAACGGCCTTATCCATTTTATTTGTAGGTTTGTCATGATTGCTGCCCTATAATTCAAATCAACTGCCAGGATAGTTAGAAATCCGCCAATTATTGAACACAGGATGCCCAATTGAGCAAACGTAAATCCCCCTTCAAAGACCCTTTTGCCGCACGCGAAGCTGAGAAGTATGAAAACCCCATTCCCAGCCGCGAATACATTCTTGAGCTTCTGGATACCGCTGCCGAGCCAGTGACCCATGAGCAGATGTGCGCGATGCTTAAGCTGACCGGCGAAGACCAGATTGAAGCCTTGCGCCGTCGGTTGATTGCGATGGCGCGCGATGGTCAGCTGATCAGCAACCGCCGCGATGCCTATGTGCGGCTGGATAAAATTGATGTGGTGCGTGGACGGGTGCAGGGGCATCGCGATGGTTATGGCTTTGTGATCCCCTCTGAGGGCGGCGAAGACATTTATTTACACAATCGCCAGATGCGCAAAGTGTTTGATGGCGATGAGGTGCTGGTGCGCCTTTCGGGTGAGCAGTATCGCGGTAAAGAAGAGGGCGCGATTATTGAAGTGCTGATCCGCAATACCACCCAATTGGCGGGGCGTTTCTTTAATGAAGAGGGTGTGCAGTTTGTGCGCCCGGAAAACCCACGTATTACTCACGACATCATGATCCCGTTTGGCGCCTATGGCGGTGCTAAACACGGCCAGATTGTGGTGGCCGAAATTACCCAGCAGCCGGATAAAAACCGCCTGCCTACCGGCCGCGTAGTGCAAGTGCTGGGCGACCATATGGCGCCAGGCATGGAAATCGAGCTGGCGATTCAAGCTCATGGTATCCCCAGTGTGTGGCCGGAGGCGGTGATTGCCGAAGCGGCGCGTCTGTCCCATGAAGTGGAAGAAAAAGACAAGCTGCACCGGGTGGATGTGCGCCACTTGCCCTTTGTGACTATCGATGGTGAAGATGCTCGCGATTTTGACGATGCCGTGTTGTGCGAGCGGCGCAAAGGTGGTTGGCGGTTATATGTGGCGATTGCCGATGTATCCCACTATGTGCAAGTGGAGAGTGCGCTGGATGTAGAGGCGCGTGCACGCGGCAACTCGGTGTATTTCCCCGATTACGTAGTGCCCATGTTGCCCGAGGCTTTATCCAATGGCCTGTGTTCGCTCAACCCGAATGTGGATCGCTTGTGCATGATCTGCGAGATGAATATCAGCACGGCGGGGCGTATTACCGGTTATCAATTTTATGAAGGGGTGATGCACTCCCATGCGCGCCTCACTTACACCAAAGTGGGCGAGATTCTCACCGGCGAAGGTGAAACCCGCGCGGCGCTGCGCGAAGAATATAAAGCGGTTATTCCACAGCTCGAATTGTTGCATAAACTGTATGAGTGTTTGCGTGCAGCGCGCGATGAACGTGGTGCTATCGATTTTGAGACCACTGAAACACGCATCCAATTTAATGATGAGCGCAAAATTGAACGTATTGTTCCTATCAAACGCAACGACGCCCACAAGTTAATTGAAGAATGTATGTTGTGCGCCAATGTGTGTGCAGCCACCTTTATTGAAAAACATAATTTGGTGGGTTTGTTCCGCGTACATGAAGGCCCGACGGAAACCAAGCTCGCCAACCTGCGCGCTTATTTATCGGAGTTGGGTTTAGGTTTGGCCGGTGGCGATAAGCCCACACCGGGGGATTACCAACAATTGCTGCAAATGATTCAGGATCGCAGCGACGGCCATTTAATCCAAACAGTAATGCTGCGCAGTTTGCGTCAGGCGATGTATCAGGTAGAAAACCACGGCCACTTTGGTTTGGGTTACGAAGCCTATACCCACTTCACCTCGCCTATTCGTCGCTACCCGGATTTGTTAGTGCATCGCGCGATTCGCTCGGTAATTCGCAGCACCGAACCCACCACCCATGTACGTCGGGTGGACACCGCCAAAGCCATTCCGAAGAAATTTATTTACCCCTATACGGCTGCAGAAATGTTGGTATTCGGCGAACAGTGTTCACGCACTGAACGCCGCGCCGATGAGGCGACCCGCGATGTGGTGAGCTGGCTCAAATGTGAATACCTGCGCGATCAAGTTGGCGCCATTTATGATGGCCATGTAAGTGCAGTAACCAGCTTTGGTTTATTTGTTGAACTCAATGAATTGTATGTGGAAGGTTTGATTCATATCACCTCATTGCCACACGATTATTATCGTTTTGAACCGGCGCAACATCGCTTGATGGGTGAGCGCACGCGTAAAGTATTTGGTTTGGGTGATAGTTTGGTGGTGCGCGTAGTGCGCGTGGATTTGGATAACCGAAAAATTGATTTTGAGTTGGAGTCGGAGGCTGCCATTCGTCGCCCTAAATCCCAAGTCAAACCTAAAGTCGCTAAACGCGATGCAAAAAATGCGGCTAAAAAATCTGCTGCCAATAAGCAAGATGTTAAACAGGTCGTGGCCAAACCGGCTATCGCAACAGCTGTGCCTGAAAAAGCCGCGACGAAAAAACCAGCTACAAAAAACACTGCCACAAAAAAGACCACTGCAAAAAAACCAGCAGTTAAAAAGCCGGCGTCAGTTAAGCCTGCAAGCACCAAGCCTGAGGGCAGCAAATCTGGTGGCGCTAAGGCGGCAGTGGCTAAAGTGACCGGCAAAAAATTAGCTGCAACTGATGTTGCAGCAGCGAAACCCGCGGTAAAAAAATCCAATAGTAAGGTCTCTGTGGCTAAAGCGGAGAGTGCCGGTGCTGCCAAGAAAACTGCAGCACCGAAAACCGCAGCTGTTAAAAAGGTAGCTGCTGCAGTGCCCGCCAAAAAAACCACTAAGGCTGCAAGTGAGGTGAGTCATGGCCGTAAAAATGCGAAAGCTACAAGCAAGGCAGCGCCAGCAACAGTTCAACCGTCGCCGTCAGGAGCGACAAAAGGCAAGGCTGTCGCTCGGGCTGCGGCGCCAACTGCTAAAAAGCCGGTGGCTAAGGCTAAGACAACGAAGTGATTGCTGGCTGCAAAGCGAGCATTTTGTTTCCGATGAAAGCCTGACGCGCGAAATCTATGTGGTTAAAGACCGCATTTGGCGCGAGCGCGAAACCCGGATCTCTGAACGCTAGTTCGCGCGAATACCGGTGCGGTAATTAACGATTTTTTTAAGGTAAGTGTTTTGAAACGTGAATTTATATTTGGCTTGCACGCAGTGCAGGCGCTGCTGAAAAGCGCACCCCAGCGTGTGATTGAAATTTACATGGTGCAGGGGCGCAACGATCAGAAACTGCAAAAAATTGTGAATGCGGCGCAGAGTAATGGTATTCACTGCCAGGTGGTTAATCGCAATAAACTGGATGAGTTGGTGAGCGATGAAAATCATCAGGGGGTGGTGGCGGTATGCACACCCGGCGAAACCTACGACGAAACCTGGTTGTTTAATTTGCTTGATAATCTCAATGAGCCTGCGTTTTTATTAATTCTGGATGGTGTCACTGACCCGCATAATTTGGGCGCCTGCATGCGTTCAGCGGAAGCGGCGGGTGTGCATGCGGTCATTGCGCCAAAAGATAAATCCGCTGGCCTCACGCCGATTGCGCGCAAAGTGGCATGCGGTGCCGCCGAGGTTTTACCTTTTGTGCCCGTGACTAATTTGGCGCGTACCCTGAAAAAATTGCAGGAAAAAGGCATCTGGTTATTTGGTGCGGCGGGCGACGCGGAGCATTCTATTTACCAATCCAACCTCAAGGGGCCAATTGGTATTTTAATGGGGGCTGAAGGAGATGGTTTGCGCCGGCTCACACAAGACACCTGCGATCATTTAATGAATATTCCGATGGCCGGCACAGTGAGCAGTTTGAATGTTTCGGTCGCTACCGGTATTTGTTTGTTTGAAGCGGTGCGCCAGCGTCGCAGTTAAAAACATTGATCTCTTATAATAAAACCCGGGGATGTTGTTATGAAAATTCTACCAGTCGTTAAATCATTGCCTCTGCTCGCTGCTGCGAGTTTGCTCTCTGCTTGTGCGCCCGAAGTGGGCAGCCCTGATTGGTGTAAATCCATCGAAACCAAACCCAAGGGTGAGATGACGATGAATGAAGCCAAGGATTACGCCAAGCATTGTGTATTTAAATAATAACGTGAAGTAAATCGTTTACTAAAATCACGCCATTTGTCATTCGCTCTAATTCAATTCCTGATGATACCGCCACCTGTTTTGTCACCGGAACAGGTGGCGGTATTTCTGTGTGCGAGAAAGGTCTAATGAAAACCAACTTTCTAAATATCCACGATGTGGTGTTGCTGCTTACCGCCCTTGAGTGTTGTGTATTGGCTGCGCTACTGAATTTGTTACCCGCCAAGCACCTGCAGCCGCGTCGAATTCTCTCTGCTTTTTTCGTGTTAATCGCACTGGTGCTAACTACTACGCTCATTGTCTGGAATGGCGATTTAAAAGGTGCGGCTATCAATCAGTCGCCATTGGTTGTTACGATTCTTGCGGTGTGTTTATTATTGCAGGGTCCGGTGCTGTATTTTTATTTGCGCTCTTTATCACAAAAAATGCAGTTGTTGCGATGGTGGAATTTTCTGCATTTAGTACCGGCACTGGTGGCGGCGCTGTTATTGGTTTTATTTGATATTAATAGCCTTGAATGGTGGCCAACAACAGAATTGGTTGGGGCGGAAAATACGGCGGTTGCTTTTATTTGGGCGTTGGTAAAAATATCCCCGCTGGGTTACATCGTTGCCTGTGTTATCGCCGAATATAAATTGCGTGAGAACTTGAAAGCACTTTATTCAGCTATTTCCATGTCTGAATTGAAATTGGCAGATGCAGTGCTTGCAGGTTTCTGTATTCACTGGCTGTGGTCGCTGCTGGCTTATGTGCTTGAGGGGCAGGTGAGTGCCGGGGTAAGTGATAGCCTGGGAATTATCGACAATTATCTAACGGTCATATTGGTAAACGCGTTATTTGTATTTGGTTTGATTAATACCCGTCAATTGCTCAGCGTGAACGCCATGCCGGTTGCCAAGCCGATACAGCCGACCAAAATGGACCACAAAGTGGCAGTTATTGAAAAAGCCATGAATGAAGACAAGTTGTACCTGGAGAGCAATATTAACCTGGAGCGTTTTGCAGAGCAGACGGGATTAAAGCCGCGCGACATTTCCGCGATTTTAAAAATGCATTACCAATCAAATTTTTTTGAATTTATTAATCGCTACCGTGTGGAAGAAGCTAAACGGTTGTTGTTGTCGCCCGACTATAAAAATGAAACGGTGTTGGAAATTATCTATAAATCCGGTTTTAACAGTCCCTCCGCTTTTCACCGTTTTTTCAAACGCATGGTGGGCGTAACGCCCACCGAGTTTCGTCAGCAGGGCTAGCCCTTAAACGCTAGCCGTAAAAAATCAGGGAAGTGCAACCGCTTTAAAGCGTGCAATAACTACGCCCCCGGCATCGCGCAATTCCAGTTGATCGCCAGCTATGTCATAACTGGCAACCTGCGGCAGGGTGGCGCCAATCAGCTGCGCTTGTTCTGCACCTTGCATGCACGCCATGCGCGTACCGGCCATTTGGGTGAATTGTAATTTATCGCCCGACACCTGATAGCCACCCATCATGCGATTGCAACCATCGGAGCCTGCTACACGCCGCTCCGTGTTCAGCACAATATGCGGCTCGCGCTGATTGTCGCTGACAGCCACGGCGGTACCTTTTATTTCAACCAGTTTCCAATAGGTATTGATCAAGCTGGCAGTGCCGGTGTTGTTGTGCGCGCAGCCAGTTAAGCTGATAAAACCTATAGCCAACACCAAGAGCAGAGTTGTTTTCATGGCAGTCTCCTTGAGTAGATAACACCTATTGATACGAATAAGCCTAACCAGTATAGCGTTGCCATTAGGTCGAAATTGTTAATTGTTTTTCTGGGGTAGCAGTGCTTTGAATCCCTGCGCCGGGCGCGTTTCTTCATAGTCGCCGTGGTACATATCCAAATAAACTGTGTGCTCAACCGCACCCTGATAGGTGTCGCAAATGACGGTGTAGGAATCTATCATCGAGCCATAGGGGCCAATACCTGCGCTACCTTCGCGCGCAAATGCCGAAACTTGCTCGCCGTTGCTGCACACCAACCGCGATAAATAATCCCGCTGACCAATTGGCATAGTCACCCTTACAGGATTTTCCGCCGTGCCCAAGGGGTATTTTTCTACCATTTTCATATCCGGCTTTTTACGCTCACCAAAAACAGCCGCCAACGCATCTGTCAGTTCATCCTCTGAGCTTTTTTCTTGCGGCTGTGGTTGGCTGCTACAGGCAATCAGGCTTAGGGCAAAAACAAACACAGGAAGGTGAATGGGTTTCATAGGAGGGCTCTGGCGTTGGGAGAGGGTTGTCGAAGGTTTACCATTATAAAGGGTTGAGCTGAATCTAATCTGTTGTAATCTGCATCTAATCCCAAAACAGTGTTTACAACGGGGGGCGTATGCTCACATTTATCTGCTGGTTATTGTTATGGGCAATCTGTTGGCCCTTGGCGCTGCTCGCCTTGGTACTTTGGCCAATTGTCTGGTTGATCTCTATTCCGTTTCGCATCCTTGGTATCGCCTTTGATGCGGTGTTTGCATTTTTGCGCGCGCTTTTATTCTTGCCATCGAGGATTCTTGGTTATAAGTCCTGACCCTACATGGTTAAAGGCTTTTATGTGCAAGGGTATAGGCATGTTGCTCCCAATTTTGCCCGTCAAAAGCCACAATTTTTACTGCTTTTGGCTGCGGTGTTAAGCAGCGCAAATTGACATCCACCCCATCCGGGTTTGAGCGGGGAATGTAAAAGGGTTTAATGCCGCAGGTTTTGCAGAAAGTGTGCTTTGCTACGCCTGTGTTAAATGTGTAAGTGGTGATATTGTCTGCGCCGCTGATAAGGCGAAAATGGTGCTGCGGCACAATCAAATGTAAAAAACCGCTCATATTGCAGATCGAACAATTACAGTTTTCGACTTCCACTTCGTCGGGGGCTTCCACTTCAAATGTTATTGCGCCGCAATGGCAGCTGCCTTGGTAGATCATTACTAATTCCTGATATTTTTTACGTGCACGACAGTGTCAAAGTTGCTGCGGAATTGGCAGCCGTAAGGTTCGGGATACTGTTGAGTCGGTGTTATGATTTTCTTTTCTTCTGAAATGTCGTAAACGTAGCGGTTAAATAATTTAGTCAGCACTAATTGTTTATCTTGTATTTTCCAGTTGAGTGAGGTTATTTCTTTACCATCTTCGAGTGTACTTATGTAAATTTTACCATCGCCCATGATGTCCAGAATGTAATTTTGGGTGCAGCTGATCGAACTAAGCTCCCAATCCAAGATACTGCTTTCTTCCAGTATTTTTTTTAAGCTATCTGTTGGTTGGTTTGTATTTGCGATCACATAGAGGCCAATATTTCCTTTGGTATATCGGTGTGCGCTAATTCCTTCGCCCAAACTAAACAGGCGTGATTCAGGTGCCGGTAAATTTAATGATTTTAAAATCTGTTCAATCTCTCGGTTGATCTGCGTTGAACGAGAGTTGGGTGTGTAAATGATATAAGCCCCTTCTTTGAGGGGCTGCATTGGGGTTGTCTGTTGATGAGCCTTCAAACCCGCATTGTTTAACGATTGAAGCAGTTGTTGTTGGGTGTGCTGATCAATTCCCGATGTGTAAACATGGACTTTTGTGGTGCTACAGGCAGCAATGAATAGCACTGATGTAATTATTAATACTTTCCACATTGTTTATTGTCCTTTGATTTTCGGTGTTGCAGATGTAGGAGCATCTGCGCTCCCTATCGCACAGGTACTTCCACACCATGTTCCTTCAAAACTTTCCGCACCTGATCCAGTGGAATAGCCTCCACCGTTTGTCCATTGCCAGTCTCCGTGGTGGCCATAAACAAGGCGTTGTAGATCGACTCTTCCACTGCATCCACGCTGGCCTGGAATACAGCGCTCATTTGCTCGTTCGCCAATTCGGTAGTTTGCAACCGCGCCGCATCAAATTGGCGTCGCACCGATTCGGCAGTCGAAAATGCCAATATGTAATCGCCGCTACCGTTGGATGCGGAACTGCCGGTACGCCCCAATCCCATCATGCCGCGTGAGGCCAAGCGCTGCAGATTGCGATCCGATAAGGGCGCATCGGTGGCGATCACAATAATGATTGAGCCATCGCCGCGATCATCTGCTAATCCACGGGTATTTTCCCGCGCAGCGACTGCGTTTTGGAACGCATAGCGATCCAGCTCACGCCCCACGGGCGCACCTGCCACCTGCAGTACTCCACCGAAGTTGGCCTGTACCAGCACACCCACCGTAAATCCACCCAAGCTGTCGGGCAGTTTGCGCGAAGACGTTCCTATACCTGCTTTCCAGCCGAATGCCGTAGTGCCGGTGCCAGCACCAACGCTACCTTCCTGAACCGGCCCACTCTTCGCGCTTTCCAACGCAGTGCGTACCGCAGCAGCGGTGATCGGGCGTGCGCGGATGTCATTGAGTCTGCCGTCATTAGTCTCGCCTACGACCACATTCAGCGAGCGTACTTCCTGCATATCCGGCTGCGCCAGCATCCACTCAACCATGGCATCGGCCGCCTTCCACACGCATAAGGTGCAGGTCAACAAAATCGGGCTTTCCAGCTCGCCCAACTCATTGATCTGGGTGGTGCCGATGAATTTGCCGAAGCCATTGCCCACATGCAGTGCAGCGGGCACCCGTGAGCGGTAGGCATTGCCGGGGTGCGGTAGGATCGCGGTGACACCGGTACGAACCTTATCGCCTTTCCGCAGTGTCACCTGGCCGACACGGACACCGGCGACGTCGGTGATCGCGTTGTTAGTGCCAGGGCTGAAGATACCCGGTGCGACACCTAAATCTCGCGCTCGTACTCGCGGTTCCTCCTGCGCAGCAGCGTTCAGGATGAAGAGCCCCGTTAACATCACAATCAATCGGAGGAAAAGGCGATGCAGTCGGATCGAATGTAAAAAACCGCTTATATTGCAGATCGAGCCGTTGCAGTTTTTTACTTCACATTTTATTGCGCTGCAATGACAGGCACTTTGATAGATCATTTCAAGCTCTCTTATTTATCGTTATCAAACTTTGTTTGGTACTGCTTATCTTTCAGGTTGGCATATGGTGATTATAACCATGCTCGGTGTGTTTACGCACAGAGGCTTGTTGCAATGCCGTGTAAGTTAAAAACCTTAACTAAAAAGTGAGGCACAATATGAGCAATCAACAAACGGTAAAGCAAGAGGTGGGTGTTTGGATCGACCACAAAGAAGCATTTGTGTTGTTCAACAGTGATGATAAAGCCGATGTGCAATCGTCAAATGACAAACATATTCGTTATTCAGAGCATGCTACTGAAGGGGCAAGCCCCTCAGAAGATCAGCGCGAAAGGCGCCATGCCAATCGGCTTAATCAATATTACGATGAAGTTATCCCGCACCTGAAAGATGCTACGGCGATCTTAATATTTGGACCTGGCGAAGCAAAAGGCGAATTTAAAAAACGTCTTGAAATCAAGGGTTTTGCTAACCGTATTGTTGGATGCGAGACGGTTGATAACTTAACCAGTAATCAAATGGTTGCAAAAGTTAAAACTTATTTTGCGTAAATAATGAATGTATTTTTCGCTAAAAAAACGCCGCCAACCAATCGCTTGGTGGCGGCAAAGCAGGGTTGTTTTACTGCTGGAGATCAGGCTTTTTTGGTGTTGCGGCCTAATAAAATACCGGCGGCGCCGAGTAGCAATAAGGCGAGTGATGATGATTCGGGTACTTGAGTGCTGGTAGATTCGTTGTAGGTGAAATTATCCATCACAAAATGTTCGCCGCCTTCGTCGGGGTTGCTAGCTGTTCCGCCCCAGGAGCGGAAGCTGAGTTGGTTGATGCCGATAAAATTAAAATCGAACCATTGCGCCTGTTGTGTACTGACCGTGACGGTTGTGGTGAAGAGGGCAAGGTTGTCTAAAAAACCAGTGACTTCAATCAATAAACCTTCATTCCACGCGGCAGTTAAATAGGCGCCGTTAAAATCAAACAGATTGCTACTAATAGTGCTGGTGGTTGCGAAATTATTAAACGCGGCGTAATCACCTGACACAACCCCCGAAGCAAACCCGGTGCCGGGCAGAGTATTTTTGTTGATGTAGGCTACGCTGGTCATAAAGTCTGCACCCCAATTGAAACCGTGATAACCATTGTGAATCGCATCGGCTTCGGTTGCGGGTAAATCATCAAAGGTAATGACAGCGGCGTGGGCGGCGCTGCTGAAAATGGCGATAGAAAAAATTGCAGATAATAAAAGTGAGTGAATTTTTTTCATGGTATGTCGTCCATTTATTTTTAAAAAACCACCCGCAAAAAAATGCGGGTGGCGGTTAATAACCATTGCTTAAATTTTTATTAATTACCCGTTATTTTCAGTTCCCAAATTGAATAACCCCATTGGTTTCCTGCGCTGCGCGCCGTGGCATAAATGCGCACATAGCGGTAGTTGCCTGTAACGCTGTGGGTGTCGGTGCGATCACCAAAGGCGCCGGTAGTGATGGTTTTCAAGGTGGTCCAGCTCATGCCGTTGTTGGATGCCTGCACCAGATAGTTGGCGGCGTTGGCTGCTTCCCAATCAATAATCACCTGACTCAGGTTTTTGCTGCTGCCCAAATCCACCATGATCCAACTGGGGCTGACACCGTGGGTGGATTCCCAGCGTGTACCGCCGTTGCCATCCACTGCATTGGCTGCCGGCTGGAAGTTGCTGCTGGCAGTAACCGGACGGCCTTGGGACAACAACACCGGTGCCACACTCGAACTGCTGGACGAAGCAGAGGAGGGCGCACTGGAGCTGGCCGCCGATGAACTGGCGCCAGTGGTGTTGTAAGCGACGGCGATGGTGTGGCTGGCAGCAATATTATTGAAGGTGTAGCTGTTCATGGCGCCGAGCGATACGCCATCCACAATCACATTGGCGACCGATCCACCCGGTGGTGGCGTGAAGCTGTAGGTCGCGGAATCGGTGTTGTTTTTGCTGTAGCGCAAGGTGCCCGCCGGGCTGATGCTGCCACCGTTGTCCAAATTAATGGTGTAGATGCGGTGGGGCTTCAGGTCGACGGCCATCAACTGCACATCGGCTACTTCCACCAATTGACCTGCCGGTGGGCGGAACCAGAAGCGGAAGCGGCGTTCGTTGGCGGGTGGATAGGCGACGAAGTTGCTGAAGCTTTCATAGACGCCATCGGTATTGCTGTTGGTCCAGTCGATCAGGGTGTTGTTGGCGGTGCCGTATTCCACTTTGAACTGGGCAAGGCTGCGCGGTGCGGATTTATCGCCCGCGACCAGCACTTCTTTCACTTCATAGTTGGCATCGATGTTCACGCTCACCCATAAGTCCTGACCTTCGGCGACACCATCGTTACCACTGGCTTTGTTGCTGGTTGAGCCATCCACGGCACGTTGCGCTACGCCCCACCAGTCAGTTTCCCAGCCACTGCTGGCGCCGCTGAAATCGGTGGCGGTAATTGCCGGAACCAGCGGGTCACCGGAGCCTATGTAGGCGATTTCTTTGATCACTACATCATCGATGTAGGTCGTGGCATTGCCCATGGCGCCAAGCAGGAAGGCGAGGCGGCCGGGATTATCGCCACCGGTAAAGTCGATGTTAAAGCTGTAGCTGGTCATGCTGGTGCCAAGGGCGATGGTCTGCAGCAAATAGGTTCCGGCTGGTGATGGATTCAATTGGTTTTCCGCCAGACGCAGCTGGATATTGCGCGGCGTTTCAGCGCGGGCGCGGAAGCTGACCTGGTAGCGATAGTTGCGTTTCAGGCCAAACCCCTGGGTGTGCAACTGGTAGGAGCCAGACCCGGTGCCTTGCGTGGCGGCGGTAATGCGCGCTTCACCATTGATAACGCTATAGGCCGCGCCTGCGCCGTCGTAGTTCTCGCTACCCCAACCGGTCAGGCCGTCGGCAAAGTTGCCGTTGCCAAGCATATTGACGGTGCGATCCACCACCGGTGTACCCGCTGGTTTGGGGTATACATTGGGCACATCCTCAAAGGCTTTGAATTCCAGCAACCAAATTGGCTCGGCTTTATCTATGCGACCTTTGGTGACCAGTTTGATGTAGCGATAGGTCTTGTTTACATCAAAAGTATGTGTCGCCCAACCCACACTTTGCTGCTCCGAGTTGAGGATAAATTCCCAGTTGCCGGACGCGGTTTTACCGAAGATGTCGTAAGACTTGGGCAGGTTCCAGCTCCATTCAATCCAGAAGTATTTGATGGGTTTGTCCACGCCGTAGTCGATGGTGACTGAGTGCATATTGTCGTCGCGCGGGGTTGCCCACTTGGAGCCGACATAGCCGTCAGCGGCATTTTTGGCGCTGTTATCGCGGTAGGCGTTATCACCTTCTTGTAAGTAAGCATCCGCCGTTACCGATATCGGCGCCATCCAGCCTTTGAGCGAATAAAAGCCCTTGGTGTTGTTGGTGGGGCGGAAGAAGCTGTATTTGCTCTCGTCGATGTACTTGTGCCACGTGTCGGTGGTCGGCAGTGGCCAATGGGCAACATAATCGACCAGGAAATCCGTACCCGCGCGACCGATATTGGCGTTCATCGCGGCGGTATCCAAATATTCATACTCGGTCACACCGTTATTGACGCGGGTGTAGCCGGTTTTATTGGCCACATTGGCGTTGGTGCTGAATTGGTTGTAATTGCCTACGTCCGGCCATTCCACATGGGTGATGGCGTGATTGAGGATCATGCGCATGGGGGTGAGGTAAGGCCAAGGCTGATCGCCGCGCTCGGCTTTGGTCCAACTGTAGGTTTTAACACCGTTGATGTAGTAATCGACCGATTCCGGGGTTTTGATCACCCCGTAAGTGACATATTCATCGCTGGGGCTAATGCCCAGTTGCGCGTAAGTGGTGCCATAAGGGTTGCCGCCATAGGCCGGGTAGGGCGCCGACCAATGGGTTTGCGGCGCTTTACTGACATTGGCGCCAGTGAACTCAATAATGTCCAGCTCCTGGCAAGCAGTCCAACCCACATCGGGGAAGTTACCCAACAACCACCAGGCCGGGAATTCGGCGTTGCGCGCAGGCGGCATTTTGATGCGCGCTTCAAATTTGCCATACACAAAGGTGGAGTCATCGGTAATTTGCGATTCAATCCGGCCCGCGCGAATAAACAGCGGCTTGCCCTGACCGGCAGTGCCACCGTAGTAGTCCTGAATCTGGCCATCCATATAGCGGGCTTTCAGGTTGAGTACCTTGCCATCTGTGGCACCGGCATCGGGTTGGCCGACACGAAAAGTCCAATCAGCGGCGGGGTATTCCACATCCTGATAATCAATATCCTCGCCATTCACAAAAATGTTTTGCTCCACCAACCATTTGTTGCGGTTGATGCTCACGCCATCGAACTGGTCGACAAAACTGGTATTGGTATTGGGGCTTGCCCACCAGGGGTCGTTGTAGTCTGTCGCAAGGGTATTGGCCGCGCCGAGGCTGAACATGGCCAGCGCCAGCGAATGGATACTCGCCGAATGTTTGAGTTTCATAGTTCCTCCGGGGGAATTATTGTTTTTTATAACAGGAGATTTTGGAGTAGCGCCGTAAAGGGCTTGCCCAATGTATGCGAGCAGCTGGAGGGAGGCTTCCTTCGTGCGGGTTTATCGAGAAAGTGGGAGTTCCCACTTGTGATGCATAAATGGGATTGGTATCGAAAACCTATTGTGCGTTTTACCCGGTGGCTAAAGTCGGCCAACGTCATGTGCTGAAAATGCAAAGTGGGGTCAGTGATGGCGCTACAGGCTGTGATAATTTAGCGGCGCGGTCATATGAAATGCTGACAGGCTATTCCACAAAAACTATCGCCGAATTACCGACACATAAAAATAATGAAACATCTCTTACTTAATTTGCATGAAGTGGTCATCGCCCTGACTATTTTGGAAACCCTGATCTTGTGTATTGCTCTGGGCATTTTGCCCGGCGGCAGGAAACCGTCACGTCGGTTGCTGCAACTCTTTTTCATGCTGGTGATAGGAACGCTTACCACTACTCTCATCACCTGGAATACCAGTTTCCAGTCGATATCGATTGCTCATTACCCTTGGATACCTGCGCTGTTATCGGCTTGCCTCTTGTTGCAAGGGCCGGTGTTGTTCTTTTATTTGCGCTCACTGTCCTGTGAGCGCGACGTCTATCAGTGGCGCCATGGTGTGCATCTGTTGCCTGCCCTGTTGGCGGTGGGAGTTATTTTTGCTTATGACTTGAGTCTCCATGACTGGCTGCCCTGGCACTGGGCGGCCCTGACAGAGGCAGATCGTGCGGCCTTGGCTTTTGTGTGGTTCCTGGTCAAATGCTCGCCGCTCATTTATGTGCTCGCGTGTTTCTACACCGAGTTCCGTTTGCGTCAGCAGTTAAAACAAATGTACTCCAGCATCGCTGAGCGGGAATTGCGACTGGCGGATTGGGTGTTGGGTGGGTTTTTTATCCACTGGCTCTGGTCGTTTGTCGCCTATTTCCTGGGCGGCTATGTGAGTGGCGAAACCAATGACCTGCTGGGGATTTTGAATAACTACCTGACGGTGCTGCTGGTGAATGGCCTGTTCCTGTTTGGCTGGCGCAATACCCGCGAGCTGTTGCAGTACGAATTGGTGGTGGCTGTAGCGCCCGAAAAAGACCGGCTGCAGGACATTCCACAAGTAGACGAAAAGCGCGAGGCGGTCGCGCGCGGTATTCGCGAACAGCGATTGCATTTGGAAAGCCAGATCAATCTGGAGCGATTTGCTGAACAGATTGGCATCAAGCCGCGCGAGCTATCGACCATCATCAATGACCACTACCAACAAAACTTCTTTGAATTCATCAATACCCAGCGGGTGGAAGAGGCCAAGCGGTTATTGGCGGCGCCAGAGTGTGCGGGCGATACGGTGTTGGACATTCTGTATAAAGCCGGCTTCAACAGCCAATCGGCGTTTCATCGATTTTTTAAACGCATAACGGGAATGACGCCCTCTGAGTATCGCAAGCAAGCATTGCCGCCGGTTGACTCCGCGCCGGTTCAGACATAACGAAAACAGCCGCCCGAAGGCGGCAAAAAACCTCACTTATCCTATCTTGTCGGGATTAATGGGCCTTGCTGATGCGAATCCAATTTAGGTTCCAACCACCGGCATTGGCTTTAATTCCAAATTGATGGTTGCCCGCACTCAGGTTGACTGTGTGTTGGATGGTCGTCCAGGTTTGCCAGCCACCGGTTGCAGGGATGGCGATGGTGCCATGCACCGGTGCGCCGCCCGCTTCTTCAAATGCCAGGCTGCCACCACCGTTTTGGCTGGCCACGCGATACTCGATCACATAGTTGCCACTGCTGGGGATGTTGACCGGCGTACCCGCGTAAGAGAGCCAGTCCCCGGCATCGATATAGCCAACGTTTTTACCACCGCCGGTATCGGTTGTGGTTTCCTGCTGTGTGCCGCTCTGTTGGCTATGGTCTTCCGCCTGAATAGTCGCGATTACGGTACCGGAGTTGTCACCGCCAGTGCTTTCTACTTTCAGCCAGTTGATATTGAAGCCGCCGGTAATCGCCGAGAGCGCGATCAGTTGCTCGCCTGCGGGCAAAACTACATTGTGGGAAATGGTCTGCCAGTTTTGCCAGCCGCCCGTCGCGGGAACGTTGATATTGCTATACACCGGGCTGCCACCGGCTTTTTCCAATTGGAGCTGTCCGCCACCTGCCTGAGCTGCAACGCGGTAGCTAACTTTGTAGGTACCGGTGGTAGGTATATTGACTGAGTAAGTCATCCAGTCGCCGCCATCGATATAGCCGACATTCAAACCACCACCTGCATCGCTGGTCGTTTCGGTCTTCACGCCAGACATCTGACACCAGCTTTCGGCCTGGATGGCATCGCCCGGATTAGCTTTGGTGCAGTTGCCACCGGCGCCATCGTCATCGCCATCTATGGGTTTTCGGCCCGCCAGAATTTCCTTCACAAACCGGCCGGATTCTTTTAGTGACCCATCGGCCCAGAAAAAGGAGGAAGTCTCTACCTCGCCGGTTGCCTGATCGCGCTCTTTATCGTGGAACGCCC
Source organism: Cellvibrio sp. BR (assembly GCF_000263355.1). NCBI lineage: Bacteria > Pseudomonadati > Pseudomonadota > Gammaproteobacteria > Cellvibrionales > Cellvibrionaceae > Cellvibrio > Cellvibrio sp. BR. Next base: position 622,258 of record NZ_JH668202.1, on the reverse strand, counting down.
AGCCCGCATGGCTGATACCGTTAGCGCGCAGGAAGTCGATCCAGGCCCAAGTTTCGGCGTGATTCACTGTGCCTCTACCATTGGCATGGCCTACACCCCACTCAGTGGCAAACAATGCAGCGCCATTATTGAGTGCTGTTTGTGCCTTGGCACGATAGGAACCGCGGTGGCTGTCGGCATAAAAATGGACGGTATAGGCCAGGTTGGAGACGTTGGCTTTGTTGGTTGATGCGACATCAACATCTTGCGACCAGTTAGGCGTGCCCATAATGATCAGGTTGTCCGGGTCAATCGCGCGGATTTTGCCACCCACATGCTCTGCATAGGGTTTGAGTACCGAGTGCCAATCCATACCCAATGGCTCGTTGTAGAGTTCGTAAATAACGTTGTTATGTTGGCCCCACTTTTGCGCCACTTGTTTGAAGAAGGCTTCTGCTGAACCCCAGTTCTCGTGTGCTTTGTGGCTGTGATAGTCAACGATTACATACATATCGTTGTCGATAGCTGCCTGGATAACGGTATCGAGGCGCGCCATGTTGCCGTTCCAGTCATCCTGGATACCACCACCTTCCCCGTGGCCGATGGCGGCGCGGATCAGGTTGGCGTTGAATTCGGTTTTAGCGCGTTTGACCGCAGCGGCGGTATAAAACTTTTCTGCGCCCCAGCCGGTGTTACTCCAAAACAGGGAGACACCTTCAAGGCTAACGGATTTACCGCCGACGAGGACTTTATTGCCCTGCACCTGTAACGCGGGTACGGCAGCTAGCGCTGTACTGCAGAAAGCAATACTGGCAAGGCATGAAACCAGGCTTGCGAATAGCCTGTTGCGTGGATTTGTGGAGCGCGCAGCAGTTGGCGCTGCGCAACCGGGATGATTATTCTTCATGACTTTGCTCCTACTAGGTTGTGTAGTGATGTCTTCGCTCGGGATACTTACCAGAGCCCACCTAATGTCATGCAAGGGTAGGTGGCATGACCACCTGCTTCAGGTTTCGGCATAAAGTGGCAGTGCCATTTTTTTCGGGAAAGGGGCGATAGTGCAGTGAAGTGGGGAAAAGGTGATGCGGGCCGTGGTTTTACTTGCCTGTAGGGGGTGTTATGCGTACAATTCCGCACCCCAAACTGGCCGGGGGTAAAGTCACCCTGTGACTGTAAAATCGGCTACTCCTTGTCTCACTGCTTCGTTATTTATCAGCAAAGTAGGAGGCTTTAACCCGTAAGGAGCTAAACATGCGTCATTACGAAATCGTTTTCCTGGTTCATCCTGACCAGAGCGAACAAGTTCCAGCCATGGTTGAGCGTTACAGCTCAGCTATCAAAAACGACGGTGGTCAAGTTCACCGTTTGGAAGATTGGGGCCGTCGTCAACTGGCTTACTCCATCAATAAAGTGCACAAAGCTCACTACATTCTGATGAACGTAGAGTGCTCTGACGCTGTATTGGAAGAGTTGACTACCAACTTCCGTTACAACGATGCCATTTTGCGTAGCCTTGTTCTGCGTGAAGATGCCGCCATCACTGAAGAATCATTCATCATGAAAGCCGAAAAAGAAGGCCGTGAACGCAAAGCTCGCCCAGCGCGCGCTGAACGTCGTGATGACGCAGAAGACCTGTCTGATGAAGACGGTGTTGATGCAGATGATTTTGAAGAAGAGCAGGAGGTATAACCATGGCCCGTTTTTTCCGTCGTCGCAAATTCTGCCGTTTTACCGCTGAAGGCACCAAGCGCATCGATTACAAAGATGTTGAAACGCTGAAAGCTTACATCACCGAAACTGGCAAGATCGTTCCAAGCCGTATCACTGGCACCAAAGCTAAATACCAACGTCAGTTGGCTACTGCTATCAAGCGTGCTCGTTACCTGGCTTTGATTCCATACACTGACAGCCACGAGTAAGGGGTATAGAGATGGAAGTTATTCTGCTCGATAAAGTAGGCCGTTTAGGCGCTATTGGTGACAAAGTTACCGTTAAGTCTGGCTATGGCCGCAATTTCTTGTTGCCGCAAGGCAAAGCAATTGCTGCTACTGCAAAAAACATCGCTGACTTCGAAGCGCGTCGCGCTGGTTTGGAAGCGGCAGCTGCTGCAAAAATTGCTGAAGCAACTGCACGCGCTGAGAAACTGGCTGCATTGCAAGTGACTATCGCGGCTAATGCTGGTGACGAAGGCCGTTTGTTCGGTTCTATCGGCACTCGCGACATCGCTGATGCAATCACTGCAGCTGGCGTTGAAGTTGCCAAGTCAGAAATTCGCTTGCCACAAGGCGTACTGCGTGAAATCGGTCAATACGAGATCGACGTTCAGTTGCACGCTGAAGTGATTCAAGCGGTTAAATTGGCTGTTGTTCCAGAGTAATACTTTGGCGCACAGTTCTGCTGGTCAGCTTCTGCTGACAAGCTAGAGGAAATCGGGCACTATCGACAACCCTTTCGGGGTTTAGATGTGCCCGATTTTTTTTGCACCCAATTCGATCAATATCGATTAGACAAATAACTACGCCAGTGTTTTAACGACTTATGCCTGAATCCAGCTTCGAATCTGCCAGTTTTGAGGATCGCCTCGCGAGCCAACTCACCGCCCAGTCTGCACTGCCGCATTCGGTAGAGGCAGAACAATCGGTGCTGGGTGGTTTGATGTTGGATAACAACCGCCTGGATGCAGTGCTCGAAGTGGTCACCGAATCGGATTTTTTCCGCGAGGATCACAAACTCATTTTCCGCATGATGCTGGCGCTGCAGGAAGCCGGTCAGCCGCTGGACGTTATCACCCTCTCGGAAGAGCTGCATAAGCACGACGAATTGGAGCGTGTGGGCGGTTTGGGCTACTTGGTCGAAATGGCCAACAATACGCCAAGCGCCGCTAACATTGCTGCTTACGCCAAAATCGTACGCGAGCGTTCAACCCTGCGCCAACTGATTGCCGCCGCACAGGATATTAGTAAATCCAGTATGAACCCCGCAGGTCTGGATTCCGATGACCTGTTGCAGCTGGCCGAAAAACGCGTGGCCGAGATCGCTGAGGATCGCCCCAAAGAAGGTGGTTTGGTCGGTGTGAATGAGCTGCTGAAACAAACGGTGCAGCGCATTGATGAACTGTTCCGCTCCGGTAGTGACATCACCGGTGTGCCCACGGGTATTACTGACCTGGATCAGCGCACCTCCGGCTGGCAGCCGGGTGAACTCATTATTCTCGCAGCGCGTCCGTCCATGGGTAAAACCGCGCTGGCGCTCAACTTCGTGGAGGGCGCGCTGTTTAACCAGCCTAAGCCGGTGGTGGTGTTTAGTATGGAAATGCCATCTTCCGCGCTGGTGATGCGGATGATGTCCTCCATTGGTCGTATCGACCAAGGCAAAATGCGTAACGGTAAACTCACCGAAGAGGATTGGCCGAAACTTTCTTCTGCCGTTGCCAAACTCAAAGACAAATTGCTCTTTATCGACGATACCGGCGGTTTGAACCCCCAGGAAATGCGCGCCCGTATCCGGCGTATCGCACGTGAACACGGCAACCCCGGCATGATCATGGTCGACTACCTGCAGTTGATGACGGTTGCTGGCAGTGGTGAAGGCCGTACCCAGGAAATTTCCGAAATCTCGCGCTCGCTCAAAGGCATGGCCAAAGAATTTGAATGCCCGATGATCGCCCTTTCGCAGTTAAACCGCGGCGTGGAACAGCGCCCCAACAAGCGCCCCATGAACTCTGACTTGCGTGAATCGGGCGCCATTGAGCAGGACGCGGACGTTATCCTGTTTATCTACCGCGACGAATATTACAACGAAGACAGTCCTGACAAAGGCATGGCCGAATTGATTATCGGCAAGCAACGTAACGGCGAAATCGGCACCTGCCGCGCTGCGTTCGTGGGCAAATACACCCGCTTTGATAATCTCGCGCCTGAGTATTTCCAGCAGGATCAGTATTAATCGCTATCAATAGTAATCCCCAGTGAGTTTTCCCGATGAACAGCCAAGCCCGTCTGCTCGACAAACTCTGTGCCAGTATCGCTCCCGGAAAATTGGAGTGGATTGGTTTGCGCAGTGAGCGGCGCGGGGAAGTTGTGGTAGTTGATCAAGCCGAGGCGGTGGTGGGTTTGGGGTTGGTGGGCGATCACCGCATGAAAAAAACACCGGGATCAGCGCGCCAAGTGACGCTGATCAGCAGTGAATACATTGAGGCAATTTGCCGTCACACCGGACACTCCACGATAGACCCCCGCCTGTTGCGCCGCAATCTGGTCATCTCCGGCATGAATATGAATTTGCTGCGCTATCAGCGTTTGCAAATCGGCGAAGTGATCCTCGAAACCAACGCCCTTTGTCACCCCTGCTCGCGTATGGATGAAGCGCTGGGGGCGGGCGGTACAGCGGCGATGTTTGGTTACGGCGGTTTGTGTGCCAAGGTGATTCAGGGCGGCACTTTTACCCTTGGCGATGCGGTTGTTCGTTTACCCGTAATCGATAATCAGGCTCGGCTTTTCCCTTGATCAGGTAAGCCGGCGCACCCGGAAGATCTGGTTGTTTTTTGATCTAAAAATGTACTTCTCAATCCTGACCGTGTATTATCGCGCGCCCGAATCCAAGCTCGGTTGATGGGCAGTTTGAGGCAGTAATATGCAGGTTTTTCATCACATTCAATCCCTTCGTGAAGCCTTGGCGGCCGAGCGCAAAGCCGGTAAACGTATTGGTTTTGTGCCGACTATGGGCAACTTGCACAGCGCCCATATCGAGCTGGTGAAAATCGCCCAGCGCAATTGCGATGTGGTAGTGACCAGTATTTTTGTCAACCCGCTGCAATTTGGCTTGAATGAAGATTGGGATAAATACCCACGCACCTTGGCAGCTGATTCGGCCAAATTGGAGGCGGTAGGTTGCAACTACCTGTTTTGCCCCGATGAAAAAGAAATCTACCCTAATGGTATGGCCGAGCAGACGCGTGTGATAGTGCCAACCATGACCGATGTACTCTGCGGTGCGAGTCGCCCCGGTCACTTTGAGGGCGTGACAACCGTAGTCACCAAGTTGTTTAATATTGTGCAGCCGGACGAAGCGGTGTTCGGCATCAAGGATTTTCAACAGCTGGCGGTTATTCGTCGCATGGTGGAAGACCTGTGTATTCCGATTAAAATCACTGCCGGTGAGATTTTTCGCGAGGAAGACGGCCTGGCGATGAGCTCGCGCAATGGCTTTATCACTGCCGACGAGCGCCCAAAGGTCGCGGTGCTCAACCGCAGTTTAAATGCAATCAAACAGGCGATCACTGATGGTCGCCGCGATTTTTCAGTGTTGGTGGACGAGGCGCGCGCGCAGATTGAAGCGGCGGGTTTTCGGGTGGACTACATCAGCATTTGCAATAGCCGCACACTGGAAATGGCGGCACACGATGATCGGGAGATCACTATACTCGGCGCCATGTATACCCAGGGCGCACGACTAATTGACAATGTTTCTGTGGTGCTGGTCTAAACGCCGCCACTGCCCCAGTGATTCCCCGGAGGATTCCATGCTGACTCATATGCTTAAAGCAAAATTACACATGGCCAAAGTGACCCAGGCCGAGCTGTGGTACGACGGCTCCTGCGCGATTGACGCCGATCTGGTAGCCCTGGCTGGTATGCGTGAATTCGAGCAAATCGATATTTACAACGTCAATAATGGCGAGCGTTTTCACACTTACATCATTTTGGCTGAGCCGGGTTCAGGCACCTTTTCTATGAATGGTGCGGCAGCACGTAAGGTAGCGGTGGGTGATCGCGTAATTATTGCGACCTATGGCTATTTTAACGATGAAGAGCTGGCGACGCACAAACCCAAGCTGGTCTATTTAAATGAAGACAACAGCGTCAATCGAACCAGCAATACCATTCCTATGCAGATGGAATAAGTCTTATCCATGTGATGACTGTAATCTGAGTTACGTATAAAAGGGCGGATCAACCGCCCTTTTTTATGTCTGCGATTTAATCAATAAGAGTGTCTTTCCGGAGATATCACTATGTCCAAAAAAACCGATGAACTTCTCAAGCAGTTTGGCGCTGATGACGAGCCGCAAAAAGAACATAGCTTGCAAGAAAACGCCAAGGAGCGCGCTCTGCATCCCGATCATTTGAATGCGGGAACCGCGTTTGACTGGGAAGAAGTGGATGCCTACAAGCAGGAGTTGGAGCGCATGGATCGGGAGGGGCCGGGCACACCTAAGCGCTAATAGCTGCGCTTAGGCAAATAAACATTTTTTAACCTTGATGGACAACGTTGTCATTGAGATTTAAGCTCCAGAACTGCTAAGCTTGAAGCGATTTTTTGAGGGGCAGCTTTTGAGTTAGGTGGCGTGTGACATCGGAATCATTCCTGCAGCCTTTCCCGCGAATAACAAGATAACGTCGAAGAGAGATCAACATGTCTGAAGTCCATCTGTATCCGGTTCCCGAATCCTTTAAACGCAGCGCAGCGATCACTCTGGCGCGCTACAAGGAAATGTACGACCAATCAATCAATGCGCCCGATACCTTTTGGGCGGAGCAGGCAAAAACCTTCCTGACCTGGCAGCAGCCTTGGTCGCAAGTGACCAAAAGTGATTTGCGCAAAGGCGAAGTGAGTTGGTTTATCGATGGCAAATTGAATGTCAGTGTTAACTGCATCGACCGCCATTTACCGGCCCGCGCCAAACAAACGGCGATTATCTGGGAAGGCGATGATCCTTCCGAAGACCAATTTATTACCTACCAAGAATTGCACGACCAAGTTTGTCGTCTCGCCAACGCTTTGCGCGAACGCGGGGTGAAAAAGGGTGATCGTGTGTGCATCTATATGCCGATGATTCCAGAAGCAGCTTATGCCATGCTCGCTTGTACCCGTATCGGCGCGATCCACTCAATCGTATTCGGCGGTTTCTCACCCGAGGCGTTGAAAGACCGTATTCAGGATGCGGAATGTCAGGTAGTGATTACCTCGGACGAAGGTCTGCGCGGTGGCAAACGTGTGCCACTCAAAAAGAATGCCGATATCGCCCTGGCACAATGCCCCGGTGTACACACTTGTATCGTGGTTAAACGCACTGGCGGTGATATCGCTTGGGATGAAAAGCGCGATTTCTGGTACGAAGATCTGGTTGAGCGTCAGGCCAATGATTGTGAACCGGAGATCATGGATTCCGAAGATCCGCTGTTTATCCTCTATACATCCGGCTCCACCGGCAAACCCAAAGGGGTATTGCACACCACCGGCGGCTATTTGCTGCAAGCGGCCATGACCCACAAATACGTATTCGATTATCAGGAAGGCGACGTTTACTGGTGTACTGCCGACGTAGGTTGGGTGACCGGCCATAGCTATATCGTTTACGGCCCGCTCACCAACGGTGCGACCACGCTAATGTTTGAAGGTGTGCCCACTTACCCGGATGCTTCGCGCTGCTGGCAAGTCATCGACAAACACGGCGTCAACAGCTTTTATACCGCACCCACCGCAATTCGCGCCCTGATGGGCGCAGGTGACGACTATGTCACCAAAACCTCGCGCGCCAGTTTAAAAATCCTCGGCAGCGTAGGTGAACCCATCAACCCCGAAGCCTGGGAGTGGTACTACCGCGTAGTGGGTGATAGCCGCTGCCCGATTATGGATACCTGGTGGCAAACCGAAACCGGTGCTCACATGCTCACCCCATTGCCCGGTGCTATTGACCTCAAACCCGGTTCCGCAACAGTGCCTTTCTTTGGTGTGCAGCCAGTGCTGCTTGATCCGGAAGGTAAAGAGGTTATCGGCGCAGGCGAGGGTAATCTCTGCATCAAGGCAGCATGGCCAAGCCAGATCCGCACTGTGTACGGCGACCACCAACGCTGCATCGACACCTACTACAGCACCTATCCTGGCTACTACTTCACCGGTGACGGCGCGCGCCGCGATGCCGATGGTTACTACTGGATTACCGGCCGTGTGGACGATGTATTAAACGTCTCCGGTCACCGTATGGGCACTGCCGAAGTGGAAAGTGCATTGGTGCTGCACGACAAGGTTGCGGAAGCGGCAGTAGTTGGCTACCCGCACGACATCAAAGGCCAGGGCATTTACGCCTATGTTACCTTGATGGCTGGGGAGCAACCGAGTGACGAATTGAAGAAAGAATTGTTGGCCTTGGTGGTGAAAGAGATTGGCGCTATCGCCCGCCCCGACATTATCCAGTGGGCACCGGGTTTGCCCAAAACCCGCTCCGGCAAAATTATGCGCCGCATCTTGCGCAAAATTGCCGCTAACGAATTGGATTCATTGGGTGATACTTCAACGCTTGCTGATCCAGCGGTGGTGAATGAGTTGATTGCCAATCGCGCCAATCAATAGTTGTGCGGTAAATAATCGCGCGTTCCGCGCTCTACGTAAAACAAAAGGCCGCCTCACAAGGGTGGCCTTTTGTTTTACAATTCCACATCCTCTACTGCTGTTTAGATTCCCGCTTATGTCTACTAACAATTCTGATAGCGATTTCTTTCTCTCCCAGATGAAAGATGTAAAACCCATCAAGGTAGAAGAGAAAGTGGTGCTGGCATCGCCGCATAAGGACAAAACCAGTATCGCAACCCGCCGTAAGGCCGCTACTGCTGAGCTCGCGAAAGACCAAAACTTTCTCTCCGGCGAATATATAGAGCCGCTTGATCCGCTCGCCGTAATTGAATTCAAGCGCGATGGTGTGCAGCACGGTGTTTACCGCAGTTTGCGTATGGGTAAATACCAAATTGATGCACGGCTCGATTTGCACAATATGACCATCGATCAAGCGCGCACCGCTGTATTTCAATTTATTAAAGACTGCATGACGCACGATATTCGCTGCGCACTCATTACCCATGGCAAAGGTGAAGGGCGCGAACAACCGGCGCAATTAAAAAGCTGCGTTGCCCACTGGCTGCCGCAATTGGATGAGGTGATGGCATTTCATTCGGCACAGAAACGCCACGGTTGGCTTGGCGCCACTTATGTACTGCTGCGCAAAAGTGAAAAGAAAAAACAGGAAACCTGGGAGCTGCACAATAAACGCTAGTGGTGTTGTTAATTATCAATGGAGGTATTTATGCGTTATATCTGTGGCGCTTTTCTAATTGTATTCTTCGCAACGGCCAACATGGCTTTTGCACAGCAAAGCACCAAGCAGTTTGTATTGAGTAATACCGAAATTATTCCCATCCAATCAGCAATCACTGGCAGAGATCATGAATTAGTCCTGGTCTATCCATCCAGTTATAAAACCAATCCTGAAAAGAAATATCCGGTCCTTTACTATCTCGATGCTTATTGGGATACGCCACTACTGGTATCAACCTACGGCAATTTAATTTATGACAATCAAGTGCCCGAATTTATTATGGTTGGCTTGTCTTATCCTTCAGCTGCAGATTACGGCAAAGAAAGACGCATTGATTACACTTTTACCTCGGTGGATGAGGGTTCAGGCAAAGCTAATTTGTTTTTACAATTCATCCAACAAGAGGTTGCCCCACTCATAGAAAAACAATATCGCGGTGAAAAAGCCGACAGGGTAATTGCCGGTAATTCATTGGGTGGATTATTTACTATTGCCGCCGCTTATCAGGCGCCTGATTTTTTCAGCGGTTTTATCGCATTAAGCCCGGCAGTGGAGTGGGATAAACAAGCACTCGTGAAGTTGGATAACAGCTACGCAAAAACACACAAAGCACTCAATGGTCGTATGTTTATTTCTTATGGCACCACAGAGTATCCCGCTTTTCGCGACCCTATAATTAAATTCCAGCAGCAGTTAGTTGCACGCAACTACCAAGGGCTTAAGTTGCAAAATTATGCAATGGAAGGGCTTGATCACACCACCGTAAAAGGTGACGGCTATGTGCGTGGGTTAATGTGGGTGTGGAAAAATAAAAAGCCCGCAGGGCCAAGTGGGTTAGAGCGGGATATGACCGCAACGCAGTAATTTTTCAATTAAAAAGGTTTGACGCAAAAAATAACCAGAAAAAGGATTAGCCAAAACCTTGGCTAATCCTCTTAAAGTGCTACTTATCTTCTATCTCATCCACATCCACTTGCCCACTCATGCGGCGAGTGAAGTGCGACCAGCACATTCCTACGGCGAGCAATGCAGCTAGCAATATCTCAATGACCCAAGCCATTGCCGAGATGTCGGTAACGCTTAAAAATCCCCAGTAAACAAACAGCCATACTAGGCATGCAAAAAGCGCTGCGAGGGCAATTATGCCAATTAACCCGAGCGAGTTAAGCGTGGCTTTAATGTAGATTCCCCAGCCAATGAGCAAAATAACTCCCGCAATTACTACATAGGGCGTAATGTCACTGAAGCTGCTATGAACCCAGTGAAAATAAGAGTAGCCACTTGGGTTATAACTGAGTAGTACCAATAAGAGCGCGAACAAAAAGCGCAATGCAACGCCGCTGGCAGTAAGATTCATAATGTGTATCCTGATGATTGAGTAAAGAAATTATTAGCCGAACTATCTATAGTAAAAAGTAGCGACCTATCGCAAAAAATAGCAACCTATCGCGAGAGGTAGCGGCGATATTTTATAAAACCGATTTTGGCGTTCGGGTCGTAACCCATCGCCGTGTAAAAATCCTGTGCGTCGCGGTTTTCACTGCTGGTCTGCAACATAATTTTGGAGCAATCCTGCGCCAAGCAAAACGCTTCAATATAATCCATCATACTTTTGCCGATGCCTTCGCGTTTATAGTTGGCACTGACCACTACATTTTCAACCACTGCAAAAGGTTGGTTGTCGAACATCACATCCTGGCATAGACAGAGGAGTGCGGTGGCGATAATTTCGCCGCTATCATCGCACACTAGCAAGAATGTATTGCTGCTATTTGCTACTGCGTCAATTCGCTCTGGCAATACTGAGACGGGTGAGAGTGTATTGAGTTCGCGGTATAAATTAGTTACGGCTTCTGCATCTTCTTTTGTGGCGCGGCGAATGTGGCGCATGCTTAGTTTACCTTTTAAATTATCGGCTGCACCAACACCCAAGGTTTTATCACCACGGCCCATACCAATGCATTTTGTTCGTACCATGATTGGGCTTGGGTATCTTTGACTGCATCAACCAAGCCCGCATCCATCCAGATTTTAATTTGCGCGGCATTGTCAGCGACAATTTGGGCGGCGACGTGAGTTAGATCCAATGTTGGATCTACAGCGATGGCATTGCCGCTCGCGAAAAAACGCTGCAGTTCGTGCCAGTGAATTTGCGCGGTTTCCAAATTGATTTGTTGTTCGATTTCGTTTGTCATTTTTTCCTCGATATTTTAATCCCTCCCCGACGCTCGCTTTTTCAGATGGGGTTAGAGGGATTTGCTTTTTGCCTTCGCAACCTTTGAATTGCTTGGTTTATTTAATGCTGCGCTGATGGTATTGCCGGCATAAATTAATTTATCCAGATCAACACCGTGTTGAATACCCAAGCCATTTAATAAATAGACTACATCTTCAGTGGCGACATTGCCGGTTGCACCGGCGGCGAAGGGGCAGCCGCCTAAGCCGGCGACGGATGAATCCACTACGCTTACTCCCATTTCCAATGCGGCATAAATGTTAGCGAGTGCCTGTCCGTAAGTGTCGTGCATGTGCGCAGCGATTTTTTCAATGGGAATGTCGCGCGCGAGTGTTTCAATCAAGTGTTTGATTTGCCCTGCTGTACCTACGCCGATGGTGTCGCCCAGCGAAATTTCGTAGCAGCCCATGGCTAATAATTCTTTGGCGATACTGGCAACGGTTTGTGCATTTACTGCGCCGGAATAGGGGCAGCCGGCAACACAGGAGATATAACCGCGCACCGGGATCTGTTGCGCTTTGGCGGCGCTAATTAAGGTTTCAAAACGTTGGATACTTTCGCTAATGGAGCAATTAATATTCTTTTGACTAAAGGCTTCCGATGCCGCCGCAAAAATGGCCACTTCATTGGCGTTAACGGCAATCGCACGTTCATAACCTTGCAGGTTGGGGGTGAGTGCAGCGTAAGTTACGCCGGGTTTGCGTGCGACGCCAGAAAATACATCGCCACTGTCAGCCATTTGCGGCACCCATTTCGGGTTCACAAAACTACCGGCTTCAATATAGGTTAAACCAGCAGCGACTAAATTTTCGATTAATTGAATTTTGGTGGCAGTGGTGATGGTTTGCTTTTCGTTTTGCAAACCATCGCGCGGGCCTACTTCAACAATGCGTACCTGGTTGGGGAGAGTCATAGCAACGTGGTCATAATGATTGGAGCATCAGTTTAACAGATGCCTTTCACACCTTGAACACTTAGGCGCTAGTAGTGAGCAGCGCAGTCTCTGCCTGGATAAGCGCATTATTTAATTCAAGCAGTTGAATAGGTTTGGTAGCAAAAGCATTCATGCCACAGGCAAAGGCGCGTTCCGCATCCGCCTGTTGTACGCCCGCCGTGAGTGCGATGATCCAGGGTTGGCCCGCAACATTTTGTTGCGCCCTGATTTTTTCGGTAGCGGTGTAACCATCCATAATCCGCATTTGAATATCCATCAATATTATATCGATAGCCATTTCCCGGCAGATATCCACGGCCTCTGAGCCATCGGCTACGGCGGTAATATTGTTATAGCCCAATTTTGATAGCATTTTAATAATAAGCATTTTGTTAACGCTATTATCTTCTACCACCAGCACGCGTGTATTGCGCGGTTTTATTTCCAGAGGTAGGTTGGTGTTTTCATCTGTTGTCGACAGCAAGGAGTTTGATGTTGGTGAAATTTTTGTAGAGGGTTCGTAAGCTTTTTCGTGATAGATAAAACGGGCGGTAAAGAAAAAGCTGGTACCCAACCCCGGCGTGCTATCCAACCAAATGGTTCCGCCCATTTGTTGGATAATTTTTTTGGAAATCGCCAAACCTAGACCTGTGCCGCCATATTTTCGTGTAATCGAGTTATCGGCTTGGGTAAATACTTGAAACAGGTTGCCTTGTAATTCCGCTGGTATTCCTATGCCGGTATCCTGGACTTTAAACAGTAAGGTACAGCGGTGTTTGTTGTGCTGTTTTTCTTGCAGCTTAATGGTGAGTGTGACTGCACCTGTGTCGGTAAATTTTATAGCATTGCCAATTAAATTAATCAGTACTTGGCGAATGCGCGCCGAGTCTCCCTCTACATGCAGCGGTACATCATCAGCCAAAACATACTGTAATCCCAGATTTTTATTTTGTGCACTTTTTTTGAAAAGTTCGAGGGTGTCTTCAATTAATTCCTGCAGATGAAAAGGACGCATTTCCAGTTGGATTTGCCCCGCTTCTATTTTGGAATAATCGAGGATGTCATTAATAATTACCAACAAACCTTCGCCGCAGGATTGAATAGTGCGCACCAGTTGACGCTGCTCTTCAGTGAGTTGAGTGTCGGCCAGAAGTGATGCGCAGCCAATCACGCCGTTCATGGGGGTGCGAATTTCATGGCTCATCACGGCTAAAAATGCACTTTTGGCTTTTGCTGCTTCCTCGGCTTGCTCTTTTGCGTGCGCTAGTGCCTGTTCGGTTTCCACCAGTTGGGTGATGTCTCGTGTTAGCCCTACCAACCCTACCAGTTGATTGTGGTTGTCATACACCGGCGTTTTGATTGAGTCGGAATATTGTATGCTGCCGTCGGCATTTTCGACTTTTTCGCGGGTGCGTAATGCTATGCCGCTTTGTAGCATTACTTGCTCTTCGCGAAATATTTTTTGCGCTAACTCCGGTGTAAAACGCGGGGAGTCCAAATCGCTTTTGCCGACCCAATCGGCCATATTTTCAATGTGGTGTTGTTCGCGCCAGGCGCGGTTGCCACCGAGGTAACGCGACTGCGCATCTTTATAATAAAAACGATCGGGCAGTTGGTCGAGCAGGTGCATAAAATAATTGGCCGAGGTCAGCACCTGTTGTTGACGCGCATACTGCTCGGTAATTTCAAAAATGCGGCCTTCGTAAGTATGTTTAGGTGAGCCTTTTTGTGCTGATGCCTGCAGCAAAAACCAATGTTTTTTTTCAGGGCGGCTAATGGTGAAGCTCAGGTCTATAAATGTGCGCTCGCCATACATCAACTGATTTAAGTGGGTGTAAATATCGGGGCGGCATTCCAGGTCAACATTTCTAAAGGGGAACTCACTGTCGGCAATGAGCGATTCTGCCGTAATACCAAATATGTCTGCCAAATTGTTGTTGCAAAAACAGATGGTGCATTTACCGCTATTTTCCGCAGTAAAGGTAAATAGTATGCAAGGCAGTGATTCCGCAAAGGGCATTGGTACTCTCGATTTTTACAGAGTGTTGGCTTAAGTCTAGGTTAAATCGAGGGTGTTGCCAGTGGTGGGCAAATAAGGGTGGGGGAGGGGCGGATTGGTGTAGCCGCCAGCCCGGGAATGGGCTGGGTTAAGGGCAGATCTGCAGATGGGTTAATCCTCGCCCCAGCGCGGCATTAGATCCTGAGCGACGCCGAGCTGATCCAAAATGCGAGCCACAATAAAATCCACCAGCTCTTCTACCGACTGCGGTTGCATATAAAACCCGGGGCTGGCGGGCAATACAATCACGCCCATTTGGGTCAGCTTGAGCATATTCTCCAAATGGATTTCAGAGTAGGGCGTCTCGCGCGGTACCACAATTAATTTGCGACGCTCTTTCAGGGCGACATCGGCCGCGCGTTCAATCAAATTATTGCTGGCACCGTGGGCGATGGCAGAGAGGGTGCCGCCACTGGCGGGGCAAATGACCATCGAGGCCGGCGAGCTGGAACCCGATGCCACGGCCGCAAACCAATCGTCTTTGGCGAGTAGTTGTAGCTGGTCTTCATCGGCGCCGTAAAGTGAGCAGAGCATCGCCTGCTGGTCTTCCAAATCCCGTGGTAAATCCAAATCGGTTTCAGTGCGGATCACCACTTCGGCGGCACTGGAGATCATCAAATACACTTTGCAATCAGCGGCTAATAAACACTGCAATAAACGCAGGCCATACTGCGCGCCGGAAGCGCCGGTAATCGCGAGGGTAATAGTGCGTGGCGTTAGTGTTTGAGTCATTCGGTGTGCCTCAGAGTGGGTGAATCGGTGCGGAGCAAATCCCTTTTACAAAGGGGAAATTAGCTCCCTCCCTTTGAAAAAGGGAGGGTTGGGGAGGAATTTATTTCCCCAATACGTCCTTCACAAAGGCGAGGATGCTATCGTCCTGGCAGTTTTCAAAGAAACACGCCTGAAAGCGCTCGCCGGTCACGGCTGTTTTTACCAGTTCCGGGTCGATAGCGCGCAGGCCATCCAGATAACCTTTGGCGGTAGCGGTTTTTACGCTGGTGAGGATACCGGCATTGCGCACTTGTGACTCACGGCGCTCAGCGGGGTAACCTTGGCCGCGCACGCCGGTAAAAGCCTTCTCAAAAATAGTGCGAATATTCAACTCCGCACCCCAACCAAAACCCTTGGCAAAAGGCAGCGCCAGCGCATTGCCGTTGTTCACTTGCGCAAACAGGTATGCATCGGTCGGCTCTATGCAGTAACCGCAGAATACACCTGGATGCGCGTTCAGCGACATCATCGCGCCTTGGCCGGTACCACAACCGCTCACCACAAAATCCACCGCTTTGGAGTTCAACAGCAAGCTCGCCATGATGCCGAGGTGGATATAGGTCAGGTAATGATCATTGTCATCGCTCATGCCCACGTTATAAATGCTGTGTTGTTGCTCGGCAGCGACAGATTCCAGCTGCTGCAACACAATCGCGTTCTTCGCGGCCTGACTAAATTCGTTCATTAATGCAATTTTCATGGTTGAAGCTCTCTCAAAAGTGGAAAAAAGGTTTTTTGACAGGCTCTTTGGCACTGTTTGCTGGTAATGACCGATGTTTTGCTGAGGTGTTAATGATATAGAGGGAAGGGTGGTAATTGAAGGGACAGGGTGCTTTTTGTGGCTTAGTGCGATGGTGTCGCTTCGCAGTGCGGGTGGAGTTCAATGATACCCACAATTTTCACCACAGGTTTATCGCATGCGGTTTAGCAATCACCAGCCACATTATTGCCAATACACTGACCGGAATAATCACGATAGCAATGCGAGTTATATAGGCATGATAAATATGGAGTGTACGGGCGTGTTTGGTATCGTAACCCGATTCATTCAAGTGTGAAAAAATCTGCGGTAGTTTGATGTTGCCATACCATATGTCTGCTATTTCAAGCGGAAGAATGAGCGTAAAAATAATTAATAACTTCCATTGCAACCATGGAATTTGCAAAGTGTAAACAAGCGAAGCCATTGCAATGCCAGTACCCAACAATACAAAAAATGCAATGTGTTCAATAATTAATAAACGGATAAAAATTGTATAAGCCAAGTGTGTTGCCGGTGAGTGCTCACCAAGTTGTTTACGGTTGGCTAATAACATCAACCAACCACCCAAGCTCGGGCCAAGCCAGAATATTAGTGAACCAATATGTATCAGCTTGAGTGCAAAAAACCATTCAATTGTGGTCATTAGTGTTCAAGCCGATAATTGTCTGATTTGCGAAATACAATCAGCGTAATGGCGAACATCCACACTGTGCTCCACACCATACCTGCTGCTGTAAAAAACTTTGCAGTTTCCATCGAGTAGGTTGCACAAGCGATGCTCAAACCAAAACCAAAACACCATCCAGGTAAACCAATAAGCACCAGCTTGCGCGGAAGCTTTTTGTTGCTGAGCAAAAGTGCATTTAGCAAAAATCCACCAATGTTATAAAGCCCATTGCCAAGTGTTCCGGTCAATTGCATTGCTAGCGTTTCCAGCATTTGCATAGTCGCTAGCGAGGGATCGATTTGATGGCTGTAGGGAATAATAAAAGCAAAAATAATCTCTGCACTTAAATCGGGTGCTATACCCAGTGCTACCAGCAAAATACCCAATAATCGCCACTCGGACGAAGGTATGTACGGCAATAACAGGCAGCAAAAAGTTAATAATCCTAGTGCCGCCAGCATCCAATTAAGCCAGCCCAACTGCCAAATGCCTAGGTTGTTTTGAATAAACTCGTGGCGTTCGGCGATGCTATTGCCGGAGGCAGCTAGCCCGTCAGTCATTACAAAAGCCATTTGGAAGCAGGCTAGGGTTAGGATGGTGACGATTATTGTGCCCAGATAAACAGTTTTCTTTTTGTGAGTCATTTTTCAGAGTGTCGCATATGAATTATTGGCGGATATCACTTTCGCTTCACCCACTCTATTGTTGTCATCTAATCACAACGCGTGCTTAGTTAAATGATCAATTAATTTTTGATGCACACCACCAAACCCGCCATTACTCATAATCACAATATGAGTGTCTGGTTCGCTCAGCGAAATAGCGCAGTGAATTAATTCATCCAAATCGCGCAAAAGTTTTGCGGGCACGGGGCTTTTGTTGACGACTTCGTCCATTGCCCAATCGACATTGGCGGGTTGATACCAAAGAACATCGTCGGCATCGGTGACACTCTGGTTGAGGGCGTTTTTGTGTACACCCATACGCATGGTGTTGGAGCGGGGTTCGATGATGGCAATAATTTTTTGGTCGCCGACTTTTGCGCGTAAACCGGCGAGTGTGGTTTTAATCGCGGTCGGGTGGTGGGCGAAGTCGTCGTAGACTTTTATGCTGTGAACGTCCGCAAGAATTTCCATGCGGCGTTTTACACCGGCAAATTGTTCCAATGCTTTTGCGCCGTGTTCCGGTGTTACACCTACATGGCGCGCGGCGATGATTGCAGCTAAACCGTTATTCACATTGTGAATACCGGTTTGTTCCCAATTCACTTGCGCCACTTCTTCGCCGTTGTGCAGCACAGCAAATGAGGAGCCGTCCGCTGCTAACAGTTTGGCTTGCCATTCAGGAGTAGGGGCTTGCCATTCCGCTTTGTTTTCTACCGGTGAACTTTCATCGTTCGAGTTTTCATTGATGACTGCAAATTGTTGCTGCGGTGTCCAACAGCCTTGTTGGATTACTTCGGCGAGGGCTTTGTCATTGCTGGGGGAAATAATTAAACCATTGCTGGGAACCGTGCGTATCAAATGGTGGAATTGTTTTTGGATCGCGGCGAGATCGGGGAAGATATCGGCGTGGTCAAATTCGAGGTTATTTAAAATCACCGTGCGTGCATTGTAGTGAACAAACTTGGAGCGCTTGTCAAAAAAAGCGCTGTCGTATTCATCGGCTTCCACTACAAAAAACGGTGTATTGCCCAAACGTGCTGAGGTAGGAAAATTCTTGGTGACGCCACCAATTAAATAACCTGGCTCCATACCGGCGTACTCCAAAATCCACGCGAGCATCGACGAGGTGGTGGTTTTGCCGTGGGTGCCTGCAACCGCCATCACCCATTTGCCTTGCAATACATGATCGCGCAGCCACTGCGGGCCGGAGGTGTAGGCTATGCCTTGGTTGAGTACATACTCCACGCTGGCATTACCGCGGCTCATGGCATTGCCGATAATCACCAGATCCGGCGCCTGCGCCATATGCGGTGGCTGCAAATACATCGGGTCAAAACCCTGAATCAGCTCTATGCCCGCTTGTTCCAGTTGGGTGCTCATTGGCGGGTAAACATTGGCGTCGCTGCCGGTAACACGGTGGCCAAGCGCTTTGGCCAGTTGGGCGAGGCTGCCCATAAAGGTACCGCAAATGCCGAGAATATGAATATGCATAACAAGCTCTGTTTGTTGGAGAAAGGGACAGGATATTGGTGGGGATTAACCTATACTTTTCCTGTGATTGCAACTCTCGCATGGGCGAGCAGTTGCGCCGATCAATGTTCATACAACAGTGATAATAAGAGTATGAAATTACGCGCGTTTTTTATTGTTACCAGCTGCTTGTGGCTTTGGTGTGGGCTCGCGGTTGCCAGCACGGCGGAATTGCGTATTCCCAAGCCCAGGTCGGATTTGGATACCTCCTATGGCTATTACACCGAGCTGCTACACAAAGCCTTGACCAAAGCCGCGAAAGGGCGGCCTGTACCGGCATTGTTGCCGACGATGGATATGGAACAGGATCGTGCGGTACAAGAATTGATGCGCGGCCGCACAATCGATATTTATTGGATGGGGACGGATAAAAATCGCAATGCGGCGCTGCGAGCTATCCCGATTCCACTGGAGCGCGGGTTGATGGGCTATCGCCAATTTGTGGTACACCGCAAGCGTGTGGCTGAATTTGAACAGGTGCACAGCCTTGCCGAGCTGCAAAAATTTACCGCTTGTCAGGGCACTCATTGGCCGGACACCGGCATTCTGCGCGCTGCCGATTTGAAAGTAAAAACCAGTACTGGTTACGAAAATTTATTTAAACAAATTGCTGCCGGGCGCTGTGATTATTTTCCGCGCGGGTTTCACGAAATTCGCATTGAAATGAACAAGCGGGCGGGTGAATTTCCCGAGTTGGTTGCCTACGAACCACTGATTTTACATTACCCTTTTGCAGTCTACTTTTTTGTGCGTCAGGATAATCACGCATTGGCGGCCTGGGTGCAGGAAGGTTTGGAACAAATGATTGACGATGGTGAATTGCTTGCGCACATACAACAGCACCCGCATACCCGCCGCGCTTTTCCATTGGCGCGCCTCGCCGAGCGGCGCATCATCCATATTCCCAACAACAGTTTGCCCGATAGTGCTGATCAGCTCGACGCGCGCTATTGGTTTCAGCCCGCCGATTTTATTCTCTCTGCCAAGGTGCAATAACCTAAACAATAACAGCGCCTGCTTGTGCAGCGCGCGTTTGGTTGAGCCTGATTTTATGAAAAACAGTGATGTTTGTATTGTGTGACTTAAGATTGCCTAGCGCACTGAGGACGCTGGCCTATACTGGTTAAACGTTAATTACGGTGTGTTTGTTTATAGGGAGTGGCTAATGACGGTTCAGCGCTTTTGTCTGGCACTTTTGCTGCTGCTTGCGCTGCCCGCATTGGCCTTGCCGCCGGTGTTAAATATCCCCAAACCCCAACCCGATTCGCAGGTGGCACAGGACTACTACACCCAGCTATTGCGTCTCGCGCTTGTTAACGGCGCTGCCGGGCGTGACATTCCGGAATTGCGCGAGACCAGTGTTATGGAGCAGGGGCGTGCGATTTATGAATTAAATCGCGGGACCAGTATTGATGTCTATTGGATGGGCACCAGCACTGAGCGCGAACAAAAACTGCGTGCAATTCGTATCCCGGTGGATCGCGGTTTAATTGGTTATCGCCGTTTTATCATTCGCGCTGATCGCCATCGGGAATTTGACGCCGTGAAAAGTGGTGCGGATTTAAAACGCCTGCTCGCTTGTCAGGGGCTGGATTGGCCGGATGTGGATATTATGCGCGCCGCTGCCTTGCGCGTGACTGAGGTGGCGGTGTTGGAGGGGCTGTATCAACAAGTGGTAGCCAAACGCTGCGATTATTTTCCTCGTGGTTATTACGAAGCCTTACCCGAATTAACCCAGCGCAAAAACTCCTACCCTGAATTAATTGAGCACAAAACCCTGGTATTGCATTATCCCTTTGCCGTGTACTTTTTTGTGGGGCGCGACAACGAAGAATTGGCGCAATGGATTGAGCAGGGCCTGGAGAAAATGATCGAGAAAGGTGAATTTCTCGCTTATATGAAAAACCATCCGCTCACCAGTCATGTTTTTCCGCTCAATAAAACCCTCGCGCCCCGACATACCATTCACATCCCCAATTCTTTTTTACCTGCCGATACAAACTACTCCAATTCGCGTTACTGGTTTCAACCCAGTGATTTTGAGTAGCCATTGACACAGTGCTTTCGCGTGGATCATTTGGATATTGCCGGGCTAGCCTATACTTAAAAATAGTATTGGGATTTTATGGCAACCATCGATTTAATTAATCCAGGTGAGTGGTGTGGGGAAGGGTATGAGGGCGAGCGCCGGGTTGGGCATTTTACTGCTAGCGGTTGCCGTCAATCTGGCGGCGGCTGAGTTGTCCGTGATAAAAATACCTCGCCAGCAGCCAAATATGGATATAGCACGGGATTATTACGTGCAGCTTTTACACATGACCTTGATTAATGGTGCTGCCGGGCGCGCCGTGCCCGAATTGCGGGAAACTACCTTGATGGAGCAGGAGCGAGCCATCTCTGAGCTAAATCGTGGCGGTTTGGTGGATGTCTACTGGATGGGGACTAGCCTTGAGCGTGAACGTCAACTTCGGGCCATTCGTATCCCGCTGGATCGTGGGTTGCTGGGTTATCGCCGGTTTATCATTCATCGTGATAATCAGGAAAAGTTTGATGCTATTGTTGAATATGAACAGCTAAAAAAATATCTCGGCTGTCAGGGCATAAATTGGCCCGATGTTCACATTATGCGCGCCGCGTCCTTGCGTGTGACAGAGGTTGCGTTATTTGAAGGGCTGTTTCAACAAGTGGTCGCCAAACGCTGCGACTTTTTTTCGCGTGGTTATTTTGAGGCACAGGCAGAGCTAAGTCAGCGTAGTGATATTTATCCAGACTTACAGCTACAGAAAACCTTGGTGCTGCATTATCCCTTTGCCGTTTACTTTTTTGTCAAACACGATAACGAATACTTGGCCAAGTGGATTGAGGATGGCTTGGAAAAAATAATTGATAGTGGCGAGATGATTGAGTTCATGACCAATCATCCACTTACCGCGCATGTTTTTCCGTTGAATAAAAAGGATTCACCACGCTATATAATTAACATTCCCAATCCACAACTTTCGCCTGATACCGATCACACCAATCCGCGTTACTGGTTTCAACCTGCAGACTTTTCGGCAACGGTTGAATTGGTGGTGCCTAAATAACGGGCGCGTTTGGCGGCTTTCATAAATTGCAGGTCACCAATAAATAAACCATCTACACAATTGCCAAATTCTGAGTCAACACTAAACGCTAGCAGGTGGTAGCCGCCTTCGTCGTAAAGTGCGGCATATTGTTTAAACAATACCGGAATTTTACAGTCCGCTTGATTAAACGCTTCCTGCAATACCGCAAAACCTTGCTCAGCATTAAGGCTGGCAAAACGCTGTTGCAAATCGATTAAGGCATCTTCATCGATATGGTGTGGGTGTTTACCTTCTGCCAGTGTTTCACTTTTCTCATCGGCATATTTTTGATAGTAGCGCTCGTAATAAAACACCAATAAATCGCGCAGTGGTTTGGGGTAGTGCGCGCTCATGCTCACCGGGCCAAATACATAGCGAACTTCGGGGGTATGATTTAAATAAGCGCCCAAGCCTTGCCATAAATAATCCAAACTGGCTTTGCCCCAGTAATCCGGGTGTACAAAACTACGGCCTAATTCCAGCCCTTGTTCCAAGTAAGGAGTAAGTGATGGATGAAAATCAAATAACTCGTTGGTGTAGAGTGCTTCAGCGCCTTTTTTCTGCATTAATTTATGGGCTTCACCCAAGCGGTAAGCGCCCGCGATGCACAGTTTTTCTTCATCCCACAATACCAGGTGGCGATAGTAGTGATCGTACTTGTCCAAATCGCGGCGGCTGCCAGTGCCTTCACCTACCAAACGGAAGGTTTGTTCGCGCAAGCGGCCCACTTCGCGCAACACCACGGGATGCTGTTTGTAGTCGCACAAAAAAATCTGGTGATTGTCGCGGGTGCTGCCAATTAATTGGGCGTTTTTGAATTCCTTTTTTAACGCGGCGCGGTCTTCCGGGTGGGCGATGGTTTTTTCGGTAATAAATGGCGTTGGCTGATTATTTTTGTTTTTGCCTTTGCCAATTTTATAGAGATGTTTTTTAAGACGTTTGATCAGTGCCTTGTCGGCCAGCTGATCGGATTCCAGTGATTGGTAGGGAATCACCTCACCAATACGGAATTTAATTTCCGCCGATTGTTTGTTAAACATTTCGTGCGCGAGCAGCGCGGTGGCGAGCGGTTTAAAAATCATTGAGGCGCTGTAAAACAGCAGTGAGTTTTTCGCTGAAACAAAAATCGGCAAAATGGGCGCCTGGGTTTTGCGCGCAAAATGCAGAAAGCCCGCCTGCCATTTTCCATCGCGAATCCCTTTGGGGCTCGCGCGGGAGACTTCGCCCGCGGGGAAGATAATAACTGCTTGCTCATCGTTCAGTGCCTGCAGGATATTTTTATAACTCTGCTTGTACGCCGCGCGCGTCATATTATCGAGCGGCAGCAATAAATCGTGCAGTGGCTCAAAGGTCATGAGCATATCGTTGGCAATAATTTTTACATCCTTGCGCACTTCGCTTACCAACCGCAACAGTGCCAAACCATCAAGCGAACCAATAGGGTGGTTGGCAATAATCACCACGCGCCCCTGCGCAGGAATATTATTGCGCTCGCGCTGGGAAACGCTGTAACTGAAATTGAAATAATCAAAAATGCGGTCGATAAAATCGATACCGCGATTGCCCTGATGCTCGCGCAAAAACGCGTTGATCTCACGCTCATGGGTGAGCTTGCGCAATATATTGAGGGTGGAGTTGCGCACTATGGGCGCTTGTTGGGTAAAACCGGGGAATTTATTGGTAATGGATTGTTCGATATTCAGCATGATAGTCATAACCTGAGCAGGACTGTTGCTCTGAGGTTATGACTGTGCTGTGACACTTAGGTGATGAAATCATGACAAATCTGTGACTGTCATGATTGAGCAGGGTTTATTGTGCGGCTGCTTGGGTCAGCTGCTCTTCCTGTTTGGCAAGCAATGACGCATAGGGTGCTTTTAAGCCAACCAATTTGCCGCTGTCGCTGATGATGTCCAAATGCTCTTGCAGGTCGGCATCAATCAAGCGCTGGCTTATTAGAATTTCGCCCTTATCGGGTTTTAAATAGTTGTTGTGTTGCACCACAAAATCTTTCAGCAGTGATTTATGGGAACTCACTGGCGCTGATAATTCATGTACAGCGGCAGCCAAATGCAAACGCGGGCTGGGGTTTTTGCCCGCGAGGTTGCTCAGCAATTGCGCAGCGCAGACGGCGCGAAAACTGCACTCGTAAAAGGCTTCGCCGGTGAAATCGATAATGAGTGTTTCGCCGGAGAGCATCTGGCGCTGGCCATCGTACAAATTCAACACGCCTTGCAATTGCTTTTCAAAACGGCGCAGCACGCTCGCGAAACTTTCGCTGTTGAGCTGTTGGTAGAGTTTGCTCATGTTGGTTATGTCCAAACTCAAGCGCACGGACACTTGTTTGGGGGCTTCCGGCTCTGGCTCGGGAATGTCTTCGATTGTGGGCATTTTTTCCACCACCGCCGTGACTATCTCGCTGGTGCTGGGCAGCTTGTCTTTTAACTGTGCCCACCACTGGCGTTGAATCGACCACCAAATGATTAACAGGGAAATACAAACACCGGCCATCCATAACAGATAAAAACGGTAATCACGTTCGGTGTGACGGGGCACATCCAGCGAGACTTCCAAATAGCCAGCCACATTGTTGTGCAGTGCAATGGGCGCCGAGAAATCGTAGCGCCGCCCGTTAATTACCTGATTAGGTTTAAAGCCGCTTTGCACCAGCAGTTTATTTTCCACATTGTGAATGGTCGCGCCGATAACATTCGGATATTGGCCCACTTCCAGCAAAATTGCCTGTAGGCTGACTAGGTCCTGCTGCAATGTGGCGTTGACCGCTTGGCGCGCCGCACTGTTCGCCAGCACCTGACCATAAAGGCCAATTTGCTCGCGCTGATTCTGTTCGCCGTTGCTGTGGTAAGACCAGGCACCCAATAGCCCCAGCGCTATAAGCAACAGGCTGCAGAGGGTGAGTTGTGGATAGGTTTTGTAGGTATTTATGAAAGCCATTTTATGGTTAAGTCCGTGTGTTCAAGGTTTAACCCCGGGTCCTGCCAGGGTCAGTCAAATAAGAGTGGCGAATTGACGAATAGTTGCAAGTATCTTATCGCTCTCTGTCGTGCAGAATCGCATTCTAGCCTAAGTTGCCCCACCTTGGCGAAATCTGCCCAGTGTCTTGATGAAAGCAGCAGGCTGCACAGAAGCTGCTGTGAGCTGCGAGTAATTCCGCTAGAATGCGCGCTTTATCCCGGCGCCCCGGCCAGATGCTGTCTGGCTCCTATTGTAGTGAGGCATTGTGAACGAAATTCTCTTAATTAATGCATCGGGTCAAGACAAACCCGGTGTCACCCACGCGTTAACCCAAGTGCTTACCCACGTCGGCGCGCGCGTATTGGACATAGGCCAAGCGGTTATTCACGATACCCTGGCGCTTGGCATTTTGGTGGAGCTGCGCATTTCCGCTGATGCTCGCACCCAATTATTGGCGGCGATTCAACAGGCTGCCACGGCCAAGGATATTCAAGTCCGCTTCCAAACCATCAGCCCCGAAAGTTACGAGCATTGGGCGGAGCAGCAGGGTAAAACCCGCCACATAGTCACTCTATTGGCGCGTCAGATTGACGCCACCATGATTGCCGAGTTGACGGCGGTGACCTCTAAACATGGGTTGAATATCGACATGATCAGCCGTCTCTCTGGCCGTGTTTCATTGGCGGAGTTAAAGGCTGAGGATTTGGCACAAGGCAGCGCTTGTGTTGAATTTTCTGTGCGCGGCACTCCAGCAGATATGGCCGCCTTGCGCGCGGACTTTATGGATCTCTCGGCGCAATTGAATGTGGATGTCGCGTTCCAGCGCGATACCGTTTATCGTCGCAATCGCCGCCTGGTCTGTTTTGATATGGACTCGACGCTGATTGATGCAGAGGTGATTGATGAGTTAGCCAAGGCCGCTGGTGTGGGTGAGCAAGTGGCCGAGATCACTGAAGCGGCAATGCGCGGTGAGCTGGATTTCAAGCAGAGTTTTGCCCGTCGCATGGCCTTGCTCAAAGGTCTGGACGAATCGGTGCTGGCGGGTATTGCCGCCGAGTTGCGCTTGAACGAAGGCGCTGAAAAACTGATCTCGTCACTGAAAAAACTGGGTTACAAAACTGCTATTTTGTCGGGCGGATTTAATTATTTTGGCCGCTATCTGCAAAACAAATTGGGTATCGATTATGTCTACGCCAACGAGCTGGATATAGTCGACGGTAAAGTCACCGGTGAAGTAAAAGGCATAGTGGTGGATGGTCAGCGCAAAGCCGAATTACTCGCCATGCTGGCCAAGCAAGAAGGCATAGCCCTGGAGCAAGTCATTGCCGTTGGCGATGGTGCGAACGATTTGCCGATGCTGAGTGTTGCTGGCTTGGGTGTCGCCTTCCGCGCAAAACCGCTGGTGAAAGCCTCGGCGGAGCACAATATTTCCAATTTGGGACTGGATGCTATTTTGTATTTGCTCGGTTTTCGTGAGCGCGACAGACTGCTTTAAGAATCCCTCCAAACCTCCCTTTGTTAAAGGGAGTAGCTAAATTCCCCCTCCCTTTGAAAAAAGGGGCTAGGGGATTAGCAAGGGAGATGAACAGAAAGAGTTTACGACTCCATATTAAAATCGTAATTCATGCCCGAACTCGGCTCCTGCAAATAATGCCCTTGAATATAGTGCGCGCCCGCTTGCCACAAGGTGGAGAGCACACTGGCATTTTCCACAAAGGGCACCAGCGTAATTTTGCTTTCTTCGTTTAACTTTTCAATTAGCTGAATCAGGGTTTCGGGGCTTTCATTGTTGTTTTGAATGTCGCTGGTAAACGAGCCGTCCACTTTAATCATGCCTGCTGCTACATGGGTAAGAGTATTAAACGGATTCAGTGAGCAGCCAAAGTTGCTGATGGAGAATTGTGTATTTAATTTCTTAATCCCATCGGCAAAATTCTTGGCGGCATTCAAGTGATTGGTGACATCAATTTCCTGCGCCTGGAATACCACCGCATCGGGCGATAGCTTGGCAGCTTTGAAGGCAACGGCGAGCCAGGGTAGCAGTGATTCATCGCACAGCGACTGGCGGCTGATATTGACGATAAGTTTGGTTTTATTGCCCTTGGCGCGATGCTGCGACAGCATTTTGATAGATTCCAAAATCACCCAGCGATCTATCTTGGTACAGGCACTGATGTTGGATGCCGCCTCAAAAAAGATATTTGGCGAAATTTCCGCACCACTTTCATCAATCATACGCAGATAAACTTCGTAATATTCCTCGTCGGAACCGCGCAGGCTGATGATGGGTTGGAACAATAGGCGGAAACGGTCATTGGCCAAAGCTTGTTGCAGCGTGGCGTTGATGTCGATCTTGATCTCACCCTTGGGTGAGTCGGGCTCAAACAACATGGCGCCATTGCCCTTGTTAGCCCTGACTTTCTCCATCGCTTGTCGCGCTTGTTCAATCACCGTGTTGGTGCTGGTGGTGGTTTCATTAATTAAGGAGATACCAATGCTGCAGGTCACCTGCAGGGTTTTATGGTCGATCTCGATAATATGACCTTCGATGTCTTTACACAGCTGTTGGGCGCGATTCACCGCCGCATCCGCTTTGAGATTGTGGGTAATAATGGCAAACGTGGAATCGCCGAGACGGGCGATAGTGTCACTGGTGTGGGCCTTGCCGCGCAGCAGGGTGGCAATGTCGACCAGTGCCAAGTCTGCCCCGGCTACACCAAAACTGTTTTTGATGCGTTCGCTGAATTCATCCAGTTCGATATAAAACAGGCAGGAATGTTGTTTTTCATCCACGTTATCAATGATGTGTTCAAGGTGGTTGAGTAGGTATTGGCGGTTGTAAGTGCCGGTAACCACATCCTGCCATTTGATTTGTTTGAGCTGCGCTTCCAGTTCTTCGTTGTTGCTGTGGGCGATGTGTGCGGATGCCGCGCGTGCCAGAAACTGAATGCATGGCTCTTCGTCATAGGTGACTAGCGACACTTCCAAATCAATATGGGTTTCGCTGCCATCTTCTTTTAAGCCAGTGAAACCAACGCTGCTGGATTCCGCATCATCGCCTTTGAAGACAAAATCTTTGAGGAAGGTTTTAAGCCGCGCCTGATCGGCTTTGGCCACCATATCCATAATCGGCATGGCTTCGATTTCGTCTTTGTCTTCATAGCCAAAAAGTTCGGCAAAGGATTCATTGGCGTAGAGGTAGAGGCCATCCTGAATAAAGGCAATGGCATCGCGCGAGCTATCTAACAATTGCTGGCTACGGCGCTCGGCTTCGCGAAAACGGCGGTCAGTATTGCGGCGTGCCTGGCGCTGTTCGCGGTTTTGCAGCTCGCGATCAATGACCAGCAACAGATGTTGGTCGTCATCCAGGTCGATAACATCAGCAGCGCCCAAACGCAGGCCTTCTACGACTGCAAACGGGCTTTCATCCTCGTCTGCTTCATATTGCAGAATTACCGGTACGTCTTTGTTAAGGCGGCGGATTTGTTTGATGGCGATCGCGGGAGTAGGAGCGGTGCTGTTCATATTGCCGATAAGCAGATCCCAGCTCTGCTCTTGCAGCAATTTTACCAATGCCTCTTCGCTTTCCACGTGTTGTGCGCGGCAGGGGTGACCGGATGCATGCAGCATACTTATCAGGCGCTCTGCCTCTGAACGCTGGTTGTTCAGAATCAGCAATCGAATCGTATCGTTACTAGTCATATGTCCATTCTATTGTCTGTCGAACTGACGGGGCGGCCTGAATCTGACTATAGCGCGTTTTAGTTAATACGCGCCGGATCCAGCCATTTTCCGCTGTGCGGCAGTGCATTTTTTGTGTGATGTGACCAATTTGTGCCGATAAGTCGAAAAACTCTACCTTGTGTCGCGAATTGCTTGCGTCGACCGGCGCTACTTGGGTGGCTATATTACTGAAATCAGGAACTTGCTCAACTTCATCATCGGTTTATGGGATCTGGTCGAGCCTTTTAGTTATATGGGGTGAATGATGCACTGTGCCCCAGGTTGCAACAACTACAGCGCATTACAGCTGGTTTCACCCGCCAACCCTGTTAGGCCTTTATTCCCATACGGAATTAAAATCGTCTTTGGCGCTGGTGGGTTCGCCGCTGGTGCTCATCAATTCGCGGAAGGCAAATTGGCTAAAGGCGCCCGTGGCAAATAACCGCTGGGTCAGCTGGATCGATTTATCTCCCGCTGTTTGACTCCCCGGTGCCGGTTGGCTGTAGAGCCGCGCCTTGTTGTATTCGTGAAAGGAAACCGCATTGGTAATCACACTGGCCGGTTGATTAACCGCGCGCAACTCGGGGATCTGCAGTGCGCGCAAGTATTCAGAGAGGGCACCGGTTTTGTGGACTATCGCGATAGCCACCGGCACGGCTTGGGGCGCCAGTATTTGAATGCCCAGCTGGGTAGCGCCCTTTATTTGATGCGCCCAGCGTACCACCCCAATCGCCCATTTGTTGCGTCCATACTCACGTAGCCCGAGCAATTCACCTGCACGCACCTGCACCGGAATTTCACTGCGCCATTCCAGGCCGTAACCACCCAGGCTGCGATCCACCAGCGGCACCTTGTAAATCGGGTGCAGCCCCTGATAGTCCACTTGTTCCCGCTCCAGCAGTTTTTTCTCAATATTAAAGGTGGATAAGGCTTTCCCCTCCAGCGGAGTGCCGCGCACATCAAATGCATCGCCCCAGGGGTCATCGTTATTCTGGGGGGTATTTTTTTTAAGCTGAACGCCGCGTTTTTGGAAGATGTCGCCTTTCTCCGGTGCCACCGCGACTCCGCTGCTGCGATTTAAGAACACATTGAATGCTTGTTCGTCCGCGAGGTGAAAATGGATGTTACTCAGCCCCACAGTGACTTCGATCTCGGCATTTACATCCTGCCGCTCAAAGCTGCGCAGTGCCAAATGGCTCCAGGCCTGCTCCAAATGTTTAACCAGCGCCGCGCTGAGTGCGACCGGCTTGTGATCGCCATTGCTCTCGCCAGTATTTTTGGCGAGTTCATCCAGTTTGGTAACTAATTGATGGGTGCGCAGTTCCAGTGCCGTCGTTGTTTCTGCAGCGGCGGCAGGGCGCCAGTGGGATTTATAAAAAGGTGAGCGGTTGCTGTTGGTCAGTACCACAAACAGGTTTTCTTTACCCTTGGGGTCGTAATCGTCCAGTTCAGCGCTGGCGGCCAAGGTTTCCAGCAGGTTGTAGGTATTTTCAATCTCGTCCTGACGCAGTTGGTTAGGGCGTGCCGAGGCGAGCAACAACACACGTAAATACTGGTTATGGATGGTTTTTACGTCGTGTTGGTGCGGCAGGCGGTCATCGACCGGAACTTGCGCAACACCCAGCGCGCAGGCGATTTGGTAGAGCGCATGAACTTCACTCCACACCTGGCTGGCGATGGGTAAATAAAGTTGGTAGGAGCGCAATACCAACAAGCCCAGCGCCGTTAGCGCGCGAGCAATCACCAGTGCTTGCAGGTCATGGGCTTCTTTTTTGAGGCCGGGTTTTTGGCACAGTTGGCGCACCAATATCAGGTAGCCGTTGAGAAAATGCTTCTGGATCGCTTGGGCAATAGTGGCCGTTTTCAGCGCCGCCTCTGGCAGAATCAGCGGTTGGTTCAGGTACTTGCGTGCGAGGCCATTGAGGGTGTGGTGTACCGGAATCCGCAGTAGCTCCAGAATCGCCAGGCGCTGCTCGCTGTTCATCTCCGCGCGGCTGATTTCATGCACGGCTTGATAGAGCTGGGCGCTGACTTGCTGTACTTGTGTGAGCGGCAAGGTTTGCAGCCATTCTTTTACCTGAGCCTCTTTGGCGCCGCGACAAAAACTCAACTGCGCCAGATCCTGTGTTGGCACGGCCAGTTTTTTAAGCAGTAAGTGAATCTCTGTTTCCTGGGTCATCGCAGTGCCATTACGGGTCATCGGTTATAACTATGTAATTGAATATAGACGATTTTAGATCTTTTAGTCTGAATTGCTGGCTGTTCAAGCCAAACTGGTTACAATTGGTCGAAATAACCATATGGCGGATGGCTGCATCTGCCCTGACAATAACAAGAATCGGAGGTGGGGAATGGGTTCCATGTCAATGAAACTCAAATTGATTTTGCTTGGGCTACTGCCCGGTATCGCTATTCTTATCGTGCTCTTGGCGTTAGTTAGTTCGCGCATGCAAGGCGTAGTTGATAGGGACATGGACATATTGCGCGACACCCTGCTCAGCGCGCATAAAAACGAACTGCGCAATTCGCTGGATATCGCCAGCTCCCTCGTTAAGCCCTTATACGATGCTGCTCCCGCGGGCGACTCCGTGCAAAAAGATCAGGCCATTGCTCTGCTGAAGCAGCTTAAATACGGTAAGGATGGCTATTACTTTGGCTACGACGGCAATTCAGTGCGGGTGTTTTCCGGTAGCGACAGCGCACGTATTGGCGACAGCTTTCGCGACTACAAAGACGTTAATGGTGTGTTCCTGATCAACGAGTTGGTCAAACAAGGGCAGGCAGGCGGTGGCTTTGTGACCTATCACTTCCCGCGTTTGGGGCAGGGCGATACCGCCTACCCAAAATTAAGCTATGCCATTTGGCTCGATAAATGGAACCTGATGCTGGGCACCGGTTTTTACATCGACAATATTGATGAAGCTGTCGCTTCGGCGCGCGCCGTGGCCGATGAGCATATTACCGCGACCCTGATGTGGGTGTTTGCGGCAGCGTTGGTATTGCTCGGGGCGATAGCGCTGCTTGCGGTGTATATCGCCAATAAAACTCTGGCACCACTCAATGGTTTGGTGCGCAGCCTTGAAGATATTGCGCGCGGCGGTGGCGATTTAACCCGCCGTTTAACCCGTACCAGCGACGACGAAATCGGCGCGGTAATCAGTGCCTTTAACAGCTTTGTCGATTCCATCCACGGCATGATCCAACGCATCCAGCAGCTCACCTTGCAGGTTGCCAGCATCGGCCAGCAGGTATCGCAAGACACCAGCGCTACCCACCAAACCCTGGATAACCAGCGCGAACAAACCCTGCAAGTCGCCAGCGCTATTAATGAGATGGCAGCGTCGGCGGTAGAAGTGGCGCGCAGTACCCAGGACGCAGCAACGGCAGCCAATGTAGCGGAATCCACCACCAAAGATGCGCAAACAACGGCGGCCAAGTCTATCGATAACATTCAGGCGCTGTCGTCGGAAGTCAAACTCAATACCGATGGTTTGCAGCAGCTGCAGAAAGAGGTAAACGGCATTGGCGCTGTGTCGGATGTGATTCGCGGCATCGCCGAGCAAACCAACTTGCTCGCGCTCAATGCCTCTATCGAAGCGGCGCGCGCCGGTGAACAGGGGCGCGGTTTTGCGGTGGTGGCCGACGAAGTACGCGCCTTGGCAGCCCGCACCCAAGCCTCTACCGAAGAAATCCAACAGATGATCCAACGCCTGCAAGCCAGTACCACGGCAGCGAGCGATTCAATCAAACGCAGTTTGGTGAAGGGGGATGTCTCGGTGCAAATGGTGTGTGCAACATCGGATGCGCTCGGCGCTATTGATCAACAGGTCAGCACTATTAGCCAGCGCGGTTTGCAAATCGCCACCGCCGCCGAGGAGCAGACCCAAGTGATTGAGTCCATCAATCGCAACATGCACGCCATTGCTGATGCCACAGAATCCGCCAGTCGCTACGCTGCCCGCTCCCAGCAGTCAGGCAATGAATTGGCGAGTGTTGGTACGGAGCTGCAGCAGTTGGTAGGGCAGTTTAAGACCTAATTTTGATCACTTTTGGTGCGTAAAGTGAGTGGCGCTCTTTCCTGTTCATGAGACATCTATCTGCTTGGTGCACCATTCAATAACAAACCGGTGCCCGCGCCCCAAAAATATGCATTTAGATGATGCAAAAAATAGTCGATACCCCAGTTCCCTCTTGCTTGCCGCAGTGAGGGAGTGGGGTTGATGTATTTAAAAATGCTATAAAAATCAATCTGTTGAGCGTTTTTTTGGGATTCGTTTGCACGAAATTACCTAAAGCGCCACACCTTATCAGCCACTGGCATAGCGCTTGCTAAACCCCTCTTAATGAGGAGTTGCAAACCTATGTCTGAATCCATTGTTAAAATCGATAGCAAAACCGAGACTAAAAACGAAAACAAATCCGTGCGTTCGGTATGCCCCTACTGCGGCGTTGGCTGCGGCATGGTGCTGGAAACCGACGGTAAAAAAATCACCAAAGTCAGTGGCGATAAAAACCATCCTGCCAATTTTGGCCGCTTGTGTACCAAAGGTCAGACCAGCGCCCAAGCGCTCACCAACTCTGGCCGTATGGAATCTGCCTTTGTGCGCAGTGAACGCAACCGCGACCCGGTAAAAACCTCCATGGCGCAGGCGATCAGTACTACCGCCAAACGCCTGCGCGAGATTCTGGATACTCACGGCCCCGATGCCATCAGCTTTTATGTCTCGGGGCAGATGTCCATTGAATCCCAGTACCTCGCCAACAAACTCGCTAAGGGTTTTTTGCGCACCAACAATATCGAGTCCAACTCGCGCCTGTGTATGGCGAGCGCGGGCGCGGGTTACAAACTCTCCCTCGGCTCCGATGCGCCGCCCGGTTCCTATCAGGATTTTGATCACAGCGATTTGTTTTTGGTGATAGGCGCGAATATGGCGGACTGCCACCCGATTTTGTATTTGCGCATGATGGATCGCGTCAAAGCCGGTGCAAAATTAATTGTGGTTGATCCGCGCCGCACTACAACTGCAGACAAAGCGGATCTGTATTTGCCGATCAAACCCGGTACTGATCTCGCATTGTTAAACGGCCTGTTATTTTTGTTGCACAAAAATGGCAAAACCGATGCAGAATTTATTTCACAGTACACCCAAGGCTGGGAAAGTTTTCCGGAATTTTTAGCGGATTACACGCCCGAAAAAGTGAGTGAAGTTACCGGTCTTTCTGTTGAACAATTAATTAAAACTGCTGACATGATCGGCAATGCGCCCGAGTTTATGACCTGCTGGACTATGGGCTTAAACCAAAGTACCCACGGCACCTGGAACACTAACGCGATTTGTAATTTGCATTTGGCGATGGGAAAAATTTGTCGCCTCGGTAGCGGCCCTTTTTCACTCACAGGACAACCCAATGCCATGGGCGGACGCGAAATGGGTTATATGGGCCCGGGTCTGCCAGGGCAGCGCACATTATTAGTGGAAAAAGATCGTGAATTTATCGAGCAAATGTGGGGCGTTGAACCAGGCAGCATCAGCACCAAACTCGGCAAAGGCACCGTCGATTTATTTGAGCGAATGGCTGCCGGTGAAGTAAAAGCCTGCTGGGTAATTTGCACCAATCCGGTAGCGTCTGTGCCCAATCGCAAAATTGTGATTGAAGGTTTGCAAAAAGCGGAGCTGGTTATCGCGCAGGATGCGTTCCTTGATACCGAAACCAATCGCTACGCCGATATTTTATTGCCCGGTGCGTTATGGGCAGAAGCGGAAGGGGTGATGATCAACTCCGAGCGCAATATCACGCTCATGCAAGAAGCCGTGAATCCACCCGGTGAGGCCATGGCCGATTGGGAAATTATTGCGCGCGTCGCCTGCGAAATGGGTTTTAGTGAGGGATTCAGTTTTAATTCTGCGGCAGATGTATTTGAAGAAATCAAACAAAGTTACAACCCCAAAACTGGTTACGATCTGCGCGGTGTTAATTACACACGTTTGCGCGAGTCACCACTGCAATGGCCCTGCGCCGATGAAACCTCTACGCGCAATCCTATTCGTTATTTAAATACCGGCATCAATCAACCGCTTAAAATCGCGGAGGACGGCAGCAAACCCTTTATTCAATTTGCGACTGATTCCGGCAAAGCAATTTTTCACGCGCGCCCCCATGTGGATGCGGCAGAAATGCCGAGTGCTGAATTCCCCATTATTCTGAATACTGGCCGCGTGCAACATCAATGGCACACGCTCACCAAAACCGGAAAAATCGCCACGCTCAATAAATTAAATCCTGGCACTTTTGTGGAAATTAATCCGCAGGATGCAACCGAGTTGGGCATTAAAAACAAAGACAAAGTGGAAATCCGCTCGCGTCGCGGTTACGCGATTTTGCCTGCAGTGGTGACTGATCGGGTACAACCAGGTTGCTGTTTTGCACCGATTCACTGGAACGATGTTTACGGCGATAACCTCTGCATCAATGCTGTGACCAGCGATAAAATCGATGCAATTTCCCAGCAGCCAGAATTAAAAGTGGCTGCGGTCGCATTAAAACGCGTAGAAGTGTTTGCCGAAGCAAGCGACTCCACCGACGACTCCGCACAAAACGCCAATAGCCATGAGTACGACTATGAAATGCCCATGGCCTTTGCTGCAGTGAGCGAGGAAACCAGCATCACCTTGATTAAAACCTTCGCTAGCAAAATCGGTGTAGTGGAAGCCGTAGCACCCGAATTTTCCGATGCTGAGCTGATTTATTTGGGCGGTTATGTGAGCGGCCTGCAAGCCAGTGCCAAGGCGATTTCCGCCGTGCCTGCGCTACCTGCTGATGCGCCCATCGCACCGCCGCATCGCACCTGGGTAAATGGTTTGCTCGCTGGAATGTTTAGTCGTGTGCTGCCTGCAGGTGTTGCCGCCATGGGGGTGGTTGCACCTGCGCAAGCCAAACCGGAATTGGTGCTGCTCTGGGCATCACAAACCGGTAATGCAGAAGCGCTCGCCGAAAAATTCGCGCAGCAATTATCGGTGCAGGGTTGGGCGGTTAATCTCCAATCCATGAATGATTATTCGGTAGAAAAACTGGCAAAGAATAAAGTTGTAGTATTTGTTACCAGCACCTTTGGCGATGGCGATGCGCCCGATAACGGCGGCGATTTCTGGGGTCAGTTAACCAGCGATACCGCACCGGATTTAAGCGCTGTGCAATTTGCCTTGTTGGCGTTGGGTGATTCCAATTACGACCAATTCTGTGGTCATGGCAAAAAATTATTTGCGCGCTTACAGGCATTGGGTGCTAGCGCATTGGTAGAGCGGGTGGATTGCGATAGCGATTTTGAGTCGCCAGCAGCAGAATGGTTTGTTAAGCTCAGTGAGCAATTAGCACCCCTAACTTCTGTTATCACAGCATCTGCGGCGAATTCATTACCCTCCATGACTGCAACTACTAATTCAGCGGCCACCACAGCTCCCGCCTATACGAAAGCGAATCCCTATGCTTCGCGCTTGGTTGTTAATCAACGTTTAAATCGTGATGGCTCGGGTAAGGATGTTCGCCAATTCGGCTTTGATTTGGGCGATTCCGGTATTGACTATGAAGCCGGTGATGCGCTGGGTGTTTGGCCAAAAAATTGCCCTGACTATGTCTTTGAGCTTGAGCAAGCGCTGAACTTTAATGCAGAAGCGCCTGTGGTTGTGGACACCCACGAAAAACCGCTGCATCAAGCGCTGCTGGAAAATTATGAAATTTGCCGCCCCAGTTTGGAGGCGCTGAATTTTATTGCGCAGCGCAGCAATAGCAGCGAATTAAAAAAGTTACTCGATGCAGAACACAAAGCTGAATTACAAGAATGGCTTTACGGTCGTCAACTTGCGGATATTCTGCAAGAGTTCCCTATTCGCGCGGGTGTGGATGAATTCTTGCCGCTACTAAAACGTATGCAACCGCGTTTATATTCCATCGCCTCAAGTTCAAAAGCGCAACCAACCCGAATTGACCTGACGGTTTCGGCGGTGCGCTATAGTCGTTTCCGCGACAGCAAAAAAATTCGCAAAGGTGTTGCATCAACCTTTTTGGCGGATCGCGCCGAAGGCGTTGATGTTCCCATCTTCGTTCAGCCCAGCAAACATTTCCATGTGCCGGAAAATGGTGATACACCGTTGATCATGGTCGGCCCCGGCACGGGTGTTGCTCCCTTCCGTGGATTTTTACAAGAGCGCCAGGCACGCGGTGATGCGGGTAAAAATTGGTTGTTCTTCGGTGAGCAACACGCCGCCAGCGATTTTTATTATCAGGATGAAATCCAACAATTCCAAAAAGACGGTGTGCTGAATGAATTAAGTCTCGCCTTCTCGCGCGATCAAACACAAAAAATCTATGTGCAAGACCGTATGCGCGAACGCGGCGCCGAATTGTGGGAATGGTTAGAGCAGGGTGCTTACTTCTGTGTCTGTGGCGACGCCAGTCGCATGGCAAAAGACGTAGACCAGGCCCTGCGCGACATCATCCAGCAATACGGAAAATTTGATGAGGCCGAAACCGTTAACTACATCCGCAAATTAAATATGGATAAACGCTATTTGCGCGATGTGTATTAACACATAACTAGTAACTTCTTTGGTTATTAAAAAATCCCTCGTCAGTGAAAGTTGGCGGGGGATTTTTTTTGCTCAAATATCGCACTATTCTTGGTGCATATAAATTTGCTATTTTATGGGCAGGGGGCTCTCGTTAAGCTTATTGCTACGCCCAAAACTTCTCATGCTCTTTCACCCAGCGAGATGAATGCGCTATGGCCAGTATTTGTTTTACCCCCACGATCAAAAAGCGTGGAATCAATCCTTATGTATTGGTCAGTGCAACACTGGCTGCACAACTAAAAGAAAATTGGCGTAAGCCCCTTCCTGTACTGGTGCAGGTAAACAGTAAACCGGAGCCACCGTGGCGTATCAATATGATGCCTGCTGGTGATGGAAGTTTTTATTTGTATTTGAGTGGTGAAGTACTCAAAGCATCCAATACCAAGGTTGGAAGTGTTGTGGACGTAAAGCTGCAATTTGACGCAAATTATAAACCGGGGCCCGTTCATCCAATGCCTACTTGGTTTAGTGAGGCTTTAGCGCAAAATCAACTTGCCCAACAAGGCTGGGATGAACTTATTCCGAGCCTTCAAAAGGAAATCTTACGCTACATAACTCGATTGAAATCAATTGAAGCGCAAAGCCGAAATACGCAATTGGCAATACATGTATTAGCAGGTGGTAAAGGACGGTTTTTGGCGAGATCCTGGAATGAATAGTTTGATCGTGCTTTGGAATTTAACGCGGAGAAAATTAAAAAATGCTGAAAACATACAAAGGCAGTTGTCACTGTGGTGCACTCCAGTTTGAATGCGACCTTGATTTGTCTGCGGGTACAAGTCGTTGCAATTGTTCCTTCTGCAGTAAAACGCGATTTTGGAAAGCCTTTGCCAAGGGCGACGCTTTCCGTCTGTTGCAAGGCTCTGAAAGTTTGTCGGACTACCAGTGGATATCCCCAATAGAGTCTTCCCCCATACTTCACCACTTCTTTTGCAAGCATTGCGGTGTCAGGCCATTCTCCAGAGGCTGGTTAGCGGATTTTGGTGGAGAGTTTCACGCTGTCTACCTTACCTGTCTGGATAATGCAGAACAGGACGTCGCTGCCGCTCCAGTTAAGTATCAAGATGGTCGCAACGACGATTATGAATCTTGCCCGGCAGAGACCAGACACTTGTGAAGTTTTTTGGGGTGTCGCCTAAAGGCCTTGAGTTTCTATTTCGAAGCTGCTTATGTGAGCGATGGAGTAGATCAGCGTCTTTCAATTGGCAAAAAGGGAGTATTTTAAAATGCGTAACAAAAAAGCCGTTTTATATTTCGTTTTTATTTTCTGTTTATTCGCCAGTGCTTGTAGTCAGGCAGTTGTTATTGATTTTGACGATTTGGAGCGGGATTATCCAGATCAGGTAATGCAATTAACCGATCAATATGCAAACAAAGGTGTTATTTTCGATAATGCTTATTTAGCAAGCTGGCCATCAGAAAATAGTATCACTGGCCCCGGTTTTAGCTTTTCATTTGTAGGTGAACTGCCAGTTTATGTCAGTTTTGTTTTGAATAACTTAGATGAATTAAAAAATAGTGTTTTAGCTACGGGTCCAAATAATTTTCTTGAAATACTTTCCACCGAAGGTGGGGTATGGGGAATGAGCACTGAAAATAGCACTCGCTACATACCTAACCAGAAAATCACACTTCAGGCCGAATTTGGTATTTCCTACGTTCATGTTGCAAGCCAAACAACTCCTTATCTGGATGATCTGGTGTTTCACTACGCAACTGAAGTGCCAGAGCCTGAGGTATTGATTTTGTTTCTGATTGGCTTGTTGAGTATGGCAATTCGTCGTCTGAATATCATTTTTATTTTAAACAGGTACAGCTCAATTAAATGAGTGCGCATTAAGCGCACTCTATACATTTCCATTACTGGATTTTTGAAAAATCGGTAGATACTAAGAAAGTGGATTCAACCCCGGCAACTATAGGGCCATTGGCTTCGCTTTCTTTTTGAACTTTGATCCATTCTGGATCGGCAGCAAATGCCTTCCACGCCGCTTCTGCTGCAGCACGGTTTTTGTATTTCAAAATATAATGAAGTTTGTCACCGCCTTTTTGCTCGACCGGCAACCAATAGCCGACATTTACCATGCCGTGGCGCTCAAAAAGTTTGGTGGTGTGATTTTTAAAGCGTGCGAGCAGATCCGGCATTTTACCTGGATGTGTAGTGTAAACACGCAACTCAAATACTGGAGAGTCGTCGGCGGCGAGAGCGGGTGTAAGCGCAAAAAAACTGAATAAGGTGATCAAGGTAAAGATTATTTTTTTCATAGGAATTGTGGCCTGTGTGTTGAAAGGAAAAACTCAGAATAATGGTGTTCAAAAAGCTGGCCCTGAAATTACCCCGAGCCGGTGAAAACATACTATCAACATACCTGGGTGCTCAGGCGTACCGATACACAGATTACAACACGTTTTTACTTTTCTTGATAAATTTCTAAAAATGAATCCTCGGGGAGAAATACCTGCCCGTGATGGACACCGTTACGAGTTGCGCCTGTCATTGATAAAACACGATACACAAGGAGACAGTTCATGAAGTTCATTCAAGTTGCCATAACCTTTGCATTTGCCAGCTTGCTGTTTGGTTGCACGAACCTCAAGGAGGTTCAGGATTTCGCTGGTCAGTCCGCCCAACTCTCTGGTTACACCGAGCTGACGACTCGCTTTCGTGATACCTATTATCGTGAGCAGCCTTATATATCAGGTGACGCAGATCGGTTGGCGCAGGAAAATGACCTGCGTCGCAAAGCGGCCTATCAGGATTTATTAAAAATCCATCAAACCATTAGCGTTTATATGCAAACGCTAGCCACCCTGGCGGGGGATAAATCGTTTGATCTAACTCCTGGTATTGATTCGGTGGCTTCAGGTATCAAAGCACATCCCGAGTTTGGTATAGATAAAACACAAGTTGATGCGCTCTCCGGGTTGGCAAAAATTGCGGCCAAATGGGCGACGTCATCTTATCAGCAGCGCGCTGTGCGTGAGTTTATAAAGGAGGGGAATGAACCTTTGCAAACAGCTTTGATCGGCATGGAAAAACTGATTGGTTACTATCAAAAAACCAACGACAATGAGTGGAAAACCATTAACGGACTTCTGGAATTGGAACTCTCGTTTACCGATCAATCGGAAGACAAGCTTCTGGTGACGCTTGCGCGTGCTCACCTGCAGGCTAAGGCATCTGAGTATCAACTGGCCGATAAAAAATATCTTGAGGCCAGAAAAGGTATCCAAACTATTGCACAGGGGCATGGTTTATTAGTTGAAAATCTGGATAAACTTTCACGCCAGGAAATTAAGGATTCCCTCCGTCAATTTGCAAAAGATATCAAAGCAATAAACGATCATATTAATTCCATGTGAATCATGAAATGAAAAGGAAATACAGGAGATTATCATGGCTTTAACAACCCAGGCTCAAATCGAAACTGTTGCCGCGGAGCTAAATAATTGTGCCGATATTATTCATGAACGCCTGATGAAGGCAGTAAAACGAAAAGAGATTGAGCGGCCTGCTGCCCAATTGATTTTTCAGGATGAAATTATCTTGCGCCAAAAAGCCAATGGCTTGTATATCAATGCAGCCAATGGTGTGGTGACTGGACTGGCGGAAACACAAAAAAGCCTGCTGGAAACCATCGTCTCAGCCAAACAAAAACTCAAAAAAATTAACGATATAGCCACTTTTATCGATCTTACGGCGGATCTCATTGTGTTGGCTGCAGCGATCAGTGCGGCGAAACCCTCAGCAATTCTTGCGGCGTTAAAGGAAATTAAAAAAGATTGTGAGGCAATGAAAGGCGCGACAGACTCGTGAGCCGCAATATAAACCGCTGAATGTGAGGCGACCGTCCGGTCGCCTTGGTGTTTTATTCCCATTGTTCCTTTTGCCCCGCGTGATCTTAATTCCCTCTCTCATCGAATAAAGCACTGAATCATTTTTTAATTCAGGTGCGCAGGTGACTATAAAAAATTCTATTGAACTTAATAAAATTGCTATTGCTGGAAATCTGCGTGGGCTGGTCAATCACTCCCCACAAATGCGTGCCCGCGCCGCACTGTGCAATAGTTTTATCGCTGATGCCCTGGCCATGCCCGTACATTGGTTGTACAACCCATTTGATATTTATGCTGCATTTCCCGGCGGTATTCAACAATTTGAAGCGGCACCCAGGTTTCACCCCTCGTCGATTATGAATTTGCATTCAACCACTGCCGGTGGCCGTGGTGTGCAACAAGCGAATAATGGGGCGCAGGTGGTGGGTGATATTATTTTAAAAGACAAACGCCAGTATTGGGGTATTGCTAATCAGCATTATCACCGCGCCATGCGCGCGGGCGACAATACCTTGAACTTGCATTGTATGCGGGTACTGATGCGGGCTATGGCAAATAATAATGGGCGCTATTATGCCGCTCATTTTTTGCAAGATTACATTCAGTTTATGACGGCAGGTATTCCGCAGCACCCGGATACCTATGCGGAATCTTATCACCGTGGATTTTTTGCCAACCTTGCCAAAGGCTTGCCACCGGAAAAGGCAGCGGCAAAAACTCACGATACTGCTTCGGTAGGTGGTTTGGTTGGCATAGCACCGCTGGCAATCGCGGAACTGTTGTTTGATCGCTCCCTTGAGCGCGTGCAAAGGCTTTGCCGTATGCATTTATTCTTAACGCATCCCGACGATAACCTGGCAAAAATTTGCGATGCTTATGTCGCTCTGATTGAGGCGCTGTTATTTCGCACCGAAGGTGATGCGCGCCAATTTATAGCTGCTACGGCTAAACAGTCAGCGGCTATTGATGTGCCGTTATTGGTACAAAAATATGCGGATGATAATCAGGTCGTTGGCGGAAAGTTTTCGCGCGCCTGTTACATAGAGGACTCCTGGCCGAGCCTGCTCTATCTCGCATGGAAATATTGTGATGATCCACGGCAGGCACTTATCGCCAATGCCAATCTCGGTGGCGATAATTGCCACCGGGGTGCGGTGCTGGGTGTGATACTCGGCTTGGCAAGCGGCGATGGCCTGCAGGATTGGTTTGTGCAATTACAAAACGCAGCGGATATTCACGCTGAAGTAGAGGCGTTATTGAAACCCGTGAATTTATAGATCGCACCCTTGTTGGTTGTGAGCGTGACTTTTTTATCGCCCATCACAATTTCGCTGATACGATTGTTTTGTAATTTAAAAAGAATGTTGGTGTTGAATAGTAGCAAGCCGTTGGCTGGTGCAAGCCCCATAAATTCTTCGTGATGATTACCCTGTATTTGGAAATGGATCAGCACTTTGGTGTTGTCAGTGAGGAGCAGTTCTATTTTGACATCCGGTTGCTGGAATACATCCAACAAGTAATTTAAAAAACCGCTGAATTCAATCGGATTCTGTGGATTAAATTCAGGAAACCCCTCGCACCTCAACTCTTCTGCCAAGGTTTGGGCAAGTAGTTCTGATTTGGTGATGGGAGGAATCTGAGATTGAAAAAGCGTGGCGAGGAAATGCATTGGTTGTGGATGCCTGTCGCTACAGGATTGCCCTTTGCGCAACCCGGATGATGTGCTGGCCGAGCAAGGGGCTGGGCCGCGTATTCTTGAGCGACCCTTGGAATAAGTGTGGCCACCGGGAAAGGCTATGCTGCAGTTGTCAGCGTGATTTAGCGGTGCTGGATTCCGAATAACACTCGAATGATTGGCAATCGCTTAATCAACTCAAATAAAACCACACAACTCACTGCAACGGCGCAGATAATTAGTAGTGGCTCTAACACACTCCCCAATTTATGTGGCACGACAAAATAGGCGATAACAATAATCAGCGTCTGGTGCAAAATATAAAAACAATAAACGCCGCGGTTTAAATATTTCAGTAATGGATTGCTAAACCTGAACCAATATTGCGCCCAGGCGATAATTGCCACTATCCACAACCAACCATTGGCGGACCAGATAACGCCATTGATTTCATCGGCCAGGTCACTATCACCCAGCGAACCGCCGTTAAAGGCAAATAATGCGTAGGCGTAGGTTAATAATGCGCCGGGTAATAAATACCAGCGCAGCGACGCCAATTGATTCCATAACAGCCGCAGGCGCACCAGAGCAAAACCCATCGCAAAACATAAAAACGAACGCGCATGGTTATACCAGTCCTGCACAAAATTATGGGTGGTTGGGTATTTGTCGTAGAGCCACCAACCAATAAGGTAAAACAAGGCGATGGGGGCAAGAATCACCACGCGGATCGATAGGGTTTTACTCAACCATTGCCAAACCGGTGCACAAACGCGGGAATTCAGCAGCGGGTAAATCGCCCGGAAAATAAGGCTATAGGCGAGAATGTAGGGTAGAAACCACAGGTGGTTCCAGGTGAGGTGCAGCTGCCCCAGGGTTTTATGCGGCGCAAATTCGGCGCTGGTTTGATCCAGGTAGAGGTACCAAAAATGCCAATAATTCGGGCTGTTGATCAGGCCTTTGCTGTGCGCCTCCACATAAACTTGCGGCACCACTACCACCAACATGCCAAACAGCAGCGGCAGTAAAAGTAGGGGGATGCGCCCGCGAATAAATTGCCCCGCAGGTTGCTTGGCGATTAAAAAAGAGGTCGCTGCGCCACTGATTAAAAACAGCAGCGACATACGCCACTGGTTTGACCAGAGCATAATGTTGGTGAGCAAGCTGCTGGTGTAGGTGCTTTTGTAGTGCCAGTCCCAACCTTCGGCGTAAAGCATGCCGGTGTGATACAGAATCAATAAACCAAACACCAGTACCCTGAGCCAGTCCAGCTCAACCAGTCTGTGCCGGTGAAATTCCGGCTGGAGCGGGGCTACCGTTGATGGTGAAAAGGTTTGTGCTTGTGTCATGACCGGGTTCCCCGCGAGAAGATGAAAGCGCTATGCTAGGTAAACGCAATGCCTTGCAGGGTTGTTAAGTGATTGTTCTACAACAAAATGTGACCAGCGGACGCCCGTTGTGACGGGCTGGGCTTGGCATATCGCCTGCGCCACCCGATAGTCCGCGCATCGCCAATAACTGTGACCACTATGAACCAGAGCCACCCGCTACCACACCAGCAGCCCTTGTTAATCCGGCATTTTTTAGCTCACCAATGGGCCTGGGGGGCTGTGCTGCTGGCGGCGTGGTTTGGGCTTAACGTGCTGGTGCTGGCGACAACAACCTTGATGGAAGTGCGCCGCAATGGCGGGACTATTCCTACTTGGGAGCCGTTTTGCTGGGAGATCTCTAGCTGCCTTGTGCTGCTGTTACTGATTCCGATAGGGCTTTGGTTGAATGATCGCTGGATCAGTCGGTTGGGGCTAAAGCTGGGTTTGCTTGCGCACCTGTTGGCGACCCTGCCTTTTTCGCTTGTGCATGTCACTGGCATGGTGGCGATTCGCCAACTGTGGTACCGCCTGATGGGGGCGCACTATGACTTTGGCGATTGGCCAGTGGAGTTTTTTTATGAGTACCGCAAGGATGCCCAAGCCTATTTGACCCTGGCACTGGTGATTGCGGGCTACCGGTTTATAGCCCGGCGCTTGCAGGGCGAGGCGAGTTACCTG
Source organism: Cellvibrio sp. BR (assembly GCF_000263355.1). NCBI lineage: Bacteria > Pseudomonadati > Pseudomonadota > Gammaproteobacteria > Cellvibrionales > Cellvibrionaceae > Cellvibrio > Cellvibrio sp. BR. The sequence goes on along the minus strand of NZ_JH668202.1, from coordinate 577,570 downwards.
GCTGATAGCGCAGAGAGCGAGACAAATGAACCTGCGTCGCCCCCCGAGCGGTTGTTAATTAAAAAGCTGGGGCGTGAGTTTCTGGTTCAAACCGCTGCTATTGAATGGGTTGAAGCCTCTGGCAACTACGCCAATTTGCATATCAAAGGCAGTGTGTACCCTATGCGCATCACCATGGATAAGTTGGAAAAACTCTTGCCTCCCAACTTTGCGCGCATTCATCGCTCCACCATTATCAACCTGGAGCAGGTGCAGGAAATAACAGCGTTGGATACGGGCGATTATGAAATTCGCTTGCGCAATGACCAAAAACTCACCCTATCGCGCCGTTACCGCGAACGCTTTAAGGCCATGTTGAGCCTTTCCTGAACAGTGAAATTACAGCGTGCAGGAATTGAACACCCTGTGCGACGCCAGTAATAATCGGCCCTGCACTCCATTACCAAAGGGTCATGCACAGAGTTATTCACAGCTTCTGTGGATAAGGCCGGGGGGGCTCGGCTGTTGTGCAACTTTGTGTGAATTGTTGCTTTAGCCTTCAGGAAATTCATTGAGTTGCCAGTAAAGGCTGAGCAAATTCACCAGCTCTTTAATGTCTTGTTTAAGAAAATATCCGGCAACATTTAATTGATAGCTGATGCTTTTGTCTTCATCGCGGGGTGAGGTGGTTAAAATAAAAACAATGCTGTCTTTTAGTTGTTCGTCATTGCGCATTTCTTTTAGCATTTCTATGCCATTCATCAGCGGCATATTAATGTCCAGCAATACAACGTAGGGTTTGGGGACTTTGCTCCTGTTATTTTCGCCGCGCATAATTTCAAGGGCTTCTACGCCATTGGCAGCGCGATACACAGGGTTTTTGATGCCTTTTTTATCAAACAAACGTTTGAGTGATTCAACATCTACCTCGTCATCTTCTACTATGAGAATGTTCACCACTTCACGCATATCGTCTCCGAGCATTAGCACAAGCGTCTCCTGTATTTTCCGGTTCTAACTTGGGCCATGTAAAACGAAATATTGCCCCTTTTCCAATATCTGATTCAATTGTAATAGCTCCCCCGGTGGTTGCAATAATCTTTCTGACAATTGCCAGCCCCATGCCCCGACCTTTACTTTTATCGCGTGGCTGCAAGGTTTGGAACATCTCAAATATTTTGTGATGGTAGCGCGGGTCAATACCCGGCCCATCGTCACGCACTGAAAAAATGTATCCTGATGCATTTTCCTCAATATGTATGTCGACAGTGCCACATTCCTTGTCGTGGTGTTTAATCGCGTTGTTAATCAGGTTGTATAGAATTTGTTGCAGGGGAAATTTTTTTAGATTGATTTGCGCTAATTGCTCGGCAATGTTTATGTTAAAACCCGCAGGAGGATTTAACAGTGTGGTGATCTCATCGATAAGTTGTTGGCCGCTAATTATTTCGGTGGGCTTCGATTCCATTGTTGCATCTATACGCGCATATTCCAGCGTGTCATCGAGTAGCTTATCCATAAATTTGACGCGTCTGCGTAGTTCGTCCAGGTGTTGTTTGCTTTTTTCTGGCAGTAAATCTTCCAGGTCTTCTTCCAACCATTGCGAAATGGTATCCACCGCCCTGAGTGGTGTTTTTAAATCATGAGCAGCAATATAAGCAAAACGCTCAAGTGCCTCGTTGGACTGTTGTATTTTGTGGGCATTGCTTTGAAACACCTCCAATACTTTTGCTAACTTGCCAATTTCGTCATTGTGGTGACGAATTTTAGGCGCTTCGAAAGTGTTGTCTTTGGTTGCCGTGTAGAGTGCATTCACCATCGCATTCACCGGGCGTGCAATGCGGAATACAATAATGCTCCAGCAATACAAACTTAATATCAGTGCAAATAAAAATATGATGGTGCTTAGCATAATTTCTTGCTTGGCCTTGTCTTCAATACGATCAACCCGCAATTGGGTTTCCGTTAAAATTTTATCTTGCAAGAGCAAGAGTGATTCAACTGCCTGGGCAGACATGCCCAGCCACATTTCGGCGCTAATTGGGTATGCCGTATCAGCCGATAGTGATGAGCCGGAATAAAACAGATCGTTGATTTGATCAAACGTAAAAAAGTAATGGGTGTATGCCTCTTCCATTAAGGGGAGGAGTTGTTCTGCAAGCTCATTATTTTTGGCGAATTTCCGCAATATTTCCCAGCCATATTCGATATTGCCGCGCAGTGACACGAGTTTTTTCTGTTGTTCCGGCGTGGGCTTTTTATTTTCAGCAATCATTTGGCCGATGATTGCATACTCCTCACCTGAGTGTTCTGCCAGCTCCCAGACAAAATATTTAAAGGTCATTTGCTGGCCGATGGTGGCGTCGATTCGTTGGTAAGTGCGGGAATACACAAGGATAAAATTTTGTGTGGCAGTAATAAGCGCTGTACTAAGGTCAAAATATTGCTTGGCAATCAGCGGGTCGCGTTGCGCAATGGGTAGTGTAAGTGCCTGGTCTATAGCGGTTCGCTGTTGCAGTAATTGTTGATAATGTTCATTAATTGTTTCTGTATTAATGGCCGCGCTGAAGTTGCTGGTGGCTAAATTGGTGAGGGCAAGCTCCAGTGCCTTATCAGCTTCCAGGCGATTTTTCAGTAAATCCTGATGCATGGATTCCGTCGATTCGGGTGGGGCATGGAGAATGGAGAGGGACGAGGCACGCTCTAACGACCAACTTTTGGTGGCGCCATAGAGCGCATCAATAACACTTGCACCCAATTTGAGGCGCTGTGCTTGTTTATAGTTTTCCCATGATTCATACACACCATTGCCCACCAGCACCGCTATGAGGATGTTGAGAGCTCCTACAATTAATAAGAGTATGGTACGGATACTAGGTGTCGGTTTTTTCATGAATTTTTTAACTGGCAACTATTTTTGCTAGTTTAAGCATAGGCTCCTGAATATTGAGCCCTGCGTGATTTACCGCGTTTTTATTGATATACAAATTAATTTTTTCGTCTTCTTTGCTCATCTCCACCATGCCGCCGCGCTGCGCGAATTGCGCGATATCACTAATGGTGAGCACGTTTTTATTCTGCAGAAATTGCAGCAATGCAGAGAGATTTTTTTCCTGATCGCGATGAATAATAACCACGCTGCACCCGGTGGTGTTTTCCACTTTATTGATGTGGGTTATTGAAATGAGTGCCTGTTGCGCAGTGCGCCCTTTAAGGGGGGAAAGGTAGCCGTCAAAAGGGTCCTCCCCAAACAGGCATATTTGTAATTTCCCGCTTGTTTGCGCGGGTGATTCTTTTGACCATGTAGTGTATTTGAGCAGGTTATAAACCAGCCCGGCCTTGATTTTGTGTTCATATAATTGCAGGGTTTTTTCTTCGGCGCAGACAAAAAAGGGAAGCAAGCACAGAATTATTCCTGTACTGATTACCGCTCCCATTTTTTTGCCCAACGTTAAAATTGCCATGTCAACTTTCCAAAAATACTGCGCTCAATCTCCCCGGCATTGAGATCGGTTGCTGCGCCGAATTCGCGGTGATGGCTGGCGGTGAGGTTTTGTCCGACCAGATTAAAGCGCAGGTTTTTGCTGATGTACCCACCCAGGTTGATGTCCAGGCGTATATAGCTATCGACATTGCCCGCCGGTAATTTATCGACATAAGTGGCTGAGGTATCCAGCGTCCAATCATCGTTAATATTCCAGAATATTTTTGTACCCGCCTGGTGTCTGGGGTAAAGGCTTTCACCGCCTTCTTGTGTGGGAAGCAGTGCATCAAGGTTGATATGAAGGAAACTGTAGTTGACGGCTATTTTTAAATCCTCATTTGCCGACCAGTTAAGCACCGCTTCAAAACCGTCAGTTTTTCCTGTCATATCATTGGTAAATTTGACCGGAACAAGTAAATGCGGAGGATCAATGCCGTTGATTACCGGGACAGGGGCCAGAATGCTTACCGTTTGCAAGTAATCGTAGTCGTTATAAAAAACGGCAAGATCCATCGACAAAAGCGATGTAAGTTGCTGGCGATATCCCAGCTCATAGGCGGTTAATTTTTCTGATTTGAAATCATCATTGGGGACAAAAGCCGCCCTTACCGTCGCCGTTTTTAACAGTGTGCTGGTTAGGTCAGTTTCGAGCGGGGTTGGGGTGCGTACGGCGCGCGATATTGATGACCAGACGGTTTGGGTTTGGCTCGCGTGCCATTGCAAGCGGATGTTTGGCTGTACTTCGTAGCCTGAAAATTCGTTATGTTCAAACTTTGACCCCAGCGTTAAAAACCAGGCGTCGGGCGCTAGGGTGATTTTGTCCTGGATGAACGCACTATAAAGGTTGTTGCGACGTTTCTGTGGCGAAAATGCGGTGTTGTTATCGCCCTCCTGATCGTCCGCGAGGAAGCGGAATCCTGCGCCGGTAGTCACTTCATGTGCACCCAGTGGCGTAAAATTATATTGCGCCTCCAGGTCATAAATAATTCGGTTATCGATGAAATTAATTGGCTCATCGCGCTGCGCCCAATCCACATAACTTTGGATACTGAATTGCGATCCATCTGCGCGGCTATCCGTCCAGCGCCCGAGAAGGTTGACGCCCTCATAAACAATGGTTTGTTCTTCTATGGGGTCAAAAGGGGCAATAAACGAAAAATGGCGGCGGAGTTGTTCAGCGTTGGTGCGGTAGGCATCGCCCTGCACGGTAAATTCATCGCCCCAGTCCGCGCGGAACCCGGTGCGGAAACCCTCCCATTCATCATAGGTGTCGCCACCCATAGGGTTGTGGGAGGCATCGCGTTGAAATCCTTTGGCATAAACCCGATATGTTCCGGCATCGCCAAAGGTTCCACCCTGGCGAACATTCAGGGTGCCTTGCTCTTCGTCGCCGTAGAGCGCACTGACTACAGTGCCTTGGGTATTGCGCGTGTGTTTGGTGCGAATATTGATCACGCCATTCACCGCGTTTGCGCCCCAGAGTGTGCCCCCCGGACCACGAATCACTTCAATCCGCTCAATATCCTCCAGCATCAAATCATGGGTTTCCCAGAAGACACCGCCAAACACCGGGTTATAGACCGTCCGGCCATCAATCAGCACCAGCAGTTTGTTTGCAAAAACCGTATTGAAACCTCGAATGCTGATGGCCCAGCTGTTGGAGTCCACGCGCGCGACCTGCATACCGGGAACCATTCGCAGCGCATCGGGGATGGTGGTAACGCCAGAGCGCTGGATGTCTTCACTGGTGACGATATAAACCGCAGCGGGAGCAGTGGCGATGGATTCTGCCTTTTTGGACACGCTGAGCACTTCGGCACTCAAAAGCTGTTCGGGGGTGAGATCGAAGTAATCGACGTTGGCGAGGGCGGACTGGCTAAGAAGAAGCATGCTCCATGCGGTGATCAAACCGGGGTGCTGTAATAACGCAGGTCTTTGCATAGCGCTCACTCCTTTTAAGGCTCTCCTACAGAGTAGGGGTACTATTTAAAGATGGTGGTGGCTTGGTATCCACTATTCCTGCTGTGGAAGAATCAGAATAGTCCAGCTACGGGTGCTTCGCGCCCCTTTTTACTATCAGTTGCTTCATTTGCTGACGGGTATACATCTGTTTTGATGGTGCTCATCTATTGAGCTTTATGGCCTGAGCCAATAAATATAGTGGTCGGGGGTTTTTGCTAAAGAGCTATACACAGAGTTATTCACAGCTTCTGTGGATACTTCGTTGTGGATATTTTGTACTCTGCCGGCGTGTTTTTTGTGGCATTAGGCTTGGGATTCAGGCAAGTTGACCAGTATTGCCGCTGCCTCATTGAAAGGGTGATCCGTTGTGGGGCAGGGTGTGCCCGGTCTTCAGGCTTGGTTGCTGTCCCCCTAGCGTTTTTTGCGGCAGATTGCGCGTAAATAATGCGCATTTTTTAAGCGCATCCCTAATCGTTTTTCAGCTGGCTATTGCATCCATGAGGGTGTCTTTGTAATCTGCGCGGCCGCCGTTGTGGCACGCGGTGTTTAGCCCTGCGTCTTTTTATAATTAGGCACAGATTTCGCAGCTTTCATACCTTTTGCTGCGCCCATTGGCTGACAATCTGACCGGCGATGGTTAATCCCGTCACTGTTTGATTCTCTGTTTATCTTCCTCTTATCGATTGTTGGAGAAGTGCTCATGTTAAAACTACCTGAAACCCTGCGCGAAAACGTGCGCCTGCTAGGGGAGCTATTGGGTGAAACGATTCACGCCCACGAGGGTGAAGAGCTGTTTTCCAAAGTTGAAGGAATTCGCAAGTTAGGTAAGGCAATTAACAAAGCCGAAAATGGCGATTCTGCGCCGCTGGTTGCTATGTTAAGCAGCCTGGATGACCAGAGCATCCTGCCCATCGTGCGCGCGTTTAACCAGTTTCTGAACCTGGCTAATATCGCCGATCAGGAATACTTCTCCAGCGCCGAAGCCGAGGCGGAAGACAAACTGCAGGCATTGATCATTGAGTTGGCGGCTGCGCAAGGCAAAGACGCCCTCACCGAGCTTATTAATAAGCTGCGTATCGAGTTGGTACTCACTGCGCACCCTACTGAAGTGACGCGCCGCACCCTGATCCGCAAGTATGACCAGATTGTGGACACCCTGGCGGATCGCCAGAACCCCAGCTTGCTGGTATTTGAACAAGACAAATTGCGTGGCCGCCTGCATCGTTTGGTGGAAGAGATTTGGGCCACCGATGAAATCCGCACCACCCGCCCAACCGCGGTGGACGAAGCCAAATGGGGCTTTGCCGTTATCGAAAACAGCCTGTGGCAAGCCGTGCCGGATTTTATCCGCCACCTCGATCGCCTGACCCAGCGTCATTTGGGCGGTCATTTACCGGTAGATATTCGCCCCATCAAATTCTATTCATGGATGGGCGGCGACCGCGACGGCAACCCCAATGTAACCCACAAAATCACCCGCGAAGTATTGTTGCTGGGCCGCTGGATGGCGGCTGAACTTTATTCGCGCGACATTTACAGTCTGGGTGGCGACTTGAGTATGAGTGAGGCGAGCGATGAGCTGCGCGCAATCTACCCTGATACCGCTACTCCTTATCGCGATGCGATGTACGATTTGCGCCAGCGCATCCAGGCTACGCTGGAGTGGGCTGAAGCTCGCCTGCAAGGCCGCTCGGTAGAAGCGCCCGCCGATTTGATCACCAGCCGTGAAGATTTGCTCGCGCCCTTGATGCTCTGCTTCCGCTCCTTAAATGAAGTGGGCTTGCCGCACATTGCTAACGGCCCGCTAGTTGATACCATTCGCCGCGTGCATTGTTTTGGCATCAACCTGGTGCCGCTGGATGTGCGTCAGGACGGCGACCGCCATGTGCAGGCGATTGATGAGCTGGTGCAGTATTTGGAGCTGGGCGACTATCGCGCCTGGTCAGAGGAGGAGCGTCAAGCTTTCCTGTTGGAAGCCCTAACCAGCAAGCGTCCATTGATGCCCGCTACGTGGCCAATGAGCGATGACACCGCTGAAGTTCTCGCGACCTGCCGTGTGGTGGCGCAAGAACCCCGTGAAATCCTCTCCCATTATGTAATTTCCATGGCGCAGCAGCCGTCTGACGTGCTTGCCGTAGCACTCTTGTTGAAAGAGTCTGGCATGACCTGGAATATGCCTGTTGTGCCACTGTTTGAGACCTTGGACGACCTGGATCGCGCGCCGATTGTGATGGAGCGTTTGTGGAATCTGGAGTGGTATCAACAGTATTCAGCGCAACAGCAAACCGTAATGATCGGCTATTCCGATTCCGCCAAAGATGCGGGCAAGCTTGCCGCTACCTGGGCGCAATACAAGGCGCAGGAAAAACTGGTTGCCCTTGCCGACAAATTCGCGGTATCGCTGGTGCTGTTCCATGGTCGTGGCGGTACCGTTGGTCGCGGTGGCGGCCCGGTAGAGAAAGCGATGGCATCGCAACCTCCCGGCTCAGTAAAAGGTCGTATCCGTGTCACTGAGCAGGGCGAGATGATCCGCTACAAGTTTGGCTTGCCGCGTGTGGCTTTCAGCAGCTTGTCGTCCTACGTGACCGCAACCTTGCGTGCCACTATGTCGCCCAACGCTGCGCCCAAGCAAGAATGGCGCGACCTGATCGAGCGCATGGGCAAGTCCAGCCTTGAGGCTTATCGCGCAGTAGTGCGTGGCCATAAGGATTTTGTGCCTTACTTCCGCAACCTCACTCCCGAACAGGAATTGAGTTTGCTGGCGCTGGGCAGCCGCCCGGCCAAACGTAAATCCACCGGTGGCGTAGAAAGCCTGCGTGCGATCCCCTGGGTATTTGCCTGGACGCAAGTGCGTTTGAACTTGCCTGCCTGGTTGGGTACCCGTCAGGCATTTGAATATGCACTGCAAAATGATCCGCAATTGCTGGAAGACATGATCAGCAACTGGCCGTTCTTTTCCAGTTTCCTCGACTTGCTGGAAATGGTAATTGGTAAAGCCGATGGTCCCATCTGCACCTATTACGAACAGCAATTGGTGCCGGTTGAATATCGCGGTTTGGGTGAAGAGTTGCGTGGCGATTTAAAAGCCTTGGAAACCCTGATCAACAAAATGAAGAAGCAAGATGTACTGCTTGCCGATGAACCCATGTTGCGTCAGTCGCTGGAAGTGCGTAAGCCCTACGTTGATCCGCTCAACTATTTACAAGCTGAGTTGCTCAAGCGTTACCGCAGCAGTGAGACCATTAGCCCCGACCTTGAACGCGCGCTCAAAGTGACCATGGCCGGTATTGCCGCCGGTATGCGCAATACGGGTTGATGCTGTCCTGGTTAATCCACTGAGGGGTTAGCTGTTTTAAGTCGACCTGCCTTAATTGCCAATCAAACGCCCAATTCTCTGTGAGAGTTGGGCGTTTTTTTATGCCTGGTAATTTCTCGCTTAACGTTCTGATTAATTTACCGATTAATTTTTCGCTCTCTTGTGTCGCCTTGGTTATACAACTGGCTGATTTCAGAAGCCTTGTCCAGAGTAATTCCACTCAAGCAACGCTTTTGACACCTCAATGAACGAGGTCTATACCTTAAACACCTACCCGACTGTTGTTAGTGCGGCAATAACTATTGCCTAAAGTCGCATTCGCTCTTCACATTGACGGACACATCTGATGCGCAATAACCAATCCTATGGTGCCAACTCTGGTGCTTACTCACATTCATCCCCCGTTCAATCGCGCCTGCCCTTATTGGCGAGCTTGGCGTTGGTAGTTCTGGTGGCGTTACTGCTGGTTTTTTTTGGTGCGGCCGGCTGGCTAAAGCTTCTTGCGCTGGTGGCCATTGCGGTAGCGGCGGCAGTGGGTTTTTACAGTGCTAATCAGTTATCCGCACAGGCGAGTCAATTAACCGCGGATTTGGAGCAGGCCAATGCCATGCTGGGTACCGCGCAACACTACAAACCATTATTGGAAAATTATCAGCAGCTAATCAAAGAAGTGCTGCCGCTCTGGCAGCGTCAAACCGATTTGGCTCGCCACCAATTAGAGTCGAGCATTACGGAGCTGGTTACGCGTTTTTCTGATATTCATCAGCGGCTACAGGCGGCAGTGGCCAGTTCTGCCAGCACCGCGAACAGCATGAGTGGTGAAAAAGGTCTGGGGGGCGTTATCCATTTTGCCAATGCTGAATTGAACGAAATTACCCAAACCTTGCGCCAGGCTATTAATCAGCGCGATGAATTGCTGGGTGAAATTTCCGGGCTATCCAAAATTACCGTAGAGCTTAGCGGCATGAGTGCCGATGTGGCGGGCATCGCCTCACAAACTAATTTGTTGGCATTGAATGCGGCGATTGAAGCAGCGCGTGCCGGTGAATACGGGCGCGGTTTTGCGGTAGTTGCGGATGAAGTGCGCACGCTCTCCACGCGCTCGGGTGAAACCGGTGCACGTATCGGGCGCCGCATTGAGCAGGTTAATTCGGTATTGCAAACCACACTGGAACGCACCACCGAATACGCGGCGGAGGATAACTCCCGCCTGAGTAAATCAGAGGCGTCAATCACTCAAGTGCTTGAACAATTCCAACAGTCGAGTGAAAGCATTATGCACTCGGCGCAGACATTGGAACATGAAAGTTCTGCCGTGCAGGCCAGTGTGGAAGAGGTGCTGGTCAATTTGCAATTTCAAGATCGCGTTAGCCAAATTCTCAGTCACGTGACCGATGATATGGAGAAATTGGTGGGCGCTATTTCTGAGCAGGAAACGCGCATTCGCCACGGTGAAACCGTTGCGCCTATAGATATCAATGACTGGTTGCGCGCGGTACAAAAAACCTACACCACCTTGGAGCAGGTTGATGTACATCGCGGTGCCGGTCATTCCAAAAGTCCAAACAATTCTGAAATTACGTTTTTTTAGGGAGCCGTGAATGTCCAAAGTTATTTTAGTGGTTGATGATTCTGCCAGTGTGCGTCAGGTAGTGGGGATTGCGTTGCGTGGGGCTGGTTACACTGTAGTGGAGGCCAGTGATGGCAAGGATGCGCTGAATAAACTCGATGGACAAAAAATTAATCTGGTGATCTCCGATGTGAATATGCCCAATATGGATGGCATCACTTTTGTAAAAGAAATGAAACAAAAGCCGGCCTATAAATTTACACCGGTGATTATGCTCACCACCGAAGGTGCCGACGAAAAAAAACGCGAAGGCCAAGCGGCGGGAGCCAAAGCCTGGATAGTAAAACCTTTTCGTCCGGAGCAAATGCTACAGGCGGTTTCTATGTTGATTTAACGGTAGTCATTTGTGTGTGAATGATTTGGGATAGTTCTGGAAAATATATTTATCGTCATGTCCGCGAACGTGGGTATCCATAACAATCTATACCTTTGATCACTGCTTTTGCAGGAATGACGAATCATTCAGAAGTTTCTTGGTTGAGCATATATTCGATGTACCCTTGATGGATTATAACGATGAAAATTACACGCAAAAAAACTAAGGACACCACTACGCTTTCATTTGAGGGCGACCTCACTATTTATCACGTCACTGAAAGCAAAGAAGAGCTCTTTGCTGATCATGAACGCCTGACCGATAAAATTGCGTTCGACTTGCACAATGTCAGTGAAATAGATACGGCAGGTGTACAGCTCTTATTATTTGCCAAGGTTTTTTTTGCAAAGCTGGATAAAACGGTATTTATCGTAAAGAGCAATGAAATGGTCGATGCGGTATTAACCAAGCTCGATCTCACATCCCATTTTTCCCTTGAGTCCTGAGTGGAGTTGTTATGAATCTCGATGCGGCTTTACAAACTTTTTTTGCCGAAGCAGAGGATTTACTCAACTCCATGGAGGCAGCATTGCTGCGCCTGGACGAGGGCGATACTGATCCGGAAACGATCAACGAAATATTTCGCGCGGCACATACCATCAAAGGTTCGGCGGGTTTGTTTGGGCTGAATGACATAGTGGCTTTTACCCACATAGTAGAAAATGTGTTGGATCGCGCGCGCGACAATAAAATTCTGGTTACCGGTGATTTGCTCAGCATACTGCTGCCATGTCGCGACCATATTGCGGTGCTTATTGAACATGCGATGCATGATCACAGTAATGATGAAGAGTGCCTGGCTAAAGGTCAGGCGCTATTAAGCTCGCTACAACCCTGGCTGGAGGATGAAACAGCAGTTAAGGGTGTAGCGCTGGCGGACCCAACACCGGCCATGCAAGCGGATTATATTAAATCGCTAGTGAGTGAAAGCGAGCGGGAGTGCTGGCATATATCGGTGCGCTTTGGGCCGGATTTATTGCGCAACGGCATGGACCCATTGTCCATTATGCGTTTTCTCGCCAGCCTCGGTGATATTACCCACATCACTACCATTACCGATCACTTGCCGGATTACGAACATTATGATCCCGAACAACTCTACCTCGGTTTTGAAATCGCGTTAATGAGTTCTGCAAGTCAGCAACAAATTGAAGACGCATTTATGTTTGTGCGCGATGACTCCGAACTAACCATTATTCCGCCGCGCAGCAACATTGATGCCTACGTAAATTTAATTAAATCCCTGCCGGAAGATAGCAAACGTTTGGGCGAAATTCTGGTGAAAAGCCACGCCATCAGTTATCAGGAATTGGACGCTGCATTGACCATGCAAAAGCAGCAAGCCAAAAGCCAAAGTGCTGTGAGCATGCTCGGCGATATTCTGATTGAAGGTGAGGCTGTAGCGCCGGAAATTGTCAGTGCCGCACTGGATAAACAAAAGAAAAACAGCGAGCGAAAAACCAACCCGGAAAATCGTTTTATTCGGGTGGACGCCGAACGACTGGATACGCTGATTAATTTAATTGGCGAATTGGTCATTAATCGCCAACGTATTGATTTACTTGCCTCCAAAATGGGCAACCCCACATTGGTGGAGGCTGTCACCTCCATGGGTAATTTTACTGAAGCCATTCGCGATGCGGCATTAACCCTGCGTATGGTACCGGTAGGTGATACTTTCCAAAAATTTAAACGCGTAGTGCGCGATACCGCCAAGTCCTTGAACAAAGAAATTGAATTGGAAATTGAGGGCGCGGAAACCGAATTGGATCGCTCCATGGTGGAAAAACTGAATGATCCACTCATGCACATTGTGCGCAACGCCATGGATCACGGTATTGAATCCATTGCGGTGCGTGAAGCGCGCGGTAAACCGGCGCAAGGCACTATTAAACTCACCGCTTGCCACGATGCGGGTCATATCGTGATTGGTATTCACGATGATGGTGGTGGATTGGATGTGGAAAAAATTCGCAAAAAAGCAATCGCCAACGGCATTCTGGATGAAAGCGTTCATTTAAGTCGCCAGGAATTGTTTCAATTAATTTTTCATCCTGGTTTGTCCACAGCCGAACAAGTGACCAATCTTTCCGGTCGCGGTGTGGGGATGGATGTGGTGAAACGCAACATTGAAGAGCTGCAAGGTGGCGTTGAAATTGAAAGTGAAATGGGCGTTGGCACTAGCCTGAATATTCGCTTGCCGCTTACGCTTGCAATTATTGATGGCTTCCATGTAGTGGCGGGCACCATCGATTTTATTGTGCCGCAAAACGCCATTCTCGAATGTGTGGATTTAAATTCACTCAATCACTCCCATGGCCAAAATTGCGTCAACCTGCGCGGAGAACAAGTACCTTATATTCGCTTGCGCGAAATATTTTCACTGCAAGGTTCAGGTGCAGAGCGCGAAAAAATTGTAGTGGTGCAGTTTGGTGAAAAACGTGCAGGCATAGTTGTGGATGAGCTGCACGGTGAAATTCAAACTGTGGTGAAACCCATGGGGCCCATCTTTCAAGCATTAAAAGGTATTGGTGGTTCGAGTCTGTTGGGAACTGGCGCCGTGGCGCTGATTTTGGATATTCAACAACTCATCAGCTACGCCATTAATCGGGAACATTTACGTACTAGCGCGCTTCCTCTAACCGCGCAGGAGCAATAGCTATGAATCAGCCAGGTAAAGCAAAAAAAAATCAGGCGCCGGAAGTGATTAAACAATATCTCACCTTCAATATTGGCCATGAACACTACGGTTTGGAGTTATCGCAAACCCGGGAAATTATTGAATACAGCGGTATTACCGAAGTGCCACTTATGCCCAATTTTTTGCGCGGTGTAATTAATCTGCGCGGTGAAGTGGTGCCGGTAATTGATTTGGCGGTGCGTTTGGGCCGCAAACCGATTGAAGTGCAAAAACGCACCTGCATTATTGTGGTGGAGCTGGAAAATAATGACCAGAACCATGTGCTGGGTTTGCTGGCCGATGCGGTCAGTGAAGTGATTGAAATGGACGACGAAAACATCGAGGACGCCCCATCATTTGGTGCCAATATTCGTGCTGATTTTATTCAGGGAATCGCCAAACGTGACGATGAATTTATTGTGCTGCTGGATGCAAATAGTGCGCTTTCCATTCGTGAGCTGGCGCATTTGGTTGAGGCGCAGCTGCAGTAAGTTCATTGCTATTTAAGGCGATTAATATGCTAAACAATCTCAGCTTGAAATTTAAAATTTTACTGCTCAGCGCCCTCATCGTACTCGGTCTGAGCACCTTGGGCCTCTCTGCTTATATGCAGTTGCGGCAGTTCAATGCAATTGTGGATGAGACGGCGGTGCATGTGCAGCGGCGCGCGGATATTTTAGCGGCAATTGAAGCGGCAGCTATCAGTTTTAAAACCCAGGTACAAGAATGGAAAAATATTTTAATTCGCGGCAACAATCCCGATCAGTTTATGCGCTATGTGGATGGTTTTGCCAAAGCAGAAACGGTGGTGCAGGAACAGCTTAAAACCGCAATTGCGCTGCAAAAAGAAGAGGGTGTGTCGACGGAAAGTGCAGAAGCGCTGGTGCTTGAGCACAGCCAGTTGGGAAAAAATTATCGCGCTGCTCTGGAGAAATTTGATCAGGAAAATGCTGAAGCTGGAAAAGTGGTAGATAAATTAGTGAGTGGTATGGATCGTGAAACCAGCCGTCAAATGGAGGAGTTATCGGCGGCCACCTCGGCGGGCTTTTCCAAGTACCTCGTTGAGTCAGATCAAAAAACCGGAGAGGTTTACCGCGCGACCGTCAATTTGCTCGCGCTCATTTGCGTGCTTGCGTCAGTAATTATTATTGCAGTGATGACCTTTATTTTTCGCGATATGTTCCGCACCTTGGGTGGTGAGCCTGCCTATACCGCTGGCATTGTGTCGCAAGTTGCCGAAGGTTATTTGGATTTGGATATAACCTTAAAGCCGGGCGACCAAACATCCCTGCTGGCCAGTGTCGCAAATATGCGCAAACAATTGGCAGAGATTATTAGCGAAGTTCGCAGTTCGGCGGACGCACTTTCCTCTGCCTCTGAAGAGGTTAATGCGACGGCGCAATCCCTCGCGAAAGGCGCCTCGGTGCAGGCGGCGAGTGTGGAAGAAACCTCTGCGTCCATGGAGCAAATGTCGGCGTCCATCGCACAAAATACGGAAAACGCAAAAATTACCGACGGTATGGCGCAAAGTGCCGCGCGCGATGCGGCATCGGGCGGCGAAGCAGTAATGAATACTGTGCAGGCAATGCAAAAAATTGCAGAGCGCATCGGCGTGATTGACGACATCGCCTACCAAACGAATTTGTTGGCCTTGAACGCAGCGATTGAAGCGGGACGCGCCGGTGAGCACGGGCGCGGTTTTGCGGTAGTCGCATCGGAAGTGCGCAAACTCGCGGAGCGTAGTCAGGTTGCCGCACAAGAGATTGGTGCACTGGCTTTAGATACCGTAAAACGTGCGGAAAACGCGGGCACTATGCTGAATCAAATGGTGCCAGCGATTCGCAAAACCGCCGACTTGGTGCAGGAAATTGCCGCTGCCTCTGCTGAGCAAAACACCGGTGTTGCACAAATCAACGGTGCTATAGGGCAGGTGAGTCAAACCTTGCAACAAAACGCAGCGGCCTCAGAGGAGTTGAGTTCAACATCGGAAGAAATGAGTTCCCAAGCTATTCGATTGCAGGAATCCATGACTTATTTCAAGTTACATGCCGACGCCAACACGCGCGCAGCACGTGTTGAAATACCAGTGCGTAGCGGTAACAACTCTGGCCGGAATAAAAAAAATCTTGCTGCAGGGGCGGATGATGTAGATAAAAATTTTGTACGCTTTAATTAAACCAATAGAAGTTTCAGGTAAATAGCCAATTTAAACGGCTGAAATAGCAAATTTACAGTGTTGTAATTAATGGACTTAATGGAGTCAAAAATGACCGTCGCCAAAAAAATGTTGCTGCTGGTTGTCACTGCGTTGCTGGGTATTATTATCCTCGCAGGCTCATCCCAGGTGCAGATGAATTCGGTATTTAATCAAACTAACTATACCAATGAAAATGTTGTGCCGAGTTTGATTCTGCTAGCGAATATCCAGAACAATGTTTATCGGGTAAGAATCCGTTTAAATCGTTTTATCCTGAATACCAAACCAGCTGAGATCCCCAAGTTGGAAGAGGATATCAATAAAGCGATTGCGGCAGTGAAGGCAGGTTTTAAGGATTATGAATCTGCAATTTCAGATGATAAAGATCGTGAATTACTTGCTGAGGGGATAAAACGTTTTGATATTTATTTGACGCACATTCCACCAATTTTAGCAGCATCAAAAAACAATCAGTTTGATCTCGCACGCGATTTGGTAGAGGTTGCTAAAGACGATGCTCTGGCTGCCTCCGTTGCAGTGGATAACCAGGCGTTACACAATCAAGAAATTGCGAAAAGTGCTAAAAATACTGCTTTGGAAACTATGGGTGATGCGCGAGTGTTTTCGATTGTTATTGCCGTCATCACTTTGGTAGCAATTGCACTGATTGGCTTTTTTATTACACGCAGTTTGTTGCGTCAGCTCGGCGGTGAGCCACACTACGCGGCTGCAGTTGTTGCACGTATTTCCAGTGGCGATCTCACCCAACAAATCAATGTTAAACCAGGCGATAGCACCAGTATGCTCGCGGCGATTCGTGAAATGTCCAACACCTTGTCACAAGTATTGAGTGAAGTGCGCAGCTCGGCCGATGCATTGGCCTCCGCCTCGGAAGAGGTGAATGCAACCGCACAATCTTTGGCAAAAGGCGCTTCAGTGCAAGCAGCCAGTGTGGAAGAAACCTCTGCTTCTATGGAGGAAATGTCAGCGTCTATTATCCAAAATAATGAAAATGCCAGTGTGACCGATGGCATGGCACAAAAGGCAGCGGCGGATGCTGCAACGGGCGGTGCAGCAGTGTCCAGTACTGTTGATGCAATGCGCAAAATTGCAGAGCGGATCAGTGTGATTGATGACATCGCTTATCAAACGAATTTGTTGGCGCTCAATGCGGCGATTGAAGCGGGGCGTGCCGGTGAACATGGGCGCGGTTTTGCGGTAGTTGCGTCGGAAGTGCGTAAATTGGCGGAGCGCAGCCAGGTGGCGGCGCAGGAAATTGGCTCACTCGCGGGCGAAACGGTTAATAAAGCCGATACTGCCGGTAAGCTCTTGCAAGATATGGTGCCGAGTATTCGCAAAACCGCAGATCTGGTGCAGGAAATTGCAGCGGCATCTACTGAACAATCGGCGGGTGTCAATCAAATTAATGCGGCGATTGGGCAAGTCAGCCAAACCATGCAGCAAAATGCGGCGGCGGCTGAGGAATTAAGTTCAACCTCGGAGGAACTCAGTTCACAAGCTATGCGCCTGCAAGAATCGGTTAGCTATTTCACCTTGAGTAATGCGGATAACCATAGAAATAGCCAGCGCCATTTTCGCCCGCAGCCGGCACCCAGCCAACCAGCAGTAAAACCACGCAAGTCCGCACCGAATAAAACACTAAGTGATGATGAACTTGATAAGGATTTTGTTCGCTACACCTAATTGCCTGAGTGCTGTGTTATGACAACTGATATGTCGAGTGTGATTCCGACTGATCGCGAATTTCAATTGTTTCAGCAGTTGATTGAAAACAAATTGGGAATTTTTTTGCCGCCGCAAAAAAAAGCACTGTTAAGTAATCGCCTGTGGAAACGCTTGATTGCCTGTGACATCAAAGGTTTTGATGAATATTATCGTTATATTCAAAGCCCGCAGGGCAAGGGTGAGTTGAATCTCGCCCTTGAATTGATTACTACCAACGAGACTTATTTTTTTCGCGAGCAGAAACATTTTGATTATTTGCGCGATGACATTTTACCGGGTGTAAAAGCTGGCAGTAATTTTCGTGTATGGAGCGCGGCGGCGTCCACGGGGGAAGAGCCTTATAGTATTGCTATGCTGCTTACTGATCGCTGCCCGACTACTTGGGAGTTGCTCTGCTCGGATGTGAACCGCAAAGTGATTGAACAGGCAAAAGTGGGTATTTACCCCGAGATGCGTATTAAAAATATCCCCCCCGACTATTTACGCCGTTTCTGCCGCAAAGGCGTTGGCTCACAGGAGGGGAATACACGGGTGAACGCGGAGCTGCGTCAGGCAGTGCAATTTTTCACGCTGAACCTGCATGAAGATTTTCCGGATCTGGGCCAGTTTGATTTGGTATTCCTGCGCAACGTGTTGATCTATTTTGAGAATGAAAATAAAACCAAAATATTGGAGCGTATTGCATCCACCTTAAAACCCAATGGGATTTTGTTTGTGGGGCACTCTGAAAGCTTGCATGGAATCAGCTCGCGTTTTATACCGGTAAAACCCGCTATTTATCGTTTGTCGGCGCGGTGAGCCTATGACTATTCCGCAGAGCCAGGAGTTGTATTCGATCCATCCGGGGGAGTGGTATTTTGGCGCGGACTATGCGCGCTTGCACACCTTGTTGGGTTCCTGCGTGGCTCTTACCGCCTGGCACCCGGAATTAAAAATTGGTGGGCTCTGCCATTATTTATTGCCTGCATCACCCTATGACCGCATCATCCCTGAAAATCAACTGCGCGCCCTTTCGGATGGCCGCTATGCCGATAACGCCCTGGGGGCGATGAAAGCCGCGATGTTACGCTATGGGGAGCTAAAGGAATTTCATATTGCGGTATTTGGTGGCGGCGATATGTTTTCCTACAGCGGCACCACCTCGATTGGTTTTGACAATATTGCCTACGCGCGTCAATGGCTGGTAAAAGAACGTTTACAACCTTACAGGGTGGATGTAGGTGGTGCTATATCCCGCTCGCTAACCTTGGTAATCGCAACGGGCGAAATTCATGTAAAACACTACGAAATGAATAACGGCTGAAATCTTGTAATCAGGTCGCTATCGACAATACTTAGTGAGCAATCAAATGATGCGTTTCGGCTTGCCTTCTCACTGCTGTGGAATATTAACTTGCTATGACTATTGATGTGTTGGTCGTCGATGATTCGGCTGTGGTGCGTCAGGTATTGACGGCAGTGCTCAATGAGGCGCCGGATATTAATGTCTATGCCACCGCGTCAGATCCGATTTTTGCGCAGCAGCAAATGCAAAAAAAATGGCCCGATGTGATTGTGCTCGATATAGAAATGCCACGCATGGATGGCCTGACGTTCTTGCGGCGCATTATGAGTGAGCAGCCAACCCCCGTCATTATCTGTTCCTCGCTTGCTGAAAAAGGTGCGGAGCTGTCTTTGCAGGCGCTCTCTGCGGGCGCCATTGACATCATTACCAAACCGCAACTGGGCGTGAAAGATTTTTTACTGGATGCTAAAAATCTACTCTGGCAAACCGTGCGTGGTGCCGCGGGAGCCCATGTGGCGCGGCGCGGAAGCAGTGCACCGTCCAAACCCCTGGCTGCTTCTCCAGCGGTGGATTTGGTGGCGATGACTGCCACTACTGACAGTATTATTGTCATAGGTACTTCCACCGGCGGCACTCAGGCGCTGGAACAAATTCTTGCCAAAATTCCCCGCACTTGCCCCGGCATTGCCGTGGTGCAACACATGCCGGAAAAATTCACCGCCGCTTTTGCCAAACGGTTGGACGGTTTATGCGAGGTAGATATTAAAGAGGCAGAGTCCGGAGACCGCTTAATTCCGGGGCGTGTGCTTATCGCGCCCGGAGGTCACCATTTGGAAGTGCAGCGCTCCGGCGCCCAATATATTGCAAAAGTATTTCGCGGCCCGAGTGTGAACCGCCATTGTCCCTCGGTGGATGTATTGTTTCGTTCGGCAGCACGCGCAGCGGGGCGCAATGCCATGGGCATTATTCTCACCGGTATGGGGGATGACGGTGCGCGCGGGTTACTGGAAATGCGGCAGGCGGGCTGCCGTACAATCGCACAGGATGAAGCTTCCTGCGTCGTATTCGGAATGCCTAAAGAGGCGATTAATCTTGGGGCAGCGAAAGAGGTTATGTCGCTCGCACAAATTCCTGCAGTGTTGGGAGGTAGAGTGTGAAATCCACTATTCAGGAATTGAGTGTGTTGGTTACTGACGACAGCATTACGCAGCGTCAGTACGCACAGGATTTATGCCGTGATTTGGGTGTTACTGATTTGCATGGCGCCACCAATGGTGCGGATGCACTGCAAGCGTTGGAGGCCCGGAAGATCGACGTGGTGCTGGTTGATTTGGAGATGCCGGTGATGGATGGTGTGGAATTAATTCGCTCCATCGCGCAAAAAAAATTAACGACCAGTGTGATTATTCTCAGTGCCAAAGATCCGATTTTAATTTCCAGTGTTGGTACCATGGCGGAAGCCGATGGCTTGCATGTATTGGGCACTTTTCAAAAACCGCTGTTACCCGATGCTCTGGAGTGCAGCCTGTTGCGCTTTATTCACGACGCGAAACTGGCGCAGCAACAAGTGCATCATGTCGAACAAGAAGTGACAGCTGTTGAATTGAGTGCTGCTCTAACCAACGGTGAAATGACGTTGGCGTTTCAGCCCAAATTAACGGTGCAGGGCTTGTTGTTGCGCGGTGTAGAGGCGCTGGCGCGCTGGCGTCACCCAACAAAAGGCATGATCTCGCCGGGGGTATTTATTCCGCTCGCGGAACGCCATGGGTTAATTGACCCGCTGACCCGCAATTTATTGGAGCAGGCATTTAAACATAAACGCACCTGGCAGCAATATGGTTTGCGTTTTAATCTCGCATTTAATTTATCACCCTTGTCGCTGGCTGATATCGATATTGTGGATTGGCTCTGTGCCATGGCCGATGAATACGAAGTGCCGTTTAATGAAGTGACTTTTGAAATCACCGAGAATGCATTGCTGGGGGAATTAGCCAGTGCAATTCGCACTCTCGCACGGCTGCGCTTGAAAGGTTTCCATATCGCGATTGATGATTACGGTACCGGCTTTGCCAACGCCCAACAATTATCGCGGGTACCGGCGACAGAATTAAAAATTGATCGCTCTTTAGTGCATCGCGCTGCGGCGCGACCACAGCAGAAAACCATTTTTTCCAGCACCGTGGAACTGGCCAAAAACCTCAACCTCACGACTGTGGCAGAGGGGGTGGAAACACAAGAGGATTTTCAGATTATTGTCGAACTTGGTGTGGATTTAGTACAGGGTTTTTATTTTTCCAAACCACTCTATGCCGACGATTTGCTCAAGTGGATTAAAACCGGTTTGACACAATTGCGTCGTCAACACGAGTCAAAATAATAAACCGGCGTTGAATTCCTGCGGAGTTTCAACTGTGCTTTCATTTGGACTTTCATTCAGATTGCCAATTGAATTGTTATTTGGATTGTCATCTACTTGTCATCTGACATTTCTATAGTGCGCGCTTCCGTAATTGTTAGAGAAGCGCCATGTCCCCCAAATCCCATAAACATATTCATTACAACGTCGCTCTGGTCGATAAATTATGGAATTTGAAGCGGCTGTGTGAAGTGCATTTAAAAATGCATATTCCGCTCAATATGGTATTAAAGGATGAAGAGTACCGCAGTGAGTTGCTGGAAAAGGCGCTCACCGCGAACGACGATGAACTCACCTCGCTGGTGTGGGAAGTGCGCCAACTGGAGGATTCCATCACCTCCGCCTCCCATACTGGTGAACAATTCAAACCTGCCAAAAAAACCAAAAAAGGTATTCGTCTCACACGCCTGACGGCAATTACCTGTTCACTCCTGTTGGTTCTGGGCGGTTATTTACTGCGCTCATTTTTACCGCTGGATGCCGGCGAAGTATTTGTGATTCAGGCGATTAGTGAAACCCGCATCAAACCCGCCAGCTCTTTAACACAAACTGCTGCGACGGCTAATGGAGTGCTCACGCGGGCAACCACTCCACTATTTCGCGTTCATGGTTCCAATACGGTGGGCGAAAAGTTGGCGCCGCGGTTGGTAGAGTCCTATTTAATGGCCCGTGGCGGCACCAATATTAAAACAGAGCAGGGCAAAACACCGGTGGAAAAAGCTGTTAGTGCCGAAATTAACGGGCGCGTTGAATTTGTAGAAATTCATGCGCATGGCTCCAGCACTGCATTTGCTGATTTGCTTAGCGGCCAAGCGGAATTAGGCATGTCATCGCGGCGGGTAAAAGAGCAGGAGCGCGAATTATTGCTCAGCAAACAAGGCGATCTTACCGAGCCTGGCGCGGAACATATTATTGGTTTGGATGGTTTAGCAATAATTGTGAATAGCAGTAATTCACTGGGTAGTTTGTCCATCCCGCAATTGGTGAAAATATTTTCCGGTGAAATTACTAATTGGTCAGCCTTGGGCGGTGCTGATCGCCCTATTAACCTTTACGCTCGCGATGAAAATTCCGGCACTTGGGATTCGTTTAAAAGCATGGTACTGGAACCATCCAGTGCGAGCATTTCGTTAACGGCCAAGCGCTTTGAATCCAGTACCGAGCTGTCAGACGCGGTGGCAAAAGATGAAGGGGCTATAGGGTTTATCGGTTTACCTTATGTGCGTCGCGCAAAATTATTGGCAATCTCTTCCACCAAAAGTTCCAAGGCGATAGTACCAACCCATTTCACCGTCAGCACTGAGGATTATCCTCTCGCGCGCCGCCTGTATTTTTATTTACCGCAAAAGAGCACCAACAGTGAGGCGGAAGAGTTTGTTCGTTTCAGTGCAACAGAACGCGGGCAGAGTATCGTAGAGGATATAGGTCTGGTTTCGCAAAATATTAAAACCGGTCAACCCTTTAATAATAATTTTTACCCCGAAGAAATGCGTCAGCTCACCAATCGTTCGCAGAGATTATCAATCAACTTTCGTTTTAAAGATGGCAGTGATGAGTTGGATACCAAGTCCATCAGCGATTTACAGCGGCTAGTGAAATACATGGAAGCTAATTCCCCCAAGCGCGTACAGTTGTTTGGTTTTACTGATGACGAGGGCGCGAGTGAAGAGAATCGCGAATTGTCGTTACGCCGCGCCAAGGTGGTGGAGCAGCAATTGATTGCGCGCGGGATTTATCCACTGGTGGCGCGCGGTATGGGCGATGAGGCGCCGCTGGCAAGCAGTAAAACGGAAGAGGGAAGGCGCATGAATCGCCGGGTGGAAGTGTGGATTTTGTAGGGAGAGCAAATCCCTCCTAACCTCTCTTTTTACAGAGAGGGGTTAGGGGAAACTTGATTATTTAATTTTAAAAAATGCCATCATTTGTTGCAGCTGTAGTGCTTGTCCCGTAAGTTCTTCCGCGGTGGAATAAAGCTCTTCGGCAGAGGAAGAGTTTTGTTGGGTAGCAATACTGATTTGCGTAATTGCCTGGGTAATCTGACCCGCTCCCAGATTTTGCTCAGTGCTGGCTGCAGAGATTTCTTGCACCAGATCTGCTGTTTTTTGAATCGCGGGCACTATCTGATCGAGCAATTGCCCCGCGCTTTCCGCCAGATCTACCGAGTGACCTGCTAATTCGCCAATTTCTTTAGCTGCGGTTTGACTGCGTGCGGCGAGTTTGCGCACCTCACTTGCTACTACTGCAAAACCGCGCCCATGTTCACCGGCACGCCCCGCTTCAATCGCCGCATTTAACGCCAGCAAATTGGTCTGGTAGGCGATGTCATCAATCACACTAATTTTTTGCGCAATTTCGCGCATCGCACTTACGGTATTAATTACCGCCGAGCCACCTTGTTGTGCTTCTTTGGCGCTATTGCTGGCGATGCTGTCAGTGACTTTGGCGTTGTGACTGTTTTGTTCAATGGATGCACTTATTTCCTCCATAGAAGCGCTGGTCTCCTCAATGCTAGCCGCTTGCTCGGTGGATGCCTGGCTGAGTGATTGCGCTGTTGCACTCAGCTCTTCAGACGCGGAGGAGAGCGAATCGGCGGTGGAGCGTACATCGCCAATAATGCTCGATAATTTATTCACCATTTGCCAGACGGCAAACAGAATGCTGTGCTCGTCGCGCGGTTTTAGTTTCACATCGACCGACAGATCTCCCTGTGCGATGCGATCAATAATGGCAGCGGTGTAATCAGGTTCGCCGCCCAATTGTTGAATCAAGCTGCGGGTAATCAATAACCCGAGAATAATACTGATGACGATGCTGAAAAGAATTAGCCCGATATTAAACAGAAAAGTTTTTTCATAATTATTTTTGGTGGTTTCATAGGCTTGCGCAGCAACACTGAGTTGCACATCTACCAATTGGTTGAAACGCTCGGAGACGGGTTCAATGCTAGGGTAGAGTTTGTGTAGCACAAACTGATCGAGACGGGTTGCATCTTGCGCAGCAAATATTTCCAATAGTGTTGCAGTGGCTCTGTCTGCTTCGCCTAAGAGCGGCGTCAGTTCACTTACCAATTGTGTTTCTGCTGTCACCAACTCGGTGGCGAGATATGCTTGCCATTGCTCGCGAATAACGGTCTGCGCCTGCTGAACACTCTCGCTACCGCGTTGCCAGTTCATCCCGCCGTTGCGCACTTTGTGCGCAACATCCACGATATTTACCGCATACATATCAGCAATGAGTTTAAGATTTTTTAACGGAATTACCCGATCAAGGTAAACACTGCGCATACCATCATAGGCAGCGCCCATACCTTTAATGCCTAGATAACCAATGATGGTCATTAAGACAATTAAGGTGCTGGCTAATAAGCTTAATCGCAGTGCTACGTTTATTGTTTTGAACATTAGAGGCTCCCTTATTGCGCACCGGTTGGTGTTAACCCTAGTTAGCGCGAGTGCCTTTGTCAAAGAAGGGCACTCGGGGAGTCTCGTATTGCGGCAGTGGAATGGTGTGTGTGGCGAACGCTAGAGAATTTAGTTTTGTTCCAGCAGCCAGCGTTTGGCAGCTTCCACATCGGTAAACAAACGACCATAACCAATGGAGCGGTTGGCGAGAACATCGCGGACAAATTGTGTGGTTTCGCGGGTGCGTGGATTGTTGTCCACCCAGGCAAATGTGTATTTTTTACTAATGCCTACTTTTTTAAACAGTGCGGGGTGATCAAAGGCTTCAGCGGTGGAAACCGAATCAAATAAATATTGCTCTCCGAGCACTTTAAAACATTGGTGATGCTCACAGGCATCCACCACGCTCTGCCACATAAACAGGGCATTTTCATAATTGCCCATGCCGCGCACATTCACGTGAATGTATTGCTCATGGTGTGTAATTTTTAGATCGAGATCCGTCAAGCTAAATAACTCCTGGTATTGGTTAAGTTGTAAAACAGTTTGTGCTTTTTAGCGTTAAGTAAATTGAGATATGCATAACACTACATACGTTGCTTGCAGGTGTTTCAGAGCATTATCGAGGCTTTTTGGAGTAGGAATAGTGTTCGCTAGGTAGAAACAGCTGGATACGAACAGAAAACACTGCAAAAACTATCACACTCCAGCGCTGACAAGGTGCAAACATTAACCAAACCTAACAAAAAGCCGGAGCAAGTCCGGCTTTTTGTTAAAGTGCTTCTATTGACTTTAGGCTCCAGTCGATTGCATCGCGGTAGTGGTGTTCCGGTAGTAAATCACCCAGCAGTACCAATGTTTCGCGCACTTCGGTGATGTTGTTACTCACTATATTGATATGGCCCACCTTGCGACCGGGGCGCACCTCTTTGCCGTACCAGTAGGTGCGCGCACAGGGCAGGTCGCGCCAGGCTGGATTGTAGTCGGTGCCTATGAGGTTGATCATCACATTCTGGCCGACTACTTGTGGCGCCGGTGTCGCCATGCCGGCAACCGCGCGCAGGTGATATTCAAATTGGCTGATACTCGCGCCCGCTTGGGTCCAGTGGCCGGAATTGTGTACGCGTGGCGCCAGCTCATTAATAAGCAACTGATCGCCCACACGGAAGGTTTCCATCGCCATCACACCCACGTAATCGAGGGCGTTCAAAATCTTGCCCAGCATTTCCTCCGCCTGTGTTTGCAACGGTTGCAAACGCGCCAGTGGTGCAACAGAGGCATAGAGGATGCCGCTTAAATGCAGGTTCAAGGTGAGTGGATAAAACACACAGTCGCCTGCCGCATTGCGCACACCCACCAGCGACACTTCTTCATCAAAGTTGATGGCCTGTTCGGCGATAGCTTCGCCCTGCCAATCCTCGGGCACTTCGTCTTCATCGGTGCGCAGCCAATGTTGGCCGCGACCATCGTAACCGCCGGTGCGACGTTTCAGCAGCACACGTTCGCCCAGCTGATCGCGCAATTCGTTAGCGGTGATGTCGTTAGCCACATTGCGCCAGGGAGCGGTGGCTATACCCAGTGAATCGATCAGTTCTTTCTGGGTTTTGCGATCAGCCAAACGGCCAAATACGTTTTGGTTGATAAAACGCGGGTGTTGGGCGAGGGCATGGGTCACCAGGGTTTCCGGCCATTGCTCGCGCTCGGCGGTGACCAGGTCATCGGCCGCCAGGGCGGGAGCACTGCTTTCATTGATATCCACCGGGCACACGTCCAGCGCCAATGGCATACCGGCGTGTTTGAGCATCGCACCCAATTGGCCTGCACCTAAAACCCAAATTCGTTGACTCATGCCTAACCTCAAAACGCGCTTACTGATTGCAAAAAGAAACTACCGAACATCACCAATTGATTGTTGGTCTCTTGCCTTTTATTGATCTCTTGGATCGGGATTGTCCAGCACTGCCTGAGTCTGGTCATGGCGGAATTGTTCGATCTTGATGGCTAGTGCTGGGTCAGTCACCGCCAGAATCTGGCAGGCCAGCAAACCGGCGTTAAACGCGCCTGCCACACCAATCGCCAAGGTGCCCACCGCCACGCCTTTGGGCATTTGTACGATGGAATACAGGCTATCCACACCGCTTAGCGCTTTGCTCTGCACCGGCACACCCAGCACTGGCAGGCGCGTATGCGCTGCCACCATACCTGGCAAATGCGCCGCGCCACCGGCACCGGCGATAATCACGGCGTAGCCTTGCTCCACCGCGTGTTCAGCAAACTCAGTCAGTTTTTGCGGCGTGCGATGCGCCGACACCACTTCAGTGTGATATTCAACGCCCATTTGCTCCAGTATTTCCACTGCAGCCTGCATAGTGGCCCAATCACTCTTGGAGCCCATAATCACCGCGACTTTTCTTGCCATAGCTATTGCCTGAATCTGAATGAATATTCGCTCAAAAAATGAGCCGGAAACGGAAAAAAGGCGCGCATATTAGCACGATGCGGGTGTGATGCCGACATCATTCTTTGCCTGATATTGACTGCTAGATAAACAAATGACTAAGGCGATCAAAATGATTAAATTAATTAAAGCGATCAGTGTGAGGATCTCTAATGGAAACCCGAACCGCAAGTGATGCCAAGCAACAAGGGCGGATGCGGTGCGGTATTTTTAAATCGCCAACCACTGCATCATCTCAAAATACACCGGAATCCCCACCAACACATTCAACGGAAAGGTCACACCCAGCGCCGCAAATATCGCGAGCCCCACATCTGCTTCTTTAATCGCCGCTTGAATCGCCGCCGGTGCGGCTATGTAGGAGGCGCTGGCGGTGAGTGCAGCGAGGATTAGTGTGCTGCCTTCGGGTAAGCCTAACGCTATGCCAGCGGCAATACCTATTACGGCCAAACCAAATGGGGCGATAAGCGCGAAGCTGATTAAGCGCCAGTGTTGTTTTGGGAAGGGATTTAAATGTTGCGATGCACACACGCCCATCTCTAACAAAAATAGCGCGAGCAAGGCTTTGAAGGCGCCGAGAAATAATGGCGCAATATCTTTACTTGCATCGGGGCCATAGAGGTAACCGATAATTACTCCACCGGTGAGCAAGACTACACCGCGACTGGTGAGCGCTTCATGCCAAATTCCTTTCATGCCGCCGGTGCTGCCGGTGGCTTTTTTGTATAACAGGATCGCCACCACAATCGCGGGTAATTCCAACAGCACCAAGTACAAGGTGGTTTGTGGGGCGATGCTGAGGTTGTTGGCTTCGGCAAACGCCAGTGCCACCGCAAAAGTCCCCGCACTGGCAGAGCCGTAGTGGGCGGCGATGCTGGCGCTATTAGCGGCGTTGAGCAAAATGAATTTACGCAGCAAAGGGTAGAGCAGCAGGGGGATGGCGATACCCAGCAAAATCACCGTGATCACTTCTGGCAGTAAGTGCCAGCTTACCTGGCCGTGCAGTGCCAGCCCGCCTTTAAGGCCAAGGGTCAGCATCAGCAGGATGCTCAAGGTGTCGTAAGCCGCCTTGGGTACTTTAAGGTCGGACTTGGCGAGGCCGGCAAGTACACCGAGCAGGAAAAACATAATGACGATATCGGGCATGGTTCGCTCCACAGCGTGATGACAGTGACGCTATTGTCGCCAAGTTGATCAATTGACGATAATTAATGTTTATACTTATATATATTTACGATTATCTATGGTTATTTAAACCAAGGGCGTGTTTATGAATATTCGCCATCTCACCTTTCGCCTGTTGCAGGTCTATGTCGCGGTGGTGCGCAGCGGTTCCATCTCGCAAGCGGCGCAGCAATTGCACCTCACCCAGCCTACGGTTTCGTTGCAAATCAAACGCTTGAGCGAAGCCGTGGGCGAACCACTATTGGAGCAGTGCGATGGCCGTTATAAACCCACCTTTGTTGGCAATGAGCTGTACCACGCGGCACTGGATGCATTGACGCGCTTTGAGGATTTTGATGGATTTTTAACCGATGCCGCGCGCGGCAATAAAGGCCATTTCAGTATTGGGGTGGTGACTACCGCGCAGTATGTCTTGCCGCGTTTGCTCAGCCCCTATGCGCAGCAATATCCGGCGGTAGATGTGACGTTTAATATTGGCAATCGCGGTAGTGTATTGCAGCGCTTTGAAAATCAATTGGATGATTTGTATTTATTCAGTCATCCACCTACGGGTGATCATGTTGTCAGTCGCCGTTTTTTACGCAACCCGCTGGTATTGATTGCGCCCATTCATCATTGGGCAGCGCAAAGGGATGATGTAGATTTTGCAGAGTTAGTTGATGAACGTTTTTTAATGCGCGAGCCGGGTAGTGCAACGCGTATGGTGTTTGAAAATTTTTTGCGTGAACAGAATTTCCAGTTACACAACACCATGCAAATTGAAAGCAATGAAGTGATTCGAATGAGTGTGGAAAATGGTTTGGGTTTGGCGGTATTGTCCGAGCATACATTGGCGCAATCACAAGCGCGCGTGGCGCAAATTAAACTGCACAATTTTCCGCTGCACAGTCACTGGTATTTGGTGCAACACGGCGATCGCCGCTTACCAGTTACCGCCCATAATTTTATTGAATTTATGAGTGCGCATTTGCGTGAATGGGTGGAGGAGAAATATATCGGCCCTGATATGGTGGGGTTAACCTCTGGGGAGTAATACTGCTTTGGTCAGCTGTTATATTTTCTCCGTTTGGCAATTCCAACAGGTCTCAAAAGCAGCGTCGTTTTGTTCATTGCATTGTGCACATTGCCATTCCGGTGCAGTGGGCGTGTTAAACGCATTGGACAGAATATCGATAGCTTGTTCGTAGTTGGTATCGTCCACCACCCACAGTTCCGGCCAGGTATCAAAGGGCGATATTTCGCCAATAGCGCCCGAGGAAAATTCATTTTTCCACACCACACGAATTCCGGCTTGTTCGAGAATGTTCTGCGCATTACCAACTAGAAAACGGTTTTCGTGGGTGTAGACGAGTTTCATGCTGAAGAATCCTGTTGGCTATTAAGGGTTTTTAAAACTAATTCCACTCATTGTTTTCAGAGCATCCGATTCGGTTTCAATCAGCTGGTCGCCTTCCTGATCGATAAACAATACCGCGAGATTTTGTGCATTGGCCACTTTTAAACCTTCGCGGCTACCCAGACAGGAAAATGCAGTAGACCAGGCGTCGCCCAGTGTGGCATCAGGGTGGAGAATGGTGACAGACACCGTGTTGTGTTCAACGGGTTTGCCACTGCGCGCATCCAGAATATGGCTGTAGCGTTTGCCATTGTCATCAAAAAAGTGACGATAGGTTCCCGAGCTGATCAGTGACATGGGTTCGCCGGAATCGAAGCTCACAATTTTATGCATTTTGCGCTCATTGGGCAGGGGTTTTTCCAGTGCAATACGCCATGCTTCGCCGTCGGTTTTTTTACCTTGAATTTTTAATTCGCCACCGATTTCCACCAGATAATTTTGTACGCCAAATTGCTCCAGAATTTTTACCATGCGTTCAACTGCATAACCCTGACCGATGGAAGAAACATCGATACGCAAATTGGGAAGTTGTTTGCGCAGCTGTGTAGTGTTGACGGTTTCCAAATTATCCAAACCGATGCTGGCGAGCGCCACACCTAATGCATCTTCACTCGGCGGTGTGAATACATCATTTTTAAAACCCCATAAATCAAACAGCGGTTTGATTGTGAGATCGTAACAGCCATTGCTGGCGCGATGCACAGTGCGTGCGATTTCAACTAGCTCCACCAATTCGGCATCCACGGTTTGGGCCTCGGTAGTTTTTTGCGCGTTAAATTGTTCAATCACCGAATCATCGCGGTAGTTGGACAATACCTTATCCATGCGCGCCAGTTCTTCGCTGATGGCAGTTTCAATTTTCTCCACCGGCAGATTGCTGTCGGTGGGTAATTCAAAGGTAAGGTTGTAGGTTGTGCCCTGTGCAAAACCTTCAATTTTGCTCATTTCGAGTTTAGGGCTGCAGCTGATGATAAAAAAACTGGTCGCAAGCAGTGCGAGCTGGGGGATAAAACGCATAGTCATAAATCCGGTAGTGGGTGTGGCTAGCGTTTTGGTTTTGCGCTGTGCGATTTATCGCGGAGCAATTTATCGCGGAGCAAAGAGTAAACGGTAGCCAACACCAGCTTCAGTTTTGAGGTACTTGGGTTCGGCTGGGTCTTCTCCCAGTTTCTGCCGCAAGTGGCTGACTATTATACGCAAATAATGGGAATCTTCCTGATGCGTTGGCCCCCAAATTTCCTGTAATAATTGGGTTTGGGTAATTACGCAATTGGGCACTTTTGCGAGCTTGGAGAGCACAGCGTACTCTTTAGGGGTTAGTTCGACGACGTTATTGGCGGTTTTGACGAGGCGTTTGCCTAAATCGATATGCAAATAACCATCGTCCAGAATTTGTGCGCTCTGCTGCTTAATATGGTCGCGCAGGTTGGCGCGCACGCGGGCGAGAAATTCTTCAATGCTAAAAGGTTTGGTTACATAGTCTTGCGCACCTGCGTCGAGCAGCTGTACTTTTTCTTTATCGCTGTTACGTACCGAGAGCACGATCACCGGTACTGCTGACCAGCTGCGCAATTCGCGCAGAAGTGTTTGTCCGTCCATATCGGGTAGGCCTAAATCCAGCACGACTAAATCCGGTTGCTGGCGAACAATACTGGCGAGACCCTGCTCGCCGTTTTCTGCCTCGCTAATGTCGTAACCTTCGCTTTTTAGTGCGATACGCAACATGCGCCGGATTTGATTTTCATCGTCGATAACCAGAATTTTTGCGCTCATCACAAATGCTCGTGCTTTTTAAATAGACAGGTTATTTCTGGTTCAATGGTAGCGGAATTTCCACCAAAAAGCGTGTGCCGGTTTTTTGTGAACCTTCCAGTGCAGTTACGCTGCCACCGTGGGCGGCGATCATACCTTTGCAAATAGCCAAGCCCATACCAGTATTGTTTTTTTTGTGGTCGCCATCGGATACTACATAAAACATATCGAAAATTTTCTCGCGCAGGTCTTCAGGAATTCCAGGCCCCTTGTCTTCAATGTTAATGGTGCAGTTATCATTAATTTGTTCGAGTGTGACAGTGATTTTTTCGCTGGGCGGAGTAAATTTTGCCGCATTTTCCAGAATATTAAACACTGCCTGTTCGATTAATGCTGCATGTGCATAGAGCAGCGGTGCCGTGCCATTCACGCGAAACTCAATCAATGCTTCCGGGCAGTAACGTTTTAAGCGGGTGAGGGCGCTGCCGATAATATCGCTGGCGGAAACCCAATCGCGCTCAATTTTTAAGGTGCCGTGGCCGAGGCGAGTCATATCCAACAGGTTTTGAATATAGCGGTCCAGGCGGCGACTCTCTTGCAAAATCGTATCGATTAATTCACTGCGATCTTCGCTGCTCAGTTGTTGATCCAATAATCGCAAACTGTCGGCAGCGCCAATCATGGCTGAGAGCGGTGAGCGCAAATCATGCGAGACGGATGAGAGCAGTGCTGAACGCAGTTGTTCAATTTCTGCTTTTACCCGCGCAGACTCCAAATCTTTGGTGAGGTAGATACGTTGCCATGCGTTGGCCGCCTGTTGGGCCATGGCGTTGACAATATCCAGATCATAAGCGGAGAGGCTGGTTTTTTCATTGTGCAAACGCACCAATATTACGGCGATAGTTTTATTATTTTTAGCGATAGGAAAACAGCTCCAGCTGGATTTACTCAGCGTATCACTAAAACGCCCCGAGGGCGCCGCTTGTTTGCGGGTCCATTCAATGGCAGCCATATCCAGTTCGGTGAACTTTTCGCTGTGCGTTGGAAACGTGTCGTAAGTATTATCTTTATTAAATTGCACGATGAATGTTTCTGCCAACAGCGAACTGTTTAGCTCTTTGGTGAGTGCTTGCCATAGTGCGCTCTGGTCGTCGGCGACAGCAAATTGTTCGGCGAGTCGCTGTAGGGACTCAGAGTAGCGATTGGATTCGGCGAGTAATAAAAATTGGCGGCGAATACGTGAGGCGGCAGGGCCACAGACCAAACCAATCACCACTAAAAATGCTAACCGCGTAATATCGTCTTGATTGTGTACCGTAAGTGTGTGCAATGGTTCGGTGAGAAAAAAATTAAAACTGAAGAAAGAAAAAATCGCAGAAAATACTGCCGGTGCAGCGCCAAATCGCAGACCGCTGATAATCACGGCAACTACACAAATTAATACCAGATTGTCCGGATGTAGCCAGTTTTTCGATAATACGGCCACCAGAGTGGCGAGTGCGACCCCAAGAATACTGAGCAAATAACCGCGTGCACCCGGCAAGAATTTTTCTGCGGGTTGAATAAAATGATTTACGCGGCTGTGTTGATCCGGATCGCGATAAACACTCACCTCCAATCCCAAACCACTGTTTATCAAGCGCTGATAAAGTGGCTTTCGCCAGCGCCAGCGGCGTGTGCCCGAGCCTACCAGAACAGTGTTGATGCGCTCTTCACGAATAAACGGAATAATGGTTTGCCAGGTGCTGGGGCCGCGCAGTATCTCTGTGTGCGCGCCGAGTTCCTGCGCCAGTGTCATGGCCGATTGCAGGCGCGCTTTATCTTGCTGCAGTTGTACTTGGCCAGTGTCCACCCATACCACCAACCAATTCATGCCGCGCTTTTCGGCAAGGCGACGCCCGATGCGAATTAAATAGTCGTGCGCGCTGCGGTTGGAAATTAATACCAATAATTTATCGTTGATAACTAAATGCTGTTGTGCGCCGCGTGAATCGAGCCTGGTTTTGAGTGAGTCATCCACATGTTCGATGACAATTTTCATCGCCAATTCGCGCAGTGCGGTTAAATTGGCGGGCGAAAAAAAACCTTCCAGCGCAGAGCGTGCGTATTCCTCTACATAGACTTTTCCTTGCTGTAAACGCTCGATTAAATTTTGCGGGGGTAAATCGATAAAGACAATTTCATGCGCTTGATCAATAAACGAATCGGGTACGGTTTCTTGCACGCGTACGCCGGTAATTTGCAGTACCACATCGTTCAGGCTTTCGATGTGTTGCACATTGAGCGTGGTGTAAACATTGATACCTGCTTTGAGTAATTCCGCAATATCCTGATAGCGACGTTTGTGACGACTGCCGGGAACATTGGTGTGCGCGAGTTCATCCACCAGAATAATTTTGGGGTGCAGTGCGAGCGCCGCATCTACGTCAAATTCTGTGAACTGTTGGTTTTGGTAGTGAATGGTTTTGCGCGGCAATATGGCACAGCCTTGCAATAAGGCTTCGGTTTCGGCGCGCCCGTGCGTCTCTACCAAACCGACACACACGGCGGTTCCCTGTTGCTGCAATTCCTTCGCTGCATTGAGCATGGCGCAGGTTTTACCTACGCCGGGCGCCGCACCTAAAAATATTTTTAACTGCCCACCGCCTTGCTGCTGCACTGTTTTTAGCAGCGCATCGGCTTGTTGGTGACGCTGTGTTTGTTCATCATTCATAGCAAGTGTTATCTAGTGATTAGCGCGGAGCGAGTTGATCGAGCTCGAGATTTAATAAAAGCACATTAACACGCACTTGTCCGAAAATTCCCCATTGTTTTTGTTCGGTATTGTTCGCGATTAATTTCGCAACCTCTGCCTCGCTGATACCACGCGCACGCGCAACCCTCGCGATTTGTACCTGTGCCGCAGCGGGGGATATGTGCGGATCAACTCCTGAGCCGGAGGCGCTGATTAAGTCCACTGGAATTTGCGCAGCAGTAATCTGCTCGCGGGTTTGAATTGCGCTGCTATCAGCAAGTGCGCGTTCGCGCAGCGCCGGGTTGCTGGGCGCCAGGTTGCTGCCGCCAGTAGCTGTAGGGTCGTTGTTGGCGGCGCTGGGGCGGCCGTGAAAATAGCCATCACCGCTAAAATTTTGGGCAACCAACACCGAGCCGCGCGCTTGGCCTTGCTCTAAACCCCGCGTTGTGTTTTGATCGTCAAGTAAACTGCCCTGAGCTTGATAGGGAAACAATAGCTCGCCAAGTTTGGTGATGCCGGCGGAATAGACAATTCCGCACAGGATCAACATCAGCAAACAAAAGCGCATACCGATAAAAAATTGTTGTGAAAAACTGAGTGAAAAATTCATGGTAAACCTCAACGACATAAGTGATTAGCGTGCAATTACATCAACGGCGCCTTACATTAACGGCGTAAGTATCACATCCAATAATTTGATCGCAACAAACGGTAAAACGACACCACCCAAGCCGTACACCAGCATATTGTTGCGCAGTAATTTTTCCGCGCTAATCGGGCGCAAGTTGACGCCTTTTAGTGCAAGTGGAATGAGTGCCGGAATAATCAGCGCGTTAAAAATCAACGCGGCTATCACTGCACTTTGCGGGCTGTGCAACTGCATAAAATTCAGTGCGCCGATACTCGGAATCGCGGCAATAAAAATCGCGGGCACTATCGCGAAATATTTGGCTATATCGTTGGCAAGTGAAAAGGTGGTGAGTGCGCCGCGCGTCATCAGCAATTGTTTGCCAACTTCTACCACCGCAAGCAATTTGGCGGGGTCGGAATCCAGATCCACCATATTGCCTGCTTCACGCGCGGCTTGGGTACCGGAGTTCATTGCTAGGCCAACATCAGCTTGCGCGAGTGCGGGGGCGTCGTTAGTGCCATCGCCTACCATCGCAACCAAGCGGCCTTTGGCTTGTTCGGCGCGGATCAGAGCGAGTTTGTCTTCCGGTTTTGCCTCTGCAATAAAATCGTCCACACCGGCTTCGGCAGCTATCGCACCGGCGGTGATGGGGTTATCGCCGGTGACCATAATTGTGCGCACACCCAGTGCGCGCAATCGGGCAAAACGTTCGGCGATGCCGGGTTTGATCACATCGCTCAAGGCCACTACACCGAGGATGGCGGTGTTGTTAGCGACTACCAGCGGCGTACCGCCCGTTTGCGCGACCTGATTAATGAGACCCTGCAAACTACCCGGTACAAACAGATCGTAACCCTCTGCCCAGCGGCTTACCGCTGTGCCCGCGCCTTTGACAAATTCGCGCGCACTCTTGCCCTGCTCACCTTCGGTTTGGCCATCACTTGCGGGCAGGCTTAAACCCGACAGGCGTGTTTCGGCGGAGAAGGGCGAAAAGACCGCATCGCTTGGCAAGCTGGGTAACTGAAATCCACGATTCTCGGCCAGCTTGACGATGGATTTGCCTTCAGGCGTTGGGTCTTGCAATGAGCTGTAAACGGCGGCTTCCAGCAAGTCCTGTTCGTTTACACCAGCCACCGGCAAAAAGCGGGTGGCCTGGCGATCGCCAAAGGTGATGGTGCCGGTTTTGTCGAGCATCAGGGTGTCTATATCGCCCGCGACTTCCACGGCTTTACCGGATTTGGCGACTATGTTGGCGGCCAGCGCGCGATTCATTCCGGCGATACCAATCGCCGGTAGAAGCCCGCCGATGGTGGTGGGAATCAGGCATACCAGCAGCGCGATCAGCATGGTGTTATCCAGACTCACACCCATAAATCCGGCCATCGCGGGCAGGCTGGCCACGGCGATTAAAAACACCAGTGTCAGCGCCGCAAGCAAAACCGTGAGCGCCAATTCGTTGGGGGTTTTCTGGCGTTTGGCGCCTTCCACCAAACCGATCATGCGGTCGAGAAAACTCTCGCCCGGTTCGGTGGTGATGGCGACAACTATCTCGCCGCTCAACACTTTGGTGCCGCCGATGACGCCCGAGTGATCGGTACCGGCTTCGCGCAATACCGGCGCCGATTCACCCGTCACCGCCGATTCATTGATGCTCGCCACGCCCTCGATAATCTCGCCATCGGCAGGTACATAGTTACCCGCGCTTACCAGCACTTTATCGCCCTTGCGCAGTTCGGTGGCGGGAATGGTTTTAGTGATGCCCCCATGATTATCTAACCGCTCGGCCATCAGATCGCGGCGTGCTGAACGCAGGCTGGTGGCTTGTCCGCGTCCGCGCGCCTCGGCAATCGCTTCGGCGAGATTGGCAAACCAGACGGTGAATAGCAGGATCAGGGCGCAGGTCAGTTCAAAGCCAAAACTGGCGCCAGCGAATGCTCGTTGCAGGGTGATACCGGCGCTTAACAATGTGCCGACCAGCACCACAAACATCACCGGGTTTTTACTGGCGCTGCGTGGATTGAGTTTTTTTACGGCGATCCAGCAAGCGGCGACGAGTTGATTTTGGTTGAGTGTAGGCGCTGCTTTTTGGGATTTTTTAATGGTTGAATTCTTCATTTGGCAGCTCCTGAGTGTTGAGCTAATTGCAGTGCTTCGCCAATCGGGCCAAGCACCATGGAGGGCAGGAAGGAGAGGAAGTTGAGCAGCAGAATCACCGTCACCAGCGTCAGGCAAAAAGTGGTGCTGCCGATATTCAAACTGGCGCTGGATTCCGGCGCGACACGTTTGCGCGCGAGATATCCGGCAATCATCAGCGGGATAAACAGCGGCAAGTAGCGACCCAATGCGAGGCACAAACTGGTACTCAGATTCCACCAAGGTGTGTTATCGCTCAACCCTTCAAACCCCGAACCGTTATTGGCAAAGGCGGAGACGTATTCGTAAATCACTTGGGAGATACCGTGAAAACCCGGGTTGCTGGTGCCGGTGATAGACGGGATTGCCAGCGTGATGGCGGTTAGCCCAAGAATGCACAAACTGGGCAACACAATCAGCACGCCGAGCAGACGAATTTCCGGTGTCTCCAGCTTGCGCCCGAAGATTTCCGGCGTGCGCCCGATCATCAAACCGGCGAGGAATACAGTGATCCACACATACACCATAAAATTCACAAAACCGCAGCCAATCCCGCCCCAGATGGCGTTAATCAACATGCCCGCGCGCGTTACCAAACCGGCAATCGGGTTGAGTGAATCGTGCATCGCATTGACTGAACCGTTGGACGTTTGGGTGGTGAGCGTCGCCCAGAGTGCGGAGGCATCGGCGCCAAAGCGAACCTCTTTACCTTCCATGTTCACATCAGTTGCGCTGAGTCCGCTAAAGGCCGCATTGGGTTGGCGCTCGCTGTAAACGCTGGCGCTGATGCAGGCGATACTGAGTATTCCCATCGCCGCCAAAGACATCAAAGTAAAACGACGGCTGCGCAGCAGATAGCCCGCCATAAACACCACCGCCATGGGGATAAGCACCAGCGCCATGGTTTCCAGCGCATTGCTTAGCGGCGTGGGGTTTTCCAGTGGATTGGTACTGTTAGGCCCGAACCAGCCGCCGCCATTGGTGCCAAGTTGTTTGATCGCCACCATCGCCGCGACTGGCCCGCGCGGGATTGTCTGCTCGGTGCTTGCCGATTCAAGTGTGGTGACAGTCGCCGCGCCCTCATAACTACTCGGCACACCTTGCCAGGTCAGCAAGAGCGCGAGAATAGCGGCAGCAGGGATTAATATGCGCACCACGGCGCGGGTCACATCCACATAATAATTGCCCAGATCCCGCTCTTCGCCCTCAGCGGCAGTGTCTTTATTGTTGCCGCCAAGCAGACCACGCAATACCGCCAGACAAATCGCCAAACCCATCGCTGGCGTCACAAATTGCAAGGTCACAATCGCAACAGATTGCGAAAAATAACTCAGCTGCGCTTGCCCCGAATAATGTTGCTGATTGGTATTGGTGATAAAGGATACGGCGGTGTGCAGTGCCAGATCCCAACTGAGTGGGCCGATACCATCGGGATTTAACGGCAGGCGATGCTGAAATAAGAACAACAAAAAAGCGGCGATAAAGAGTAAAAAGTTGCTAAGCAGAAACGCACTGCCGTAGGTTTTCCAGTCCATGCCGCGCGATACATTAATCCCCAGCAGGCGGTAAAGGGTTTTCTCGATAGGTAAAAAAATCCGGTCGCTGGTGTGAGGCTGCGCAGAGAAAATCCCCGCCATATAAATCCCCAGCGGCCACGCCAGCATCAAGCTGGCAACAACAATCAGCGTAATTTCCAGCATGGTTTACTCCTGAAATTTTTCAGGTGCGACCATGGCCACACATAAGTAGATGGAGAGCGCTATAACAATCAACAACAGCAACGTATTCACGGGCATAACCTCATCTGTTAACGAGGAGATCAGGTTAGGGAAAACGCGCGTAAAGAATCGAGTGGGCAAGCAGCGAGGGGCGTAAAGAAGTTGTAAAGTCGGTTTATCCAATGCATCAGCTATGCTGAGGGTAGTGAATTCATTTCGACCAAATTATTTAAGAGCAAATAGTTTTGATTCTGGCGTTGGTTTTGCAAAGATATTTGCAAAGACCAAAACCGGAAAAGTATCACCAAAAAAGCACTACCGAAAAACCCTGAATGAACAATCTTCCTAAGGATTCTCATGCCCCATCGCGCCCATTTATTTTCCCTGCGAATTGGCCACGCCTTGCGCGAGGCGTGCATCACTGAACATTATGGTGCGCCGCGCTTCACCCGCGATTTATTAGCGGGCATCACCGTTGGCATTATTGCGATTCCACTGGCGATGGCACTCGCCATCGCCAGCGGTGTGCCGCCGCAATACGGTTTGTATACCGCCATCATCGCCGGGTTTTTAATTCCGCTGCTGGGCGGCTCGCGGTTTAGTATTTCTGGCCCTACGGCGGCGTTTGTCGTGATCCTTTATCCCATCGCGCAAAAATATGGTTTGGGTGGCTTGCTGGTGGCCAGTGTGATGGCTGGTGGAATTTTGGTGGTGATGGCACTGCTGCGCTTGGGGCGTTTGATTGAATATATTCCTGAAGCGGTAACGCTTGGTTTTACCGCCGGTATTGCGGTGGTGATTGCGACTTTGCAAATAAAAGATTTTTTTGGTTTGCAATTGCCCGATATGCCCGAACACTATTTGGAAAAGCTCTGGTTGTTAATACAAAGCTTGCCGGATTTTTATTGGCCGAGTTTTGTTGTCGCTGCCGCGACGCTCGCCATCATGCTGTTGTGGCCGTTATTAAAGTTGCCTGTGCCACCGCATTTGCCCGCGCTGATTGTCGGCACTCTGGTCGCTGTAGTGTTGAATCAATCTGGTTTTTCTGTCGATACAATTGGCTCGCGTTTTTCTTACACTTTGGCCGATGGCACCACCGGTTTGGGTATTCCACCCCAGCTGCCGCAATTTGAATGGCCCTGGCTGCAGGCCGGTGCAAATGGCGAATCGATTCAATGGAATTTGCGCGTGGTGCAGGATTTACTCGCCGCTGCCTTTGCGATTGCCATGCTCGGTGCGATTGAATCCTTATTGTGTGCGGTAGTGTTGGATGGTATGTCGGGCAAACGCCACAGTGCCAATAGCGAATTATTAGGGCAGGGCATCGCTAATATCATCACGCCATTTTTTGGCGGTATTACCGCGACTGCAGCGCTTGCGCGTTCAGCGGCGAGTATTAAAGCGGGTGCAGAATCGCCGATAGCGGGAATAATTCACGCGCTGGTGGTATTGCTCGGTTTGGTTGCGCTCGCGCCGTTGCTTGCTTATTTACCAATGCCCGCGATGGCTGCGTTATTGGTGATGGTTGCCTGGGGAATGAGTGAAGCGCATAAAGCGGTGCACTTAATTAAAACGGCACCGCGAGGTGATGTTTGGGTTTTTATCACCTGTTTTGCATTAACGGTGTTGTTCGATATGGTTATCGCGATTACCGCGGGCATTGTGTTGGCGGCGCTGCTGTTTATGAAAGAAATTGCAGCTATGACTCATGTGGATGATGTGACGGATGATGGGCGAATTGATGATAAAAAATTACCGGAAAACTGGCGTGCGTTCAGTATTAGTGGGCCATTATTTTTTGCGGCGGCAGACAGGGTGTTTGGTGAACTCTCAACGCTCTGCACCGAACAGCAACATATTATTCTCTCATTAAAAGAAGTATCGCTACTGGATGCAGGTGGCTTGTCGGCGTTGAATAAACTGATCGCCAAATGTGAAAAAAATAATACCGAATTAATTCTGACTGATATCCCCAAACAGCCACTGAGCACGCTGGCGCACGCCAATATCAAACCGATAAAAGGCGTGCTGCGTTTTTATTTAACGCTGGCTGAGGCCAGAAGAGTGGTTGTCGAAGGCCATTGATTTTGGGTTGTCGCCGCACCAGTTATTTTGCGTGTTGATACCACCGTCGGGCGACGAGTAGCCCATGCAGCCGAGCAGGCTATCGAAAATTTGTTCATGATGTGGATTGAAATTATTTTCTTCACGCTTTTTCAGATTGGAAAATAGCACTTGATGTTGCGGTTGTGCAATAAACTTATCCGATGCCCAAACAATAAAAGGAACGCGAAATTGTTCGGGGGGCGCCATCTCTTTTGGGGTGGCGTGGAAGTGTTGGTTTTCCTCGATAGATTCGCCGTGATCTGGAACATAAAACACTAGTGCATTTTTATTGCGCAATTTATCGAATACATTTTTCAGCATGTAATCAACGTACAGCACAGAGTTATCAAATGAGTTGATCAATTGCTGTTTGGTACAACTATCATCTATGTCCATACA
This sequence comes from Cellvibrio sp. BR, assembly GCF_000263355.1. Lineage (NCBI taxonomy): Bacteria > Pseudomonadati > Pseudomonadota > Gammaproteobacteria > Cellvibrionales > Cellvibrionaceae > Cellvibrio > Cellvibrio sp. BR. The sequence goes on along the minus strand of NZ_JH668202.1, from coordinate 536,586 downwards.
TTCCGGTGTGAAGTTTGCAAAGTCTCGCGTATGACGCTGGCTATAAAGGTGATGAGATCCTTTTGTGTGCAATATGATTAGGTGTTTTCCCTGTAGGTGCTTGCTAATGGATCGCTCCATTTGAGCTACTAATAACATGTCATCAATAGGATGTTTGCTGTAAGCATATTCCGCCGCAACTACTTCACGGATTTCGTAGCGATTAGCATCCAGGCTTGAATAAAACCAGGCTTCGCTTTGCATGGCAAATAATTCTGAGGTAAACCCTAATTTACGCAGCACGGCAAATACATTGCGCTCTTTGAGCGTGCGTTGGGCATCGTCTTCAGTACCATTTTCGCGTACAAACATGCAGCGTAGTGAAAGTTTTGTTGCTGTGTCGCATGAGGTGCCACGCATTGCAATCAGGTTGGGTTCTTGTGCGAGCAGCGGAGTTGTGCTGCGCTCGTAACCAAATAGCCCCATATGATCCCAGCGCGTGGTTTCACCAATCACAAATACCACAAATAAATCATCAAGTGCGGGTGTTGCTTGATAGGTGAAGTGTTTGCTTGGGTCATACAACTTTTGATTGCTGGTGCTTTCTTTGCCGAGTTGATGTAGGTAAATACTGAGGCTGGCGATCCAGTTGGTCGGTAAATAAGAGTGAGCAATAATGCCGCCAGTGCTGGCCGTATATTGATTGTTTTTACGTGCGTGATCTTCTGTGATGGCAATAATGGTTTTGATGCTGACATTAAATGCCACTAGTGCGCCTAGTATGGGTAAACAACTTTTGGCAATAGATTTAATTCCCATGTTGCTGTAGGTGGTATTGGTTAATTTGGTAAACCACAGCCACACACAGGGAGCTAATCCCGTGAGCACAAGCCACAGGAAAAATGTGTAACCTACCGCTTCACTGTTTAAGTCAGTATCGAATGTTAGCGTGGAAACAATGGCACCGTAGCCAATCACCACATTGAAAAATGTCATGTAGTAACTTGCTGCAGCAGATACAAGCAAGGTAAAGCTTGAAAAAAATTTATAACCAGTCTGCCCGAATAAGCTGAAAAAACGGACAAGTAAATAACACAGCGAAAATAATGCTAGGGCAGATAAAAGCGCAGAGCTTGTCTGAAGCCAGCCTCCTGCACAATTGCGAATAAGAACCGGGCTATTGAGTATTAGCCCAATGTAAACACTCAGTGCTATCGTTACCTGATGCTGACTGAAATGGGGGAAAAAGGTCATTATTATTATCCAGTAAATAGGGAAGTGCCTGATCTTCCCCTCGACTTGTAATGATGTTTAATTGCTATATGACTTTGCAAACCATTAATGGGGGCTCACTAATTCAGTCAGGTACTAATTATCTAACATTGAATCAGCTTCACCACCAAAGGCTGCCAGTAACGCGGTGATAAAGTTTTTTAACTCCATCGCCATAATCGCGAAGTCGGCATCAAATTGCTCCGCTTTGCTTTCTGGGTTACGTTCGTTAGCTTTATCGCTAATTACATCTTCAAATTTCAAACGCTTCACTGCGACTTGATCATCGATAATGCAGCTGATGGATTCTTTCCATACCAGCGCGATTTTGCTTACGTGCATACCGCTTTCCAAATGATTGCGGATTTCGCTTGCGGTTAAATCCTGTTTTTTACAGCGGACTACGCGGCCATCTTTTGCGGCTTGTAGTTCAACCTCTTCACCCAATTCAAACTGGTGCGGTGCTTCGCTTTCACGCAGCCAATGGGTCATCACTTGGGTGGGAATGTTTTTGGGTGCGATAGGTAAACAGCGCAAACTGCCCAAGGCTTCGCGCAATTTGCTGAGCAAATCTTCCGCGCGTTTAGCGGACGATGAGTTGACTACAATCAACCCTTCCTGTGGTGCTATGTAAGCGTAATCCAGCGATGAACGGGTAAAGGCGCGCGGCAGCAGCGAAAAAATAATTTCGTCTTTTAACGTGTCGCGCTCTTTGCGACCAACCGGGCGCGATTCGGCGTCTTTAATTGCTTGAACTTTTTCTTCCAACTGTTCTTTGATTACGCCACCGGGCAGAATTTTTTCCTGCTTCTTGGCGCAAATCATCACGTAACCGTTAGTCACGTGTATAAATTCACTGCCGTGACGGCCTAGCGGTGGTTCAAAACCATAGCGCATTGGGTCCAGGTTGCCGCAGGGGTTAAAACAATATTCGGCAAGCTTTTCATTTAATTCTTCAGCGGAAATAGTCCACTGTTCGGTGAGACGATACAAACGTAAATTTTTAAACCACATGGAAAATCCGTTAACAAATTAACAGTGAATAATGGGGTGCTTGTAAAGCTTGTCGAAGCTGATGAAGCAGGAGTTGCGGAAGTGTTTCTGAGACCGTCGGAGACATGGATGTCGACGGCGAGCCTCCAGGGAAGGATTTACGGCGTGTCTCGGAAACACTTCCGCAACTCCTGCTGGAGCTCGACGTTGGTACGAATTAATTAACCAACAATATCAATCAACTCAACATCAAAAATCAGCGTTGAGAAAGGCGCAATACTGGCACCTGCACCACGCTCACCGTAGGCGAGGTTGTGCGGAACATACAAACGCCATTTGGAACCCACAGGCATCAATTGCAATGCTTCGGTCCAACCGGCGATAACACCGTTTACCGGGAAATCGATTGGCTGACCGCGATTCACGGAACTGTCGAACACAGTACCGTCGATCAAAGTGCCGTGGTAATGGGTTTTTACTTTAGAAGTCGCGGTTGGAACTGCACCGGAGCCTTGTGTAATTACTTCATATTGCAAACCAGATGCAGTCACAGTAATGCCCGCCTTTTTGGCGTTTTCTGCCAAGAAAGCTTCGCCAGCACCTGCCAACGCCTTGTGCTGTTCAGCCGCTTTGGCTTGCATACGGTTGTTAATTTCTTCAAAGGCGGCTTGCATCTCTTCATTGCTGTAAGGCATTGCAACATCCTTCAATGCATCCACAACGCCTTGGGCTACTGCTTCAGGTGATACACCATCAAACGGGTTGCTGGCCAATTGATCGCCCATTTGACGGCCAATGCCGTAGCTCACGAGTTCTTCAACGCTCTTGAATTGGTTAGACATAATCAAATCTCATCTTAAGGATTTATGGCTCCACTTGAGGTGGAGTCAAGGTAAAAAGGCCGCGCAGTCTAGCAGATCACTCAGCGGATTCCTCCGGCTTTTGACTCTCCAGTGCGACCGGTGGGGCATCGGGCACGTTTACATCGCGCATAAAAATTCCCCAAAAGGCGATAAATAAGGCCGCTATCACCGGCCCAATCACGAAGCCGTTAATGCCAAATAGCGCCAAGCCGCCGAGGGTGGAGAGCAACACGATATAGTCAGGCAGCTTGGTATCGCGCCCCACCAAAATCGGGCGCAGAATGTTATCAACCAAGCCGATTACTCCCGCACCAAAAGCAATCAAAATGATTGCTTTGACATTCTCACCGCTGGCAAACAGATAGATTGAAACCGGCACCCAAACAATCGCTGGCCCCACAGCGGGAATCAGCGACAACACCGCCATTACCACACCCCACAAGAGCGCGCCGGGAATACCCAGCGCCCAGAAAATCAGGCCGCCGAGTGAACCTTGAATCAGCGCAATTACCATATTGCCTTTGATGGTTGCCCGAGTGACTTCGCCAAACTTGGAAAACAACAAGCGCTCGCGGGAATCGCCCAGTGGCAAGGCGCGGATTAATAATTCCAACAGGTAATTACCATCGCGCAGCAGGAAGAACGTCAGGTACAACATCAGGCAGATATTCAGCAGTAGCTTAAAAGTGTTTTGGCCGATACTTAACGCATTTTGTGCCAACCATTTACCGCCGCTCATGGTCACGCTCAACGCGCCTTCTTTGACCTTGGCAAAATCGATTCCAACGCGATCCAGGGTTGCTTGCACGGCGGGGAAGGCTGTGCGTACCTGATCGAGATAGCGCGCCGGGTCTACCTCTCCCGATTCCAGCTTCTTGTAGTAAGCCGAACCCTCGGCAACCACCGAGCTAATCAGGATGGTGACCGGCAATACCACAACCAAAATGCAGGCAAATAATGTGAGTAATGCGCTGGTATTGGGGCGGCCATTGAAATATTTGATCAGCCGCGTCTGCATCGGATAAAAAATTACCGTAATCGCACAAGCCCAAAAAATGGTGCCAAAGAAAGGTTTCAAAACCAGTAAGAAGCCCACAGAGACGATGAGCAGAAAGAGCAAAAAAGTGCGAGTTTCCAGTTTTTGTTGCATGGTGCGAATTCCGTAAGTAGCCCTGCTGGTGATGCGCGACTATACGGCAGCAACTCCGGCGGTGTCATCCCTTTCCCTGTGCTAATCTCAAGCAAGGTGACTTCTGTGGATCAGTCTATGTGGCACTTGCGCTGGCACATCTTTACGGCCGTGTTTGTTCTCGCAAATTGTGCCCGGGCACAGGTCGCTGTTACACCTGCCGAAACTACCCCCAGCATTTATGTGGTGAATGTGGAAGCGGTCACCCCGGAGCGTGAGGATGACTACTACGTCAACCTGCTGCGCCTGATTCTTGCCGCAAGCAAAGCCCCCAATGAGCACATTGAACTGCGATTTTCCGATCGCCAATTCACCCAGTGGCGCTGGCTTATTGAATTAAGCAATACTGAAAGCACCAATAACCTGCTGTGGACAGTCACCTCCAATCACCGGGAAACCCTGCTACGTCCCATTCGTATTCCATTATTCAAAGGCTTAATTGGCGCGCGGTTGATGGTGATTCGCCGTCAGGACGAAGCGCGCTTCAAACAAATAACCTCGCTGCAGGATCTACAACAACTGGTCGCAGGACAGGGCGCAAACTGGCCGGATACGGCTGTGCTAAAAGCGAATGGATTACCGGTTACTGAAGGTGTAGGTAAGGAGCAGTTGTACAAAATGCTGGCAGCTAAACGGTTTGATTATTTTCCGCGCGGTGTCACCGAAATTGCTAATGAAACTGCCTTTTTGCAGCGGTACGATCTGGTGGTTGCGCCGAATTGGTATTTGTCTTACCCCGCGGCCATGTATTTTTTTGTGAATAAAGATAACGAAGAATTAGCCAAACGGATGGAATCCGGTTTTGAACGCTTAATCGATAACGGCGAATTCGAGCAGTTTTTCAAGTCCCATCCTCGCATCAAAAATGGCCTGCCTTATCTGGTGAATCGCAAACCGCTGCTGCTCAGCAATCCCTCCCTGCCCAAATCCATGCCGATTAATCAGCCGCGGTATTGGTATGGGGAGACGGGAGGAGGTTATTAGATTTTACCTTTTGAATGATTGCGCCCGCGTTGGATTGATTCAGGATCGAGGTGGGATATGGGAGAGGGCACATCAAAGGGCGCGATAAATCGCGCCCTTATGATCAATGTTGTGTTTTTTCGGTGGGATTGCTGCAGCTGGCGTCGCTGGTTTTATCGCACCCGCCACATCCACCGCAGGCGGCGGATTTTTTGGCGGAGGGGAACAGCCAGCGGCGCACTAAAAAAATCACCGCCGCCAGAACACAAATACCAACAATCAGTTCTTGCCACGGAATGTCTTGCCACATAGTTATTCCCCCCTTCGTTGATTAACCCACAATTGCGCTGGCGATTTGGTAGGTCGCCCAGGCGGCAAAGTAGGCCAATGCAAATAAATAAACGGTGAAAAAAGTCGTCGCTTTGGCGGAGTTGGTTTCGCGTTTTACCACGGCGATGGTGGATATGCATTGTGGTGCATACACAAACCAGGCGAGGTAGGCGTAGGCCACCGGCAGTGACCAGCTTGCAGCGAGTGCAGAGCCAAGTGCGACATCAATCGATTCTTCACCTACAGCATAAACCGTTGCTAACGCACTTACGGCAACTTCGCGTGCGCCCATGGCGGGGATGAGTGCAATACACATCTGCCAATTAAAACCGAGTGGGGCAAACAGCGGCTGCATAAAGTGGCCGAGTTGACCGGCGAAGCTGTAGTCGATAGCAGGCATAGTGGCGTTTTCCGGGGCGCCGGGGAATGTCGCTAAAAACCAGAGCACAATCGAGAGGGCGAGAATAATGGTGCCCACACGGCGGATAAAAATCCACGCGCGTTCACGCAAACCCATCAACAGGTGATAGGCCATGGGCCAGCGGTAGGTGGGCAACTCGAGCAGCAGTGGAAATTCTTCGCGGCCACTGCGGCGGCGCATAATCCAGGCGATCAGTGCGGCGCTGGCGACACCGGCGAAATAGAGGGCAAAGAGGGTTAAACCCTGCAGGTTAAAAAAGCCCCACACGGTTTGTTCGGGAATAAACGCCGCAATAATTAGCGCATACACCGGGAGGCGCGCCGAGCAAGTCATGAGTGGCGCGACCATGATGGTGATAAACCGCTCGCGTGGGTCTGAGATAGTGCGTGTCGCCATAATGCCGGGAACAGCGCAGGCGAAGCTCGACAGCAGTGGGATAAACGAGCGACCGGACAAGCCCAGCCCGCGCATGGGGCGATCCAGCAAGAACGCGGCACGGGTGAGGTAGCCAGTGTCTTCGAGTACCAGGATAAAAAAGAACAGGATGATAATTTGCGGCAGGAATACCAGCACACCGCCCACGCCGGCGATTAATCCCTCTACGATAAAGTCTTTCAGAATGCCGTCGGGCAATAGCGTGCCGACTAACTCTCCAAGCCCACTAAAACCCGCATCAATTAAATCCACTGCCGGTGATGCCCAGGCAAATACCGCTTGGAAGATCACCAACAAAATACTGAATAGCACCACTAAACCGAGCAGCGGGTGCATTACCAAGGCATCCAGACGATCTTGCCAACGCGGCAGGTGCGCGGGGGCGATGACGTACTGGCGTATCAAACTCTCGATTTCGGCATAGAGCGCTTCTACCGATTCCTGGCGGTCGCTCAGGGTCAAACTCTGCTCGCCAGCGGCCAGTGGTGGCTGTTGTGCATAGCCATCCAAGAGTGCGCGCAACTCGTTCACACCCTGGCTATTCACCGCGACGGTTTCGATAATAGGCATACCAATCGCGTGCGAGAGCGCTGCTGTATCAATACTGATGCCGCGACGTTTGGCTTCATCCATTTGGTTGAGTGCCAGCACCATCGGGCGATTGAGGGTTTTCAGCTCCATCACCAACCTTAAGCCCAGGCGCAGGTTGCAGGCGTCGACGACAGCGATAAGTAAATCCGGGCGGCGTTCACCGGCCAGTTTGCCCAGAATCACATCGCGGGCTACTTGCTCATCGGGCGATGTCACAAACAGGCTGTAGGTGCCGGGTAAGTCGAGCAATTCGGCGGGTTTCGTTAAACCGGTCACTATGCCCGAGCGGCGCTCAACGGTAACGCCGGGGTAGTTGGCCACTTTGGCGCGGGCGCCGGTCAAGCGATTAAACAGCGAGGTTTTGCCGCAATTGGGGTTGCCAATCAGCGCAAAGCGAATAGGGGAGGACATAGAGCTACCTGATAGAGGCCTGATTAGGGGTGAGTGGATGCAGGTTCCACACAGATTTTGGCGGCTTCAGCACGACGCAACGCGAATTTGGTACCGTTGACTTGCACTGCCATGGGGTCTGAGCCCATCAAGCCAAAGCCGATCACTTTGAGCAATGCGCCGGGTAAAAACCCCAGTTCTTTCAAACGCAGGCTGACGCGTTCGTCTTGCGCACCAAACAGCGGTTGTTCAATCAGGGTCGTCACCCGCACGGTCGCGCCTTTGCGACATTGATCAAGGCGCAGCACGGGGGAGAGGGAGTCAGCAAGCACAGCAGTATTCATAGATAATGTCGTCTTGAATGTAAATGAGATTGATTATTAGAAAGAATACTTCATTTACCCCTGTGCCGCAATTTACGGTGCCGTTTTTGCGCAAATCGTTAACATTTCTTTGTGAAACTTTTATTAACGATTTTCCAGCCGGTTGTAGTCCAGCAATGCGGCTTCTTCCGGTGCAGCGATTTTATAGAGTTGATGAACCCTATCGCTAAATGCCCAGAAGTCCGGGTGAGTGCGCCGGATTCCAAAACGAGCCTTGAAGTTGCGGTAGTCCTGCTCCGAGCCCAATTGCTGCAGCTGGGCGATAAACTCGTCCAATTCATGAGGTTCTATGCGCATAAAACTGTTGGGGTAGACGCCGATTACCCCGCGTGCAAGGGTGAGGTTGTCTTCGCCGGGAATACGCCGTTTGTCCTCGCCAAAGAGTGACGATAAATTGGAGTAAGCACTGTTGTGAATCAGGCTAAATAAGCCCACTCCGCGCAATTCGATGAGTGTGGTTTGCGGCAAAAAACTGATGGCCTTACCGCTGGTATTTTGCAACTCCTGATAGAGCGCCAGTTTGTGCGCTGGCAATTTGGCGGTGTTGAGGTTATGCGGCGACTGGCCCGCTTTGCCCAGATGTCGTTTCAACTTGAGGTAGAGCTCTTCCTGATGGGCGTCGCTCTGGTAGTGAATCTTATTGGTGATATCTACCTGCTTTAAATAGAGATCAATATAGGTTTGCAGGTTTGCTTCCGCATCGCGATACCAATACTGCAACGTGGTTTGCTGCGTCTCCCGAGGCAATAATTCAACAAAATTCATCTCGCCTTCAATGCGCAAAAAATCCATGTAGAGCCGGCTCAACAGTTGGTGGGAGACATTGCCGTACACATCAAAACCCGCCACCAATAAATAGTGAATCCGCTCCAGCAGCGGGTAGCCAATCACCCAGGCAGTTTTGGGCGATTGCCCAATCATGCCTTTGTGCACACTGGCGCTGTCGGCGTGGCGAAAAATGGTGAGCGCGGCGTTGTTATTACTGCCTTTATCGCCATCCCAAATACTGTGCATTTCCAGCCCGCCATTAGCGGCGATTTTTTCTTTCACAAAATTGGCTTTAGCCGCTAGATACTCTTTTTGCAGCTCTGAATACTTAATCCAGTTAGTGAGCGGCAGCAGGGTATTACCCGCACCCGCTGGCAATTGCAGGTGTTTGCTATTTTCCGCCAGAAAACGTGCATCCTCATCGGTGGCTTGTGATTCGGGTGAATAGAAAAATACCCAGAAGTGATCCTGAATCACATTGAGTGCCACCTGCCCGCGGCACACTGGGCCCTTGATGAAATTCATAATGGTGAACTGCGCTTCATTGAGCATAAAACGATAGCGCGCATTAATTGGCAGTTGTGCAAAGGTGATGAATGGGTTGGAGGCAGTTGCACTGTTGTAGTCAGGCAGGTGGCTGACTGGATAGGCGGGGGTATAAAACAGTTCTTGCCATTGCTGCGCTCGCGCCGCGTCCAGGCGATAGGGCATATGGTTTTTGGCGACGACACTGGAGGGATCTTGCCAGAGGCGGTAGTAAACCCGGCTCACGCCCGGGTCATCAAATGGGCGTGCGGTGCTGATACGGTTTATGGGCTCGCCCGGTGGCGTGCTGGAGCGCACCAGGCGGAAATACACACCGGGCGCGGCGGCAAAATCGATCTGCGCCAAAAACAGGTGTTCATAAATGTAGCGGTTGATCAACTGTGCTTTGAGTGTGTTGCCATTTAAAAAGGCTTCCCAGCGTGCGACTTCAGTGTAAATTTTTTCCGGGAGCACCGGTGCTTTGCCCATCGCCGCTCCCTGTTTAAGCCACTCCATGGTGACCTTATGCTCTTGTTCATTCAGCCCCGGCAGGCCATAGGGCATACCCAATAATGGGTTCTTGGCGGTATAGCTATGCAGGTTTTCAATGCTGGCGCAGTACTGGGGGCTATTAATGTCCAGATTGAACGCATCCGAGAGCAGGGCATCTTCTGGCAGTGGATTGTCTTGTTTTAACTGCAGCAGCTGGGCCGTCACACTTGCATTGATATTGGCGCTGGCGCTATTGCCACGCTCGTTGATTACCGGGTGAAAGCCTTTGCTGCGCCACTCAGCCGTGGACTGGGCATCCTCAAACAAGCGGGTCAGGCTGGCGCCCAGCAGGCGAGTACCATCATAAACTTTGGCGGGGTTGGCGCCGCGCAATAGTCCTTCATAGGATTCAAGTTTGAGTTGGCAGGGCGAGTCGTAACAACCGTGGCACACCACGCAGCGCTGTTCGATAATGGTTTTGGTATCGCCATAATAAGTGTGAGTCGCCAGTTGTGGGTCGGAGGAAAGCTCACGCGGAACGGCTTTGCCGTAGCGTTGATCCCACTGGGAACCCCCGATACTGACGCAGCCTAACAGGGTTAAAAAAAGAGCAAAAAGAGCAAGGCGACTCATAGAAATCCTTAAAATCTTCAACGCTGAACAGGCCAGAAATAGCCGTCAGTCTAGCGGTTGTCAGTAAAAGTTGGGAACCCTGTATCAAGGAGGCTGTCAGGCCTATAAGTATTACGCCATAATCGCCCATTAATTCGTGTTATCCACCATTACCAACAAGTCACCAACAAAAGGGTTTGCCATGAGTGATGATTACCAGCCCCGTCCCAAATCTTCGTCTACTGCCATGATTGTTACCGTAGTCATTGCCTTGATTGCGCTGGGCCTTGCCTTTATGTTCCTGCGCGATGATGGCTCTGCAATTACCCCTACGCAGGTAACGCCTGGCGCTACCACCCCAACGGCTGTTACTGCCAGTAGCGTTCCGGCGGAACAGGCGCCCATCGAAGAATATCAACCACCGGCCCAAGTAATTGAAGTTGAGCCGCTACCAGCACTCGGCGAGAGTGACAGCAGTGTATTGGCGGCGTTAATGCAATTGCGTGGCGAAGGGCTCATTGAATTACTGGTGCCGCAGGAATTGATTCGTAAATTTGTATTGGCTGTGAACAATCTTTCGGAGGGTAAAGTCATTCACGAATACCGCCCGGTCATATCACCACCGCCACCATTTATTGTGGATAGTTTTACCGTGATGATTGAAGGCGAAGCGGTTGAGCAGGAGCGCGTATCCACCAACAATTACCAGCGTTATGAAACCTATGTCACTACCTTGGCGTTAATTGATAGCGATGCAGCGATTGCCGTGTACCGTCGTTTTTATCCTTTACTCGAAGAAGCCTTTCGCGAATTAGGTTTGAAAAAACCGAATTTCCACAGCGTGCTGATTGCAGCGATTGATAACATCTTGGCGGCGCCAGATCATCAAGGTGACTTATTGTTAGTTCGTCCAAAAGTGTTTTATCAATACGCTGACCCGGCACTGGAACAATTACCACAAACCCACAAATTAATGCTGCGCATGGGCCCCGAAAATGCGCGCAGCGTGAAGGCAAGTTTGCGCCAATTGCGTGCACGCCTTATTACCCAGTGAGTTATTCTTGTGCGTAAGTAGGTGGGCGTTAAAGCCTGAAAAAAGCCGCATTTTTGCGGCTTTTTTTATGCCTGGAAATTCATGTGTGTATTTTCGTAATGTTTTTTCGGTAACAGCAAAAATAATTTTTTTGCGGTGTTTGGCACATAAATAATCTAATCATTTGATTTGTAATAGATTTCTTCTAAAACTCCACAGCAGCCATTGATTTACTTTCTTTTACGCGGATTTACAAAGTTGTTGACAACGTTGTCCGGTCTGGATAGTGTTGATTCATCGACAACGTTGTCTTGGGGCGGCGATTTTCGAAAAGGTTTAATCGTTATCAATACACATAAAAGTACCAATCTCGGGAGATTAACCATGCGTAATAAGTTAAGTGACGCGATCAAGCTAGCCAACAAAAGTGCAATCATGCTCGGTTCTGTTGCAGCCGTTGCGATGATGGGGTTTGCAGTAACTGCTAATGCACAAGATGCGGGTGCAGAGCCGGAAGAAGTATTGGTAACCGGTATCCGTGGATCGCTCAAGCAATCCATTGATGTTAAACGTAACGCTGCCACTGTAGTGGATGCAATTAACGCGGAAGATATCGGTAAGTTTCCGGATCGCAACGCGGCAGAGTCCCTGTCTCGTATCCCTGGTGTGAATGTAAGTCGTGAGTTTGGTGAAGGCGAAAAAGTAAATATTCGTGGTACTAGTTCAGATTACAACCGTACATTATTGAACGGCCAAACCGTAGCATCAGCTGACTGGTTCATTCTGGATAACCCAAACCGCAGTTTTAACTACACCTTATTGCCATCCGTTCTTATCGGCACTGTTGAAGTACATAAGAGCCCCGAAGCTTCTCAGGAAGAAGGTTCTTTGGGGGGTACTGTAATTATCAAGACCCGCAAGCCGCTTGAGCAAGAAGCTAACAGCTTTACTGTGTCTCTCGAAGGTCAATATCAAGAGACTTCAGAAAAAACTGATCCGCAAATAGCTGCGCAGTACTCTTGGAAAAACGACGCAGAAAGTTTGGGTGCGTTGATTTCTTACACCAAGCAAGATCGTTCAGTTGTTCGTGAAGGTTTTGAGGTGCTGGGCTGGGGTGCTGAAAATGCCAATGGTGTATCTGCTCCTAGCCAGCCGATGGGTGTTCCGCGCTTTGAGCAAAGCCGTGAGCGTGAAACAGCATTTGTTTCCCTCCAGGCTGCGCCAATAGATTCATTGACTATGACTTTGAATTTGTTGAATTCCAAAATGGATGCAAACAACCAAAATGCTAACTGGCTGGTTTGGCCAATCACTGATATCTCTGGCGCCACCATCGAAAATGGTAGCGTGGTTGCTAACGAGTCCGACTCTGTGAACGTAGGTGTGAACTGGATTAACCGTGTTTCAAGTACCGAAACCAAGTCTTACAATTTTGAAACCAAATACGAAACTGATGCGTTTACTTTGACTGGTATTGTTGGTTATACCGAGGCTGAAGGCGGTACTTTCCGTGAGACGTCATGGGAATATGTTGCCGCTGGTTCAAGTGCAAGCTTTGACCTGACTGCGCCAAGTCTGGTGTCAGACCCTGCTCCAGCAGATGCTTCTGCCTTTGCTGCTGGTTGGATTTGGGGTGGCTCTAAGCCAACTACCGATGAAGAGACATATGCTCAGGTAGATTTGGTGTTCCCTGTTGAGTTGGGTGCATTTAATGCCATTAAAGTGGGTGCAAAATTACGTGATGCAGAGCGTACACAAGACCGTCATGCTTACAGTTGGCATGCTGATCCGGTTGGTGATAACGGTGGCTATATGTGGTACGTCTTTGACCAGTGCCCAAATTTGGCAACTTGTGACCTGAATGCTTTAGGTGTGCAGAGTGTTGATGCACCTGTAGGTGGAAATTTCCTTGACGTAGTTAAGCAAAACCGTGCGGTAATGGAAGAGATTGCATTTGTTGGATTGAATGGTCGTCCTGCTACTTATGCTATCTGGAATAACTTGCCTGAGATCTGGACTGTTGAAGAGGATATCACTGCATTGTATGTGCAGGGTGATTTCGAATCTGACTCTATCAGCGGTAACGTGGGTTTACGTTATGTTGATACCTCGCAAACTTCAGGTGGTTATGACTACACCGGCTCTGGTTTGCAGCTCGTTAACGTGGACGAAATTGACCCTGCATGGGCTGCCTTGATATCTCCACCTACAGATACTGTGAACTGGACAACAGTAGATAACGATTACAGTGAAATCCTCCCTAGCGTGAACATCAAATATGATCTGAATGATGAGATGGCCTTGCGCTTTAGTGCTGGTCGTGTGATGGCTCGTCAAAATCAGGCATCACTTTCTGCTTACGAGACTGCTGGCGCATTGAACGTTCCTAACCCAACGGGTTCTGCTGGCAACCCATTGCTGAAGCCAACGTTTGCTAACCAGTACGACTTGTCTTACGAGTGGTATTTGGCTGATGCATCTATCGTATCTGCTGCTTACTTCTTCAAAGATATTAGTTCATACATTGGTACAGAAACTTATGTTGAACCTCGTTTGCGTGAAGAAGACAACACTATGGTTGATGTGGCATTCAATAAGCCAACTAATGCTGAAGGTGGCACGGTTTCTGGTCTTGAGTTGGCTGCGACACATACCTTTGAAAATGGTTTTGGTTTAACAGCTAACTACACTTATACCGATGCAGAAAATGATGACCCTGAAGCTTACACTCCAGGCGTTTCACAAAACATGTATAACCTGTCTGGATTCTATGAGAACGACTTGTTAAGTGCTCGTGTTATGTATAACTTCCGTACTGACTGGTACAAAGGTAAGCATAGCAACGGTAATGACTTATTTAACGATGACTTTGGTCAAGTGGATGCAACCATCAGCTTCAATCTGATGGAAGGTTTGAGCCTGAACTTTGAAGCTCTTAACCTGACAGATGAAGAAGTAACTGAATATGCTGATGATAATGAGTCTCGTCTGATGTCTATTTATGAAAATGGTCGTCGTTTCACTGCTGGTATACGTTATACCTTCTAATGAAATGGCCTAGCGTTTAATAAAAAGCCGGGCACTTGTCCGGCTTTTTTATTGCAAATGAAATAGGTTTTAAATGAGTTTTCAATAGGTGTTGTGATGGCAAATATAGAACTTTTGGATAAAAGTTTACACGTAGACTTATGTGTGTATAACAAGTTGAGTTTTGAACATGTTCAGAATGCGAATCTTGTGCCTTTGGTTGCTGATGAATTTATTTATGCAGCAGTTAATTTCCCTGTCGTATTTGTCAAAGATCCCGTTACAGGAGAGTTTCGCGCTGCTGGATTGGTGGGGTTAGAGAAAAATGAAAATCTAATTTTCAGCAATAAAGGTGCTCTATCAACCTATGTTCCGGCTTCAATTTATAGATATCCATTCTCTGCTGTTCTTAATGAAGGTACTGGAAATTTAAGTTTATGTATTGATATGGATAGTAAGCTGGTTGGTAAGCAGGGGGAGCGCTTGTTTCATTCGACTGGGGAACCAACAGAATTAACCATTCGAAAAATAAATGATCTTTCTAAATTGATGGATCAGGAAGTAAATACTTACAAATTTATGGAGTTTCTTTTTAAGAAAGGCTTAATTGAGCCTGTAGAGCTAAAAATTAACTTGGGTAATGATCAAAGTATTCTTGGTGGGATATATAGAGTAAGCCAAAAGGCTTTGAGCGAACTGGATGATGAAACCATTATTTTTATTCAGCGCAATAATTATTTTAGTTTAATTTATTCTCATTTGCTGTCATTTGGACATATCCAGCGCTTGATCGATTTTAAATTAAAAAAACGCGCTGAATAATCATGATATCTATCATTGACCAGCTTCCAAAAGTAGAGATTTTCCATGAATGGCAGTCTCCAGCGCTTTATGAGCTTCTAAAAAAGAAATCTGTTCCTGTGCTATTGAAAGGGCTTGTTAAGTCTTGGCCTATAGTCAATGCAGCGAGTCAGTCGGATGAATGCCTTTTTAACTATTTGTGCAGCAAAGCATCGCCTGGATTGGTCAATACATTGGAGGCTCCCTTTTCAACGAATGGTTATATTTTTTATAACGATACATTGCAAGGTTTTAACTTTGAACGAAAACAATCAAGTTTTCGCGAATTTTCCGATCGCCTGTTAAGTTTCAGAAACAGAAACTCCGCTTTTTTATCCATACAGAGCGCGTTTATTGATGATCATTTTCCAGGCGTGAATATTGAAAATACTATGACGGTTATGGGCGAGAAACTTCGTCCGCGCATTTGGATTGGCAACAAAACTATTGTTGGTGCACATTATGATGATGCAGATAATATAGCGTGTGTTGTCGCCGGCAGGCGCAGATTCACACTCTTCCCTCCTCATCAAATTAAGAATTTGTACGTTGGCCCTTTAGAGTTCACTCCAGCGGGAGCGACTGTCAGTATGGCCTCACTTGTTAATCCTGATTTTGATAAGTTTCCGCTTTTACGGAATGCGCTTGATAATGCGCTTGTTGCTGATATGGAGCCAGGAGATGGATTATTTATTCCTACCTTATGGTGGCACCACGTTGAAGCCTTGGGTGAGATAAACGCGTTGATTAATTATTGGTGTGGTGGATCTATCGGTGGCGGCATGGCGCCACCTTATCCTCATGCCGCAATGCTTATGAGCATGTTGGCGATGAAAAAGCTTTCTCCTGCTGAAAAAAAATCCTGGAAAGAAATATTTGATTATTATGTATTTCAAGAGAGCGACGAAATGGCGGGACACTTACCGCAGGATAAAAGAGGCATCATGGGAGAAATAAATGAAAAAGCTATGGAACGACTAAAAAAATGGCTGATTTCCCAGTTGCAATAACCTTCTGTAAAGAGTCTTGGATATGACAGTGTCATCAATAATTATAGTGGGAGGTGGAACAGCAGGATGGTTGTGCGCCAATCATTTGGGCAAACGATTTAGTGCATCAACAGAATTTAGTCCGCAAATTACTCTGATCGATTCCAACGAAATCCCACCTATCGGTGTCGGTGAAGGCACTGTGCCCGCCATAAGACAATCGCTGAAATACCTGGGTATTTCTGAAACTGAATTAATTCGCCATTGTGATGCAACTTTTAAGCAAAGTGTAAAATTTATTGGTTGGAATCAACAGTCAGCCCCAAATTATTATCATCATGTATTTGACTTTCCAGAGCTGAGGTCGCCAGACCAAATTTATTCATGGTTGGCGAGTGCTAGGCCGGAAATTCCATTTACTGATATTGTCTCTATTCAGGGGCATCTATGTGATGTGGGTCTGGGGCCGAAGCTCATTACCCAGCCGGAATACGCCGGTGTTGCAAATTATGCGTACCATTTTGACGCGGCTAAATTCAGTCAGCTTTTAATGAAAAATGCGACTGAAAAATACGCAGTTAAACATTTAAAAGCCGATGTCGAACAGGTAAAAATAACTGAAATGGGTGACATAGAATCTCTGGTCACTAAACAACTAGGACAGCTAAGAGCAGATTTATATATTGATTGCTCCGGTTTTTCGTCGTTACTCTTGGGGAAATCACTCGGAGTTCCCTTTGTCGACAAGAGTGGTGTTTTATTTGTTGATACTGCGCTGGCCTATCAAACTCCCTATGAATCAGCCGAAGCGCCAATTCCTTGCAGTACCTTGGCGACAGCGAAAAAGGCTGGATGGATATGGGATATAGGCTTGAGTTCACGTCGTGGTGCCGGTTATGTGTATTCTTCCTCGCATACAACTGATAGTGCTGCGGAACAGGATTTTGCGCGTTATCTAGGGCTGCAGGAGAATGATGTCAATTTTAGAAAAATTCCTATGCGGGTAGGGTATCGGGAAAAGTTTTGGCAAAAAAACTGTGTTGCAATTGGTTTATCCCAAGGATTTGTTGAGCCTTTGGAGGCGACGGGTTTATTGATGTTTGATGCAACCGCCAAAATGCTCGCCGAATTAATTCCTTCATCCTCCTCAACTTTTCCAGTGGTCGCCAAACAGTTCAATAAGATAGTGCGAGCAGCTTGGGACAATGTGGTCGACTTTATCAAGCTGCATTATTGCATTTCAGATCGTACAGACAGTGATTTCTGGAATGATAACCGAGAGTTAAGGGGGGTTCCTGACTCCTTGCAGGAAAAGCTGGAGTCGTGGCGCTGGCGCACCCCCAATATTTATGATTTTCCCAATAAATTGGGGATTTTTCATTGGGAAAATTATCTCTATGTGCTCTACGGAATGGACTTTAAAACCAGCTCTGTCCATCGTGAAAGCGAAAATCCGGATTTAACAGGGCAGTGCTCCAGGAGATTTACAGAGCTTAATCTAAAGCTCGATAAACATCGCGATCTTATTAATAAAATCAAACAATATGGGTTGAAAAAAATCTAACATTTCTTACGCTTTTTTTATGAAAATTTCAGTTTGGTGAATCTTCCAATAACCTGAAAACTGCACTGCCAATAATAGTGTTGCCTGCTTCTGTGGCCATAAATTGGCTGGCCAATAAAAAATTTCCAAAATACTCTTTATTTCTTTGACAACGTTGTCCGCAAGGCGTAATCTAATCCTGTCCGATGATGAAAGCCGGGCGGGGTAGCTCTCCATATCCTGTGTGGTGTCAGCGGGCATGAGTTCTCTAGAGCTGTAGTAGTGGTCTTGTGGTTAGTGCCCGAAAGGGCGCTAACCTTTTTTGAATCCGGATTGGATTTAAATAACCACCTTTGTCGCAGCTGGACATGGAAATATGCGACCATTCCACTGTCAGACTTTAAATAGCATTTGGCATGGTTGCGTGGCGCTGTAAGAGCCAAAGTTTATATTTAAAAATAAAGAGGTAGATCATGGTGAAAATGCCGCTTGGCGAGCAGACCTTGTACATCGGGATTGACGGCGGCGGCACCAAGTGTCGTGCCAGTATCATGACCGCTGATTTACAAGTGCTAGGCACTGGCGTTGGCGGCCCGGCTAACCCTTTCCATGGTGTACAGCAAGCTAAAGATTCTATTCGCACTGCCGCCGAACTGGCTCTTATCGATGCCGGTTTACCACCTGCTGTGATGGGGCAGTTGATTGCGGGCGCGGGTCTTGCGGGTGTAAATGTTCCCAGTCTCTATGAAGTGATGAGCGATTGGCAGCATCCCTTCAAAAAAATGTTTCTCACTACCGATTTGCATATCGCCTGCCTTGGTGCTCACAACAGTGATGAAGGAGCGGTGATGATTGCAGGCACAGGTTCTTGTGGTTATTCCTACGTTAATAATGCGTCGTTGTTTTTAGGTGGTCACGGTTTTCCAATCGGCGATAAAGGCAGCGGTGCCTGGATGGGATTGGAAGCGATTAAAGCCGTGCTACTCGATTACGACAACCTTGGCCCGGCCACTATTTTGAGTCGCAGCATTAGCAGTTTTTTGCAGGCTGAGGGTGTGATGATCGTGGACAAAATGTTCGGTGCCAAACAAGGTGATTACGCCAAATTTGCCATTTTTGTGGTGGATGCTGCAGATGCGGGCGATGAAGTTGCAATGAGTATTGTAAAAGAAGGCGCTGCTTATATGAGCGCTGTAGCTCGTCGCCTATGGGCAACCCAGCCTGGTCGTATGTCGATTATTGGTGGTTTGGCGCCGCGCCTTATTCCCTGGATGGACAAAGACATGGCGGACAACCTTTCGCCTGCGTTGTATCAACCAGAATTCGGCGCTGTCTATTTTGCCAAGCAGCAATTTAATGTTCAGGAAATCTCTAGCAAATAGATTTTTGTCTTGCCCGCAAACACGGGGGCTCATAAAAGCCACGAAACAATGAATTCGGTCAGTACCAATAGCCTTACCCAAAAACATAAGAACCCAATGTAAACCCACTAGCGCAGGTTACTTACTATGTCAGTCGAAACTATGGCGGTACCCAAGCAGTCATCCAACTTAATTCCCTTGGCGATGATTGCCGGTTTGTTTTTTATTTTTGGCTTTGTAACCTGGCTCAACGGTTCTCTGATGCCGTACCTGGAGTTGGTACTAACCCTGACGCCTTTTCAAGCATCATTTATTTTATTTTCGTTTTACATTGCAGTAACGGTTTTTGCTTTGCCCTCATCCTGGGTGATTCGCAAAGTCGGTTATAAAAATGGGATGGCCATTGGTTTAGCGGTGATGGCATCTGCCGCGCTGTTATACATTCCCGCTGCAAAATCCCATTGGTTTCTGTTGTTTTTAGTTGCGCAATTTATGATGGGGGCGGGCCAAACGTTAGTGCAAACTGCCGTTAATCCCTATGTAGTAAAAATGGGGCCGGAGGAGTCTGCTGCTCGCCGTATCAGTATTATGGGGATCTTGAATAAATCGGCAGGCATTGTGGCGCCCTTGGTATTTACCGCTTTGATTCTTGGTGGCATGAGTGGCACCGCATCAAAAACACCAAGCCCCGAAGAAATCGAACAGCTCGCGGATAACCTTGTATTACCCTATATCTACATGGCGTTAGTGATTGGTATTGTTGCCTTTTTGGTAAGAATTTCGTCGCTGCCAGAATTGGATTTGGATGAAAGTAAAGAAGAAAAGCTGCCGCTACGCGAAGTGTTTCAGTTTCCGAATTTAGTGTTGGGTGTTGTCGCGCTGTTCTTGTATGTGGGCGTGGAGGTGATCGCAGGCGATACCATTGGCTCCTATGGGCGCAGTATTGGCTATACCAATTTTTCTATCCTCACCTCTATCACTATGGCCTGTATGGTGTTTGGTTACATTCTTGGCATAGTGTTAATTCCGCGGGTAATTTCCCAACAAAATATGCTGTTGGTCTCCGCTGTGTTGGGGGTATTTATCAGTTTGGCAATTGTGTTTGGCAGCAACGAATCCACTTCTATTTCATCGTTTTTTTCATTCCTGGGTATGCCCGCTATTCCCAATACTATTTTGTGTATTGCGCTGCTGGGGCTTGCCAATGCCATTGTATGGCCAGCTATTTGGCCTTTGGCGCTGAGCGGTCTGGGTAAATACACTGCAACTGGTTCGGCGCTATTAATTATGGCAATCGCCGGTGGTGCGGTAGTGCCCGTTATTCTAGGTGCGGCGTCCACTATTGTGGATCGTCAGACTGCATACATCGTAATGACACCCTGTTATTTATTCATTCTTTATTACGCAGCAAAAGGATACAAACTGCGCAGCTGGAAATAATTCATCGCGAGTTATTTTTTGGAACTATTTTTATCATCTGCGAGGTATCCGGTGGTCAAACAACGTTTTCAGGCTTTGGATGTAATGCGTGGTTTGACCCTCGCGTTGATGATTCTGGTCAACACACCGGGTTCGTGGAGTTTTGTTTACGGCCCTTTATTGCACGCTGATTGGCATGGCGCCACAGCTACCGATTTTGTTTTTCCCTTCTTTATGTTTATCGTTGGCTCCTCCATGTATTTCGCTATGCGTGGTTTACGTCAGCTGGCGCCTGCGGCACAAGCACAAAAAATTCTGCGCCGTGTGGTGCTGTTATTTGTGATTGGTGTTTTGCTCTCGGCTTATCCGTTTACCAACAACATTGAAAATTGGCGGGTGATGGGGGTGTTGCAGCGCATTGCGATTGCCTACGGTTTTGCGGCATTTATTATTTTGTATTTTGGTTTTACCGGTCGGGTAGTGATGAGTGCGATCTTATTGCTTGGCTATTGGGGTTTGCTAAATATCGCTGCTGACCCTTACAGCCTTGAACATAACCTGGTGCGTCAATTTGATTTGGCAGTATTGGGTGCAAATCATTTGTGGCAAGGCAAGGGGCTAGCCTTTGATCCGGAAGGCATCCTCAGCACTGTTCCCTCCATTGTAAATGTGATTATTGGCTTTGAAGCGACGCGGGTATTGCTGGCGAGTGAGGATAAAGCAAAAGCCTTAAGCCAATTATTTGTTGCAGCACTGTTATTGATTGGTTTGGCGCTGGTGTGGAATTTGTTGTTCCCGATTAATAAATCACTCTGGACCAGTTCTTTTGTGGTATTGACCTGCGGGGTTGCCATCCTGCTGCTGTTATTGTTGGTTAAACTTGAACAATCTGCGGCGGCAAGCGCGGTTAAACCGGTTTATCATTTTTTTGAAATTATTGGCAAAAACCCCTTATTTATTTATGTGCTGTCGGGTTTGTTGGCGACAACCTTGTATTTAATTCCAGTGGGTGGTGAATCGGCTTACGCGGCACTTTATGCGGCCTTCTGCACCTTTGCTGATCCCTATATGGCCTCATTATTGTTTGCATTGTTGATGGTATTGATCCTGTGGTGTGTGGCCTGGGTGCTGCATAAGCGCAACATTATTATTAGCCTCTAAATAACGCCTTTTTACTTTGGACGTTAAACCGTTTTATAGGTGTTTTTATGAAACAAGCTTTGGTCGGTGCACGCATTTTTACCGGCGAAGAATTTCTGGATGATTACGCGCTGGTACTCGCGGGCGAAAAAATTGACGCGCTGCTACCACGTGCGCAACTGGACTCATCTATTCCGCAAACATTGCTGGTGGGTGGTGTGCTTGCGGCTGGTTTTATTGACCTACAAGTGAATGGCGGCGGAGGGGCATTTTTTACTAACGATACCAGTGTCAGTGCCATTCAAACCATACTCGATGGTCATCGCCCGACCGGCACTACATCGCTGCTGCCAACCTTGATTAGCGATACCCGTGAGGTGCATCAGGCCGGTGTAAAAGCGGTGGCGGATGCGGTTGCTGCTGGTATGAAAGGTGTTCTTGGCGTGCATGTGGAAGGGCCGTTTTTTGATATGGCACGTCGCGGTGCGCACAACGAGCGCTACATTCGCGCAATGGAGCAGGCGGATATTGATTGGTTGGTGGCCTCGGTAAAAGGTCAGCACGATTTTAAAGTGATGCTCACGCTGGCGCCCGAGCATGCGGCGCCCGGTCAAATTAAACAATTAACGTCGGCCGGTGTCGTTGTCTGTGCGGGTCATACGGATGCGCATTACGAATCGGTAGTCAATGCGCTAAAAGAAGGACTCTCCGGATTTACGCATTTGTATAACGCGATGCGCCCGACTACTGGTCGTGAACCCGGAGTCGTGGGGGCTGCACTTGAGGACGCTAACAGTTGGTGCGGAATTATTATTGATACCTATCACGTGCATGCGGCGTCTGCGCGAATTGCTTACTCTGCAAAACCCAAGGGCAAAATGTATTTAGTGACGGACGCTATGTCGACTGTCGGCTCGCCGGAAAAATCGTTTCAAATTTATGGCGAAACTATTTATGAAAAAGACGGTTGCCTGGTAAATGCGGAAGGACGTTTGGCGGGTAGCGCGATTGGGATGATAGATGCGGTGCGTCTGAATACTGCCTGGGTTGGTGTGGAGTTGGCGGAGAGCCTGCGCATGGCATCACTTTACCCCGCGCAATTTATGCAGGTGGATAATTATTTGGGGCGTATCGCCAGCGGTTATCGCGCGGATCTGGTTCATTTTACCGATGATTATCGTGTAACCCATACCTGGGTGGCGGGTGATCTGCGGTCCCATATTTAAAAAGCTGGAACGGTTGAGCAGTAGCTTTTACTGTCAGACTCGCCGTAAACCCATCCATGGGGGATCGTCGTCGACATCCTGTCTCCCACGGACTGCCAGTAAAAACTACTGCTCAGCCTTAGTGCTAAATTTTTAGTTAATGCCACTCACTGGAGTGTTCGATGAAAGTTGTAATTTTGAAAGATGCTGCCGCGGTTGCGCGTTATGGTGCAGATATTTTTATCCAACAAATTAATCAAAAACCTGATTCTGTTTTGGGTTTGGCGACGGGCTCCACACCGGTTGCACTTTATAAAGAGTTGATTGCTGCGTATAAAAATGCTCAGGTTTCATTTAAACGTGTGAGCAGTTTTAATCTGGATGAATACCTTGGCTTGCCATCAAGCCATCCGCAAAGTTATCGCTATTTTATGAATCAACAGTTGTTTGATCATGTTGATATCGACAAGGCGCAAACTCATGTTCCGCCGGGTGATGCGCAAGATCCGTTTAACGCTTGCGAAATTTATGAAGCGGCCATTAAACAGAAAGGTGGTATTGATATTCAATTGCTCGGCATTGGTCGCAACGGGCATATTGGTTTTAATGAGCCATCTTCGTCACTTATGTCTCGCACGCGAGTAAAAACCTTAACGCGCGCGACTATCGAAGACAACGCCCGTTTTTTTGGCGCAGACGAATACCAGCCTCATTTATCCATCACCATGGGTATAGGTACAATTCTCGAATCAAAAAAAGTGGTGCTACTTGCCACGGGTGAAAATAAAGCTGAGGCAATTAAAGCAACAGTGGAAGGGCCATTAACCGCCGCTTGCCCGGCATCGGCCTTGCAGTTGCATGAACAGGTGGTGTTAGTAATTGATGAAGCGGCTGCTTCGCAGCTGTCGGATGTGGATTTTTACAAACATATCGAAATAGAAAATCAAAAATTATTGGAAAGATTGGAGCAGTTGAAACTTCGTTGATTCACACTTCCGTTAGAGTATCGCTAAAAACCAAAAAGGCCGACTTGCAACAAGTCGGCCTTTTTATTGATTGGTATCTGAGTTATTGAACTAGCGTTTAGTCGGGGCTGGGCAGGTGGAGTCACGCACAATTAGCTGCGGATAAAAACCTTCACTCTCCACATCGCGGTGCGCGCGAATTGTGTCAATTAACAGCCCGGTCGCCCGTTCAGCAATCGTGGTATTGGGTTGCTGTGCAGTGGTGAGGTTGGGCCAGGCTTGACGCGAGAAGGGGCTGTCTTCAAAGCCGACAATAGAAAGTTGCTGCGGAACTTCCACGCCTTGAATCCGCGCGGCAAATAAAGTGCCCGCGGCTATTTCGTCGTTACAGGCAAATACAGCAGTAGGTTTTAAGTTGGATGCCAATAGTTGGCGAGTACGTTTTACCCCTGACTCAAACGAATATTCACCGGGGATAATTAATTTTTTATCGAGTGTAATTTTGTTGGCTTTGAGTGCGGCTCTGTAGCCTTCCAAGCGTTCAATACTGGATTTATGGGTTTCTTCACCACCTAAAAAGGCGATAGATTTGTGACCAAGGTCGATCAGGTATTGGGTAATTTTGTAAGCTGCTGTGCGGTCGTCGATAAAAATACAGGGGCCTTTTTTATCGGGCGGCTGTGAGCCGGACAGAATGCGCACAAATGGGATTTTACGTTTGCCCAGGGCAGAGAGTACCTCAGGCATTTCCGACATGGGTGGTGTGAGTACCAGGCCGCCTACTTGACTGCGATCCACCATGTTCAACACTTCATCGATAATGTCGTCGGCTTTGGAATCGCAGGGGTGAATCACCAACTCATAACCCTGACGACGACATTCGCCCAATATGCCTTTTTGCATATCGATCACGTAGTTGCTGTTGGGGTTGTCGTAAATAAACCCGATGGAAGAGGCCGCCCCACGCAGTAACCGCGCAGATAGATTCGGTTGGTAGTTCAGCGCCTTGACCGCCTGCATCACTTTTTCCTGCAGCTCTTGCCCAACCGTACCCTCTTTATTAATGACGCGCGATACGGTTTTAAACGAGACGCCAGCCAGTTTGGCGACATCTTTAATCGTGGCTTTGGACTTGGGTGCGTGTTTATCGACACTGGTTTTCATAGTGGTAGGTTTCAGTTGATCAGCAAAGTGCTAGGTTAGAGCTTAGGCTGGCAGAGCGCAATCATTTCACTGACTGTGACACCACTGATTAGCCCGGCAAATCAGTGAGGCCACGCAAGGATATGTAAAACATTTTGGATCTGTATATCAGCAGTGGCACCATGAACGCGCAAACAGATGTGGATGCGCCGACTGTTGCACAAGTGTTATTGCTGCGCGTGTTCGTGTTGACCCATAACCATAATGAGGTTTATCCATGAAAAAATTCTCTACGCTCATCGTTTTATCATTTAGTTTGTTATTTGCTGGCGCTCAGGCTCAGGCTGCCAAACAATTGGAATCACTGTGGCAAACGATCGATTTACCCACGCCCGAGTCAGTGCTTTATGTGGCCGACAAAAAGGCGCCCTACCTGTTTGTAGCATTGATTGACGGGCAGGGTGATGTGGCTGACGGCAAAGGTGGCATCGCAAAATTAGCCACCGATGGCAAAGTAATCGATAAAAACTGGATTAGCGGGCTCAACGCGCCCAAAGGTATGGCGCTGCACGAGAATTACCTCTATGTGGCCGATATTACCGAACTGGTCATTATTGATATCAAGAAACAGAAAGTTATCAAAAAAATTCCTGTTGCCGATTCAGTTTTTTTAAATGATGTGACGGTAAATTCTTCCGGTGTGGTGTTTGTATCTGACACGCGCACGAATAAAGTCCACCGCTATCTGGATGGTAAAATCGAACTCTATTTGGATAAGGTCAGCAGCGCCAATGGCCTGAAAGCCTTAGGTTCTACCCTGGTGGTAGGCGCTGGCCAAGAGTTAATATTGGTTGATGCAGACAAAAATCGTGCAGTGATTGCCAAAGGGTTTGAGTCAGGAATTGACGGTATAGAAATGATTGAGCGCGGTGAGTTTATCGTGTCTTGCTGGGTGGGCTTGGTGTATTACGTTCACAGCGATGGTGGTCTTGAATTGTTGATCGATTCACGCGAGCAAAAAATCAATACGGCGGACATCGGTTACGATCCTAATACCCAGCAGCTGTTTGTGCCCAATTTTTTCAAAAATACGGTGACAGCGTATCAATTGAAATAATCCCTGCAATTAATCGCCCCACTGCTTATGGGGTCTGCTAAAAGCCGTTGCAGTTGCAACGGCTTTTTATTGTCTCGATATTTGTGTTGGCTAATCTTTTTTGTTCATTTCCTGCGCAAATTTTGCCTGTTGTTCCGGCGAAGCTTCCGTTTGAAATTGTGTTTTCCATTCACTGTAGGGCATACCATAAATGTGTGTGCGCGCATCTTCATAATCCAGCTCAAGCTGTTGTTCTGCTCCGGCGGCTACATACCATTTGCTTAAGCAATTGCGGCAAAACCCGGCGAGGTTCATCAAGTCGATATTTTGCGCATCTTTGCGACTATCCAAGTGTGCAACCAAGCGACGAAAGGCGGCGGCTTCCAATTTTTCCCGCATGGCGGGGCTGAGATCTTCAATTTTCATAGGTTGATACTCGAGTAAATTAAAACGGTGCCGATATTCTACGATGCTTTATCTGAATCAGGGGTAATTGCTGTGTTGCCGTCGTCTGTTATGGATTAAATCCTGTTCTTGTCTTGATCCTCAATTCAAGCTGCCTATACTCAAACGGTACTGTTAAGCTTGTCGCCTGAATTGTTTTGTTATTTCACGGGTTGCTTATCTCTTCGGGGCAAACCTGTTTTTGGATTGGGGGTTTTTGCGTGAATATCATTTTGGGCATTATTGTTGTCCTCGGTTGTGTTATCGGTGGCTTTGTTGTCCATGGCGGTAACCCAATGGCGCTGATGTCGCCCATCGAGGTATTGATTATCTGCGGAGCATCTTTTGGGGCAATGATTATTGGTAATCCACTGTCGGTGACTATGGGGGTTATCAAATCCGGCGGCTCATTGATGACGCCCTCCAAATTCAACAAGGTGTTTTATCTGGAGCTGCTGACGCTGCTGTATGACATCCTCAACAAAACGCGACGTGAAGGTTTGATGGCCATTGAGGGTGATATCGAAGAGCCCGACTCCAGTCCTATTTTTGCTAATTACCCTTCTATTTTGAAAGATCACCATATCGTTGAATTCATCTGTGATTACCTGCGCATTATGGTGGCAGGCAATATGGCGCCCCATGAACTGGAGTCACTCATGGAGCAGGAGCTCGATGGCCACCATCAGGAAGCCTCGGTAGTGCCTGGAGCCATTCAGAATGCGGCAGATGGTTTGCCCGGTTTTGGGATTGTCGCGGCCGTGCTCGGGGTAATTATTACTATGGGTAAAATTGGTGGGCCACCAGCGGAAATTGGTGCTGCTGTAGCGGCGGCTCTGGTGGGCACGCTGCTCGGTATTTTGTTTGCTTACGGTTTCATCGCACCATTTGCGAGTTATTTACAGGGCAAGGTGCGCGACGAGAGTCGCTCCTACGAATGTGTAAAAGCGGTACTGGTTGCTTCCATGAACGGAGTACCACCGCAGGTCGCGGTCGAGTTTGGTCGTAAAGTTCTTTTCCACAGTGTTCGCCCCAGCTTTAAAGAGCTGGAAGAGCAATATCGCGCCAGCAAGAAGTAAGGTCGATTTTTTATGGAAAAGAATTCAGCTCAGCAACCCATTATCATCAAAAAGAAAAAGGGTCATGGCCATGGTCATCATGGTGGTTCATGGAAGGTTGCGCTCGCCGACTTTATGACGGCGATGATGGCGTTTTTTTTGTTGATGTGGCTATTGGGGAGTACTACACCAGAGGAAAAAAAAGCCATTTCTGGTTATTTTGTGGATCCGGGTAGCCCCTATGTGGTGGGTGAGGGCGGTGCTAACCCCGGTTTGATCAGCTTGGACCAGCCCGTGCAACCTTCTACCCCTACTGAAGCCCAAGAGGCTCCCGCGCAGGATGTGAATGAAGAGCAGCTTAAAAAGGAAATGGAGCGCATTGAAAATGAGCAGCTGGAAGAACTGAAAAAACAACTGGAGACGGAGATTAACGCGCTCGATTCGGTGTTCCAACAAATTAAGGATCAGATCCTCATCGATTTTACCGCGTTGGGTTTACGCATCCAGATCGTCGATAAGGATCAGCGACCGATGTTCGATGTGGGAAGTGCCAACCTCAAACCCTATTCGGTGGACGTGTTGAACGCCCTTGCACCTATCCTCAATAAAGTGCAAAACAAAATCAGCATCACTGGCCATACAGATTCAACACCTTACGGTGTTGGAGCTACCTACACTAACTGGGAGTTATCTGCTGATCGTGCCAATGCCGCGCGCCGCGCGTTGTTGCAGGGAACTTATCCGGAAGAAAAAGTAGCCACCGTTCAGGGTATGGGCTCAGCCGCTCCCTTTCTGGTGGATCGCCCGAATGAACCCATTAACCGCCGCATCGCCATTATTGTGCTGAAAAAAGCGGTGGCCGATGCTTTGGGTAGTGGGGCAGGTATAGACAGCAGCAAGCTGATCAACAGCAGTGATACCTTCATAGCACCACCGCCAGCCGGCCCTAAGATTTTGTCGCCAACAGAGGTGAATGACGCGATTGATGCGGCCAATGCGCCCTGATGTAATTCCAATTGCCATAATGAAAAAGCCCGGATCATGTCCGGGCTTTTTCATTATGGGCAGTCTCAGTCTTGTGCAGCGAGTTGATCGCGAATGAAACCGAACAGTTTGCGTGCATTGGTTGGCGGTTTGTTCTCCTCTCGCTCCTTTTGCGCAGCGCGAACCAGTTGGCGTAAATGCTGTACATCAAGACCTGGGCAGGATGTTACCAGTGTCTGGAATATCTGTTTGTCACCTTCAATCAGCAAGTCGCGGTAGCGTTCGATCTGGTGTTGGCGATGCACGTATTGATCGCTGCGGTTTTGCATTTTATCAACCGCTGCTTTGATCTCCTCGTGATTGCCCTCGCGCATCAAACGGCCAATGTATTGAATCTGGCGACGACGTGCTTCTTTAGGGGGGAGTTTGCGCGCAATGTAAATTGCATCCAGCATGGTGTCGCTCAGGGGAATACTGGCGAGCTGCTTTTCGTTCATATCAATGAGACTTTCACCCAGCGCTTGCAGTGCATGCATATCGCGTTTGACCTGCGATTTGCTGAGGATGTAGTCATCGGGATTGATGTCGTCGTAGTTATAAACCATAAAAATATCTGTATTGATCGGGTGAGTAGCGGCTAGTGTGCAGATTTATCTGCCAATCGATTGCCGATAACAAGGGAAACGATGTAAAAGGTCGCGCAGCTTAGTGCACTCAAGCGGTAGTAACAACCGCTTTAGATTAACAATAGAGTATTTATTCGCCTTCTTCAAAGCGATCAGCAATGAGTGCACGGATGGCAGTCATTGCCGCCTCGGCATCATCACCTTCTGTGCTCACTTCCAGGCGGCTGCCACAGCTGGCGGCAAGAAGCATTAATGACATAACACTTTTGGCATCGGCCCACACGCCGTCGCTCACCCGCGCTTGCACATTAGCCTGAAATTGGTTGGCTAAGGTGGCAAGTTTCGCGGCAGCGCGTGCATGCAGTCCGCGTTTATTAATGATGTCGAGAGTTTCAATTGCCATGATTTAATGTTTTTTGTGTTTATTGATATCGCGATGTCGAACCTGAACATCACTAAAACTCTGGTCAAAATAGCGTTGTAGCTTTTCTGCCAGGTAAACAGACCTATGCTGGCCACCCGTACATCCCACCGCAATGGTGATGTAACTACGATTATTCGCCTGATAGCGCGGCAGCCAGCGTGCCAAATAGTGCTCGATATCGTCGTACATCTCTTTGACGGTAATCTGTTCTTCCAAAAATTCGATTACATCCTGATCTTTGCCAGTAAGCGGGCGCAGGTTAGGTTTCCAGTGGGGGTTGGGAAGGCAGCGTGCGTCAAATACCAGATCGGCGTTTACCGGAATACCATGTTTGAAGCCAAAGGATTCAAACAAAATCGCCATCGTCGATTCGCTGCGGCCTACAACACGTTCTTTTACCAAGTCGCGCAATTCGTGCAAATTTAAATGACTGGTATCTATGACCTGATCGGCACAATCGCGAATAGGTTCAAGCAGCTGCTGCTCTGCGGCGATGGATTCCTCAAGGCTGGTGTGTTTATCCGACAGCGGATGCTTGCGCCTGGTTTCGCTAAAACGTTGGATAAGTACGGCGGGTTGAGAATCCAGAAACAGGGTTTGAAATGGCAGGTGCGCTTCTTTCAGCGTACTTATCATCTGCGGGAATATATTCAGATCCTGCCAGGCGTTGCGCACATCAATGCCGATTGCAAAACGCTGTTGGTCATCTTTATGAATTTGTATTTGTGCAACCAGCGCGGGTAGCAGGCTGACTGGTAGATTGTCGATGCAGTTAAAGCCCACATCTTCAAGGACATGCAGGGCGGTACTTTTTCCTGAGCCTGAAAGCCCGCTTACAATCACGAGGTGCATGGTATTGACCTGCTAAGGCGCTATAGCGACCTGATAAAGTGCGGCATCGCTATCGGCAGCACGCAAACGCTGGCGATAGTCAGCATTATTCAGCGCCCCAGCCAGAGCGGCCAGTGTTTGTAGGTGCTCATCATGAGCATCTTCGGGCACTAACATGGCGAAGAGAATGTCCACAGGCTGGGAATCTATGGCATCAAAGTCAATCGGGTCAGCCAATGTCAGGAGTGCACCGATTGTGCCGCTGCAGTTTTCAACCCTGCAATGCGGAATGGCAATGCCGTGCCCTATACCGGTTGAGCCAAGTCGCTCGCGACCAATCAAACGGCGAAATAACTCATCGGCATCAATGCCAGGAACATCCTGTGCGATGGCGTTGGCCAGTAGTTCCAGAGCACGTTTTTTGCTGCCGCCTTCAACGGCACACAAGGTTCGGCCGGGGCTAATAAGATTTTGAATTTGCATGGTAGGAGGTGATTACCAGGAATCTCTCAATTGTTGAGGCAGTGAGCGGAGATGATCTCGCTGCCTCCAGGGTGGGTTAGCGATGACTGCGCATCTTTTCTTTGTGCTTAATTAATTGGCGATCCAGCTTATCGGCCAATGAATCAATTGCTGCGTACAGATCTTCGTGAGTGGCATCCGCAAACAAATCTTTGCCGCTGACATGGATGGTTGCTTCTGCTTTTTGAATCAACTTATCGACGGAGAGGATGACGTGAGTACTGGTAATGCGATCGTGGTGGTGGCTCAGGCGCTCAATTTTGCTGCTGACATAGTCTTTCAGCGAATCGGTAACTTCCAAATGATGACCACTGATGTTTATTTGCATAGATACTTCCTCTCGATAGAAACAAAATGGTTGTGATCAGCACAACCTAACAGCTCGTCCGTGATTTTCTTCCGAATTTCGTATTTATAACCGATTAATGATAATTAAATGGTTTTGCGCTCATTAGAGGGTGGAATATTCAGCGACTCGCGATATTTTGCAATGGTACGACGCGCTACCTGAATTCCCTGTTCCGCGAGCAGGTCGGTGATTTTGCTGTCGCTCAACGGTTTTTTGGGGTTTTCCGCACTCACCAACTTTTTAATAATTGCGCGAATCGCTGTTGAAGAGCACTCGCCGCCGCTATCGGTACTAACATGGCTGGAGAAAAAGTATTTCAGTTCGAAGATACCCTGCGGTGTGTGCATATATTTCTGCGTGGTTACCCGCGAAATAGTGGATTCATGCATCTCAACAATTTCAGCAATATCGTGCAGCACCAGCGGCTTCATAGCCTCGGGGCCGTAATCGAGAAACCCGCGTTGTTTTTCCACAATACAACTGGCTACTTTAAGCAGAGTCTCATTGCGGCTCTGTAAACTTTTCAGGAACCAGCGGGCTTCTTGCAAATTATCCTTGAGAAATGTGTTGTCGCTGCTCGAGTCCGCGCGCTTTACCATGGAGGCATAATTGGAATTGATACGCAGGCGCGGTGCAATTTCCGGGTTTAATTCAACAATCCAGCGGCCATCGCGCTTTTCAACGAACACATCCGGTACTACATATTCCGTGTCACCACTGGCAATAATATCGCCTGGGCGAGGGTTTAGGCTTTGGATCAGGGTGATGGCCTGGCTCAACTCGGCCTCTTTCAGTTTGGTGCGGCGCATTAACTGACGGTAGTCGCGACTACCCAATATAGGCAAGTAAAGTTTGGCGATTAATTTTGCCGAATCCAAAAAGGGTGTTTTGGGGTCAAACTGTTGTAACTGCACCAATAAACATTCAGATAAGTTTTGGCTGCACACACCGCAGGGATCAAACTGCTGCAGCCGGTGTTGAACTGCAACAACTTCATCCAGTTCCAGCTCTTCAAAATCGCCACGCATTCCTTCGAATATTTCTTCAATGGTAATAGACAGCATGCCGCTGGGTTCAACCGCGTCGATAATTGCCATCGCCAACACCCGGTCGCGATCTGACATGGGCGTTAAATTGAGTTGCCACATCAAATGATCATAGAGTGAGTCGGTAACAGCGCGACGGCTTTCAAAATCATTGTCTTCATTATCGTAGTTGCTGGAGCTGCCGGTTGATGAAGTTTGGTAAACATCGTCCCAGCTGGTATCTACCGGTAAATCGCTGGGAATCGAGTCGCTCCAGTCACCGCTGTCGGCGCTGAAACTATCGCCTTCACCATAGACATCGCTATCACCAAAGGATTCCCCATCGCTAAAGCTTTCACCCTCGCCAAAACTTTCAGATTCGCCGTAGCCTGGTTCGTTGAAGTTATCAGCGGTTGATGACGAGAAATTGTCGCTGGCATTGAAGTCGGCGCTATTGTCGGTGCCGGATTCTGCAGCAATTTCCTGCTGGCGGGTGTAATCAATCTTATCGTCCGCGCTGCCTTCGTAATCGCTGCCGGTAGTTGCTGAGTCAAAACCTTCCTCAACTTCCAGCATGGGATTGGATTCGAGCGCTTCCTGGATTTCCTGTTGAAGATCCAGCGTGGAGAGCTGCAAAAGACGTATCGCCTGTTGCAGTTGGGGAGTCATTGTCAGCTGTTGGCCGAGTTTAAGCTGGAGAGATTGTTTCATTGTTGTAGCAACAAACCCTTATTTAACGCGGGATGGAAAACATCTGTTAGGTGGAGTTTAGTCAGGGTTTGCGCTTCAAGCAACATACTTAAGCAAGCTTTATGCCTAGTAGCCAAATAATATTACTTGTCAAGTTGTTTGTCGGGTGGTTAAAGCGTTTGTTGAACTCACAGGCGAAAGTGTTCGCCCAGATAGACTTCGCGGACTTTGCTGTTACTCAACACTGTATCGGCATCACCTTCGGCAATAATGTGTCCTTCGCTTACGATATAGGCAGTCTCGCAGATGTCCAAGGTCTCTCGTACATTATGGTCGGTAATAAGAACGCCAATCCCGCGATCTTTGAGGTGACGGACTATTTCTTTGATGTCGTTAACCGAAATCGGGTCAACACCCGCAAAGGGTTCATCGAGCAGGATAAATTTAGGGTCCGTCGCCAGTGCGCGGGCGATTTCTACCCGGCGCCGCTCACCACCTGAGAGTGCCATGCCAAGGCTGTCACGAATATGGGTGATGTGAAATTCGTTCAGCAGTGCTTCCAGTTTCTCTGCGCGTGCTTCCCGATTCAGGTCTTTGCGAGTCTCAAGGATCGCCATAATATTATCGGCGACGGTAAGTTTGCGGAAAATGGATGCTTCTTGTGGCAAATAACCAATACCGGCACGTGCGCGTCCATGAATTGGCAGTTGGGTGATATCGCGATCATCAATTAATACGTTGCCATTATCTGCCGGTACTAAACCGGCGATCATATAAAAGCAGGTGGTTTTTCCGGCGCCATTAGGGCCCAGGAGCCCAACAATATGGCCGCTCTCTACTGTGATAGAGACATCGATAACCACTTTACGTTTTTTGTAGCTCTTGGCGAGGTGTCGCGCGTGCAAACTAGGCATAGGAATCAGTTGCTATTGGCTGTGGATGAGGGGGCCTGTAGGTCTTCTGGTTTCGCGGATTTAGGGGGAATGACTATCTCTATTCGTTGTCCTTCGCCAGTGTTGTTGCCTTCTGCCTTCATCACTTCTTTGACCAGATCGTAATCGATATGTGGGCCACTCATGACGGCACCATTTTGCTCAACGGAAGCATCTTCAATGAGTAGTAAATGCTCGTTGTTGGGGGTGTAGGTAATTTGTTTGGCGGATGCGGTGACTACCCCTTGTTCTGCTTCCGGCTGTTGCTGGAATTTCGCAGGGCTGCCAGTGGCGATCATTTTTTCCACGCCACCTTCATTGTTGGTGTGGATGATGATTGAGTCGGCATTGATAATGAGTGAGCCTTGGCGGATCTCAACCGAGCCTGTGTAAGTTGCCACCCCGTTTTTTTGATCAACGGTCAGGTTGTCAGCGGAGCCGCGGATAGTTTCATTTTTGTCGCTTGGTAACGCCCAAGCTGTCACCGAACAGCATAAGCCCGCGAGCAGGGGAAGTATTTTAAGCAGTGATTTAGCGCGGTTCATAAGCGGCCTTAACTTGGGACTTTAACTGAAGCTGACTATTGGCGAAGTCTGCTTCCATGCCTTGGGCCGACATCTGGCCTTTTGCGCTGCGCATCTTAACAGCTTTGTCGGTGCGCGCGAATTGTGTCTTTGGGAATAGGTCCAGCAGGCTGGTGGTGATACGTACAACACCATTGGAGTTGGTTTGCTGTTGAATCACGACATCATCCTGCAGCCGGATGAATTCACCATTGAGTTGGCTTTTACCTTCGCGCGCATTAACTAGCCAGGGCGCAGTAGCGTCTTTGTCGTAAAAAGCCATGGCGGGTTGTTCAAAGAGTGTGTAATCGCGCTCCGAAGGGCCGTCTGCACTGATTTGATAATGGGTTACTTGTGGTGTCGTTAGTTGATAGCGAAGTGTTCCCTCTGGACTGTATTCGCGTGTCTCCACAGATTTCATGTAGTACTGGGGAAAACCGCTGGACTCATATTGGTCTGGTTGAATGTCATCTTTGTGCCTGAGGGAAAAGGCAAAGAACACCACCACCAGGGCAAAGGCGACTAGCCAGGGGCCCGGAATATGCTGGTGTAATCGCTGGATGCGCTGTAATAGGGCCATAATTTAGTGAGTGCTTCCAGTGAGGTAGGTATTTAAGGCGGTATCAAAGGTATTTTGTGCTTGCATTATAAGATCACAAGCTGCGCGCACCGCACCTTCACCACCGCGTTCGCTGCTTTGCCAGTGCGCGCGTTGGGCAACACTGAAATGGGCATTGGCCACAGTGAAGGCAAGGCCGACCCGTGTCATAACGGTAAGATCCGGCCAGTCATCACCCATAAAGGCAATTTCATGCAAGGCAAAGCTGTGATGCTGGAGTATTTCCTGTAGTGCATTCCACTTGTCTTCGCGGCCTTGTACTAAAATCTCGATTCCCAAATCGTTGGCGCGTTTGGCAACCAGGTTGCTGGTTCGTCCAGTAATAATCCCTACTTTAACGCCGGTTTTCTGCAGGGCTTTGATGCCTTGTCCGTCCAATGTGCTGAATGATTTAAATTCTTCGCCGCTATTGCTGAAGTAGAGGCGGCCGTCGGTAAGTACGCCATCCACATCTAACAATAAAAGTTTGATCTGTATGGCGCGCTCGCGTAATTCTGAGTTCATGCTCTGTTCCTGGTGGTGCTGCAATTGCAGGTTAGATGATGCCTGCGCGCAACAAGTCATTGATTTTTACGACACCGACAAGCTGTTTTTGTTCGTTGCTGACCAGTAGTACGTTTATTTTTGCTTCTTCCATTACCGCTAATGCTTCAGCGGCGAGCATGTTCTCGCGCAGAATTTTGGGGGTGGTGTTCATTAACTCGTATGTTTTAGCGCTGCGCACATCTACACCGCGATCAATACTGCGGCGTAAATCGCCATCGGTAAATATACCAAGTAGTTCATTATCGCTATTCATGACGGTTGTCATGCCAAAGCCTTTTTCTGACATCACCATTAATGCATCAAGTAGCGGTGTTTCAGGGGAGACGCGCGGTATATCACCGCCGGTATGCATGACATCTGAGAGGCGCAGCAGTAGTTTGCGTCCCAGCGCGCCACCGGGGTGAGAGAAGGCAAAATCTTCCGCGGTAAAACCGCGTGCTTCCAGCAGTGCAATGGCGAGAGCATCGCCCATTACCAATGTGGCAGTGGTGCTGGAGGTGGGGGCTAAATCGAGTGGGCAGGCCTCGTGAACTACACTGATGTCCAGGTTCACTTCAGCGACTTCGCCCAATGTGGATTGGGCATTGGCGGTCATGCTGATAATTTTGATTCCCGCGCGTTTTAATAGTGGCAACAGGGTAACAATTTCGCTGGATGTGCCGGAATAGGAAATGGCCAGCACTATGTCGCTTTTGGTGATCATGCCCAGATCACCGTGACTTGCCTCGCCGGGATGAACAAAAAAGGCAGGGGTGCCTGTGCTTGCCAGTGTGGCTGCGATTTTTTTGCCAATATGACCGGATTTACCCATGCCGGTCACTATAACTCTGCCGCTACAGGCCATTATCAACGCGCACGCACGGGTGAAGTTGGCATCGATGCGCTCACTTAATGCGTTAACAGCTTCTGCTTCAAGGCGGATAGTGCGTAGTGCAGAGCTAAGATAATCAAAACTGGCCATGTGACTATTCCAAAAAGCGGGAGGGCATTATAGCGGTCATGTTCGCCAAGGCGAGGGGCTGCGATGTTTTTTCCGCTTTAGCGGTTATCGAGCGGCATATCAAAATGCTATAGTCCGCCGCGCAAACCTGCTCGCTGCGCCTTCAGGTTAAGTTAACCTCCCCTTTGGTTCAATAAATCGCCACACCCACAATGTCATTAAAAAGAATGGCACCATAAGGAACTAGCGCTGTCCGAGTTTCGGTCACCTTAGTCTGGCTCAGGGCCAACTTGAATGAATTCATCTGACTTAATGGAAGGTTTTACCATGAAATATCTGCTTACCAAAATATCCGGTGCTGTTCTAAGCACGTTTTTATTATTCGGCGTCCATACAGTTGCCCAAGCAGCGGACGCGAATCAAGAACCGAAAGTTATTGTTGAGTCGGTTGCACAGGAACTCTTCGGTTTGGTTAAGGAAAAAAATGCGGCTAAAACCGCAGACGATATCTATTTCAAGCAGGTAGAAAAGGTACTTGATGAAGTGGTTAACTTCCCTTTCATTGCTGCTTCAGTGATGGGCAAGTCCACCTACAGCAAGGCCACTCCCGCGCAACGGACGCAGTTCCTGAAAGTGTTTAAAGATGGCATGGTGAAATCTCTGGCTAAAGGCATTCTCGGCTATGCAGATAGCAAGGTTACACTCGCGGGTGTGGTGACCGATCCCAAAAACGCCAAGCGCGTTGTAGTAAAGCAAGAAGTAATGGCTGAAGGCACTAGTCACAAGCTTGATTACACTATGGTGCAGGGCAAGTCTGGCGAGTGGAAGCTCATCAATGTGGTTCTCAATGGGGTAAATCTTGGGCAGTCATTTAGCGGTCAGTTCAAGGCCGGCCTGAAGAAGCATAGTGGTGATATTGATCAGGTGATTGCCAACTGGCTCGTGGATGCGTGATTTGTGATCTGACCTCAGTATCTTTTTATCCTCAACCCCCAGCCCCGGCTGGGGGTTTTGCATTTCAGGGTGCGGATTTTTAAGTGCGATATGGGCGACATTCCGGTAAACTCCGCGCCTTATTTACTTATCGCTAGATTATGTTCGCCCAAGGCTGTTCACTGCCTGTGACTGCCGGGTGCGAACCAGCCATTATCGGAAAATATTATGCAAGCCGAACAAATTAAAGCCCTGATTGAAAGCCAAATCCCTGAGTGTGATGTGAAATCCGTAGAGGTGCAGGGCGATCATATAGGTTTGGTGATTGTCAGCCCGGCTTTTGCTGGCCTGACTCCTGTTAAAAAACAGCAGTTGGTGTTGTCTACACTCAGCGCCCAGTTTGCCGATCGCAGTATCCATGCGGTGGACTATATCAAGGCGTTTACCCCCGAGCAGTGGCAGGCCCAGCAGTAATTCCGGCTGCAGTCTTGTTCGCTCATTTCGGTGGCTATAGCGATTATTAGTCGGCTATTCCGCTTTTTTCCTCGGTGCATCTTCTTTTAATTTCAGGTTGGCAATGGATAAGTTTTTGATTTCGGGCGGCGGGCCGCTCTCTGGTGAGATTCGTATTTCAGGCTCTAAAAATGCCGGTTTGCCGCTTTTGGCGGCATCTATATTGGCCGATGGCGAGGTGCGCCTCACCAATGTTCCACACTTAAAAGACATGACCACCATGGTGCAGCTACTGCGCACCCTTGGCCTGACTATCGAGATTCAGGGCGAGCATGTGGTAATTGTCGATCCTAATACTATCAACTCCTATACCGCCTCCTACGAGCTGGTAAAAACCATGCGTGCCTCGATTCTGGTGCTCGGGCCGCTGCTTGCACGCTACGGCGAGGCTAATGTGTCCTTCCCTGGCGGCTGCGCAATTGGTTCGCGCCCGGTGGATATCCATTTGCGCGGCTTGGAGGCTATGGGGGCCAGCATCGAAATTGACGGTGGTTATATTCGCGCTCGCTCCAATGGCCGTTTGAAGGGCTGTCATTTCCTGATGGATATGGTCACCGTGGGCGGCACTGAAAACTTGCTGATGGCCGCCGTGTTGGCTGAGGGCAAAACCGTACTGGAAAACGCCGCGCGCGAACCGGAAATTGTCGACCTGGCTAATATGCTGGTCGCCATGGGCGCAAAAATTGAAGGTATAGGTACATCGACCTTGACCGTTTACGGCGTCGAAAAATTGAATGGCTGTGAATACAGTGTCATGCCTGACCGCATCGAAACCGGCACTTATTTGGTGGCTGCTGCAGCAACACGCGGCAACATCAAATTGACCCATACCCGCGCCGATATTCTCGAAGCGGTGATTTTAAAATTACAGGAAGCGGGGGCCGATATCGCCGTGGGCGAGGATTGGATCACACTGGATATGCACGGCAAGCGCCCCAAAGCCGTCAGTTTGAAAACCGCCCCTTACCCGGCGTTTCCCACCGATATGCAATCGCAATTTATGGCGATGAATGCGGTGGCTGAAGGGGTCAGCCATATCACTGAAACAATTTTTGAAAACCGTTTGGTGCAGGTGGCCGAATTGAACCGTATGGGCGCGCATATCGAGCTGGAGCACAACACCGCCATTGTGACCGGTGTGGAGCGTTTGAAAGCGGCGCCGGTAATGGCGTCGGACCTGCGCGCCTCGGCGAGTTTGGTGATTGCCGGTCTGGTTGCTGACGGCGAAACATTGATTGACCGCATCTACCATATCGATCGCGGTTACGAGGCGATTGAACAAAAATTCCAAAACATTGGCGCCAGTGTGCGCCGTGTTAAAGGTTCGTAAGAAGGTGGATGCCATGAGCCAAACCCTGACTATTGCGCTCACTAAAGGGCGCATTCTGGAAGAGACTTTGCCCCTGCTGGCCGCTGCCGGTATTGAGCCGCTCGAAGATATGGAAAAAAGCCGCAAACTGGTGTTCGACACCACTCAGGCCAATGTGCGGTTGCTGTTGTTGCGCGGCGCCGATGTGCCCACCTATGTGCAATTTGGCGCGGCGGATATGGGTATCTCGGGTAAAGATACCTTGATGGAAAACGGCGCTGAAGGCCTGTATGAACCGCTTGATTTAAATATCGCACGCTGCAAATTGATGACTGCCGGGGTGAAGGGCGAATCACTGCCTGCGGGCCGGATCCGTGTTGCCACCAAGTACGTCAATATCGCCAAACAATATTACGCATCACAAGGTCGCCAGACGGATATCATCAAGCTTTACGGTGCGATGGAATTGGCGCCGATTATGAATCTGGCTGATGAGATTGTGGATATTGTGGATACCGGAAATACTCTGCGCGCCAATGGTTTGGAACCGCGCGATTTTATTGCAGACATCAGTTCCCGTTTGATCGTGAATAAAGCCTCGATGAAAATGAAACACGTACAAATCCAAACCATTATCGATCATATCGCTACCGCCGTAGCGGTCGATTAGTTTTCTATACCGTCCATTGCAAATGCCAATGGGTATTTGTAATGGATAGGCTGCATGATCAACCTATTATTTTTTAGTTCACATTGTTATTGGTTTTTTTAAAAGAGAATTCCATGTCTGAATCTATCATCACCCGTTTGGATGCAAGCCAAAGCGATTTTAATCAGCGTTTGGATCAGCTGCTCGCGTGGGAATCGGTAAGCGATACCCGTGTTGCAGCAGTGGTCGATGATATTTTGCAGCAGGTAAAAACCCGTGGTGATGCAGCGGTAGTGGAATTCACTAATAAGTTTGATCGCCGCTCGGCGCAGAGCATTAACGATTTTGTGGTTACTCCCGCGCAGTTGCAGCATGCGCTGACTAAAGTCAGTGCCGAGCAGCGCGTCGCATTGGAAATTGCGGCTGAGCGTATTCGCAACTATCACCAGCATCAGTTGCAAAGTTCCTGGCGCTACACTGAAGCCGACGGCACTGTGCTCGGCCAACAAATTTCAGCGATGGAGCGTGTGGGCTTATATGTGCCCGGCGGCAAAGCGTCTTATCCCTCATCGGTATTGATGAATGCTATTCCAGCGAAAGTTGCTGGCGTTGATGAATTAACCATGGTTGTACCTGCGCCCGATGGCGAGATCAGCCCGATGGTATTGGCAGCGGCAGCAATCGCCGGTGTGGATCGCGTCATTACTATTGGCGGTGCGCAAGCGGTTGCGGCACTGGCTTATGGCACAGAAACCATTGCCAAGGTCGATAAAATTGTCGGCCCCGGAAATATTTATGTAGCTACCGCCAAGCGAGCAGTATTTGGTCAGGTGGCGATTGATATGATCGCCGGCCCTTCAGAAATTTTAGTAGTGTGCGACGGCCTGACCGATCCGGATTGGATCGCGATGGATTTATTTAGTCAGGCGGAGCACGACGAGCAGGCGCAATCAATTTTGCTGTGCCCGGATGCCGATTATTTAAATAAAGTGGAGGCGTCGCTCAAACGTTTATTGCCAACGCTGGCGCGCGAAACGATTGCGAGTGTGTCATTAAAAAATCGCGGCGCATTAATTAAAGTTGCCGATATGGAGCAAGCCATTGCGGTGAGTAATCGTATTGCACCGGAACATTTGGAGTTGTCGGTTGCTGATCCAGAATCGTTGTTGCCGCAGGTGCGTCACGCCGGTGCCATTTTTATGGGGCGTTTTACTCCGGAAGCACTCGGTGATTATTGCGCTGGCCCCAATCACGTATTGCCCACGTCGGGTACTGCGCGTTTTTCATCACCGCTGGGGGTGTACGATTTCCAAAAGCGCAGCTCAATTATTATGTGTTCGGCAGCGGGTGCATCAGTGTTATCGAAGACAGCATCAGTACTGGCGCGCAGTGAATATCTGGAAGCGCATGCGCGCTCGGCGGAATACCGGATTGTCGATTAATTATTTGTTGATAGCGATGAAATAAAAATGGGCACTTAAGTGCCCATTTTTATTTTTGTCAGGTTTTGGTGGGCGGAAATCCTGCAATCGCCTTTAACTCTTGTGATTCGCCATTGCGAACTACCCTGAAGGTAATTTCAGCATTAGGTTGAATATTGCGGATTGAATTGATGAGAGACGGCGCATCTATCAAAGCTACTCCATCAATATGTGTAATGATGTCGCCTTTTTGAAAACCTGCCTCTTCAGCGGGGCTTTTGCTTTCGATTTCTGTCACAACCAAACCATTTACGCCCATTTCTTTGATCTGGTCGTTGGTTAATGAGTTGATTGCTAACCCCAGCCAGCCGCGACGCACCTCACCATACTCGACAATTTGGCGCAGTGAATTCATTGCTTTCTCGGCAGGAACCGCAAAGCTTATTCCAACGGAGGCGCCAGTTTCATCCAACATCGCCGTGTTTATACCTACTAAGTTGCCGTAAGCATCAATCAGTGCGCCGCCGGAGTTACCTGGATTAATTGCTGCATCTGTTTGAATGAAGTTTTCAGCACTGTTGATGCCAAGATTCCAGCGGCCAGTAGCGCTGACTATACCTTGACTAACACTTTGTCCAACACCGAACGGATTGCCAATCGCGAGTACGACATCGCCCACGCGGGTACTGTTGGAATCACCAATGGTGATAGGGGTTAGGTTTTCTGTGGTTATTTTTAATACGGCCAAGTCATTTTGTGGGTCTGTGCCAATTAGTTCTGCAGAGGCGCCGCGCCCATCGTAAAGCAATACAAAAATTTTATCGGCACCATTAACCACGTGTTTGTTGGTGAGTATGTGACCCTGTGCATCGACA
Organism: Cellvibrio sp. BR; assembly: GCF_000263355.1. NCBI lineage: Bacteria > Pseudomonadati > Pseudomonadota > Gammaproteobacteria > Cellvibrionales > Cellvibrionaceae > Cellvibrio > Cellvibrio sp. BR. The sequence goes on along the minus strand of NZ_JH668202.1, from coordinate 494,366 downwards.
ATTACGCCTGACCCCAAGGTGTTTTGCATACGTTCTTGCTGTGGGGTATTGGATTTGTCGTAAAGTTGGCGGTAAAGCGGGTTGTTATAAAGATTTTGATAGCGTTGTACAACACGCTTTTCGGTATAAACATTCACTACAGCCGGGGCGGCGCGACTGACTGCATCTGCATAGGAAACTGCGCCTAGAGTGTGTTTTTGTTCATCAGGTTTTGGTGCGTTGTTGCCACGTAGTTGAGGAAATAAGAGAAGAGCAAGTAACGCAATAATAACGCCTGCGGTAATCGGCCAGCTTATAAACTGCAGCAAGCGCTTTAATAGAATCAAGGGTGTCTCCGTCGAGCGGTATTTGTCAGGCCAACAAAAACCCCGCTAGATGCGGGGTTTTACTTTTGTTCGACATCCTGTGTGTGAACTCAATGGGGAGCTATGCATTAAATAATCCGTTAGATGCAGATATTAATTTTTAGTATCGATTCGCTTTGCCGTCAAAGTCGTAATCATCTGCGGACTCTGTGGGCAAGCGAGAACTATCTACTGGGTCATCGCGCAAATCGTAGTCTTCGCTGAGTGTGCCTTTGGTGCCTGGTGCTTTGGGGGCCCAGTCCCGGGGCGGTTCGATATGCTGCCCACTGATGTAGGATTTAGTATTGCCGCCCAACCCACTATTGGCGGAATCCAGTATCTGGCGGCTGATGGCGGGTGTTGCCAACTTTAGCGCACCGCTAGCAAGGTGTTCGTGCACTTCACGATAGGATTGAGTCAGGTTGTTTACCAATTGCGATGTTTGTGCAAAGTGTTCGGCAACGTCGCGTTGATAAGCTTGTAGTGTGGTTTCAGCGTGATGTAGGCGCTGCTCAAGATTGTGCCCCAATAACTGGGCGCGAAACGTATACATAATTAGGGCGGTAAGGCCACCACCGGCGAGCAGGCAAACCAAACCACTGATGATAAGGGTACTAAGTGAATACACAGCTATCTCCTACTGAACAAGGGCGTCGCTCTGACAATATGCTGTCAGAAGCACCAATAAATCTATTATAAGTCCATTTTCTCATTAAAATGGGCAAAAATTATTGCCCATGTGCGAACTCGCACTGAATTTAGAGGTATTGCATGACTTTTCCTTTTGCCAAAGAGCAGGCGCTTTTGATTCCCGGACCTTGTGGTCATCTGGAGGTGATGATCCACGCTGCTGATGACGGGGGTGTATTTGCGGCGCGCCAAGCAGTGGCGATCATATGCCATCCACACCCACTGCATGGCGGCACTATGGATAATAAAGTGGTAACAACACTCATGCGTGTCTACCGCGATTTAGGGGTTCATGCGGTGCGCTTCAACTTTCGCGGTGTGGGGAAAAGCGAAGGCGATTTTGATAATGCGATCGGTGAGCAAGAGGATCTGTTGGCGGTTGTTGCGTGGGTAAATCAGCAGTTCCCCAGTGCACCCTTACTTCTGGCTGGATTTTCATTTGGTTCTTCTGTTGCGGCGCAGATTAGTTATCAAGTCCCAAAATTGCAGCACCTAACCTTGATTGCCCCGCCGGTGGAACGGTATCCCTACGCGCGTGATGGGCGCTTCGGCTGTCCAGTTTGTGTTGTGCAGGGTGATGTAGATGAGCGTGTTATTGCTGAGGGTGTCTATCAATGGGTTGGTGCATTGCAGGGTATGGTTGAGCTGGTTCGCTACCCGCAGGCTGGGCATTTTTTCCATGGATATTTAACAGCACTCAAGGTGGATTTGAGTATGGTGATTGAGCGGCAATGGGTAAGCATAGTATGACAATCGCCATGATGGATTCTTCAGTTTCCCTGTCACCTATGGCGCGCTACCAGCGCGATTTGACTCGGCCGGATTTTCGCCATGACCCTTCACAGGAGCTGGCTGTTCAGCATCTACAGCATCTCTATGAGGAGTTGCTGGTAATTTGGCGTGAAGAGCAGCAGCAATCGGCGCTGGGCAGTTTTCTAAAACGGCTCAAGGGTGGTGATTCACGCAAGCTGGTGCGTGGTCTGTACTTTTGGGGTGGGGTAGGGCGCGGTAAAACCTATTTAATGGATAATTTTTTTGAGAGCTTGCCTTTTGAACAAAAATTACGCGCGCACTTTCATCGCTTCATGCGACGGGTACATGCGGAGCTTAAAAAGTTGGATGGGCAAAAGAACCCGCTTAAAAAAGTCGCCGATATTATTGCGAGCGAGGCGCGCGTTATCTGTTTTGATGAATTTTTTGTCTCGGATATTACCGATGCAATGATTCTTGGCACTTTGATGGAGGAGCTGTTCGCGCGCGGCGTAACGTTGGTTGCGACCTCCAATATAGTTCCGGATGGCTTATATAAAGACGGTTTGCAGCGTGCGCGTTTTCTGCCTGCTATTGCCTTGTTAAATCAGCACACCTTGGTAGTGAATGTTGATGGGGGTGTGGATTATCGGTTGCGCGCTCTGGAACAGGCGGAGTTGTATCACTCGCCACTTGATGCTGCTGCCGATAAAAGCCTGATGTGTAGTTTCAAGAGCTTGTTACCTGCCAGTGCAGTGTTGCAGGATGATGTAGAGTTGGAGATTGAAGGGCGCATGATCCGCGCGCGTCATCTCGGCGAAGGTATTGCCTGGTTTGATTTTGTCGAGCTGTGCGATGGGCCTCGCTCGCAAAATGATTACATCGAGCTGGCGCGTGAGTTGCACACAGTTATCCTTAGTAATGTGCCGGGTCTTGGGCGTGCCAATGACGATCAGGCGCGTCGGTTTGTGAATTTGGTGGACGAATTTTATGACCGTCAGGTGAAGTTGGTGATTTCGGCCGAACAGCCTTTGGCTAGCCTTTATTCTACTGGAAAGCTGGATTTTGAATTCCAGCGCACGGTTAGTCGCCTGTTGGAAATGCAGAGTCATGACTACTTGGCTCGTCCGCATCGGCCAGAATAAGCATAAATATCGGTTGAAATACAAGCATTGGCTGTGTAGTATGCCGCCTCCCTGTTTTAGGGGATTTTTATGTACATCTATTTAGTATCCACATCCGATTAGGCAGGAATAACATGAAGACCTATATTGCCAAAGCAGAATCTGTCTCTCAAGACTGGTTCATCGTGGATGCGGCGGGAAAAACACTCGGCCGTTTATCTGCGGAAATCGCCTCGCGTTTGCGTGGCAAGCATAAGCCAGAATTCACTCCACACGTTGATACCGGCGATTACATCGTTGTAATCAACGCTGCTCAAGTGCGCGTGACTGGCCGTAAAGCAACTGACAAGATTTACTACTCGCACACTGGTTTTGTGGGTGGTATTAAATCTATCAGCTTCCAAAAGTTGATTGAGAAAGCGCCAGAGCGCACCATTCAAACTGCCGTTAAAGGTATGTTGCCGAAGGGTCCACTGGGTCGTGCTATGTTCAAAAAACTGAAAGTTTATGCAGGTAATGAGCATCCACATGCTGCTCAGCAACCTAAAGAACTGAACATCTAAGGGGAGCTGACATGTCTGCACAATTTTACGGCACCGGCCGTCGCAAAACCTCTACCGCGCGCGTGTTCATCACCGCTGGTTCAGGTACCATCACTGTAAATGATCGTCCTTTGGATGAATATTTCGGTCGTCCAGTAGCACGCATGGTAGTGCGTCAGCCGCTGGAGTTGGTTGGTTTGGTTGAAAAGTTTGATGTAAATGTCACCGTAGTTGGCGGTGGTAGCTTTGGTCAAGCGGGCGCTATTCGCCATGGTCTGACTCGTGCTCTGATGGAGTATGACGAGAGCCTGCGCGGTGAGTTGCGTAAAGCTGGCTACGTAACTCGCGACTCACGCGAAGTTGAACGTAAGAAAGTGGGTCTGCGTAAAGCGCGTAAGAAGCCACAATTCTCCAAGCGTTAATGGTTTTCTCCAGCAGCTTTTTGTGCTGCTGGTTGATGATCATCAAAAACGCCCAAGTCTTTGCTGGCTTGGGCGTTTTTTTATGTCTAAAATTGCACCCCTATAACCCACTATATAAGTGTGGTTATTCTTGTAAGCCGCGTGTTAATTCATTAAGATTGCCCGCCTTTTCTTGAGTCACCCAATAATCCTTTGTCGCCAGACTTCGTATAAGCCTTAGTATCAGGTTGTGGGGCGATGTGAGGCGATTTGCTAGCCGTTAAAGCTGTTAGGGGAGAATTCGTCATGAGTAATGACGCAGTAAATAAAACACGCCGTCGCGTGTTGATCGGTGCCACTTGTGCAGTGGGTGCGGTCGGCGTGGTGGGTGCAGCAATTCCATTCGTGGGCTCCTGGAGTCCCAGTGCCAAAGCAAAAGCTGCTGGTGCACCGGTTAAATACAACATTAGCAAAATAGAGCCGGGCGCGATGGTCACTGTAGAGTGGCGTGGCAAACCGGTATTTATTGTGCGCCGCACCCAGGCTGCATTAGATAGCCTGAAAACAGTGGAAGAGCAGGGTGTACTGCTGGATCCAGAATCCAAAGAAACCATGCAACCAAGTTATGCACAAAACCCTGAGCGAGCGATTAACAAAGAATTCGCTATCTTGTTGGGCATTTGTACTCACCTTGGTTGTGCACCTATGTTCCGCCCGGATGTGGGAGCTGCTGATCTAGGTGGCGATAAGTGGCAGGGTGGTTTCTTTTGCCCTTGTCATGGTTCCAAATATGACCTTGCTGGTCGTGTTTATTCCGGTGTGCCCGCTCCTCTCAACCTGGAAGTTCCTCCTCACCGTTATGAGAGCGACTCAGTAGTTGTGATTGGCGAAGATCAGGAGGCTTGATATGAATTGGTTAACAGGTTTGTGGCAGTGGGTTGATAAGCGTCTGCCGGTACAGCGCGCGTGGGATACCCACATGGGTAAGTACTATGCGCCTAAGAATTTCAACTTCTGGTATTTCTTTGGTGTTCTGTCACTGCTGGTATTGGTTAACCAATTGGTGACCGGCATCTGGTTGACTATGAGCTACAACCCATCTGCAGAAGGTGCATTTGCTTCTGTTGAATACATTATGCGCGACGTGGATTACGGTTGGATTCTTCGCTACATGCACTCTACCGGTGCCTCGGCATTCTTTGTTGTTGTTTATCTGCATATGTTCCGCGGCATGATGTACGGTTCATACAAAGCACCACGTGAATTAGTGTGGATTTTTGGTATGACTATTTATCTGGTGCTGATGGCAGAGGCCTTTATGGGTTACGTATTACCCTGGGGTCAAATGTCATACTGGGGTGCACAGGTAATCGTATCCTTGTTTGGTGCAATTCCTGTCGTCGGTGAAGGATTGGTGGAGTGGATCCGCGGCGACTACCTTATTTCTGGTATTACCCTGAACCGTTTCTTCGCGTTGCACGTTGTGGCGTTGCCGATTGTATTGCTGGCACTGGTAGTGATGCATATCCTGGCGCTGCACGAGGTGGGTTCAAATAACCCCGATGGTGTTGAAATTAAAAAGAACAAAGATGAAAACGGCATCCCGCGCGACGGCGTCCCTTTCCATCCTTTCTACACAGTGCATGATTTGGTTGGTATCACTGTTTTCTTGTTTGCTTTCTGTTTCATCATGTTCTTCATGCCGGAAATGGGTGGCTTCTTCCTGGAGTACGCCAACTTTGAAGAAGCGAATAACCTGAAAACACCGACGCACATCGCACCTGTCTGGTACTTCACACCTTTCTATGCGGTGTTGCGTGCAGTGACTTTGCAAATCGAACTTGGGCCAATGGTATTGACTGCAAAACTGCTTGGTTTTGTGGCGATGGGCGCAGCGATTGCACTTTTGTTTGTATTGCCCTGGTTTGATCGCAGTAAGGTTAAATCCATGCGCTACCGCGGTCATATTCCGCGTGTGATGCTAATTGCTTTCGCAGCTATGTTCGTGATCTTGGGTTATCTGGGGGTTAAGGCACCTACCGACGGCAGAACCTTGTTGTCGCAAATCGCTACTACCTTCTATTTCGCTTACTTCCTGACTATGCCAGTTTGGACTACTACTAGCCCGGAAAAAGCCAAGTCCATGGCGTCATGGATTGTGTGCGGTGTTTTTGCCGTCATCTTCGCCTGGATGGGGGTTGATTACATCGGTGGGGATGTGCCTGCATTATTGTTGGTTCTCTGCTTCGCATTAGCAGCAATTTTTGCAGTATTGCCGTTACTGGCAGCACGCGATAAAGACTTGGTTGAACCGACCCGTACCCAAGCGAAAGGTTTGCCTGCGATTGTTGTGCTTGGTGGTTTTGCGCTGTTCCTGATTCTGATGATTGTGCCCATCAAAGCGGTCGCAGCAGGTGGGGCATTTGCCTGCGGTGCCATACCTTGCGACAAGATGGAGCCGGATTTGCATAACAAAGAATCCTTGCAAAGTGGTGCCAAATACTTCATCAACTACTGCATGGGCTGCCATTCTGCCAAGTTTTCACGCTACGAGCGTGTTGCGGATGACTTGGATATTCCGCATAACTTGATGGAAGAAAATCTGATTTTTAGTGGTCAGCGTATCGGTCAGCTGATGGAAATTGCGATGAAACCACAGCAATCCAAAGTCTGGTTTGGTGTTGCACCGCCGGATTTGACCCTGGTAGCGCGCTCGCGTTCGCCAGAGTGGTTGTACACTTACCTGCGCAACTTCTACAAGGATGATACCCGTCCTTGGGGTGTCAACAACCGGGTATTTCCTAATGTTGGTATGCCGCACGTGCTCATTGGTCCGCAAGGGCTGCTGGAATGCGGTGCCGGTCCTAAACTGAATCACCATGGTGGCGCGGCGCGTAACGACTTGGGTGAAGTGGAAATGGATGAGCATTGCGGTGCATTGGTCGAGGGCAAGGTAAAGGGCACTATGACTACTGCCGAGTTTGATCAAGCGATGTATGATCTGGTGAATTTCCTCGAGTATGTAGCTGAGCCTGCGGCAGTTAAGCGCGAAGCGATTGGTTATTACGTATTAGGTTTTCTGATTATTCTGTTTATCTTTGTTTACTTCCTGAACCGCGAGTTCTGGAGAGAGATTCACTGATCGCAGTAAATAACAGCGGAAAGGGCGACTTAGGTCGCCCTTTTTGTTTGAGCTCTTGGCAAAACAAGGTAAATTGCAATTTGTTTAGCCCTGATCAGACCAAGGAAACACTTATGTCCATGACGTCCAGTCGCCCTTATTTTTTACGTGCCGTCTATGAATGGATTTTAGATAACAACTGCACGCCACATATTTTGGTTGATGCCCATGTGACCGGTACCCAAGTACCGCAGCAACACGTTAACAAGGAGGGACAAATTATTCTGAATATCTCCCCTTCGGCGATTAAAGATTTTTTTATGGATAATACTGCCGTATCGTTTAATGCGCGCTTTAGTGGGGTGGTCAATAATCTCTATATTCCCTGTGGTGCAATTTTAGGAATTTACGCTCGTGAAAATGGGCAGGGTATGATGTTCGAGCCGGAAGTTAATCCTGCACCGCCGCCACCCAGTGGGCCGACTCCTGTGTCGACGGGAGGCGGGTCTGTACCCTCAGGTGACACTCCTCCCGCCAAACGACCGGGCTTGCGCGTGGTTAAATAAATCGTCTCGTTTTTGATGTTCACAAACACCAGCTTCGGCTGGTGTTTTTGTTTGGGGTGGCGGTATAACCCTGGTTTGGCTGTATGACATTTGTGCGACACATTTGTGACAAAAATTTCCTCCGGTCACATAACTGTCATATTTGCTGGGTAAAGTAAGTCTCACTGAAGGGACAACTCTTCACAGGTAGACACACTATTTATTACTCATGTAATCACAGATGGAGCGCTCTATGAACGCTATGAAAATTATGAAGGGGTTGGTTCTTGCCGGCTCTATGGTTTGTGCTACTGCATTGCAGGCTGCAATTGATCCAGCGCTGCCAGAGTACAAGGCGACCACTGGCGTATCAGGTAACGTCAACTCAATCGGTTCTGACACACTCAACAACCTGATGACCCTTTGGGCTGAAGATTTCAAAAAGTGGTATCCCAACGTCAATATCCAGATTCAAGGTGCTGGTTCTTCAACTGCACCACCGGCCTTAACCGAAGGTACTGCTAACTTCGGGCCTATGAGCCGCGCGATGAAAACCGAGGAAATCCAGGCGTTTGAAGCCAAGCATGGCTACAAACCCACCGCTGTACCGGTAGCGATTGACGTACTTGCAGTTTACGTAAACAAAGACAACCCGATCGAAGGTTTAAGTATTCCTCAAGTGGATGCCATTTTCTCGGCAACCCGCAAATGTGGTGGTGCCAAAGACCTGACTCGTTGGGGTGATGTGGGCTTGACCGGTGCATGGGCAAATCGTGATTTCACCATGTACAGCCGCAATGCCGTTTCTGGTACTTATGGTTACTTCAAAGATGAAGCCCTGTGTAAAGGTGATTTCAAATCCAACATTCTCGAGCAACCAGGTTCTGCATCTGTAGTCCAGGGTGTGTCTGAATCGATCAACGGTATTGGTTACTCAGGTATTGGCTACATCACTTCAGGTGTGCGCGCCGTGCCTCTGTCCAAGAAAGATGGGCAGCCTTACGTTACTGCCGATGCAACTCACGCGCTGGATGGAACCTATCCGCTGTCACGTGTGTTGTTCATGTATATCAACAAGCATCCGAACCGCCCGCTGGATGCGATTCAGTTAGAGTTTGTGAAGTTGATTCTTTCCAAGCAAGGCCAGGAAACCGTAGTGCGCGATGGTTATATCCCACTGCCTGCGTCAATGGCCAACAAAGCACTGGCTGAATTGCAGAAGTAATCAGCGCGCGCCTGGATTTTCTTGTGTTACCCATAAAAACGCCGACTTGTTCGGCGTTTTTTTATAGACAGAGCCAGGGTAAATATGACAGTCAGATGACAGTTTCGGGTTTTTGTAACAAAAGTGTCATCTTTGATTGTTAGGATTCTTGCGCCAGACGATAAAACAGGTGAGTAGACCATGTCCGAACCCATTACAGCGGCAAAGCCAATCCAGAGCCTGATGCCCAATCGCGAGCAGCGCAGCAAGTTGCGCAACATTCGCAAATTTAAAGACCAGCTATCGCGCTACGGGGTGATGTCTGCCGGACTCGCGGTAGTATTTTCACTCGGTTTAATTTTCTTTTATCTATTCTCCGAAATTGCTCCCTTGTTTCGTGGTGCCTCGGTTGAACCCTTGCACAGCTACACGCCCGCCCAGTTGCAACAGCAGGCCTCCGACCCGACTGAATACCTCACGCTGGAACGCTACGAAGAAATTGGCGCCAGTTTCAAGCGTAGCGGCGCAGTGCATTTTTTTAATGTCAGCGATGGCAGCCAAGTGCTTAATGCCCAGGTATCGCGCACCGCTGATGTGAGTTTTACCAGTATGGCGACCAGTACGCCTGATTACGGTCTGGTTGCTTATGGTTACAGCAATGGCCAGGTATCAATAACGAAAGCCAATTACGCGCTCAGTTATCCAAACGATAAACGCCAAATCACACCGAGTTTGGTGTATCCCTTGGGTGATTCTCCCTTAACCCTGGATGACCAAGGCGCAGCGCTTACCCAGCTAGCCGTACAAGAGACTTCCAGCGGTATTTTATTAGCGGCCATGACGGCAGATGAGCGTCTACTGCTCGCTATTTTTAGCAGCAGTCAAAATATGATTACCGGGGAAGTCAGTATCAGTCAGGAAGTGATAGCGCTTCCCTCGCTTCCAAATGGCAGTAAGCCCGTATCTATGCAGATTGATAGCGGTGCCCAGCATTTAGTGATTGCTACAGATCAGTCGCAATTATTGCTCTACAGCATCATCAACCCTAGCGCTGTAAAAGCTCAGGCACCAGTGACTATTCCTGATGGCAAAGTAACCCGTATGGAGTTTTTGGTGGGAACTGCCTCGCTCATTATTGGCACCGACAAGGGAGCCCTGAGCCAATGGTTTCTGGTTCGCAACCCCGACAACATTTATGAATTGAAATATGTACGTGGTTTTGAGGCGTTGGACGGTGCCATCACCCGTATCACACCTGAGCATGCGCGTCGCGGTTTCTGGGCTGGCGACGACAAAGGCAATATCGGTATTTACTACGCTACCTCCCAGCGCACCTTATTAATTGAGTCGGTGAGTGATAAACCTATCCAGCAGCTTGCTATTTCTCCCATTCACAATCGCAGCTTGTGGTTGGATGACGCTAATAACCTGAGTGTGGCCGATGTCTGGAACAAACACCCCGAGGTTTCTTTCAGCTCGCTCTGGAAAAAAGTGTGGTACGAAGGGCGCGATGCACCGGAATACATTTGGCAGGCATCATCGGGCAGCGATAATTTTGAACCTAAAATGAGTTTTGTTCCGCTTTCTATCGGCACGTTGAAAGCTGCATTTTTCGCGATTCTGTTTGCGGTACCTTTGGGGGTGATGGGGGCAATTTATACCGCCTATTTTATGACGCCCAAATTGCGCGGCATTGTTAAACCCACTATCGAAATTATGGCTGCATTGCCCACTGTTATTTTAGGTTTCCTCGCAGGTTTGTGGCTCGCACCGTTTATCGAAAATCATTTGCCAGCAATATTCAGTATTTTGATTTTATTGCCGGTTGTTATGCTAATTACGGGCTATCTCTGGAGCCGTTGTCCGGATTCGCTGCGCAACCGCGTACCTGAGGGTTGGGAAGCTGTCATTCTAGTGCTGCCGATTATTCTCACCGTGTGGGCTTGTATCGCCGCCAGCCCTTTAGCGGAGATCTGGTTTTTTGATGGCAGTATGCGTCAGTGGTTTACTGAAAACGGTATTAGCTACAGCCAGCGCAATGCTTTGGTGGTCGGCATAGTAATGGGCTTTGCTGTTATCCCAACAATTTTTTCCATTGCTGAAGATGCGGTGTTCAGTGTGCCCCGCCATTTAACACAGGGCTCATTGGCGCTTGGCGCAACACGCTGGCAGACAGTTGTTGGTGTGGTGTTGCCTACGGCCAGTCCTGGAATTTTTTCCGCGGTGATGATGGGGTTTGGTCGCGCTGTTGGTGAAACCATGATTGTGCTTATGGCTACTGGTAATAGTCCTGTGGTGAATTTCAATATCTTTGAAGGCATGCGCACTCTCTCGGCCAACATCGCGGTGGAGTTGCCGGAGACGGCGGTTGCAAGCACCCATTTCCGCGTTTTATTTCTTGCAGCTTTGGTGCTATTGGCATTGACCTTTGTGGTGAACACGCTTGCTGAAGTTATTCGTCAGCGACTGCGTCAGCGCTATAGCAATCTGTAATTGGTGGTGAATCCGATGAAAAAATTAACGCGTAAAAATAGTTCCTGGTTTAACAGTGGATCGCCCTGGATATGGCTCAACGGCGGTGCTGTTGCTCTGTGTATGATCATGGTTGTTGGGCTGCTTGGTTTGATTGCAGTGCGCGGATTTGGTCATTTTTGGCCGGCTGATATTTTGCAAACCAGTATTGTTGATCGCAGCGGCCAAACACACATCATTATGGGCGAAGCTGTACGCGATGAAGTGATTCCAGCTGCCGTTGCGCGCGATGGTGGTTATCAAATTGAATCAGACGTTGAATTAATTACTCGCCACCTTTTTAAAATGGGTAATCGCGATATTAGTGGGCGTGATTTTGTGTGGTATCTGGATATTGGCATGAAACCATGGGAGTACCCGGAAAATGCAGTCTCCATTGAACGGCGCGAGTGGGGTAATTTTTACGGTTATCCGGTTGCGATTAAAGAGGGCAACACACTGGTCAGTGAGTTGGGCAGCAAGGATTTTTGGGAGCAATTGGATCAGCGCTTGGCGCGCGCATTGGATTTACATGCGCAAATTCATCGCATTGAAAAAGTCGATATAGGTCGTATCAACAAGCGCATGGATGATTTGCGCCTTGAGCGTCGCGGTTTGGAATTGGATGGTGTAACCGGCACAGCGTTGGCCACTGCCGATGTGAATTTTTCCGAGCGTCGCGCCGCGCTTGAAGCTGAGTATGCGATTATTAAAAAAACGCGTGATGACATATTGGCACAAGCGACCCGCGATAAATTATTGGTGCGCACTGCTGATGGCAAAGAAGCCGTTATCGCTTTTGATCATATAGTACGTGTCACTCGCCCCAATGTAATGAACCCGGTACAAAAACTGGGTCAGTACGCCGAACGTGTGTGGGAATTTTTGAGCGATGAGCCGCGCGAGGCGAATACCGAAGGGGGTATTTTCCCGGCTATTTTTGGCACCATTACTATGGTGATTGTCATGTCAATTATGGTTACGCCGCTGGGTATTCTCGCCGCTATTTATCTGCGTGAATATGCAAAGCAAGGCACGCTGCTAAAAATTATCCGCATTTCGGTATACAACCTTGCGGGTGTGCCATCGATTGTGTACGGCGTATTTGGTTTGGGATTTTTTGTATATATTCTCGGTGGCAATATCGATCAGTTGTTTTATCCGGAATCACTGCCGGCCCCAACCTTTGGTACACCAGGTTTATTCTGGGCATCGCTCACGCTTGCACTCTTGACCTTGCCAATTGTTATCGTTTCTACCGAAGAAGGTTTATCGCGCATCCCCAGTACTATTCGTCAAGGCAGTTTGGCTCTGGGAGCAACTAAAGCAGAAACACTGTGGAAGGTAGTTGTACCTCTGGCAACACCGGCAATGATGACTGGATTAATTTTGGCGATTGCCCGTGCGGCAGGTGAGGTGGCGCCACTGATGTTGGTGGGGGTGGTGAAATTGGCACCTGCACTGCCAATTGATGGCAATTATCCCTATTTGCACCTGGATCAAAAAATTATGCACTTGGGCTTTCATATTTACGATGTCGGCTTCCAAAGCCCGAATGTGGAAGCAGCGCGGCCATTGGTTTATGCAACTTCCCTGACGCTGATTTTATTGATCATCGCCCTGAATATTACTGCGATAAAAATTCGCAATGATTTGCGTGAGAAATACCGCAGTGCGTCGGATTAATCGCACTGCGCTTGTGAGTTGATAAATAGTACACACATCGATTTATTTGAATTTTATACAGGCAATTTTTATGAGCCCGACTTTATTAGCAGAGCCCACCAAGCTGGAAGTAAAAAATCTGGACTTGTTTTATGGTCAGAAGCGCGCGCTGAATAGCGTTAGCATGAAAATTCCAGAGAAAAAGGTAACCGCGTTTATCGGTCCGTCTGGTTGTGGTAAATCAACTCTATTGCGTTGTTTTAATCGCATGAACGATTTGGTTGACTCCTGTCGTGTTGAAGGCGAGATTTTGCTCGACGGCGATAACATTTACGAAAAAAGTGTCGATGTTGCTGAGTTGCGCCGTCAAGTGGGTATGGTGTTTCAAAAGCCCAACCCCTTTCCTAAATCGATCTATGAAAATGTGGCCTATGGTTTGCGTTTGCAGGGTGTTAAATCCAAGCGTGTGCTCGATGAAGTGGTAGAGAAATCACTTAAAGGTGCTGCGCTGTGGGATGAAGTAAAGGATCGACTGCACGACAATGCATTTGGTTTATCAGGCGGGCAGCAACAGCGTTTGGTGATCGCGCGTGCGATTGCAATTGAGCCCGAAGTGATTTTGTTGGATGAGCCCGCCTCGGCGCTTGATCCAATTTCAACCTTGAAGATTGAAGAACTGATCAACGAATTAAAACATCAGTACACCATTGTTATTGTGACGCACAATATGCAGCAGGCGGCGCGGGTGTCTGACTATACGGCATTTATGTATATGGGGGATTTGATTGAGCACGATCTGACAGATACGCTCTTTACCAACCCGAGTAAAAAACAAACCGAAGATTACATCACTGGCCGTTACGGTTAATGCGGAGGCGCATCATGGTTATGGATATTACAAGTCACACTCACCACATCTCCCAACAGTACAACATAGAACTGGAGGCGATTCGTACTCATCTGTCGGAAATGGGCGGTATGGCTCAGCGTCAGGTGAACGATGCAATTCAAGCGCTGATTGATGCCGATGTGGAGCGCGCCGAGCAAGTGGTGCGCTCGGATACCAAAGTCAACTCCATGGAAGTGACAATCGACGAAGAGTGCGTGCGTATTCTCGCCCGTCGTCAACCGGCCGCGAGCGATTTGCGTTTGGTTATCGCCGTTACCAAAGCGATTACCGACCTTGAGCGTATCGGCGATGAAGCGACTAAAATCGCCCGTCAAGCTATCGCCATGAATAAAGATGGTTTGGCGCCACGCGGTTATATTGAGGTGCGCCATATTGGTGGTCATGTGTCGCACATGTTGCAAGATGCATTGGACGCATTTGCCCGTCTGGATATGCAGTTGGCGCTCACGGTAGTGCAAACCGATAAACAGGTAGATATGGAATACAGCACGGCGATGCGCGAGCTGGTCACTTTTATGATTGAAGATCCGCGCAGTATTACGCGGGTACTCAACATCATGTGGTCACTGCGGGCGTTGGAGCGCATTGGCGATCACGCGCGCAACCTGGCGCAATACGTCATCTATTTGGTTAATGGTGAGGACGTTCGCCACGCCAATCTGGAGCAGATCACCGAAAATGTGAACGCCAAAGACGAATAAGCCCGTCATTTGGCGCGCGCCGCATTTTTTGCGTGACTAAAGCCACTGCCTCTTGTTAAATAACCCGCGTCTGCGTTAAGGCGCGGGTTTTTGTTTTTAGGGTCAACATAAAAGTGGCTTCTGATATTAAAAAATGCATTTTTTGGCGTTTCAACCACCAGGAAATGCTTGTCGGATACCCAACAAATATATAATATAAATAGGCTAATTAACTATGCTGGACACAGGGCGTAATCTTACACACCAGTTAACCCATCAATTGGGTGCGGCAATTGTTCAAGGTCAATATGCGATTGATAAATCCTTCCCGACGGAAGCGGAGTTATCGCAACAATTTAATATCAGCCGCAGCGTCACGCGCGAAGCGGTAAAAATGCTGACGGCTAAAGGTTTGATTGCCTCGCGGCCACGCCAGGGCATTCGGGTCATGCCGAGCAGCCACTGGAATATGTTTGATGCCGATGTGCTGGGTTGGACACTCAATGCGCGCGCCTCGCTGGAGCTGCTGCGTGAATTTACCCAACTGCGTATGGCCATTGAACCGGAAGCAGCGGTATTGGCTGCTGAAAACAACAAGGACACCGCGCGTATCAAAGCGATTGGCGATGCGCTGGCGCGTATGAAGCGTGCCGATGAAGGATTAGATGATCCGCTCACGGCCGATATTGAGTTTCACTGCGCCATTCTCGCGGCAGGCAACAACCGCTTCTTTTTTCAATTGCGCGATTTCATCCAGGTTGCGCTGCGTGTGAGTATCGCCAGTACCAACCAGCTTAAAGGTGTACTGACCGCTGACTACGATGATCACAAGCGCATTTATGACGCCATTTGTGCGGGTGATCAGGAGGAGGCGAGCAGGGCGGTAAAAGTGTTGCTGCAAGAAGTAATGCAATTGATTAATTTATCTCTGGTTAAACCTGCATGAGTGCAGTGATCAAAAATACCTGTTCAGGTTGATTGATTCTGCCTAAGCTCATAACAGCCTAACGCCGCGTGAATCCGGAGAGAGATCAACATGTATAGCTACTCAGCCCATACAGGGTATACCCGCTACGCCAGCCTGCAGGGGCGCAGCGTATTTATTACCGGCGGTTCAACCGGTATCGGTGCCGCGTTGGTTGAAGCCTTTGCGGCGCAGGGCGCACGGGTTGCCTTTGTCGATATAGATGCCGAGGGCGCCATTGAACTGTGTGATGCAATCGAGCGGCAGGGTTATGCCCGCCCCTGGTTTGAAATTTGCGATGTGAGTGACATCAAGGCGTTACAGCAAAGTATCGCGGATGCATGCGTCGTGAATGGTGATATTAGTGTGCTGATTAACAACGCCGCTAACGATCAGCGTTATGACACCCGCGCGATGACCGAAGAGCGTTGGCATCGCAGTTTGGCGATTAACCTGCATCCGGCGTTTTTTGCGGCGCAGGCGGTACAGCCGATGATGGCGTTACAAGGTGGCGGTTCGATTATCAATATCAGCTCCATCAACGTGCAATTTGGTCCGCCAAATTTGGCGAGTTACATCACGGCGAAAGCCGGAATTTTAGGAATCTCCAAAGCGTTGGCCACGGACTATGGTCAAGACAATATTCGTGTGAACTCCATTTTGCCTGGCTGGGTGGCAACACCCAAGCAGTTGGAAAAATGGTTATCGCCGGAAGAGGAAGAAGAATTAATGAAACGCGTGTGTCTCAAGAAACGTTTGGGCGCGCACGACGTGGCGAACCTGGCACTCTTTCTCGCGGCGGATGACTCCGCCATGATCACCTCTCAAGAATTTATTGTGGACGGTGGCCGGATTTAAGCACTGCGGTTAAGTGGTGCAGCAAGACAACCTGGAAGCATTCATTAGTGATCCTGATGAATGCTTCTTGTTTAAGGGGCTGTTCAATTTTTATCGGGTTGATAAGCGCCAATAAAAACAAAATTTTTTAATAACAAGATGCTCTCCAACCACAGCATCACTACACAGAGGTCAATATGATTTTAAACGGACTCGATATCGGGGTATTGGTTGCCTACACCCTGATTCTGCTCTTTGTTGCCTATTGGGTGTCGCGTGACGAAAAAGGCCACGAAAAAAACGCTAACGATTATTTTCTTGCCAGCAAATCCCTGCCTTGGTGGGCGATAGGTGCATCCTTAATCGCCGCCAACATCTCCGCTGAACAAATCATCGGTATGTCTGGTTCGGGGTTTGTGATTGGTATGGGGATCGCCGCTTACGAACTGATGGCAGCAATAACCTTGATTGTGATCGCAAAATATTTCCTGCCGATTTTCCTCGCCAAGGGCATTTACACCATGCCGCAATTTTTGGAGAACCGTTACGATGGCCGCGTACGCACCATCATGGCGATTTTCTGGCGCTCTATACCTTTGTGAATCTGACCTCTGTGCTCTATTTGGGGTCTTTGGCAATCTCACAATTTATCGGCGTAGACATGATTTACGGAATGATCTTCCTGGTGCTTTTCTCTATGGCTTACTCGGTTTATGGCGGTCTTAAAGCGGTTGCCATGACAGACATAGTGCAGGTGATTATGTTGGTGTTGGGCGGTTTATTCGTAAGCTATTTGGCGCTGAACCAAATCTCGGGCGACAACGGTGTTATTCAAGGTTTTACCACCCTGATGGAAAAAGCACCGGAAAAATTCGACATGATTTTGTCGAAAGATAACCCCAACTACATCAGCTTGCCCGGTATTTCAGTATTGATTGGTGGTCTGTGGATTATGAACATCAGCTACTGGGGCTTTAACCAATACATTATCCAGCGTGCACTGGCGGCAAAAAGTTTACAGGAAGCGCAAAAAGGTATGGCGTTTGCTGCCTACGTAAAATTATTTGTGCCCATTATTGTGGTATTGCCTGGCATCTGCGCTGTAGTGCTGGCCCCGGATCTGGCTAAAGCTGACCAAGCCTATCCGGAAATGATGAAATTATTGCCACATGGTTTGTTGGGAATTGCGTTTGCTGCACTGGTCGCCGCGATTGCTTCTTCACTCAGTTCTATGAGCAATAGTATCTCTACTATTTTCACCATGGATGTTTACAAGAAGTTGGTGAACCCGGCAGCGAGCGAACACAAACTGGTATTTGTAGGGCGTATGACGGCATTGATCGCCATGGTTGTTGCGATTTTGCTGGCCAAGCCATTAGTTGGGCAATCACAGCAGGCGTTCCAATTTATTCAGGAATTTACGGGCTTCTTTACGCCAGGTATTGTGGTGATTTTCCTGTTTGGTTTCTTCTGGAAAAAAGCCAGCGCTAACTCTGCGCTGGCAGCGGCAATTGGTTCAGTGGTTTTCTCTGCGCTGTTCTACAAATTCCTACCTGAATTTCCGTTTATGGATCGTGTGGGCGTAGTGTTTATACTTTGCTGTATTGTTGCAGCGGCTATCACTTTGCTCAGCGGCACTAAAGAGCAGGCCAATGCGATTGATTTGCACGATGTTAGCTTCAAAACCACTGGCGGGTTTAATGTTGCAGCGATGGGAGTCATCCTAATCCTGATCGCGATCTACGCTACCTGGTGGTAAGCTGCGTATCACTTGCGCCACCTGAAAAACGCCCCGCTTGGGGCGTTTTTTTTACGGCTTATTATTTTTTTGCCCTCACTGGATTACCAAGAGCTGACCATGGCATCACTGACACTTATCGATACCGTTCCCTGTGCTAATCAGTTAGGTGAGGGCGTGCAATGGAATCATCAGGATGGCTGCTTTTATTGGACGGATATCCACAGTAAAAAACTCTATCGCTATGCGTTAGCCACTAAAAAACTGACGCATTTTGATTTGCCTGAACGCTTATGTTGTTTTGCCTTTGCGAAAAACGATGCGCGTCTGCTCGCTGCATTTGAATCAGGATTTGCCTGGTTTGATATTACAACCGGTGTAATTGAATGGATTGCGAAACCAGAAGCAAATATTAACGGCAATCGTTCCAACGATGGCCGCTGTGATCGGCAAGGGCGCTTCTGGATGGGTTCGATAGTGGAGAATCGCACCAGTGAAGAACAAAGTGCGGGCCTTTATTGTTTGGATACGGATTTTTCCGTCACGCAGCATTTCAGCGGTTTGATGATTTCCAATGCGCTCTGCTGGAGCCCGGATTCGCGTAAGCTTTATCACGCCGATTCGCCCACACACTCATTGCGGGTTTATGATTTTGATGCGCAGACGGGCGAATTATCTAACCCGGAAATTTTTGCCCACACTGCACTGGGGGTAGAGCCGGACGGTGCCTGTGCCGATGCAGAAGGCTATGTGTGGAACGCGCAGTGGGGCGGCAGCCAAGTGGTGCGCTATGCGCCGGACGGCAGTAAAAATCTGGTATTGGATTTACCCGTTACGCAACCAACCTGTGTGGCATTTGGTGGTGAGCAATTAAATGTATTGGCCGTAACCAGTGCGCGCGTCGGCTTAAGTGATGAAGCGTTGAAACAGCAACCACAAGCGGGCAATTTATTTATTTTTGCTACACCCTTTACCGGTTTAACAGAAAATTGGTTTGGTTGATTCTCGCGTTAAATAAAGTTTGATATCTCCAATAACCACAAACCCAGGGTCACGCTGAGCAGCGACCAGAGCGTTGTCTGCACCACAATATTCGCTGCGAGCACAGCGTTGCCTTTCATCGCCTGCACCATCACAAAACTGACGGTGGCGCTGGGGGACGCGGCCAGTACAAACAAAATGGCGAGGTTTTCACCGCGCACACCCAAGCCAATCGCTATGCCGCAAGCCAGCAGTGGCGATATCACTAGTTTCCATAGTGTCGCACTAAGAGTTGCTGCGTCCACGCGTTTTAGTTGCGATAAATCCAACGCACCGCCAATACAAATCAGTGCCAGTGGTAACACCATTTGGCTTAGGTATTTGCCGCTGTCGAGCAAAATAACAGGCATTTTTAAGCTGCTGGCGTTGAACAAAAGCCCAGCGACTATCGCCAGCATAAGCGGGTTTTTAACAATGTCTTTTAGTGTGGCTTTGAAGGAGTTGCTGCTGCGTTGCAGGCTGCGGTTGAGTACATAAATGGACAGGACGTTGTAAAGCACCACGGTCATTGCGACTGGCAAAGCGGCTGTAGCCAAACCACGTTCACCGTAAGCATTGGCACAAAATGCCAGCCCCAAAATCACCAAATTGCCGCGAAACGCACCCTGGATAATCACACCATGGTCGCGCGGTTCCTGAGTAAACCAATGGGCTGTAAGCAAGCTGCCCGCAAATACCAGCAAGGTCATCACCCCAAATGCAATTAATACACCTGCATCGGCCATATGGTTAAAGTCGGCGCTGGCGCTGGTGGTGAACAACATGACCGGCAGGCCGATGTTATAAACGAGGCCGGACGCACTTTTGATAAAGGCATCGTCAATCATGCCGCGTTTTTTTAGCAGCACACCGAGAAATAGCACCACAAAAATGGGCGCAGTGATACCGAAGGCAAAGGAAAAGGTGGTGAGAGCGTTAGTGAGCAAAGTGATTTCCCAATAAATAATTAAGCCCGGCGAGCCGGGCTTAATTATCGCATGCCTGTCACTAATTGCTCAGGCCATTGTCGCGTGGGGAAAAACTATTCAAGAGCAGTTTATTCAGGTACGACAAACGGGAAATAATTTTTCGCGTTATTAAAGCTGATGTCCTGAATCATTTTCCCAACCATCTTGGTGTCGTTAGGCACCAGACCTTTGGCCATATCGCGACCCAACATGCCGCACAGTATGCGACGGAAGTATTCATGGCGCGAATAGCTAAGGAAGCTGCGGCTGTCGGTGAGCATGCCCACAAAACGGCTCAGCAAGCCCAATTGGCTCAAGGCTTCAATCTGGCGGGTCATTCCATCCATTTGATCCAGGAACCACCAACCGCTGCCGAATTGGATCTTGCCAGCGGCAGAGCCGTCCTGGAAGTTGCCAATCATGGTGCCGATCATTTCGTTATCGCGCGGGTTCAAATTGTAAATAATGGTTTTGGCGAGTTTGTTTTGATCGTCCAACCGGCCTAAAAATTTCGCCAGTGGTTTCGCGTAATTGTGATCGCCAATAGAATCAAAACCGGTATCTGCCCCCAAGGTGCGGAACAAGCGTGGGTTGTTGTTGCGAATCGCACCAATGTGGAATTGTTGCACCCACCCTTTTTTGTGATCTTGCAGGGCGAATTCCACCATCATCGCTGATTGGAACTTTTCAATTTCCACTGCATCGAGATTTTTATGGCTGCGAATTTTCAGGAAAATAGTTTTGATTTCTGCTTCGGTGTAGTCCGCAGCATAGACAGTTTCCAAACCGTGATCCGACAAACGGCAGCCGTTCGCGTGGAAGTAATCGTGGCGAATATCCAGCGCGTTGATCAAATCGTCAAAGGTATTGATGTTGACATCGGCCGCAATCGCCAGGCGATCCAGATATTTGTTATAGGCTTCGGTGTCTTCCACCATCATCGCGCGATCGGGGCGCCAGGTGGGCAGCATCGCTGATTTAAACGAGCTGTCGGCGGCAACACTTTTGTGATGCGCCAGGTCGTGGATTGGATCGTCGGTGGTGCATACCAATTTCACATTAGCTTGCGTCATCAAACCGCGTGCGCTGAATTCTGGGGTGGCGAGCAGTTCGTTACATTCATCCCAAGTGCGTTTGGCGGTGCTGCTATCGAGCAGGCGATCGGTAATGCCAAAGGGTTTACGCAATTCCAAATGCGTCCAATGGTAAAGCGGGTTGCGCAAGGTGTAAGGCACGGTTGCACACCACTGCTCAAACTTTTCCCAATCGCTGGCATCGCCAGTACAGAAACGTTCATTCACACCATTGGAGCGCATGGCGCGCCATTTGTAATGGTCGCCTGCCAGCCAGACTTCAGTAAGGTTTTTGAATTGCTTATTTTGACCTACTTGCTCGGGGGGAAGATGGCAGTGGTAATCAATGATCGGCATGTTTTTGGCGTACTCATGAAAGAGTACTTTGGCCTGCTCGGTGTCGAGCAAAAAGTCGTCGTGGATAAAGCTCATTCTCACAATTCCTCAATAATGCCGAAGCGACAGCAATCCTGCGTGAGGCTGTGCGATGGCAAGATAATTTTTACGCTCAACGCCTCTGATGGCCCTGCTCAAACACTGAGCGGCCAACCTGTGTGTAGGGAGACTGGTTGAAGATTTTTATTCCATCGGGTTGTGCCCGAGGGGATAAGTTTGACCGAGGATTGCCTGCCAAAAGGCTAGATGAATACCCAACATGGATTTGTTATTGGTTGGGTTGCGCCGCTATGTTGCAGCTTGCCGATAAGTGTAACGCTTGCCGTTTAAAATACCAACCTGCAGCATAAGAGTTTAATGCTGGCATTACACTTCTTAAACACGGGTGTAATCGTTTACATTATAATGCTGCGAAGCTGGTAATCGGTTAAGCAGGATTGGCATCTTGGGCTATAGTCAAAGTGCGGTGAGAGCAGCAATGTTATCGTTGCGTTTTCAAAAAACAGCGTAGTTCACGGAGCCCATTATGAGTAAACCCATTATTCATCAGAACCCTCTCTATCAATTATTAAAAACGGAGCGGGTTGCGGAATTTAATCAACGCAAAGCACGCGGCGAAGTAAAAGAGGGCATGTTGCGCGGCGGCGATTTTCGCGGTTTGGATTTACGTGAGCTGGACGCAGATGGCCTGGACTTGCGCGATGCTTATTTCCGGGGAGCGGATGTCCGCGGGGTAGATTTTCGCAATACCCAATTAGAGGGCGCGAGTTTTTGTCAGGCACATTTTTCCGGCGCGTTTTTTCCGCGCGAAATTAGCGCCGAAGAATTGCGGCTCTCTTACGATATAGGTATACGCGTGCGTTACAACGCTCGCTAGAGCGATTGTTTTACTTTAGCGCAACAGATCTTTTTGTAATCGGGTGATTGGATGGTTTGTAGCCAGCCAATCACCCGATTGCATTAGTAATTCACAACAGCCGATCCTTTATATATAGAAAGTGACTTATCCAAAGTGACCTATAAAAATATATTTATAAAAAGCATTTATAAAAAAATAGCTAACCCGATTAATTGAAACGATTCATTTTCTTTGCCGATAGCATTGATAAAAAACGCCATTACAAAGAGATTTAGTCAGAGGACAACAACAATGAAAGAAACGTTTTTAGTGCGGCCATTCGCTGCAAGGCTCGCTATTGCCATGCTGGCGCTGGCGACATTAATAGGCTGCAAGCCTGCGGAAAATCCTACTACTGCTTTGCAAAGTGTCAGCAGTGTTGCTGTGGTGCAAGAAGTAGCGGCAGTGGAAGTATCGCTGGTAGATAAACAGGCAACGGCGGAAACCCGTTCGCTGTTCGCGTTTATGCAAACGCAACGTAAGCAGTCGATTATGTTTGGTCACCAGCACGATACCACCCAGGGTTTAACCATCACTACAACAGACGGTACACAATCCGATACCTTTAATGCAGTTGGCGATTTTGCGGCCGTTTACGGGTGGGATACGCTTTCTATCGTCAGCCCCAAAATGGAAGGCGATGTGGTAGAACAAGTCAAAAAAGCTTACGCGCGCGGTGGCATTATCACCGTGAGTTCGCATTTCGATAATCCCCTTACCGATCAACAAAAAGGCGAGTGGCCGGTGGGTACTTCCTGGGATAAAACCCCTGCGGTAGTTGCTGCCTTACCGGGCGGTGAAGCCAACGCCGTTTATAACGGTTACCTGGATCAATTAGCCGAATGGGCGAATAATTTGAAGGATGAAAACGGCGTGTTAATTCCGGTGGTTTTCCGCATCCTGCACGAAAATACCGGCAGCTGGTTTTGGTGGGGCGAGGAGCAATCCACCCCCGAGCAATATAAAAAACTGTATCAGTACACCGTGGAATACCTGCGCGATACCAAAGGCGTACACAATTTTTTATACGCCTACTCACCCAATAATTTTTGGGAAGTGACGGAAGAAAATTATTTGCTGCGCTACCCTGGTGATGCCTATGTAGATGTGCTGGGTTTTGATACCTATGGCGAAGTGGAGAACAATGAAAACTGGTTTAAGAATGTAGTGGATAATGCCGCTCTGGTAGCACGCATGGCTGATGCGCGTGGGAAAATTCCGGTGATTTCCGAGATTGGTATTCGCGCTCCAGATATCGAAGCCGGTAAATACGACAATCAATGGTATCGGAAATTAATTGCAGGTCTAAAAGCGGATAAGGATGCGCGTAATATTTCTTTCCTGCTCACCTGGCGCAACGCACCGGAAGGTGTACCCGGGCCAGATGGTAAAAATGTTCCCCATTACTGGGTGCCTGCCAACCGCGAGGAGAATATTCAAAACGGTACCCTGGAGGATTTCCGCGAATTTTATCGCGATGACTTCACCGCGTTTAATCGCGATATATCCGGGGTTTATACTATTAAAACGGTTGCTAAATAACTGGTTCTTGGCGGCCTCGCAATGAGGCCGCTGTTATGCCGACCGATTAAACAGCTCCAATTGCACAAAATGATTGTGCTCGCGTAAATCAATAAACCTCACTCCCACGCCCAGCAAGCGTACCGGTTGTTCTTTACGGTGATAGGCTTCGCTGCACAATGCGATAAATTCATCGGGTTGAATGCCGGTTGCGCTGCGTTCAATGGTGGTGGTGCTGAAATCAGAGAATTTTATTTTTACGAACAGTTTTATGATTTTGTAATCATCATCCACCCGACGTAAACGTATTGCCAGTTGTTGGCTGAGTGCTGGTAGTTCATGCAAGCACTGCGGTAGGTTTTGTAAATCTTTTGCGAAAGTATTTTCTACGCTGAGTGATTTGCGGCGTCGGTCTACCGTTAATTCCCGCTCATCTATCCCGCGGCTTAATTTGTAAAGGCGGGAACCCATTTGACCAAAGCGCTGCGACAATTCAAACACCGACAGTTTTTGTAAGTCGGCGCAGGTAAAAATACTGAGTTCTGCTAATTTACTTGCCATGGCTTTGCCCACGCCAAAAATCTTTTTCACTGGCAGTTGCGCCACAAAGCTATCTACTTGTGCAGGAGTAATCACAAACTGGCCGTTGGGTTTGTTCCAATCGCTGGCGATTTTGGCGAGAAATTTATTGGGCGCTATGCCCGCCGAAACCGTGATGCCAATTTCCCGTTGAATGCGCGCGCGAATTTCCTGGGCGATACGGGTTGCACTACCCTGGTGGTGCTTGCAGTCGCTGACATCCAGAAACGCTTCGTCCAGCGAGAGTGGCTCGATTAAATCGGTGTAGTCGTAAAAAATGTTGCGCATTTGCTGCGAAGCTTCGCGATAAGCATCCATACGGTGCGGCAGGATCAATAAATCTGGACAGAGACGCATCGCGGTACTGGAGGGCATGGCGGAGTGCACACCAAAGCGGCGCGCCTCGTAATTGCAGGTGGAGATAACCCCGCGCCGATCGCTGCTACCGCCCACGGCAATCGGGCGACGGGCCAAGCTTGGGTCATCGCGCATTTCTATCGCGGCAAAAAAACAATCGGCATCGCAGTGAATGATTTTGCGCATGGTGAAAAGGCAACAGTAGAGGCATAGTTAATAAGATGGCTGTATTTAAATACAGTATTTGGTGCCTGTCATCTATTTTCACTTATGAATCTATTTTCATTGAAATGCGATGTCGTAAATTTAGGTTAACTTGTATGACAATAAGACCTTTTTGCCTTTATGCTCGCTACTAACCGATGTTCAACAGACGGCGGCGTTAGATAGATAACAACAAATAGGAGACATCTATGAGAATGATAAAACCATTGGTAATGGCCCTCGGGTTGGGCATGAGCATTGCTGCTCTGGCCGACACCCAAGTCAAAATCGATACCACCAAAACCGGTCCGGTCATCAATAAAAACATCTACAGTCAATTCGCCGAGCATTTGGGTCGGGGGATTTATGAAGGCCTGTGGGTTGGTCCCGAATCTACCATTCCCAACACCAAGGGTTGGCGCAATGACGTGGTTGGTGCCTTAAAAGAATTGCAGGTGCCGCTGATCCGCTGGCCTGGCGGGTGTTTTGCCGATGAATATCATTGGCGTGAAGGTATTGGCCCGCGTGGCGAACGCCCGGCACGTGTTAATACCAACTGGGGCGGCGTGATAGAAGATAACGCAGTAGGCACGCATGAGTTCTTCGATCTGGTTGAAATGCTTGGCGCGGAAGCTTACGTAAACGGCAACCTGGGAACCGGCACCCCGCAGGAGATGGCAGAGTGGCTGGAGTACATGACCTCGGACAGTAAATCCACGCTTGCTGAGCTGCGCCGCAAAAACGGCCGTGATAAACCCTTCCGTGTGCATTATTTTGCGATTGGCAACGAGGCATGGGGTTGTGGCGGCAATATGACCCCCGAGTTCTACACCCATCTTTACAAGCAATACGCCAGCTTCCTCAAAACACCAAAGGACAATACGCCTGTTTTAATTGCGAGCGGCGGCCACACTGAAGACACCAGCTGGGCGGATCACCTGACTGCCAACGTGAAACCCAATTGGGCATTGCGTATGGATGCGGTGAGTTTCCACTACTACACCTTGCCGACTGGCGATTGGGTGAAAAAAGGTGCTGCGACGGGTTTCCCCGAAAGTGAATGGATGTCCACTATGGTGAACACCCTGAAGATGGATCAATTCATTATCAACAACAAAAAAGTGATGGACAAAAACGACCCGGAGAAAAAAGTTGGTTTTTATGTGGATGAGTGGGGCACATGGTACGACGTAACTGGCGATGACGATCCAGGTTTCCTCTACCAACAAAACAGCCTGCGCGATGCGATTGTAGCTGCGCTCAACTTCAATATTTTCCACAAACATGCTGACCGTGTGCACATGAGTATCATTGCGCAAATGGTTAACGTATTGCAGGCGATGATTTTGACAGACAAGGAAAAAATGATCCTCACTCCGACATATCACGTGTTCAAAATGTACAAACCATTTCAGGATGCAACTTCACTGCCGATTGAGCTGAAAAACGTAGCGCGCTACAAGCTGGGTAAATCATCAATTCCTGCGGTGAGTGCAACAGCCGCGCGCGCTAAAGATGGCAAAATTTATATCGCCCTGGTCAACGCCAATCCTAATCAGGCAGAGACTGTTGATATTAATCTTGCAGGTATTAATTTGAATGCTGTTAAGGGTGAAATTCTGACTGCAGCGGCAATGGATACCCACAATACTTTTGCGGCACCAGAGAACATCAAACCAGCACCTTTTGCTGCGCAAGCGAAGAATGGCAAGTTGGCAATAGAAGTCCCTGCCAAAGCGGTTATTGTGGTGGCGGTGGAATAAACAAAAGGGCGCGATAAATCGCGCCCCTACAAGATAAAACCATTTTGTAATTTCGTAGGGGCGCAATTTATTGCGCCCTTTTTATTACGCCCCTTCATTGCACCTCATTACGTCATTTCAATCTAGAATTTTTTGGATTTTCTAAAACAAATCCTCAATTGATAAATAACGCTCGCCGGTATCGTAACTAAAAATAAGTACGCGGCTGCCGGCTTTCATCTCTGCTTGTTTTTGGGCAACGGCGGCGAGGGTGGCGCCGGAGGAAATGCCAACAAAAATCCCCTCTTTTAATGCGCACTGGCGAGTCATATCAAACGCTGCTTCTTCACTCACCAGAATGGTGCCGTCGAGTGTTTCTTTGTTTAATACTTGGGGAATAAAACCGGCGCCAATACCTTGCAGACGGTGCAAACCTTTTTGACCACCGCTAATCACCGGGGATTTTTCCGGCTCCACCGCGAAGGTTTGGAAGTGCGGGTAAGCTTGTTTGAGTATTTCACTGCAGCCGGTAATGTGTCCGCCGGTGCCGACACCGGTAATCATGTAGTCGAGGCCATCGGGAAAGTCGGCAAGAATTTCGCGAGCGGTGGTGGTGCGGTGAATCTCCACATTTGCCGGGTTATTGAATTGTTGTGGCATCCAGCTGTTCGGTGTTTCCGCGAGTATTTCATTCGCTTTGGCAATGCAGCCGCCCATGCCCAGTTCTTTGGGCGTGAGTACTAATTCTGCCCCCAGTGCCTTCATATATTTGCGGCGCTCGACCGACATAGATTCCGGCATGGTAAGAATTAATTTGTAACCTTTTACCGCGCACACCAGCGCCAAACCAATACCGGTATTGCCTGAGGTGGGTTCGATGATGACGGTGTTTTTGTTGATTATGCCTTTGGCTTCGGCGTCTTCAATCATCGACAGGGCGATACGATCCTTAATGCTACTGCCAGGGTTGAAACGTTCGACCTTCATCCAGACTTCGATGTCACTGCGAAATAGATGGTTGATGCGAACGTGTGGAGTATTGCCAATAGTCTGCAGAATATTATCGAATTTCATAAGGTTCCCTCGTGAGTAAATAAGCCAGCACTGATTCTACGCCTAGTCCAGGCGTTTCTTAAAGCGACTTGCCGCCGCTATCACCCCAAGCACGGTAAACCCGATCAGCCACCATAAATCCGGCTGCAAATCTTCCAGCGTCGCGCCGCGCAAGACTATGGCGCGCACCATGCGGATAAAGTGCGTCGCAGGCAGCGCTTCGGCAATCCACTGTGCCGCCTTCGGCATGCCCTCGTAGGGGAACATAAAACCGGAAAGTAAAATTGATGGAATCAATAAAAACACCGTCAGCTGCATCGCCTGCAATTGGGTTTTGGCGATGGTGGATACCAGCAAGCCAAGCGTCAGGCTAGCGCTGATGAAGGCGAATACGCCGAGTACCAACTGATCCAACCGGCCGTTGATTGGCACATCAAAAATCAAATGCCCGAGGCCGAGAATAATCGACACCTGAATCAGGCCGACAAAAATATAGGGCACGATTTTGCCGATCATAATTTCGCTGGAGCGCACTGGTGTAGTGATCAGCAATTCCAGGTTGCCGCGCTCGCGCTCGCGTACCAGCGCCGCTGAGGTGAACATCACCATGGTCATGGTAAGCACAATCGCCACCAGCCCGGGCACGATATTAATCGCTGAGCGCCGCTCGGGATTAAAGAAGAGCGCGATTTCAAAGGTGCTTTTGCGCGCGCTGGGCTGCGCCTCAAAACCACTGGCAAAGGGCATTTGTTGCAGCGCAAGCAGCGCGTTGCTGACCATGGTGTCGGAGCCATCAATTAGCCACTGGGCGATAGGGCGTTGGTCTTGCAGCCGTTGGCCAAAATCCTCGGGGATCACCAACACGGCGTGCACATGGCCACGGCGAATTGCGTCTTCCGCCTGCTTGGGGGTTTGATAGGTTTCGGTAAAGCTAACGACTTGGGTGGCGGTGAGATCGCTAATTAACGCGCGCGCGGTTTGGGTATGGCTTAAATCCACCACGCCGACGGGCAGGTCGCGTACATTGGTGTTGATCGCAAAACCGAATAGCAATAGTTGGATCAAGGGCACCATCACAATCATGCCGAAGGTGGGGCGATCTCGCGTTAGTTGGCGTAGCTCTTTAAACACAATCGCACCGATTCGCTGCAGGCTTTGGCTGAAGGCGTTCATTGCCGCGCTCCTTGTCCGTAAGGCGCATTACTGCCAGTGCAATGGACAAACACGTCTTCCAGGCTCGGGCGTACAGCATGTATCTGGCGATTGGCAACTAATTCCGGGTGCACACTGCGCAGCCAGCTTTCCGGTTCGTCAATTGCCTCTTTAATCAATACGCGCAGATGCGTTCCCTGTTGCGCGGTCGATACCACTTCCGGCAGCTCGCCCAATTGTTGTTTGAGCAGGCGCAAATTCTCACCGTCGATTTCAACCACGCGGGCGCCCAGCTCGCGCATCAATTGCGCGGGTGCACCATCGGCGCGTTTCACGCCGCTTTCCATAATTGCCAAGCCGTGGCAGCGCTCAGCTTCGTCCATGTAATGGGTGGAGACCAGGATGGTAGTGCCGCTATCGCAGAGGTCGAATAACTTCTCCCAAAAATCGCGCCGGTTTTCCGGGTCTACTGCAGAGGTAGGTTCGTCCAGAATCAATAATTCCGGTTTGTGCAGTGTCGCAGCCGCGAGAGCCAATCGTTGGCGCTGGCCACCGCTGAGTGCACCAGCTAGACGGGTTTTGCGTTCATCCAGTTGATAGCGGCTGAGCTGGCTGTCGATCAGTTGTTTTACGCTGCGGCTCTCAAGGTTGTAGATCTGCGCCATAAAGCGCAGGTTTTCCTGTACGGTTAAATCGTCGTAGAGCGAAAACTTTTGCGTCATATAGCCGAGGCGACGGCGCAATAATTCCGCTTGCTCGGGAATATCCATTCCCAATACACGCACGCTGCCCGCACTCGGCGTGAGCAGGCCGGTGATCAAACGCATGCTGGTGGATTTGCCACAGCCGTTTGGGCCGAGGAAGCCGTAAATGGTTTTGTGAGGAATGCGTAAATCCAACTGGTCTACGGCGACAAAATCGCCAAAGCGGCGGGTCATGCCGATGGTTTCTATCGCCCAGTCTTGAACGCTCGACTCTTTGGGATCAGTCATGGGGAAGCTCAACCTGTACCGGCAAACCGCTGGGCAAATGTGCCGCCGAGTCGGGCAATTGCACTTCGGCTAAATAGACAAGGCGGGCGCGATCGGTCGAGTTGAGTGCGAAGTAGGGTGTAAAGGCCGGGTCTTGAGAGATCCAGCGCAGCTTGCCGGTTTGTGGTTGGTCGAGGCCATCGACATGGATCACTAATTCCTGCCCGGCACTGATGTTCAGGCGATGGGTTTCGGGAACATAAATTCGCGCATAGGGCGCATTTTTATCAAGCAAAGTCGCGACTGCTTCGCCAACGCTGGTGCGTTCGCCCAGGTGTTTGGGCAGGTGGTCAAGCCGTGCATCGCCAGTCGCGCGAATGCTCAGTTCGCTCAAATTGTATTGCTCCAACTCCAACGCAGCCTTGGCCAGTGCAACTTGCGCTTCGGCTTGCTGCAAATCTTCTTCGCGGGTGCCGTTGGTCAGCAGCAATAAGTTTTCGTGGGATTGATCGAGATTGGCCTGCGCTGAATCGCGCTTGGCGCGGGCGCTATCCAACTCGGCGGCACCGGCGAGTTTTTTACTCACCAGTGTTTCAGCGCGGGCAAAGGTTTTTTGCGCTTCGACCAGCTGCGCTTCTGCGCCTTTGACTTGTGAGCGTGCTGCTGCAATATCTTCCGGGCGAGCGCCGTTTTGCAGTTTGGTGAGGTTGGCTTGGGCGCTGGCGAGGTTGGCCCCGGCCTTGGCAACCAGCGCCTGCTGGCGGCGATCATCCAGCTGCAGCAATAAATCGCCCGCTTTGACATCGCTGCCTTCGGCAATTGGGAGTTGGGTGATAATTTCGGCAGCGGTGGCTTTGAGCACTATGCGGTCGCGCTCCAGGGTGCCGAGTGCGAGATTGGTGCTGTGGTCGCTGCAGGCCATGAGTTGTGCAGCGAGTGCGAGCAGTAGGCTTGGCATCAACATTTTCCTGATGCTTTTGTTGATAAGGCGCTTGTTCATAAGGCGGCTGTTCCTGATGTTCATCGAGGTACCGAAAAATACTTGGCAATAGAATTCACTGAGTGTGCCAGAAATAGCGTGTAATCATGGGCAAAACTCCCGCGCCTTGTGCGCTTATATTGAAGGATAGAATCTGCCGATAGAGCCATGTGGACTTTTATGTCAGAATCCCGCCAGTTTTCCATTTATCACCCTGCCAACAAAGGAACTATTCATGCTTGAAACTACCTTGTCATCACTTAACGGCTTGCCCGCTTTTCTGGCGTATTTTGCGATGGCAATTGTGCTATTGCTGTTATTTATTCGTATTTATACCTGGGTGACGCCACAGGATGAGCTGGCGTTAATCCGCGCTAATAATGTCGCTGCCGCATTGGCATTTGGCGGTGCGCTAATTGGTTTTGCGCTGCCATTGGCTAGCGCCATTACCAACTCTATGTCGCTGCTGGATTGTGCAGTATGGGGTGCCGTCGCCTTGGTGGTGCAGGTATTAACCTTTGTGGTGCTGCGTGTGGCCATCAAACAATTGCCGGAACGCATTAACCAAGGCGAAGTAGCAACCGGCAGTTTTGTGGCAGCGAGTGCCATTGCTGTAGGTTTGATCAACGCCGCGTGTATGACTTATTAATCTTTTGCAGGCCATTAAATTATGAAACAGACTAAACGAGCAGTAATGAAACGCAGTAAAAAAGCCGCATTGGTATTGATGGTCCCTGTGGCAACCCTGTTGCTCGCCGGGTGTGGTGAGGAGAGCGAGCAGGCGATGGTATTCAGCGACCCGAGTGAGTGCAGTGCCGCCGGGTTGAATGACACAACACAATGCAATGCGGATTACGCTGCTGCCCAAGCCTTGCACCCGCAAGTGGCGCCCAAGTATTTGAACAAAGAAGAATGTGAAATCGACTTTGGTGCTGGCCAATGTGAAACCGCGCCGCAGCAAACTGCACAGGGTGGCAGTGTATTTATGCCGATGATGATGGGTTTTCTCGCGGGGCAGATGATGAATCGCGGCGGCAGTAATTTGCAACAGCCCGCAGCGGCGGGTGCTGGTTCAAAAGTACCAACACAACCGCTGTACAAATCGCGCGATGACCGCGGCACTTTCCGCACCGCGACCAATACGCCGGTTGCCAAAGGCATTGGCCCTATCACCCTCAAACCTTCGCAAGTAAAACCGCAAGTCGGCCAGGTAGTTCGTCGCGGTGGTTTTGGCCAGCAAGCGGCTGCACGCAATAGTTTTGGTGGTTAATGCATGAAACGCATCAGTGTTACCGAGCGCGCGAATTGGCGCGCTTACGCCGAAGAAGTTGGATTTAATTTTCACACGTTTGACGGCGAGCCCTATTGGGATGAAACCGCTTATTACCAATTCAACTTGCGCCAAATTGAAGAGGATTTGGAAGCGCCCACCGAAGAGTTGCACCAGATGGTGATGGATATGGTGGGCGATATTACTCGCAGCGAAGAAATGCTCACGCTGCTGAATATCCCGCGCGATTTCTGGAGTTATATCTGGAATTCCTGGAACAAAGGCGAACCCCATTTGTATGGGCGGATGGATTTGGTTTACAACGGTTTTGGCCCCGCCAAATTGTTGGAATTAAATTACGACACACCAACATCATTATTTGAAACCGGATTTTTCCAATGGGTCTGGTTGGAAGATCAAATCAAAAATGGTGTGTTGCCGGAAAGTGCCGACCAATTTAATTCCCTGCACGACAAAATCGAAGCCGCTTTTGCGCAGCTCAATTTACCCCAGCCCTTTTATTTCGCCAGCGTGCGCGATAATTTGGAGGACTTGGGCACCGTAAATTATTTAATGGACATGGCGGCGCAAGCGGGTGTGGATGTGCGCTATATCCCGCTGGAGGATATTGGCGAGCTGCAAGAGCAATTTGTCGATTTGGATAATCAACCGATAAAAGGCCTGTTCAAGTTGTACCCTTGGGAATTTATGGTGCAGGAAGATTTTGCCAAAACCATCATGGCCGCCAACACCCAAATGCTCGAACCAGCGTGGAAAATGTTGTTATCCAATAAAGGTATTTTGCCGCTGCTGTGGACTCGCTACCCCAATCACCCCAATTTGTTGCCCGCGTTTTTTGAAACGGCAAGCAGCGAGCCACTGGGTGCGGGATGGGTGCGTAAACCGCTGTTGTCGCGTGAAGGTGCCAACGTGGATTTAATCACCAGCAGTGGTGAAAAAATTTCCGCCGCAGGCCCTTACGCCGACGGCCGCTACGTGCGCCAAGCCTTACATGCACTGCCAAAATTCCGCGACGAATATCGCAACGCCGACACCTACGCCATGCTTGGTAGTTGGGTAGTGGGCGACAGCGCTGCGGGAATTTGCATCCGCGAGGATGCAACCTTGATCACCAAAGATACATCGCGTTTTTTACCGCATATTATTTTGGATTGAGTGGTTAGCAAAGGGCTCAATGACGGCAATAAAAAAGGGGCTGCAAACGTTTGTTTGCAGCCCCTTTTTGTTTTTTTTGCAGTTGTTTTGCGATTGTGTGATTAACCCGCTGGCAAGTTCGACACAATGGTAATCATCACGCCTGCTGCAATGGCTGAGCCTATAACCCCGGCTACGTTTGGCCCCATGGCATGCATCAACAAGTAGTTCTGTGGGTTGGCTTGTAGGCCAAGTTTGTTGGACACACGCGCTGCCATAGGTACTGCCGAAACACCGGCAGAGCCAATCAGTGGATTGATTTTGTGTTTGCAGAACAGGTTCATGGCTTTGGCCATCAGCACGCCAGCGGCAGTGCCAATACCGAAGGCGACAATACCCAGCGCCAGAATGCCCAGGGTTTTGGGATCGAGGAATTTATCCGCCGCCAGTTTTGAACCCACTGCCAAGCCGAGGAAGATGGTGGTGATATTGATCAGCGCGTTTTGCGCTGTGTCAGACAGGCGATCCACCACGCCCGATTCACGCATCAGATTGCCCAAACAGAAAGCGCCCAGCAGCGGAGTAGCATCGGGCAGAATCAGGCCGACCAGCGCCAGCATCACAATCGGGAAAATGATTTTTTCGCGTTTGCTCACGGTGCGCAGCTGCTGCATCACAATGCCGCGTTCAGCCTGAGTGGTGAGCAGGCGCATGATGGGAGGTTGGATCAGCGGTACCAGTGCCATGTAACTGTAGGCCGCGACCGCGATGGCGCCCAGTAGGTCAGGGGCCAACTTGCTGGCGACATAGATCGCCGTTGGGCCATCGGCGCCACCAATAATGCCAATGGCTGCGGCGTCGGCGATAGAGAAGTCCAGGCCGAAATAACTTAATCCAATTGCCCCCAATACTGTCGCAAAAATACCAAACTGTGCGGCAGCTCCAAGTAGCAGGGTTTTGGGGTTGGCGAGCAGGGGGCCAAAGTCGGTCATGGCGCCGACACCGATAAAAATTACCAGTGGCGCGATACCGCTGGCAATCGCCACCTTGTAAAAGGTGTAGAGCATACCGTCGTTATAGCCAGCTGCCTGCGCGGTGTGCAGTGCTGTTTGGTAGAGTTCCGGGCTGCCGTTACTGAGCGCTTTATAGATTACGGCATCCGCCGTGTCAGCGCTCAGGCCTGCAAGTTGGGCCAGGGCGATACCTATTTCGGGCGTCCCGTTGTGCAGTGCGTGTTCCACCGCCGAAAACGCGAGGCCCGCCGCAGGCAGGTTGGCCAGCAGGCCGCCAAAACCAATAGGCACCAACAGCATTGGCTCAAAACCTTTGCGGATGGCGAGGAACAGCAGTAGCAGGCAAATGCCGATCATGATCATCTGACCGGACTGCATGTGGTAAATGCCGGTGGATTGCCAGAGTCGTAACAGGGTATCCATCAATTATTCCCCCGCAATCGTAAGCAGGGTTTTGCCAACCACGACAGAATCGCCGGTTTTGACATCGATACTGGTGACAGTACCGCTGCAGGGCGCACTGATCTGGGTTTCCATTTTCATGGCTTCCAGCAGCAGTAATACATCGCCTTCCTGCACTTCATCGCCAACATTGACCGCAATTTTGATGATATTGCCTGCCAGAGGTGCATTGACTGGTCGCGCTTGTACATCGGCGGCCGGTTTGCTGGCCGAGGTACTGGTTCCCGTGTGCAGAGGCTTGATGCCGGTCAGGTCGCCACCGTTATTGACGCTTACCGTGTATTTTTTGCCTTCCACTTCCACGGTATAAATTTCTTCACCCGCATCGTTGGTCATTAGCGATGACTCTTTACCGGTAGGTGCCGGCTCAAATGCGGTGGGGTTGTTGCGATGTTCCAAAAAGCGCAGGCCGATCTGTGGAAAGAGCGCGTAGGTGAGTACATCATCCAGTGCGTTTTCACCGGTTCTCAGGGTGATATTGCGCAGTGCCGCTTCTTTTTCCAGCGCCGACGTCAGTTGCGCCAGTTCCGGTGCGATGTTATCCGCCGGGCGGCAGGTAATGGGCAGTTCGCCGTCTTGCAATACTTTTGCCTGCAGTTCGGCGTTCATGGGTGCGGGCGTTGCGCCATATTCACCGCGCAATACACCGGCAGTTTCTTTGGAGATATTTTTATAGCGTTCACCGCTCAGCACATTCAACACCGCTTGGGTGCCAACGATTTGCGAGGTGGGCGTTACCAGCGGGATAAAGCCCAAATCCTCACGCACGCGCGGGATTTCGCCCAGCACTTCATCAAAACGGTCGATGGCGCCTTGCTCGCGCAGTTGGCTTTCCATATTGGTCAGCATGCCACCGGGAACCTGCGCTATAAGAATGCGCGCATCCACACCTTTTAATGAGCCTTCAAACTTCGCGTATTTTTTGCGAATTTCACGGAAGTAGGTGGCGATTTCTTCCAGCAGTACCAAATCCAATCCGGTGTCGCGATTGGTGCCTTCAAGGGTGGCGACCAGAGTTTCGGTTGGGCTGTGACCATAGGTCATGGACATAGAGGAAATGGCGGTATCCACATTGTCGATGCCCGCTTCCACGCACTTCAAAATAGTCGCGTGCGCCAAACCGGTGGTGGCATGGCATTGCATATGAATCGGAATATCGCACTCGGCTTTGAGGCGTTTGACCAGTTTGAAACCATCATAAGGTTTGAGCAGGCCGGCCATGTCTTTGATACAAATCGAGTCGGCGCCCATGTCTTCGATTTGTTTGGCTTGGGCAACCCAGCCATCCAGATTGTGTACCGGGCTCAGGGTGTAAGAGAGTGTGCCCTGCGCATGTTTGCCGTGGCGTTTTACCGCTTTCATGGCAATTTCGATATTGCGCATATCGTTCATCGCATCAAATACGCGGAATACATCGACACCGCTGACCGCTGCGCGCTCCACAAAACTCTCAACAACATCATCGGCATAGTGGCGATAGCCCAGCAGGTTCTGGCCACGCAGCAGCATTTGTTGCGGGGTTTTGGGCATGGCTTTTTTAAGCTCGCGAATGCGATCCCAGGGGTCTTCACCCAAATAACGAATGCAGGCATCAAAGGTGGCGCCGCCCCAGGATTCGAGCGACCAAAAACCGACGCTGTCCAGTTTGGCCGCAATCGGCAGCATGTCATCCAAACGCAGGCGGGTGGCAAACAATGACTGGTGCGCGTCGCGCAGCACTACATCGGTAATTCCCAGAGGGTTATTGTTGTTCATCATGGTAAAAACTCCTGAATCAGCCGCGCGATTGTTTGTCGCGATGTTGACGAATGGCTGCCTGAATAACGGCTAGGGTAGTGGGGTCAATCGCGTCGGAAGTCGTTTTGCGTTTAGGTACTGGCGCTTCTTCTACCACCGCTTCCGGGAAGTAGGTATCGATAAAACGCGACATCATATTGACCGCGACAACCAATAGGGCGAGGAACACAAAGACCGTGCCCATGCCAAAAATCAGTAAGTCGAGCGCTTGCTCAAACAGTTTCATTTGCATAAAAACAGACTCCTCGTGGTACTTATCGGCGATGAAGCATGCCGTTATTAGCGTAGGGATTTGCGGGATCGCCAGGAAAATCGCGCGTTTATTATGGTGATGCTTTCAGGGTGTAGCGCTGTCGATCAAAGAGGGTATACGCTGGTTCAGGTAAACCCGGGGTGGGACACCTTAAAAAAAATGGCGCCATTGGGCAAGCAAAAACATACACTTGGCTGCGAATGGCTGGTTATTGGGAGGGTTCGTGCGCCCATCAAATCCTGCAAGGTTGGTCTATTCTTGCTGTCATCGGCAATTTAAAAACGGGGAATGGCGGTTGATACCGATAAAAATTCGCGCTTTCGTGGCTATAGCGCTGCTCTGCTGTGTGCAACCTTCACGGGCCAATGATGGCCTATCGATTATCTACACCTATGCCAAAGATTCTTTCGGCGCAATTCTGGAAGAGTTCTCGCAGCAAGAGGGTATTCCAGTCCGGTTCGAATTCAAGGAGCAGAACGACCTCAAGTCCAGCATGATGGGCATGATGGAACAAAACACTACCCCCGATGCCATCATCATGCCGGCAGACCATATGGGGCTGCACAGTTTCATTAAATACAGCGAAGTAAATCCCGCTGATTTTCCTGCCAAGGTTCCCGCGCGTATTTGGGCCAGCAGCTATAGCGATGGCAAGTCCTATGGTGTGCCGCTGATTCAGGGCAATCACCTGATGCTCTTTTACAATAAAAAATGGGTGCAGGAACCCGCAGCGGATTGGGAGGCCATGTTTGCCCAGCGCGCGGCCCTGCAAGCAAAAGGTGTTGCACCCATCGCCTGGAGTTTTGATGAAATGTACTGGTTTTTACCCTTTTTGGGCGCCTATGGCGGTTGGCCGCTCAATGCGGGCAAGGTGCAGTTAAATACCCCCGAAATGGCGGCAGCGCTCGATTTTTATAAAACGCTACGCCAACGTGAATTGCCCTATCCAGGGTGCAGTTACCAGTGTGCGGTCGATCTGTTTAAAAGCGGGGCAGTGGCTTACACCATCAATGGTGACTGGATTGGCAAGGAGTTTCATGCCGCTCTGGGGGAAGATCTGGGCGTCAGTGCTATTCCTACCGCCGATGGGCGCAAAATGGTACCCACCTTCAGCTCCCATGTATTGTCCTTCCCCAACCAAAGCCTGACGGGCAGTAAACGCGCGCAGTTGCTTAAACTCGCCAATTACCTGCAAAGCACCGCAGTGCAAAAGCATTTCTGGCTGGCGATGGGCGCAATTCCCGTTGAACAGGCGGCATTTGAGCACGCGCAGAAAAATGCACGTGGCTACCTTAAAAAAACCATTGAACTCATGGCGGAAACCAAACCCCTGCCGGCAGATAAAGAGATGACCTTCATTTGGGATGCGATGGGCAAAGGCTTTTTACGTCACCGCGAAGGCGCACTGGATGGACAGGCCGCTGCAAAATATATGCAGCAGTTGGCCGAGCGTCATATTCGCAATGCCCAGCGCATGGTGACGCCAGCTACTGCTAACCCCTGAGGAGCCGATCTTGACCCAGCAGGCCGTTCCGAGTTTTCGTCGCACAGTCTTACTGCTGGTGTGGGCTGTCATTGCAGTGCCGCTAATAATTTTGTGTATTTATCAATTGCGCGCCGACTATGAACGGCAAGTTGCCAGCTACCAGCGCGAGTTGGTACATGAAACCGAGCGTTTTTCGTTTCAGTTGACGCAGGCCATGCTGCAGTTAATGGGTGACCTGGATCGCATCGCCAGCGATGGCTCGGTTATTCGCTCGCTCTCCATGCCCATTTTGTCGCCCATTTCCGTGCAAAAAATCGAAGCTTATCTTGGTACTAATCCGGCAGCTGAAACGGTAATGCTGATCGATAAAGAGTTTTTCCCTATAGAGGTTATCCCCACCTGGGCGCTCACCGAGGATATTTCGGCCTACGAGCCCTACATGGCGCAGGTCGTTTCATCGCCTGAATCCATCAGTGATCCACGCCCGCGATTGTTTATTTCGCCCAGTTTGCCGGAGAAGCCGCGAACGCTGATTTTTATCCGGCCGATACTTACGGCCAGTAGTTCCCTGTCCCAACCGTTTCAAGTGGATGGCCTGCTGCTGGTTGTAGTTAATGCGGAAAAGTTGGTGCAGGCGGGTGTCGACCCGCACCAGCGTCAGCCAGCCTTATTGCGCCTGCTAGCCGGTGACGAGGTGATTGTTAGCCGCAGCGATAGTAGCAATGATCTTTTTCGCCATCAGGCGGCCATTGTGCTTGGCTCGGGTAACCAGTCGCTGCAACTGGAGCTGGGCCGCCCGATTCAAGGCATTCTCGCGCAGGTGCTCCTGGCCTATCGTCCGCAAGTAATAGTGGTAGTGGTATTTATTGCCTTGATGGTGGTGGTGATTAACAGGCTGGCCGATAAAGTCGTGCGGCCATTGCAATTACTGGATGCGCAGCGCGCCGCCCTACAGCGGTTGGTGCAATATGCCATGCAGGTTCATCAGGCCGACCCATTGGACGAGCTTGGGCAATTGAGCTTGGCCTTGGCGCAAACAATTGGTGGTCAGGTATTTGGTTTGTATCTGCTGCGCAGCGAGTTTTTTGCGGGTTGTGAGTTGCTGGGTAAGCTGGATCAATCCACCCAACAACTCCTGCGCAAGCATCACGACGCCTTGAATAATCATGCCTCGCTGTCGCTGTTGATGGACAGCCGGGAGGATCTACACCTGTTTGCGATTGGTGGTGAGGGGGTGGATTATCAGG
Source organism: Cellvibrio sp. BR (assembly GCF_000263355.1). Taxonomy (NCBI): domain Bacteria; kingdom Pseudomonadati; phylum Pseudomonadota; class Gammaproteobacteria; order Cellvibrionales; family Cellvibrionaceae; genus Cellvibrio; species Cellvibrio sp. BR. Next base: position 454,744 of record NZ_JH668202.1, on the reverse strand, counting down.
GGTTTTTAATCACCGCACGCAGTGACCGCAGCAAACTGGCAGAGGAGGCGCTTATGGTGTTGTGTAGCATGCTCTCCTCGGCGCTGCGCCAGCACCGCCTCAATGCCCGGCTGCATCAACTGGCCCATTTGGATTCAGTGACAGGGCTGCCTAATCGTCATCTGTTTAATGCCCGTTACAACGACAAAATTGCCGCCTTTCCGACCACAGATCAATCCGCCCACTTCGGCGTGTTTGTGGTGGATGTGAATGGGCTGAAATATGTAAATGATCATTATGGTCACCAATACGGTGATCAAATGCTGGTTGAAGTAGCGCGCGCCCTTAAAAAAGCGGCGCGAGCAAACGACACAGTGGCGCGGGTGGGCGGCGACGAATTTTATTTGCTGTTGGAGCAGGCAACTGAATCTGTATGTGAAGGTTTTGCCGAGCGACTGAAGGCACAGTGTGGTGATTTGCACATGAACATTGCAGGCGAAACACTTCCCATCAGCTTCAGTATGGGGTTTGCCAGTACCGACAAAGATTCACTTAAAAATTTGTTGATGCTGGCTGATGAACGTATGTATTCCGCTAAAAAACAACATTACCGACAACAATCGCCCCACTCCAGCTAGGGCTGATTGGCAGTTACCGTTTTAATCACCTTACAAGGGTTGCCTGCGGCTACTACACCTTCGGGAATATCTTTATTGACCAGGCTGCCAGCACCTATTACCGAACCTTTGCCAATAGTCACACCTGCCAAAATAATCGCCCCACCGCCAATCCAACAGTCATCGCCGATGGTGACGGACGCGCAAAACTCTTTTCCAGTCGCACGCTCCTGCGGGTCGAGTGGGTGAGTGGTGGCGTAGATTTGTACATTGGGGCCGAACATTACATTGTTGCCAATACGCACTTCGGCTACATCCAAAATCACGCAGTTATGGTTGGCATAAAAGCCGTCACCCAAAAAAATGTTGCTGCCATAATCGCAAAAAAAACTGGGCTCAATATAGGCGCGCGACACCTGACCGAACAATTCTTGATACAGCGGTTTGCGCGCTTTGGTTTGGTCGGCGCGCAGGGCGTTCAATTGCTGACAGAGTTGTTTGGCGCGTTTGCGCGCGGCTACCAATTCTGGTGCGAAGGGGTTGACCTCAACAAACGGGTTCATAGTTTGACTCTCTGGTAAGGGGTATTTGCGGTAGAATGGCGTGAAATCCAGCTGTAATCATAGAGCAAGCCCCATGAGAACCAACGATATTTTTCGCAAAATTACCCAGTCACTTACGCTGGGCAACTTACAAATCCAACAGTTATTTGCGCTGTCTGCGATCGACCTGAACGATAAAGAAATCGCCAACCTATTGAAAACCGATTATCAGCCCGGCTTTGAACCCATGCCGGATTATGTGTTGCTGATTTTCCTCAATAACCTGATTGAACAACAGCGCGGCAAAAAAAACGACGCTGAACAAGAGGTGATTGAGAAACACGCCAAAATCTCTAACAACGATGTGCTAAAAAAATTGCGTATCGCCTACAACTTGCATGAACAGCAAGTGCGCGATGCACTAAAGTTGGCAACCATTGAGTTGACCAAATCGGATCTTGCGGCCTTATTCCGCAAACCAGGTCATGTGCATTTCAAAGCCTGCGACGATGAGTTGGTGCTGGATTTTATTGAAGGGTTGGGATTGTTGCTGCAACAGCGCCAGGCAGGGGCCTAAGTTATGGAGCAAAATACCGCTGCCCGTGTGGCTGTGGCACGCTGGCTAAATGCAGTGGTGATTGGTTTAAACCTTTGCCCCTTCGCCGCAAAACCCACAGGAGAAAACCGCGTGCGGATGGTGGTGAGTAATGCCACTGACGATGAACTGCTATTGCAGGATTTACAGCGCGAACTGGAATTGCTCGATGCAACCCCTGCCAGTGAAATAGAAACAATACTGCTAATTATTCCGCAACACTTGCAGGACTTTTTTGATTACAACCAATTTTTAAATTGGGCCGATCAGCTGCTTAAACGCAATCGCTGGACAGGTGTTTATCAGTTGGCCACCTTTCACCCGGATTATTGTTTTGCGGGCGCTGAACCGGACGACGCCGAGAACCTAACCAATCGCGCGCCCTATCCAATCCTGCATATTATTCGTGAAGCCAGTTTGGAAAAGGCGCTGCAGTTTTTTCCTGATGTGGAAGCGGTGCCAGAAATAAATAAAGCGCGGGTGGAAAAATTAACAGCGGAAGAAAAGCAGGAGTTGTTTCCGTATCTCTTTCGCGGAATCTGATTGCAAGAGTGTTTAGCCTGGCAGTGCATTCCTTTGCTAGCGCCAGATATTGTTAATTAGTACTGAACCTGAAAGCTGATAAATACTTCTCTGCCAACATAGTCATAGCCACTATACAGCGGTGAGTTGCCAACGCGGTTGTAGTAGCCTGCAGAAATTTCTGGTGGTGTTTCGTTAGTCAGGTTGCGCACACCCACTGTGGTTTTCCAATTGTCTGCCTGGTAGCGAGCGGAAAGTCGGTGTTCAAGATAGCTTGGCACCCTGTAGTCAGAAAAACTTTCGGCGGGGTCTTCATCAGCTTCCGCGTAACCATCCATGCTGCTAATCCAATCCACGCCATAGGTAAATTTCCAGCTGTCGATTGCGTAACCTATTTCACCTGAACCGCCAAACTCCGGGCTTTCCAAACTGCCGTTAAATTCTTCCAGCGGGTCGTCGCTGAAAAGTTTGGACGACTGTTCGTAATATCGTGTCAAACTTAAATTGAGCGACACTGTGCCCGCCCCCAGCTCCTGTGAAAGTGTGGTATTGATGTCCAACCCACGCACAATTTCTGTAGCGAGATTCGTGTAAGTATCATTCACTGTTAATTGTTTGGTGATTGGGTCGCGGCGCACTAATCGGCACAGACCTTTGTCGGCTGCAAAATCTGCGGAATCGTAGCAGCGATCCAAAATTTCATCTTCCCCGGCTTTTTGTACGCCGTTATTAATTTGAATATCAAAATAATCGATGCTGATGCTCAAATCCGTGCTGTCGCCAAGGGTGGGGGTGAAAATAATACCGTAGGTGGTGTTGTCGGATGTCTCTGCAAATAAACCTGCGTCAGCGCCGCCCAAACTAAACACTTCAACGCCATTGGTGGCCAGAAACTCAGGTTGCCCTGGCAATTCCAGTGCGCAGTTTGCCGCGCGATTTGGGTTGATTCCGTCTGCTCCGTATTCGTTACAAGGGTCAAGCGATGCAGAGCGAAAGCCGCTGGTTGGGCCTTGAAATTGTTCAAATAGCGCCGGTGCGCGAAATGAAGTACCGCGCGATGCACGCAGTGAAATCCATTCCGTGGGTGAATAAATAAAACCAACTTTGTAAGTGTCGTCTGAGCCGTAGGAATCATAATCGGTATAACGAATTGATCCGTTAAGGGTTAATTCTTCTGCAAATCTCGCCCCGAGTAAAATCGGAATTTGAATTTCGGTATAGATTTCGTTGACATTGTCATCGCCAATTGTGGGGGTTGCACTACTCAAATTAAAAAGATTGCCAGCGATGCTGTTTGCATCGGGTTGATCATTAATTTCCATGCGGCGATGTTCAATACCAAAAACGCCTTGCACTGAACCTGCGGGAACATTAAATAGCGGGCCATCGATAATTGCGCTGAAAATAGACTCTTCATATTCGGTAGAGCCTTGGGTGTTGCGAAAAATATAATCTTTAAAATCTTGTGGTAATTCGCCCCCGACCACAGCAGCGGTTAGATGCGGGTAGGGAATGCATTTTTCATCGGGATTGGTGAGATTAATTTCACAGGTGAGACCGTCGCGAATCAGTGTTGGATCTACGCCGGCGGGCGCACTAATCGCATCGCTGGCGTAGGTGAGTTTATCAATCAGGAACGAATCCCTTTCATAGCTGGCATCCGACTTGGCATAGCTGGCATAAATGTCGTAGCGCCAGTCAGGTAAAAATGTCAGGTCGCCGCGTATACCAATTGTGGGTTTGTAAAAATCGATATCCTGTACGCTGCTGTCGTTGCCGAAACCCACAAACGCGCGCACACCAACCCGCTCTCCATCGCTGGTTCCCTGGTCGGCCGCAAAATCGCCGTAGGCAAGTTCAGTGGGAATTAATGGGCTGCCGCGCCGGTAATCCATGGAGAGTTGACGATAACTGGTTTGGTTGGACTCGCGCCGCGACGCTAGCAGCTCGGCATATAATTGCGCGTCCCCCAGTGTTTGCAAATCGTATTTACTTTGTAAAAAACCGGTATAGGTTTTTGCCGGGGAAATTAAATCTTCATTCAGCATGCGTTGTTCAAATGTGTCGCGCACATTCAAGTCATTAGTGCCACCGCCGACTCCCTCGTAGCCAATCACGCCGGTTGTCACTGAAGCGTTAGGGCGAAAGCGGGTAAAGGTAGTTCCGGATGAACCGGGCCCGCCCACGACCGGGCCATTCAAGCCAAGAGTATCCCAGTTATCTGCTGTGACGCCCTGGGTGCCAATGGTATTAATGGTTACACCATTCGAACCCGTAGTGGTGATGGGGTAGCATTTTGATTTGCCCGTATTAGGGTCAATAAAATCTGCCGATTCTCCGGTTTGCGGATCGCGCAGCTTATCCTGATTGCAGCGCGTCCACTTTCTGTCACCCAGGGTGAGTGGTTTACGTTCGTAATAATCAAAAGAACCGGAAAGTGAAAAACGTTCCTCGTTCATGCCACCGGAAAGTGATAAACGAATTTGTTCACCGTCCCCTTCGGTGGGGTAATTAAAATCTCCTTCAATGGCCCAGCCTTCCACCTCTTCTCTGGTGATGACGTTAATAACCCCGCTTACTGCATCTGAACCGTAAATGGATGAGGCACCATCGCGCAATACTTCGACACGTTCGATCATGGCAGTGGGTAAAACATTTAAGTCCGCCGTGCCGACTGCACCTTGGGTGCCGGAGGGAGCGACACGCCTGCCGTTAATCAGTACCAGTGTGCGGCTTGCACCCAAGCCACGCAGGGAAATGGTATTGGCACCCGGGCCGCCATTGGTGACATAACCACCGTAGGCATTATTGATTTGTGATGCACCACCGGTGAGGGCATTGGATTGCAATAAATCAACCGTGGAATTTAACCCTGCGGTGGCAGCACTTTCGCGGGTAATCATTTGGGTTGGTGATATTGTTTTTAAATTGGTTTGGCGAATGCGCGAACCCACTACCACCAACTCTTCAATTTCACTGGCGCTATTTGGATTGCCGGTTTGGCTTAATGCTGAGGGGCTTAACAATAATAATGTGCTGCCAAGCGGCAACAGATATTTGGTTAGCGAGACTTTGGTAGTGGTTATGGCCAAGTGCAAAGCATTTTTAGTAAACATCACAACTCCTTGCGTTTTTCGGGTTAGATTGAATTACGAAGAGTGCATCCAGAGTTGTTGGTCTATTGCACGCGAATGTGCACGCCCATGCAGTCTGAATTGTTTGGTGGATGTATAACTTTTTACATTCTAGTAATAAGCAAAAAGCTTGCCGCGCAAAAACGGGTAAAAGTGTGTGATGTTGCGCACAACTAATGCGCAATTCAGAGTGAAAAAATAATTAATAAAATTTTAGACGACAAGGTGATGTGTTGGTGCGGTGCAATCAAAATGGTCAGGCAATAATTTGGTGCGGTTTTTTAATTTTATTTTTTTAATTTTATTGGCGTGTAATAAAACATTTATTCAAATGGCGCTAAAACAATCCATTAATTCCATTACGGCCAATGCATCCTGCAAGCTGCAAGGGTTGTCACCTTCGCCGCGGAAATAGTCGTTTACCTGTGCAATTAATGGCTGTTGCACATGCGGCGGATAATTCATCTTGATGCTGTGTTTACCATCGCCATTAATGACGTGAAACTCGGTGTCATCAAAAAAGCTGAAACTGATACTGCCTTGGGTGCCGATAATTTCACAGTAATCGCGCTTATACATTGGCGCCAGGGTAAAGTGCCAACGGCCTTGCAGTACAATACCGGATTCCAATTGCGCCCAACCTTGTACCAGATCATCTGCTGCACTCAATTGACGTTGGTTAAGTGAAAACCCCTTGGCTGCTTTTACGCCGCCAAACCAGTGCAGCATTAAATCCAGTTGATGCGGTGCTAAATCGTGAAACAAACCGCCGCCGGAAATGGCGGGGTCAAGTCGCCAATTATTTTCGTTTGGCGGTGTTGTAGGCGCGGGGCGCAACATATCAATCTGTGCCAGTAGTGGTGTGCCTATGGCACCGGTGCGCAACAGCTCTTTAATTTTTACAAAGCAGGGCATTGCGCGGCGGTAGTGCGCGACACACACTTTGTTGCTACTTTGTTCGGCGGCAGCAATCAGTTGTTTGCATTCGTCTGCATTGAGAGTGACGGGTTTTTCGATATAGACATCTTTGCCGGCGGCCAGTGCTGCCAGTGCGTAGTTTTTGTGTTGCGCGGGTGGAGTTGCGATATAAATGGCATCTATATCTGGATTGCTGAGCAGCGCTTCGGCATTGTCATACCAGTGTGGGACTTCATGGCGTAGCGCATAGTCTTTGGCTTTTTCAAGATCACGACGCATCACCGCAAGCAATTGCGAGTTGGGGTTTTTGTAAAACCCCGGGCCACTTTTTACTTCGCACACACTGCCAACACCAATAATGCCCCAGCGGATTGTTTTGTTCTTGTTCATATTGTGTGGTGCCAGTGTGAATTTTTATACGAGAGTAATTTTATCTTTTTCGATCAAAATTTTACGTTGTTTATAAAGCAAGCTCAGGGCATTTTTGTAATTGCCTTTGCTCACGTTAAACGCTTTGTGAATAGCATCCGGGTCGCTTTTGTCGGTCAAGTAGGAGACGCCGCCTTTTTGTTCCAGATCGCTGAGAATTTTTTCGGCTAAATCTTCTTTGGTGTCGCGTGCGTGTTTTTGCAAGCTCAAATCAATTTTGCGATCAGCGCGAATTGCTTTGATATAACCTTTTACTTTTTCGCCGTAGAGCAGGGTACGGAATGCATCGTCGCGGAAAATAAGCCCCAGGTGAGTGTGATTCACAACGGCTTTGTAACCCATATCGCTGCGGCCGCAAATAATTAAATCAACGGCTTGCTGCGCGCGCAAACCACTGGCGCGCTCTTCCAAATGGCGGTTTAACCGCGAGGACGCGGTAATGCGGCCGGTGTATTCATCTTGATAAATACACACCACATAAGAGCGGCCCACTTCCATGGGTTTGTGCTGTTCGCTATAAGGCACCAGTAAATCTTTGGGTAGACCCCAATCCAAAAATGCCCCCACGTTGTTCACTTCTTTCACTTCCAAAAACGCACATTCACCCACCATGGCTTTAGGGGTAAGGGTGGTGGCGATAATGCAGTCGTCTGAGTCCAGATAAATAAATACATCCAACTCTTCGCCGATTTTCATATCAGCTGTCACGTAGCGTTTGGGTAATAAGATGTTGCCAAACTTGCCACCATCAAGAAAAATGCCGAAATCGGTGTGTTTGATGATTTTTAAGCGGTTTTGCTGACCTATACGTAACATACTTGACTCAGTGAAAGACGTTGCAGATTGAGCGCTGTGCGCGAATAGCGCACAGTTTATTAGCAAGGTGGGGTTAAGGCCAGCAAAACTCCGGCGGGGTGTATGTTTGCTGTGTTTGGGTTGTGAAATTTTATTGGCGAATGTTGAGTTGTAATTTATGCAGTTATTTTCGTTTGACTATGCCGGCCACGAATTTATGGTCGCAGCGACACCGGCAACGGGAGAAGAACAAGTCGTGGTTGATGGGCAGTTGATGTCCAGCAGCCGCAATTTTGGGATCACTAGCACCCACGAGTTTGTCGTGCCGGCACTGGGGGCGATGAAATTGGTTTATGTACTCAACTTGCGTGCAGGGGACGTGAACTACGAATTGTGGCTCAACACGCAGTGCGTCATTGAAGGCCGTGCGCCGGTTTCTACCGAGCAGCAGGTTGCCGCCCAGGCGTTTGCAGCGCAACAGCAAACTTTGGCCGATGGGGTAAATCCAGGTGCGGCGCCTGCTCCCGGTAAGAGTAACTCCTGGTTATCGATTGGGTTAATCGCCTTCAAGTTTTTAAAAGCCGCACAAGTGGTAAAGGTCGCCTTGATGGCCGCGTCGGTTGCCGTGTACAGCGTGATGTTTACCCTGGAATTTGCGCTGGCGTTAATTGGCGTATTGGTATTTCACGAATATGGTCATTTACGGGCGATGAAAAAATGTGGTCTGCCCACCAAGGGTATGTATTTGATTCCGTTTGTGGGTGGTTTGGCGGTGGGTGATATGCCTAAAACCCGCTGGCAAGATGTGTATATTTCCATGATGGGGCCGGTATTTGGCCTGATCCTGACGGTAGCCTTTTATATCGTGTATCTGATTACCGGAAGCCATTTTGCCGGTTTGGTGGCATCCACCAGTGCGCTGTTGAACTTGTTTAACCTGATTCCTGTACACCCGCTGGATGGTGGGCGCGTGGTTAAATCGCTGGTGTTTTCCGGGCGCAATTATCTGGCATTGGTGGCTTTGCTCATTATTTCCGCGCTGTGTTTTGTATTGGCGTGGAAGTTGGGTTTGTATTTCATCACCTTTTTTATTGTGCTGGGAGTAATTGATATTCTTGCTGGTTGGCGCATGGGGTTGGCGGAGGATATTCCCCCCTTAACACGCTACGGTATCTGGTTTTCAGTGCTCTGGTATTTAGCTGTAGTGGCGATGTTTATCGGTATGATTTTATTGATCGCCGCCGATGAACTGCCGGGTTCCGAGATTGCAATTAAGGTATTGGCTTCTTAGGTTGTTGTTTAATCTGGTTCGCTTAACGCAAAAAATCCCCAGTTGGGGATTTTTTGTTTTTGGGGTGGTGAGATCTGAACTACTTACAAAAAAGGATCATCTTCATCGGCGGGGAAATAGCGGTCGGCGGTAATCACCTCGGGTTTGATTCTGTGTGCCAGCAGGTCATCCACATCCTGATTTACTTGATTGATCAAGGGCAGGGCTTGGTCGCGATCAAGTGATTCCAACAACGCGTTACCCCAGATGGATACATGGCGCAGATAAATAGTGCGCGTATCCGACTTTTTAGCCCATTCGCCCGATACCAAACGCCCTATGCGGTCGATTTTGTAGCGGATTTCAGTGACTTGTTGCGGATCTTGTACCTGGGCAACCAGCTCATCGGTCATTTTGATCCAGCCGCGGCGATACAACTCCCAGCCATTATAAAAACGCAGAATCCAGGTGAGGTATTCATCTCTTGTCTGGATTTGCTTATTGATTTTGTCTGCCTCATACACTTTTACAAAATACGCGCGGGAAGGCATGGCGTCTGGCCAGGTGTCTTGCGCAGAGCGATGGGTGCTACAGGCCAGTAATGTTGAAGTGAATGCAATCAGTATCAGTAAACGAAAAAGTTGTGCGATTTTCTGCATGGGAAAGAAATGCTCTGTTGTGCTAGAGGGTGAAGCCAGTGTGATCCACCAATGTTGCAGTAGTATAAAAGTTAGTTGATTGATTGCACAGCGCTGTGCTTTTTCAGGAGGCGGAAAGTGAGGGCCCCGCATGAGCTGCGGGGCCAATGATCTTAGCGTTCACGTTCGCCGCGCATACCGGCGCGGTTGTCACTGCCGCGATCTACACGGGGCGTTTCGCGGCGCTCGTTAGTCTGGAAACGGGATTGGGCGCGCTCCACTGGCTGCGGGCGCTGTGTTTGGATCCGCTCCATGCGGCTCGGTTCTATCTGCCTGCTGGGTTGCTCGGTGCGATAAATGCGCTGCCGTTCCTGGTTTGTGTTTGGACTGGGCTGTACCCGATATTCCGGTTGTTGGGTTCTGGCCGCAGGCTGTTGCACAGCATTCTCGCGACGTTCCAGTTGCCGACTGTGACGCTCTACCTGGTTGTTTTCCCGCTCTGTTTGGAAATTGCGCACCCGCGGCTGTTCCTCGCCCTGACGAATACGCGGTGCCTGTTGCTCAGGGCGATTGTGTTCGGCACGATTATTCATACGCTCGCGCAGTTGCTCGGAACGGGCGGGATTGCGCTGTTCATCGCCACCGTAGATCCGTGCACGCGCATCGTTACCGCCAATAGGGCCAGCCTGGCGGCGCTCCAGACGTTGCTGGAATTGCTCGTCGCGCCCCTGGCGTTGATCCCGTGCGCGGTTAGGTGCGATGTTGTTGTCGCGCAGATTGCTACGGTACTCGCGGGTATCCCGATAGCTTTCGCGTGGGCTATTGAAGCGTTCGCGGGTGTGATTGTCGTAATAGGCCACGCCGCGTCTATGCACGGGGTTGTGGTGCCAATGACGGGCATTGCTGTGACGCACAATACTGCGACTGTTGTAAAAGCGGTGATGGTGGTGGTGATCTACCACCACAACACGGCGGTGATGCCAATGTACCGCGCTGAAATAAAAGCGGGGGCCGAGGTAAACGCGGGGGCCCCAGTAGAAACCGGATACAAAGACATAGCTGCTGGGGTAGTGCCAATACACCGGTGGGTAGTCCGGCCACCACCAGCTGCCATACACCACACGGGTATCGTAAGCGGGTACATACACCACTCGCTCAACCGAGGGTTCAATTACAATGGTTCGCTCTTCGCGAATCACTCGCACATGTTCAACTTTGTCCAAATTACCCGAATCATACGCGCGGTTACGCAGGTTCTGGATACTGTCCATCACCCGCTCTTCATTGGCGAGAAAGGCGTCACCCAATTGCTGGGTCCAATCCAAGTCATCGCTCATGCGCTTTAAAATTTCAGGGAAGGCGACCAAGGCTTTTACGCTGGGGTCCCAATCCTGATTGTCTACTGCATTAACGGCATCTTCCCCTTTATAGCGCGGGTTATTGCGCGCCCAGCGGTCTGCCTCCACCACTTCAAGCGGGTAGGTGGATGCGATCAGCACATGGGATAAAACCGTGTCGGGGTAGAGGGCGACAGGGGCGAGCAGTGAATCCAACTGCGCTTCACTAAAGCTCGCTTGCGTCGCGGCACCGCGATAGGCTGGAGGCTCCACGGCGTTAGTGGTGGTACAACCCACCAGTAACGGCAACAGCAGGCTGAGTGTTAACGCTAGTTTTCCGGGGCGTTGCAGTAGCTGGCTAGTCATGATGCTTCTCACTGTTATCACGCATTTATCAACCCAAGCACCCATTAGAGGGCGGATTGGCGCTCATGGTTCATTTATAGGCGCACGGGGCTTAATGCTGGCTGAACTGTTTATCACCGCTTTGCTCCCGGTTATAGCTCCCTCGGTCTTCACTACTTATCTGTACTGCTTACGCTGTTGCTTGACTAATCAACAAGCGCCCCGATAATGGCGCACCGCTGTAATGCAAACTGCAGTATTGCCCCTCATACCCGAAAACCCAGAGCCGAACGCCGAGAGCCGCGCATGATTGATGTGAATTTTCAGTTAAAAGGTAGTGCTATTACCGTAGTGGTATTAGCGATTATTCGCTACGAACCCAAGAGTTTGATAGACGAACTGAAAGAGAAAATTACCCAAGCGCCGCAGTTCTTTGTGAACTCCCCGGTATTGATTAATCTGGATCGTCTTGAAAATCCGGAAAGCCTGAAAAAAATAGCGGATTTACTGACTATTTGCCGCGAACTGGATTTACAACCACTAGGTTTTAGCGGCGTACCTGAGGTATTGTTAGCGCCAGTCAACAAGACCGGTTTGGCCATATTGCCAACCCCCAGTGAGCGCGCGCTTAAACTCCCCAAACAAGATACACCTGCTGCGGTAGAAACGGTGGTTGAGCGTGTTGTGGAAACCGTTGTTGAAACTGTGATTGAAGAGCGACTGGTGCAGCGCCAGAGCAAAGTCATTACTCGCCCGGTGCGCTCAGGCCAACAGATTTACGCGGAAGGCGCGGATTTGATTGTTCTGGCGCAAGTCAGTGAAGGTGCGGAAGTCTTGGCTGATGGCCATATCCATATTTACGGCACCCTGCGCGGCCGTGCACTTGCCGGTGTAAAAGGCGATGAAACGGCGCGCATTTTCTGCCAGCAAATGGAGGCGGAATTAGTTTCGGTGGCAGGTAATTTTGTATTGCAGGATTCCCTGCCAAAAGAATTATTCAAAAAGCCGGTGCAGGTATCACTGCAGGGCGAAAAAGTGGTTGTGGACGCATTGGTAAATAGCTAGATGTGCATGCCCATTTGATATTTCCGGATTTTGTTTAACTATCCATGATTTGTTATCTATCCATTATTTTTTATTTAGCCAGTTTTGTTATTTAAAGGAGCCTCCCTTGGCCAAGATTATCGTTGTTACATCAGGTAAAGGCGGAGTGGGCAAAACCACCTCCAGCGCAGCAATCAGCACCGGCTTGGCGATGCGCGGCCATAAAACCGTGGTTATCGATTTTGACGTGGGTTTGCGTAACCTCGATCTGATTATGGGTTGTGAGCGTCGCGTTGTTTACGACTTCGTAAATGTTGTGAAAGGCGAATCGACATTGAATCAAGCGTTAATCAAAGATAAACGCACTGAAGGTTTATACGTGTTGCCTGCCTCGCAAACTCGCGATAAAGACGCACTCACCCGCGAGGGTGTGGAAACTGTTATCAATGAACTGTCCAAAGATTTTGAATACATCGTGTGTGATTCCCCTGCCGGTATTGAACAGGGCGCTTTGATGGCATTGTATTTCGCCGATATCGCAATTGTAGTCACCAACCCGGAAGTATCTTCTGTGCGTGACTCGGATCGTATCCTCGGTATTCTGCAAAGCAAATCGCGCCGCGCTGAGCAAAATCTGGAGCCAATCAAAGAGCATTTGCTACTCACTCGCTACAACCCGGTGCGCGTAGAGGCGGGTGAAATGTTAAGTGTTAGCGATGTAGAAGAAATTCTTGCCATTCCGCTGCTGGGTGTAATTCCCGAATCAGAAGCGGTATTAAAAGCGTCGAATCAGGGTACTCCGGTGATTCTCGACGACGCAACTGCTGCAGGTCAGGCCTACAACGACGCAGTGGATCGCCTGCTGGGTAAAGATATTCCTCACCGTTTCCTGGAAGCGGAAAAGAAAAGTTTCCTTAAGCGTTTGCTGGGGGTATAAGCCGTGAGCATTTTTGATTACTTGCGCAAGAAGCGCGCGCCGTCATCGGCATCTGTAGCAAAGGAACGTTTGCAAATTATCGTGGCGCATGAGCGTACCAAACGCAACTTGCACCAACCGGATTTCCTGCCGCAAATGCAGCAGGAAATTATTGCGGTAATTCGCAAATACATTCACATCGAATCCGATCAGGTGACTGTGAACCTCGACAATTCTGACAACTGTTCGGTGTTGGAATTGAACATCACACTGCCGGATTAAACCATGCGCAGTGTGATTCTGCAGCCAATAAAAAAGGGACGCGCTGTGTAAGCGCGTCCCTTTTTTTGCCGCAGTCGCTTGTTAAGCTAAGGCGCCGCTTTGTGTGAAGTTACTTTAAATAATAAAATTTGCTTTTCATAATACTCTTTACGGCACATTTGATATTCTACCGTTTGCCATGCTGGGGCTCCGCCATACAGCTTACCTTTCACTTGACAGTCTGCTTCAATAAATTTTACCCAGAGCCCCTGAGCTGCCCTAAATTCCTCAACCGTAACTCTTGGGTTTTTTTTCAGTTGTGAAATAGCGTATTTATATTCTAAATTCAGCTGTACATCTAATTTAGCAACTTCTTTTCCATGGCATTGCGCTCTTTGAATAGTACTTGGCTCGTCAAAACATTCACTAGCTGATACACCCATAGAAAAAATTGCTATTGCAAAAACATAATATTTCATGTGACTCCTTATTTAGCTTAATGCGGTTTACAAACTGTCAAGCGCACGTAGTGCGCGTGTTGCTACACTTTGTTATGCTTTTCCATTTTTCTAAGCTCTTCTTGCAAAGTATACGAAACTTCGCATGCTGGAAATTGTAGATTTTCTACCTTAGAGCAAATAAGACCCGCAAGTTCATTAAGTAAAAATAAAGCTCTTCTATCTGCCGATCCAACCAAACAGGCCTCACGCAGGACTAATTGATAAGAATTCTTTAATTCCGTAAATGTAATGTCAGGTAGTCTAGTATAATAAGGTCTATTATTATCAAACTCTAACAGCCACAACTGAAAGTTATGGAGCACCCAGTCCGGTATTTTATAATTTTCCATTTCATAATTCTCAGGCTGGTCTTACCCGCAAAAAGTGACTTACAAACTGTCGAGCGCACGAAGTGCGCGGGTTGCTACGCTTTGTTAGGCCTTTTGTTTTTTAAGAATTTGCTAACTATAAAACCTGCCTCAGCACCAATGCATGCGGATATGAAACCGGCAGCGCCACCTACGTAGAAAGAAATAGGCCAAAATGAAGCCCCTCCACCTTCGTATGGGCGGAAAAACTCTGCATAAATAACAAAAGCTGGCATTACCATACTTGCAG
>NZ_JH668202.1:436470-440274 GCF_000263355.1 Cellvibrio sp. BR | reverse complement strand
GAAGACGTTTTACAAAAAGCTAGTCGAGCAGGGTAAGCACAAGAAGGTTGCGCTTACAGCCTGCATGAGAAAAATGATGACAATTTTAAATGCTATGGTACGAGATAATTGCGAGTGGCAAGCTAACTAGATTTGCGTTACAGGTATTGATTTTCTACCACAGTCGATTGTTAGCTTGCTTTTGGCTACTTGTACAATGTGCCTTGGGCGCAGCCACCCATTGTGAATTTTCCGGCTGCATAGGAGCAAGGCTCAAAGACAACATTTGTACCAGACTTCCAATGCTTATAAAATTCTTTTACTGCCCATTCAAACTCCGCATCAGTCTCTCCTCCTCGACAAACCAACTGAAATACTAGCTTTATGTCATTTTTTTCATTTGAAATGATATTCGCCCACTTCCAAGGAGAATCATGCGCATCAACTTTAAATTCGTTCAGAAATCTATTCATGTCAAAAGGGTCAGCCTCACTGCACTTTTGCATAAGGTCAATCTTTGTTTTTAGGTTATATACATCCAGCTCTCTATTGATGGTCATTGCCTTTTCAGTAATGCGAAGCGCTTCTGATGGATCTTTGTTGGTAAACGTTGACGATGACATAAATAAAATTTCAATTATTCTACCCGCAGCTTTACTATGCCCTCCTTCCGCAGCCTTAGTTAAATACTCCATTCTTTTGTCTTCGTAATAATTTCCCAATAGAAAACTAGCATTAATGTCGCCCGTATTAGCCAACTTTTCTATGACTGGCTTGTACTCTTCTCGTGAGGATTCACTTCTTGGATTAAAATTTGACTCGATATCGATAGACTCAGCTGATTTTTCAGGCTCTACCGCAAACGTAAAAAGCGGAATTGCCAACAAAATTGATAGTAAATTCTTCAAGATTTATTCCTTTTTAAAAACTGTCCAGCGCAGGCACGAAGTGCCGGAGCGGTACTGCAACGACTTGTATGTGATTTTAGTTTCTGCTTCGTATTTCTGAAATTTTCAATTCAATTAGCCACCTACCAAACCTAGCTAGCATACCTCCAAAAAAAGCAATTGTGGGAAAGCTCAGTAGTGCTACGCCTAGCCCATCTCCTGGACTTCCGTTACTGCTCTGCTGCAATAAAAAATATTCAGCCCATATTGCAATAAGAGGCAACCCTATGATTGCAGAGCTGATCCAATACCATTTCCATGTTGGAATTAATAAGGGTATTAAAAATAATGATAAGCACGGAAGTAATATAAACAATGCAAATGACATTTAGCACCAATTTCCTTATGAAAAAAATAAAAAGTTATGCGAGGCGATATTCTATTGCAATTCCCCAGCATAACGCCGTGCTCAACGGCAGTTTGTAAGTCACGGTTTTGTGGATTATTTTTGCGCAGCAAAACCACAAAGCCGTGACTTACAAACTGTCCAGCGCACGAAGTGCGCGAGTTGCTACGCTTTGTTAGAACCTTATTATTTCAACTTCATTGCTGCCATTTTCTATAAACCAAACCTTGGCCAAGTTTAATACTTCTTCAAGTGGTTCATCTTCATGACTAGTTGTGGTTATGTGATGCTCGTTGACTGCACGCGTGGGATCTGTGATAAATAAATCCATTGCGAGCTCCCATTCAGAACAATACTTACCAAACGCACAAAAAAGCACAATTTCCCTACTGAAAAGGTCAGCCAAAAGATATTCATATGCTTCAGAATATTCTTCGTCAGTGATGAGCACTACTTTTTTTGGCTCCATGATTCCTTTGCTCTAACGCCGCTTACAAACTGTCCAGCGCACGCAGTGCGCGGGTTGCTACGCTTTGTTAGGCCTTTTGTTTTTTAAGAATTTGCTAACTATAAAACCTGCCCCAACACCAATGCATGCGGATATGAAACCGGCAGCGCCACCTACGTAGAAAGAAATAGGCCAAAATGAAGCCCCGCCACCTTCGTATGGGCGGAAAAACTCTGCATAAATAACAAAAGCTGGCATTACCATACTTGCAATAAATATTGCTGTTACTGCCCGGTTCAACTTTAAAAACAAAGCGAGCGCAACGACGGACGTAAATGCTATTGCGATGAAAGCTTCCACTTTTGCATTCTCTAAAAAGTGATGCTCAGTTTGTTTAGCACTAATAGCCAGCCTAACGCTTAGTTAATGGGCAGTTTGTAAGTTGCGCTTGTGATAAACTTTCAGCACCAACAAACTAAATGCGCGACTTACAAACTGTCCAGCCGCGCAGCGGCGTGTTGCTGCGACTTGTTAGCCACATACAAACTGGCACTAATAATGAAATTCCTTTGTGATTTTTGGCAGCCCTAACTTTCTACTTAACTCAATGAATTCAGCCTCACCAAGTGGGCCTTTCGTAATTTCATTGGCATTTTTGTATGTGTTGTCTTTACCTTTTTCCAGATAGAAATAAGCGATTTCTTTAGATGCCTTATTGGATTGCTTAACAACGATATATTGACTATTACTACCTACAGCCACAACATTGGGCGGTACACGTTCTACAAAACCACTTGCACCGACATTTAGGTTTAATGAAAGCCCTAGGGTGTCGATCCAGATAATTTCGTACTTTTCGTCACGCCATTCTGTTCCAGAATCGCACCCGGAAAGAAAAAGTGCTAAAAATAACAGAAGGCATTTCTTCAATTTTATTTTCCCTGGCTAACGTTCGGTTCAACCGCAGTTTGTAAGCGGCGTATTTACGATAAACTTCGCGCAGCGATTCGCTAAATGCGCTGCTTACAAACTGTCGAGCGTAAGCGCGAAGCGCTGTAGCGGCGTTGCAACCGCTTGTTAGGTGACGCTTTAAGTGAGCACTAATTACAACAAAAGCTTTCAACCTAGTATTAATTTTATTAAAGACCCCGCTATGGCCACCAAAATTGCTATATAAATTTTGGAAGCATGCGCCCTATAAATTGTTTTAAATGGGTTTTTATACTCAAGAGCTTTTTCATACCCAGCCTTTTTGAAACTAAAGTTTGCCGAACTATGCTGAGTAACATGACCACGAGCTACTGCCTCTTGAACCCAAAAGTTAATATTGGATGAGGTTACCCCGTTTTGCTCTACTAAAAGCTCTCTGATTTTTTGCGAGAGTGGTGCGATTGATATGGCCGAAAACCTATACCTTTCTAGATTTTGAATTTCATAGCCATTTTCTTCTGCGTATTCTTCAAGAAGAGCTAATAAAAATTTCTTTTCATTATATGGCACACGCTTTGATTCCATTTTTCACCTAACGTTGCGGTAACCGGCAGAATTTAAGTAGGTTTTTTGTGTAAATATTTTACGAAGTAAAACCACAAAAAAGCTACTTAAATTCTGTCCAGTGGAGCGAAGCGGAACGGAACTGTGTTTGACCGCCTTGTATGATTGATTTAACCCGTTTTCTTATCATTCTTAAAGCGATAAGGTGGAGCCCATACCTGCAGCAACAGGTATTCAGCAAGGTAGCCCGGTGCAGCACTGGCGCAGAGTAATCTAGCCCGTTAACAAGCGTGGGCACCTTGCTGATTCTACTTTTAACTCGAACAGTCGAATGGGCTCCGAGCCCGAATGTAGCAAGGGTGAGTTATGAATACAACTACCGCCGCACACATTGATCGCAGTGAAAGAAATGTAGGAATCGACATTGGAAAAAGCACACTGGATATTTGCATTTTCGAGCTCTATGTTTATTTGCAGTATCCCAATACCACAGAAGGGATTCGTGAATTAATCAAAAAGCTATCGCGTTACAACCTCACGCGCATTCTGGTTGAGGCAACCGGTGGTTACGAAAGAGGTTTGGTGGAAGC
>NZ_JH668202.1:0-436460 GCF_000263355.1 Cellvibrio sp. BR | reverse complement strand
TATTGCGATGAAAGCTTCCACTTTTGCATTCTCTAAAAAGTGATGTTCAGTTTGTTTAGCACTAATAGCCAGCCTAACATTTGTATATCGCGCATGCGCATTATCTCGCCAACGCTTACGCGTTATTTTTCTGGTGATTTTTATAAGTGTTTGACTATAAAGGGAATTTTTGGATGATGGAAGTGGATATTGTGCGAGCGCGGGAATTTATTTACGCATGTTATTGTCGTGGTCAATAATGCACTGCGTAAATAAACAGTTGTTGGGTTTGAGAGGGAGTTTTTATGTCTGCAAGTATAAGTCCATTTATGGCGATGGTGCGTGGTGAGATTCGGTTGCGTGGGTATAGTATCCGCACCGAAAAAAGTTATTTGTTTTGGATCAAGCAATTTATTTTGTTTCATCAGAAGCGGCACCCTAATGAAATGGGGGCTGCTGAGGTTAAGGTGTTTTTGACATGGCTTGCGGTGAAGCGCAATGTGGCGATTAATACCCAGAAGGTCGCCTTGAACGCCTTGGTTTTTCTTTATGCCAAGGTGCTTAAAGTGGAGCTGGGTGATTTGGACTTTGCGTTGGCAACCAAGCAGCGTTATTTGCCTTCGGTGTTAACACCCGATGAGGTGTTGCGCATACTGAATCACTTGCAAGGACGTGATCGTTTAATTATCGAAATGTTGTATGCCAGTGGTTTGCGTATTACCGAATGTTTGTGCCTTCGGGTACAGGATATCGATTTTTCTGCGCATTCGATTTGCGTTCGCGATGCAAAAGGCAATAAGGATCGCCAAACATTATTAAGTGCTTCGCTAGTTAAGCCTTTACAGTCAGCAATTGATGTGGCCCTAAATCTGCAGAAAAAGATAACGAATTGGGTGTCGGGCCTTCCTTACCTAATCAATTGGCGGGTAAGTATCGCAATGCGTTTCGTTCGCCCGCGTGGATGTTTGTATTTCCATCCTCCAAGTTGTGTGAGCACCCAGTTTCGGGTATTCAGTGTCGTCATCATTTACATGACTCGGTGGTGCGCAAAGCATTACAAAGAGCAGTTGTGCTGGCGGGCGTAGATAGAAATCGGATAAGTTGCCATACTTTTCGTCATTCTTTCGCTACTCATTTATTGCAGTCAGGTTGCGATATTCGCAATTTGCAAGAATTGTTGGGCCATAACGATGTTAAGACAACGCAGATATATACCCATGTTATCGGGCGTCACTTTGTTGGAATTAATAGTCCATTGGATGTCTTGCGTGGTGGGGTGCGGTAGTTGCTTCGCCTCGCGCACGCCATTTGTTATGCTGAGCGCCGTTTAGCTTAGTGGATCAATCATGCGTACTTTATATACCGGCCTGTTTTACTTTTTGCTTCCTTTTATTTTATTGCGCTTGTTGTGGCGCGCTATGGCGGCTCCTGCTTATGCGAAGCGCTGGGCTGAGCGGTTTGGTTTTTTTTCGCCGTTGGTTACCAATAAAAAAGTAGTGTGGTTACATACTGTTTCAGTAGGGGAATTTTTAGCGGCGCTGCCGTTGATTCGTCGCCTGCAGGCTGATGCGAGTTTGCAGTTAGTGATTACAACTACCACGCCTACCGGTTCGGAACGTGTGCGCAGTGCGTTGGGTGATTCAGTATTTCATGTGTACGCACCTTATGATTTGCCTGACGCTCTTGGGCGATTTTTACGACGGGTAAAACCCGCGTTGTTTTTGGTGATGGAAACAGAGCTTTGGCCGAACACTCTGGCGGCGTGTGCCAAGCGAGCGATTCCTTCATTGCTGATTAATGGGCGCTTGTCTGAAAGGTCGGCGCGCGGTTATGCGCGTTTTTCGGCGTTGACCAAACCAATGTTGGACGATCTCTCATTGGCGTTGATACAAAATACGGTGGACGCGCAGCGGTTTATTGATTTGGGCCTGCCCAAGGCTAAAGCGGTAGTGACTGGCAATATTAAATTTGATTTGTTTTTGGGGGATGAATTGCGCGGTCAGGCGCAACAGTTAAAACAACAATTGTCTGCGCAGGGGCAGCGCCCGGTATTGATCGCGGCCAGTACGCATCAAGGGGAAGATGAAATAATTCTCGACGCATTTGCGCAAGTGCGTGCCAGTAATTCAGCTGCAGCGCAACGGGCGGTATTAGTGTTAGTGCCGCGCCATCCCGAACGTTTTGAGCGGGTGGGGCAGCTGTGCAGTGCTCGTGGTTTTGAGTTGGCTCGCCGCAGTGAACAGCAGTGGTCTGACTCCGCCGATATATTGCTTGGCAATACCATGGGTGAATTGCTCTTAATGTTTGGTGCGAGCGATATGGCGTTTGTGGGTGGCAGCCTGGTGCCTAATGGTGGGCATAATTTTATCGAGCCAGCGGCCTGGGGTTTGCCCTTACTCAGCGGTGAGCATCTGTTTAATTTTGCGGAGGTGGCGAGTTTAATGACGGAGGCTGGCGCATTAGTGCGAGTTAGTTCGGCAGCGCAGTTAGCACAGGCGTTTTTGCAATTGATTGATGATAAATCCGAGCGCGAGTGGCGCGGTGCGGCAGCTTTAAATGTTGCCTTGGATAACCGTGGCGCCCTGGATAAAACCTGTTCTCTTATTCAACGCTATATTGAGTAGGGCGGCAGCGCGACGTATGGCGCTGATAAAACATAGGTTCGATAAAAACAAAAATGCCAGGCAAAAACCTGGCATTTTTTTTGGAGCATTTGTACTCGGGCAGGCTTAGTTTTCGTATTGGCTACGGTTTACTAATGCGTCGTCTAACAGCCACTTATCAATTTCTTGCACGTCAGCAGGCGTGAGCATACCGGCTACTTCGCGCAATTTAATGGTATTGATTACGTAGGTGTAGAGCGCATCGGAATAGTTGCGGCGCGCTTGATAAAGGTTGCGCTGGGCGAGCAATACTTCTACCAGGTTGCGAGTTCCCACTTCATAACCGGATTGGGTTGCTTCCAGTGCAGATTGGTTGGAGACAATCGCCTGCTTGCGTGCCTGAACGTTGGCGACATCGGTTTCTACTGACAAGTGCAGGGCACGAGTGTTTTGAATCACGTTGCGCTGGGTACTGTTGTAAAGCTCTTGTGCCTGGGTGTATTGCGCATAGGCTTGACGGCTGCGGCCAGAGGTTGCGCCTCCACTATATATAGGTACATCAAGACGCAGTGAAATGGTTGTTCCATTTCTGCTGATGTCACTTGGCCCACCGGTTTGCCCACCATTATCGCTGTCCGATTCGCTATCGGAATAACCCAGGTTAGCGCCCAATGTTGGCAAATGGCCCGATTTGTTGGCTTTGGCAAATTGCAACGATGCATCAGCTTGTAGCTTGGACGCTTTCAGGTTGTAGTTGTTCTGTAACGAGAACTCAACCCAGTCGGCGCGGTTAGCGGGTGTAGGTGCAACGACCGGGAACTTAGGAGATAGGGGAGCAACCTGGTCTTCCGGTTTACCGGTCAGTACTTCAAGTGCTTCGTAATTGATACTTAAGTTGCCGCGTGCAACCAATGTGGCTGCGCGTGCGCTGTCAAAAGCAGCTTGGGCTTCGTGCACTTCAGTGATTGCGGTCAAGCCCACATCAAAACGCTGTTTGGTTTGCTCCAGCTGTTTAGCCAAGGCTTTTTCTTCTGCGATGGTTGCTTCCAGGGTTTCTACTGAACGCAATACATTGAAGTAGGCTTCTGCCACGCGCACAATCAGGCTTTGTTGGTCGGCACCGTATTGCGCTTCGGCTTGTTCACTCAGCTTCCCACCTTGTTTGTAGCTGTACCAGTAGGACATGTTGAACAAGGGTTGGCTCAGCGAGACTTCCCAGCTTTTACCATCGGTATCATTTTTGAGGCTGGTATTGGTCAGATTGTCAGTGGTTTCGATATCGGAGTTCGAGATCTGGGCGTTGGCATTGATCTGCGGCAACAAATTGGAGCGGGCGATAGTTTTATTTTCAAGGCCTGCTTCATATTTAGCTCTGTCGGCTTTTAATTGGGCGTCATTTTGCAGTGCGAGTTCGTACACATCCAGCAGGCTATTGGCGCTGGCAGTAAAAGGCGTTAGCGAAAACAGGCTAACGAGTAAGTAGAGCTTGGTCTTTTTCATAGAGGTTTCCAAAGTCCAGAGTTTAAGAATTCCAGTTCAGCATCCGCAGTATTTATTGCCTGAGGGCGCAATTAAAAACGGATGTAAGCACAAATATACAAGTTGCGTGGAGTTTAGCCGCTTGCTGTCTTGGGGTCGAGAAATGAACAAGGGTTCAGTGGTTAAAAAGGGTAAAACGTTAGTGCCGCAACAGGAAGTTACAAATGTAAGCGGGGTTCCTGTGTTTACCTTTCTAAACCTGCCGGACGCTATATTGGCGAGTTCAATTAGCCCAAGTAATTCCTTAGATGCAATAAAACAGCATACAGATTCACTGTTCGCAAAATTGTTAGTTTGTGTTTATACCGTTGGTAGGTCCTAAATAGGTCATTTTTGGCGAATATCACCTCTTACGCAGAATGTTTGATTGCTTCGCCGCAGGCCAACTTTTATCATGCGCGCCCATTTGCACTGTGCCGGGTTTGGGTAAAACCCTCCTTCATGCCGGGCCGAATCGTTACTTGTCAGTTACAAGTCCTTCGATACGATGTTGGTCTGTTGCCTTGCTGCCGATTTTTTAACTACCAAAAGGGTCTTTTATGACTATGTCCATTGAAATCGTATTGGTGATCTTTGCCGTACTCGCCCTGCTTGGGGTGGTGTTCGAGGAAGTTATCCATATCAATAAAGCCAAAACTACTTTGTTTTTCGGCAGCTTGTCGTGGTTGGTGATGTTCATGTTTGCCGGTGATCACGCACACCAGGAAGTGATGCTGGAAAAGCTGAATCACAACCTGTTGGAGATTGCGACACTGTGGTTGTTCCTTATGGCGACCATGACTTTTGTTGCTTACCTCAATGCCAAGGGAATAGTGCAGTCCGTCGTGCAGCGCCTGTGCCCCGCACAGATGAGCACCCGCAGTTTGATGATATTGGTAGCCTTGTTTGCCATGACACTGTCAATGGTGTGCGACAACGTGACCGCAACCTTGGTAACGCTCGGCTTGGTGCATGCTTTTGATGTGGATCAGCGCACGCGCATCAAACTCGCGGTGTTGGTTGTTTTTGCGGTTAACTCTGGTGGTGTTGCCTTGATCACCGGCGATGTCACCACGCTGATGATCTTCCTCTCCGGCCATGTGACAATGCCGCAACTATTACTGCTTTGGGTTCCGGCGATTGTAGGGGTCATGGTATTAGCGGGATTGATGTTCCCTGGTGTGTCCGGCCAAGTTGCTACAGAAAAAGATGCCCGCACCTTTACTGGCATGGATTGGGCGATTGTCGGCACCTTCTTCAGCACCATTGCCTGCACCATGTTATTCAACTTTTTCTTTGGTGTGCCGCCGGTACTGACCTTTTTGGTGGGGCTGTCAATTATGTTCTTTATTGGCCATTTTATGGACATGGACCCGGAAGAAACGCGTATTTTGGAATATGTACGTCAAATCGAATATGAAACCCTGTTGTTCTTTCTCGGGATTTTGTTATTGGTCGGTATGCTCAAAGA
The DNA here is from genome assembly GCF_000263355.1 of Cellvibrio sp. BR. Classification (NCBI taxonomy): domain Bacteria; kingdom Pseudomonadati; phylum Pseudomonadota; class Gammaproteobacteria; order Cellvibrionales; family Cellvibrionaceae; genus Cellvibrio; species Cellvibrio sp. BR. The sequence goes on along the minus strand of NZ_JH668202.1, from coordinate 430,889 downwards.
AATTGGCACCCTGGATTTGCTCACCAATTTCTATGCCCAGTTGGCTCCGCAATACGCCAACTACTTGATGGGCTTGTTCTCCGCCATGATCGATAACGTGCCCCTGACCGCAGCGCTTCTCAAATCGGAGCCCGTGTTGCAAACACCCGAATGGTTGGCGTTGACCTATGGCGTAGGTGTGGGTGGTTCATTGTTGGCAATTGGCTCTGCGGCGGGAATTATCGCTATGAGCAAAGTGAAAGGGCTAACCTTTGGTGCATTCTTGCGCTATACCCCCTTTGTATTTATTGCGTATACCTGTGGTTATGTAGTCGCTTTGACATTGGCCAATGTAGTATTTGGTTGATCGCCAGGAGCGGTGCTGAAAAACCGGAGCTTTGACTCCGGTTTTTTTATGGGCGATCGAAAACCCGCAAGGGGTAAAAAGGGTGCGAATTTACACACAATTTATAAAGTTATTTCACGCCAGCTGTCAGCATCCGCACATTCTTTGCTTTAACATTTTTTCACTTTTCTGCGGAGCACTTATGTCGTCATTGGATATCGCCAAGCTCGACCTCATGTATGTCGGGATCATTATTTTTACCGGGCTGTTAGGCGGTGTGATCGCCAAAAAAATAAAGGTACCCGACATAGTCCTTTTTTTGCTCATCGGGATTGGTTTGGGGCCCACCATCGGCGGGGTATTGCATGTGCCAGCTGACTCAACGATGAATCAGCTAATTCTCACCATCGGCGCTTGTTATCTGCTGTTTGAAGGCGGGGCAACGCTGCGTTTTGCTGTGTTAAAAGAAATATGGATTTCATTAGCGGTGATCGCTACCTTCGGTGTATTAATTACCGGGGCGATCATTACCTACGCCGGCGTCTGGTTGGGCATTCCTATTGGTGTTGCACTGGTGTTAGGGGCGTTGACGGCATCCACTGACCCCGCCACTCTGGTACCGATTTTCAAACAAGTCCCGATTAAAGATCGGGTATCACAAACGGTTATGAGCGAGTCAGCGCTCAATGATGCCATGGGTGCGATTGCGACATTTGCAGTGGTGGCTTATGTGATGGGAACCGGCGAGGGGTTTAGCTTGACTCACTCCCTGGGGGAGCTGGCGTATGAGGCTGGCATGGGCTTGGTGTTAGGGGCGATTGTTGGCTACAGCGCCGCGTTTTTAATGGCGCACAACAGTTTTGGTATTTTTCGCGAAGTGACGCCATTTGTGATTATCCTGGCAGTTATCACCGTCTATTTGCTGGCCGACAAAATCGGTGCCTCCGGTTTTATGGCGGTATTTACCTGCGGTGTGATGATCGGCAACAAAGAGACATTTAATTTGCCGCTCGATGATCATGAACACGAGTATCTGGAAGATTATGTGGGTAATACCGCGCTATTAATGCGTATGTTTATCTTTATCCTGCTGGGCTCGCAGGTAGATTTCCACTTGCTCAAAGAATACTTGGGTGTTGGTCTGGTCCTGTTGTTTATTTTTATCTTTATCGCCCGTCCCCTGACGGTATTTATTTGCGCAGGCCCTGACCGTCGTGCCAAGTGGACATGGAAAGAGTTGGTATTTATGAGTTGGACCCGTGAAACCGGGGTAATCCCGGCAGCGCTGGTGGGTATTCTGGCTGGCATGAAGGTGCCGGGTATCGATGTGGTCGGTGCAATCACCTTTATCTTTATTCTGGGCACCATTTTGATCCAGGCTCCAACCACTGCACTGTTGGCAGGGAAATTGGGCTTATTGAAATCCCAGGAAAAATAACCTCACCGGTAGGGGCGCAGCAAGCGGCGTCCCTACCTTTACTCTGCCGCTTAACTCCAATAGACTGCGGTTTTCTTGTCGGGGTGCTTTTTGTTCGCTGTATGCGGGCAACGAGGCTGAGATATACCCGCCGACCTGATCCGGTTAGTACCGGCGTAGGGAACGAGAGCCTCCAGTTTTTGCATGCCTATTAAGTGTGCCTTGGTTATTTCTCTCCTTTCCGCGCTTTACTGTTTTTACTCATTGCGGAAATTTAATGAACCCTCACCTGCAGACCCCTATAGCCCTGACCATTGCTGGTAGCGACAGCGGCGGTGGTGCCGGTATTCAAGCGGATCTAAAAACCTTTTCCGCGCTGGGAGTATTTGGTACCAGTGCCATCACCTCGCTCACTGCGCAAAATACTATGGGGGTGCAAGGTGTATTGCCTATTCCTCCGGCGTTTGTGCAGCAGCAAATTCATTCGGTATTGAGTGATATCAATGTCGGTGCGATCAAAAGTGGCATGTTGGCAACAGCGGAAATTATTGCAGCAGTGGCTGAATCCCTGAGTGCTTACCCACAAATTCCTTTTGTACTGGATCCGGTAATGGTCGCCACCAGTGGCGATAGATTATTGGCAGAAGATGCAATCCACACGTTGATTGGAACATTGCTACCACTCGCTACGCTGGTTACTCCAAATTTGCATGAAGCGGCGGTATTGTTGAATACGCGCATGGCGCAAAATCGTGAGCAGATGCAATTGCAAGGTGAACAAATTATCGCTTTGGGCGCACGCGCGGTATTGATGAAGGGCGGTCACATCGATGGTGAGGAAGCAACCGATTTATTAATTACCCCGACGGGCGTTGAAGCTTTTTCTGCGCCGCGGCTAGCCACTAAAAATACCCACGGAACCGGTTGTACTTTGGCATCGGCAATTGCCGCTGGTTTGGCCAAACAATTATCACTCAGTGACTCGGTGAAACAGGCAAAACAGTATTTACATCAAGCACTAGTGCATTCAGAAAAATTGCACATAGGGCAGGGCTCAGGCCCGGTTCATCACTTTTATTCTTTTTATTAATTCACGTTCTATTATCCCGATTTTGTTTAAATACCTGATTAAGACAAGGCCACTATTATGAATACCAGCGTCGAAAAAATTCTCAGCCAAACCGCCGAAGTCGATAAAGCTTCGGTACAGCCCTTTACTGGCTCACAAAAAATTTATGTGCAGGGTTCGCGCGCGGATATTCAAGTGCCCATGCGTGAGATTACGCTCGCTGATACTCCGACTGATTTTGGCGGCGAGAAGAATCCACCGGTACGTGTCTACGACACTTCCGGCCCTTACACCGATCCTAACGTAAAAATTGATTTGCGCACCGGTTTGGGCGATGTGCGCACCGCCTGGATTGAAGAGCGCAATGACACTGAGGTATTGGAAGACAGTCACTCTGAATTTACCAATGCACGTCTGAACGACCCTAAATTGGCGAGCCTGCGTTTCAATCTCACCCGTAAACCGCGCCGCGCCAAACCGGGCATGAACGTATCGCAAATGCATTACGCCAAAAAAGGGATCATTACCCCGGAGATGGAATATATCGCCATCCGCGAAAATATGGCGCTGGCACAAGCGCGTGAATTGAGTGTAGATCCTCAATATAAAGCTTTGGGGCAGCAGCACAAAGGCATGAGTTTTGGTGCAAGTATCCCCGATGAAATCACTCCGGAGTTTGTGCGCGATGAAGTGGCGCGCGGCCGTGCGATTATCCCTGCAAATATCAATCACCCGGAATTGGAGCCGATGATTATCGGGCGTAATTTTCTGGTGAAAATTAACGGCAATATCGGTAACTCGGCATTGGGTTCATCGATTGAGGAAGAAGTAGAAAAACTTACCTGGGGTGCACGTTGGGGCGCTGATACGGTGATGGATTTGTCTACCGGCAAAAATATTCACGAAACCCGCGAGTGGATTATTCGCAACTCGCACGTGCCTATTGGCACTGTACCTATTTATCAAGCGCTGGAGAAAGTAGACGGTGTTGCGGAAAATCTTACCTGGGAAATTTTTCGCGATACCTTGATTGAACAAGCGGAGCAGGGTGTGGATTATTTTACGATTCACGCCGGTGTATTGCTGCGCTACGTGCCGCTCACCGCTAAACGTGTGACGGGCATTGTATCGCGTGGTGGTTCGATCATGGCCAAGTGGTGTCTGGCGCATCACAAAGAAAATTTCCTTTACACCCATTTCGACGAAATTTGCGAAATCATGAAAGCCTATGACGTTAGCTTTTCATTGGGTGATGGGTTGCGCCCTGGTTCGATTGCTGATGCAAATGACGAAGCGCAATTTGGCGAGCTGGAAACGCTCGGTGAGTTAACCAAGATTGCGTGGAAACACGATGTGCAATGCATGATTGAAGGCCCGGGTCACGTGCCTATGCACATGATCAAAGAAAATATGGACAAGCAATTAGAAGTCTGCGACGAAGCACCTTTCTATACGCTTGGCCCATTAACGACGGATATAGCACCGGGTTACGATCACATCACCTCAGGTATTGGTGCTGCCATGATCGGTTGGTTCGGTTGTGCAATGCTTTGCTATGTAACACCCAAAGAGCATTTGGGTTTACCGAATAAAGATGACGTAAAAGAAGGTATCATCACCTACAAAATTGCGGCGCACGCGGCGGATTTGGCGAAAGGCCATCCGGGTGCGCAATTGCGCGATAATGCATTATCCAAAGCGCGTTTTGAATTCCGTTGGGAAGATCAGTTTAACCTCGGCCTTGATCCGGATACCGCCCGTTCATATCACGATGAAACCCTGCCGAAAGATTCGGCCAAAGTTGCACACTTCTGCTCTATGTGTGGTCCGAAATTCTGTTCGATGAAAATCACCCAGGAAGTACGCGACTACGCGGCAAAAAATGGCACTGATATTTCGGTGATTGGTGATCAGGACATTATCAAGATGATCGATGTGGAAGCGGAAATGAAACAGAAATCCAAAGAGTTTTTGGAAGCAGGTGCTGAGATCTATCACAGAGTTTAAATCAGCGACCAGGCTTTAAATCCCCCTGCTGCCCTTTGGGAAAGGGCAGCAGGGGATTTAAATAATCAATAAGACTTTATTTATGATCAAAAAACCCGAATTCACTCGCGCGGATGTGGAAATCATTCGCCGCGAAGAAATGTACAAACGTTTTTTCCGTGTAGAAAAAATCTTTCTGCGCCACAAATTATTTGATGGTGGCTGGGGCAAGGAGATTGGTCGCGAATTATTTGTGCGCGGTGAAGCAGTAGCAGTTGTGCTTTATGATCCAAAACAGGATTTGATCGGCATGGTAGAACAATTTCGTATAGGAGCCTTGGATGAGCCTAACGGCCCTTGGTGTTATGAAGTGGTTGCCGGCATGTTGGAGGAGGGCGAGTCGCCAGAAGAGGTTGCGCGGCGCGAGCTAATCGAAGAGGCAAATATAGTACCTTATGCGATGGAGTATATTTGCAATTATTTATCCAGCCCCGGCGGCTGCGACGAGAAGTTACATTTATTTTGCGGCTTGTGTGATCTCAGTGAGGCCGGCGGTGTTTTTGGTTTGCCAGAGGAAGGTGAAGATATTCGTGTTCATGTACTAGCCGCTGATGATGTTTTCGCAGAGTTATTAAACGGTGCGTTTAATAATGCCGCCGCGTTAATTTGTTTGCAGTGGTTGCAAATGAATCGCAACCGTTTGCGTTTGCAAGTTGCTGCAGAATAAATTTTTCTTGCCATTGACTTAGTCCTGTCTGTGACTAACACTTCTCTCAGGGTGAAAAAGAATGTGCGCCCGGGCAATGGTGCGATATCACCCGCATGGTGTAATAAATTATTCGTTTTAATCCGGTACTATTTCGTCCGGGACTACTTTAATCAGGTCTCTATGTTTACATTGCGTGTTGCCAAGGCTCAGCCCGAGTACGTTACTTACAAAGAGCGTTACAAGGTTGATTTACCTTTGCAAATGGCGGAGTGTGAGGCAAATTATGCACGCTTGACGAAATTAACCGCGCCTGTTGAGGCCGATGAAATTCGGTTTATGGTTACTCGTGCAAATCAACAGTGGTTACATTTATTAAGAGTCACCGAGCGCTCCCCCTACACCACCACTCTGGAGCTGAGCCGAACAAGTGTGGGGCAATCATCGCAATGGCTCTCCATGCCCAAACTTACTCTGCGTATGTATCACGATGCCAAGCTTGCTGAGGTATTGGCGTGGGAGGGGCACAAACGTTTACGTCCCCGTTACGACTACCCCAACCAATCCATGTACCAAAGTGATGAAAAATACCAACTAAACCGTTTTTTGGGGGAGTGGTTGAATCTTTGTTTGGAGCAGGGGCACGCGGTTGGTGAACTCGCCTCTTTTTAAAAGAGTGTCGATCAGGTCACAGTGACGCTCAAGTTTTACACTTCTTGGCCTTCGATCATCTCATTTTTCTTTTTTGATACTGGCGTGATAACTCCCTTGCGTATATTGTTGCTGTTAATATCGCTATTAGTTTGACGTCTCAGTCATCGTGACAGGTCGTCAAAGTCCGATGATCTGTTCAAACCCGACAAAAATAACCCAATCACCAAAGAAAACCCGACTATCAAAGGATGAGAGCCGCCAGTGCGTCTGATTCAGATAACCGATTGCCATTTGGGAGCGCAGCAGAGCGAATCCCTTCTGGGGCTTAATACTGACCAGAGTCTTGATGATGTTTTGCAGCTGATTCAAACCTCTGAGGTTGGTTTTGATCATCTTTTGTGTACTGGCGATGTGGCCAGCGAAGCGCATAGAGATTGTTATCAGCGTTTTGAAACCAATATTCGCCGCTACTTCTCCCAGCCTATGAGCTGGTTGCCTGGCAATCATGACTCAGCGGAATTGATGGCCGCCAATCAGGAGCGCCTTGGCATTCAAAGCCGTTTGGTGATGTTGGGGCAGTGGGTATTGGTTTTATTGGACTCCAGTGTGCCCGGACAGGTTTACGGTCAGTTGGCTGCCAGTGAACTGGATTTTCTTGAGCATGCCTTGCGTGCGCATCGCGATAAACATGTGATTATTTCCCTGCATCACCAACCAGTGCTGGTGGGGAGTGTATGGATCGATCAATACATAGTGCGCAATGCCGATGCCTTCTTCCAGCTGATTGATGCCCATACGCAGGTAAAAATTGTGACCTGGGGGCATGTCCACCAAGAGTTCCAGCAGCAGCGCAAAGGTGTCACCCTGCTGGCCACGCCTTCAACTTGTGTGCAGTTCAAACCCAAGTGTGATGATTTTACAGTGGATACCCAAATGCCCGGTTATCGCTGGTTTGATCTGCGTGGTGACGGTAGTTTTGATACGGGTGTGCTGCGCGTTACTAACAAACAGTATGTGATTGATTATAAATCGGCAGGTTATTAATCCCCCATGGCGGCATTGGTGTACATCCATGGGTTTCTGAGTTCCCCTCTCTCCTTTAAAGCGCAGCAAACGGCGCAATGGCTCGCGCAGCAGCACCCGGAAATCAGTTTCCACTGCCCGCAACTCCCCCCTTATCCGGCGCAAACCCAGCTGCTGCTGGAGGCATTGGTTGAATCGCTTTTGCCTGAGCCTGTGTATTTAATGGGAAGTTCACTGGGCGGTTTTTGGGCGACTTGGCTGGCAGAAAAATATAACTTGCGTGCGGTATTGATTAACCCGGCGGTGCGCCCGCAGGATTTTATGCCCGCCTATTTAGAGGTTGACCTGAAAAGTTATCACACCGATGATAGCTACCGCTTATGTGCGCACCACATAGATGAAATTATCGCTGTGGATATAGCTCCCTCGCGCCTACAGAATTATTGGCTATTGGTACAAGCGGGCGATGAAACCCTCGATTACCGCAAGGCGGTACAAAAATACGCAGGTTGCAAACAAACAATAGAGGCGGGTGGCGATCATGCCTTCCAGGGCTTCGAACGGTTTTTTGCTGACTGCATGGATTTTTTTAATCACTAGGCTTTTTTTTAACGACTCAGCTTTTTTAACTATTCAGCTTTTTAAATTAATCGGTAAACAGAAAATAAGATGGCTAATTATTCCGCAGAAGATATTGAAGTACTCACGGGATTGGACCCGGTAAAAAAACGCCCGGGCATGTACACCGAAACCACACGCCCCAATCACTTGGCGCAGGAGATTATCGACAACTCGGTGGATGAGGCGCTCGCCGGCCACGCTAAAACTATTGATGTGATTTTGCATAAAGATCACTCGGTCACAGTGGTGGATGATGGTCGCGGAATGCCGGTGGATATTCACCCGGAGCAGGGCAAGCCCGGCGTAGAAGTGATTTTGTGTACGCTCCATGCCGGTGGCAAATTCTCTAATAAAAATTACCAATTTTCCGGTGGTTTGCACGGCGTAGGTGTATCCGTAGTGAACGCCTTGTCGGAAAAATTAATTGTTACCGTGAAGCGTGACGGCAATGTTTACCAGATGGGTTTCTCCAATGGCGATAAAGCCAGCGACCTGGAAATTATCGACACGTGCCCCAAGCGTCAAACCGGTACCAGCGTCCATTTTTTACCAAATCCGACGTATTTTGATTCGCCCAAATTCTCTGTCACTCGCATGCGCCATGTGTTGCGCGCCAAAGCGGTATTGTGCCCCGGCCTGACCGTCACTTTCCTCGATGAGTCAACCGGCGAAAAAGATGTTTGGTATTACGAAGACGGTTTAAAAGATTATCTCGCCGGTGCAACACAAGAGTGGCTAACCCTACCTGACAGCCCCTTTGTGGGCGATTTCAGTGGCCAAACCGAAGCCGTGACCTGGGCGGTGCAATGGTTGATGGATGGCGGCGAGTTGGTGCAGGAGTCCTACGTCAACCTGATTCCCACCGCGCAGGGCGGAACCCATGTCAATGGGTTGCGCACTGGTCTATTGGATGCGCTGCGCGACTACTGCGAATTCCGCAATTTAATTCCGCGCGGTATTAAACTCGCACCAGAGGATTTGTGGAATGCCTGCTGTTATGTGCTCTCTTACAAACACGCCGACCCACAATTTTCCGGTCAAACCAAAGAGCGCTTAACCTCGCGTGAAGCTGCCGCGTTTGTGTCGGGTATTGCTAAAGATGCGTTTGCACTCTGGCTAAACCAGCACACTGAAGACGGCGACAAACTTGCCGAATTTTGTATTAGCAATGCGCAAAAACGCGTGCGCGCCAGTAAAAAAATCGAGCGTAAACGTGTGACTCAAGGCCCGGCGCTGCCAGGCAAATTGGCGGATTGCTCCAGTGGCGATCCGGCGCGCAGCGAATTATTTTTAGTGGAAGGGGATTCAGCAGGTGGCTCGGCCAAACAAGCGCGCGATCGTGAATTTCAGGCGATTATGCCGCTGCGTGGCAAGATCCTGAATACTTGGGAAGTGGACTCGGGCGAAATTCTCGCCAGTCAGGAAGTGCACGATATTTCAGTGGCGATTGGCATGGACCCGGGCAGCGAAGATTTAAGCGAGCTGCGCTATCACAAAATTTGTATTCTCGCCGACGCCGACTCGGATGGTCTTCACATTGCCACACTCCTCTGTGCGCTGTTTGTAAAACACTTTCCGGTGTTGGTGCGCCGCGGTCATGTATTTGTGGCTATGCCGCCGTTGTACCGTATCGATATAGGTAAAGAAGTTTATTACGCGTTGGATGAAGGCGAAAAAAATGGTGTGCTCAATCGCATCGCTGCCGAAAATAAAAAAGGCAAACCCAACGTGCAACGCTTTAAAGGTTTGGGTGAGATGAACCCGTTACAGCTGCGTGAAACTACTATGGCGCGCGATACCCGTCGTTTGGTACAACTCACGATTGGTGAGGACGACGGCACCATGCAAATCATGGATATGATGCTCGCTAAAAAACGAGCGGGTGATCGCAAAACCTGGCTGGAGGAAAAAGGGAACCTGGCCGAGATCGCTGTGTAGTTATAAAGGCGTAGTTGTAAAGGTGTAGTATAAATTGCAGCGAGCGTAACTTATCGTGTCATAAGCAAAAGGCAAACCTTCCGGGGTTTGCCTTTTTTTTTGGCAATAGATCACACTCATCGAATTGCGGTAATGGTTTGTAATTGACAGGCTCGCAGCTTTTGAAAATGAGACTAGACTCAATTGTTGTGGCACTAACCGTCTTGCTCAGGGATCTATTATGAAGAATAAAATACACTTGTTCCTGTTATCTACGCTCGTATTGTCCACCTTTGCCCTGCAGGGCTGCGGTGGAAGTGATACCGAAAAAGCTCCACCGCGCTCGGGCCCAGATGCCTATGTAGTGGGCACCCATCCACGTTTTGACCCTGTCATTTCCGATTTACCATTCAATACTGATCTGATTTTTGCGGCGGCAGCGACCAGCGATGGCACGGCTAATCTGGGTGCGCCGACAGACCCTGTGCGGGCAACCATGAATCAGTTGGATGGATTCTCCACCTCAGCTTTTTTTGATATTCAGCTAAGCGGTAGCCTAAACCCGGCGAGCGCACTGGCGTCGCAAACAGTATTTTTGATTGAGTTAAGTGCGACGGGTGATGCGCTGAATCCTGCCAATATCACCGGCATTGCTGGCCTTGCCAATTACGATGTTCAGGTGGTGTCATTGGATGGTGGTAGCAACAACACCATTCGTATTCGTCCCACTAAACCACTGAAAGCCAAAACCAAATATCTGGTGGTGTTAACCAATGACCTGCGCGACAGTAGCGGAGCACCACTAACCCGTTCCTGGAGCTACAACGCGCTGCGCGACCCGACTTACACAACCCTGGAAGCCTTGGTGCCAGTACGCAACGCGATAGTAGGCTGGGAAACGCTGGGCAGTGGTTTTCTGGCAGCGGCCAGCGGAGGGGCATTGAGTGTGGCAGCGGCAAAAGAAAAGCTGGTGCTAACCTATACCTTCACCACAACCGACCCCATATCGCCCCTGATTGCGATGGCGTCACCCCGTGCCGCCATCGCCGGGTTACAAATTGCGGCGGGTGCTTCACCATCCACCGCTGTGGCCAATGTCCAACAATTAGAGTCTATTGGGCTTTTGCCTACACCCAAAGCCCGCAGCCTTGGCATTGCCGGTGTTACGGGAGTTGATTTCTCAGCTTTTAGCAGCCAGTTGGCGGCTAATGTTGGCAAGCTGTATACCGGTTATATCAAGCTGCCTTATTACCAAACAGCGGCGACGGGTTTGCCTTTTGGTGAGTATTTAAAGCGCAACTGGAAACCGGATTTAACCCTTGCCGGTGCCTTGGGGCGGACCATACCGACCGATGTGGATGGCAGCTATAACGTCACCTATCGCTATCCGTTTGCGGCAAAAACAGGCGATGAATCTGTACCTTTGCAAGTCACCATGCCGCAAGACAACTGGGTGCCCGGTTATGCCGGTGCGGCTAACTGTGGCCAAATCTATGCAGCGACCGGTTATCCCACGGTGATTTACGTGCACGGTATTACCAGCGATCGGGCATCGGTTGTCGCGTTGGGGCATACCTTGGCCAGTCGTTGTGTAGCCACAGTAGCCATCGATTTACCGGTGCACGGCATTCCCGCCAACAGCGCTTTTGTGAATGTACTGAACGTGGAAAAGAGCCAGTCCATCCCTTTTGCTGCGCTTTATGGCGACAACGCACCCCATGAGCGTCACTTTAATGTGGCCGGTTCCGGTGGTGCTCCCGCGCCGATGAATTTTGAAACGCCGGGTGCAAGTGACGGTTCGGGCGCGCAATTTATCAACCTCGGTTTCCTGACCAATACCCGCGACAACAATCGTCAAGCGGTAATGGATTTACTCAACCTCAACGCCAGCCTTGCGAGCGTAAATACGGAGATGCTCAAAACAGTCAGTACCGGTCTGGATTTGAATCGTGTTTATGTTGTAGGCGTTTCATTGGGAGGAATACTGGGTAGTGTATTTACCACCGTGAATCAGTTGGCGATTGCCAATGATGCACAGGTAGGGCTCGCTTCCAACCTCAACCCGATTCGCGGTTTGATCACCAGTGCTGCCGGCACGCAAGTGGCGCAAATTTTGGTGAACTCCGCTACTTTTGCCCCTGTGATTAATGGTGGCCTGGGGGCGAGTGGGGTGATGGTGGGAACCACTAACTATGAGCGGTTCTTGTATGCCGCACAAAGTGCGATGGATGCGGGTGATCCAGTCAATTATATGGAAACTCTGGCCCAGCTGGGTGTACCGGTATTGGTGCAGCAAATCAATAATGACCTGGTGATCCCCAACAATGCAGCCGGTGCGCCGCTTGCGGGAACCCAGGCCATGGCATCGCTACTCAATACCACGCAGCTGGGGCTAGGCTCAACTCAACTGGGGCGCGGTTATGTTAAACACACGGCTGGTGGCCATGCATCATTACTGCGTCCGGAGGGAGGTGCACCACAGGTTACCGCTGAGCTGCAAACCCAGGTTGTCACCTTTGTGTTAAATAATGGTGGTGTGGCGGTCGGCGGAGGTGCGCCCGGTAATATCGAGTTGCCTGCAAACTAAGAAACATTCCAGTGAAAAAAGCCCGCTGCCACGCGGGCTTTTTTTACAGCGTCAGAACCCTCTGTCATTCAACAATTTCTCAACACTGTTGGAAGGAATCAGTCATGGAATCTATGCAGGATTCTCTGACCCGCTGTTCAGGGGTAGGGGATAACTATTACACCGATGATCAACCTTTGGCCCGTATTTATGGTCACTCATCTGCCATAGTGGAGGTGCGCCAGCAGATCAGGCTCTGTGCGGCGGCGGATACCTCGGTGCTGGTCTACGGTGAAACTGGCACAGGCAAGGAATTGGTGGCGCGCGCGCTGCACGCGTTAAGCCGCAGGGCGCAACGCCCCTTTGTTGCCATTAATTGCGGCGCCTACCCCAATGAATTGATTTTGAATGAACTCTTCGGCCACGAGCGCGGCGCATTTACCGGTGCCCAAGCGCGGCAAGAGGGGCTGATTAGTCAGGCGCAGGGCGGTACTTTGTTTCTGGATGAGATCGACAGCCTGTCACCTGGGGCGCAGGTATTGCTGCTCAGGTTTATCCAGGAGCGCTGTTTCCGCCCGCTCGGCTCCGGTCGTGAATGCCATGCCGATGTGCGCATCATTGCCGCCACTCACTGCGATTTGCAGGAGCGTATAAGCGAGGGCCGTTTTCGCGACGATTTGTTTTACCGCCTTGATGTATTGCGCATCCAGCTGCCGCCGCTGCGCGAGCGCTGTGAGGACATTCTGCCGCTTGCCCATAGCTACTGGCGTAAGGTAGCTGAACAGCATCAGCTTTACGCTAACCCGCTCACCCCCGCATTTGAGCACTGGCTGCAGGCTTATCACTGGCCGGGCAATGTGCGTGAGCTGGAAAATGTAATTACCCGCTGGGTGTTTGGACAAAAGCCTGCCTCCATGACCAGCGCCAGCGATCTGGGTGTTGATTATTTGCAACCCTATTATGGGTCGGCTGCCGGTACCTTGGCGCTGACCTTCAGTCAGGCGAAAGAGCTGGTAATCAGCCAATTTGAAAAACACTACATAGCATCCATCCTCGCCATTACCAAAGGCAATATCACCCAGGCTGCCCTCAAGGCGGGCAAAGAGCGCCGCGCTTTTGGCCGCCTCGCGCGCAAACACAATCTGGTTTAATTCCTCTCTGCGTTTTGTTCTGCACGCGCGCTTGTTACTGGCGCGCGCTGTTTTTTTATGTGTGCAAAAAACCACGCCCCCTTCTGATTGTTCGGGTGGGTCAGAGCTGTCCCGAGTGGGGTATAGCTTACCCGCCAGATTTGGAAAATTTACGCGTCAATTGGCGCCGTAATTTTTGTTATGGCGGATAAATAAAAAATTATCCGGGTAAAAAATTACCCGCCGTCACCTCGGTATTTTTTTATGGATTGCGCTGCAACACGCGCCAGCCGTGATCTTGAGTCGCCTATTGAAAACGCTGGTATGGGCATTGCAATGTCGTTTTCCATGACGCGCAAAGCGGGTGTCGATTGCTGTTGCACAACTAAAAAAATATTCAGGGAATGCTATGAAAGATCATGTTCGTATCAAATTGCGCGCGGCCTTGCCGATAGAGCAATTGCCTCACTGGCAAATGTTGCTGGCCGATCGCCGTTTGGAACGCGAGACCTTCCACCCTGATATCGATCGCCTGTTTCGTGAATTTAATCTTCCCTTTCTTGCCACCCGCGAATACGCCGCCGCTCAGGGCGAATGGTCGGCCGATGAAATTGCTGCAGGTTTGAATCGCATTTATCGCCTGGTATTAACCCGCTCCGGGCGTGTGCCCCAAGCGTTAATCCAGCGCTTGCGTTTGTTGCCTGCGGTGGAACAGGCCAGCGCTACCGATGTTGGCGAGATGGAATTGAATCCTCCCACGGCGGCGCTGAGTGTTAATACCGATAAAACCTCGCGCGAATTAATTTATTTGGATGAAGCACACCGCTACTCGCGCGGCCACGGGCAAATAAAAATTGCGGTGTTGGATACCGGTGTGGACTTGCAACACCCCGAGCTGGTGGAGCGCCTGCAACCCGGGTTTGATTTTGTGAATATTCTCGATGGTGCTGCCGAATTTATTGGCGACTTTCTTGAAGCCGATGAAGTGGCCACCGACGAAGTGGGGCACGGCACTCATGTGGCCGGAATTATCGCGGGCAAGGGGCGCGCTATGCCGGTGGGGGTTGCGCCTGAATGCCAAATTATTCCCGTGCGGGTGCTTGCGGCGATGGAAAAGAACGGCAAAAAAATGGGCGCGGGTCTGCTGGAGAATATTAATGCCGGAGTGAAATTCGCGGTGGATCAGGGCGCCGATGTGATCAATATGTCGCTCGGGGTAAAACACAGTGGTGGCGGTTTGCCCCACCAAGAAGTCATTGATTATGCCCGGCGCAAGGGCGTTACTATTGTTGCCGCTTCGGGCAATGACGGTCAGCAGGAAATGTATTACCCCGGTGCCTTTGACTCGGTAATTGCCGTGGGCGCCATGGATGCACAGCGCGAGGTGGCCGACTTTTCCACTTACGGCGAGCAGGTATCGCTAATTGCCCCCGGGGTGGATGTGTACAGCAGTTATTTGGATAAGGGCTACGCCTTTTCCACTGGCACCTCACACGCTGCCCCCTTTGTGGCGGGTGCGGTGGCGCTATTGAAATCCTACGCGCGCGGGCGCGGCAAAAGACTTAGTGACAATCAAGTTAAACATCTGCTCAAACACACCAGCGACAAGCTGGATCGCTCGTTCAAACATCGCAAAGCGGGTT
Organism: Cellvibrio sp. BR; assembly: GCF_000263355.1. Lineage (NCBI taxonomy): Bacteria > Pseudomonadati > Pseudomonadota > Gammaproteobacteria > Cellvibrionales > Cellvibrionaceae > Cellvibrio > Cellvibrio sp. BR. The sequence continues at coordinate 415,832 of NZ_JH668202.1, read as the reverse complement.
ATGGCTGTTTGAATCTCGCCGATGCAATGCGTTACCTCGATTTTAAGCTCAGTGAAGGGAGACTGCGTCATGACTACCGCTAATGAAAAGAAAGAAACCGAAGTTGTAATTGAAAAAGAGGCCGTGGCCGAACCGCGTAAAACTGCCAAAACGGTGGCTATTAAAAATTTGGATTTTGGCGATTTAAAACCGGTGTGGAACAAGATGCTTGACAGCAATCGCCCGGATGCCGAAACCGGTTTGTTAAAGGTGACCGCGCGAGTGGGTTCGCTGGATCCATTAGCGCAACAAGCGCTGGCAAAAATGCGCAAAAAATTTCCCTACACCAGCAGCAATGTGCGCAAGATTATTGCAAACCGCGGTATTACCACAGAGTTGGATCGCGTGTTGAAACGCCTGAATGGTTTGCGTATTAGCGAGAATAAACGACTGGTATTAGCGGCAGTTTACCCCGCGTTGCTGGCCAGATTATTGGAAGGCGATGACATGAGTGTGGAGGAGATCAAGGACGATAAAGGTTTTGTGAATGCGATTTTATTTGAGCTGGAACGCAAAGATGGGCCGCTGGATATTTTCTCCCAGGAGTTAGTGAAATTGGTGGGCGCAAAACACCGCATCAATATCACTGAAGACAATGTGCTGCGCGATTTAATTGCGCATCAGGTGCGTGTCAGTTTGTAACTGGCGGCAGTTAATTTTCACATTCTCGCCAACCATGCCGTTGCGAAAGGAAGTCAAATCATGCCTAACAACGTAAAAATTAATTTGGCGCCGGGTGCTCTTGAACCGGTCATATTAAAGCTGATCAGCCAGGTCAATGAAAAAGGCCAGCTACCGGCGCTATTGGAAATTTATATCGACCAGAGCGAGATTGAAAAATCCCGTTTCACTGACGCGGTAAAGATGGCGATGATCGATTATTTACTCGATCGCGGCATTCAAATTGATGACATTGAAAAGCTCAAGGACGGTGGTTACGACGAGCATTTTGCCTTGGCGTACAACCATGCAATTGAAATCGCTAGCGGTGAAGATGACCCGCTCGATGCCGCCTGGCGGAAAGGTGGGGCACAAAATACTAGCCAGTGGGATTTTTCAGTTGACGATTTTGAAGGCATTGAAGAGCAGGGCATAGTTAAAGACAACATCCTTGCAGCCGGGGCGCTGGATTACATTTACGAATTGGGCGAGCGGTTGGGAATATTTAAATTGGTGGATGCGCTGGTGCTCAATTGGGCTGCAGGCTCCATTGATGTGGTGGATGGCCCGGTAGCTGCGCGCTTGTATCGCTATTGGAAACGCCGCGATGATCGCGCTTCGGAAGAGGAGCGCGGCATGGTTTATCGCCGAGTGTTGAATAAAAGCGAAACCGAAGTGCTGGCGCGCATGGTGGTGAATGAACACTTTCCCAATTTGTGGCACAACCTGATGGCGGAAGTGGCCGAGTACATAGATAAAACCGAGCGGGTGGATGATGGTTTTAGCGAGACCTCACCGGTATCGCGCTCGCGTTTGTATCAGGCGACCCGTGAGCTGCAATACAACCTCACAGAATTTTGTACCGGCATGGCCCATGTGCAAACCCGTGAATTTTATGCGCAGCTGCAAGAGTGCATGGAGATTTTAAAAGACCCGGATATCACCGCCTATTTTGGTGGCAACCGCCGCAAAAGTTTGTGGACGGTGATCGAGCGTTTATCCAAAGAGGAATTTGGCGCGGCGCCGAATATTGGCGCCCATCGTTCACTGGCGGTGGATGGCAACAAAATTTTCCAATGGGTCGCCAATTTTAATGAGGCCTCGGTGCGCCATGAAGATTTTCTGGCATTTGTGCAAGCGGCCGAAGCTTATATTTTGAATTTCACCAGCGTGGGTGACGAGGCGGGAATGGACGCCAGCGGCGACGAGGAAGAGTTGGAATTTGCCGATGATGACAGCGACGATTTTTAATCGTCGCCACACACAATATTGCTAACCCAAAATGCCTGTAACCGAGAAAGGAGTTCAGTCGCATGAGTGAACAAGCCATCAAAGATCTTGCCCGCGAATACACCCGTCGCACACTCGCCCAATCGGCGACATTTCATCAATTGGGGGTGGAGGATCAAAAGTCCCTCTACCTGGATGTGTATCGCCAAAATTACCAAAACCTCGCGCACAACACGGCCGATTATGTGCAGGCCAAAAACTTGCCAGTGGCAATGGCCGACCCCAAAGCGGGCGACATGATCAATGATAAACGCCACACCAACCAGCGCATTGACCAGGCGGGGGATCTGGCCGGCGGTTTTATCGATGAGGTGGATTTCCCCGGCTTTGTAAAAGACCTGCTCAAAGGGGTGTTCGACGCCAACCTGGAAGTGACTCTGGCGCAAATGGAGTCCTATCAAAAGTTACTGAAAGCGGCCACCCAATCCATATCCAAATTTATTAATTCCATTGATGACGCCGCCTCCTTTGGCTACCTCGCGGAAAATAATAGCGATGAATTCGGGCTGGCATTTAGCGATGAGGAAAATGAAGACGGCTCGCGCAAATTGCAGTTGACCGATGCCAGTGGCCAGCCCATGGATTTGGGGGACAACCAGGTTAAAGCCAAAATCATGGATGCCAAAATCCAAATGGCCAAAGAGCAGCGTGCCATGTTGCGCGAAACCATTTTGATGGGCATCACCCGGTTGGTGGTGGAAAAAGGTAACGTCAAGGCCTCGGTGTTATTCGACATTAAAGCCTCGGAACAGGTGCAAAAATCCGACAAGGCGGCAATCCAGGATCTGAAATCATCGAGCAACAGTGTCAGCGCCAGTGGCGGTTTGATCGGCTCCATTTTTGGCGGCCCCAAAGGTGGTCACACTTCCAGTCGGCGCACCAGCAAAATTTCGGTATCGAGCGCCAAGAGTGTCGCCAGTACCGAATTGGCAGCGAAGGTCACGGGCTCGGTGGATATCACCTTCAAGTCGGATTATTTCAAACTGGACAACTTTGCAACCCTCTACCAAAACGGCGCCGATGGCGGTGCCCAGTTGGGACCAGGTCAGCAGGTAGTGCAACCTGCGCCCGCTGCAGCACCTGCCGCCGCGCCCGCCCTTGCCGGTAGGTAAGGCTTATGGCGCTGGCATTGGTTCTGGCTATAACACCCGAGCCAGAGGGGCTGCGCGTGAGTTTCGATATAGGTAAAAACCGCTATTGGCGCTGGCAGTTAGGTGCCGAACCGGTTACCACCGGCAGTGGCTTGGCCAGTGTCGGTAGTGCGGGCGATAGCGGGGTGTTACGCGCGTCGCTGCAGGGGCCACTGCCACCGCAGAACTTTGGGCGCGGGGAATTCCTGCTGCCGTCGGCGCAACTCGGGCGCGAGCGACGTTTTATGCAGCTGCTGAGTTATCGCACCGAAGAGGGCATGGGGCCGGCGTTGTCGGCGGTGGTAGAGCTGCCGCTCAGCCGATCGTCTGGGCAAATCGATCGCTCAGATGAACCGGGTGAGGATCTACCGTCGCCGATTTTGCCGTTGTCTTCACCCGTACAGCGATTGCCTCTTGCCGCTATGAGCCAGCTTGTTAAAAAGGATTCAACCATGACTGCTTCAGCCTTTTCTGCTTCTGCATTTTCGCCGGCCCTGAGCCAGGTAGATTCAGTACCTTTTAGCCTGCGCGAGCGTCCCTTGAGCGGCGCACTGTTTTCCGGCGCGGACATAGTGCGTGTGCTTATGCCCATGCTGCCCTCCCTGGCTCCGGCGATTAACAGCTTGATTAGCGGTGTGGCCCCAGTGGTAGGGCAGGTCACCAGCCAGTTGCTTACACCGGACAATATTCGCCAGTTGATGCAATTAATTACTGCCGCCACCGGCGGGGCTGCCACCACGGGGGCCGCGCCTGCGGTTGCTGCAAGTGGTGCGCGCGCGGCGAGTTTATCTTATGCCCGTGCCAGTTCCCGCTACAGCGAAGCCAAGGTGGCACCAGCTTTGCTGGCGGCACTGCCAGCCCTTATGCCACTGCTACAACAGGTGCTCTCGCCGCAAACCGTGCAGAGTATTGTCGAGGCGCCCCAGCGTATGACCGGGCAGATTATTAACGGCATTACCGATTTTGCCCGGCTCGGGCTGCAGGCCGACCAGCAGTTGAATGACCACCTGCGGGCACTGAACCCGGGGGTTGACGACCCCGCTTTGCATCAGCTGCTGGCGGGTATGAGCCTGGGGCTGAGTAGCGCGCGCCAGCGCAATTACAAACGGGTGGCCAGTGTGCGCTTGAGTTTGGCCAGTGCACCCACCCAAGTACTGGTGGGGCGCACCCAGGTGCTCTATCAACAGGGCCGCGATTGGCTCTTCCCCACCCAGCTGGAAACACCGGAAACCCTGAATGAGGCGGAGCTGCTAGTGCAGGTCAAACAGGCGGATAACCTGCGGGTGGTGCATGAAACTTCGGAGCGGATTGCCAGCGCTGGCAGCGGCCCACTGGAGCTAACCCCGCAGATCAGCGCCGCCGAGGGCGCCAAATTGCAGGCGGGCAAGGAACACATAGTGGTTGTCAGCCTGCTGTGGCGCAATCGCAAAGGCCAGCTGCGCGGCACCTCGGTGCAGCAGAGCATCGTGGTGATGGGCACCTGCCAGTTTGATCGCATTGAAGAGTCTAGCGAACTTATCCCACTGGCTAACCGCGAGTTATTCCGCGACTACTGGCACGAAGTCTGGAACCATGATTTTACCGGCGACAGCCGCCGCGTAGATCTGCACAGCCGCTATTACCTCAAGCTCAGCCCCGAGCGTCAGCGCAATGCCCGCACCGATACCCAGCTCAAACGCCGCCAGGAGGGCACACGCCAGACAATTAACCTGCGCGCTGGTTATGAATTCAGTGTATTTGCCTTGAACCACCTGCTGGTGCGCTTGGCGCCGGACCAGCCGCCACTCAATGACGAGTATCTGACCGCTATCGCTAGCAGCGAATTTGGCGAGCGCTTTAATCAGGCTGCGCAACATCAAGCCCAGCTGCGTGGTCGGCCGGGTGAGCGGGCATCGCTCTGGGTATTTCCGGTGATGAAACTGCAAACCCTGATTCTGGTGCGCGCCGGAGCAGTTGACGAAAACGGTGCAGTGGAGACTTTGAATGAGGAGTCAGTGGTATTTCCTATTCCCGCCATGCTGCATTTTGTCGGAGTGAAGCAGTCATGAACCCAACAGCAGAGATACTCGCCCGCGCTTTGAGCGACGTGGACATAAGCGCCCAATTTGAGGGTTTGGAAATAGTGTTTAGCGACAAGCAGGCACTCTTTCCGGTGGCCTTGGAAAACGCTGAACCCGCGCGGCGCGCAGGGGCATTGCGACTGGTGCAGCCCGAAACTTGCCGCTGCCATCCCGCAGGGAAAGCCCGATGAGCGCGCCAGATCCCTCAGTTGCCACCCTCGCTCCAATTGGCGGGGATGAGATTCATCCGGAGGATTACTTCCCCGGTCTGGCCGGTATGTTGGAGGATTTTTTGTCGCCTCAAATTGAGCTGGCGCCCGACCCCTTCCAGCCGGATAGCTACTTGGGGCTGGTAGTGGAGCGGTTACACATTGAGCTGCCGATTGAACTGCAGCTGCTGCGTGCCAGCAGTGGTGAAGCGTTTATTGGCGCCACGCCGCCGAGTCAGTGGATCGAGACCTCGGTGGAGCCGGTGCTGCACCGTTTGGCACTTACCCTTGAGTTAGATCCGGAGCCGGGCGATGACCATTCGCGAGACCAAACCCTGGAATCTTGAGCAGTTTCTGGATTCGCTCATCCTGGAGCTGGATAAAGCGCAAGACACCCTCGCGCTCAAGGGGCTGACGCGCAAATTGACTTATACAGTCAAGGATGTGGCGCTGGACCTGAATGTTTTTCCGGTGATGGCCGATGGCAAGGTGCAATTTCAAATGGTGAAACCGGGTGAAGCCGGTGGTTCGCGCATCTCCTTCCAACTGGGCTCTATCACCGACCGGCAAATTCGCGAAAACGCTAATGAACCGCCCAATAAGGATGACCTGGAGCTGGACTTGCTGGAGGGCATGGACGAGGAGGTGAAAGCCAGTTTGCGCAAGGTGGGGGTGAGTTCAACCCGCGACCTGGAGCAGATGGACAAACGCAATGTGAATCTGGAAAAGGTGATCAAGGAAAAAACCGGTGGCGAAAAGAACCTGAATTACCAGGATCTGGCCAACATGATTAACAAAGTCCGGCGCAAAAAACTCTCACCCCAGCTGGCGCAAATGAGTGCCAGGGAGGAGGGCGATAGTGTGGAGCTGACCCTGCGCGGGCGCAATTTTGTGGTACAGCAAAGCGCCGATTTTCCGCGGGCGCTGGTCAACAACCAGCTGGCGGAAATAGTGCATGCCGATGCGGCAGAGCTGCGTTTGAAAGTGCCGCGTGCACAGTTGCAGGCGGGTAATAACGCCCTGGCAATCGCACTCGACCCCTATGCGCTGGTGCAGCTGAATTTACAGTCCTGAGGTTTGAGAAGGATCAACAGACAGGTGACCTAGATGACAAGAGCAGGAATACCAAAAGCAGGGATACCAAAACCAGTAACAACCCACCCGGGAGCTACAGGATCAGGTTTGCGTTCGCTGGAGCAATCCCTGCAAAGCAGTCGTAGCGGCACAGGTAAAACCAGGGGGGGCGGTTTGGCGGTGGGACTATCGAGCGAAATTGCATTGGTGCGTGGCCAGCAGTATCACCGGCCAAGCAGCCAATTGCGGGCGCTAGAGGAGCGGGTACTGGGTGCCACGCCCGCGCGCACCGCACCTGAGCCTTTAGCCCCTCCGGTTATTGAGCAGCATCGCCTTGCCCAGGAGCAAGTTAATCCGCTGTGGCTGATACCGGCACCGGTCGCCCCGGCGCAGGGTTTTATGTTTTCGGCCTTTGCCGCCCAGGAGTGGGTAGATGGCAGCTACAGCCCGGAATTATCGGCCCCCGATACTGGCCGCTTTCAGGTCGAGGCCTTTACCCATGCAGATCAATGGTCACCAGAGGCGCAAATTTCAGCGGCCTACAGCGCCGCGCCTGCGGGCGTCAGTTTGGCACCGGCGCCTGCCATTGCTCCTCCATCGAGTCCTCCCCAGTTTGGTCATCCCCAGCCCAGTCTTCCTCCAGTGCATGGGCGCGAGTCGTCCAGTCCATCGATTGCCCTGCCCGATGAGGAGAATTGGTTGGCCGAGGCGGAGCGGCCAACCACTATCACCGCCGCCAGCCAGCAGTCGCTCAACCCCGGTTTGGCGCTGGCGAAAGACGATTTTGAGAAAGAGCTGGCCGCTATTCTGGGGCAAAACCAAGCGCCCGCTGACGCGAATCAGCCGGTTGCACCGGGCAGTACCCCAACGAGTACCCCGGCGGGTGTGGGTGGCAGTGCAGCGGCAGTGCCCACCCCGGCCACTGCTCATCCCAACCACAATATCTTTGACCAGATGGGGTTGGGCATGAGTTACGCCAACAGTTTTGACCTGGGCAATGTCTCCATCGCCAAACGCCTGGATCAACTGGAGCGGGAGCTGGCTGTGGCCAGCCCGACACCTGTTCCAGCGCAGCCAATCACCCCGCCGGAAACCACCCATTCACCCGGCATCAGGGAGCTGGAGTCGCCGTTTGTGGACCCGATGAGTCTGGATGAATTTGATCTGGTGGCGGAGCTGGCTGAAATTGGCGCGGAAGCGCCAGCAAAGCCCGCGACAGATCAGCAGGGCAGCAATTCCGGTACTAACAATTCTGATATTAGCAATTCCGGCACTGGCACTTCGGTTGGTGACCTTACTGACAGTTCAACCCTTCCCAATCCCATCAATCGCATGGAACTAGCAGGTGACAAGCATGAGTAATCGATTTTCAGAGCTGGAAAATACCCTGGTTCGGCGCCCTGCACGGCAGTCGACAACGGCACCTAAAAAGACTGCCAAAACCGCTCACCCGCGCCGTGCGCCGCTGACGCCGCCAGGTGCTGCACCTGTGGCGCAGGGCTTGAGCGCCAAAGTCTCATCCTGGTCGCGTAGCAGCGCCCAGTCCTACAGCGCACGTGCCTTTGAGGCGGTCAACTATTCGGTGCCGGGCAATTTCTGGGTACTGGCCCAGCCCTCGGGCATGGCGTGTTGGGCAACGGTATTTACCATGCTCAAAAGCTGGCGGGTGCAGCAGCAAAAAAATATTGAGCAGGCGCTAGCCACGGTCGGCCAGCGCTGGGTGGACATTTACAAGGCGGACACCGGTTTGCTGGGCGATGACAAACCCGAATTTCTGGCCGCTGCCGGTCTGCACCCGCAACCACCGCAGAGTTACAGCGTGCAGGGCTGGGAAAACCTGCTGCGCAATTATGGCCCTATTTGGGTTACAACCGATGAAGACCCAGGACAGCGAGCGGCAATTCATGCGCGCATCATCACCGGTATTCACGGCGATGGCACCCCGGAAAACACTAAATTCAAAATAGTCGATCCGGCGGGCGGGCGCCGCTACGAGGAATCGATTGCGGTATTTGTTCCCAAGTACGAAGAAGAAGTGCGCCGCACCGGGTATATGCGGGTGCAAGTAGTGCATTGGCGCGCTGACGCGGTGAGTGAACAGCGCTCCCTGGCGCATAGCTATCGCAACCGTGCCTCGGCCAGTGATGCTCCAGTTGCCAAAAGTTTGGCTCTAGGCTGGGCGCTCAGTACGGCCCCCGATTTTACCGCCAAGCTGCAAGAGCTGCGTACCCAAGGGGTTCCCGAAGCCGAACTGCAAGCCTTTCTCGGTCAGCTTAATTTAACCCGTGCCCAAGCCTACCCTGGTGCCATGAGTGGTGGACGCACCGAGGTTCACCTGCCCGGCGGTTATAGCCTGTCGGGGTGGAAAGGTGAGTTACTGGTGGCCGCGATCATGGCGGGGCTTGCCTCAGTGCCCGTCGCGGGCACCGCGTTGGCAGCGCTTATCCCGCTGCTGCGCGCTGCTGCCAACCGCTACAACGTCACTATAGGTTTGGGGCCAGCAGTGACTGGTGGTGTGGCTGTGGGTGCTGGCTTTGGTTACGGCATCATGTTTGCGCCCGGTAATCAGGTGGGCTTTTACGGCACCCTGTCCGGTGTGGTTGGTGCGATTGTCTCCATTAGCGCCACTATGCAGGTGACCATTATTCACGGCGGCCCAAGCCTGTTTAGCGGTGCTGCAGTCGCCGTGGGAATGACTGCCGGGGTGGATGCACCGGTTGGCCCTACCGGTGGTGTGCACGCTTTGATGAGTGGCGGCCGTTTTATTGGGGTGACGTTCGAGCTGGGTGTTTCTGCTGGCCTATCGCCCATTGAGGCCTACGCCCAATTTCAGTACACCGCGACCAGTATGGCGTTGGCGCGGCAGGCCTATGCCTTTGCCGAGGAAATCCCGCTCTCGCCTGCCAATGGGGGCCAGTCTATTGATGCCAGTGCCTTGCGGATTGGCGATATTTTGTTGTCGCGGGCCAGTGGTGTGGTCTCGCGTGCTATCCGCACAGTAAGCGATGCACCGGTCAGCCATGCCTCGGTTTATATTGGCGGTGGGCAGGTGGTAGAAGCGCTGGCGAATGGTGTGGTGCTCAACCAGTTGGAAGATTCTGTTGGTTCCAACGAAGTTGTGGTGGCCTTCCGCTACCCCAACCTCACCAGCGAGCAAGAACTGCGCATTCGCGATTTTGTCGGCCAGCATTTGGGCACTGGCTATAACTACTGGGGCATAGTCCGTCAGGCGCCATTCAGTGTTGATCGCCGTATTTGTGAGCGGCTGCCTGATGGTATGCGCCAGCGCTGCACCAGCGGTATGGCGCGCATCTTTCTCGGGCGCGGGGATACAGATCGCTTCTTCTGTTCACAGTTAGTCGTCGCGGCCTACCAACATGCCGGTGTGCCCCTGACTTCTGCCGACCCGCGTTGGGTGAGCCCCGGCGACTTGGCTCGTATGAGGGAGGATGCAGTACCCGCCTTTACCATCACTCATCCGCTGCAGTATGTGGGGCATTTAAAAGCCTGATACTGGTGCGACTTTTGGTTAAATCACAACAAGCCCGATGCCTGCCTTCGGGCTTTTTTGTTTTAACGGGAGAAAATCTTGTACTCGGCAGGCTTTTTGGCAATGATGCCGCCATGTTTTCCATCATTCCCGCCTGAGAAGTATTCATGACCCCACGCAATTACCTCTATCTGTTAAAAAAGTACGACGAATACCAAGCGCAAATTGAGCGGCTGTTGGAGTCTATTGTGACTTCACTGGCTCCAGCCAAAATGGATACCTCCCATGAACATCTCAACACCGTGGTAAAACGGTTGCATGAGTCTTATCCCTTTGTTGAGTTGCTTTATTGTATTAACGATAAGGGCGCGCAAATTACCGAATCCGCCGCGTCACCCACCGTGCCGGACCCCAAACGACGTGAGCCCGGTTTGGGGTCGGATCGCAGCAATCGTGTGTATTACACCCGCGCCAGTGAAAATGTTGCGGCGGCAACGGTTACCCAACCCTATCTTTCCAGCGCCACTCATCAGCTCGCCATTTCGGCGGTGCAACGGTTTATCGATAACAATGGCAATACCTGTTATTTGGTGATCAATTTTAATTTGGAAAAACTCATCACCTTTTTGAATGGCGATAGTTTGCGCCGCATAGTGCACCCTTTCTTTCAAGTGGTTTACGGCATTATCGGTGTGATGTTGGTAATCGTTTCCTCTCTACTGCTCTATTCAGCGGGCACATCGTTATTTGATATGGTTTATGAACACACCAATACCGCCACCCAGGCATTCCAATCGGTAATTCTGGTGACCTTGGGCTTGGCGATTTTTGATTTGGGTAAAACGATTCTGGAAGAGGAAGTACTGCTGCACAAAGACATTCATCACACCGGATCAACACGCCGTACCATCAGTCGGTTTATGTCGGCGATTGTCATTGCGGTGTCTATTGAATCGCTGTTGTTGATGTTTAAATCCCTGCTGGGCGATGCCACACATCTCAATTCCGCGGTATTTATGTTGATCGCCGCGGTAGCGCTGCTGGTGGGTTTAGGTGCTTACCTCCGGCTCACCAAAGATCAGGAATAAGGAACGCTCGTGAGTACAAAAACCAAAAGCGCGTTTGTCTGCAACGAATGTGGTGCGGATTATAAAAAGTGGCAAGGGCAGTGCACGGAGTGCGGTGCCTGGAATAGTTTGAGTGAAGTGCGCTTGGGGCCAACACCCACCAATCGCGCAGCGAAATTTGAAGGTTACGCCGGTGGTGCCACGGGGAATAAAATCCAAACCCTTGCTGAAATATCGCTCAATGATGTGCCGCGTTTTAGCAGTGGTGCAGGTGAGTTTGACCGGGTGCTCGGCGGTGGTTTTGTACCGGGTTCGGTAGTGTTAATTGGCGGTAACCCGGGCGCGGGTAAATCCACCTTGCTATTGCAAACCCTGTGCAATTTAGCGCGCACTATGCCTGCGCTGTACATCACCGGTGAGGAGTCACTGCAGCAAGTGGCTATGCGCGCCCAGCGTTTAGGGTTGCCGACCGATCAATTACAAATGCTGAGCGAAACCAGCGTGGAAGCCATTTGTGCGATTGCGCAAAAAGTTGCGCCCAAGGTGATGGTGATCGACTCGATTCAAGTGATGCACATGGAGGATATTGCCTCCGCCCCCGGTTCGGTATCGCAAGTGCGCGAGAGTGCGGCTTACCTCACGCGGTTTGCGAAACAGACTGGCACAGTATTAATTTTAGTGGGCCACGTCACCAAAGACGGTTCACTCGCCGGCCCCAAAGTGCTGGAGCATATGATCGATTGTTCGATCTTGCTGGAAGGTGATAACGACTCACGCTTTCGTACCTTGCGCGGCAATAAAAACCGCTTTGGTGCGGTAAATGAATTGGGCGTGTTTGCCATGACCGAGCAGGGCATGCGCGAAGTGAGCAACCCCTCGGCGATTTTTTTGCAGCGCGCGGAGGATGCCTCATCCGGTTCCGTGGTGATGGTGATGTGGGAGGGGACGCGCCCGCTATTGATAGAAATCCAAGCACTGGTGGATGACAGTCACCTCGGCAACCCACGCCGTGTTGCGGTAGGTATGGATCAAAATCGCCTCGCCATGCTGTTGGCCGTGTTGCATCGTCACGGCGGCATTATGGTGGGCGATCAGGATGTATTTGTGAACGTGGTAGGTGGCGTGAAGGTAATGGAGACCAGTGCAGATTTGGCACTGTTGCTCGCGGTAGTCTCCAGCTTTCGCGACCGGGTATTGCCGCAGGATTTAATTGTGTTTGGAGAAGTGGGTTTATCGGGAGAAATTCGCCCGGTACCCAGTGGTCACGAGCGTTTGCGCGAGGCCGCCAAACATGGTTTCAAACGTGCCATAGTGCCGTTTGCCAATGCCCCGCGTGATAAACAGTTGGGTATAGAGGTGGTGGCGGTAAAAAATTTGCAGGAAGCTTTAGCGGCGCTGTAAGGCTACAGCGCGCGCCTTATTACTCGTGGCCGTTTTCAATTAAGGTGATGAGTTCGTATAACAACGTCTTATCGGCCGGCGTATCCGGCTGAAATTCAAAGCCGAGAATATGTTCGCGCACATGTACTATGCGGCCATGCAAATCCAATCGCTTTTTATTTGACGTAACCAAATTCAAATTTTCCAAATCAATATGTACGCGCAGTGCATCGCCTTTTTGCAGAAGGTGTTCATCCAGCAGCGCAAGGCGTGCTCCGCTTTCGGATAAGTCCAACACATGGGCTTCCCAGGTTTTGGTGGAGTACTGCAAGTCAGCATAGGCACGCAAGGGAAAGCGCGGGAATCGGCGTTTGTCCTCGTCAGTTAAATCGCTGGTTTCCAGGTCATTAGGCATCATGGTTATGATTTCCTTCAGTCATAGTTAACGGGGCGCAGAATTAATAATCGCTGATTAATTCAGACAGCTCGCGCTCGGCAGCTGTTGCGTCACCCAAATTCAGTTCGATCAGGCGGCGCAAGTGGCTTACGCTGTCGATGTCAATCGAACTGCAGACCAACCCTGTCTGCTGGTGATGTTGATGCGCTACAGTGACCGACATAGCAATGGTTGTATTGTCGGACAGTAATATTTTTACCAGCGCCGGTTCACTTGTGGATACTTCCTTGGGAAGTGGTTGCTGCAGCAATAATCCTTTGAGTGAAATATCCAGCAAGGTGGCGCGCCAGTGGAAATCGCCTTGCGCTAATTCGACATGGGCATCAAATAGAATACGACTGAATTTTCGGCGTTCACTGGCAGAGGTGGGTGTTGATTGTATGTTAGAGCTTGGTTGATCGTTCATAAATAATTAATCGGCAGGGCATGGATATGCACTAGAGTCTAGCTCCCGCTCGCCAAATCGCCATTTTTTTGTCGCTGCTAATTGTTAATTTCTGTACTCAATTGCTTCGCTTGCCAAGCGCCACCTATAATTTCGCAGCAATAACCAACAAATAGATAACGGATTGATTTTTATGACTGAATTTCGCATTGGTATCGACTTGGGCGGGACTAAAACAGAAGTGATCCTGCTCAATGGCGATAGTCAGGAGCTGTTTCGTACACGCATCCCCACAGTGCGCGATGATTACCCCGCGACCCTGCGCGATATAGCCGGTTTAGTGGCGCAAGCTGAAGCAGCCGCAGGTCAGAACCATTTGCCGGTGGGCATTGGTATTCCCGGCACTGTTTCGCGTAAAACCGGTTTTGTCAAAAATGCCAACTCCACTTGGCTCAATGGTAAGCCGTTCCAAAAAGACCTGTCTGCTTTTTTACAGCGCGATGTCAAAGTCACTAACGATGCGAATTGCCTTGCCGTATCCGAGGCGACTGACGGCGCCGGGCGTGGTTACGATCTGGTATTTGCCGGTATTCTCGGCACGGGTTGTGGTGCCGGTCTCGCCTTTAAGGGGGCTCCGATTGTCGGCCCCAACGGCGTTGCTGGTGAGTGGGGGCACAACCCCTTGCCCTGGACTAGCGAGGCCGAATTAAATGCACGCCCCTGTTATTGCGGTAAGGCGGGTTGTATGGAGACGTTTTTATCCGGCACCGGTTTATGTCGCTCTTATCATGTTGCGGGTGGAGAAAAAATCAAAGGCCATGAAATTGTCGAGCGCGCGGCGCAAGGTGAAACCATGGCGCAGCAGGTATTGGCAAATTATTACGATCAACTTGCACGCGGCTTGGCAACCATTATCAATACGCTTGATCCGGATGTGATTGTGCTCGGTGGCGGGGCATCCAATATCGCAGCAATTTATACCGAAGTACCCAAGCGATTGCCGAAATACGTATTTGGCGGTGAATGCGATACACCTTTAGTAGCTGCAATCCACGGTGATTCTAGCGGTGTGCGCGGTGCTGCTTGGTTGAATCCACTTTAAGATGAAACTATTTGCAGTGTTTCAACTGATTGATTTTCCTCTTGCCGGTTTTAAAAGCGCGCTGTGCGAAAAAGTTGCGTCTAAAAAGCCCATCCAGTTTGCGATGGGCTTTTTGTTGTCGATTTTATCGAGCCTGGTTTATTCACAAACAACGCTCACCGCACTCACAACCCCAATAGCACCGCAGCGAATTGCTTCACTCAACATTTGCATCGATCAATTACTCTGGGAGCTCGTGCCCCACGAACGATTGGTATCAATCAGTTATCTCACCGCCGACCCCATCTGGTCGCCAATTGCCGAACAAGTCAAAGGCATGCCAGTGAACCACGGTTTGGCTGAAGAAATTGTGCCACTTAAACCCGATGTCATCTTTGCGGGCGAGTTTGATGCGCCCACCGCGATAGAGTTATTAAAAAAGCTGAATCTGCGCGTTGAACGTTTGCCTTTACCGCGCACGCTGGGGGATATCAATACTCAAATTTTGCAATTGGCTGAATTGGTTGGCACGAACGAAAAAGCGCAACAGATGGTGAACAACATCGACCGGCAGGTTGCCGCTTTACAAACGGTCAATAACGGAAAAACACCACTCACGGCTTTTTGGTATTCGGCTAATGGTGTTGTGATTGGCGATGGCACTTTGGAGCACGAATTAATGCAACTCGCCGGTTTGCGTAACCTGGCCGCAGAGCGCGGCATGTTTGGTTTTAATCAGCTTGATCTGGAATTACTGCTCAGTGCCAAACCGCAAATTTTAATTGTGGAGCGGGGCAGTGACGATGCTTATTCACTTGCGCGTGAATATCTTTCACACCCTGCATTGCAGCATGCTGATTTTAACGTGGTCACCTTGCCGGCAGGGTTATCGGGGTGCGCGGCCACTGTGATCAGTGATGTGGCCGCCCAATTAAAAAATTCTCTGGCGAAATAAATTACTTAACAGGTATTCACCTTTGCAGACCAAAATCTCATTTACATCCTTAACCTGCTTGCTGGTACTGGCTACTGCAATTGCATCGGTAATGGCGCTCAACACGGGCCTTGCCGATATTGACGTCATCAAAGGCTTGCAGGATTTTTTAAACGGCGAACAAACCCTCGCGGCAAATGTGGTTGGGCAAATTCGCTTGCCGCGGTTGATTCTCGCGTTGGTGATTGGTGCAACCTTGGGAATGTCGGGCGCTGCTATGCAGGGTTTGTTGCGCAATCCGCTGGCTGATCCTGGGGTATTGGGGGTGACCAGTGGCGCTGCTTTTGGTGCTATTTGTACTTTGTATTTTGGTGTGGCGGCCAGTGCCTGGTATTGGTTGCCGGGTGCGGCGATTGTCGGTGCGTTATTTACCTTATTTATGGTGTATGTGCTCGCCGGTTTGCACAGCAGTATGCTCGCGTTAATCCTTGCGGGTACGGCCATGAGTTCGATTATGGTGGCTTTGATTGCTGTGACTTTAAATTTTGCGCCCAGTTTGTACGCCATGCAGGAAATTGTATTTTGGCTATTGGGTTCGCTTGCGAATCGCCATTTTGATCACGTAAGTATCGCCCTACCACTCGCGCTGATTGGTTGGGTGATGATGCTCAGCCGCAGCCGTTTTTTAGACGCGCTCAGTTTGGGTGAAGACAGCGCACGTTCGCTCGGTTTTAATAATCATCGCGAGCGCGGAATTTTATTGTTGGGTATTTCTATCGCAGTTGGTGCCTGTGTGGCAGTGAGTGGCGCGATTGGTTTTATTGGTTTGGTCATTCCGCACTTGTTGCGACCGTTTGTGGGTTATCGCCCTGGCCGCTTAATGCTGGCCAGTGCTCTCGGGGGTGCTTTGTTATTAGTGCTGGCCGATATTCTGGTGCGTCAGTTTGACAGTGCGCGCGAATTAAAAATTGGTGTGGTGACCTCCTTAATCGGCGCACCGTTTTTTCTGTTACTTATTTTAAAAACCCGTTCACGGTGGGCCTGATATGAATCCGCTACCCGGCACACAACCTAACGCACAACTTAGTACAGAACAGGTCTGCCTCAAACGCGATGGCAATTCAATTTTGGTGGATGCCAGTGTGCAGCTTCATGCTGGCGAATTTGTGGGTTTAATCGGCCCCAACGGTGCCGGTAAAAGTTCACTGCTACGCGTAATGGCCGGATTGCAACAACCGGATACCGGCACAGTGAGTTTGGCCATCGCCGGCGAAACATCACTGCAACCGCTTGCGAAAATTCCAGCACGTGAGCGCGCACAAATTCTTGCCTATTTGCCTCAACAGGAAACACCGGCCTGGCCGCTGCAGGTAGAGCATTTGGTCGGGCTCGGGCGCGCGCCTTGGCACAAACCCATGAGTGGAAAATCAACGCGTGATAAAAGTGCCATTGAACATGCGTTACAGATAACGGAATTGACGGATTTTCGTCAGCGTATCGTCACCACATTGTCTGGCGGTGAATTGCAGCGCACACTGCTTGCGCGTGTATTTGCCGGTGAGCCCAAAATTATTTTGGCCGATGAACCTATCGCGGCGCTCGATCCTTATCACCAGTTGCATATGATGGAATTACTGGCCGAACATTCACAGCAGGGCGGTACGGTGTTTGCCGCACTCCATGACTTAAGTTTAGCGGCACGTTTTTGTTCACGCCTGGTGCTCATGCACCATGGGAAAATGGTTGCGGACGGTGAACCGATACAAGTGCTTACCACAGAAAATTTGCAACAGGTTTATGGCATTAGCGCCTATGTGGATTGCCGTGAAGATGGTGTAGTTATAGTCCCGCGTAAGCGGGTGTTTTAAATATAGCTTCGCGCAGGCGAGTTTTTTAATTCCTATTTGGAAGTCGTGGGTTGAAAGGGCTTGCGAAATTATTGTTGCGACAATCGGAGACATGGATGTCGACGGTTAGCCTACAGGGACGTATTTACGGCGTGTCGCAACAATAATTTCGGAAGACCTGAAACAGGCCCCTTGCTTATGGAACGCAAAAAAATGAAAGCAGGATTTTTAAAATTTATTGTCAACAGCTGGCCGCCATTATTTTTTGCTGGCATTAAAGTCACCTACCTCGCGGCTGATTACCGCGAAGCTCACGTCACGTTAAAATTGCGCTGGTACAACCGCAATTATGTGGGCGTGCAATATGGCGGTAGCTTAATGTCCATGACTGATCCCTGGTATATGTTGCTGTTGATGCACAATCTGGGCAGCAATTATTTTGTGTGGGACAAACACGCGGAAATAGATTACGTCGCCCCGGGTAAAACCCATGTGCACGCCCATTTTAAAATCAGCGACGAAACTCTGGCGGAGATTCGTGAAAAAACGGCCAATGGTGAAAAATATATTCCTGAGTTCAGTGTGGATATTCTCGACGATCACGACAAACTCGTCGCCCGTGTTAAACGCCGCGTCTACATAAAGTTAAAACCGCGTGCGCGCGCGAATTAAAACCCTGTTCACACGCCCAGCAAACGATCCAGTTCATTTCCCTTTTATTTGGTAATTCTTATGCTCAATGTCGCACTTTGTTCTTATGGTATGTCAGGCAAGGTTTTCCACGCGCCGCTTATCGCCGCCGAGCCAGGCTTGAACCTGCACACGATTTTGCAGCGCAGTGAACCTACCGCACTGGCAGATTACCCACAGGTTAATATCGCCAAAACCTTTGAAGAAATAATCGCCAATCCCGTTATTGATTTAGTAGTAGTGAATACTCCCAATGAATTGCACTACCCAATGACCAAAGCCGCGCTGCTTGCCGGTAAACATGTAGTGGTGGAAAAACCCTTTACCCTGAGTTTGGATGAAGGCAATGAATTAATTGCATTGGCACAGCAACAGCAAAAAATTCTCTCGGTGTTTCAAAATAAACGTTTGGAAAGCGATCACCTGGATGCGCAGAAAATTATCGCGTCGGGTGCGCTGGGCCGCATTGTGGAAGTGGAATGGCATTACGATCGCTACCGCACCAACATCACCCACAAAAAATGGAAAGAAGACAAACTGCCAGGCTCCGGTACCTGGTTCGATTTAGGTATACACATGGTAGATTCCATGCTTTGCTTGTTTGGCAAGCCGGGCGCCGTGTATGCGGACATGCGCAGCTTGCGCCGCGCGGAAGGTTCTACCGATTATTTTAATGTTTGTTTTCACTACGACGACATGCGCGTACTGCTGCGCTCCAATACTTTTGTTAGCGAAAAAGGCGCAACCGTTTCCATTCATGGCGATAAAGGTTCATTCCTGAAGTTCGGGCAGGATGTGCAAGAAGGTCAGCTCATGCAGGGTGTTATTCCCGGAAAGTCTGGTTGGGCACAACCCGGTGACGATAACTACAGTGTGCAACATACCCATCACCACGGCGAAACAAAACGCCAGGTTGTAGCGGGTGAGCGTGGCTGTTATGAAAAATATTATAGAAATATTGTGGAGGCGATTTTAGATAAGGCGCCGCTGCTGTTTTTACCGGAGCAATCATTGCTCGGTGTGGAGCTGTTGTTGGCGGGGGAGGAAAGCGCGCGCAACGGGGTGCTTATTTATTTGACCAGCGACTCTCAGCAGAGAAAAAGTTATGACCCAAGATATCTCCCGTAACGCCAATCGGTTTGTTATTTTCAGTGTCTTTTTTTCGGCGCGTGCCTATTACCCGGTATTGGCGATTTTATTTATCGACCTGGGTTTAACACTCGATCAATTTGTGATGCTCAATTTAATTTGGGCGCTGACGATTTTTTTATTTGAAGTTCCCTCTGGCGCATTGGCAGATACGATTGGGCGACGCAGGTTATTAATTGCCGCTTCAGTGTTAATGATCGTGGAGATGCTTTGTTTGTTATTCGCGCCGCGCGATGCAGGGCTGCTGTTATTGGTGTTTTGCATTATCAATCGCATTTGCTCCGGGTTGTCGGAAGCTTGCGCGAGCGGGGCAGATGAGGCGCTGGCTTACGATTCGTTACCGGCAGAAAATCGTGCTCATGCCTGGGATCACTTATTGGCTAAAGTAATGCGCTGGCGTTCGCTGGGTTTTGTGGTCGCAATGATTGTGGGTGGTTTGCTCTACGATGCCCAAGCAGTAAATTTACTGCTACCAGCGGCATGGCATATAGATTCAACCATCGCGCACCGCCTGCCGGTTATTTTGGTGTTGTTACAGGCGCTGGTATGTTTGGTTATTACCCTGCGCATGGTGGAACCTCACCACTCTGCGGCGGGTTCACCGCTCGCTCATGCGTTTAAACTCACGGTAGATACCGCGCGTTGGGTTTTTACTAATCCCAAAACTCTGGTGGTGATTTTAGTGGGCGTAGCGCTTGATTCCATTGTGCGCAATTTTGCGACCATCAACAGCAGCTACTATCGTCTGATTGAATTACCTGAATGGACCTACGGTTTTTTTGGTGCAGCTTTAGGTGTGCTGGGTTGGTTTGTGCCGGGCATTGCCAAGCGGTTAAATGCGCGTTTTTCCCTGCTCACCAATTTGGGGCTTATTGCACTGCTGACGCTAATTGGTTTGCTGGCATTGGTGCCTGCATGGCGTATTTATGGGGTGGTTCCGGCGCTGTTGCTGATGACCACAATGGGCTTGCTTGGGTTTACTGTCAGCCGTGTATTGCATCAGGAGGCTGACTCTGCGCGCCGTGCAACAGTACTGTCGGTAAAAGGGCTGATTTTTAACCTGGGGTATGGTTTGTTTAGCCTGGGTTTTTCATTGCTGCTTGCCAGTTTCCCTGCTACACCTGAGGGAATGGCACTGCGCAATGCGCTGTTATGGCAGGCGCCACTCTTTGCGCTGCTCATTGGAGCCCTGTTGATTTGGGCCTTTTATCGCCTACGCGCCAAGCCAGGTTTACGGGGTGATGATCGTTAATCCCCGAAGCTTTTGGCGTAAAAATCATTAAGGTGTCGGATAAATTTACAGTTTTGATGATTTGCGTGCCAAATTAAAACTGAAATTCTTTAAGAATCATTGTGTTGTGTTTGATATTTATTTTGGCATATTTCATGCTTTGGTTGTGACAAGTGTGGATTGTGTCACATTTTAAAATCAAATTTTAAGGAGACCGCCGTGTTGCAGTCATTGATCAAGTCTGGAGTTGTTGTTGCAGTAGCAAGTTTGTGGAGCCTGGTAGCTTCAGCGGGAAGCATTACCTGCGGTAATCAATATCGTACCGCTACCCTGACCTCGGCCGAATTGTGCGAAGTGGGTTCCGGCAATACCAAAGAATCTGATATTGAGAGTTATTTTGGCGGTGACTGGGATCACCTGGGTGGTGTTGCCGGTGCAAACGGTACTGGCGGCAGCTTGAACTCTGGTTTTTTAACGGTGACCCTGCTGTCAGGTACTTGGGGCAGTGGTGGCCCAATCTCTGGTACTTGGGCTATCGATGAAGATTTCTGGACTGTGTACGGCAAAGCGGCGCTGTCTATTCATGTTGGTAATGGTAAATACGATCCAGACCATTTCGCCTGGTCAATCAGTGAAGGTAATACCTCCGGTACCTGGTCTTATGAAAAGCTCAGTGGTAATGGCGGTGGTTTGTCGAATATGCATTTGTGGGGTTCAGGCGAGCCTGCGATACAAGTATCAGAAGCAAACATCGGCGTATTGTTGATGTTGGGTTTACTGTCTATGTTTGTTGCACGTCGTCGCGTGTAATTAAACCGGAAGTAAAAAAACCGCAGTTACCGCTGCGGTTTTTTTTGCGCTGAATTTAGTGATTCCAGATTAGCGGCGGGATTGCAGCAGTTTGTTTAACCCGTAAACACTTGCACTCCACAGTGTAATCAGCAGGGCTACCAACAGCAGGGCGATAAAAGCAAAAATATCCGGTGCTTTCATCAAGGTAGTCATCAGCGATTCTTCATAATAAAAAAACCACTGGTGCCCTTCGGGAAAAACTTGCACATGCAGCCAATAGAACACGGCGGTGGGGCCGATCAGCACTATTGCCAGTGCAATTACCAAGGTGGCCGCTAAAAAACCTAACAGGATATGTTTGCTGGCAGGTGGCACCAGTCTCTGCCAATAGGTCAGTGCGATTAACCCCAGCCACATAAACAGACAGCTCACGCCGGTTGCATAAAACACATCAATTAAATTAGCGACATCTTGCAGGTGCACAACTTCTGCCTCGTGCATCAGTGGCGTTGTTTGCCCGCTCGGCAATGGGTAGCGAATATCTCCCAAGCCTTTACCGCTGTTTTGCACTGCATCAGTAATTTCACCAAACAGGCGCCAGTGGTCTGCGGGCGTGGTGGATTCAAACTGCTGTTTGTAGCGATTCTGCGGAGCATATTCGGCAATATGCTGATCCAGATTTAATAGTGTGTAGCCCGCTGGATACGCAAAATGAAACTGTGCCAGCAAATGCCAACTGACCAGCGCCAGCGCGATTAATTGGCAGGTAAAAAATAGCGGCCACAATAAAAAGTGTTGTAGTTGTTTCATCTATTTACGCATCCGGTTTTTGTAAAACACAGGGGCTATTTTTTGTAAAACACAAAGACTATTTTTGTAAAACACAGGTGCTATCAGGTCAACAATTTTTCCAGCGTGCGCTCATAAATCCCCGTGAGTTTATTTAAATCATCGGCGCTAATACATTCGTTTACTTTGTGGATAGTGGCGTTGATTGGCCCCAGCTCCACTACTTGCGCGCCGGTAGGGGCGATAAAACGGCCATCGGAGGTGCCGCCGGAGGTTGAGAGTTCTGCATCCAAACCAGTTTCGATTTTGATCGCATCCACCACCGCATTGACCAAATCACCGCGCGGTGTCAGGAACGGCTGGCCGCTCAGTATCCATTGCAGGTCATAGGTAAGCTGGTGTTTGTTTAAAATCATCTCCGTGCGCTCGCGCAGTATTTGGTCAGTGAGTTCGGTAGAAAAACGGAAATTGAATACCACTTCCACTTCACCGGGAATCACGTTAGTCGCACCGGTGCCGCCATTAATATTGGAAACTTGGAAGCTGGTGGCGGGGAAAAATTCGTTGCCGTTATCCCAATGTGCGCCAGCCAACTCCGCCAATGCCGGCGCCAGTTTATGAATCGGGTTGTCGGCCAGGTGCGGGTAGGCCACATGCCCTTGAATGCCTTTCACTTTTAAAATTGCACCGAGCGAACCGCGACGGCCATTTTTAATCACATCACCAACGTGTGCAGTACTTGAGGGCTCGCCCACAATGCACCAGGTGATTTTGGTATTGTGCGCTTCCAGCCACTCCACCACTTTTACCGTGCCGTTGATGGACGGGCCTTCTTCGTCGCTGGTAATTAAAAAGGCGATACGGCCTTTATGATCGGGATATTTGGCGATGAAATTTTCGCAGGCCACCACCATACAGGCGAGTGAACCTTTCATATCGGCCGCGCCGCGCCCGTGCAGCATGCCGTCGATAATTTGTGGTTCAAAAGGCGGATTATTCCAGTTGGCTTCGGGGCCGGTAGGCACTACATCGGTATGGCCTGCAAACGCCAAAATCGGGCCGCTCGCGCCGTCGCTGCCCTCGCGAATACTCCAAAAATTATCCACCTCACCAAAACGCAAACGCTCGGTTTTAAAGCCAATCGCTTCAAGGCGTTGAATCATCATTTCCTGGCAGCCATCGTCCTCTGGTGTTACCGAACGGCAGCGAATTAAATCAGTAGCAAGTTGCAATGTGGGTGTTAAGGCAGAAGTCATGGCGATATCCAGAAAGAAGAGGCCGCAAAATAAGATGCGATTAAAGATGGCGCCGATTCTACAGGTTTGCGACGGGTGGCTCTAGCAAGGCAGGTTTAATGGCGGGCAGAAAAAAGCCCTCCAGTGGAGGGCTGTGCGGGTTTAGCTGGCTTTGTTATTGATACTGATGCGTTTACTTTCACTCGGTGGCAGCGCTTTGCGCGGAATAGTGATCTCCAGCAAACCGTGATTCATGGACGCGCTTATCTCGTCCTGGTTGCAATCCTCTGGCAGGGTGAGTACACGCTGAAAACTGCCAAAAGAACGCTCCATCCGGTAGTAGTGTTTATCGCTGGATTCTTTTTCCTCTTTTTTCTCACCGCGAATAGTGAGCACACCTTTATTGATTTCCAGATTGATGTCCTTCTCGGTCAAGCCGGGTGCCTCCAGGCTGATCTGGTAACTCTTGTCATCGCTTGCAACATTTAATTTGGCCTGAAACCCGGTGATGTTAAATAACCCATCTTTTGGCCAGCGGTTGTTGAGCGATGGCATATTAAAATCGCGAAAGGTTGCATCAAATAAGCGATCAATTTCCCGTTGCAAACGCAGCATGGGATGGCTGCCGGTGGTGTTGTCTTTTTCTTCATTACTGACACTGGTTGTAGCGGGCGCTTGTTGCCCCGCATCTTCATGTTTAAACCAGTTCCAGGGGTTGAGTTGCAATCTGTTCATAAGCACCTCCTGTTGTGGTGAATCATCGGTAGTTAAGTGCGCTGACATAACTGTCAGTAACAGCCTAGCGCCAATGACCCGCTGCACATTTGTGTTGGATCAAATAGCGCGGTTAATTATTAACTAAGGCTGGAATTGCCTGACTTCAAGCCATGTTGCTAGATGCTTTTTCTATAAAAATAAATGCCAACATAAATTTGTTTTATTAACCTGTGCCTATCCTTTTTTATGGGTTTTTCATGGTCATTAAATTTTTTTATCTGGTGCCTTGAACTTTATTTATGGTGTCCTTATCTAAGGCCGCAGCTTCGTTAGCTACGATTGTTTTGTGGGAATAATCCCGTTACTGAGGAAAAAACAATGTATAACGCGAACCTTATTCATAACGCGGTTATCCAACTCTCGCTTTTGTTTTTTGCGCGCTTCTGGCGCCCCCCGCCCATATTTCTTGCGGTTTAACGCACTGTATTTCTAACTGAATTCTTGTTGTTATCTTTCGTCCATTAATCTGGAGGCTTTTATGCTGGCAGTGTCAAAACTCAAGCGAGCCTACGGCGATTTTGTGGCGGCCGATGAGGTCAGTTTTACTATCGCCAAAGGTGAAATCGTAGGTTTGCTTGGCCACAATGGGGCAGGCAAAACTACCGTCATGAAAATGTTAAGCGGTTATTTGGAGCCCAGTGCAGGAACCATTCAGTTTCAGGGGCTGGCTCTGGCGGATAATCTCAAAACCTTGCAGCGTAAAATTGGTTATTTGCCAGAAAATTTACCGATTTACCCTGAAATGTCGGTGGCCGCTTATTTGGATTACGCGGCCGAGCTTAAAGGTTTGCAGGGCGCGGAAAAACAGCGCGACATAAAGCGAGTGATTGACGCGACTGACATAAAAAATAAATTGCTGGCGCCCATTGCCAGTTTGTCGCGCGGTTACAAACAGCGCGTGGGGGTAGCACAAGCATTGCTCGGTCGTCCCGCACTGTTAATTCTGGATGAACCCACCAACGGCCTGGACCCACAGCAAACCCTGCAAATGCGTGAGTTAATTCGCACTATTGCGCAGGAGGCGACAGTTATTTTATCCACCCACATTATGCAAGAAGTGGATGCCTTGTGTGACCGCGTATTGATGATGCGCGCGGGGCGTTTGGTATTGGATGAAAAATTGTCGGAGTTGCGCCGCGCCCGCTCCTTGTTACTCACCACCAATCAATCCGGTGCTGAACTGGAGCCAGTGCTGCGCTGTGTAACTGGCGTAAAAACAATTGAAACTCTCGGTAAAAATGCACATGGCGAGCAGCTGCGTATTCACTTGGGCGATGCCGCTGACGTGCAAGCCACTACGGCTGCGCTGGCGCGTTTAGTATTGGAAAACAACGCGGAGTTATACCAGCTGCAACCCGAAACCCGCGACCTGGAAAGCCTGTTCCGCGATATCAACAATGCCACGCTGAGCGCGAAAGAAACGCAGGAGGTTGATCGTGCTGCCTAACACTACGATTACAAAAATTGCCAAAAAAGAAATCGGTTTATTTTTTTCCTCGCCGATCGCCTATTTATTTTTAGCCGCTTTTGCGGCTGTCAGTTTATTTGCGTTTTTTTGGGGAGAAGCTTTTTTTGCCCGCAATATTGCCGATGTACGCCCGCTGTTCGAATGGATGCCGCTGCTGCTGATTTTTTTGTGCAGCACTATCACCATGCGTTTATGGAGTGAGGAACGCCGCAGCGGCACGCTTGAGCATGTACTTACCCAACCCGTGCCGCTGTGGCATTTTGTGGTGGGTAAATTTTTGGGCTGCATGGTGTTGTTGGTGATTGCACTGGCGATCACTTTGCCGCTCCCCATTACTGTTGCAGTGCTGGGCGATTTGGATTGGGGGCCGGTAGCAGCGGGTTATGTGGCAACCTTACTGTTGGGTGCTGCTTACTTGAGTATGGGTTTGTTTGTATCTGCGCGCAGCGATAATCAAATAGTCAGTTTGATTAGCACCGTGGCACTCTGCGGGTTTTTTTATTTGTTGGGCAGCAGTGCAATTACCAATTTTATGGGCAATAGCGCCGCCGAATATTTACGTTTGCTGGCTACCGGTGCGCGTTTTGATTCTATCGCCCGTGGGGTGATTGATCTGCGCGATTTGTATTTTTATATCAGCCTGGTGTTGGTGTTTCTCGCCTTAAATACCTACGCTTTGGAGCGCGAACGCTGGGCGGCCACCGGCAACAAAACCCATCATGGTCGCTGGCGTTCTGTTACCGCGCTGTTGTTGATTAATGCCTTGGCAGCCAATCTCTGGCTCGGCCAAATTAATAGCCTGCGTATTGACACCACTCGCGGCAATCAATATTCCATTTCTACTGCAACCGAACACTATTTGCAGCAACTGCAAGAACCCTTGTTACTGCGCGGATATTTCAGCGGCAAAACCCATCCGCTGTTATCACCGCTGGTGCCGCAGCTGCGCGACTTGATGAAAGAATATGAAGTGGAAGGCAAGGGGTTAGTGCGCGTGGAATTTGTAGACCCGGTAACTGACCCGGAGTTGGAGCAAGAGGCGAATCAGAAATATGCCATTCAACCCGTGCCCTTCCAAATTTCGGATCGCTACCAAGCTTCGCTGGTAAATTCCTATTTCAACGTATTGGTCCAGTATGGCGATGAATATCAAGTGCTGGGCTTTCGCGATTTAATTGAAGTAAAAAGTGCTGGCGAAACCGATTTGGATGTGCAATTGCGCAACCCCGAACACGATTTAACCCGCGCGATTAAAAAAGTGCTGCATTCTTATCAAGCGGGCGGCAATTTGTTTGACACAGTAAAAGGCGAGCTGCGTTTTACTGCCTATGTGTCAGCGGATAATCGCCTGCCTGAGGCGCTTAAAAACTTTAAGGATCTGGTTAGTGCTGAGGTGAATAAACAACGCGAAAAATCGGGCGAGCGTTTGCAGTTGGAGTTTCTCGACCCGGATGCTAATGGCGGTGAATTGGGGCAGCGCATCGCTCAGGATTATGGTTTTAATCCTCTGGCGACCAGTTTGCTCAGCAATGAACGTTTTTATTTTTACATGACCTTGGCGCAGGGTGAGCAGTTGGTGCAGATCCCGCTGGATGATATGAGTGCGGCAAGTTTTGAGCGCAACTTTAACGCCGCCCTGAAACGATTCGCTTCAGGTTTCACCAAAACCGTAGCGCTGGTGACTCCAGCGGCGGATATGGGCGGCTACTATGGTGCTCCGGCGGGGCCGCAATTTAATCAGCTGCAGGAATTTCTCGGTGCAGAATTAAATGTGCAACGCGAGGATTTGTCCGACGGCAGTGTGAGCGGTGAGGCGGATGTATTATTGCTCGCAGCCCCCAAAGAATTGGGCGAAAAAGAATTGTTCGCGGTGGATCAATTCCTTATGCAAGGTGGCACGGTAATTATGGCCAGCTCGCCCTACAGCGCCTCGGTCAGCCAGCGCAGTTTGAGTTTGCAAAAACACAACAGTGGTGTGCAGCAATGGCTTGCCCATCACGGTATTCGCATGGAAGAAAAGTTGGTGATGGATAAACAAAACTTGCCTTTCCCAATTCCCGTGAGCCGCAATCTGGGTGGTTTCAGTGTGCAGGAAATGCGTATGGTGGATTACCCTTATTTTGTGGATGTGCGTGGGCAAGGTTTGAATGCGGAGAACCCTATCACCAGTGGTTTGCCACAGGCGAGTCTTGCATGGGCTTCACCTATCGCGCTGGATGCTGACAAAAATCAGCAGCGCCGAATTACCGAATTGCTACGCAGTTCGGACAGCGCATGGCTGAGTGGCGATATGAATATAGTGCCGCAAGTCAACAGCGATGGTTTGTCACGCTTTATTCCCGTGGGCGAACAAAAATCCCATTTGTTGGGTGTGATTAGTCAGGGCCGTTTTGATTCTTTTTTTGCCGGAAAAAATTCGCCCTTGCTGGTCAATACAAACGCAAACACAAACGCTGATGCAACCGCGGCAGGAGCCTCCGAGGCTAAGGCAAATAATGGCGATGCGGCTTTATCTACTACGCAAACAGTGAGCAGTGTTATTCAACACTCTCCGGAATCTGCACGCATTATTTTATTCGGCTCCAATGATTTCCTGAGCGATGCCGTCATCAATATGACGGGTATGGCCACCGGTGGGCAGTATCTTAATTCGGTGCAATTGCTTGCCAATACGGTGGATTGGGCGCTAGAGGATGAAGGGCTGGTAAGTATTCGCGCGCGCGGCAATTTCAACCGCACTCTGCCCGCTATGGAACAAACAAGCCAAGCTTTTTGGGAGTATTTAAATTACGCATTAGCGCTGGGTGCGCTGTTGTTGGTGGGGCTGGTGCAGCGTCAGTTTAAACGTCGTCGCGAACAACAGTACCAGCAGTGGCTGGCGAACTAATCACACTCACTATTGACCAGAAAGAGGTGAATAATGAACCAAGCAGTAACCATTAATGTTGCCCGGAGTAATAGGGTAGAAACCATGCGGGATATGGAGCGCTGGCAACAACGCCTGTGGCTCTTGTTGGTGATTCAAGTGTTATTGGTGGTGGGAGTTTATGCCTATCAACAGAACTCCCGTGCAACACCAACGGCGGTACCCTTGTTGCCAGTGTCTACCCACTTGATTAATCGCATTGAAATCGCTGATGCGACAACTAGTGTGCACCTGAATAAACAAGCGAATCGCTGGCAACTCACGCAGTCGTCCTTACCGGTAGACAATGAAAAAATCACCGCATTGTTGGAAAAGTTAAACGGATTGCGGTTGACCTGGCCGGTTGCCAATACCGCATCCAGCCACGAGCGGTTTGAAGTAGGCGAACAAAAATTCCAGCGCAAATTGCGCCTTTATGAAGGTGATAAATTGCAGGCGGAATTTTATTTAGGTAGTTCACCTGGTTTCAAAAAAGTGCATTTGCGCCGTGCGGGTGATAATCAGGTCTACAGCGTTGCGCTCAGCACTATGGATGCAACCACCAGTGGTGATGATTGGTTGAATAAACAACTGCTCACCACTACCAATCCAGTCAACATCAAAGGGCGTGATTACGAGCTGCAAAAGCAAGGTGAAAACTGGCAATTAGTTGGTGAAACCGGCGTGTCATTAAACACCGAAAAAGTCACGGCCTTGGTGAAGGCGTTGGCTAGTTTGCAGGTGCAGTCTGTGGTGCAAGAAGCACCGAAGGGCGAGCCCATTACTCTCGCGGTAAAAAGTGCAGAAGGCAATTGGCAGTATGACTTTATCAAGACCGACGCTGGGCATGTTGTTAAACGCAGTGATCGCGAGCAATACTTTTCACTGAGTCAGTATGAGTATGAACGTATCGCTCAGGTCGCGCGTGAAAGTTTATTGGCGCCGGCGACTGCCACGCAGACAAGTCCGACAACCTCAAACTCTGCCGCGACCAATCCGGTAGAGGCTGTTGTGCAAGAAGCGACTAAAGGTTTGTTAGGGAATTGATCTAACTAAAAACAAACAGCCCGGCATATGCCGGGCTGTTGCTATTTGTATCTATGTTTCTAGCTATCGTTATTTTGCTTTTCGTTCAACGGTGCTTAACCCGCCAAACCAACATAAACTTCATGTACATCGTCGTCGTTATCAATCGCGGCGAGGAATGCTTCAACTTCTGCCAACGCTTCATCGCTCAAGCTGACGGGGTTTTTAGGTTTGTAACCCAGCTTGGCAGATACCACCGTAAAACCGTGGTCGGGCAGGGCTTTTTGCACTAAATCCAAATCGGTTAAATCGGTGTAAAAAGTGACGGTGCCGTCTTCATCCAATTCAAAATCCTGTGCGCCTGCTTCAATCGCCGCCATTTCTGCGTCGGCATCGGCGTTGGCAGCTGTGGCTTCGATAATGCCCAGGTGATCAAAATCCCAGGACACTGAACCGGAAGTACCCAACTGGCCTTTGCGGAATAAACCGCGAATATTGGAGATGGTGCGGTTGACGTTGTCGGTAAGGCATTCAACGATCACGGGCACCTGATGCGGTGCGTAACCTTCATAGGTGACTTTTTCGTAGCTGGCGGCGCCGTCGAGTTGGCCCGAGCCTTTTTTAATCGCGCGCTCCAATGTCTCGCGTGTCATTGAGGCTTTTTTGGCTTGGACGATAGCGAGGCGTAGGCGCGGGTTCATATCCGGGTCTGCACCCGAGCGTGCTGCGATCATAATTTCTTTGGTGAGTTTGGTAAAAATTTTACCTTTTGCGCTCGCAGCTTCTTCTTTATGTTTTGCTTTCCATTGTGCGCCCATGATTATCGCCTCGTTGTTTGCACAAACCCATTGTGCCTGGTTTATCGGTAGGGGCAGCTGCTTGCTGCGCCCGTTGAATGTAAATTATTTTGTATTCATCAGGGCACAATAAATTGCGCCCGAACCAATCAAATTAATTGGCGTGCAATGCAGTATTTAATTGCAACGCACTTTTATTGGTAACCACTTCCACGCGGCCCGTGATGGAATTGCGGCGGAATACCAAATCATTCACACCGGCAAGTTCGCGCGCTTTGATAGTTTTTACTTCGTTGCCCGCATCGTCCAATACCACCACTTTAGTTCCAGCGGTAATATAAAGGCCAGATTCTACTTTGCAGCGATCGCCCAGTGGAATACCAATACCGGCGTTAGCGCCAATCAATGACTCTTTACCAACAGAAATGACAATGTTCCCGCCGCCCGACAAGGTGCCCATGGTGGAGCTACCGCCGCCCAAATCCGAACCGGCACCGACAAATACACCGGCAGAAATACGGCCTTCAATCATCGCCGGGCCTTCAGTGCCCGCATTAAAGTTAACGAAACCTTCGTGCATGATGGTGGTGCCTTCGCCCAAGTATGCGCCTAAACGTACCCGCGCCGTGTGCGCAACACGTACACCTTTAGGCACAACGTAGTTGGTCATTTTGGGGAATTTATCCACGCAGGATACTTCCAGTTCTTCGCCATTTAAACGCGCCTGCAATTGACGTGCAGGTAATTCGTTTACATCGATCGCACCTTGATTAGTCCAGGCAACATTGGGCAGTACGCCAAAAATTCCGGCGAGTACGGTGTTGTGTGGTTTCACCAATCGGTGCGACAACAAATGCAATTTCAAATAGCCTTCAGGAACCGATGTGGGGTTGGTATCGGTTGCGAGCAGTGTGGCGACCAATGGACGTTTGCTTGTCGCCAGTGATTTTGCCAGCTCGGCTTGCGCGCTGTCGCCAGCAATGGTGAGTGCTTGGGCGATTTCATTGGCTTGATTGGTGGACAGTGCAATCGCTTGATTGCCATCGGTATAACCCACAATGGTGGCAATCGCGCGCGCAACTGCTTCTGACGGTGCGAGTACTGGCTGTGCATAAAACACTTCCAGCCATTCACCTTTTGCGTTCTGTGTGCCTATACCTAAACCGAGTGCGTAGAGTTGAGTCATGTTTTTTTCCTGACAATAGTGCAAATAATTAATTAAAAATGGCGCCGTATTCGGTGTCTTTAAAACCGACGTGTTTTTGTTTGCCGGTATCGAGCAATGGGCGTTTTATCAATGTCGGGTTGGCACTGATCACCTTTGCTGCAGTGGCTTCACTAAAATTATTTTTGATTGCATCGTCTAATTCTTTCCACGTAGTACTGCGTTTATTCACCAGTGCATCCAAACCGATTTCAGCAATCCAGGTTTCTACTTGTGCGCTGGTTAAA
This sequence comes from Cellvibrio sp. BR, assembly GCF_000263355.1. Lineage (NCBI taxonomy): Bacteria > Pseudomonadati > Pseudomonadota > Gammaproteobacteria > Cellvibrionales > Cellvibrionaceae > Cellvibrio > Cellvibrio sp. BR. The sequence continues at coordinate 384,418 of NZ_JH668202.1, read as the reverse complement.
CCATCGGCACGGAAGTCGTGAAAGCGGTAATCTACTTTATGTTGTTCAAGCCAGCTACGGGCTTTTTTGACGGTGTCGCAGTTTTTAATGCCGTATAAGGTGGTCATATTCTTTCGTCGTGTGAAGAAGGTTATGGTTTCAAAACAATTTTTGGTTTCTTGCGTTGCGGATAACAGGTTCTGCAAATATCGCATACTGTGCCATCACAACCGCGTGCGGAGCAAAACTCGCGCCCGTAATAAATGATTTGTAAATGCAATGCGTTCCAGCTGCTTTGGGGAAAAAGACGTTTTAAATCTTTTTCGGTTTGCACCACATTTTTACCGTTGGTTAAACCCCAACGCTGCGCGAGGCGGTGAATGTGGGTATCTACCGCAAATGCGGGTACACCAAATGCCTGGCTCATCACTACGCTCGCCGTTTTATGGCCTACACCTGGCAAGCGCTCCAGTGCCGCCCAATCCTGTGGCACCTGACCATTATGTTCTTCCACCAGCATTTTGGATAACACCGAAATCGCTTTGGATTTTTGCGGTGATAATCCACAGGGGCGAATAATTTCCTGAATTTTTTCAACGGGCACTTTGGCCATGTTGTATGGATTATCTGCCAACTCAAACAAGGCGGGCGTAACAGTATTAACCCGTTCGTCTGTGCACTGGGCGGACAGAAGAACTGCGATGAGCAATGTATAGGCATCTTTGTGATGCAAAGGTATTGGCGGGTTAGGATAAAGGCTTTGCAATCGCTGCAAAATAAATTCAACCCGCGCGCTTTTGCTTAAGTTTTTTAACACTTCACTCATAGCGATTTTACAAAAGCTTTGATTCGTTCGGCCGCTTCAATGCATTCCGCTAAAGGCGCAACCAAGGCGAGGCGCACATAATATTCGCCGGGGTTCATGCCATCGGTTTCGCGCGCTAAATAACTGCCGGGCAAGGTAGTTACCTTTTGTTGGGCAAACAATTGTTGTGCAAACAATTCACCTTTAATGGGCGTTTTTGGCCAGAGGTAAAAACTCGCATCCGGTTTTTGTACTTCCAGGCAACCATCAAGCACTTTTAATACCGCATCAAATTTTGCACGGTAGGCATCCCGGTTGGCGATTACGTGTTGCTCATCCTGCCATGCGGCCACACTGGCAAGTTGTGTTGGCACTGGCATAGCGCAACCGTGGTAGGTGCGATAGAGCAAAAACTTTTCCAGAATTTTGGCATCGCCACCCACAAAACCAGAGCGCAACCCCGGCAGGTTAGAGCGTTTGGATAGGCTGTGAAAAACTACGCAGCGGGCAAAATCATCGCGGCCGAGCTCTGCACAGGCTTGCAGTAATCCAACGGGGGGATTTTGTTCATCAAAATATAATTCTGAGTAACATTCGTCGGAGGCGATAACAAAATCGTATTGGTCGGCAAGTGCAATCAATTCTTTGAATTGCGCAGAGCTCATTACCGCGCCGGTTGGGTTGCCCGGTGAACAAATAAATAATAATTGGCAGCGCTCCCATATTGATGCGGGGACGGCGGCAAAATCCGGAATAAAATTATTGTCTGGTGTGCAGTTTAAAAAATAAGGTTCTGCACCGGAGAGAATCGCTGCACCTTCGTAAATTTGATAGAAAGGGTTGGGCGATACTATTAACGGATTGGTTTTGCTGCGATCAATAATCGCTTGTGCAAAGGCAAATAACGCTTCCCGTGTACCGTTTACCGGCAGCACATGATTCTCTGCAGTAAAACTACCAGCGTTGAGTTGAAAACGTTTGGTCGCCCAATTGGCGATTGCTGTGCGTAATTCTGGCAAGCCTTTGGTGGTTGGATAATTCGATAATTTAGGTAAATTATTAACGAGAGTATCCAATACAAACGCCGGCGGCTCGTGTTTGGGTTCACCGATGGATAGCATAATATCGGTTAGTTCGCGCGGTGCAGATACGGCCGCTTTAAGTGCTGCTAATTTTTCAAAAGGGTATGGATGAAGCTGGTTTAAATCCGGGTTCATAGTTAAATCAACAATAATTAGTGTTTATCAACGCGCTTATCGAGTTGCTCGCGAATTTCTTGCTGCAGTTTTTCGCACAGTGCAACATCGCCCAAGGGTTTTCCATCGTTATCAGCAATGAAAAAAATGTCCTCTACTCGCTCACCCAGGGTGGCGATTTTGGCATTGAGCAGTTGAATGTCGTAATCCATAAAGATTCGCCCTATGCACGCAAGCAAGCCCGGTCTGTCGGGGCTTATAACTTCCAATACGCTGCAATTGCGAATGGTATCGGTACTGAGTGAAGTGCGGGTGGGTGATGCAAAGTATTTCAGGCGGCGCGGTGTGCGGCGGCCAATAACATCGCGGTAGTTATCCACCAAACTCAATTCTTCCATCAACCCCTGCTGGATTTTTTTAAGTAGGGTTTGATTGTTACCGAGTGGTTCGCCGTTTTCATTGAGCACAAAAAAGGTATCTATGGTGTAACCGGATTTTGAGCTGTAAATCTTGGCGTCTTGAATGCTGAGGTTTAATAAGCTCAGCGCCGTTGCAGCTGCGACAAATACATTTTTCTGGTTTTTGCTATACACAAAAATTTGTGTGGCACCAGCCAACTCTTTGCTGGTGGTTTTTTTAATCAAAATTAAAGGCTTGTCATCGGTGCGTGCCGCAATCGCCTCGGTATGCCAGGCAATATCGGTAAAGTTTTCGCGTAGAAAATAGTCCTCATCCATATCGCCCCACAGGGCAATGACTTGTTCTTTGCTTAAGCCCTTGCGCGCCAGTTTACGAATCGCGGCCTGCTGGGTTTCCTCAATCAAATCGTGTTTATCGACAGTGTTTTCCAAACCACGACGCAAGGCGCGGCGGGTATCCAGATATAAATTGCGCATTAAACTCGCGCGCCAGGTATTCCACAATTCTTTGTTGGTGCCGTTAATGTCAGCCACCGTGAGGCAATAAAGGTAATCAAGGTGTAACTGATCGCCCACGGTGAGGGCAAAATTATGAATAATATCCGGGTCTGAAATGTCCTGCTTTTGTGACACTTGCGACATCAGCAAATGTTTTTCCACCAGCCAGCAGATCAAGCGGGTTTCGCGCGGTGAAATACCGTGGCGGGTACAGAACTCTTCTGCATCCACCGCACCCAGTGTGGAGTGATCGCCACCGCGGCCTTTGCCAATATCGTGATACAAGCCTGCAATATACAGCAGCTCCAATTTTGGCAGGCGCGTCATAATCGTTGCGGCAACCGGAAAATCTTCTTTCGCGGATGGCAACAAAAAGTTACACATGTTTTGCACTACTTTTAGCGTGTGTGCATCCACTGTGTAGATATGAAATAAATCGTGCTGCATTTGACCGGTTACTTGACCAAACTCCGGTAAATACAAACCGAGAATGCCGTAGCGCGACATCCGCTTTAGTTGTTCAACCAAACCTGCAGGGTGTTGCAATAGTTTGATAAATAATTGGGTGTTTTTGGGGTTGCTGCGGAATTGGTCATCAATAAGATAGCGACTCTCGCGAATCCAGCGGATAGTAGAGGCGCGCACCCCCTGAATCTGTGGGTTTTGTGCCATAAGCACAAATATTTCTAATAAGGCAGACGGGTTTTCTTCAAATACGTAGGTGTGCGTTGCCTCGATAAAATTATCGCGCAATTGAAAGCGTTCATTGATAGAAACAACATTTTTGGTTTTGCCTTTTTGTAGAATCGCTTCCGACAAAAATTGCAGCACTACGTCATTTAATTCGCGCAGGGCAAGTACAGTGCGATAGTACTTGTGCATGAACTGTTCTACTGCCAGCCCTTCGTGGTTGTCGGTGTAGCCAAACAGTTTGGCAATTTCCCGTTGGTAATCAAATAGCAGTCGCTCTTCCGGGCGTTTCGCTACCATATGCAATGCATAACGCACGCGCCATAAATATTCTTCGCCGGAATTGATAAGTGAAAATTCTTCGTCGGTAAAAAAACCTTTACCTTCCAGTTGTTTGATGGTGCGTACACCAAAGTAACGTTTGGTCACCCAATTAATAGTTTGGATGTCGCGCAGCCCACCGGGCGCATTTTTGATATTGGGTTCCAGGTTGTATTCGGTGTCGTTATATTTCTTGTGGCGATCCAGTTGTTCTTGATATTTTGCACTGAAAAAATCTTCAATCGGCCAGATTTTATCGGGCGCGGCTTCTTTCATTAATTCGTGACGCAGTGATGCATCTCCCACCAGCGTACGCGACTCCATGATGTTGGTGGCGACGGTAATGTCGGTGCGAGCTATATCAATCGTTTGTTTGACAGTGCGCACGCTGCTGCCAATTTCCAAGCCTATATCCCACAGCAGTGTGAGAAATTTTTCGATATTTCCTTTGCAGCTTTCAAATACATCCGGGTGATGCAAAATCAATAGATCGATATCGGAACCTGGGTGCAGTTCACCACGGCCATAACCGCCAACTGCTTCCAGGCTGATACGCGCGGGCCAGCGGAATTGGTGCCAGGCGTAGTGCAATACGCAATCAATAAACAGTGCGCGTTCATACACCAAACTGCGAATATCTTCGCCCTCAATAAAACGGCGGTTGGCTTGGGTGCTTGCTGCATTAATTGCGTCCTTGAAGACGCCAATGATAGGTTTTTCTGTTAACGCGCGGCGAAAGCGGCTCTGGTCAAAAAAGAATAGCGGCCGCTCGAAGTAGGGGACTTCCTCCATGGATACCGGGGTATCCATCGGGATGGATTCTGCACTATCGCTGCCAGAGGTATCCGTTTGGGGAGATTTGTTAAAAACGCGCGCGATAAAATCAGAAATGCTCATAAATTAAAATACTTCGCCGGTACGTGCGGTAAAAACCTCGACACCATTGCTGGTGACTACCATGGTGTGTTCCCACTGCGCCGAGAGTCGGCCGTCTTTTGTTTCCACTGTCCAGCCATCGCTTTTTAATTTGGTGTGGGGTTTGCCCGCGTTAATCATGGGTTCGATGGTGAAGCACATGCCTTCTTTTAATTCCATACCGGTATCAGGGCGACCATAGTGCAGGATTTGCGGATCTTCATGAAAAACCTTGCCTATGCCATGGCCACAGTATTCGCGTACTACCGAGTAATAATTCGCTTCAGCATGCTGTTGGATAACGTGCCCAATATCACCCAAACGGCAGCCAGGCTTAACCAGTTTAATGGCTTTGTACATGCATTCCTGGGTGACTTGTACCAACCGCTCCGCGTGGGGGGCAGGAGTGCCCACAAAATACATGGCACTGGTATCGCCGTGATAGCCCTCGTGGATCACTGTCACATCGATATTGATGATATCGCCTGACTTGAGCACTTTTTTCTCGGAGGGAATGCCGTGGCAAATCACCTGATTGACAGAGGTGCAAATGGATTTGGGAAAGCCGCGGTAGCCAAGGCAAGCGGGAATAGCTTTTTGTACATTCACTATGTGGTCGTGACAGATCTTGTCCAGCTCGGCGGTAGTTACGCCGGGTTGTACGTACTGGCCAATCATTTCCAATACTTCGGCGGCCATGCGACCAGCAATGCGCATTTTGGCGATTTCTTCGGGGGTTTTGATAGTAACTGACATGAATTCAGGGTATCCCGGCGGGTGAATAAAAGTTGCGGCATTCTAAACGATTCTGAACCGCTTTGACCAAGATCAATCCTTTATTGGCTCTATAGCTGCTGCTTCTATTATGCGCGTACTGGGTATAGCACCTGAAAAGTAAAGTTGGGCGGTGTAAAACCGCCCTGCGGAGGTGGGCTATTTGGTGAGGTAATGGAGGCCGCGAGCGCGAACCTGGGTCAGTGCGTGAATGACACCGCGCAACTCTGCCAAGCCTTTCATTCGCCCGGCGTAAGAGTAACCGGGATTGATGCCAGGCTTGCCAATTTCATCGCCCATTAGATGGCCGTGGTCTGGGCGCATGGCGATTGCAGGGAGTTTGCTACCTTGCTGTTGGCGACGGCTTTCCTCTTCTAAGAGCGCATCTATCAGGCCGACCATATCGTTATCGCCATCCAAATGATCAGACTCATAGAAGGAGCCATCGTCTTCACGTTTAATGTTGCGCAAGTGTACAAAGTAGATGCGCTCGCCAAACTCCTGCGCCATGGAGACCAGATCATTATCGCAGCGTGCACCATAAGAGCCGGCGCAGAGTGTTAATCCATTCGATGGGCTGGGCACGGCCTTGAGCAAGGCGCGAGCGTCATCGGCGGTAGAGACAACCCGGGGTAATCCGAACAACGAAAATGGTGGGTCATCCGGGTGGATGCACATGCGCACGCCCGCTTCTTCAGCGACGGGGATAATCTCGCGCAGGAAGGCAAACAGGTTGGCGCGCATACCTTCATCGCCCATCTTGATGAAGAGATCGATAGCGGCGCGAATCCCATCGCGATCATAAGAGCCCTCACCGCCCGGCAAGCCGGCAATGATATTTTTTTCCAGCAGTGCTTGCTCTTCGCTGCTCATGGCATCAAGGCGAGCCTTGGCTTTGGTGAGTACCTCGGGCTGATAGTCCTGTTCGGCACCGGGGCGCTGTAGGATATAAACATCATAGGCTGCGAAATCGCTCATCTCAAAACGCAGTGCGCGGGCGTTGTTGGGCAGGGTGTAGTTGAGGTTGGTGCGGGTCCAATCGACGACCGGCATAAAGTTGTAGCAAACATCGTAAACACCGGCTGCACCCACATTGCGAATGGACTGCTTGTAGTTGTCGATGTATTGCTGGTAGTTACCAGTGCGGGTCTTGATATCGTTGTGGAGGGGGATGCTTTCGATAACAGCCCATTCAAGCCCTTGATCTTCAATGACTTTTTTGCGTTCTAAAACTTCCTCAAGGGGCCATACGGCACCTGTGGGTATGTGGTGTAAGGAGGTGACAATGCCCGTTGCGCCTGCTTGTGCAATGCTTTGCAGGCTTACGGTATCTTTGGGGCCGAACCAGCGCCAAGTCTCTTTCATGGTGGTCTCGCTACTAGAGTGGGTTCATCTAAGATTAATGCGACTAGTATACAAGTTGGATAATGCTTGGCCTAGTGGATTTGCCAGATTTTCTCGACAGGGTGCGTTCTGAAGCTCGATTTACTTTCTGGTTTATTATGTCTGTTGTTTGTGATATAAAGCGCGCCTCTTTTTGCTGGGAATAGTCTCAAGCACAAAGAAAATCCGTTTTTAAATGTAATTTACCAACGTCACATATATACCGACACGCAAAACCTGGGTGCCCAATGTTCGTTTTATAGCGTTCATGATGGTTGGTTAGCGGGGTATATAGAGGCCTAACCCAGTAGGAATACTAAAATGCCACAAGTAAGCATGCGCGATATGTTATCTGCCGGTGTCCACTTCGGTCACCAAACCCGTTACTGGAACCCAAAGATGGGCAAATACATCTTCGGTGCGCGTAACAAGATTCACATTATTAACCTTGAGCACACTGTGCCTGCGTTCAACGAAGCTTTGGCTTTGATTCAACAAATGGCCTCTCAAAAGAAAAAGATTCTGTTTGTTGGTACCAAGCGCGCGGCGCAAAAGACCATCAAAGAAGAAGCAATCCGTGCTGGCCAGCCGTTTGTTAGTCATCGCTGGTTGGGTGGTATGCTCACCAACTACAAAACCATCCGCGCATCTATCCGTCGCTTGCAAGAGCTGACTACCCAGAGCGAAGATGGTACTTTTGCCAAATTGACCAAAAAAGAAGCTCTGATGCGCACCCGTGACATGGAGAAGCTTGAGCGTTCAATTGGCGGTATTAAAAACATCGCTGGTTTGCCTGATGCCATGTTTGTAATCGATGTGGATCACGAGCGTATTGCAATTCAGGAAGCCAACAAGTTGGGTATCCCTGTTATCGGTATCGTGGATACCAACAGCAACCCTGAAGGTGTTGACTACGTAATTCCAGGTAACGACGACGCCATTCGCGCGATCAAGTTGTATGTATCTGCAATTGCTGACGCTTGTTTGGATGGTGCTAAATCTGCTTCTGCAGTACCAAACAAAGATGAATACGTAGCTGCCGAAGGTGCTGCTGAGTAATCTCGCGAAGTAATCAAACGACCATAAAACTCTGTTAGCTTGCATTCAAGCGCAGAGTTGTCGGAAGAGGGGGCTTTGCCCCCTTTTTTCAAATTTGAATTCGAACATTTATTGAGGACACATCCATGACAGCTGTTACTCCTGCTTTGGTAAAAGAACTGCGCGACCGCACTGGTTTGGGCATGATGGAATGTAAAAAAGCGTTGGGCGAAGCCAATGGTGATATTGAATTGGCCATTGAAAACCTGCGTAAGGTTTCCGGTTTGAAGGCGGCCAAAAAAGAAGGTCGCACGGCGGCAGATGGCGTTGTTGCTGTGAAAGTGGCTCCGGATAACAGCTACGGTGTTGTTATTGAAGTTAACTCTGAGACTGACTTTGTGGCGCGTGATGCTGGCTTCCTGGCTTTTGTAAATAGCGTATTGGATAAGGCATTCACCACCAAGCAAACCGATGTAGCGGTTGTTATGGCGGGTGAGTTGGAATCTGCGCGTGAAGCTTTGGTGCAAAAAATCGGCGAAAAAATCAGCGTTCGTCGCATTAGTTTGGTTGAAGGTGGTGTTGTTGGTGGTTACCTGCACTTGAACAACCGTATTGCGGTGTTGGTTCAGTTGGAAGGTGGCAATGAAGAGACCGCTAAAGACGTTGCTATGCACGTGGCTGCTGTTAACCCGCAAGTGGTTAGCTCTGACCAAATGCCAGCTGACGTGGTGGAGAAAGAAAAAGAAATCATCCGTGCTCAGCCAGATATGGCTGGCAAGCCAGCTGAAATCGTTGAGAAAATGATTGTTGGTCGTATCAGCAAGTTCCTGAAAGAAGCTAGCTTGGTTGATCAGGCTTTTGTTAAGAATCCTGAGCAAACTATTGCTCAGTTCGCTAAGGCAGCTGGTGCAACTGTTAAGAGCTTTGTGCGTCTGGAAGTGGGCGAGGGTATCGAAGTTGCTGTTGTAGACTTTGCTGCTGAAGTTGCTGCTCAAGTAGCTGCTAGCAAGGCGTAATTCATCGCCTGATAAGGTGCTGGGTGACACGAAAAAGAGGCCGGGTGGCAACACCCGGCCTCTTTTTTTCTGTTACACTGCACCAATTTTTCGGCCCTCCGACAGGTGTGGGCATTCGCGGCTAACTCATTGTTTTGGAGAGCATTTATGTCCAGCCCCAGAGATAAAAAGTACAAGCGTATTTTATTGAAGCTCAGCGGTGAAGAGCTGATGGGTACAGAAGGGTTTGGTATCGATCCTAAAGTGCTCGACAAGATGGCCCTGGAAATTGGCCAGCTGGTCGGCATAGGTGTACAGGTAGGTTTGGTGATTGGTGGTGGCAATCTGTTTCGCGGCGCTGCCTTAAGTGCTGCCGGTCTCGATCGAGTAACGGGCGATCACATGGGTATGCTGGCTACAGTGATGAATGCATTAGCCATGCGCGATGCGCTTGAGCGTTCAAATATATCTTCCCGCGTTATGTCAGCGATTCCAATGAGTGGAGTGGTTGAACACTATGACCGCCGTCGCGCAGTTCGTTTCTTGAATTCGGGCGAGGTCGTTATTTTCTCTGCCGGTACTGGCAATCCCTTTTTTACTACTGATTCTGCTGCCTGTTTGCGCGGTATTGAAGTTGATGCGGATATAGTGCTCAAGGCAACCAAAGTTGATGGCGTCTACTCTGCAGATCCTAAAAAAGATCCGACCGCGACCAAGTATGACCGTCTCTCTTATGACGAGGTGCTCGACAAAAAATTGGGTGTAATGGATTTGACGGCGATTTGTTTGTGCCGCGAGCACGACATGCCGGTGCGCGTATTCCGTATGAATAAAGCAGGTGCGTTGTTGAATATTGTGGTTGGCAGCAACGAAGGTACTTTGATTGAAGAGGATAAATCATGATTAATGATATTAAAAAAGACGCCGAAGCGCGTATGAAAAAAGCGGTTGAAGCATTGTCGAACAACTTCAACAAGATTCGCACTGGCCGCGCACACCCAAGCTTGTTGGATGGTATTACTGTGGATTATTACGGTACGCCTACCCCTTTGAGCCAAGTAGCAAATATCAATATTGACGATGCGCGCACCTTGTCGGTGAGTCCGTGGGAGCGCAATTTAGTCCCTGCCATTGAAAAAGCGATTATGAAATCGGATTTAGGTTTGAATCCTTCGACGAACAATGGTCTGATTCGTATTCCTTTGCCGATGTTGACTGAAGAAACACGCAAAAACTTTATCAAGCAGGCGCGTGCCGAGGCCGAGAATGGCCGCGTTGCTGTGCGCAATGTGCGCCGCGATGTATTGGGTGATGTGAAAGCTTTGCTGAAAGACAAGGCGATCGGTGAGGATGATGATCGTCGCGCACAGGATGAAATTCAGAAAATTACCGACAAATACATCGCTGAAGTTGATAAAGCGCTGGCAGCCAAAGAAGTTGATTTGATGGCTGTGTAATCTGCATCATCCGGCAAGTCACTTTCGCAAGGGAGTGGCTTTGCCTCCCGCACTACTACTAGATAATTTCATTAAAAAAACTAAAAACGGGTTGTCGGTGAGAATCCGATGCTGGCCTGTCGCTGGGAGAGTACGCGTGACTGATAATAGTCTTCGCCACGTGGCGATTATTATGGATGGCAATAACCGCTGGGCAAAACAGCGCGGTATGGCGGGAGTTTCTGGCCATAAAGTGGGAGTTGAGCGTATTCGCGATGTTATGGCCGCCTGTCAGGATCAGGGCGTTGAAGTGCTCACCGTATTTGCATTTAGCAGTGAAAATTGGCGCCGCCCACCGCTGGAAGTAGAGGCGCTTATGTCGCTCTTCCATCTCTATTTAAAAAATGAAGCCAAAGCACTTAAGAAAAAAGGGGTTGCCTTGCGTGTCATTGGCAATCGGGAGCGCTTTAGTCCTGCCATTCAAAAAGCTATCGCTGCCGCTGAGGAGCTTACTGCTGGTGGTAAAACAACACTGGTTATCGCCGCTGACTATGGTGGTCGTTGGGATATCGCCCAGGCAGCGCAAAAACTGGCGCAACAGGCAGTTAATGGACAGTTGGATGTGGCATCTATCGATGAGTCGGCATTAGGTGCCCAAACCTGTCTTGCCGAGTTGCCACCCTTGGATTTATTGATTCGCACAGGAGGGGAGGTGCGTATTAGCAATTTCCTTCTGTGGCAATGTGCCTATGCAGAACTTTATTTCAGCGACAAGCTTTGGCCTGATTTTGACGGCGATGAGTTAAAGAAAGCGATTGCGAATTTCTACGAACGTCAGCGTCGTTTTGGTATGACCGGCGATCAGATTGAGGCGGGTGCACTTAATGCTTAAGCAGCGGGTAATCACAGCGTTAGTTTTGGCGATAATTTTTATAGCCGCTTTGTTTGGTTTGCCTGCTGGTTATTTTTCCTTTTTTGTCGGCGCTATTGTATTGATTGGTGCTTGGGAATGGGCCTGTCTCGCTGGGTTCCCCACGCGCTGGCAGCGCGCATTGTACGCACTCTTTATTTTAGTCGTTCTGTTGGTGGCCTCTTTTTATCTGGGGTTTGAGGGCGAGGCTAGCCCCAATCTGGATGCAGATGCGATCCGTGAATTACTGATTGCTGGTTGTATTTGGTGGGCAATCGCACTTTTGCTGGTGCAGGGTTATCCCTCCAGTGCTTTGTTATGGGGGCACAAAATTTTACGCCTGTTGATGGGGTTATTGGTACTTATTCCCACTTGGGTGGCTTTGGTGTATGTACGCCAACAAGAGGCTGGTGCCTGGCTGGTCTTGTTATTAATGCTCATTGTCGCCATGGCTGATAGTGGCGGTTACTTTGCTGGAAAGCGTTTTGGTAAGCATAAGTTAGCATCTGCCGTTAGCCCCGGCAAAACCTGGGAAGGCTTTGCCGGGGGATTTATCGCTAATTGTGTTTTGGCTCTGATGCTGAGTTTAACTCTGGAGCTAAGCCTGTTGTTGATGTTGGTGCTTGTGGTTCCTACCAGTCTGGTTTCTGTGTTGGGCGATCTTTTGGAGAGCATGTTAAAGCGCCAAGCCGGCATCAAAGATAGCGGCACCATTTTGCCTGGTCACGGCGGCATTCTTGATCGCGTAGATGGTGTCACGGCAGCTGCTCCGGTATTTGCTCTGGCACTGCTTGCAAGCGGCGCCTTTTCTGCGACGGCGGGGCTCTAGCTTATGCAGTTGGCGGTTCAACAGATTACTGTTTTGGGCGCGACCGGCTCTATTGGTGTTAGCACCTTGGATGTTATTGCGCGTCACCCGGAGCGCTATAAAGTTTTTGCATTAACGGCAGATCGACGTTGGCAGTTACTCGCTACCCAATGTTTGCAGCATCAGCCGCGTTATGCCGTATTAAATGATGTAGATGCTGCCGCTGAGCTGGCACGTGAACTACGTCATCAAGGCTGCAAGACAGAAGTCTTACAGGGATTGGCAGCGTTGGAGGCGGTTGCTGCCCATGAACAGGTTGATGCAGTTATGGCGGCTATTGTTGGTGCGGCAGGTTTGTTACCAACATTGGCGGCGGTTAAAGCAGGCAAAAAAGTGTTGCTGGCTAATAAAGAAGCATTGGTAATGGCTGGTGGTTTGTTTACCCAAGCCGTTAGTAAAAGTGGGGCGGTATTGTTGCCCATTGATAGTGAGCATAATGCGATCTTTCAGTGCTTGCCAAATCATCGCAGCGATTATCTTGCTGGCGGTCTGGCTTCCAGCGGTGTTCGTAAAATTCTGCTCACCGCCTCTGGTGGCCCCTTCCGTAATACCCCGCTTGGCGATCTACCAAAAGTAACTCCAGAACAGGCCTGCGCTCATCCAAATTGGAGCATGGGGCAAAAAATTTCGGTGGATTCAGCCAGTATGATGAATAAAGGGCTTGAGCTGATTGAGGCCTGTTGGCTTTTCAATGCTCGCCCTCAACAGGTGCAAGTGGTTATCCATCCACAGAGTGTGATTCACTCGATGGTTGAGTATATTGATGGTTCCGTGCTCGCCCAATTGGGCAATCCGGATATGCGTACCCCTATAGCTCATGCCTTGGCTTGGCCGGAGCGTATAGAGTCCGGCGTGACAAGTCTCGATATTATCGCAACGGCGCGCCTTGATTTTAGTGCGCCTGACCTTCAGCGTTTTCCTTGTTTGCGTTTGGCGCAGGATGCTGCCGATGTTTCGGGTACAGCACCTGCACTGCTAAATGCCGCGAATGAAATTGCTGTTGCTGCATTTCTTGCCCGCCAAATTCGCTTTGATCAAATCGCTCAAGTTATAGATCATGTGCTTGCGCGCCTGGCAGTGGTTGAACCAACCAGCTTGGAACAGGTTCAAAATGCAGATGCCGAGGCTCGCGCTTTGGCTAATCAATTGATCAAGAGCTGGTAATGATTAATCCGGGGCAGTGCTTATGTCGTTGATTCAGACAATAATTTCATTCGTTGTCGCCTTGTTGATTCTGGTTTCTATCCATGAGTTTGGGCACTTTTATGTGGCTCGTCGTTGCGGTGTGAAAGTTCTGCGTTTTTCCATTGGTTTTGGCAAGGTGCTTTGGTCTTGGCGCGATAAACAGGGCACAGAGTATGCGTTGGCCGCATTGCCTCTGGGTGGATACGTAAAAATGCTCGATGAGCGCGAAGCGCCAGTATCGGCGGAAGAGCGTTCCATGGCGTTTAATAATAAAAGTGTCTGGCAGCGCATTGCTATTGTTGCGGCAGGCCCTGGGGCTAACTTTCTGTTGGCCATACTCTTGTTTTGGGTGCTTTTGCTGCAAGGTCAGCGCGATTTAATTCCCCAAATTGGGGCTGTAGAGCGCGGTTCAATCGCCGAGCAGGCAGGGCTTGAAGCAGGCCAGGAGATTATTGCTATCGATAATATTCCCACACCCACGTGGCAGGCTCTCAACAAGGCGCTGCTCAATCGGTTGGGGGAAACAGGATCTATTCGTTTCAAGGTGGCTTACCCTGACTCGCACTTTACTTATGAGTCAGAAGGGCGGTTGGTTGATTGGCTGAGGGATTCAGCGGATCCCGATCCGGTTGCAGGTTTGGGGATTACGCTGTATCTGCCCAAAATTACTCCAATTGTTGGCGAAGTAGTGGCTGGGGGGGTAGCTGAGGCTGCGGGTTTTCTGCCGGGTGATAAGCTGATTTCTGCCGATGATATTGTTATTGATGATTGGCAGTTATGGGTGGATTACGTCCGGCGTCATCCTGGTAAGACAATTTCTGTCGTGATTGAGCGCGATGCCAGAGAGCTAGCGCTTCAGCTTATTCCTGAATCAATCAATGAGTCAGGTGCAGTTGTTGGGCGGGTCGGGCTGGGTGCTCGGGCGGGCTCAATTCCTGAGTCGATGATTCGCTCTTATGAGTATTCCGTGTTCGGTGCATTTGTTGCCGGAGTGAATAAAACCTGGGAAACCTCAGGCTTTGTACTTTTATCAGTCAAAAAATTGATTCTTGGCGAAATTTCCACGAAAAACTTGAGTGGACCGATAACCATTGCTAAGGTGGCGGGCTCTTCAGCCGAGAGCGGTTTGAGGAGTTTTATTGGTTTTGTCGCTCTGCTGAGTGTATTCCTCGCGGTATTTAACCTTTTACCTATCCCAGTATTGGATGGCGGCCACTTATTTTATTACTTTATTGAAGTAATTAAGGGAAAACCGGTGTCCGACAGAGTGCAGATGCTGGGGTATCAGGTTGGACTCTTCTTGGTCATCAGTCTAAGCGTGCTAGCGCTGTATAACGACATCATGCGGCTTTAATCTGGCAGTGTGCCGGGCCGTAACCAACATTCATTTACGATTAGAACAGATTCTATGATGCGAGTTTCAATGCGAGTTTTTGGCTGTTTTCTGGCACTCTTTTTGTCATGCACTGTTTATGCACAGACCTTCCGTGTAAGTGATATCCGTGTGGAGGGGTTGCAGCGTGTGTCTGCAGGCTCTGTCTTCAGTGTACTGCCGATTCGTGTGGGTGATGTACTGACTCAAGCCGATATTCAAAGTGCAACTCGTGAGTTATTCAAGGTTGGCTACTTCTCGGATGTGGAGATCAAGCGCGATGGCGATGTGCTGGTGTTGGTGATTAAAGAGCGTCCCGCAATCAATAAAATTGAGCTTAAAGGTAACAAGGCCATCAAAACTGAAAATTTGATGGATAGCCTTAAGGATAACAACCTCTCCGAAGGACAAATTTTTCAACGCGCTACGCTCGAAGGGATTACACAAGCATTGCAGCGCGAGTATGTGAACCAAGGTCGCTATGGCGCTAGCGTGAACATTGAAATTGAAGATATGCCGCGTAATCAGGTTAAGGTGCTGGTAAATATCGACGAAGGCAGCCCCTCGCGTATCAAACAAATCAATATCGTGGGTAATCATAGTTACAGTGAAGAAGATCTGATTGATCTGTTTGAATTAAAAACCACTGGTATGTGGTCGTGGATATCGGGTAACGATAAATACAATAAAGAAAAATTAAAGGGCGATTTGGAGCGATTGGAGTCTTGGTATTTGGATCGCGGATATCTCAACTTTAAAATTGATTCATCACAAATTTCGTTGAGCACCGACAAAGCCAAAATTTTTATTACTGTAAATATAACCGAAGGCGATATTTACAGAGTGAGCGGTATTGATCTCGCCGGTGATCCTGCTATTGATGAAAACATTATTCGCAGCATGATTCTGGTCAAGAAAGATCAGATATTCTCTCAAATTCTAATGACGACTTCGGAAGAGTATGTAACCAAACGTTTGGGTAATGAGGGCTACACCTTTGCCAAAGTTGAAGGTATGCCGGAGCGAAATGATGCGGATAAAACGGTAAAAATCACGTTTTTTATAGAGCCCGGTAAGCGCGCCTACGTTAATCGTATTAACTTCCGTGGCAACACAAAAACTGTTGATGAAGTATTGCGCCGTGAAATGCGGCAGATGGAAGGTGGCTCCGCAAACTCCGCGCAAATCGAGCACTCAAAAGTGCGTCTGGAGCGGTTGGGCTTCTTTAAAGAGGTAAAGGTAGAGAATAAAGAAGTTCCAGGAACGTCCGACCAGATTGATGTTGAATACACTGTCGAAGAACAGCCGTCCGGTAGTATGGGACTGCAGGTAGGTTATGCTCAATATTCAGGTTTATTGTTCTCCGCCAGTATTCAGCAAAACAACTGGTTCGGTACGGGTAAACAAGTTGGCTTCAGTTTTAGCCATAACCGCTATCAAACTGCGTACAACTTTAATTACAACGACCCTTATTTTACACCTGATGGCGTAAGTCGTGGTTTGAGTTTGTACTACACAAAAAGTGATTACGGCTCATATAACATTACTCCCTATAGCACCAATGTTTATGGCGGTAAAATCAATTTCGGTTACCCTATTTCTGATATCGAGCGCATCGGTTTCGACATAGGTTTGCGTAGCCTGGAAGTGGAGCCTACTAGCTATTCATCGCAAGAAATTATTCGTAGTCCTATTTGGAGTCCTAACTTGGGTTATATAACGCAAGATGAAAACTACGAACTTATGGTGCGTGAGCAATTGGGTTTGGATTACCCAACGGGTAGTTTTGAAATTAAGTCAGTTGATGAAAGTATGTTGGGTACACCCGGCTTTCTGGATGTTTATGGCGATACATTTAACGATGCTCAAGTTAGTATGTATTGGCTGAGGTCTACGCTTAACCGAGGTATTCTTGCTAACCGTGGTGCCTCGCAGCAACTGGGCGTGGAAGTCTCTTTACCGGGCGGTGATTTGCAATATTACAAAGTTAATTACACCGGCCAGATATTCCAACCCCTGACTAGATCCCTTACCTTACGTTTGCATACCCGTATTGGTTATGCCGCTGCTTATGGTGATCTGGATGAATTGCCGTTCTTTGAACATTATTACGCTGGTGGGTTTGGTTCGGTGCGTGGTTTCGAGCGCAATACACTTGGTCCCCGTAGTACTTTTATCCGCGAGGCTATAGTCGCGAATACTGTATGGGATGATTTAAACGGTGACGGTATAGCTCAAGCTAATGAGCAAGGTGCTCCTGCATATGTTCTTTGCAGCGACCCCGATGCGGGCAACTACGTTGCTAATGTGGCATGTGATGAGGGTATTTTGTTATCAAATGCCAATAATAATAATTTGGTCGGCAGGACTCGTGGAGCTTTCGGTGGCAATGTTTTAATTCAAGGCGGTGCGGAAATACTTTTCCCGCTTCCATTTATTAAAGATCAACGCTCACTGCAAACTACGTTCTTTGTTGATGCAGGAAATGTGTTTGATACTCATTGTGGTGCGACACAACTCAACTGCTATGATGTGGATCTTGACCACATTAATGCCTCCGTAGGTCTTGGTTTAACTTGGATTTCAGGATTTGGCCCAATGACATTCAGTATTGCGGAGCCATTTAAGGAAAATGATTATGATCGTACAGAAGTGTTCCAGTTTTCATTGGGACAAACGTTTTAATAATAATTGTTTGGGCTAATAATCTAGAGGAATAAATTGTGACTGTTACACAGAAAATGTTTGCTGTTATTGCTTTGTCTTTGGTTTCATCCGTTTCATTTGCACAAGGCAAAGTAGTTGTTTTGGATCCAACGGGCGCAGTAATGGGAACCACTGCTGCAAAAGCTAAGTTTGATAAACTGCAAAAAAGTGCTGATTTTGCTGCAGCAAAAGCAAAGCTTGATGGCCTTGCGGCCGATATCAAAGCATTACAAACCGAGTATCAAAAAGACGGTATGACATGGAGTGCTGAAAAACGCGCTGAAAGTGAAAAGAAATTGCAAAGCTTGGGTCAGGATTATCAATTTCAGGGTAAGAAACTTCAGGGTGAGCAGCAGGCTTTAATGCAGCAAATCATGCAAGAACTGGGTCCGAAAATGGAAGCCGTAGTAAAACAACTTGTTGAGTCTGAAAACATCAGCATGATTGTTGATGCAAAGTCAGTAATGATGGCCAAACCAGAAAATGATTTGACTCCAAAAGTCACTGAACTCTTGAACAAAGCCAAGTAAGTATCACGAGCATATGTTGAAACGCTCTTATCAATTGCTTGAACTTGCACAGCGCTTGGGCGCTGTTTTGGTTGGTGATCCAAAGCATGAGATAAGAGCCTTGGCTACATTACAAAATGCCGAGGCACATAGCCTTAGTTTTCTTGCCAATCCAGCTTACAAGAAATATTTGAGCTCGACTAAAGCCGGCGCGGTGTTAATTCACCCTGATTTGCAAGACGAGTTCGCGGGTAATAAATTAGTTACTGCTAACCCCTACATTGATTATGCTCGCGCGTCGTCACTATTTTCACCTTTGCGTGCTCCTGCCGTGGGAGTGCATCCATCAGCTGTGATTGGCCGGGATTGTGTTATTGCCGCCGATGTTTCAATCGGTGCCAATGCTGTCATTGGTGATGCTGTGACCTTGTCCCAAGGGGCTGTTATCGGTCCTGGGTGCTATGTAGGTGATGACACCTCTATCGGTAAGAATACCCGCCTGGCGGCTAACGTTAGCATTTATCACGGAGTTGTGATTGGTGACGACTGTATTTTGCACAGCGGTTGTGTAATCGGTGCTGATGGTTTCGGTTTCGCACCCCAGTCAGGCGGATGGCTTAAAATTCACCAGCTGGGTGGCGTAGTTATTGGCAATAATGTCGAGATTGGTGCTTGTACCTGTATTGATCGCGGAGCTTTGGATAATACTTGTATTGGCGATGGAGTGATTATCGATAATCAGGTACAAATTGCTCACAATGTCCGTATTGGCAAAAATACTGCAATTGCAGGTCATTCGGCGATTGCAGGAAGCACTATAATAGGCGCTAATTGCACTATTTCCGGTGCAGTAGCAATTGTCGGGCATATAACTCTGGCCGATAAGGTACATATAACGGCCAGAAGTTTAGTGTCCGCTTCGATCAGTGAAGCTGGTTCTTATTCCTCTGGCACTCCGCTTGCGCAAACTAAAGACTGGCGTAAAAATGCGGCCCGCTTTCGTCAGTTGGATTCATTAGCGACACGCTTAATAAAACTTGAACGCAAATAGCGTACATATAATTTCTATTTATTCCTTGGGGTCTAACCATGATGGATGTTAACGAAATCCGTGAATATCTTCCTCATCGCTATCCATTTTTGCTTGTGGACCGTGTTGTAGAGTTGATTGAAGGTGAATCAATTATTGCCTACAAAAACATTACCGTTAACGAAGAAGTCTTTAATGGTCACTTCCCTCAAAATCCAGTTTTTCCAGGCGTGATGATTCTGGAAGCCATGGCACAAGCATCAGGCATTCTCGGTTTTAAAACCATGAATAAAAAGCCTGAGGATGGATCTATTTATTTGTTTGCTGGTGTTGATGATGTGCGCTTTAAGAGACAGGTTGTTCCGGGTGATCGTTTGCAACTTGAATCACGCGTTATTTCCGAAAAGCGTGGTATATGGAAATTTGAATGTAAGGCAAGCGTTGATGGTGTACTGGCTGCATCGGCAACTATTTTGTGCGCAGATCGTAAAGTCTAGAGCGACTACTATTGAATTTAGCGAGAAAGTATTTTGATAGATCCCTCAGCAATCATTCATCCTAATGCCAAGCTTGCACCTGATGTGCAAGTTGGTCCATGGACAATTATTGGCCCCGACGTAGAAATTGATGAAGGTACTGTAATTGCCTCTCACGTTGTTCTAAAAGGGCCAACAAAAATTGGTAAGCATAATCGTATCTACCAATTTTCCTCGATAGGCGAAGATACGCCTGATTTAAAATACAAAGGTGAACCTACTCGTTTAGTAGTTGGCGATCACAATGTGATTCGCGAAGGTGTCACTATTCATCGTGGTACCATTCAGGATCGCGGTGAAACTACCATTGGTAGTCATAATTTGCTAATGGCATACGTTCATGTTGGTCACGACAGTGTGATTGGTAGTCATTGTATTTTGGTGAATAATGCGGCGCTTGCCGGTCACGTGCATATTGGTGATTGGGCTATTCTCAGTGGGTTTACCCTGGTTCATCAATTTTGCAAGATTGGTGCACATAGCTTCGCTGGAATGGGAAGTGCAATTGGCAAGGATGTTCCAGCGTATGTCATGGTGAACGGAAGCCCCGCAGAAGCAAAAAATATTAATGTCGAGGGGTTGCGTCGTCGCGGTTTTACCAAAGACGATATTGCACTACTAACCAAGGCATACAAAACTATTTATCGTCGAGGTTTAACGCTTGATGAAGCTTTGGCTGAGCTTAATCCGTTAGCAGTTTCTTCACCTGCATTACAAGTGTTAATCGATTCATTGAATGCTTCAACACGCGGCATAGTTCGCTAGCATTTCCTCTTCGCGATTTCCATCGCATCAAGTTTCTACAAACCGGAGGGCTGGGTGTCTGATCACATACACATAGGTATTGTTGTCGGAGAAGCCTCCGGAGATATTCTTGGCGCGGCTTTGATGCAAGAGTTGCGTAAACATTTCCCCAGTGCAGAGTTTTCTGGCATTGGCGGCCCACGGATGTTGGCGCTGGGTTTTCACTCCTATTTTCCGCAGGATCGACTGGCGGTGATGGGGCTAATTGAGCCCTTGAAGCGATTGCCCGAGCTGTTGCGCATACGTAAATTTTTGCGTGAACATTTTATCAAGAATCCGCCGGCCGTATTTATTGGCATAGACTCCCCCGACTTTACGATTCCACTCGAAGCATCGTTAAAAGAAAAAGGCATTAAAACAGTTCACTATGTCAGCCCCTCAGTGTGGGCTTGGCGACAAAAGCGGATTTTTAAAATTGCGCGCTCTGTTGACTTAATGTTGACGCTACTGCCTTTTGAGGCCAAGTTTTATCAAGAGCACAATGTCCCAGTAGAATTTGTCGGCCATCATTTGGCTGATGAAATCCCATTCGTGATTGATAAGTTTGCTGCGCGTAAATCGCTTGGTTTGCCTGAGCAGGGGCGTATTGTTGCGCTCTTGCCGGGAAGCCGTGCGAGTGAGGTAGAGCGCATGGGTAGTCTATTTATGGAGTCGGCGGTCAAATGTCTGGAGCAGGATCCAGGCTTATTATTTGTAATTCCTTCTGCAAGCCCGGATCGCTATCGTCAATTGCATATAGCGCTGAATGATTTTGTTGATTATCCGATTCAATTAATTAATGGGCATTCACATGAAGTGATGGCCGCTGCGGATGTTCTGTTGTTGGCATCAGGGACTGTTGCACTGGAAGCGTTGTTGCTGAAAAAACCGATGGTGGTTGCCTATCGGTTGGCGCCACTGACTTTTAAGATATTGTCCTGGTTAGTTAAAACGCCGTGGATTTCGTTGCCCAATTTGCTCGCACAAAAACTTTTAGTTCCCGAGTTGCTGCAGGAACAAGCAACTCCCGAAACCTTGTCCGCAGCGGTAATGAATTATTTTGACAACCCGGAGCAGGCGATAGCACTTAGCGAAACGTTTGCACAAATGCATATTGAACTCAAACGCGATGCCAGTGCACGAGCTGCTGAAGCGATTGCCAGATTAATTCGCACACCGATAATTTAAAAGGTCTAGCTGTGATTGAGCCATTTATCAGTATTTATAAAGGATATCTTTACGCGGGTTGCGATGAGGTAGGGCGCGGTCCGCTGGCTGGGGATGTCGTTGCCGCTGCTGTTATTCTTGATCCCGCTAAACCGATTGCTGGTTTGGATGATTCTAAAAAGCTGACGGAAAAAAAACGTGAGTTATTGTTTGGGGAAATTCAAGCAAACGCAAAAAGCTGGTGCATTGCGCGCGCGTCAGTTGCAGAGATCGACAGCTTGAATATCCTCCAAGCGAGCTTGCTGGCGATGACTCGTGCTGTGCAAGGGTTACACATAGAGCCGGAGCATGTATTAGTCGATGGAAATAAATTACCTAAATGGAAATATGCGGCAGAAGCTGTTGTTAAGGGTGATAGTCGTGTTGCTGCAATCAGTGCTGCATCGATACTGGCCAAAGTGACACGTGATCGTGAAATGATTGTGCTGGATAAACTTTATCCCGGCTACGGTTTTGCTGACCACAAAGGCTATCCCACCAAAGTTCATATGGATGCGCTGGAGCGTTTGGGGGTTACACCTATTCATCGCGTATCTTATGCTCCGGTCAGAGCCAAGATTGAACAAATAGCGTTATTTTAATTTTCTCTCTTTTACTCGCCTAAGAAAATATTATGCCTGCAGCAAATTTTGTTCACTTGCGTTTACACACAGAGTTTTCGCTAAGCGATAGTTTGGTGCGCATTAAAGCGTTGGTTAAGCGTGTGGCAGAACTAAACATGCCTGCCTGTGCTATTACCGATCAAACCAATTTTTACGGTCTAATCAAGTTTTATAAGGCCGCCCAAAGTGCAGGTGTAAAACCGATTGCCGGTAGCGATTTTTGGATCGCCAGTACTGACAGTGAAGGGAAACCGACATTAATTACTCTGCTCGCCATGAATGATCAGGGTTATAAAAATATTATTGAATTAATTTCACGTGCCTGGCGTCAAGGCCAGCAGCAGGGTGTAGCTTATTTACAGCGCGAATGGCTGAGTGAGTTTAGTGATGGTGTAATTGCATTATCCGGTGGCAAGTTAGGTGATGTGGGTATGGCGCTGCTCGGTGGGCGTGCAGCGCAGGCGCAGGAGTTATTACAGGGATGGATGCAGGATTTTCCCGGGCGTTTTTATTTGGAGTTACAGCGCACAGGTCGTGAGAATGATGAAAATCATTTGCATGCGGCAGTCGCCCTTGCTGCCGAGATGAACTGCCCCGTTGTTGCGACGAATGATGTTCGTTTTTTAAAGGCCAGCGAATTTGAAGTGCATGAGGCGCGAGTGTGCATCAGTGAAGGCCGCACGCTTGATGATCCTCGGCGTGAGCGCCGGTATAGCGATCAGCAGTATTTGCGTTCGGCCGAAGAAATGGCTGAGTTATTCAGTGATATTCCTGAGGCAATCGCCAATACAATTGAAATTGCCAAACGTTGCACCATTACCATCCAAATGGGTAAATACTTTTTACCGGAATACCCAGTGCCGGAAGGCATGACGGAAGCAGAGTTTTTCCGCAAAATTTCCCACGAAGGATTGGATCAGCGGTTGGAGCGCATTCTGGATAAGAGCACCGCAGATTATGCTGAGCGGCGTAAAGTCTATGAAGATCGTTTGAATTTTGAATTGGATATTATTAACCAGATGGGATTCCCTGGTTATTTTCTGATAGTAATGGACTTTATCCAGTGGGCGAAGGATCACGATATCCCGGTCGGACCTGGCCGTGGTTCGGGTGCGGGATCGCTGGTTGCCTACTCATTAAAAATTACTGATCTCGACCCACTTGAATACGATTTGCTGTTCGAGCGGTTTCTAAACCCTGAGCGGGTTTCCATGCCGGACTTCGATATCGATTTTTGCATGGACAATCGCGATAAGGTTATTTCTTACGTGGCCGATAATTATGGTCGCGATGCTGTAAGCCAAATCATTACCTTCGGTACCATGGCTGCAAAAGCGGTAGTGCGTGATGTGGCGCGGGTGCAGGGTAAATCTTACGGCCTTGCCGATAAACTTTCCAAAATGATTCCGCCCACACCGGGTATGACCCTCGCACAGGCATTGGAGGAAGAGCCGCAGCTAAAAGAATTTATTGCAGTTGACGGTGATGCCGGTGAAATTTGGGAGATGGCGGTACAGCTTGAAGGCCTTACGCGCAACGTCGGTAAACATGCCGGTGGTGTAGTTATTGCGCCCACTAAACTCACCGATTTTTCACCGCTTTATTGCGATGAAACCGGCGGTGGTTTGGTAACCCAATTCGACAAAGGTGACGTAGAAGAAGCGGGCTTGGTGAAGTTCGACTTCCTCGGGCTGCGCACGCTCACCATTATCGATTGGGCGCGCATTATGATCGATAAGCAGCGCATCAAAAAAGGCGAAGCACCACTCGATATCAGCGCTATTCCACTCGATGATCCTAAAACCTTTGGTTTATTAAAACGCGCGGAAACCACAGCGGTGTTCCAGTTGGAATCGCGCGGCATGAAAGATCTGATCAAACGTTTGCAGCCAGATAATATTGAAGATTTGATTGCACTGGTGGCGCTATTTCGTCCCGGCCCCCTGGAGTCGGGCATGGTAGATGACTTTATCAACCGTAAACACGGTCGCGCGCAAGTGGCCTATCCCGATGCAAAATTCCAGCACCAGAGTTTAAAACCGGTTCTTGAACCAACTTATGGCGTTATTGTTTACCAGGAACAGGTAATGCAAATTGCGCAGGTACTTGCGGGTTATACACTCGGTGGTGCGGACATGTTGCGCCGTGCAATGGGTAAGAAAAAACCGGAAGAAATGGCCAAGCAGCGCGAAGTATTTGAAAGTGGTGCAAAAAATCAGGGTGTTGACCCAGAGCTCGCAATTAAAATTTTTGATTTGGTGGAAAAATTTGCGGGTTATGGTTTTAACAAATCCCACTCTGCGGCTTACGCGATTGTGTCTTATCAAACAGCTTGGTTAAAAGCTCATTACCCTGCACATTTTATGGCGGCGACTATGTCGTCGGACATGGATAAAACCGATAAGGTCGTTACCTTTATCGAAGAATGTCGCACCATGAAATTAAAATTGTTGCCGCCGGATGTAAACTCCGGTGAGTTTCATTTTACGGTGGATGATGCAGGTCGAATTATTTACGGTTTGGGTGCAATCAAAGGCTTGGGCGAAGGCCCGGTTGAATCCATTATTGCAGCGCGTAATGAAGGTGGTCCGTTTAAAGATTTATTCGATTTTTGTGCGCGTGTTGATCCACGCAAAGTAAACAAGCGCGCCTTGGAAGCCATTATTCGTTCCGGTGCTGCGGATAATCTTGGGCCGACAGCCAATACTCCCCAACATAATATTGATCATGATCGTGCGGTAATGTTTGCGGCAATGAGCGAAGCGGTAAAAACTGCGGAGCAGGCGATGGCCAATACCAATGCTGGCATGATGGATTTATTTGGCGCAGTGATGGCGAGTGATGAAAGTAACTCCGATGTTTATGCGGATTTTCGTCGCGTGCGTACCTGGACTATGAAGGAGCGGTTACACGCAGAAAAAGAAACGCTGGGGTTGTATCTTACTGGTCACCCCATCGATGAATATGAAAGTGAATTAACTCACTTGGTGAGTTCGCGTATTTCTAATCTCAAACCGGAAAAGGGCAGCCAAACTATTTCTGGCTTGGTGATTTCCCAGCGTGTGGTGAAAACCAAGCGCGGCGATAATATGGCGATAGTGACACTTGATGATCGTACCGGGCGTATGGATGTCACCTTATTTGCGGAAGTGTTTAATGCCGCGCGTGATGTATTGTTAAAAGATGGTCTGTTAGTGGTGAGCGGGCAGGTTCGTTACGACGACTTTAGCGGCATGCTAAAAATGAGTGCGGACAATATTCGTTTGTTGTCCGACGTGCGTCAGGAAAAAGTGCGTGAGTTGTGGCTGGAATTGGAATCGGGTCTTCTGCCAGCAAATTTTAGTCGCGACCTAAACGATATTCTCGACCCTTACCGCCAGTCACCCCAGCAGGATGCGCGGTGCGCAATTGTTGTCGATTATATTCGCAGCGATGCGCGAGCCCAGTTGCGTTTTGGCAATGAGTGGAACATACGTCCCGAGGATGAATTGTTACAGCATCTACGCGATGCTTACGGCAGTGCCAAAGTGAAGTTGGTGTATTAATCCCTTAGCTTTGCAAGTTCTTAAAACGAGGCTTGCTAAGTTATTTATGTCTTTCAGCCTGCGATGATCGAACTAGACTAACAACAGAGATAACAAAAAATCTGTGTTAACCAGAGTCTGGAGGGAAATACTATGTCATCAATCCTCGTGAAAGATTACATGCAGTCGAATGCCCAAGCTATACCGGCAGATGCCAGTGTGCGCGACGTTGTTGAGCATTTATTGAAGTGGAACGTAACTGGTGCGCCGGTCGTTGACCAACAGCGGCGGGTTATTGGTTTTGTTTCTGAGCAAGATTGCATTAAGGATATGTTAAATAGTGCTTTCTATGCCGAGGACTCTGACAGCGTGACGCGCATTATGCGGCGCGATGTCCTCAGCGTGACACCGGATGCCAGTATTCTTGAGATCGCGGAAACTATGCTGGGTAATAAACCTAAAAACTACCCGGTTGTAGAGCATGGCAAATTAGTGGGATTAATCAATCGTCGTCAGATTTTGCAGGCATTGACTGATAATAACGGCAGCTATTTTTCTCCCAGACGCGGATCCCCCGAGTTCGCGGTCAATTCCAGCGATATTCAATAAACAGCACGGGCGGGCATTGAACCCGCCCGAGTTGTTTTTATGACGCAGTGAATCCTTTATTAATTTGGTGATGATGCCTTTCAAAAGTGCGCAGTAGTCGTGCCGTTGGTGGCGCGAATATCGCTGCAATTTAGTCTGAAAAGATCGACTAAAGCGCCTATTTCGCGTAAGGTAGCGCCCCAATTGTGCCTGCTTGGGTTATGGTTAAAAAGCCAACAATCTCAGGTAGTTGCACTCCCTCTACACGTCAAAATGGTAGTTTCCTACCCGGAACAAGAGCTTGCTATGAATCTGAATTATCTGGATTTTGAACAGCCCATCGCCGAACTCGAAGGCAAAATTGAAGAGTTACAACTGGTTGGCAATAGTTCTGATGTGAACATCGCCGATGAGATTGCAAAACTGCGCGAGAAGAGCACCAAACTCACCGAGACCATTTATTCCAAGTTAACAGCATGGGATATTGTAAAAGTTGCGCGCCATCCATTGCGCCCTTATACCTCCGATTATATTTCCCGCGTGTTTACCGAGTTTGATGAGCTGCACGGCGATCGTCATTTTGGCGATGACGCGGCCATTATTGGCGGTGTGGCTCGTTTGGACGGCAAGCCGGTAATGGTGATAGGCGAAGAAAAAGGCCGCACCGTACATGAAAAAGTGATGCGCAACTTTGGTATGCCGCGCCCGGAAGGCTACCGCAAAGCCCTGCGTTTGATGGAAATGGCTGAGCGCTTCAAGCTGCCGGTGCTGACCCTGATTGATACTCCCGGCGCCTACCCGGGTATTGACTCGGAAGAGCGTGGTATTTCTGAATCCATCGCGCAAAACCTCGCCGTCATGTCGCGCCTGCGTACGCCCATTATTTGTACCGTGATCGGTGAAGGTTCATCCGGTGGCGCCTTGGCAATTGGTGTGGGCGATCAGCTCAACATGCTGCAATACTCCACTTATTTTGTTATCTCCCCTGAAGGCTGCGCCAATATTATTTGGAAAACTGTTGCCAAGGCACCGGAAGCAGCCCAGGCGATGGGGGTTACCTCTAAAATTTTGCAAGACCTGGGTATTGTGGATGAAACTATTCCCGAGCCGTTAGGTGGTGCTCATCGCAATATGGACGAAATGGCCAGAAAGCTGCAGGAGCGTTTGGTTGCGCAGGTGGATCGTTTGAGTAAAGAGCCAATTGATGCACTATTGGAGCGCCGCTACCAACGCTTGATGAGTTACGGCAACTAAAACGCCGATAAAAAACTCGCTGGAAATAAAAAAACCGCTGATGAGAGTCAGCGGTTTTTTTATTGTTAGCCAAACCTTTAAGGCGCTTGAATATTAGCGCGGTTTATTGGGTTTGCCCGGGCGATTGTTGTTGCTGAAAGTTTTACCGGTAGGTTTTGTTTTAGGTGCTGCTGAGGGCGCCTTGGGTGTGCTGCGTCCATCAACCGGCTTGGTTCTAGGTTTGGGTTGTGCTGCTATTTGGCTATTAAATTTTTTCGCACTTTCAAATTTATCGCCAAAGGCTTTTGCCGCGGGTTTCACCTGAGCCTTAGTACTGGTACCCGCACGCGGTTTTTGTTGCTGTGCACGCGCATGGGGGTTATTGCCGCTGCGCGGTTTGTTGCGTGCTTCGGTTTGTTCATCGGGAATCAGGGCTGA
This sequence comes from Cellvibrio sp. BR, assembly GCF_000263355.1. Taxonomy (NCBI): domain Bacteria; kingdom Pseudomonadati; phylum Pseudomonadota; class Gammaproteobacteria; order Cellvibrionales; family Cellvibrionaceae; genus Cellvibrio; species Cellvibrio sp. BR. The sequence continues at coordinate 356,458 of NZ_JH668202.1, read as the reverse complement.
TGCACTGCTGCCAATCAGGTGCGGCTTGCGCATGGCGCGCAGGGCTTCGCGAATGATCGGCCAGTTGGCCGGATCGTGGTAGCGCAACAAGGCTTTTTGCAGACGACGCTGTTCCAATCCGCGCGGGATATTAATTTTGCCACTCTTATAGGTCAGTTTTTTGAGTGGATTGCGCTCGCTCACATACATGGCTGTCGCCAATGACATGGGCGATGGATAAAAAGTTTGCACCTGATCCACTTCAAAATTATTTTTCTTTAGCCAGAGCGCCAAGTTGAGCATATCTTCATCGCGGGTACCAGGGTGGGCGGCGATAAAGTAGGGAATCAAAAACTGTTCTTTGCCTGCTTCCTTCGAGAATTTATCAAACATACGTTTGAACTCGTAGTAGCTGCTCATCTTCGGTTTCATCATCTGTGCGAGCACACCGTCTTCAGTGTGTTCCGGTGCGATTTTTAAATAACCGCCCACGTGATGTGTCACCAATTCTTTTACATATTCCGGGTCGAGCACCGCCAGGTCATAACGTAAACCAGAAGCGACAGAGACTTTGTTGACGCCGCGAATTTTGCGCGCCTCGCGGTACAAATTGGTGGTGTGTTTATGGCTGGTGGTTAAGTTTTTACAAATAGTGGGGTACACACAGGACAGGCGACGGCATTTGGAGAGCGTCGGCATATCTTTACAAGTAAGGCGATACATATTTGCGGTGGGGCCACCCAAGTCAGAAATATGGCCGGTAAAACCCGGCACCTTATCGCGGATATCTTCAATTTCTTTGAGGATAGATTCCTGCGAACGGCTCTGGATAATGCGCCCTTCATGTTCGGTGATCGAACAAAAGGTACAGCCGCCAAAACAACCGCGCATGATATTGACCGAGGTTTTAATCATGTCGTAAGCGGGGATTTTTTGTTTGCCGTAAACCGGGTGAGGTACGCGCGCATAGGGTAAATCAAATACACCGTCGAGCTCGTCGGTTTCGAGCGGGATCGGTGGCGGATTAATCCAGACTTCGCGGTTTTCGTGTTTTTGAATCATCGGGCGCGCGTTGTAGGGGTTGGCTTCCTGGTGCAAAACCCGCGAGGCGTGTGCATATAAGGTTGGATCTTTGCGCACTTTGTCGAAAGAGGGCAGGCGCACGTAGACTTTTTCCGCATCCATCATTTCACTGCGGTTTTGCAGCGGCATGGGAATAATGCGAATCGGTTGTGGTTCATTCGGATCGAGTGCTTTTTCGCTTTCGATTCCCTGTGCCGGGCAGCCAATCGTTTTCAATTGCTCTGCAGCTTCCGGATTTAACGCGGCAATTTGTTCTGCCATTTTGTCCGGATCGAGCTGGCGTAAACCGACTTGTGAATTGTTGATATCAGTTTGTGCAGCATCCACAACGGACTTGCTGTTGTGTTGATATTCATAGGGGTTGGGCAATTTATCGATATTGCCCGGCCAGTCGATACGGGTGGAATCAATTTCTGTCCAGCCCGCCGGTGGTTCTTTTTTGATAACCACGGTGCCGCGAATACTATCCAATTCTTTAATGCTTTTGCCTGCCGCGAGCGAGTGGGCAACTTCGGCGAGTGCACGTTCGGCGTTGCCATAGAGCAGAATATCGGCAGTGGCATCAATCAATACCGAGCGGCGCACTTCATTGCTCCAGTAATCATACTGGGCGATACGACGCAAACTGGCCTCTATGCCGCCGAGCACAATCGGCACATCTTTGTAGGCTTCTTTGCAGCGCTGGCTATACACAGTGACGGCGCGGTCGGGGCGTTTGCCACCCATACCACCGGGGGTGTAGGCATCGTCCGAACGCAGGCGTAAATCCGAGGTATAGCGGTTGATCATGGAGTCCATGTTGCCCGCGCTCACACCAAAAAACAGCCTGGGTTTACCCAGCGCTTTAAAGGGTTCGGCGCTTTTCCAATCGGGCTGGGCGATGATGCCCACGCGAAACCCCTGGGATTCCAAAAATCGTCCAATCACCGCCATACCAAAACTGGGGTGATCCACATAAGCATCGCCACACACAATGATAATGTCGCAGCTGTCCCAGCCAAGCTTGTCCATTTCGGCGCGGCTCATCGGCAAAAATGGCGCGGGTTTATAGGTTTTGGCCTGGGCGTGAATGTTAGGTTTGGGGTAGGAGAACAGGTGTTTAGCGGTATTCATAGGGATGCAACAAGGGGGGAATTAAACCAGCCGCTATTGTCCCAGAATCGCGGCTGGCGAGACAGCATTAATTTTGATCGTTTATTGAGGGGCGAGTTTTTGCAGTACTTCTTCGTAGCCACCTTCATTGGTGGCATTGTGAAAACCCATGGCTTGCAGGGTTTCAAGGGCGATGCCGGAGCGGCGACCGGTGCGACAGTAGAGGCGCAGGGTGGCATCTTTATCGGTAGTCACTTCGCTAATACGCGCCGCAATTTCTTCAAACGGTATATGGGCAGCGCCCTGCACGTGGCCGGAGTGAAACTCCTCTGCGGTGCGCACGTCAATCCAGAAGTCATTGGCAAGAATTTGGTTGGACATAATCAGTAGTAAACCTGTGCTAAATAAACGAAAAAGGTGTTGCAGCATAACAAGCTCTCCGCGCAATCTGCCACTAGTGACTGTTATTAGCCTAGGCCACAAATGATTACGCCCGCACAGCGGGCGCAGGTCATTTGTGGGGTGTGTTCAATAATTTGACGAAAAGTCTAGATTATCAAGCGTTCGCCAATAATCTGTCATATTTCCGGCTGAGCATGTCATAAAACTGTTCGCGCACCTGCACTATAGTGTTTTTGAGAGCGGTGATTTGTTCCAGAGAGATATCCTTGCGGCCCATATAGACTTGTTTACGGTAGACGGCGATCTTGGCGCCGTACAAACGCAGGCTGCGCTCCAGATTTTTCTCGCCCAACATCAATAACTTGGCTTCGGCTTCCGCCAGCTTTTTAAATTCATCCACCAATTCGCTATTCACGGCTTCCAACTCGGCGCGACGCGTTTGGGGCCAGCGCTCGCCAAACTGGATGGACTCCACTACCAGTGACGAATATTTGGCGAATATGTGCGTCACCGTGCCCACTTGAGTGGACACTTCTTCCAGAATTTGCAGGCGACGATTGTCTCGTGGGTTATTCATGGTCTGGTGATTGGTTTTGCGCAGCACCACCCAAGCGGTCACCGCGGCAATCAATGCGCCCAAGCCGATTTTTAAGGAAGTATCAGTGATTTGTAAAAACAGTTCGTTATCCATAGTGCAGTGCCCCTCTGTCAGAAAATCGACGGTTTTGGTTCGTTAGCAGAGGAATTGCAATATGTAGGCCAGCGCGTTATCGATTTATCGCAGGGGTTTTAGCAGCGGCTCCAGGCCATTGAGGCGGATTTCATACATCAAGCCCAGTAGTTGGCCGAGTTTGCCTTTGGGCATGCCCTCCCGTGCCATCCACATAAGATAGTGTTCCGGGATGTCAGCAATCACATGACCAGCGTATTTGCCGTAGGGCATGGGAGTTGTCACCAGCTCTTTGAGCAGCTGCGGGTCAAAAGGGAATTCATCCATCTCAACCACCGGCCAGCTTCACAGTAAAGCCGCGTTTTTCCAATTCGGCTTTGAGTTTGTCGCGCTGGTCGCCTTGGATTTCAATGACGCCATCTTTTAATGAGCCGCCCACACCACAGGTGACTTTTAAGGCTTTTGCCAAGTCTTTGAGTTTGTTTTCATCCAGCGGAACACCGGTGATGGTGGTAACCCCTTTGCCATTGCGCCCGGCTGTTTCGCGGCGAATGCGCACTATGCCGTCACCTTGTGGGGTCTTGGCGACAGGTTTTTCTTCTTTGATGCGGCCGGTCTCGGTGGAATAGACAAGGCGGGAATTTTTGTCTTTAGTCATGGCGATGGTGATTCCTGGACAAGAGTCTGACAATTCTAACGCCACCGGCTGCTAGAATGCGCGCCATATTGAGCGTACAACCTATTTATAAACAGAGAGTGACTATGCAGATTCAGGGTCAATGGGCCGAACCTTGGCAGCCACTGGTGCATGCTTTTGCCGCCAACTTTACCCGGGGCGAGGAGGGAGCAGGCCTGGCGTTGGTGCACCGCGGCGAGTTAGTGGTAAATATCTGGGCCGGCCAACACAGCAATAAGCTGGCAGGCGTGGTGGCCCAGCCATGGCAAGAGGACACCCTGGTCAATATCTTTTCAGCCGGTAAGGGCTTGGTGGCATTGTGTATTTTGCAGCTGGTCGCCCAGGGTAAATTAGCACTGGATGCCCCGGTGGCAGATTACTGGCCCGAATTTGCCCAGGCTGGTAAAGAGCACATCACCATTCGGCAAGTAATTAGTCATCGCGCCGGGCTGTCGGCTTTCCATCAGCATATTGCCAATGAGCAAATTTTTGACTGGGCGCAAATGACCCAAGCCATTGTCGCCGAATCCAGCTGGTGGGAGCCGGGCAGTGCCCAGGGTTACTCGCCGTTTATCTACGGTTGGATTTTGGGTGAGCTGGTGCGCCGTGTGAGTGGTTATGCCAGTTTTAACTCGTATTTTCAGGCGCAGGTGGCTGAACCCTTGGGGATCAGCTGTCATTTTGGTGTGCCCGAAAACCAACTGGATAAGATCGCCGATACCGGCCCGCTCAAGCGCCCATTGGGTTCCCCTGCCACCGCAAGCGGCGCCGATAGCATTATGCTCGGCAAAATCATGAAGGCTGACCCGCGTGGAGTCACCAATCGCGCTTTTTCCAATCCGATCAGTTTGATGACCGCTACCAATTCGCGCGACTGGCGCAGTGCACAAATTCCGGCGGCCGGTGCGCACGCCAATGCCCCTGCGTTGGCGCGTATTTATGGTGCTTTAGCCAATGGCGGTAGCCTGCTTGGTGATACAGCCTTGCCTTTGTGTTGGGCGGAGCAGACCTTTGCGCAGGATCAGGTCCTGGGTTTGCCCCTGCGTTTCAGCCATGGGTTTATGCTGTCGCAGCATGATCGCCCTGACTGTCGCTACGGGCGTGGTTCCCGCGCCTTTGGGCACCCGGGGGCAGGTGGTTGTGTGGGTTTTGCCGACCCGGATTACCAACTGGGTTTTGGCTATGTTACCCATCGTATGGGGCAGAGTTTATTGATCGATGAGCGCGCGGTGTCGTTGATCGATGCCGCCTATCAACTGCTGGAGCACAACAATGTCTGACCTTGAAGAACAATTAATTGACGTTCAAACCCGTGTCGCCTACCAGGAAGATACCTTGGCGCAGTTGAATGAAGTGATTACGCGCCAGGACGCTGAAATAATCCAGCTTAAACAGCAGTTGCGTTTGATTGCACAACGCCTCGATGAACTGAGCACTAACCCGGCGCAAGGCGATACAGAAATGGCAGATGAGCGACCACCGCATTATTAATCCCAAACAGGTTTGATCTTGTGAGTGGTTGCCCGCAGGAAAACTTGATAGAACTTTGGCGCTAAAATCATCTTATTGTCGCGCAACTTCTCATTATTGTTAATAAGTGTGATTTGACGCTTTGTTTCCTGTACGAGCTAAAAAATAGTTGTCTACACTTTGCTGTCGATAGGTGTTTTTTAGATAACAGGGGCGAATTCATTCACCATGCACCACCATTCCACTCCATCGGGTAATCCGGCGCTTTTTTTGTCGGCGCATCCCGCACTTGATAACGGCCTGGATGTCGCCACAAGTGCTCCCTGGAGTATGAATGTGGCGAGTGGTGAGTTGCGTGTTAGCGCGCAAAAAGTTGATTCGCTCGCCGCTTTTTTTTCACCCCTTCATCGCGTAACTGACCTGTTAAACCACTTTCGCAAAGCCGACCGGTATCTTTTTCTGCAAGCGTTTAATGCCGACCCGCTGGATCAAGACTATGATCGGTTGCGTTCGTGCGATGTGCGTCTTTTCGGTATAAGTGGTGAACCGCTAGTGCGTTTTGTGGGGCGCCTGCGTCAACCTGACTTCGAAGCCCCCGACGCTAAAGAACAGGGGCGGTTTTTTGAGGGCGTAATTGTTGCGGCGCAACACTGGTTGGCCAAACCCAGCGATGAATATGCACTGCAATTTTTATCAAGCTTGTTTGCCGATAGCCCCATTCCCAGTTTCATCACCGATAAGCAGGGTGTGATTGTTAATATCAATGAATCCTGTGAGCGACTGTTTCATCTCTCCCATCGTCAAGCTGAGCAGGCTGCTGGCTTCTATTCAATCCTTCGTGACAAACAATTAAACAGCGACCCTGAACTTGCTGCTGCGGTGCAGGCGGTATACCACCAAGGCAAACCACAAACGTTAGAGATGAGCTACTCTCTGGGGAATATTCATCGCAGCCGTTTTATTTGTGATAAGCAGATTCATTTTCGTGTGAGTTTTGTGCCTATTCCAGATCGCCAAGGCAAGGTTGCCCAAGTGTTAGTGCAACTGCAGGACTTGTCCCGTGAGAAAAGTGCGCGCGATGCTTTGCAGGAGAGTGAAGCGAGTTACAAAGCCTTTATCACCAATAGCTCTGAGGCCATTTGGTGTTACGACATGCAGCCGCCTGTGGCGATTGATACCGAATATGAACAGCAAGTAAAACAAATCGCACACAACGCACGTTTGGTAGAGGCTAATAAGGTATTGGTCAACATGCTCGGTGTGGATTCGCTCGACGATATTCTCGGCACAGGCTTGATTGATAGTGGCTCAACAAACTATGTGTTTGATATTCATTTTTTTGTAAAAAATAATTACGTGATGGTGGATCACGACATTATTCGCCAGGATGCACGCGGTAAAAGTTTCTATTTTCAAATTTGCTGTACAGGCATTGTTGAACGCGGCCAGTTAAAGCGAGTGTGGGGAACCACCAAAGATATTACCGCCCGCCGCCGCTATGAAGAAAAACTGCGCTACCAGTCCTACCATGATTCTCTCACTGCATTGCCCAACCGCGAAAAACTTTATGCTGATATGCAAGCCTGTTTTGAGCAGCGCAGTGCTGAACAAATCAGCGCACTATTATTAATTGATCTGGATCGATTCAAGGAAATTAACGATACCTTGGGCCACAATGTGGGCGATCATTTATTGCAGTTAATTGGTCCGCGCCTGGCCAATGAAATGGCAGAAATTCCCGGCACCGTAGCGCGCTTGGGGGGCGATGAATTTGCGGTGTTTTTGCCCCGTATTCGCAGCACACATCAAGCGGTGGTGTTTGGGCACAGATTATTGGATGCGCTCTCGCAAGAGTTCGATCTGGAGGGTTTTACCGCGCAGATCTCGGCGAGTATTGGCATCGCAATATCGCCCCAGCAGGCGCAAGATCAGCATACGCTGATGCGCTATGCCGATATCGCTATGTATTACGCCAAAAGCCAAATGCTCGGCTTGGCAATTTACAGTGCGGAATACGATCCCCATTCAACCAAGCGTCTGTCTATTATCAGCGAATTGGGGCGAGCCATTCGCGAAAATCAACTGTGTCTGTATTATCAACCAAAAATTCTGTTGGATGAAAAACGCTGTTACGGCTTTGAAGCGTTGATTCGTTGGATTCACCCTGAGCTGGGGTTTGTGCCGCCAGCAGATTTTATTCCCATGGCAGAGTTGACCACTTTGATCCATCAGCTCACTGCATGGGTATTAGAAAAGGCAATATCCCAGTGCCGCACTTGGCAGGATCAAGGAATGTCGCTGAGTATTGCAGTGAATCTCTCGGCACGTAATCTAATGGATGACAATATTCCCAAGTTGGTGGAGCGGCTGTTGATTAAATATCAGCTGCCCGCCGCGCGCTTGGAATTGGAAATCACTGAAAGTTCGATCATGACTGATCCTGCGCGGGCATTGCGCAATTTAGATGCTTTACATGCGCTTGGTGTGCATTTAGCTATTGATGATTTTGGTACGGGTTATTCGTCGTTGGCTTATTTGAAACGGCTACCGGTACAGACCCTGAAAATTGATAGTTCGTTTGTGCGCAGCATGCTTGAAGATTTACAAGATGAGTTAATCGTTAATTCAACTATTCACTTGGCCCACAATTTGGGGCTAATGGTTGTGGCTGAGGGAGTTGAGAACGAGGCGCTGTTGAATCGCTTAAGTGAAATGGGGTGCGACGAAGCTCAGGGGTTTTTTATCGGTAAGCCTATGTCAGTTATCAATACAAATGAATGGCTGGTCGAATCGGGTTGGGTTAAGCAGCCGCAATAATTGCGGCTGTTTTGCAATCAACGATAAAAAACCTAAGTGTTAATTTAGAAGCCTTGCTGCTGCATTTGCGCTTCAACATATTTCAGCCGCTCTTCAAGCAGTGCAGTGCGGTAGCCATTTCCTTGCGTTAGTTTTAAGGCATTGCGCAATTGGATTTGGGCTCGATCATAAACTCCATTCAAAATAAAATATTCAGCGCGCGCTTCATGCACACCTAAAATATTGCCTGCTAAACCGTTCACTTCTGCCAACAAATACCACACATAGTCATCGTTGCTGCGCTTGCGCGAATAGCGATCAAGAATGTCGGCACACTGTTGGTAAATTCCCGCTTTCATCAAGGCTTCGGCGTGGCGAATAATCAGTGGATGGCTGTTGGGATGTTTCTGTAGCTGGTTCTCAATGATTTCCAGTCCTGCTTTGTAGCGCTCTGCGGCGACTTCGATATCGGCGCGCATGATTTGATAAGTGATGCGTTCCGGTTCTTTTTGCAGCAGTGGTGCCAGGGCTTCGCGCGCTGCATCAAACTGGCTCGATCTGGTCAGTGCCAGTGCCCAGCCATAACGGCTGGCATCGGGATAAGTTGATTCCCTATCCAATTCACTTTTAAACATCCGCGCGGCAATTTGGGGAGTTTCCTCTGCATCTACACGTACCCGGCTGCGCATAAGTTGGAACTCCAAGTCATCCTCCGCAGGCTTGCGTGCGTATTGCATGGCGCGGTTGCGGGCGTCGGCCACCCGGGTTTCACTCACCGGGTGAGTTAGCAGGTATTCGGGGGGGCGGCGATTAAGACGGTTGGCACGCACCATTTCTTCAAACATATCCGCTGCTGCATGGGGGTCGAGGCCGGCTTGAATCATGGTTTGCATGCCTATGCGGTCTGCCTCTTGCTCATTTTGACGGCTAAATGCGAGCGATGCCTGCTGTGCTGCAGCCTGGGTGCCCATAATCGCGGCTACGCCAGCATCGCTATTACTGTTCGCGGCGAGCACTAAGCCCGCGAGCATGCCTGCCAGCATTGGCATCATCATATTTTTTTGTTGTTCCAGGCGGCGTGCATAGTGGCGCTGGCTTAGGTGTCCCATTTCATGGGCAAGTACCGCCGCTAACTGGTTTTCGGTTTTGGCATAGTTGAGTAGCCCCGTATGTACCCCAATGATGTTACCGGGCACTGCAAATGCATTGAGGGTGTTGTTTTGTGCCACAACCAGATCAATGCGTTTATCATCCAACTGGCTATGTGGGAGGAGGCGAGCAAAAAGTTGCTCAAGGTAATCAATAATCAGCGGGTCCGATGAAGTAGGTACCTGGCTGCGATAAGCCCTGAGCCAGCGTTGACCAAGAATCTTCTCTTGCACCGGTGAGATCATGATTGAACTGGTATCACCCAGATTCGGTAGTTCAATCTCGGCATGGCTCGCAAAAGGATTAATAAGCAGGCTGGAAACCAGTAAGGATGCCACTCCAAGCGGCGCGAGCAAGCGCTTGGCAGTCAAGGTAAGGATGCGTTTTAAAAGCGTGGACACGGTAAATATCGGCTCCCGAAGTCGATGGCATGAGTGTTTGAAGCAGACAAAAAATAGGGCGCAACTCTAGCCTTTTTGGCGCGTAAAGAATAGGTTAGCAACCCTTTGAGACCTTCTTTAGGGCGGCTGGTTCGTTGTTAGGTAGAAATTGTTGTTTGAAACGCCGTTTTTAATGCGACATTCCTGAATTTGTCTTGGCCATCTTTGATGTGTATGGGGATGCTCCGAATATGAGTAACTCACTTTGAATGACTCACTTGATTGTTTTATTCTGCCGGTAAATGTTGAATTGGATGCCAAGGGGCTGCGTTGCCCCATGCCGTTATTAAAAGCCAAGCAGGCACTACGCGACTTGAAACCCGCAGAAGTGTTGAGAGTGTTGGCTACCGATGCTGGCTCAGTGCGCGACTTTCAGGCCTATGCCAATATCAGTGGCATTGAGTTGCTGGGGCATGAGGCGCGCGATGGTGTCTACTGTTATTTGCTGAGAAAACCACTTGTATCACCGCCTTGAAAGCCAAGTGGATGAGTTAATCACATATGATCCGTCCGCATTGTCTTGCTGGAGCGATCATGGTACGGCACCCAGAAATCTGGCTGCCTACGAATGCTGAAGTGAGTTTGTTATGCCGATATTGCCTTATCAAATGAATCCGCGAACGTGCCTGGTGCTGCTTACGGCGCTTGCCTTTGCTTTGGCAAGCTCGTTGCTCCTTGCGCAGCAAGAGGATCTACCCAAAGCCGGCTATAGTCCGCTTGCCATAGTTAAAAGCGAAAATGACAAGCGCGACTATCGTTACCTGATATTGGAAAACCAATTGCGGGTGCTATTGATTTCTGACCCCACCACTGAAAAAGCTGCGGCGGCCCTCGATATTCAAGTGGGAGCCAATCAAAACCCGGTTGATCGCACAGGACTTGCACACTTTCTTGAGCACATGCTGTTTCTGGGGACTGAAAAGTATCCCCAAGCCGGTGAGTACCAAGAATTTATCTCCCAACATGGTGGCCGCTATAACGCATTTACGGCGGCCGAAAATACCAACTATTTTTTTGAAATCGACAAAGATCAGTTAGCGCCAGCGCTGGATCGATTTTCCCAGTTTTTTGTAGCGCCGTTATTTTCCGCCGAATACGTAGAGCGCGAGCGCAATGCCGTGCATTCGGAATACATGGCCAAGTTGAAAGATGATGCGCGCCGTGAATGGGATGTTTATCGCGAATTGATGAATCCTGCGCACCCAGGTGCGAAGTTTTCGGTAGGTAATTTGACAACATTGGCTGATCGCGAAAATAATCCGGTGCGCGATGACATGATCCGTTTTTACGAGCAACACTATTCGTCGCATTTGATGAGTTTGGTGGTGCTTGGCCCAGAGCCCCTCAATAACCTTGAGGCAATGGTGCGCGATAGATTCAGTAGTGTTGCCAAACGCGATATCAATATTGAAGCAGCGTATCCACCGCTATTTGATCCATCAGGCTTGCCTGCAAGCCTTGAAATCAAACCGGAAAAAGAACTGCGCCAACTCACCTTTAACTTTCCTATTCCCAATCCCGACCAGTTTTATCGCAAAAAACCTTATGCCTACATAGCGCATCTGCTCGGACATGAAGGCCGTGGCAGTTTGTTGTCGTTATTAAAACGCTTGGGCTGGGCAGAAGGTGTGTATGCAGGAACCAGTTTGCATAGCCGCAGCGATGCCGTCTTTCAATTGAGTATTCAATTAACCCCACAGGGTGTTCGCGCGCGCGATCAGATAGTGTCACTGGTTTTTCATTCCATCGAACAACTCAAAGTGCGCGGTGCATCCTCCTGGCGCTACGGCGAATTACAACAGCTGGCTGATTTGGATTTTCATTATCAGGAAAAGCGGGCGCCAATGGAGACTGTTAGTGCATTCGCTCAAAAGATGGGTCAGTACGAGCCGCGTGATATTTTGCGTGGCGATTATATCTACGCTGATTTTGATGCAAATTTAATTGAAAAAAGCCTGTCATTTTTAAATAGCCAAAATCTACTATTGGTCTTGGTAGCTCCTGATGTCGAACCCTATCGTGTTTCAAAACTCTATTCAGCGCCATTCTCATTGCGGGCGCAAATCCCCGAAATTCTTGAATTAAAGCCTACTGTACGACAAGAATTATTCCTGCCAGAAAAAAACCTGTTTATACCCAAGCGTCTTTCAGTAAAAGCGGGCTCAATGCTTGAACAGCGCGGTGTAGTTCAAGATGTGCGTCCCAAGATTATTTATCGCAATTCCAATATGCGTGTCTGGTTTTCACAGGACCGGGAATTTAAACAGCCGCGCGCGCAAATTAACCTGCGTATTAAGTCACCATTAGTGGCTGCCAATGCAGAGGGGGCGGCACAAGCACAATTGTTTGCAGCATTAATTGTTGATCAATTAAATGAGTTTGCTTATCCCGCTAGTTTGGCGGGTATTGATTTTACGCTCACTGCCAACGGGCGCGGCTATGACTTGGGTATATTCGGTTATTCAGGTCGGCAGGGTATGTTGATGAATAAAATTATAACGGCGATAAATGCAGGGCGATTTAAAGAAGAGCGTTTTCTATTGCTGAAAGAAAATTTGCTGCGCAGTTGGCGCAACAAAAATAAAGACATGCCTTATCAAGTTCTTGCGCAGCAAATTGCCGCGCTGCAACTGGAACCATCCTGGTCTAATGCTGAGCTTATTGATGCGTTAGAGCGTAAAAGCTATGAGCAATTTAATCAATTTGTCACTCGGCAATTAATTGATGCAACGGCAGATGGATTATTTTATGGCAACTATTTCCGTGCGGAAGCCTTGAAGCTGGCCGTATTGGTTGAGCATGAGTTATTAAACCGTCGCGCTGGGAGAGAAGTGTCGCCAGTGGTTCAGTTGATGCTGCCGGAGGATTCCGCAAAACCATGGCTCTACACTCACTCGCTTGATCACAGCGATCGTGTTGTTGAGTTATTTATTCAAAGTCCTTCTGCCTCAGCGGTGGATGCCGCGCATATGATGTTAATCCGGCAGTTGCTTCAGCCAGCGTTTTATCATCAATTAAGAACTGAAAAACAATTAGGTTATATCGTGGGTGTGCTTCCCGCCCCATTGCTGGATCTTGAAAATAGTTTGTTCGTTGTGCAATCGCCCTCTTCGAATGAAGTGGAGATTATGGCGCAGATAGATCTGTTTTTAGATGAACAGGCTTCTATGCTGGCTGATAATTTTGCGATGAATCAGCAGTCTTTAATTAAAAAGTTGCAAGAGCCTGCGCGTTCACTCAAGGAGCAATCTGAGCGTTACTGGGCTTCGATTACAACCTATGACGAAACTTTTATGCGCCGCGATTTATTGGCAGAAGCTGTCGCTGCAATCACTGTTGATTCGCTTAATGAATTTTACGCAAGAGTCTTTCTGAATAAAAACAGACGCCTCTGGCTCACCTCAATAGTATTTGACCAGCGCGATAATTTTTCTGAAATTCAGAGTCTGCCTGCTTACAAAAAACAAATGAATAGAACAGTGATGCCATAATCGGGAATGTTATTTTTTGGGGCGCTCAATGGCGGATGTGCTGCATTTTTGTGCGTTATTTGTTGTGCTTTTAGCCCTAAAAATTATCATTTTTTTTACTGTTTATTGCTTGGTGAAATACAAACCTTAGGTAATAATGCGTTCCCTGTTTTGAGTGCGTGTTTTTCATGGCTTTGTGTTATGAACAGCGCTCGGTGCAGCGATCTGTGCACTAAAGTTGTGCCCCTCCAGAGTGTTACCGTGTTGGCTAGGGCTGGTAAAAAATTCACACTTATGCAAGAATTCGTGGATTTTTTACACAAGTAAAAGGAATGTTCCTCCTGTAACTCCATGATATTACAGCACTTTTTACTTTGTGCCTGTTTTTGCATGAAGCCCAGATCCAAATTCCTGTATTAGATACTACTGCTACATGATGTGCGTTATTGCGCATAGCTGAGGAGATTTGAATGCAACAAGATATCAATGCCATTGAAACAAAAGAGTGGCTAGACGCCCTTCGGTCAGTTGTTCGTCATGCGGGAAAAGATCGCGCCGCAGAAATATTAAAATCCCTGTCCGAGTCTGCTGTCAGTCATGGCATTGAGCAGCCTTCTTCCATCAAAACCCCCTATATAAATACTATCCCTGTAGAGAAAGAAATTAAGTCTCCGGGTGATTACGCCATGGAGCGTAAAATTCGTTCAATTATTCGCTGGAATGCCATGGCGATGGTGATGAAAGCGAACGATAACGATGAAGGCTTGGGTGGTCACATTGCATCCTTTGCATCCTCTGCAACCTTATATGACGTAGGTTTCAATCATTTTTTCCGCGGTAACGATGGCGATACTCCGGGCGATTTGATTTACTTTCAGGGGCATGTTTCCCCGGGTATGTATGCTCGCTCTTTTGTTGAAGGCCGTTTGAGCGAGAGTCATCTGGACAACTTCCGCCGTGAAGTGAATGGTGGCGGTTTATCTTCTTATCCCCACCCATGGCTGATGCCGGATTACTGGCAGTTCCCTACTGTATCTATGGGCCTTGGCCCAATCAAAGCGATTTATCAAGCTCGCTTTAACCGCTACATGGAAGCGCGCAGTTTAATTCCTGTTACTGATCGCAAGGTATGGGCATTCCTGGGTGATGGCGAATGTGATGAGCCGGAAAGCTTGGGCGCTATCTCACTGGCAACACGTGAGAAACTGGACAATCTGATTTTTGTCATCAACTGTAACCTGCAGCGCTTGGATGGTCCCGTGCGCGGTAACAGTAAAATCGTACAAGAATTGGAAGGTGTTTTCCGCGGCGCTGGCTGGAACGTAATCAAGGTTCTGTGGGGACGTGGTTGGGACGAACTGCTTGCTAAAGACAAAACTGGTTTGTTGCAGAAACGCATGGACGAAGTTGTCGATGGCGAAATGCAAAACTACAAAGCCAACGGCGGCGCTTACACTCGTGAACATTTCTTTGGTAAGTATCCTGAATTGCTGGAGTTGGTCAAAGACATGACCGATGACCAGATTATGGCTTTGGCTCGTGGTGGTCATGATAGTCATAAGGTATACAACGCTTACCATCAAGCAATTAATACCAAAGGCAAACCAACCGTTATTCTGGCTCAAACCGTAAAAGGCTACGGTATGGGTACTTCCGGTGAGGCGATTAATAAAACTCACTCGGTAAAAGCACTTGATATTGAAAGTCTGAAAAAATTCCGTGACCGTTTTGAATTGCCCATTAGCGACGAAGATCTGCCGAAGTTGCCGTACTATCGCCCGGCAGAAGACAGTCCTGAAATGCAATACATGAAGAGCCGCCGCAAAGAACTTAAAGGTTTTGTGCCTTCACGTAATGCCAGTTTTGACCCCTTGCTGGTGCCAGCGTTGGATGCCTTTGCTGCCCAGTTGAAGTCTACTGGCGAGCGTGAAATTTCCACCACCATGAGCTTTGTGCGTATTCTTTCATCGCTGGTGAAAGACAAAAATATTGGCAAACAAATCGTACCTATAGTACCGGACGAAGCGCGTACTTTTGGTATGGAAGGGATGTTTAAAACCATCGGTATTTATTCATCCGAAGGTCAAAAATACACCCCACATGATGCTGGCCAAATGATGTCCTATCACGAATCGGCTACCGGTCAAATTCTGGAAGAGGGCATTAACGAAGCAGGTTCTATGGCTTCCTGGATTGCTGCAGCAACGGCTTACAGTAACTACAAAAAGCCGATGATTCCATTCTATATTTATTACTCCATGTTTGGTTTCCAACGTATTGGTGATTTGGCGTGGGCTGCTGGTGATTCTCAAGCACGCGGCTTCTTGATGGGCGCTACTGCTGGTCGTACTACTTTGAATGGTGAAGGTTTGCAGCATCAGGATGGCCATAGCCATGTATTTGCTAACACCATCCCTAACTGCCGTTCTTATGATCCTACCTACGCTTATGAATTAGCGGTGATCATTCAGGATGGTATGAAACGCATGTATCACGACAATGAAAATGTCTTCTATTACATTTCGTTGATGAATGAAAACTATCAACACCCCGATATGCCCGAAGGTGCGGAAGACGGCATCATTAAAGGTATTTATCAATTGGAGAAGGGCGTTGGTAAAGCCAAAAACCGCGTTCAATTGATGGGTGCTGGTACCATTTTGCGTGAAGTGCGTTTTGCTGCAGAAATCCTGCGTAGCGAATTTGATGTGGAAGCGGATGTGTGGAGTGTAACCAGTGTGAATGAACTGACCCGCGATGGTCAGCGCGCGACTCGCTGGAATATGCTGAACCCAGCAGCTGCACAGCGTAAACCCTATATCACCCAGGTATTGGAAGGCGCTGAAGGCCCATTCATTATCTCTACCGACAACTTGAAAACCTACTCCGAGCAGCTGCGTGCCTACATTCCAGGTCACTACACCGTGCTGGGCACTGAAGGTTTTGGTCGCAGTGATACTCGCACTCAATTACGTCACTTCTTTGAAGTTAACCGTTATTTTGTGGTGATTGCTGCACTCAAGTCCTTGGCTGACCAAGGCAAGATTAAGGCTGATGTTGTTGCTAAAGCCATCAAGAAGTTTGGTATTGATCCAGAAAAAGCGGATCCGATGAGCGTATAAAACCATCGCCCTCTCACAAAGAGGGCGATGTTGTTTGTATTCGTCAAAAACATTTTATCGAATGTAGAAATAACCGATTAGTGAGGAACTACAGTGGCAATTCAAACTATTAAAGTGCCTGATATTGGCGGCGCAGAAGGCGTTGAAGTAATTGAAATCTCCGTAAAGGTGGGTGATGTTATCGCCGAAGGTGATTCAATTGTCGTGCTTGAAACCGACAAGGCTTCAATGGAAATCCCGGCCGATAAAGCAGGCAAGGTTGTCGCTATTAAAGTGAATCTTGGCGATAAAGTATCGCAAGATAGTTTATTGCTCGAAGTAGAAGCAGAAGGTGCCAGTGAAGCGGCGCCAGCTCCGCAAGCTGCTCCTGTTGCCGCTGCAGTAGCGCCAGTATCAGCACCTGTTGCGGCAGCAACCAGTGCCGAAGTGCCAATGGTTGTGCCTGATATCGGTGGTGCCGAAGGCGTGGAAGTTATCGAAATTTCTGTAAAAGTGGGTGATGAGGTTGCCGCAGGCGATTCATTGATCGTGCTTGAGACTGACAAAGCTTCGATGGAAATACCGGCTGAAGCCGCTGGTAAAATTGTGAGTCTTGCCGTCAAGGTTGGCGATAAAGTATCTCAAGGTGCTGTGATTGGTGTGTTGGCTACTACTGGTGGTGCACCTGCTGTGGCTGCTGTGCCCGTAAAGGCTGAGCCTGCCCCTGTCGCGGCGGCTGCCCCTGCTCCTAAAGCAGAAGTAGCGAAGGCTGTTGCACCGGCTATTGATGTTGAGCAAACCGGTGATGTGTACGCCGGTCCCGCTGTGCGCAAGTTGGCTCGCCAACTGGGTGTCGATATGGGCAAAGTGTCTGGCACTGGTCCTCGTGGTCGTTTATTGAAAGATGACGTTCGCGCTTACGTAAAACCGATTGTTGTTGCCGCTCAATCTGGCGCTCCAATGGGTGGTGGTTCAGGTATTCCGCGTGTTCCAGCGGTTGATTTCTCCAAATTTGGCGAAATCGAAACCATCAAAATGAGTAAAGTGAAAAAAATCACTGCGGACAATATGACCCGCAACTGGTTAAACGTTCCTCATGTTACCCAGTGGGACGATGCGGACATCACTGACTTGGAAGCTTTCCGCAATGGTTTGAAAGCTGAAGCGGAAAAACGCGGCAGCAAACTGACTCCATTGCCTTTCATTATGAAAGCTTGTGCTGCTGCGTTGGTTGCAGAGCCAAGTTTCAATGTATCTTTGCATCACGATGGCGAAAGTATCGTGCAGAAAAAATACGTGCACATTGGTATCGCGGTAGATACTCCTAACGGCTTGATGGTTCCTGTTATCCGTAACGTGGACAAAAAAGGGCTGTGGGAATTAACTGACGAAATCAATGCGATTGCGAAAAAAGCCCGTGATGGCAAGTTGTTGCCCGCTGATATGCAAGGTGGTTGTTTCACTATTTCCAGCCTTGGTGCTGCGGGTGGTAATGGTTTTACCCCGATTGTGAACGCGCCTGAAGTTGCTATTCTTGGTGTGTCTCGCGCGCAAATGAAACCAGTGTGGAATGGTAAAGAGTTTATTCCACGTAATATGCTGCCGCTGTCGTTGTCTTATGACCACCGTGCGATTAACGGTGCAGATGCCGGCCGCTTCTTTACTTATTTGACAGCTGTAATAGCGGATGTAAGACGTTTGTTGTTGTAATCATCAATATAGATGGTTTACAAAAAGGGTCAGCAATTGCTGACCCTTTTTGTTTTAATGTTGTGATTTAAAAAATATAAAAAGTCGGCATTTCTCGGTCATTTAATTTCCTCTTGCGAGCGATAATACGATGAACCAATTCCTGAAAATGATTAGTTGTGCTGTTCTATTTGTGTTTTTAGGCTGTCAAACGATTACTCAAGTTGATGACCCGAGCAATACTTACACCCCTGAAACCACCTATCAAAAGCTCGCCGCTGATTATCCTTTTATCACCATTGCCCGCCGGGATGTGCCTGATTCTGTCGTTGAAATAAAAAATATAACCTATGTTCGCTATGGCAAGCGCGCCTTGCAGCTGGATTTATATTTACCTGAATCTTCTATTACTCATTTAAAACCTGGTGTTGTATTTGTTCATGGTGGTGGCTGGCGCTCAGGCTATCGTACTAATTTCACACCTATGGCAATTGGCCTTGCACAGCGTGGTTATGTGACGGCGACAATAAGTTACCGTTTGGCAGGTGAGGCAAAATATCCTGCCGCAATCCACGATGTAAAAGCTGCCATTCGTTGGTTGCGCAGTAATGCCAAAAAATATGGTGTCAATCCTCAGCAGATTGCGGTGGCCGGCGGTTCTGCTGGTGGGCAAATTGCCAGTTTAACGGGCGTGACCAACGGACTTGAAAAATTTGATCCGCAATTGCATCGCTCGCGCATATCAAGTGATGTTCAGGCAATTATTAATATCGATGGTCTCTCTGACTTTACCTCGGAAGCGGCACGACTGCATGAGGATGATCCGCGTAAAAATCCTTCAGCGGCAGGTTTTTGGTTTGGTGGGCGCTACGCAGAAAAAACAGACTTGTGGTATGAGGCTTCGCCTACATTTTATGTCAACAAAAATACACCACCGATTTTATTTTTAATCAGCGCACAACCACGGTTTAGTGTTGGGCATGAAGAGATGATCGAAAAAATGAAACCGTTTGGAATTGCTTATCAGGTTTCAAAAATTCCAGACTCACCACACTCCTTCTGGTTGTTCGACCCATGGTTACAGCCATCTATAAACATTGCCGAGCAGTTTTTGAATCAGCAGTTCAAAATAATGCGTAGCGATAGTGCCCGGTAATTGTGTAGTCGAATAACATGTCTTCCAGTTCAGGGCCTGCACCTATGTTGTGGACAATTAGGGGGCGAAGGTCATCGCTGGAATGTTGGTCTGTCACAATGCCAATATGCGGCAAGTTCCCGGGTAGCATCCAGGTAACCAGATCGCCCGCCTGATAATCGTGCGGTTTAAGTGATATAGCTAATTTTTTGCCATGTCGCGTAAAGAAAGTTTGCAGGTTGGGCACGCGGCGATGATCGATATTGGTATCGGTTTTGGTTTGATTCCAATTGCGTCTTGCAGGGTAAAGCGAAAAATTACTGCGCATATCTTCATGCACTAATTGTTGCAGGTCTATGCCGAGCTTTCGATAAGCGCGAATGATTACATCAGTGCAGACCCCAAACTCTGCAGGCACATCGCCCATCGGGTAAGCGATTTTAAAATAGGTGCCATTGTAAGTAACGGCTGTCGCCGTTTGTGCAAGTGCTGCATCGATTAATTTACGGGTGTTGCTCTTTGGGTCGATAATGTTTTCTGCGAGGCAATATTCTGCTATGCAAAAAATTACCAGGCTCAGGATTGAGAGTGATAATTTGGTCATGATCTAGCCCTTTATTTTTAACTATCGTTATTGCTGGTGTTGCCTCGCGCTTTTATTTTCCAGAAAAGTAAACTGGAAAACCAAGAGCAATATCTTGTCAGTATAAATATTATTGCGAGACCTAAAGCTACACCGGTGGTGTTGGCGATAATGTCTGCAATGCTAAATGTGCGCGGTGGATTAAAATGCTGTGCAATTTCTATGGCGATGGAATAAAGAATTAGTACCACTGCTTGTTGCCACCCTGGCCAGTAAGGCCGGGCAAAATTAATAGAGATGGCTGCAACAGCATAGCCTGCAAAGTGCATCAACAAATCATTGAATACCGGAACGGAATTTTCAGGGTGAGGGGTTAACCCAAGATAGGTATAGATCACCAAAAGAAGATAAAACTGAATAACACATAAAAAACGCCACGCCATCTCTTGCACCATTTATTCGCCGCGGAAGGCCATGAGCATAACAGGTTGTTTTTTATGGAGCGATTGCTCGCGCCAATCGCTGTTTGGTATTACTTAATGAGCGGTACCATGGGTTCGGCAGCGTACAAGTCTTGTGGAGTATTGATATTGAAAAATGGGTCGTAGTCAATCGCACTAAACGAGACTTCTACGGGATTTTGTGCGCTCATCCAATCTTGCAAGCGAGGCATTTCATCGCTTTGTAGTTGTTGCTCCATGGGCTTGATTAATGAAGCGTGCCATAGTGCAAAGGTGGGGTGCCTGCGTGCGAGTGAGGAGGCTATTGCTAACTGTGAATGAGACTGATTGACGGCTTCTAATAGCGTTGATACCAAATCGGAGGGGAAAAACGGCGTATCGGAAGCGAAACTGACCAGCCATTCTGCATCGGGATTATCTTTATGCATCCATTGGAGGGCTGCATGAATACCCGCCAGGGGACCGCGATTGTTTGGAAATACGTCCGGCACTACGGGCAGGCGAGTGCGGGCAAAGCGCAAGCTATTGCCGTTGGCATTGAGCAGTAATTTTTTAACTTGTGGTTGTGCTCTTTCAATGGTGCGCTGCAATAGGGTTTTACCTGCCAGAGGGAGCAGGCATTTGTCGCCACCGCCCATACGGCGGGCCAAGCCTCCTGCCAGAATCACACCTACAACCGACTCAATATTACTCATAAGGTTTTTACTGCTTCAGAATCTCTATGTTGGATTAGCTGGGGGCGGAGCGCTTTTGGCGCATTAATCATCATTGTTGCCTATCCCATAGTGTAGCTGCTGCCCCGAGCCATCACCACGATTTTTACAGTAACAGGCATTTTTATGGCAATTCATTTGGTAATTAGCTTGGTTTTATATATTGCTTTTGTTGTGAGTTGTATTTCGAACGCGTGGCTTTACCCAAACTGCCAGCCTGTTCGTACCAAGTAGTTCTGGGCAAAATTGCTTTTCTCGGTGTGCAAAGTAGTATGCACACCCATTATGTTTATAGGGGGCTGTATGGAACTTAAACTCGAAGACTTTCGTCGCGAATATACACAAGGTGGTTTGGACAGGGCTGATTTGGCTGACAACCCGCTGGAACAATTCGGGCGGTGGATGGAGCAAACTATTAAATCCGGTATCCCTGATCCTAACGCCATGACAGTTGCAACAGTTGATGCCAGTGGTCAACCGTCACAGCGCATTGTGTTGCTTAAACATTTGGATGAAAAAGGGTTTGTGTTTTATACCAATCTCAACAGCCGTAAAGCGCAAGAATTGAAACAAAATCCCAAAGTTAGCCTGCATTTCCCTTGGTTCTTTTTGGAGCGACAAGTGAAGGTGTGCGGCACTGCTGAGCCATTATCAACTGCTGAAGTGCTCAAGTATTTTGTCTCGCGCCCGCGCGAAAGCCAGTTAGGGGCTTGGGCATCACAGCAAAGCCGCCCGATTTCATCGCGCGCGTTGTTAATGCAGCAGTTTGAGTCGATGAAGAACAAGTTTGCCAAAGGCGAAATTCCCGTGCCGGATTTCTGGGGTGGGTTCAGAGTCAAGCCACATCAGATCGAATTCTGGCAAGGTGGATCGCATCGGTTACACGACCGATTTCAATACACTTTGCAGGCAGATGGTACCTGGTCGATTGATCGCCTGGAGCCTTAGGTGGAAATGCGCTACGTAGCATTAACAGGATTTGGCGAAGCCAGTAATTTGCAATTGGCGCAGATGGCTATACCCGAACCGAAACCTGACGAGGTCTTGATAAAGGTTTATGCAGCGGGAGTTAATCGTCCGGACATTTTGCAGCGCCAAGGCTTGTACCCTGCGCCCGAAAACGCGTCACCAATATTAGGGCTGGAAGTGGCTGGCGAAATTGTCGCGTGTGGAGTGAATGTGAAACGTTGGCAGTTAGGCGATAACGTTTGCGCCTTGGTGGATGGTGGCGGTTATGCCGACTACGCGCTCGCACCAGCCGCGCAATGTTTGCCTATGCCCGCAGATTATTCATACGTTCAGGCAGCGGCTCTACCGGAAACATTTTTTACCGTATGGCATAACCTTTTTCAGCGTGCACATTTGCAAGCGGGCGAAACCTTGTTGATTCATGGCGGTGCCAGCGGTATCGGTGTTGCTGCAATCCAAATCGCGCGTGCGTTTGAAATTAACATCATTGCGACAGCGGGGTCGGCTGCAAAATGTGCGGCAATTGAGCGGTTAGGCGCACAAGCGATTAATTATCGCGAGCGTGATTTTGTCGCCGAGGTTAAACAGCTCACGCAGGGGTTGGGCGCCAATGTAATTTTGGATATGGTAGGTGGTGATTATATCCAGCGCAATTTTTCAGCGGCTGCTAAGGATGGGCGCATTGTGAACATTGCTTTTTTAAATGGCAGTAAAACAATGGTCGATTTTATGCCGCTGATGCTCAAACGCTTAACACTCACCGGTTCAACTCTGCGCGCGCAACCTGCTGCAGTTAAAGCAAATATCGCCGCTGAATTGGAATTGAACATTTGGCCGCTGGTGAAAGCTAAAACCATTAGTCCATTGATTGATTCCGTATTTGCTTTGAGTGATGTCGCGGCAGCGCATCGTCATATGGAATCTAATCAGCACATCGGCAAAATTATTTTGGACATGGCACCGATCAATGACTGAATCTATAAATAGCTCAACAATTAACTCCGGAAATAACCCACTCAATAGCACAGCCAATAAAAAACGCCCACTCGATGGCGTGCGCATTATTGAAGTTGGCCAATTAATAGCTGGTCCTTTTGCGGGCTGCATGCTCGGTTATTTTGGTGCGGAAGTTATTAAAATCGAACCGCCGGAGGGCGATGCAATTCGCAATTGGCGTGTGCTGGATAATGGTACGTCGTTTTGGTGGCGCAGTATCGGCCGCAATAAAAAAAGTATCACGCTCGATTTAAAACACGTCGAAGGTCAAAAAATTGCGCGCCAATTAATGGATAGTGCCGATGTGGTTATCGAAAATTTTCGCCCGGGGGTGATGGAATCCTGGGGGCTTGGGCCGGAGGTGTTAAAACGATCCAATCCCCGGTTAATTTACGCGCGTATCTCCGGTTACGGTCAAACTGGACCTTATGCCACAAAACCGGGTTTTGCATCCGTGTGTGAAGGCATGAGTGGCTTTCGCTATGTGAATGGTTTTCCCGATCAAGCGCCGGTGCGCCCCAATTTAAGTATTGGCGATACCATTTCTGGTATTCATGCTGCGCTCGGTATTGCGCTCGCACTGCTGGAGCGTAATAACAGTGGCGAGGGGCAGGTGGTCGATGTGGCGCTCTATGAATCCATGTTTAATTTGATGGAGGCAGTAGTGCCGGAATTTTCGGGGGCGGGTGTGATTCGCGAACCCTCGGGCACTACCGTCACGGGCATAGTGCCGACCAATACTTATCGCTGCAAAAATGGCAAATATGTGGTGATTGGCGGTAATGGCGATTCTATTTTCCAGCGCTTGATGCAGGTGGCGGGGCATCCGGAAATGGCCAGTGACCCACGTATGGCCAACAATGCCGGGCGCGTGCAGCACGAATTGGAAATTGATAATGCGCTCGCCGCTTGGTGCATGAGTAAAGATGCCGATGAGATTCTGCAACTGCTTGAGCAAGCGCGTGTACCGGCGGGCCCGATTTATAATGTGAAAGATATGTTTGCCGATCCACATTTTGTGGCGCGCGGTATGTTCGAACAGGTGGAGATTAATGGTAAACCGTTGCAGTTGCCTGCCATTGCGCCGCGACTTACACAAACACCGGGCGCTACCGATTGGCCGGGTGGGGAAATTGGCAGCCACACCCAGGATATTTTGCAAACACTGTTGGGCTTTTCGCCGGAACGAATCGCACAATTAAAATCGGCTGGCGTTATTTGAGATGGCCGCAAGGCCAGGGGTAAATTTATGTCACTGCAATCAGGCTTGTATCGTCATTACAAAGGCAAAGATTATTTTGTATTTCAAGTGGCGCATCACAGTGAAACGCGCGAGCCGTTAGTTTTTTATCGCTGTCTCTATGGTGACTATTCGTGGTGGGTCCGCCCCCTTGCGATGTTTACCGAAACAGTTGAGTTGGCAGGTGAAACAATTCCTCGCTTTCGTTTTTTGCGTGTGCTGGGTGAATCTGAAATGGTACATTTTTTAGCCCCGCAAATGGAATATGAGCAATCGTGAATAATCCTGATTCGGTGGAAAGTACAGCATCCGTTTTTTCGGAGCAGGACAAGCATTGGATGGATTATGCTTTTCAACTCGCTGCGCAAGGCGAAAAATTAGGTGAGGTGCCTGTGGGTGCTGTTATAGTGTGTGGCGAAAAAGTATTGGGGGAAGGGTTTAATCAACCTATCACCAGTCACGACCCCACTGCTCATGCGGAAATAATTGCCCTGCGTCAAGCGGCACAACAGGTGCAGAATTACCGTTTGGTTGGCGCGAGTATTTACGTCACCTTGGAGCCGTGCACTATGTGCGTTGGCGCGTTGGTACATGCGCGTATTGCGCGATTGGTGTTTGGTACCACAGAGCCAAAAGCGGGGGCGGTAGTCAGTAAGTCACAATTGCTGGATAACGATTATTTTAACCATCGCGTGAATTATGCTGGCGGGTTAATGGCGCAAGAATGTCAGCATCAATTAAGTGAATTTTTTGCGCTGCGTCGCGAGCAGAAGCGACAAGAAAAAGTGAAGCGGCAAGAAGCGCAGGGCGACCAAGGAAAACACGCGTAGTTGAAAAAGTAGGATTTGGAAATAAACGGTAGGATTGGAAATAAAACGCAAAGTGTAAAAATTTAGTCTGTAAAAATAAGTAGGGGCCGCAAGCGGCCCCGTACAGATACTATCCCTTAGTAGAAGTAGTCAATTTGCTCGACATTCCCTTCGATTCCCTGACCGCCTTTCCTCCTGCGCTAGCGCAATCCCTTGATGTCTCCTGACATCGCGTCCCTAACAGGTGGGCGCATCCATTGACCTTTCCTGGCCAGATCACATCATTGTCTACTTCCTTGATGTGATCATTATGCTTGCGCGCAGGCTGGCAGAATAGTCGCTAAACTCCGTATCTTTTGTGAGACATTGACTACAGGGTATAACTAAAATCGCTGTTGACTCATTACTTAATAACTTTATAGCAGGGAATATAGGCTCTACCGGGTAGTTTCATCCGGCTATCCCGCGCAAAAGACTCTAGTAGCTCATCCACAGGGTGCATAATTTCCGGATCGCCATGAAGCTCAAAATGGCCGAACTTCTCAATCGCACAAATGCCTTCCTCTTTCACATTGCCCGCTACTATGCCCGAAAACGCCCGGCGTAAGTTTGCAGCCAATTGGTTTACCGGTTGATTTTTGTGAAGTTCCAGATTACGCATGTTCTCGTGAGTGGGAATAAACGGCTGCTGTAAATCGGGGCTTATTTTGAGTTGCCAATTAAAATAGTAGGCATCATCACTTTGCTTGCGGAACTCGCGCACTTTTTTAATACCCTCTTTCATTTCACGTGCGACTGCTTCTGGGTCATTTACGATAATTTTGTAATGGGATTGCGCTTCAGTGCCCAAGGTGTCACCAATAAAGCGGTCGATATGTGCAAAATAATCTGCCGAGCTTGCCGGGCCGGTAAATACCAGCGGAAAGGGGATATCCTTATTGTCGGGATGCAAAAGAATGCCCAGAATATAGAGGATTTCTTCTGTAGTTCCTGCGCCACCAGGGAACACAATAATGCCATGGCCAAGACGCACAAATGCCTCAAGCCGTTTTTCAATATCCGGCATGATGGTAAGTTGATTAACAATTGGATTGGGTGCTTCAGCGGCGATAATTCCAGGCTCGGTAATACCAATGTAACGACCATTGGGCATGCGTTGTTTGGCGTGACCAATGGTGGCGCCTTTCATGGGGCCTTTCATGGCGCCAGGACCGCAGCCAGTACAAATATCCAGGCTACGTAAGCCTAATTGATAACCAATTTCTTTGGTGTATTCATATTCAATGCGATTGATGGAATGACCGCCCCAGCATACGACCAAATTTGGATCCAGGCCGGGTTTTAGTAAATTGGCGTTGCGCAGCATATGAAAAACGGCGTCGGTGATACCTTCTGAACTTTCCAAATTAAACTTTGGATTGCCATTAATTTCATCGTTGGTGTAAATCACATCGCGCAATACGGTAAACAGGTGCTCGCTAATACCGCGAATCATTTTGTCATCCACAAACGCATTGGCGGGTGCGTTTTTAACGGCGAGTTTTATGCCGCGTTCCTGCTGCACAATACTGATTTCAAAGTCTTTGTAGCGCTCTAATAATTCTTTGCCGTCATCCAGGTCATTGCCGGTATTGAGTACCGCAAGTGAGCAGTTGCGAAATAATTTGTAGAGTCCACTTTGACTGGAGTCTAATAATTTCGCGACCTCTATTTTGGACAGCACATTCAGTTGGTCGATGGGTGATATCAACGCATCAACCGTTTTATAAACGCCTGGCTCTGTCAAAATAGGTTGATTGGGGTTGAGGTTGCTCATAGTGTTCCTTAGCATCGGTGATGCGGTTGCTCGGAGTAATTAAGTAGTCTTGTTTTTTGTGACTGGTGTTTTAAGTGTAGTGCTAATTTACGCAGATTGTATTGGCTTGGTCTTGTATGCCCAATCAATAATTCTCGTTATGATGCTTTGTGTATGTTTTTTGATCTGCTTTTTTAATAAATGAGATGGTTATGGATTATTTACCCTGCGTAGAAATTGAAACCGGCAAGTTGCCGGTATCCGCAAGTGTCATTTGGTTGCACGGGTTGGGGGCGGATGGTCATGATTTTGCGCCTTTGGTGCCAGAATTGAATTTGCCAGAAAGTCTCTCTGTTCGTTTTATCTTTCCTCATGCGCCCGAAATTCCGGTAACTATCAATGGTGGTTACATCATGCCGGCTTGGTACGATATTCTGGAAATGAATTTGGAGCGCAAAATTGACGAGCAACAGTTATTAATTAGTGCGGCAGCTGTGCAGGCATTAATTGCGCGCGAGCAGGCGCGAGGTATTCAATCAGCGCGCATTATTCTGGCGGGTTTTTCACAGGGTGGGGCGGTGGTTTATCAGGCGGGGTTAAGTTTTGAGCAGCCTCTGGCTGGCCTGCTGGTTATGTCCAGTTATCTTGCTACTCAGGCAAGTTTGCAAATAGCGCCAGCCAATCATCGCACTCCAATTTTGATTCAACACGGGAGTCGCGATGGTGTTGTGCCGGAGCTATTGGGGCAGCGCGCTTTTCGTTTTCTTAGCGATAAAGATTGTCAGGTGAGTTATGAGACCTATGCGATGGAGCACACGCTTTGTGCTGAGCAAATACTCTCCATTTCCAACTGGCTGCAATGTTTACTTCGTCAATAATTATTCCGTTAAGCAGGCGGGATCAAAAGTATAAACACCATCCAGCCAATCGATGATTTCCTTGGCGAAGGGATTGCGGGGGAACTGACCATAACGCTGGCGCAATATCAATCGCTCGTGTTGATCCAGATTTTTTAATCCGCGCTCTTGCAGTGTATGCACATCTTCTGTCAGTTGTTGTGCCAACTCAGCGCCGCAGAGTTGCTCACAAATAAGATGGAATGCATTTTGTGCGGAATAATCCTGTGCTTGTTGGTACGCGATTGGCAGGCTGGCTAACGGAATTTTTGACAGCCAGGCTTGATTCATTGGGTTGACTGCATGGCCTGATAATTTTCCTTCGAGCTGGCTGTGCGATTGGTCGAATGCGCGCAGTTGCAATACGTTGGATTTGGCGGCGCCATCATTCACTGGGTAGTTGTCCCATAAAAATGGTTTGCGACCGATCAGCTCCTCGACTTGCAATAGATGCTCGTGGGTGTAGCTGGGCGAGCAAACTTTTTCCCCTGTCCAAAACATATCAATAGTGCTATCGAGTTGCCGGGCAAATGTTTGCCAATAATTAGCGGGCATTTTGCCAAAGACTTTTTCCAACACCGGATCAAAGCTGTAGTAGGTGGGGCAAAAGATAATGCGCTGGGCGCTACTGAGTGCGGCTGCTTCATGAGCAATATCAATTTGAATTTCCGCTAACCCGGGAATATCGCCGCGCATATCATCAAATAAAATACAGAGAATATCGGGTTGTAGATCGTTGAGTTGTTGGATACGCCGTTTGAGTTGTTGCCGTTGATCGCGCGAGTTATCCAGATAAATTTCATGAGGGCTTAGCCCCACGCCAAATTCAATTTTCGCCTCACTATAAATGTGGCGCAGCGCGACCAGTTTTTCCTTTGTTTCTGTTGGCCAATCCTGCTGCCATTGTGTGCGCAGAAATTTGTCACTTTTTGGTGCATAAATATAAAAGTCATAGTGATGCTGTACGAGAAACTCTGCATAGCTGGTGCGATCTTCCCACTGCCATTCGCGTCCAAAAAAACCTTCAATAATGCCAAGAGGTGTAGCGCGGCTTTTATTCGTTTGCATCGGTGCTCGCCTGTTTGCTGATGAGAAACGTGTTGCTGTTGTGAATTTTTTAAAGCGATATAGGTGTAAATTTGTTGAGTTTTTTACTGCTTTTTATGGTGTTGGTTTCTTCTAGGGGAATGTAACAGTGCGATAATTCTTTGTCGCTATTAGATACTGATTTCTGAAGTGTACTTCGTACATTGCCAAGGGTGGCGTCAATTGACACTATAAGCCCATCTGCCTATCATAGCGGCCTTTTTGCGCTGGGCAATTTTACGTTTTTTTCAACGGTATTTGGCACAATTCACTTGCTGTTCTGTTGTGTTATATCGACGAATATTTCTCGCGGGTTGTTGCTTTCATATTTGAATTGCTTTTTAACGCCGATCTCTAGGATGGCCTGTGTGCTGACGGGTTAATAATAGGAAGCGTATCATTTCAATTCCGTGCGTTAATCTTACATGCCTGGATTAAATCGGTAATGGCCAATATGCGGAAGGTTCCTCCGCCACAGAGGCAAAACGGTATTCGACCTGAGCTTCTCACTACTAGAATTGGAACCAGATTAAAAATCAACCGCCTGTATTTTTAGGTACATCACCTATACAACATAGTTTGTGGAGTAGAAATGACCAAGCCTGACACGCGTCCTACCGACTTACCTTCCTGGAAAGTACTTGAAGCCCATGCGGCGCAAATGAAAAGTCGCCACCTTAAAGAATTATTTGCCGCTGATGATCAGCGCTTTGAAAAGTTCTCCCTGCAGCTCTCTCCCTTCTTGTTCGATTACTCCAAAAACCTGATTACCGATGAAACCAAAGCGGGGCTCTTGGCCTTGGCACAGGAATCTGGTGTTGAAACGTGGCGCAGCAAGATGTTTGCTGCCGAACACATCAATGCCACGGAAGATCGCGCTGTGATGCATGTGGCTTTGCGTGATAAGTCTGCAAACCCGATTCTTATTGATGGTGCTGATGCGCGCCCGGCGGTAAATGCGGAATTGGAGCGTATGCGTAAGCTGAGTGAAAAGCTGCGTTCAGGCGGGTGGGTGGGTTATACCGGTAAAACCATCACCGATATCGTGAGTATTGGTATTGGTGGCTCAAACCTTGGTCCGCTGATGGTATGTGAAGCGCTGAAAGCTTATAGCGATAAACAATTCAACATGCACTTCGTGTCCAATATTGATGGTGTTCAGATCGCAGAAGTGTTGGCCGGTTTGAACCCTGAAACCACCTTATTTGTTATCTCCTCCAAAACCTTTACCACCCAGGAAACCATGACCAATGCACGTACTGCAGAGCAGTGGTTTATGGCGGCGGCGGGCGATAAGTCGGCTATTGCCAAGCACTTCGTGGCGGTATCGACCAACCGTAAATTAGTTACTGCTTTCGGTATTGCGGAAGAAAATATTTTTGATATGTGGGATTGGGTTGGCGGGCGTTTCTCGCTCTGGTCGGCAATCGGTTTACCGATAGTATTGTCCCTTGGTTACGACGTATTTGATGAGCTGCTGCAAGGCGCTTATGAAATGGATCAACATTTTCAAAGCGCACCTCTGGCAGAAAACGCCCCTGTCATGTTGGCGTTAGTGGGAATCTGGAATCGCAATTTCCTCGGCTATCCTGCGCATGCGCTGCTGCCTTACGATCAATGTTTACATCGCTTCCCTGCTTATATGCAGCAGGCGGAGATGGAAAGTAATGGTAAGTCGGTTAACTGGGCAGGCGAACAAATTACCTACGGCAGTGTGCCGCTGGTGTGGGGTGAGGTTGGTATTAATGGTCAGCATGCGTTCTATCAAATGCTGCATCAGGGCACCGATATTATCCCTGCTGACTTTATCGGTTCGATTGCACCAACCGTTGCGGTTGAAGGTCATCACGATGCTTTAATGGCTAACTTCTTTGCGCAAACCCAGGCCTTAATGCTGGGGATTGACGCCAATCAGGTGCGCCGTGAGTTGGCAGCAAAAGGCGTGAGTGCCGAGCGTATTGAAGAGATCGTGGAGCACAAGGTGCATCGCGGTAATCGCCCCAGCAATACCCTGTTGTTGAACAAGGTTGACGCCCGTTCACTGGGTGCTTTGATCGCGCTTTATGAGCATAAAATCTTCGTTCAAGGTATTATCTGGCGCATTCACTCCTTTGATCAGTGGGGGGTTGAGCTGGGTAAAGTATTGGCGGCAGCGATTCAACCAGAGTTAGATCTCAATAAAGCAACCAATGCGGCGCACGATTCTTCTACCCGCAACCTGATTGACTGTTACAAGCGTGCCAAAACAGCTCAATAAGCTGGGTGCGGAAAAATACAGACACGCCGGGCTATGTACCCGGCGCATCCATAGGCAAACCACGATGTTTGCAATAGGTACGGCCCCATAGAGCAATGGTATTCACATGACTGAAGTGTTAAGCACAGACCCGCGACTTGTCGAAATCACCGAGCGTATCATCGCTAGAAGCCGAGATACCCGTGCCGCCTACCTGGCGCGCGTAAATAAATTCCGCAATAAAGGTCCTGCGCGGCATCACTTGGGTTGTGCAAACCTTGCGCATGGTTTTGCGGCGTGCAATAGCGACGATAAAGCTGCCTTGGCTGAAGGGCAGGCGGCGAATATCGGTGTGGTGAACTCCTACAATGAGATGCTCTCTGCACACGTTCCCTATGGCGAGTACCTTGAACCTATTAAGGCTGCCGCTAAAGAAATGGGCATGACAGCGCAAATGGCAGGTGGTGTTCCCGCCATGTGCGATGGCGTCACGCAGGGCTTTCCGGGTATGGAAATGTCGCTATTTAGCCGTGATGTGATCGCAATGAGTACAGCCATTGCGCTATCGCACGACATGTTCGATGCCGCTGTTTGCCTCGGCGTGTGCGACAAGATTGTTCCCGGGTTGATGATAGGCGCGCTGTCGTTTGGTCAGTTGCCAATTATTTTTATCCCTGCTGGGCCTATGACGCCCGGCTTGTCCAATGCCGAAAAAGCCAAGGCGCGCCAATTGTTTGCCGAAGGTAAGGTTGGGCGTAAAGAGTTGCTGGCCGCGGAGAGCGCTTCTTATCACAGTGCGGGAACCTGTACTTTTTATGGCACCGCCAATACGAATCAAATGTTGATGGAAATTATGGGGATGCATTTACCCGGCAGTACTTTCATCAACCCTTATACGCCATTGCGCGATGCCTTGACGCGTGTGTCAGTCCATCAGTTAGCAAGAATTACCCGTGATACCCCAGTAACTTTGGCTGAAATTGTCACCGAAAAATCGATTGTTAATGGCATTGTCGGTCTCATGGCGACTGGCGGCTCCACCAATCATGCGATGCACATAGTTGCCATCGCCCGAGCTGCTGGTGTACAAATTAACTGGCAGGATTTGTCTGACATTTCGGATATAATTCCGCTCCTATGTCGGATCTACCCTAATGGTTTGGCTGATGTAAACCGCTTTCAGGCTGTTGGCGGTATGGGTTATTTAATCCGTGAGCTGCGTGCTGCGGGCCTATTGCATGACGATGTTAAAACCATCATGGGTGAGGGCGGCTTAGCGGCCTACACCAAAGAACCATTCCTGGAGAATGGTGAAATTGTGTGGCGTGATGCGGTTTCTGAAAGCCTGGATGATTCGGTTTTGCGCCCGGTTAGCAAGCCTTTTGCTCCTGAGGGTGGCATGAGATTGTTGAAGGGTAATATTGGCCGTTCAGTGATTAAAATCTCAGCGGTTAAGCCGGATCATCGCAAAGTAGTTGCTCCGGCAATTGTGTTTCACAGTCAGGATGAATTGCAGTCGGCCTTCAAACGTGGTGACTTGGAAAAAGATTTTATCGCCGTTGTGCGTTTCCAAGGGCCAAAAGCTTGTGGTATGCCAGAACTTCACAAGCTCACTCCACCGTTAGGTGTGCTGCAGGATCGTGGTTTCAAAGTGGCATTGTTGACCGATGGTCGCATGTCCGGGGCGTCTGGTAAAATTCCGGCTGCGATACACATGACCCCAGAGGCCTTGGATAATGGCCCAATTGCGCTGATTCGCGATGGGGATATGATTGAGTTGGATGCTGAGACGGGCACCTTGCAGTTGCTGGTCAGTGAGGAAGAGTTGAATTCCCGTCAGCCTGCCCAATGTGATTTGTCAGCAGTTCACTATGGTATGGGGCGCGAGTTATTTGCGCCGTTGCGTGCCACAGTGGGTCTCGCTGAAGAAGGAGCTACTGTATTTAACTGGTAAGTAGTTAAATTCCGGACCCCGAACTGTCGTTCGGGGTCTTCGTTTTTAGAAAGTAAATCCACTGTCAAGTTTCACAAACAGGATTACCCCTCATGCTCGAAGCGTTTGATTTTGTTATTTTTGGAGGCGCTGGCGACTTGGCTCTGCGCAAGTTGATCCCTGGGTTGTACCGCGCTCATCGCGAAGGCTCTTTGCCTGCCAATGCGCGCATCATCCCCACTTGCCGCAATACCCAGATGGTTGCTGAGTACAAAGACAAAGTGCGCGCGGCCGCAGAAAAACACTTGAATGCCGATGAGTTTGTCGCTGCCGATTGGGATGATTTCGCACAGCGTCTTTTCCCTGTGTTTGTCGATATTGGTACCAAAGATGAGCATTGGGACGCGCTGGCTCAGTTGTTAGACAGCGGCGGTAATGCTGCGCGCGTGTTTTATCTTTCTACCCCGCCATCAGTATTCAGTATTTGCTGCAAGCATTTGCATGAGTCTGGCCTGATCACTGCTAATGCGCGTGTTGTGGTTGAAAAGCCCTTGGGCTACGACGCTAAAACAGCTGAAGAAATTAACAGCCAGATCGCAGAATACTTCAGTGAAGATGCTATTTTCCGTATCGATCACTATCTCGGCAAAGAGACAGTTCAAAATCTGTTGGCACTGCGTTTTGCTAACGGCATGTTTGAGCATTTGTGGGATGCAAAATCGATTGATCATGTACAGATCAGTATTTCTGAGACTGTAGGTCTGGAAGGGCGTGCAAGTTTTTACGACGGCGCGGGCGCGCTGCGCGATATGGTGCAAAACCATATCCTTCAATTGCTGTGTTTGGTGGCTATGGAGTCACCTAACAAAATGACTGCTGAGCGTATTCGCGCTGAAAAACTCAAAGTGTTGGAAAGCTTGCGTCCACTTACTGGCAATACCGTTAAATACAATACCGTGCGCGGTCAGTATGTGGCGGGTGAGATGGCCGGCAAGATGGTTCCCGGCTATCTTGAAGAGTTGGGTCAGCCAAGTAATACCGAAACGTTTGTCGCTATTCGTGCTTATATCGATAACTCACGCTGGGCCAACGTACCTTTTTACCTGCGTACCGGTAAACGCATGAAGCAGCGTTTCGCGGAAATTGTCATCCAATATAAAGATGTCGCTCACCGCGTATACCCAGAGTCTGCCGGTGCGGCAACACCAAACCGCTTGATTATTCGCCTTCAGCCGGAGGAGAGCATCAAGATCATCATGGTGTCCAAAGATCTGGAAAAACATGAGACGCATCTGCGTCCCGTCGTGCTCAACCTGAACTTTGCTGATACCTATAAAGACTTCTATTCAGATGCTTACAAGCGCTTGATGCTTGATGCGGCGGCTGGTGATGCCAGCTTGTTTATTCACCGTGCCGAAGTCGATGCAGCCTGGTCGTGGATTGATCCAATAATTGAAGCTTGGCAGCGCCCTGAGAATAAACCACATGGCTATATGGCTGGCAGCTGGGGACCACAAGCCTCTGCACAGTTAATGGCCAGTGATCGTCGTCGCTGGTTCTCGATCGATGAAGTTCTCTCGGGAGCAGATCAGGAATGGTAAGCGAGCGTTTATTTGACAGTCGCGCAGAGATGATCGCTGCGCTGCAGGCAGAATGTGAAACTGCACTGCGCGACGCGATTGAAGATCGCGGTGAAGCAACTTTTATGGTGTCCGGTGGCAGTACGCCTGAACCGCTGTACAAAGCCTTGAGCAATTCCGATCTGGATTGGGAATCTGTTTACGTCGCCTTGGTTGATGAACGCTGGGTGGATTTTGCGCACGATAAAAGCAATGAAGCTTTTACCGTAAAACACCTGATCCAGAATAAAGCCGCCGCGGCCAATCTGGTCGGTATGAAAAATTCAGCGGAAACTGCTGCTGAGGGTTTGGATGACTGCGAAAGCGCGTATCAGCAATTGGCGCAACCCTTTGATGTGACTATTTTGGGGATGGGTTCTGACGGCCATACCGCTTCATTGTTCCCGCATGCACAGGGATTGGATGAGGCATTGAATCTGGAATCTGAGCAGCTGTGTGCGGCGATTATCGCCAAGCAAAGCGAAGTAACCGGTGCAATTACCGAGCGCATGACCTTGACGTTGGCTGGGTTGCTGCGCTCCAAAACCTTGGTGTTGTTGCTGACTGGCGATGAAAAATTGGCAGTATTGCGTGCAGCCCAGGCGGGTACCGATATAAAAGAAATGCCGATTCGCGCTGTGTTGCAACAGCAAAAAGTGCCGGTTGTGGTTTATTGGGCGCCTTGATTTTTACCGAATTCCGAACTGATCTGCAGTAGGTTTTTTTAGGGCAGATTATTCTTTCGAACTTTTTTGAACAACGAGGGACATACAGTGGCTTTAACTATCGATCAAATTGTCAGAGTAGCGCCAGTCGTACCCGTTATGGTGGTAGAGCGCATTGAAGATGCTGTGCCCTTGGCCAGAGCGCTTTATAACGGTGGCTTGAAAGTGTTGGAAATTACCCTGCGTACCCCCTGTGCACTGGATGCCATCAGCGCCATGGTGGAAGACTTGCCCGATGACGCGGTAATTGGTGCTGGCACTATTATTACCCCGGCAGACTTAGAAAAAGCGGTAAAAGCCGGTTCAACCTTTTTGGTGAGCCCTGGCACTACACCGGCGCTGATCGAAGCGGCTAAAGCTTGTCCGGTTCCGCTGTTGGCCGGTGTTGCAACACCAACCGAGGCAATGAATCTCTACGTTCAAGGTTTTACCCATCAAAAGTTCTTTCCGGCTGAAGCAGCGGGCGGTGTGCCGATGTTGAAGTCAATTGCCGGTCCTTTGCCGCAAATTACTTTCTGCCCAACGGGTGGTATTGATTTGGCTAAAGCACCAAGCTATCTGGCCCTGCCCAACGTGCATTGCGTAGGCGGTACTTGGATGGCGCCTAAAGAATTGATGAAAGCCGGACGCTGGGATGAAATCGAGCGCCTTGCGCGTGAAGCAGCAAGCCTGCCACGTGGTTAAAACCTGGAGGCAGCTGCTTGTGCTTGCTGCGCCTAATGAATACAAGAAACGGGCGTATTAAGCGCCGGAAAAGGGCGCAGCAAACGGCGCCTCTACAGCAAAAATCAATGAACAAATTATTCAGGAGAATGTAATGATTAGAGTGGCAATTAACGGTTACGGTCGTATCGGTCGCAATGTACTGCGTGCCTTGTATGAATCAGGCAAGCGCAGCCAAATCCAGATCGTTGGTATCAACGACTTGGGTGATGCTCACCTCAATGCCCATCTCACCAAATACGATTCTGTTCATGGCGGATTTAACGGCACCGTTAAATTTGAAGGCGATACCATGTTCGTTAACGGCGATGCTATCCGTATTACTTCCGAGCGCGATCCTGCCAAGTTGCCCTGGGGCGAATTGAATGTGGATGTGGTGTACGAATGTACCGGTATTTTCACCAGCAAAGAAAAAGCCGGTTTGCATTTGGCTGCTGGCGCCAAGAAAGTCATCATCTCTGCTCCTGGTACCGATGTTGATGCAACCGTGGTATTCGGTGTAAACGACAAAGTATTAAAAGCCACTGACACCATTATCTCTAACGCCTCTTGCACGACTAACTGCTTGGCACCGGTTGCTAAAGTGTTGAACGATAACTTCACAATCGTGCAAGGCTCTATGACCACCATTCACTCTTATACCAATGATCAGGTGTTGTCTGACGTATTCCACAAAGATATCTATCGTGCGCGTTCAGCTACCCAATCAATGATCCCCACTACCACTGGCGCTGCAAAAGCGGTTGGTTTGGTATTGCCGGAATTGAAAGGCAAAATGGATGGTATTTCAGTGCGCGTTCCTACCATCAACGTATCCTTGGTTGACCTGAACGTATTGGTAGAAAAAGACGTAAGCGTTGAAGCCATTAACGCTGCGATGAAAAAAGCCGCTGAAACAGAAATGCCAGGTGTTTTGGCATTCGTTGATGAGCCGCTGGTTTCAATCGATTTTAACCACAATCCGCACTCTTCCAACTATGACTCACTGCAAACCAAAGTGTATGGCAAGTGGGTGAAAGTATTGGCTTGGTACGATAACGAATGGGGTTTTTCAAACCGCATGTTGGATAACACCATTGCATTGATGAACGCCAAATAAGAGAGTCAGTTATGTTAAGACGTACCAAGATTGTCAGTACCCTCGGCCCGGCCTCTGAATCGCCGGAAGTACTTGAGAAGCTTATTCTGGCGGGTGTGAATGTTGTGCGGTTGAACTTTTCACACGGCTCTCCAGAGGATCATAAGCGTCGCGCGGAAACTGTTCGTGCATTGGCGGCGAAACACAATCGTTTTGTGGCCGTATTGGGTGATCTGCAAGGCCCCAAAATTCGCGTTGCGCGTTTTGCAGAAGGTAAAATTTATCTGAAAGTGGGTGATAAGTTTGTTCTGGATGCAACGCTTGAGCGCGATGCTGGCAATCAGGATCAAGTTGGTATCGACTATAAAGAGTTGCCCAACGACTGTAAGCCTGGTGATGTGCTCTTGTTGGATGATGGTCGTGTAGTGCTGCAGGTCGACAAAATCGAAGGCCCGCGTATTTATACCACCACCAAAGTGGCCGGTCCTTTATCGAACAATAAAGGTATTAACCGTCAAGGTGGTGGTTTAACTGCGCCGGCGCTGACAGAAAAAGACATTGCCGATATCAAGACTGCCGCTGAAATTGATGTGGATTATTTGGCGGTATCTTTTCCACGTTCCGCTGAAGATATGCATTTCGCGCGTAAGCTGATGCTTGAGGCCGGTGGTCGTGCGGGATTGGTTTCCAAAGTTGAGCGTGCAGAAGCAGTTGCCGATGATGAAACCCTCGATGGCATTATCATGGCGAGCGATGCAGTGATGGTCGCGCGTGGCGACTTGGGTGTTGAAATTGGTGATGCTGCCTTGATTGGTGTGCAAAAACGCATCATCGCCCGCTCACGTGCGTTGAATAAAGTGGTAATCACGGCGACTCAGATGATGGAGTCAATGATCAACAGCCCATTGCCTACCCGTGCAGAAGTATTCGACGTTGCCAACGCTGTGCTTGATGGCACTGACGCAGTAATGTTGTCTGCTGAAACTGCTGCTGGTAGTTTTCCAGTGGAAACTGTAGAGGCAATGGTGCGTATCATTCTCGGCGCCGAGAAGCATCCAACGGCGAGTTTTGACAACTATCGTATGGATCAGGCTTTTAGCACTGTTGATGAATCAATTGCCTTGGCTTCAATGTTTACCGCCAACCACCTTGATGGCGTGAAAGCAATTATCTCTTTCACCGAATCAGGTAGTACCCCGCGTTTGATGTCTCGTGTAGGTTCACAGCTGCCAATTTTTGCTTTCTCTCGTCATGTGGGGACTCAGCGTAAAATGGCGTTATATCGTGGTGTTCAACCAATCGCTTTCGACACGGACAGTACCCCTTGTGCGCAAGATTTTGCTCGCGCCATTGGTCTGCTTAAGGCGCAAGGAGAATTGGTGAACGGTGATTTGGTGATAGTCTCCAGCGGTGATACTAACTTGCTGGGCGGTACCAACACGATGAAGATCCTGCGTGTAGAAGACAAGTCTGTCTAAAACAGTGGTCTCTTAAAAACGGCAGCCTGGCTGCCGTTTTTTTTGTCCGTTATTTGTTGTTATGAGTAGTTGCCATGAAGCGCAGGTTTTTTGTGTTTTTGTTGTTTTCCCTGGTGAGCATTCATGCCTTTGGGCTCGAGTTGCGTGGCAGCTGGCAACAGGGTGGGGTTATTGTCGGTAAGGTGCCGGATGGTAGTCAGATTGAATATCGCGGAAAGAAATTGCAACTTTCTTCCCTGCGGGAGTTTGTCATTGGTTTGGGGCGGGATGCCCCCGATTATGCAACGCTAGTAGTAATTGATGCACAGGGCGGCCGCACTGAGCATAAGTTTGCCGTAAAGCAACGTAGTTACAACATTCAGAGGGTGACAGGAGTACCGCAACAGACGGTGGAGCCTGATCCCGAGCAAGTCGCGCGCGCGCGCCGCGAAGCACAAATGGCTGCTGATGCACGCAAAGGTAATTTGCCATTGCGGTTTTTTGCTCAGGAATTTGTATGGCCTTTGGTTGGCCCCATCACCGGCGTATACGGTAGTCAGCGTGTATACAATGGCGTCCCCAACTCCCCCCATTACGGTGTGGACATCGCGCGTCCAGTCGGCACTGTCGTAAATGCGCCTGTAGGCGGGGTAGTCACACTTGTACATCCGGATATGTTTTTTTCAGGCGGGACTCTGATTATCGATCATGGGCATGGCTTGTCCTCCACCTTTATTCACTTGAGCGAAATTTTGGTAAAAAAGGGTGATGAAATAGTTCAAGGTCAAGCCATCGCCAAGGTAGGTAAAACTGGCCGCGCAACAGGCCCGCATTTGGATTGGCGGATGAATTGGTTTGAGGAGCGTGTTGATCCACAGTTGTTGGTTGGCGCGATGCCGAGCCAGTAGTTGTCTGGTTGGTTATTTAAATCCCAAATTCCCGCGATAGCCAAGAGGCTCTAGAGACAGGGCTGCAAAAGGCAGTGTAAGATACCGCCCCCTGCAGTGCTAATCGCGGCCTAAGATCATGATAGATAAAAAATTACTCAGTATTTTGGTGTGTCCTGTGAGTAAAGGCGAGCTTGAGTATAAGCCGGAACAGCAGGAGTTGATTTGTTGGCAGAGCGGGTTGGCATACCCCATTCGCGATGGTATCCCTGTGATGCTGGAGCATGAAGCGCGCAAGTTAGGCGCGGAAGAGATTGAACAGCATCGCGCTTGATTAAGCAGGCGCGATCTTAGAAATTTGAACATCTAGTGGATGCATTATGAAGAGCGCTGAAATTCGCAACGCCTTTTTGAAGTACTTTGAAAGTAAAGGTCACACTATTGTTGCTAGCAGTTCGCTGGTTCCTGAAAACGACCCTACGCTGTTGTTTACCAATGCGGGTATGAATCAATTCAAAGACGTATTCCTTGGGGGCGACAAGCGCTCTTACAATCGTGCTACCAGTTCCCAGCGCTGTGTACGCGCAGGTGGTAAACACAACGACCTGGAAAATGTTGGCTATACCGCACGTCACCACACTTTCTTTGAAATGCTAGGTAATTTCAGCTTTGGCGATTACTTCAAACACGATGCTATTCGCTACGCATGGGAATTCCTCACCGCAAAAGATTGGCTCAATATCCCCGCCGAAAAACTCTGGGTAACTGTCTATGCTTCAGACGATGAAGCTTACGATATTTGGAATAAAGACGTTGGTGTACCCGCAGAGCGCATCATTCGCATTGGTGATAATAAAGGCGCGCCCTACGCATCTGATAACTTCTGGGCGATGGGTGATACCGGTCCTTGTGGTCCTTGCACTGAAATTTTCTACGATCATGGCGCGGATATCTGGGGTGGTCCACCGGGTTCACCTGAGGAGGACGGCGATCGCTACATTGAAATCTGGAACAATGTGTTCATGCAGTTTAACCGCACTGCGGACGGTGTTTTGCATCCGCTGCCAGCGCCATCGGTCGATACCGGTATGGGCTTGGAACGTATTTCAGCGGTGATGCAGCATGTGCATTCCAACTACGAAATCGACCTGTTTCAACATCTGTTACAAGCAGCGGCCGATGCCACCGGCAACCACGACATGGAAAACAAATCCCTGCGTGTGATTGCTGACCATATCCGCTCCTGTTCATTCCTGATTAGCGATGGTGTTGTGCCCTCTAATGAAGGCCGCGGTTATGTGCTGCGTCGCATCATTCGCCGCGCTATTCGCCACGGCAACCAACTCGGCCAAAAGCAACCTTTCTTCCATAAGCTGGCCAAGGCATTAGCGGAAGTAATGGGTGATGCATACCCCGAGTTGTATAAGAATCAGGCGCAAATTGAGCGTGTGTTGTTGCAAGAAGAAGAGCAGTTTGAAAAGACACTCGACAAAGGTATTGCTGTTCTCGAAGACGCTTTGGGCAAACTCTCGGGTACCGAAGTGCCCGGTAAAGTCGTTTTCACTCTTTATGATACCTATGGCTTCCCGGTTGATTTGACGGCTGATATCGCCCGCGAACGCGGCTTGACCATTGATCAGGAAGGTTATGAAGCCGCTATGGCTGAACAGCGCGCCCGCGCTCGCGCAGCGGGTAGTTTTAAAGTGGATTACAACGCTGCCGGCCTTGATTTACCGGCGAGTGAATTCCTCGGCTACAGCTCTTTGGCAGAGCAAGGCAAGGTGCTCGCACTGGTCAAAGATGGGAAAAAAGTTGAGCGGTTGGTTGAAGGTGACGATGGTGCGGTAGTGCTTGATCGTACACCTTTCTACGCTGAATCTGGTGGTCAAGCAGGTGATTGCGGCTATTTGGAACTGGGAACTAATCGCCTTGAAGTGCGCGACTGTCAAAAACAGGGTGCATCGCATTTACATCTGGTTCGTGTGCTACAGGGGGCAATATCGGTTGGCGACAGCGTTGTTGCCAAAGTTGATGCCAGTGTGCGCCAAGCGACCGCATTGAATCACTCGGCAACACATCTCATGCATGCTGCTTTACGTAAGGTACTGGGCGAGCACGTGACGCAAAAAGGTTCATTGGTAGATTCTGAACGCCTACGATTTGACTTTTCACATTTTGAAGCTGTGACTGCTGATCAATTAAAAGCCATCGAAACCTTGGTAAATGATCAAATTCGCGCCAATTCTGTAGTTGCCACTGATCTTTGCGATATGGAAGCTGCCAAAGCCAGAGGCGCTATGGCACTGTTTGGCGAAAAATACGGCGATACTGTGCGTGTACTGACTATGGGGGATGGTTTCTCTGTTGAGTTGTGCGGCGGTACCCACGTAAATCGCACTGGTGATATAGGTTTGTTTCGCATTACATCTGAGTCTGGTGTGGCGGCAGGTGTGCGTCGTATTGAAGCGATCACCGGTGCCAAGGCGCTGGCGTTGTTTGACCAGGTTGAAGCCTTGGTGGATGGCGCAGGCCGCAGTCTTAAGGCGAATCGCGACTCGTTAATTGAAAAGCTTGAAGCACTGGTTGCGCAAAACCGCAAATTGGAAAAAGACTTGGCAGGTCTTAAAACCAAATTGGCGACCGCTGGCAGTGGTGATGTACTCACGCAAGCGATAGATGTTGCAGGTATTAAAGTACTTGCCTTGAATCTTGATGGTGCTGATGCCAAATCCCTTCGTGACACGGCGGATCAGTTTAAAAATAAGTTGGGCTCTGCGGTGGTGCTTTTAGCTGCTGTTGAGGATGGCAAGGTTTCACTGATTGCCGGTGTAACCCAGGACATAACCGCAAAAGTAAAAGCGGGGGATCTGATGGGCTATGTGGCGGGCCAAATAGGTGGCAAGGGTGGCGGCCGGCCGGATATGGCGCAAGGTGGTGGTACTGATGTTGCCGCACTCGATGCTGCATTAGCTTCGGTAGTGCCATGGGTTAGTGACCGACTTGCTTAATACTTGTACGGTACGGGTGTGGAAAGGCTATTAATCGGTTTTTATCACCCATTTGGGTTAACTTTTGTCGCAATCTGGTGTTTAATTGGCGCCTTTTTCGTGATTTAGTTAGTAAATATTAGCAATCGTCAATTGATAGAAGGATAGGCTGTAATGAGCTTATTGGTTCAGAAATACGGTGGCACCTCTGTTGGCTCCATTGAGCGTATTGAGCAAGTTGCTGACAAAGTAGCTGGTTTCCGTGCGCAGGGGCACGATATGGTAGTGGTGCTGTCTGCAATGAGTGGCGAAACCAATCGTTTGATTGGTTTGGCTCAGCAAGTGCAAGCAACACCCGATCCGCGTGAGTTGGATGTGTTGGTTTCAACCGGGGAGCAGGTAACTATTGCTCTGCTTTGTATGGCACTCAAAAAGCGCGGAGTTGATGCTCGTTCATACACTGGTTCACAGGTTAGAATTCTTACCGACAATGCCCACACCAAGGCGCGAATTCAGTCAATTGATGAAGAAAACATGCGTGCTGACCTCAGTGCTGGTCGTGTAGTGGTAGTTGCTGGATTCCAGGGTGTAGATGAGCAGGGCAATATCACAACTTTGGGTCGTGGAGGTTCAGACACGACTGGCGTAGCTTTGGCTGCAGCGCTTAAAGCCGACGAATGTCAAATCTATACCGATGTGGACGGCGTATACACTACCGACCCTCGTGTTTGTGAGCGCGCGCGTCGCTTGGAAAAAATTACCTTTGAAGAAATGCTGGAAATGGCTAGTCAAGGCTCTAAAGTGCTGCAAATCCGCTCTGTAGAGTTTGCTGGTAAATATAAAGTGCCACTGCGCGTGCTGCACAGTTTCAAAGAAGGCCCTGGAACCCTGATTACCCTCGACGAGGAAGATTCAACTATGGAACAACCTATTGTTTCCGGTATCGCATTCAACCGTGATGAAGCTAAAGTAACTGTTGCTGGTGTACCTGATACTCCGGGCGTAGCGGCAAAAATTCTTGCACCAATCGGTGCCGCAAATATAGAAGTTGATGTTATTGTGCAGAATGTGTCTGCGGATGGCACCACTGATTTGACTTTTACTGTCCATAAAAATGACATGAATAAAGCAGTCTCTGTGTTAGAAGCGGTTGCCAAAGATATAGGTGCCCGTGAAGTTCGCAGTGATGATCAGGTTGCTAAAGTGTCAATTGTTGGTGTAGGTATGCGTTCTCATGCTGGCGTTGCATCGAAAATGTTTACGGCTTTAGCGGAAGATCGTATTAATATTCAAATGATCACAACATCTGAAATTAAAATTTCTGTGATCATTGATGAGCGTTACTTGGAGTTGGCTGTGCGTAGTTTGCACACCGCTTTTGGTTTGGATGCCGAACCGTCAGAAGGCCGTGTAAGGGGCTAAGTCTTCTAATTGCGACGGTTTAGTTAAGGTGTGTGCGTTGTGTTTCTGTTTGTGATTGTGGCAAATAGAAAAATGTTAGGGTTTTCTTCCCTTTCGTGAAAAGTAGACGATACTTAGATCCAGGCACTTGGTTGTCAGGACGCGACAGGGGGTGTTCGGGGGGCGATGGTGGCAAGGGGTGCCTAAATCGTACTCTTACAGGATGAGTGAAGGAGATTAAAGATGTTAATTTTAACTCGCCGTATTGGCGAAACCTTGATGGTAGGTGACGAAGTTACCGTTACTGTTTTAGGTGTAAAGGGCAACCAGGTTCGTATTGGTGTCAACGCTCCTAAAGATATTGCAGTTCATCGCGAAGAAATTTATCAGCGTATTCAGCGCGAAAAGCAAAATCAAGAAGAACAAGACGATTAAAATTTTAGTTTCGTTTTGTTGTTTGGCGCTTTTCAATTACGCGGCGGCATGAGAGATCATCCGCCGCGTAGCTGTTTATTGTGTTTCGTTTTTTATTCTATGGAATATTTACGCCGCGTTTGAAGACAAAGAAATCACTATTTTATTTCGTAATTTTTAATTCAAGACTTTGATTTTTAGAGATTTATGGTATTATGCCGCACCTGCTGAGACGGAGCCTGCTTCGCTTCAGTAGATGTGGAGAAGTGGCCGAGTGGCCGAAGGCACTCCCCTGCTAAGGGAGCATACCTCAAAAGGGTATCGGGGGTTCGACTCCCCCCTTCTCCGCCATTGAATTCAAACAAAAAGCCCAATTGAAAGATTGGGCTTTTTGTTTTTCTAAGGTTTAAAAATTATTTTGTAGGTTGTTGTTCAATGCAGCGATGCCCAGCGTGACTTAAGACAACACAAAAAAGTTCCAACAAAAAAGCCGATGTTTTTGCATCGGCTTTTTTGTTTATTTACGCTGGCACTTTTTATAGTGCACTGATTTTTTGGATTTGTTCGCGCAATTTTTCCACCGCAATTTTATGTTCTGCAACACGGTTGCGCTCATTCGCAACCACGTCAGCGGGTGCTTTTGCTACAAATGCCTCATTGTTCAGTTTGATTTCAGTTCGTTCTATATCCTGAATCAACTTGGTGCTTTCTTTGGTGAGGCGAGCGATTTCAGCATCTTTATCAATCAGTCCTGCCATGGGCACCAGTATTTCCATTTGCCCTACCAATG
The DNA here is from genome assembly GCF_000263355.1 of Cellvibrio sp. BR. NCBI lineage: Bacteria > Pseudomonadati > Pseudomonadota > Gammaproteobacteria > Cellvibrionales > Cellvibrionaceae > Cellvibrio > Cellvibrio sp. BR. The sequence goes on along the minus strand of NZ_JH668202.1, from coordinate 311,508 downwards.
TAGTGGCAGACATGGGTTCGGCATCACCCGCATTTAGCCAGGTAACGCTTTCCAGTGATGCCAGTTTTTTGAGGAACTGCTGGTTGTTCTGCAGGCGCTGTTGATCTTCATTGGTGCCATTTTTAAACAGCACAGGCAAATCTTTTGCGGGGGAAATATTCATTTCGCCGCGAATATTGCGCACACCTAAAATCACGGCTTGCAGCCACTCAACATCATTCAGTGCCTGTTGATTGATTTTGCTGTCATCGGCTTGGGGGTAGGGGGCATGCATAATGAAATCGCCCGTAACACCAGCAAGCGGTTTTATTTTTTGCCAAATTTCTTCGGTGATAAATGGCATAAGCGGATGCGCTAAGCGCAGAATGGTTTCGAGCACACGAATCAAGGTGCGGCGTGTGCCTTTTTTCTGCTCCGCAGAAGCATCCGCGTTCCAGATTACCGGTTTGGATAATTCGAGATACCAATCGCAGTATTCATTCCAGATAAATTCATAAATGGCCTGTGCGGCCAAATCCAGGCGATAGTTATCCAGATGTTCCGCAACGGATTTTTCTGCCAATTGTAATTTGCTAATAATCCAGCGATCGGCAACTGATAATTCGAAATCAGTTGCGCCATCTTGCCCGCAATCTTGTTCATCGCAGTGCATTAGTACATAGCGGGTGGCATTCCAGATTTTGTTGCAGAAGTTGCGATAGCCTTCTACACGACCCATATCAAATTTAATATCGCGGCCGGTTGATGCAAGTGAGCAGAAGGTAAAGCGCAACGCATCAGTGCCGTAAGCTTGAATACCCTCCGGAAATTCTTTACGGGTTTGTTTTTCGATTTTGGCGGCATCTTTGGGGTTCATCAAGCCAGTAGTGCGTTTTTGCACCAGGGTTTCCAAGTCAATGCCATCAATAATGTCGAGTGGATCGAGCACGTTGCCCTTGGACTTGGACATTTTTTGGCCTTGGCCATCGCGCACTAAACCGTGCACATAAACGGTTTTGAACGGAATTTGCGGCGTGCCGTCTTCATGTTTCACCAAATGCATGGTGAGCATAATCATGCGCGCAACCCAGAAGAAAATAATATCGAAACCGGTCACCAACAAATCAGTCGGATGGAATTTTTTCAAAAATTCCGTTTGCTCTGGCCAGCCGAGTGTTGAGAAAGTCCATAAGCCTGAACTGAACCAGGTATCCAATACATCTTCGTCCTGATTCAGTGTTACATCAGCACCAAGATTATATTTGCTACGTACTTCAGCTTCATTGCGACCAACGTAAACTTTGCCGCTTGCGTCATACCATGCTGGGATACGGTGGCCCCACCACAATTGCCGACTGATACACCAATCCTGAATATCGCGCATCCAGGAGAAGTACATATTTTCGTATTGTTTTGGTACAAACTGGATGCGACCATCTTCAACGGCTGCGATTGCAGGTTCTGCCAATGGCTTGGTGCTCACGTACCATTGGTCAGTCAGCCAAGGCTCGATCACCACGCCAGAGCGATCACCGCGTGGTACTTTCAAACCGTGATCGTCAATTTTTTCCAACAATTCAGCTGCTTCAAATGCAGCGACAACTTGTTTGCGCGCTTCATAGCGATCAAGCCCGGCGTATTGGGCGGGCAGGGTGCCGTTGAGTTGGGTGTTGAGCGTGCCATCTAAATTAAAAATTTGTGCAGTCGCTAAAACGGCAGCATTTTTATCGAGCACATTGATTAACGGCAAGTTGTGGCGTTTGCCCACCTCATAGTCATTAAAATCGTGTGCGGGAGTAATTTTTACGCAGCCGGTACCAAATTCGCGGTCAACGTAATCATCGGCAACGATTGGAATCAAACGATTAACTAATGGCAGCAGGACAAATTTACCGATCAGCGATTTATAGCGCTCATCTTCAGGGTGAACCGCAACAGCGCTGTCGCCCAACATGGTTTCAGGGCGAGTGGTAGCGACGACTAAATAGTTTTTACCATCCGCCGTGGTTGCACCATCGGCTAGCGGATAACGCAGATTCCACAACGAACCTTTTTCATCGTGGTTTTCCACTTCCAGATCAGAAATAGCGGTGTGCAGTTTAGGGTCCCAATTGACCAAGCGTTTGCCGCGATAAATTAGGCCGTCTTCAAACAAGCGCACAAAGGCTTCCTGTACTGCCGTCGATAGTCCATCATCCATAGTAAAGCGCTCGCGGCTCCAATCCACTGATGAACCCAAACGGCGAATTTGACGGGTGATAGTGCCGCCCGATTGTTCTTTCCACTCCCAGACTTTTTCCAGAAATTTTTCGCGTCCCAAATCGTGACGGCTTACACCTTGTGCAGCCAGTTGACGCTCAACCACCATTTGGGTGGCAATACCGGCGTGGTCAGTACCCACTTGCCACAGGGTGTCATCGCCCTTCATGCGGCGATAGCGAATCAATGCATCCATCACTGCGTTATTAAAACCATGGCCCATATGCAAGCTACCGGTCACATTTGGCGGTGGGATCATAATGCAGTAGGGGTTGCCTTCGCCGGCTGGTTTGAAACAGCCTTTCTCTTCCCAGGTTTGATACCACTGGCGTTCAATAGCATGGGGTTCGTAGGTCTTTTCCATAGCGATATTGGCTCTCTCGGTCTGTCGCTAACACGTTTATGTCAACGAAAATGGCTAAAAATTTGGCTGCGATTATAGCCTTTTAGCTGCCTGAGTCCCACCAAAACCCGGTTTATTTGGCGGATACCCAGAGCAGTGATGGTGTAATATGGCGCGCACTTTTACAGCTCGATGCGGATAAATTTATGGCAGAAACAATTGTTAATGAAGCAATAGACGCGGTCATTATGTGGGTCGATGGCGCTGATCCAATCCACGCTGAAAAGCTGAATAATTACCTGGCGTCCGTTGGTAGTACCAGACCTGCCGCTGCGAGCAAAACGCGCTTTCACAATGCAGGCGAGATAGATTATTGCGTTACATCGTTACTGAAATTTGCCCCTTGGTTGCAGACTATTTATATAGTCACTGACAATCAGCGGCCAGCGCTTATGGATAAAATTAAAGGGAGTATTTTTGAGCATAAGGTAAAGGTTATCGATCACTCAGTAATATTTGCTGGTCATGAGGACTGTTTGCCGAGCTTCAATAGCATGGCGATTAGCAGTTTGCTGTGGCGCATTCCAGGCTTGGCTGAGCAATTTATTTATTTTAATGATGATTTTGTAATTGTCCGCCCTGTGACTCCTGGTGATTTCTTTAAGAATGGTAAGGTAGTTCTTCGTGGGCGCTGGAAAAGATTAAGTGCTTCTATTCCGGGGAATCAGGTCTTCAAAACACTGCGCAATTTGTTGGGCGCGAACCGTAAAAAAAATCGTATTAGTTTTTGGGGGTTACAGCAGCAGTGTGCTGAGCTTATTGGTTTTAAAAAACACTACTTCCGTCTTCCTCATGTACCCCACCCATGGAAAAAATCGAGTTGGGAACAGTTGTTTTTACAATTTCCCGACGCTATGTTGAAAAATATTAAAGCGCATCTGCGCGTGCCGGATCAGTTTGTTCCGGAGGGATTGTGTTCCCATTTTCATTTGAAAAATAGTCTTGCCGAGGTTAAAAGCTCAGCTGCAAATATGCAACTTAAGCCTTCCGATCAATCCCTGTGGCGAATCAAGATGAAGTTACATGGCGCGGAGCGCAACCAAAATATTGTTTTCGCATGTGTGCAAAGCATTGAAACTGCTTCAGAAGAAAAGCAGCAGTTAATTTTTGATTGGCTGGATAGACGGGTGGGAAAACTAGAGGATTTGTTGTTGTAGTTTTAGTGTTTTGGTTGAAAATTTTTTGGTGTGGTAAGGAAGAGCCCGGCCACACCAGACAAGTATCTCGTCTAATTGCTATCCATCACGGATGTTTTAGGTTTTTGCATAAATAAATTGGTGCGGCAGAAATGGTAGCCGTTGTTAATGGCTTACCATTGCGATCCAATATTTTTTCATAGTCAATGCTGCTCGGGATCTTTGTTGTAGTGTTGTCAGATGTCCAAGCCACAACAATTTTTTTGTCGTCAGCATCAAATTCAAGTGCATATATATTATTGGGGGTCGTTAACTTTCTAGTGAAAGTTGCGTTACCAATAAGTTTCAAAAGTTGTACTAGTGCGTGAAATGCCGGGCGAGGAGTGAAATTGTCGCGATCATCAACCAACCCGTAGCCGTGCGCAGAAAGTCTCCACCAAAACACTTGTTCAACGTGTCCAGAGCATAGAGTAATTAAATAATAACGTAGCATGTAATTTGCGTAGTCATCATCATTCTCCCCCGGTTGTTCGCGCCGCCATTTGGGCGTTTCATAGGGGCAGCCAATCGGCGACCAAATTCCAGTATGTTTTACCGGCCAGTTTACTTCCGACACGATTATTTTATCTGCGCAGCGGTCCGACCATTGTGCCAAGGCCTTGAGTAGTGCTGATTTTTCCAGCGTTGAAAATTTATGTCCCTGTGTACTTTCGGGTGCGCCGCGTCTATCAACATAAAGTAAATGTGAAAGTGCTGCCAGTGGTTGACCTTTCGGATGAGTGCCTAGTGCAGCAATAACCGGTAAATATTCAAAATCGATACACGCTGGCCCTACAAGGTGAATGTGTGGAAAACGCTGCTGTAGTTCCAGTGCGGGTTCCATTAATTGTTGATATTCATCACTGCTCCAAATGCCCCATTTCACACGATTACTTGCATGGGTAATTTCAATATGCGCAACCTTATCGCCAACACTTTCAACAATTAGCGTTAAAAATGCTTTCCATGAATCTGGCTGCAATAATGCTTGTCGGTCTTGTAATACCGCGAGCATAACCTCAACACCTTTGCCGTGCAGTTGTTTCACTAAGGCAATGGTGCGGTTCCATTCGATAGTGGTTTCGTGGTGACAAAAGCGAAGTAGCACTGGTGGATTACCCATTTGCTCAAGCAGTGCAAGTTCTGTCTCTATATAGTCAGGGTGCGGATGCAGGGCGATACCAATTCGCCCTTTCATATCAACTGGTACGTTATAGCTTTGTGCTAATAATTTTTGATATCGCTTATATATGCTTGGTGCGGCGCACAAACCTTGCCACATCATGGATAACATATAGCGCCAGTTGCGATAGGCATGTTTTTCTTTTCGGCCGGGCACAATCATGGGCTGCGCGGACTTTTCATCCCATAACCAAATGTCTTGCACGGGTGGATAAATGGGTTTGCTCTTGGGTAGTTTTTTACTTTTCCAATGACGAATAGGGTGTCGCCATTTTCCGCTGCGGCGGTGGTTCCAAAAACGATCCCGTGCTTTTTGTTCCAACTTATCAAAATCAGCAGGGAAATCCTGATGATTGTTATAAATGGTTTTAAATATTTTCAGGTAAGCGCCGGGTAGGGCGATACGGGCTAAATCAAATGCGCGTTGTTGAAGTGTTAGCGGTGTATTTGAATATTTAGCTCTATTCAAATCAATAAACTGTGGCTGAAGCCATGCGTCGCACTCACTGCGAGGCAACAAAATATTCTGATTCCCCATATCACCGTGCATAAACCCAGCATCGTGCATAGCGCGAATAGCGGGTGCTACTACATGGAGTAAATCCATCAATGGTGCGTTATTGCGTTGGTTGTAATAAATATCGGAAAGGGCATCGCGGAAACTAATGCCTGGTTCGAATAAACAAACATAATAACTTTCAAGCAAACGCTTGCCATCCCAGCGCTCAAGCCAAGCAATGGGGGCAGGTGTATTTATTCCATTGCTTTGCAAAAAACGCGCTGCATCATAGGAGCGTTTTGCCTTGGAGCCCTTGCGCCAATCATGCCAGTCCTTAAGCCAGTTTTGGCGTTTGAATACTTTGATAGTGATGTCGATGGGTTGTTTATTAACGAATAGCTGGGTTTTTACAACATAATCCGGGCCATTGGAGAGACGTTGTGTCAGTGGATTATTTAAGAGTGCAGAAATATTGCTGAGCTGTGCAATTACCTCGGGTGACTGAAATGCGGTTGTTAGTTCGCTTTGGTAACTGCCAATAGGTTCTGTCATAAAATTTTATTTTGGTATTGGCTGAAATTATCGGCCTTGAATTTGATAGTGATCGCAAATGGCTTGCCATTGTTCATAGTTACCATTTTCGCGCACATTGGTGTGTTTGAGTGATACTTTTTGCGAGCCAGCAATGGGGGTAGGTTTTTGCCCTGGTTGTTGTGATCGCTGTGTAATAGTGCCGTTTAAATATGACATGGCTTTAAACCAAAGATCATCGGCGCGTGGTGCCAAAGCCAAATAGAGATCTGCACGTGTAACATCGGGGTGTAATACTCCGGGTGGGTAGAGCACTCCGCCATAACCAATAGGCATCATCCAGGGCGAGCTTACACCTGGCTCTATCTGTGTTTTCCATTGATCATAATTTAATAGTGCACCCTGATTGTTATAGGCGATCATTCTGCATTCATGCGCAATAATTCGATCAGGGTAGATTAAGTGATCCTTATAGAGTCGCTGCAGCCAACTGGGGTTGTACATCAGGTCATCATCGCAGGTGACAATAATTTTTTCGGGATACAGCGTCAAACTGTGGACTAATTTGCGATGCGAGCAAGTCATATCCACATAGTGAATTTCAAAAATATCGCTGACAAGCATAGTTAAACTGGATGGAATTTTTGATTCCAAATCCTTGTGCAGCCACAGCAGAATTTTTTCGGCCAGATGGGTCTGGGCTAAAAGACTGCGGATAACGAGATGAAGAGTATCAAGGCGTGAAGGAATTGACGTTAATGAAACAATTACCGGTATTCTAGGCTGTTGTGGGCTGACCAGCTGTTTTTTGGGCAAACGTTTGAGTTTCCACGCTGTCCAGAGTGAACCTGGCAGTTCCTTGAGCTTCATTTTGTGCTGTTCTCCGTTACCGCTGTTTTCACTATGCCGTTCTCCGCCCAAAACCGCCCCGTACGTTTTACCTCATTACGGATCGCATAATTTTTTTTCCAGGTTTCGGGATTGTCGTAAGCGCGTGGGTGATCCAGGTGTAGACAGTTCACGCTGTAACGCACTTGTTTGCCTTTGAGGCCATGGTTGTACAAGCGTTCACCCAGTTCGCGATCCAGTCCGCCGTACTGCATATCTTCATTAAAACCATTGCAGGCTTTTATATCGGCGGTCCACGTGGAGCTGTTCATGCCATTCCAGGTGGCTTTGGTTGGAGTGATGGCATTGAGAATGGCTTTCAGGGTTTTATTTTTTATCAGTTTCCATAGTTTATGACTGCTGGGTTGACCTGCGGTTTTGAGCCAGTCGAGATTAAAAATGACGCCGCTCGCAATGTCTGCTTCGCTAATTTTTTCCGAGACGGGGGTGGTGAGTTTGACGTAGCCACCTGATAAAAAATAACCCGGTTGCGCCAGCGATTCATGCAGGCTGATAAAGTCTGGTTCGGGTATGCAATCGCCATCGGTGAAAATTAAATAATCACATTCGGTTTGTGCTATGGCTTTATTGAGTATTTGGCATTTTTGAAAACCTTTGTCTTCATGCCACACATGCTCGATACGCAATTTGCCACGCGCTTTAAAAAACTCGATAACATCACGCGTAGGTTGCCCTGATCCATCATCGGCAATAATTACCGTGAAATCACTGTGACGTTGGGCTTCATAGCCAAACAGTACATTTTTAAGCCATTTGGGTTGATTGTAGGTGGTTATGACTACGCCAATTTTTTTCGGTTTCATTGGATGTTCCGGTGCTTTGATGTATGCGCCTATTTAACTTTCAGAAAGCGCGACATGTGTTCAATCGTACCTGCTAATACTTCCGGCGGTAATTCCCGATCATCGATCGAGTCATAATTTTGATCAACCGCATCTATTCCACCCAGCGGATTAATCAGGAACAGGTGGCCATCATACAGTATTGCTCTATCTGTCCATGACTCCATTAATAATCCACGATCATTGCCGGGTAAGTTAAACAATGAATAACCTGTTGAGTAGTCAGTGGTTGGATTTGCACAGCCAAAAGCTTCCGTTAGCAGCGTCGGTATCAGGTCTTCATGAGAGCTTAGCGTATTCGTAGCCATGGGTTCGCGCCCTGGCCAGAGTAGCATCAACGGAACCTTGGTTTGCCACAGGCTAAAGTTACTGTTATGGCCCCAGTAGTTCTTGCCCATTTCATTAAATTCCTGACCGTGGTCACTGGTGATAATGACCAAGGTATTGTCCAGGCGTTGTGTTCGTGCAAGTTCTTCCATGATGTTTTGAATCAGGCTATCAACATAATGCGCCGTTGTTTTATACAGATTCAGGAAGGGAACGGGGTCATAATCGTTATTCAGTTCCAGGTAGTTTACTTGCTCAAGCATTGGCTCAATACGATGTGGATAGTTTTCAGGAATAGAAAAACCATGCGGCGCATCAAAAAATAAAAAGCCAAAAAAGGGTTTGTCGGATGGTAGTTGTTGTAAATCCGTGATGAATCGCTGGGTAATATCCAGATCATTCTCCGCACTGGATTTACCATTTCCCTGCTGTAACTGATTGCGTAGCGATGAAAAAATAGTGCGATCAAATTCGGGGAATGTGAGCGTACTACTGCCATAAATAAAATGCTGATAACCATTTTCAGTGGTCAGGTCGAATAATGCGCTGCCTTTTTCTGCTGCCAGAATGGGCTTCCAATAGCTCCCGGAAATGCCGTACATCATACTGAACAGCCCGTAGCGGGTTGCATTGCTCGTGCTGTAATGGTTATCAAATACTTGCGCTTGATTACGCAATTTGAAACTGTTTGGCATTACCTCGGCAGTGAGTTGATCAGCGCGCAGTGAGTCCACCACCAGCATAAGAATATTCAAGGGCTTTTGCGTATTGCACTGCAGAGGGTTGCGTGGATATTGCAATCCGTCTGCGGTGTCGGGCAGATTGTGGCCTTCCGTACTTTGCACAACTTCAAAACCCATTTTTTCCAAGGATGAGCGCATGGTCGTTGTTGGCATCCAGGGGATATATCGGTTTTGTGCCGTAATCTGATTCCAGCCAAACGCATCCGCGCAGCCACTCAGTAATTGCAGCACAATATAACTTGTTAGAAAAAAACCAACATGGTGACGATTGGTAAACTGATGAAACTGTGAAAGTTTACGGCTCAGTAGCAGTAGCAGTGTTTGTCCAAAAATGAGGCCCAATAGTAGTGCACCTACCGATAACCACATGGACCAGGAGAAAGCGATATTTTCCAGCAGTGCACCGCTGAACAGTAAATTCAACACCATTCCGTTTAAATGGAAATGATAAAGGCTAAACACCTTTACATTGGTGATGATAATTAACTGTGCAATGGTAAATAGTGTCATTGCAAATGCAGCATAATATTTTTGCGAACGCAGAACATAAGCGAGCGCGATGGTAAGCAGGACAACTAAAAAAGAAAGCACTGAAAATTGAAGTAGCATACCCAGCACAAGGTAAAGTTGGCTGCTCAGGGAATCGGGCCATTGGCTATGGGTCAGGGTGATGCCGGTCATAACCAGTGCATTCAGTATGGCGAATGCTGCTAGCCAGCGACGGGAGTTTCGATAAGTTGCAGTGCCCTCAGGGTGAGACAAATACATGGTGTGTTCTCTTAATGCAGAATTAATTAGTGCAGAATTAACAAGGCGGTAATTTTTTTTGCAGTGCTAGCCAGACTTGCCCAGCGTTTATTCCCGCCATACATGCGGGGGTATTGCGGCTATTTTCCGGCAGCCATTTACATTGGCGTTTATGGCAAGGCATGCAGTCCAGAGCTTCGCTTAATTGCAGATTGTGTGTGTGGTCGCCGATTAAGCCCACCTTCGTTGGCGATGTTGCCCCGTAGAGTGCGATGGTGGGGGTTTCCAGTGCGCCCGCTAAATGTGAAAACCCCGTATCCAGACCAATTACGCCGGCAGCCTCCACTAACTTTTCTGCGATAGTCGTAATCGACAAGCGTTGAGGTGGGCGTGTGGCTTTTGGACAGGCGTTAATAATTTCATCGGCGATCGCCTGCTCATCGCTGCTACCCCAAATAATTTCCACCGAAAAACCTGCATCAATGGCGATTTGTGTCAGCGCTTGCCATTCACTGGTGGCCCAAAGTTTAGTAACCCAACTGGTGCCGATAATAAAAATCAATTTACGCGGATTCTTTTGAATGTGCGTAAAATTTTGGTTAATGCCAAAGTTTAATTGTAACTCGGGCGTATAACCTAATGCCTTGCCAACCAATTGGCGAGTTCGCTCTACCGCGTGTTGGTTTTTATCGACTACATGAGTTCGTTTATAAAACCAGTGGGTGATGGGCTCGCGCGCCGAATCTTTATCGTAGCCATCAATACCTTTTCCCAGGGCACATTTGGCGATGACTGCACTTTTTAATAAACCCTGTGCGTCGATGACATAGTCGTAATTTTCGCTGCGCAAGGTTTTGCGCCAGGCTTTAAATTCCTGCCAGCTTTGTTTGTCGCGCTGTTTAACCCAGCGGCGTAAATGAATGGGAATAGCCTTGCGTACCTGCGGATGCCATTCCACAATTTCTTTAAAACTGTCTTCCACCACCCAATCAATTTCGGCGTTGGGGAACTGTTTGTTAATGTCGCTGATCGCAGGGAAGGTGTGGAAGATATCGCCCATGGAGGACATTTTGACGAGCAGTATGCGCATGGGCGAATTCTTCATTCAATAATTAAAACCAGGGCGATTTATTGATAGTCTTTGTAGGATTTTTCTTCGATTAATTCCGAACCAAAGGCGAGATTAATATCTTTTTTTACCTTGGCGCGTTTATCGTTGGTGACATAAACAGCGCGGGCGAGTTGGATAAATTTATCACTGAAGTCTTTTGCATATTCACAATCGCGAATATCGTCTTCAATTACCCAGAGTTCCTGATTGATATCTTTCAGTGCTTGTTTGAGCGGTGCCAGTTTGGCTTGGCCAGCTGCATCGAGCAGTTGGTTCACCTTGGCGTTAAGAATGTTCAACTCATGAGTCACATTTTTCAGTTTGGTGGCATCGCCGATGTTCACGGCTTTGATTTCCAGAATGGTGATTTTGTCGATTAGTTCGCCAAGGGAAATAGGGGCTTCAATCAGCATGGTTGCGTTCTCTGAGGGTAATTTTTTGTGGCGGGGATTCTAGCAAATCACGGCGGCTGTGGCGAATGAACAAATCCCTCCCCAGCCCTTCTTTTAATAAGGGAAGGGGTTTAGTTCCTCCTTTCTTTTAAGAAAGGGAGAGGCAGGGAGGGGGATTAGGGCATTCGGGAGGGGCGTTAGTTCTTTTGGTAGTGATACGCGTAATAAACCACCGGAATTACCACCAGGGTCAGCACAGTCGATACCAGTAAACCGAAAATCAGCGATACCGCCAAACCGCCAAAAATCGGGTCATCCACTATAAAGAAGCCGCCCATCATGGCTGCCAGCGCGGTCAGGCCAATGGGCAGGGCGCGTACAGCAGCGGCACTGATGGTCGCGTCCTCCAGCGATTTACCGCTGCGTACCTCTTGCTGGATAAAGTCCACCAGCAGGATTGAGTTGCGCACGATAATCCCGGCCAGCGCAATCATGCCGATCATACTGGGTGCAGTGAATTGTTGGCCGAGCAGGGCGTGGCCGGGCATGATGCCGATAATGGTGAGCGGAATTGGTGCCATGATGATCAGCGGCACTGAGTAACTTTTGAACATGCCCACCACCAGCAAATAAATCATGACCAGACCGACGGAGTAGGCGATGCCCATATCGCGAAAAGTATCCAGCGTCACCTGCAGCTCGCCGTCCCATTTCAGGCTCCAATTGACCGGATTGTCTGGCTGTGAATTTAAAAATTGGTCGATAACTTGCTCATCTACTGGTGTCTCTTCGATGCGTTTATAAATCGCGGCTAAACCGTAGAGTGGGCTGTCGGTTTCACCGGCGACATCGCCCAGTACATAAACCACCGGCAACAAATCTTTGTGGTGAATGGTTTGTTGGCGTTGGCTTTCGATGACCTGAGTGACCTCGCTAAGTGCGATTAAATTGCCGTCGCGCGCACGGATTTTTATTGCCAACACGCGTTCGAGACTGTCTTTCTCACCTGCAGGCAATTCGAGCCGAATGGGCAGGGCAACTTTTGCATTAGCAGTGTGTAGGTAAGAAGCATCTTCACCCGCGAGTGCAGTGTTGATGGCATTGGCGATGCTGGTTTGATCCACACCCAAACGCGCGGCGCGGGCGCGATCCACCGCAATTAACCAACGGGTTTGCGGTGCTTCAATAGTATCGTCCACATCGACAACATCGGGTGTTGCTTCAAATGCGGCACGCACCTGCTTGGCGACATCGAGCTGGCGTTGATAATTCATGCCGTAGACTTCCGCCACCAGTGGCGATAACACGGGCGGGCCTGGCGGGACTTCAACCACTTTAATGTTCGCGTTCATGGTTTTGCCAACATCCGCAATTAATTCGCGCGCAGCGAGGGCAATATCGTGGCTTTTGCGGTGGCGTAAATGTTTGTCCACCAAGTTAACTTGAATCTCACCCATATGTGGCGCGCGGCGCAAATAATTTTGCCGCACCAAACCATTAAAATTAATTGGCGCCGAGGTGCCCGCATACAATTGATAGTCAGTGACTTCGGGAATGGTTTCCAATTTATCGGCGAGTGCTTGTAACACTTTCTGGGTATTTTCCAACGGTGTGCCTTCAGGCATATCCACCACAATCTGGAATTCACTTTTGTTATCAAAGGGCAGCATTTTTAACATCACGGCTTGCACGACCACTAAACCAATCGATGCCGCAATTAATGCGAGAATCCCACCCAGCAACCACAGGCGCGCTTTTTTCCCGGCCTCGCGTTTTAATAGCGGGCTCATAATACGTATAAAAAATGGCAGGAATTTGTTGCCGTGGGGTTCATGTGCATTCGCACTGGTATTAACACTGCCGTGATCAACATGCGCAAATAAACGGCGATATAACCAGGGCGTAAACATAAAGGCGACGGCAAGGGAAATTAGCATGCCGGTCGACGCATTAATCGGAATGGGTAACATGTAAGGGCCCATTAATCCCGTCACAAATGCCATGGGTAGCAGCGCGGCAATCACGGTAAAGGTGGCCAAAATAGTCGGGCCGCCCACTTCATCGACTGCAAGTGGAATGGCTTCATTGAGCGATAATTTCCCCTGGCTCATATGGCGATGAATATTTTCCACCACCACAATCGCGTCATCCACCAAAATACCGATGGAAAAAATTAACGCAAACAGTGATACGCGGTTGAGCGTAAAGCCCCATGCCCATGAGGCAAATAGTGTGATCGCGAGTGTAACTATGACTGCTGCACCTACAACAACAGCCTCGCGTTTTCCCAAGGCAATCAGCACAAGAATAATGACTGAAAGAGTGGCGAAAATTAATTTTTTAATCAGCGTTTGCGCTTTGTCTTCTGCCGTCGCGCCGTAGTTGCGCGTTACATTCACATTGATTGCATCCGGCACACTCACACCGCGTAATTGCTCGACCCGTTCAATGGCTTGCCCGGCTACATCCACAGCATTTTCGCCCGGCTTTTTGGCGATGGATAAGGTAATGGCGGGATAACGACCGCTATTTTTTCCATCTGTGGTGGTCGATGCAGAACCAAAACCATGAGTGACATATTGCGTGGGTTGATCAGCACCTAAACTCACTTGTGCAACATCGCGCAAAAATACGGGAGCGTCTTGGTAAACACCCACCACTAGATCTGCTACTTCTTCTGGCGTTAATAAAAAATCCCCGGCTTGCACCAGCATTTCGCGGTTATCGCTTACCAATGAACCAGCGGCGTGGGATGTGTTAGCGGCGCCGAGCGCATGGCGTAAATCATCCAGCGCTAAACCAAACGCGGCCATACGCTCCGGGTCAAATAATACCCGCACGACTTTATCGGAGCCGCCGAGAATATCGATATCGCGCGTGCCAGGTACACGCTGCAATTGTGTTTGTAATTCGCGTGCAACACTCAATAAATCACTATTGGTAGTTGCATCATTTTGGCTCCATAAGGTCAGTGCGACTATGGGTACATCATCAATCCCTTTGGGTTTAATGAGCGGTTGGCCTACACCGAGATTGCGCGGCAGCCAATCGCTGTTGGCATAAAACGCATTGTATAAACGCACTATTGCATCGGTGCGCGGCTGGCCGACTTCAAAACGTACGGTGAGGCTCGCCATGCCGAGTGAAGAATTGGAATAAATATGTTCGACGCCTTCAATTTCTGAAACGATTTGCTCGGCGGGATTGGTCACCAGCGCTTCCACTTCTTCCGGTGTTGCGCCAGGGAAGGGGATAAACACATTGGCAAAGGTCACATTAATTTGTGGCTCTTCTTCGCGCGGTGTTACCAGTACCGCAAAAATACCGAGTAGCAATCCGGTGAGTGCCAGTAGCGGGGTAATTTCCGTGGTTAAGAATGCGCGTGCGATGCGACCGGAAACGCCGAGCGATTGCTGAGTGCTTTTGGGTTCCATAGCTTATTGCTCCGCAGTGTGCAGATTTTTATAAGCATTCGCAGCAGCGATTGGATCAGCAGCAATTGTTTCACCAGCGTTTGCACCAGCGAGGATGGGGTAGTCTTTATTACTGGTAAGCGATCCCAAGTTGAGTTGACGAAATTCCAGCCCTTTTTCTTTTATCACATAAACGCCGCTCACTTCGCCGCGTTTGCTAATGGCGCTCGCCGGAATTAATAACTGTTCTTGCTCGCCAGTGACAAATCCAATTTTCACAAAAGTGCCGGGGAATAGTTGATGATCACCTTCGGGTAGATTCACCAATACTTTAAACGAGTGGGTTTGTGGATCAGCACTGGGGGGAATACGCAGGGCGCTAGTTTCCAGAATTTTGCCGTCTGCCAAATAAATACGCGCTTTTTTATATTTGCGCACTGGGCCTATGTGTTGCTGCGGAATATCCACCTGCGCGCGCAATTGCTCCAGCGATAAACCGGTCATCAGTGCTTTACCCGGAACAACCGTTTCACCCACATTGACGGCGCGGCTGACGACTATGCCTGCATAGGGGGCATAGATGGCGGTGTATGCAAGGTTTTGTTCGGCTTCGCGTAAATTGGCTTCAGCCGATTTAAAGACTGCTTCACTTTTATCAAAATCAGCTTTGGCGATTAATTTTTTTGCGAGCATTTCCTGCATGCGCGTGTATTGCGCCTGGGCTTCGGTAAATTGTGCTTTGGCGCTGGCGGCCCGCGCTTGTTGTTCGGTGTCGGTAAAACGAATAATCAAATCGCCTTTGACAACATAGTCGCCCACATCCACGGGAATTTCCACAATGCGGCCAGAGGTTTGGGCCGACACAGTGGCTTGGTTGATCGCTTCAATTACACCATCGTATTTCACTTCCTGTGCAGTCGTTTGTAGTTGCAGCTGAATGCTGGCGAGTTCTGGTATTTTTTTCGGCGCGGCAGGGGCGGGCGAATCTTTGCTGCAGGCGGATAAAAAGATAACACCAGTTAGTGCAAGTATTAATGCGAAACTCATACGTGTGCTATTCATAGTGACTCCTTAAAAAATCCGTATTAGTTTTTACCGCAGGCGCGATTTGCCGGTACGGCTATGTCCATTAATTTAGGATTAGGTAATTGCAGGTTGTTCATGAGGTCCACATAAGCCGCAACGTCTTTGACTTGCAGGCGCGGGTTGTGCGCTTTTTCTTCGCCGATGGTGCTGCGTGTCCAGCCTTTGTAGTCGTGGCCGGGGTAAACCCAGGTGTTGTCGGGCAGGTTTAAAAGTGTTTGAAAAATGCTGTCATATTGAGCGCGCGCATCGCCGTTTTGAAAATCGGTGCGGCCAGTGCCGCGAATTAACAGTGTGTCGCCGGTAAATAAATACTGCTCGCTGCCATCGATTAAATGATAGGTGTAGGAGTCGTCAGTATGGCCGGGGGTGTGCAGCGCAGTGAGGGTTAATTCGCCCACTGCAATTTTTTCGCCGTCGCGCAAGGCGTGGGAAACACAGGCCGAGTGCGCCTCTTCGCCGAGCAGGGTGGTGCAGTCGGTTAAATCGCGCAGGGCGCCGGCGGCGGTAATGTGATCGGCGTGGGTATGGGTGTCCAGTGCATAAACCAGGGTTAAATCCAATTCCTGCAGCAGTTGCACATATTTGGGCAGCTCTTCTTTTACTGTATCTATTAACGCCGCCTTGCGGGTTGTTTCGCAGGCGATGAGATAGGTATAAGTGCTGGACTCTCGTTCAAATAATTGGCGAAAAATCATAGGTGCCTCACAAGTGTAATAGTTGCCACAATCAACAAACTCAGCGCAAATATTTTTTGCAGTAATACATTGGCAATTTTATGGCTGATGGTTTGGCCGATGATCATGCCAATCACGCCGCCCGCAGCGACGAGTATCAACCAGTCCCAATGTTGTGCTTCACTCATCACCAAGTGGCTGATAAAACCTGAGCTGCTGATCAGCGCAATAATTAACAGCGATGTACTCACCGCTTGCGCCATGCTCACCGCACTCAGTGCCAGCAGCAGCGGCACAATTAAAAACCCGCCGCCCACACCAAACAGACCCGATAAAACCCCAACCACTAAACCGCCGATCAGCAAACCACTCACACAGCGTGGGCGCAATTCAAATTGGCCGGTGGGATTGAGATTGCACAGGTGATCCGGGCTGGGTGTGTTGGCAAAATTGCCAGCGCGAACGACCAATGCCGCCTGTGGATTTTTTTGCGCATTTATCCACATGCGCAGCGCAATAATGGCAGCGAGTAAGCTGAAGCCGCTAATTAACCATAGCTCACTGAGCTGCAGGCCCAGCCATTTACCCATTGGTGCGGTTAGTGCGCCGCTAATTGCCAAAATCAAACCAGGCTTCCACAGTACACTCGGTGTGCTACGCGAAAATCTATTGCGCAAACTGGCATAAATGGTCGTGACGGCAACTGCACCCAATGAAATACCCGTGGCATCGGCCATGGACATATCGCCGAGTAATAGCAGAAGTGGCACGGCAAACACCGAACCACCTGCGCCGGTGAGACCAAGAATCAAGCCAATTAATAGCCCGATGAATAGCAGCATTTATTTGTTCCAGGGCGCTTTGGCGATCAACATACCCATCGGACAAATATCGGTCACACCGGCAAAGACCAGCCCCGCGCCGACAAACGCCGACAAACCATAAAACGCCGGGTTAAACCAAGTGCCCAATACCGCGCCGGTGATCACTAATAAACCGGCGGCGATACGCACCTGGCGCTCCAGTGGAATCACTTTTTTCCCCTGTGCGGCCAGCGGAATATTGGATTGTTTGACCGCATTCATGCCGCCTTCAATAACCACCAGTTCGGCGTCGAGCTTGCCTTTTAACTGATCCGCCGCCATTTCGGCGCGTTTGCCGCCCTGGCACAGCAGATAAACGACCTTGCCATCTTTACCGCTTTTGGCGATCTCGGCTTGCAGGCGTTCGGGGGTTAAATCATGCAGGGGAATATGCAGGCAGTCGGGCAGGCCTGCCGCTTTTACCTCGGCGGCGGTGCGCACATCCAAAATGCACATGTCGACAGTTTTGTTGGCCATTAAATCAACCGGGTGAATACGTTGGTGGCTCATGGTCATACCTCGTGGCTGTAATGAATCAAGATGGATCAGTAGGGCAGTAAATGGATTGCAGCACGGCGATAACTTGTGTCGCTTCGTTGCCCTCCAGCCGGTAGTAAACGGTCTGCGCTTCTTTGCGTGTGCTGACCAATCCGGCTTCGCGCAAACTGGCTAAATGTTGCGAGAGGGCAGATTGGCTCAACGGCACCCTTTCGTTTAATTCGCCGACAGACATTTCACCGCCAATCAATGTGCACATAATCATCAAGCGGTTTTCATTGGCCAGCGCCTTGAGCAGGCCCGCTGCCGCTTGGGCGTGGCTTTGCATATCGGAAAGGCGGCTCAGGTTGATCTGGGGGGCGTTCATGGAAGATCCTCGGTTGTCATGAAAATAGTTTATTAGTATTTATTAAATTAGCAATATCTAATTTAGTTATTTTTAATTTTGTTTCCTGATTTTGCTTAAGGCGGTTGAGTCGCGGCCTTGGGATAACGCAATCGACCAACACATGGGTTTGGCTTGTGCTGGATCAAAAAAGAGAAATGTTGTTTTTGATGACAGCGCAACTGCGCCATTCTGGGCTAGGCTGAGAGTACAAAACTGGGCTTGAACAAAAGTGGGGTAGCTGTGGAGCGGTGGAAAAAAATTCATGGGCTTGGGCGCTTGCGCCATGAGTTCCTTGATCAAATTTGGCGCCACCTCGCTTGGTTGACTCTCATTCTGATCCCCCTGTCGTTATTTCGTATCAAATTTACTGGCTGGTTACCGCTCTACGGGGTGCACCTTGGGCTTGCCACGGCGGTGGTGTTGATTGCGTTTTATCGCCAGCGCTTACCCATTCGCTATAAAGCTCCTCTGTTGATCGGAGTGTTTTGGATGGTAGGGGTGAGCGGGGTATTCAATTTTGGTTTGGCCTCTGCCGGGCTCTGGTGGTTGATGATGGGCGCGGTGGTGAGTGGTGCGGTCTATTCCCTGCGCCACGGTATTGTGATGGGTATCGCCGTGTTGTTGGTGCTGCTGTTATTCATGCTTGCGTTTGCGACAGGGCTGTTGGAGCCACGGGCCGACCTAAATCGCTACAACGCTCACCCGGCTGCCTGGGTAAATATGGTTGTGGGAACGGCGCTGTGTATTGCGGTGGTGGTGCGCTCAATTGTTCTTTATCACCATTCACTGGTGCGCGAAACGGAGCATCGTTTTCAGCAGTGGGTGGAGGACATGCCCACCGCTATGCTGGTGCTGGATAGCGATGCGCAGGTGTCTTTTGCCAATAGTCGCGCGCGCGACATCTTGGGTTACTCCAGTAGCTTGAACTACTCAGAGCGCATAGTGCTGAACCACTTGGGGCATTTTTATCGCGCGGGCACCGATACGCCTTATCCCCTGGACGAACTGCCGCCAATCCGCGCGCTCAAGGGGGAGCCGGCGATGGTTGACGATGTGGATCTGGTGGTTGATGGCCGCCGCACCAGTTTGCAGATATGGGGTAAACCCGGTGTGGATTGGCGCGGCAATACCCGTTTTGCCATTACCACGCTGGAGGATATTACCGAGCGCCGCCGTGCGGAAACTATGAAAAGTGAGTTTGTGGCCACGGTCAGTCACGAATTGCGTACACCGCTTACCTCTATTCGCGGTTCATTGGGGTTGTTGAAATCCAACGCGCTGGGTGAACTGCCGGAGAAAATGCAGTCGGTAGTGAATATCGCCAGCACTAATACTGACCGTTTACTGCTGTTGATTAATGACATTCTGGATATGCAGAAAATCGCCACAGGGCATATGAGCTTTAGCATAGTCCCCGTCAAAATCATGCCTTTGCTGATGCGTTTAAAGGATGAGTTGAGCGCTTATGCCCATCAGTTTGGCGTTAGCTATTTTATTAGTGAAGGCGTGGCAGAACAGGAGGCGGTGTTGGGGGATGAGAACCGGCTCATTCAGGCACTGGGTAATTTAATGTCCAATGCCGCCAAGTTTTCACCGTCCGGCGCCAGCGTCACCCTGGCGGTGAGGCTGACCGATGATGCGCACCTGTGTATTTCAGTGCGCGATCAGGGGCTGGGTATACCGGAGGATTTCAAAGCCCATATTTTTGAACCTTTTAGTCAGGCCGATACCTCCAGCAAGCGCAATAAAGGGGGCACCGGCTTGGGCTTGGCCATCACCAAAGACCTGATTGAACGGCAGCAGGGCAGTATTCATTTTGTCAGCGAGCCGGGCGAAGGCACCTGCTTTTATGTCACCTTGCCCCGCGCGTTGGGCGGGGTAGCTGCATTGCCTCCATCAACTCCCCTGAAAGAAATGTAAAGCTTGCCGGGCGGGGTTGATCCGCGAGTTTCTTTGGCGCGTAGAACAACCTATCTATTACAACAGGTAATGATCATGGCTGGTTCTTATAACGTGGTTTTAGTCTTCGCCTCCTACTGTGTGGCGGTCATCGCCTCTTACACCGCTATTTATTTTGGTACCCGGGTATTCAGCTTGAGCGGTGGTTCGCGCCGTTTCTGGTTGGGCATGGGGGCTCTGTGTTTGGGTAGCGGTATTTGGTCTATGCATTTTGTGGGCATGAGTGCTTACACCATGCCGATGCATATGCACATGACGTTCAGTGCGACTTTAACCCTGCTCTCCTGGATTCCCGCCGTGCTGGCCTCGGCCCTCGCTCTTTATGTTATTACCCTTTCCAAGGTCTCCCTAAAAACTATCGCCTCCAGCGCCTTGATTATGGGCGCGGGTATTTTTGCTATGCATTATGGCGGCATGTACGCCATGCAAATGCACCCCGGTATTGAATACAACACCTTGTTGGTGATCCTTTCGGGAGTGATTGCGGTTGTCGCTTCCGGCGCAGCGCTGGTGATTTGCCGCAAGGTGCGCGATGTTCCCCCGCAGTATGCCCTGCTGACCAAAGTGGTGGCAGCGCTGGTGATGGGTGCGGCAATCTGCGGTATGCACTACACCGGCATGGCGGCGGCGACTTATCCCGAAGGTGCAACGTCACACCCGGATAATTTGCTGCGCGGCGATTGGATGGGCGTTCCCACGGCGATTGCGGCGAGTATTTTGTTGCTGTTGGCGATTTACTCCGCCTACACCGATTTCCGCGCCATGGAGCGCGCCCGCCAGGAGGAGCGCACGCGCAACGAGGCGGCGCGTCAAACCGCCTTTTATGATTCCATCACCGGTTTGGCTAACCGCTCTTTTTTGGAGGCCAAGGTATTGGAAAAACTCACAGTAACCACTGCTGACACCACACCCGCGCCATTCATGTTGGTCTATTTTGAGCTGACCGATTATCGCGAGTTGTGGCAGCGTTACGGTGAACCCTATGCCCAGGCACTTACCCAATACGTAGTGGCCGAGTTACAAGCGCAACTGCCCACTGCTGAACTTATCGCCCGTTACAGTGGCAACAGTTACATGGCGATTCTGCCCTCCAACAACCGGCAGATGATCCAGACATTGTTACAACGTGTATCCAGGCGTTTCAGTGCCACTGTCACCATCAATGGCCAGCCAACTATTTGTAATTGGGGTTTTGGTTACAGTGAGTACCCGGCATCCGGCACCAATAGCCGAAACCTGATCCGCGCTGCCCAGCGTATCCGCAAACTATCGATGGAGGCGGGTGGTGAGTTGCAGCTGGAGCTGATGTGACCGGCTTCGCGTTGTGTGCAGATTTATTTTTCGCAGGTTTATTGGTGCGCCAGGTTCGCCTGGCGATGGTTTAGTCATACGTCCCATTTTTATCCAAACCCTTGTGGCACAAGGGCTTCAAGTGCCGGTATCTATTGAAGGTTTTGCTTGTGGCCGCTGTTGAGCGGCAGCCAGAGGTTCGACTTTTCTCTCCCTTTGCAGATTAAAACACCTTCCGCTGTTCACTTTTTAAACCCATCAGAGTGGGACGACAGCCACTTTTACCCCTCGTAAACTCCTTTCCGACTGGCAACTCCACGCCGTTTCGGGCCTGCCAGCCGCTATCTAACAATAACGACAGACAACGAGGAAACATCAGATGCGAATTATGCAATTCGGTCGGCGGATGCTATTGGCGCTAGTCGCGCTCAGCAGCGTCTCCGCCATAGCGCAAACCATCAATATCAACCCCGTATCGGCCACTGGCAGCACCAGCCTGCAACCGGCCAGCTATGCCATCGACAACATCGGCACCACGCGCTGGGAATCCAATCACGGTGTATCACCCAGCTCGCTCACTCTGGATTTAGGCCAGGTCTACAACCTGTCGCAGGTGGTGATTTTGTGGGAGGCCGCCAATGCCGAGCGCTATGAAATTCTCGGCTCCAATAACAACTCTACCTGGACGCAACTGGCCCTGCGTACCGGCGGCACTTTCGGCAACCGTACCGACACTGTGCTGCTTGCGGGCAGCTATCGCTACGTGCGGATGAACGCCATCACCCGCAGCGCTGGCAATAACTGGGGCTACTCGATTTTTGAGATGGATGTGTTTGGCGCCGTGCCGGTCGCTTCATCCAGTTCATCTGCCGCGCACAGCTCATCCGGCAGTTGCGCGCTTGGCTGCGTGACCACCCTGAATAGCACCACCATGCGCGCGACGGTTACCGGCGGCGATGTGGTGGATATCCATTACACCGTCAACGGCGGCGCCCAGCAAAACGTGCGGATGAACCTCGCCAACGGTGTATGGACATACGACATCGGCGGCTTGTCGGCGGGCGCTGTAGTGCGCGCCAACTTCACCATTATCAAAAATGGTGCGGGGCAGGATACCGAGTGGAAGAATTACACCCTGGGCGCCGGGTCTTCCAGCCTACCCAGTTCATCGCGTTCAAGCAGTTCTGTTCCCTCCAGTGTCGCGCCCAGTTCATCACGCCCCAGCAGCAGTTCTGTCGCCCCGCCCAGTTCCAGTTCGGTAGCCAGCAGTGCACCACTGGGCAATATAGTGCCGCTGTATAACAACACCACGGCGCTGGAACCGGTGATCAAGTTTGATCGCGGTGACGCACTGGTCACCCGTATTGCCGACCGCGCGCGCGATCGCCATGCCAAGGAAAACCATTTCCAAGCCTACGATCACTACCTCACCTTTTATTGGGAGCAGCGCACGGCAGCTATTGAGATTGTGGATTACGTCGCCAAAGGCGGTACCACAGTGCGCATGAACGTAGTCACCCAAGGCCGTTTGGATGACCTGCAAGCGGAGAACCGCTGGTTCTACATCGGCATGAATACCCTCGCCGAATACTGCGGCAACGGGGTGATGAACCGCATTAACGACTTTAACTACTGGAAGGAAGCCAGCTGGAACTGCCGCGAGAATCGCCCCATTCAAATTGGCGACCGTTTGGAATTTGAACTCAGCCAATTCCTCGACAAAAACAGCGTGATTCGCGGCCGCGACAACTATTACGGCACCACCTATTTGTACATAGTCGGGCAGGGCATAGTGCCCTGGGATGTGACCGACAAGGTTCCGTTTGTGGGCGGTGTTTATAAGCAGCGCGATTCCATGCCCATGCCGGTCAATGCCCGTTTGGGTGGCGATACCAGCCTGCACGTACAAATGACCGCCGAACCCGACGGCCACTTCCAGCAGATGGCAACCAACCTGAGTGCGGTGAATGGTCAGGCGTTTGTGCTCGGTCGTCGCGTACATCACACCTCCTTTATTAACGGTGGTCACGACGAGAACCCGGAAAACGGTGTTTTCAGTGAGATGGTGGGTAAATCCGGCACCCGTTATGTGAGTGATCGCTGCTCGCACTGCCATGAACGCAATGGCCGCGCACCCGTGGCGGCGGTAGGTGAGGCGCTGGATCGCTGGGTATTTAAAGTCGGCAATGCGCAGGGTAATCCGCATCCACAAATGGGCCGTGTTTTACAACCGCAAGCCAATGGCGGTGCGACCAGCGAAGGCACTCCGTCCATCGCCTTCTGGACTGAGTCAGGCGGTTTGCGTTCACCCAACTACCAGTTCACCGGCTTGCGCCCCGAGACTTTCTCCGCCCGTTTGGCGCCGCAGTTAGTGGGTATCGGCCTGCTGGAGGCGATTCCCGAATCCACCATTCTCGCCCGTGAAGATATTAACGACGCCAATGGTGATGGTATTTCTGGTCGCGCCCAGCGCATTGCCGATCCGGTCACCGGGCAAACCCGTTTGGGTCGCTTTGGTTACAAAGCCGGCACTACCAGCGTGAAGCATCAAGTGGCATCGGCGTTTAATACCGACATGGGGGTGATGACCAGCGTATTGCCGAACCCCGATTGCGGCAGCAGCCAAACCAATTGTGGCCCGAGTGGTTCGGAACTGGCCAACCAACATTTGGATAATTTGGTCAAATACGTTGCCTTGCTCGGGGTTCGCCCACAGCGCGACTACAACAACGCGCAGGTCATCAATGGTCGCACCGTGTTTAACAATATCGGCTGCGCTGGCTGCCATGTGGAGAGCATGACCACCAGCCAATACCACCCCTTCGCGGAACTGCGCTCGCAAACCATTCGCCCCTATACCGACATGCTGTTGCACGACATGGGCCCCGGCCTTGCCGACAATTTGGGCGAAGGCCAAGCCAGCGGCGCCGAATGGCGTACCGCGCCACTCTGGGGCTTGGGTGTTTCTGCCTGCGTCACCGGCGGTGTGACTGGTCAACCGGGCGGTGTACCTTTTGGGGTGGATGGCAACGAAGTTTGCGTACCTAAAGCCAGCTACTTGCACGACGGCCGCGCCCGCACGATTGAAGAGGCCATCCTCTGGCACGGCGGTGAAGGTCAAAACGCCAAAAACAATTATTCGGCCTTATCCGCCAGCCAAAAACAGGATCTGCTGCGCTTCCTGCAATCGCTGTAAATTTTCTGCTAGTGATTTTCTCCCTTGTGCCCCGGCTTGCCGGGGCTTTTTTATCTGTCTGATTAGCTTTGTTACATTTATCCGCCGCTATCGGTGATTTCTGTCACTCATGTTTTGCTAGGCTGAGGTGGTAAGTTGTTTTCACCCTAAATCACGGAGAGAGATCATGAGTACTGAGAACCCCAGCATCATTTCGCATCTATCCATAGGCACTAACGATTACGAAAGCGCACGCGCGTTTTACGATGCAGTGCTGCCATCACTCGGCATTCAGGTGATTATGGAGCACCCCGGCGCTGTCGCTTATGGGCGACTCTACCCCGAGTTTTGGGTGCAACTGCCACACGACGGCAAACCCGCCACCGTCGGCAACGGCTTCCATATGGGGTTTATCGCCCAAACCAAACAACAAGTGCACGATTTTTACGATGCAGCCATCGCCGCAGGCGCCACTTGCGATGGCCCACCCGGCCCGCGCCCGCTGTACGGTGAACCCTATTACGGCTGTTTCGTGCGCGACCCCGAAGGCCACAAAATTGAAGCCGCGTTTTGGGGTGAGGCGCTTGCAGAAATACTCGCGGGTAATTAATTTTTTGCAGGTGTGATTTTCCGCGATAAATATTTGCACGCATGATCAATAATGTAGCGAGCCGAGTTACATCGCCAAACAAGGCAGCGCCATTCGCATGGATTGGAAACCGCGCGCGCCCGAACACTACGCACTCTATTTCAATTGCAAAACCACACTCGCCGAAACCTTTGAAGCACTTTACGGTAATTTATTTTGCTATGAAGGGAATAGGGCGATCATCTTTGCCCGCCTTGAACTCGTTCCCGTTAAACAGCTAAAACACTGCATCAGTCTCGCCTTGCAGTACCATCGCCTTAAACATTTGCCTCTGCTTGGTTTCAACAGCAATTTGAAACTTTGTTAACCCGAAGCCCCGTACAGTCCCCTATAATGCGCCCCATCAATGGATTACCTAAGGTCGGGTGTAAAAAATGAGATCAATTTATAAATGGGGAGCGGTATGTATGTTGGGCTTTTTAATCAATTCAGTATTGGCAGATCCTGCAGAAGAATATCCCCGGCTTTCGGCAAGCGAGTCGACATCACAGGATTATGAGATCGTCAAATTGATTGACGGTCCTATCGATGCGCTTTACCAAATTAATAACCAATCCCTGTTTATTGCGCAGAGTAATCATGACCTATGGAAGATCAATGCCGCTGGAGAGGTGATAGACCATTTCAGTACCAGCGATTTATATTCATCTGGACTGATATTGGAGGAAGAAGGGTTTATAGATTGGGTTTTTACCAGAGACAAACAGCAAAAAAACTACGGAGAAAAGATTGATGCTTCCGGTTATTCCGAGCAGCAATTGCTGGATGCATTTAACGATGCTGAGATAGTGGAATTTCTAGACAAGAATGACCAAGGCTCGGCCTATCTCTATCAAAACGGGAAGGTAAATTTATTAGATATCTCAAACCAGCGCGAGAAAATTACTGATCTGGTTTATATGTCTCACAACATTCGACGTGAATATAATATTCATCAGGGTGAAACCGAAATCAACGGCAATCGCTTCGAGAACTATAATAAAAAACCGCCGTTATTTGCATTTATCAAATCGCAGTCATCCTTGCCTCGTTATGCAGCAATCACAGGTTACGAAAAAATTGCCTATCACCGGCCATATAGCATTGCAAATACTTTGCTCGAAAACATTTTAGGTGCAATATTTGTAAGCAATCACCGAACTAGAGAGTTTGGCTATGAAGTTGGTTATAGCCATATGGAACTGAAAATCAAAGACCAAGTTTTAAAGTTTTCGGTTTTAAGCGACGAGCAATATAGCTCGGGGCGAAGCCACGACATAAACTGGTTAGATCCGGATTCGGCTGATCCAACGGGATTAAAATTTATGGCGGTGAATTACCGTCGAAAGAACCTGGCAGAGCTTAACGAAAGAAGTTTGCTCCCCTATTATGAAAATGACATCGGGCTTTATGTGTTGCGGGCGAAAACCCCGCATAATCAATTTGCACAGACGGCGTGGCAATTAAGTTATAGCGGCCTGTATTCCTATAATCCGATTTGGGGTTATTTGAAGTTTGTACAAACCGATTTGGCTCCCGCTTACTATTGGTTTCGCAAAAGCCGGCCTCTCCCGTCCTCCGCAATAATGGGTGATTATGGGCGCCGTGCCGATATCGTAAGTCCTATCTTAAAAGCATTGCCAAAATCATTGACCTTCAATTGGGTGGATTTTAAAGATCGCAGCTTCCGTTTGGTAATCAACAGTCGCGATGCATTGTTTTATAATCCTGAAGATACTCTGGTGGCAGTAAAGCTGGAATTTGATTCTGCTGAAATGGAGCAGGCATTCCAGAAACTTGAGAAAATGCCGGGACTTAGCCAGTTAACTTTGCACATGGTTGAAAAGCCTTACGGGGCCGAACTAAAGGTGTACTTACAAAATTCAAGCACACAAGTTCCCTTGAAAAAGATTCACTTCGATTATCAAGAGCAAGCCTACACGCCGAAGTCCCCCCATCTAACGCAAAGTGATGGTCAACTTGAGTTGTTTGCTGCATATGAGGATTCATTACTTACGTCTGAACCCAACGATTTTTTAGAGAAAACCCAAGAGTTAATTGAAAAAGGGGAGTTATCGCAGTTCGCCCCTCAGGTGAGTTATTACTTCGCACAGTTGAGTTATCAGTTCAGTATTAATAATGCATTAGATGAAAATACTGTGTTGATGGATTTTTATTTCGAAAAAATACACTCGCTGATTAATTACAATCAACGGGAGGAATTGCAACACAAGAATCTTATAGTGTTTGCATCACAAGTCATCTATACAGGGTCAAATACAAATAACCCTGTGTTAACAGAAAAGGCAATCAATACATTCGTGGAGCAGGATTTTGATTTGGAGAAGGAAACTGATCGTGCCTTTTTATTTAATGTTGCCTGCTACTACGCCCGCAATCATGTCAAGGACCGAATGTTAAAAATTATTAACAGGGCAATAGCCTTGGGGCGAGATCCGCAGACTTTTTTAAAAGACAGCGACTTTTCGCATTATTGGCAAGATACGGATTTCCTTGATGCGCTCAAACCGGTGGCCGTGACTGCTCCCTGATACGGTTGTATTCACGTATAATGCGCGCCTTTTCCAATTCCCAATTTATCGATTCGCACAAAAGGCCGTTTCATGTCTGAAGTCCGCACCCGTATTGCCCCATCGCCCACTGGCGACCCCCACGTAGGCACCGCCTATATCGCCCTGTTCAACCTGTGTTTTGCCCGTCAACACGGTGGCAAATTCCTGTTGCGCATTGAAGATACCGACCAAACCCGCAGCACCCCCGAATCCGAACAAGCGATTCTGGACAGTCTGCGCTGGTTGGGTCTGGAGTGGGACGAAGGCCCGGACGTGGGCGGCCCGCACGGCCCCTATCGCCAAAGCGAGCGGATGGATATCTACGGCAAATACGCGTTCGAGCTGGTCGAGAAAGGCCATGCCTTTTATTGCTTCGCCACCGCTGAAGAGTTGGACGATATGCGTCGCGAGCAACAAGCACGTGGTGAAACGCCCAAGTACGACGGCCGCGGTTTGAAATTATCGCCCGCCGAAGTACAAGCCAAGTTGGATGCGGGCGAGCCTTATGTGATCCGCATGAAAATCCCGGAAGAGGGCGTGTGTGAAATCGACGATATGCTGCGCGGCAAGATCGAGATCGAATGGTCGCAAGTGGATATGCAAGTGCTGCTCAAAGGCGACGGCATGCCCACCTATCACCTCGCCAACGTGGTGGATGATCACCTGATGCAAATCACCCACGTGATTCGCGGCGAAGAGTGGATCAACTCAGCACCCAAGCATTTGAAGCTTTACGAATACTTCGGCTGGCAAGCGCCCGTGTTGTGCCATTTGCCGCTGCTGCGCAACCCGGATAAATCCAAACTCAGCAAACGCAAAAACCCCACCAGCATCCTCTATTACAAGCGCATGGGCTATTTGCCGGAAGCCATGCTCAACTACCTCGGTCGCATGGGCTGGTCAATGCCGGACGAGCGCGAGAAATTTACCCTCGCCGAAATGCAGGAACACTTTGACCTGCTGCGTGTGTCATTAGGCGGCCCGATTTTTGATGTGGAAAAACTCAACTGGCTCAGCAGCCTGTGGATTCGCGAGAACTTCACCGTCGAACAACTTGCCGAGCGTTTGCACGGTTGGGCACTCAACCAAGAAACCCTGCTGCAAGCACTGCCACACGCCCAATCGCGCATGACAACGTTGAGCGATTTCGCACCACTGGCCGGCTTTTTAGTCAGCGGCATGATGCCCGTGAGCGAAGCGAGTTTCGCCGGCAATAAGCTGGATATCGAAAGGCAAAAAGAATACCTGCAATTCGCCCTCTGGCGCTTGGAAGCCTTGCGCACCTGGGAGCGCGACAACCTGTTTGCCGAACTCAAACTGCTCGCCGACCAAATGGGCATCAAGATCAAAGACGCCCTCGCGCCGGTCTTCGTCGCCATCGCAGGCACCACCGCGAGCTTCTCGGTAGTGGACTCCATGCAGATCATCGGCCCCGACATGAGCCGCGCCCGCATCCGCCACGCAATCAACGCCTTGGGTGGCTTCGGTAAAAACAAACAGAAAGACTTGGAGAAAATCTTCGACAAGTTAGGCACAGCCCAAGAAGAGCCAGCGGTTAATAGTTAACCGCTTGATTTCCCAATAAAAAACCGAAGTACAAGCCCAAAACTTTTGCTTGACACTCCGGAACCGGCTGCATAAAATGCGCGCCACTCAGAGACAGGATGTCAACGATTCTGGGGCTATAGCTCAGCTGGGAGAGCGCAACACTGGCAGTGTTGAGGTCAGCGGTTCGATCCCGCTTAGCTCCACCAATAACTCTTTGATTTTCAAAGAATTTTCAAAAAGGCCGACTCGAAAGAGTCGGCCTTTTTGCATTTGGGGTTAGCTATGGGTTAGCAGATCGCCAAGTCTAATTTGCCTGATCGCCATTTAGTTGTTTGCGGGATAAATTTTTTGGATTGGATGCTTGGGGGGCTCATAAATGGAACGCCAATATTTATGTTGTGCTGTCAGAATATTCCAAAATGTCTCTCCTGATTCTATTGGAGGAGCATAAAAATGTTAAATGATCATTTGTACCTTACTGTGGATGAGCTTGCTCATGTATCAAGACTTTCGCGGCGCACAATCTATAACAAGCTTTCTGCTGGAGGGGTGGGCTTGCCTCCCAGCATAAAATTTGCTGGCAGTCGTAGAGTGCTGTTTCTTGTGGCGGATGTTGAGCGTTGGATTAATCAGTCTCCAAAAAAAACCTCACCAACGATGTAATTTTCTGCTGACTTTATAGTTCTCTTTAGCGGGATTGAATATAGGTTGCATATGCTTGGTCAGAGCTGCGAGTTATTGGAGAGTATTAAAATGTTTTGGTGCGACATTTATAGGTTCTCTCGCCGCGCTTGCCTAGCAACATAAAATGCCAAAATAAATCAAAAAATTGAGAAGCCTATCGGTAGTAATAACCCTTATAAATTAACAACATATAATCATTATGTTGCAGATGATATTTTTGATAGATAGGATTTAATCTGATCTGCTTTTTGCGTTTTATTCGTTTTCACGAATTTTAAAAAAGAGGTGAGATATGTTACATCCCGGCACAGACAAAATTCTGAGCAATACCTATTTGTATGGCGCCACATGGGATGGTGTTGTGTTGCTGCAAGGCAGGCTTACCACTGGCTTGGTATTTAACATCGCGAGAAAAGAAAAGGATGGCAGAAAAGATCGTGAAAAATATTTAGCAAAAGCAAAATATCGCGCTGTTGGTGGGTTTGAACTTGCGATGCAAATTGTTAAAGCTCAAGGTGATTTAAAGTCCTCCGCGCCCTTGATTTTTTCAGCCTGGGCTGATTACGTGGCGCATACCAAAAAATATTACCAGTTAAATGAGTACCGTCACACTGAGGGTGTTCATATTGTTTTTGTAGGGTGGTACGGCCCTGACGGTGCAATACACTTAGAAACTGAAATGGCTTTGCATGATAGAGCGCTTACGAGTGATCAAGTGGGGCATGTCTGTCACTGTACTATGTCAACAATTTCTTGCACTAATCCAGCGATCTTGCCACAAGCTTGGATTTCCTTACCAAGTCCTGGTGGCTCGACTACGCTCTAAAACTCAATTAGTAAAACGCCATAAATCTACTTTAAAAGTCTTTATTGGATGCCGGCATCAGTGTTTACGGTGATTAATTTTTAAAGTTACACGCTTAAATATGGGGATGTTGATTTGGGCCCTAATTTGACCCGCTTTTGCATTGAATTTTGACCCATAGCTAATAGCTGCAAAGCTAAATGAGGTTTGAGTTTCTGCACGTTTTTTCAGGGTCATTTTTTGGATGCATAGGTGGGTCAAATTAAGGTGCAAATCAACACAATGATGAAATGCCTAAGTAATATGAAGTAATTGACATATCAATACACCTGTACCATGTTTAGCCCCAAACCAACCCCCTAATGGAACCATGGAAGCAATGAATGCACTCCGCACTATCCTCAGCTCACTTGTAATTGCACTTCTCTATCTATCGCCCTCTACACAAGCAGCAAACTTGCACGGAAAGGTTGTCGGCATCAGCGATGGTGACACGATTACAATTCTTACTACAGACAAGCAAAGCATAAAGATTCGCTTGATAGAGATTGATGCTCCTGAAAAAGATCAACCTTGGGGACAAAAATCAAAGCAAGCGCTTTCTGACCTAATTTTTTCACGCAACGTCACCGTCGATTCAACAGGCAGCGACAGATACGGAAGAACGCTTGGAACAGTTTTTCTGAGCAACAGAAATATCAATAAGCACATGGTAGAAAATGGCAATGCATGGGCTTACACAGAATATGTCCGAGATCAAAACTATTTTGAACTACAAGAGAGAGCAAAATCAAAACAACTCGGTTTGTGGTCCTTGAGTAAGGAGCAAACAATGGCACCTTGGGAATGGCGAAAAAATAAAAAGTAGTGCTGAAGGTCAGAAACGTGCCCAAAGCGGAAGTTAAATTTTTAATCTGGCCCCAATATTCTAATATGGCACCCTATGAAAAATCATGTTTATAGTCACTCATCGTTATCCAGAAGTTTCAGGGCAGAAGATTTTTACAAGGATGCCCGGTTGCGTGACGATGAGGCGTATAAAAACGAAATTATTGAATCAGCTATCAGCTTAAGCCGCGCGGGAGTTGCTGATATTTCACTTTCAAAAACCATTGCAAAAGGAAAATCGTGCTACTCGACGTCATTACTCAGTGAGAGAATATTATTTAGGTTATGTGCTTCTTACCTCAAGAAAAGTTTTGGTATTTATCAAAAAAACAGAAATAAGATAGTTGACGAATTGGTTAATTATCTCAAGGATGGATCAGCCTGCCGAATCTATAGATTAGATATAAAGTCTTTCTATGAGTCTTGCGATAAGGATAAGGTGTCTAAAGCAGTAGAGGAAAATAGGAGCCTCTCATTTCAAACCAAATACTTGGTGAAGTCATTTCTTGAGCTTTGTAAGAAAAATACTCTTCTCGGCGTTCCAAGGGGAGTGGAAATAAGTTCGATTTTGGCTGACATTTCGATGAAGGAGATAGATTCGATAATAAATAAGAACGAAAGTGTTATCTATTATGCAAGATATGTAGACGACATGCTTATAGTTACCACGTCTTATGAAGATGAGCAGCACTTTGTAAGTGATATTGAGGAGAAAATGTTTATCCATGGATATACTCTAAACACAAAAAAGCAGAAAATTTTATTGTTAGAAAAAATTGATACCGCTGCCGCTCAAATATCTTTCGAGTTTTTGGGTTATGAGTTCAACATTAACAATCCTGGAGGAAATGCAAATCGCAAAAACCCAAGAAATGTAGAGATTGATATATCCGAGGATAAAATAAAAAAACTTAAGCTAAAAATATCAAAATCTTTTTATAGTTTTAATAAAAATAATGATTTTGACATGCTCATTGATCGGCTAACATTTCTTTCAACTAATAGAAAGTTGAAGAAAAATAGAGATCCGCAAGTTCTATCAGGAATATTTTATAATTACGCAAGAATTAATAAATCAGACACCTCAATTAAAATGCTTGATTATTTTGTTTTGCAAAATACTCTATGCGTATCTAGCCGCCTTGCCAAAATGCGCCCCCCGTTCACACCAGAGCAAAAAGAAAAACTACTTAAAATAAGTTTTATAAATGGACACAAAAAAAGAGTATTCAAAGAATTTAGCGCTAATAGAGCTCATAAAATAGGGAAAATCTGGAGATGATACGATTAGATAAAAGCGATTATGCCAGGGCTTTGCTAACGGATACATCTCCGTCAGATGTCCCTATCATTTTTTCAAATGATGGACTCTATATTAATTTCCGAGCCAGTGAATCCAAAGCACCTGGTGTGTTTGACTTTTGCAATTCAGTTTTTGAGAAAATTATAGGTGCTGATGCCATTGCAACAACCCCCTTTGAGTACAAAATTTATAAAAATGAAATAAAGTTCAGATCCTTAGGGTTAATACATCCTTCATCGCAGTTTCGCTACATAAAAATATATAAAGATTATTCTCCCGCCATCATCTATCTTTGCTCAAAAAGTAAGTTTTCAATTAGGCGGCCGAGACGAGTTTCAAATTCACTCTACATCAAGGGGTCGGATTCAAAATTTAAGTATAAGGAATTTAATATAGATACAATCCAAGAAGAAATACACCGTAAGCATGCAAATTCATATTTCTCATACTCTGGTTTTGATCGTGCATATAAGCTTTATCAATCACCTCTTTTTTTGAAACTGGAAAAGACATACCCCATACTATGGAAATTAGACGTATCAAATTGTTTCGATAGCATTTATACCCACTCAATAGCATGGGCAATAAAAAACAGAGAATATATAAAAGCAAATTTACAATCTCCGCGTGCGCATCAATTTTGTAATGATATTGATCAAGCAATGCAGAATAGTAATAACGCAGAAACAAATGGAATACCAATCGGGTCAGAGTTTAGTAGAATCTTTTCCGAGATAATATTTCAATCAATTGATTTTGAAACCGATTATGAAATTGAAAAAAGATACGGTTTTGTATGCAGAGTAGATTACACAATATTAAGGTATGTCGATGATTACTTTCTTTTTTCTAAAAGTGATGATTTAGCCAAAAAAATATCACTGGTTCTCGCCGAGAAGCTATCCGCATACAATCTATATCTTAACGAAGGAAAATTGGAAAAACATGAAAGGCCTTTTATAACAAAAAAGACATCAATACTGGGTGCCGTTGAGTTGGCCGTAAATAAGCTCATGGATAGACTGTACTCACTTGATGATGAACAAGCGATAAATCTTAAAAAAATTAATGATAGATCAAAATTTACAAGTGGATTCATACGAGAAATCAAGAGTACAATTTCTGTCTGGGGTGGGAATTATAGTGATATAGCTTCTTTTTTGATTTCGGTCATATCAAAGCGAATTGAACGGCTTACAAATTCAAAAATTCACATCCATGATGAACATGAAACCCCCTTACAAACAAGGGATTGCATTTGTATTTTGGTCGATATAATTTTCTTCTTCTATACAATATCCCCATCTGTTATGGCATCCAATAGAGTTGCCAGAAGTGTTATTATTGCAGATAAATTTATTGTAAAAAAACATCCAAGACAAAGCTCATACTACAGATCAGAAATTATGAGACATATTCAGGATGTAATGCTGAGTTTTGATAAGGCTGTCCCAGAAAACTATATATTTCTTGAACAGTTAAATATTTTTCTCGCAGTTGCTGAGTTTGGATGCGAACATTCAATACCACCACAACACTTTGAATATATTAAGACATCAAAGGTTAACTATTTTGAAATAATTTCGCTTCTCTACTATTTTAGAGGGAGAGCCAAGTACGGCGAACTGATTGCTCATATCGAAATATTAATTATGGATAAACTATCAAAAATTGATTCTTTAAGGAAATCATCTGAGAAACTGCATCTTTTTTTGGATATTCTTTCATGTCCCCATGTCTCTCAGGTTACAAGATCATACCTCTTAGATAAGTATCTCGCTTTTTACGAGCCGGCCGTTGTGTTGGATGCGGCCGCTAAGGTAGCTATCCTCGATAAAATGCTCCTTAAATATTGGTTCGTAAAATGGAATGAGCTGAACTTACTTCATCTGCTAGAGCGAAAGGAGTTGAGGTCAACATATTAGACTTGTTATAGTGGAGTTGGAAGGTAGAGTGGCAATATTGCTTTTGATTCATTTTCGCGTTAAGTTTTGAGGTCGAAATCAGACCACAAAATTTGAATTGCTGAGGGCGAAAGCCCACACACCTGATGCTGAGCCCTCTACCGACCATTTAATTTTGCCCTTCCTAATTTGCTTCTTCTCTTCGAAAGTTGCGCCCCGACACTTGCTATTTAGCCCTAACCAAAAACAATACTGCTATTCATTGCAACCTCAACTTCCGCTATTGGCCGAACACTGAAGTAAATTTTTTAACCAAACTTTCTATTCGTTACGTAATAAGGATGCGACCCTGGTTGAACGCCAGGGGCCCGAACCACTACGGCAATACCTCCACATCCGACAACACACGTAAAGCCTACCGTTCGGCCATTCGACAATTTGAAAAATGGGGTGGTCGCCTGCCCTCGGATCGGGATACTGTCGTGCGTTACCTGCTGGCCAGAGCCGAATCGCTTAATCCCCGAACCCTGGATCTGCACCTGACCGCTATTAGCCAATGGCACCATTATCAAGGGCTCATCGATCCAGTAAGTGATCCGTTGGTCCGCAAAACCATGGAAGGCGTTCGTCGTACCCATGGCCAACCCAAGCGCAAAGCCAAGGCATTGCGCTTGGAGCACGTCGCCCAAATGGTGAATCATTTGCGGCAACTACCAACCACCAAAAAGAAACTGAGGGATATCGCGCTGGTGTTGACCGGCTTTTTCGGTGCCTTTCGCCGTAGCGAATTGGTGGCCATTCGCTACGGTGATCTGGTGTGGGAACCTGAAGGACTTCTCATCCGGCTGTCTAGTTCCAAGACCGATCAACAAGCCTCCGGCTTAGTGCGAGCATTACCTTTCGGTGCACCAGACTGCTGTCCTGCTACGGCCATGAAAAACTGGATAGAACTGGGTGGCATTAATGAAGGTCCGGTTTTTCGCCCCATTAACCGGTGGGATAAGATTCAGCCTAAAGCGTTGAATCCCAGTGCCATTAATGAATTACTCAAGACTTTGGGTAACGCCTGCCAGTTCGATTTTGTACCGGAATTGAGCAGCCATAGCTTCCGGCGCGGCCTCTCTACATCGGCAGCCCGAGAACGAGTTGATTTTGAGTTGATTAAAAAGCAAGGCGGATGGAAGAGCGATGCCACCGTCTGGGAGTACATTGAAGAAGGACAGCAGCTCTCCAATAACGCTACCCATATATTGATGGAGAAAATGGCGGTTCTTATAGATACCGTTCGGGTAAAAGAGATATGAACATGACAAGAACTATCAGTAAAGTTGCCAAAGAACTGGCTATCAATATAGAAACCGTTCGCTTCTATGAGCGTCGTGGATTAATAGAGCAACCGCCAAAACCCGAGTTGGGCTACCGCCATTATCCCGATGAAACGGTTAATCGCATCCGGTTCATTAAGCGGGCGCAAGAATTGGGGTTTACCCTGGAAGAGATCGCCAACCTGCTAAGCTTGAATGACCGCCCATGTGCTCAGGTGCAGGAGCTGGCCGAGTATAAACTCAGCGCCGTCATGGAAAAAATTGCCGATCTGAAGCGGCTCGAAAGCGCACTCAAGGCATTATTGACGCAATGTCAGAGTAATAACGATGACTCACATTGTCCCATTATCGACTCCCTGCAACCTTAATTAGTTTTACACGGGCATCACAAAAACGTTTGACTCCGTACATCGGTACGGAGATTACACTTGCTCCATACACTGAAATCAGAGGAGTAAGTCGTGTCACAGAAAGAATCCAATCTACCTATTATTGGCGGCGTTATCGCGGCTGTTGGCGCTGGCCTGTGCTGCGCTGGTCCTTTCGTGTTGTTGCTGCTAGGCGTGAGTGGCTCCTGGATTGGTAATTTAACCTTGTTAGAACCTTATCGTCCCATTTTTATCCTGCTGGTTTTAGCCTTATTTGGCTTCGCAGGCTGGAAGGTCTATCGCCCCGTTGAGGACTGTGAGCCAGGCACCGCCTGTGCAGTTCCTCAAGTGCGAAAACGCCGGCAGGTGATCTTTTGGTTAACGGCACTGACTGCGTTGGTGCTAGTCACCAGCAATTATTGGATTGTCTGGTTTGCCTGAATACTTTCTTACCGCTCACTTTTATTAATGACTTAATACGTTACTGGAGAAAATGATGAAGAAAATTGCCTTGTTGTCTTTGCTAGCCTTGACCAGCCTGACCGCTTTTGCTGCGCCGAAAACAGTTACTTTGGAAGTTCCAACCATGAACTGTGTGACCTGCCCCTTTACGGTCAAAAATGCCTTAAAAAATGTTGAGGGTGTGAGTAAAGCTGAAGTCACCTTTGAAACCAAATTGGCAGTTGTCACATTCGACGACGAAAAAACCACAGTAAAAGCACTGACCGAAGCCACCACTAATGCGGGTTATCCATCAACGCTCAAGGAGTAAAGCATGGAAATGCTAATACAGTTACTGACCCGTTTCGGCGATAAGATTAGCTCATTGGGCGCGCTGGTTTCTGCTATGGGATGCGCCATGTGTTTCCCGGCCATCGCCAGCCTGGGCGCTGCGGTCGGGTTGGGTTTTCTCAGCCAATGGGAAGGTTTGTTTGTTAATACCCTGTTACCGTTGTTTGCCTGGATTGCCCTGGTACTCAACGGACTTGGCTGGTTCAGCCACCGGCAATGGCACCGTAGTGCGCTGGGTGTGGTCGGCCCCATTTTATTGCTGTTATCGCTCTATCCGTTTTTCCAATACGGCTGGAGCAGCTATGTCACCTATTCAGCGTTAGGCCTGATGGTTGCCGTATCGCTTTGGGATATTTTTTCACCCGCGAATAAACGCTGTGATGATGACAGCTGTGCTGTTTAACACGACGCAATGCCTGACTACTATTTGAGGAAAACGAATGATCTTACTATCGATAGAAGGGATGACCTGTCCAAGTTGCGTCGCTCACGTTAAAGAAGCGCTCGATGCGATCGAAGGCGTGAATAAGGTTGAAATATCTTATGAAAACGCCAGCGCAACGATCACCACAAACGGTGGGGTCAGCGTAACCGATCTCATTGGAGCGATTGAAGCCCTGGGTTATACCGCAAAAGAAAACCCCTTAGCGGAAAACACAGCACCGAACGCCTACTGTGACAACGAAAATACCAGCAACACAGAAAGCAACCGAACTCAACATGTGGCGATTATCGGTACGGGTTCCGGCGCTTTTGCCTGTGCTATCAAAGCCGCTGAAGGTGGTGCCAAGGTCACTCTTATTGAGGGAGCCGATGTGATTGGCGGCTGTTGCGTGAATGTCGGCTGCGTACCCTCAAAAATTTTGATCCGCGCCGCTCAATTGGCACAGCAGCAACGCAATAATCCCTTTGCCGGACTGGAAAATCATGCGCCCCAATTGAGTCGAGCCTTGTTGGCTCAGCAGCAGACCGCTCGAGTCGAAGAGCTGCGCGCTGCAAAGTATCAGAATATTCTAGAGACAAATCCTGCGCTTAGTTTACTTAAAGGTTGGGCGCAATTTAAAAATGCAAACACCCTGATAGCCAGAAAAAATGATGGCACTGAGCAGGAAATCTTTGCTGATAAAATCCTGATCGCCACTGGCTCCACGCCAACCATTCCTCCCATCGAGGGGCTGGCCGAAACGCCTTACTGGACCTCTACCGAAGCGCTGTTTGCCGAGGAATTGCCGCAGCACCTGGTGGTGATTGGTTCATCGGTCGTGGCGCTAGAAATTGCCCAGGCTTACCGACGATTGGGCAGTGAAGTCACCGTGTTGGCAAGACACTCACTACTTTACAGTGAAGACCCCATAATCGGTGAAAAACTGGCAGGCTGTTTTGAAAAAGAAGGCATTCGAGTTTTAAACAACACGCAAGCCACCCAAGTGACCCACGATGGAAATCAATTCACCCTGAACACTAATGCAGGCGAGCTCAGTTGTGATCGTTTGCTGGTAAGCACCGGGCGACACGCCAATACCAGCCAACTCAATCTGGACGCGGTGGGTGTCACCACCAACAAAAAGGGCGAAATCGTTGTTAACGAACGCATGGAAACCAATGTTGCTGGTATTTACGCTGCCGGTGACTGCTCTAACATGCCGCAATTTGTCTATGTCGCCGCGGCCGCCGGTAGCCGTGCTGGTATCAATATGACGGGCGGCGACGCCAAACTGGATCTGTCCACCATGCCCGCCGTGATCTTTACCGATCCACAGGTGGCTACCGTCGGACTGACCGAGGAGCAAGCCAGGGCTCAGGATATTGAGACCGACAGCCGCGTACTGGGTATGGAAAATGTCCCACGTGCGTTAGCCAACTTTGAAACCGACGGTTTTATCAAACTGGTCACAGAGAAGGAAACGGGGTTGTTGCTAGGCGCGCAGATCCTGGCTCACGAAGGCGGCGAACTGATCCAGAGTGCGGCTTTAGCCATCCGCAACCGTATGACGGTGACGGAATTAGCCGACCAGCTTTTCCCTTACCTCACCATGGTGGAAGGTTTGAAGCTCTGCGCGCAAACCTTTAACAAGGATGTCAAAGAACTGTCCTGTTGTGCAGGATAAGAGAGGGCAGTATGGGAACGGCACCCGCCACGCATTCACTGACAGCCCCAACGGTCAATGCGTTGGCGGATGGATTGAACAAGGGTGAATTCGTTCCTTTTTACCAGCCTCTATGGGATGTTCAACACCAATGCTGGGAAGGCGCTGAAACGCTCATTCGCTGGCAACATCCAACTGAAGGATTGATCCAGTCAGACACCTTTATTCCCGTTGCCGAACAAAGCGGATTAATTCTGGAACTGGGCGCGTTTGTCTTACGGGCGGCCTGTCAACAGATGATGCATTGGCGTCAACGCGGTTTACCCGAGGGTATCATCGCGGTCAACGTCTCTGCCTTACAAATCCACCAACCTGACTTTGTCGAAGACCTTGCCAGGATATTGCGTGATACGGGACTGCCTGCTCCGGCATTGGAACTGGAATTAACCGAAACACTGGCCCTGGAGGATACGCCAATCCTGATCGAAAACCTGCATCGCTGCCAGGCGCTGGGCATTCGCCTGTCCATCGACGATTTTGGTACCGGGAGTTCGTCGCTGGCACGCTTGCAATGCTGCCCAGTGACCCGCCTAAAAATCGACAAAACCTTTGTCACGCATATGACAACCGAGCCAAAGGATCGCGCCATTACCGAAAGCGTCATCACCCTTGGCCATAACCTGAATTTATCCATCGTCGCGGAAGGGGTTGAGACGGCCACTCAACAACAACTTTTAGAGAAGCTTGGCTGTGATGTATTACAGGGCTATCGGCTGGCGCGGCCAGCCGATGCCGAAACGACTGAAGCGTTGTGGCCAGGCCGCAGTGTTTGAAACGAACGGAGACAAACCCATGTCAAAAGCCGCCGTGTCAAAAGATGTGTCACGATACTTTGAGGTGATCCCCGACTTTGCGGCATTCATGGATGCCGATGGGCAGGCACTCGAATTTCCCCTGACGATCTCGCAACTGGCGAAAGCCGCGCAAACCACAGTGCATACCGTCAGGAATTACGTCTTGGAAAATTTGGTACTTTGCCCAGAGCATTCCGCGGGTGGTTTCGGTTTATACAATCAATGCGCTTTAAACCGGCTGCGCTTCATTCGCGCAGCGCGTGCGGCGGGCCTGCTGATCCTGGATATAAAACCCTTGCTCTACGCCATCAACGAAGGCGACCAGCAAGCCTGTGAAGCCGCCATGCGCGAACTGCAAACCAAAATTGATGAACGCCAGGCTTACTTGCAGGCATTGGATTCACAGCTGTCGGAGCTGCGCCAACTGGCCTGATCGCCATAACAAAGGAGTATACGATGTCAGAAAAATGTGAAACCGGCCCCCACGACTGGGTAGCCAATAAAGGCCGATTTATTCTCACCTGGGTATTGCCAGCGATACTCATAGTGATTACCGGCATGATGTG
Source organism: Cellvibrio sp. BR (assembly GCF_000263355.1). NCBI lineage: Bacteria > Pseudomonadati > Pseudomonadota > Gammaproteobacteria > Cellvibrionales > Cellvibrionaceae > Cellvibrio > Cellvibrio sp. BR. The sequence goes on along the minus strand of NZ_JH668202.1, from coordinate 270,738 downwards.
TCGTTTTCAGAAGACGGCTGCACTGAACGTCAGAAGCCGACTGCACTATAGCAGCGGAGGGGTTGGATCCATCAGGCAACGACGGGCTGCTGCCGGCCATCAGCGGACGCAGGGAGGACTTTCCGCAACCGGCCGTTCGATGCGGCACCGATGGCCTTCGCGCAGGGGTAGTGAATCCGCCAGGATTGACTTGCGCTGCCCTACCTCTCACTAGTGAGGGGCGGCAGCGCATCAAGCGGTGAGCGCACTCCGGCACCGCCAACTTTCAGCACATGCGTGTAAATCATCGTCGTAGAGACGTCGGAATGGCCGAGCAGATCCTGCACGGTTCGAATGTCGTAACCGCTGCGGAGCAAGGCCGTCGCGAACGAGTGGCGGAGGGTGTGCGGTGTGGCGGGCTTCGTGATGCCTGCTTGTTCTACGGCACGTTTGAAGGCGCGCTGAAAGGTCTGGTCATACATGTGATGGCGACGCACGACACCGCTCCGTGGATCGGTCGAATGCGTGTGCTGCGCAAAAACCCAGAACCACGGCCAGGAATGCCCGGCGCGCGGATACTTCCGCTCAAGGGCGTCGGGAAGCGCAACGCCGCTGCGGCCCTCGGCCTGGTCCTTCAGCCACCATGCCCGTGCACGCGACAGCTGCTCGCGCAGGCTGGGTGCCAAGCTCTCGGGTAACATCAAGGCCCGATCCTTGGAGCCCTTGCCCTCCCGCACGATGATCGTGCCGTGATCGAAATCCAGATCCTTGACCCGCAGTTGCAAACCCTCACTGATCCGCATGCCCGTTCCATACAGAAGCTGGGCGAACAAACGATGCTCGCCTTCCAGAAAACCGAGGATGCGAACCACTTCATCCGGGGTCAGCACCACCGGCAAGCGCCGCGACGGCCGAGGTCTTCCGATCTCCTGAAGCCAGGGCAGATCCGTGCACAGCACCTTGCCGTAGAAGAACAGCAAGGCCGCCAATGCCTGACGATGCGTGGAGACCGAAACCTTGCGCTCGTTCGCCAGCCAGGACAGAAATGCCTCGACTTCGCTGCTGCCCAAGGTTGCCGGGTGACGCACACCGTGGAAACGGATGAAGGCACGAACCCAGTGGACATAAGCCTGTTCGGTTCGTAAGCTGTAATGCAAGTAGCGTATGCGCTCACGCAACTGGTCCAGAACCTTGACCGAACGCAGCGGTGGTAACGGCGCAGTGGCGGTTTTCATGGCTTGTTATGACTGTTTTTTTGTACAGTCTATGCCTCGGGCATCCAAGCAGCAAGCGCGTTACGCCGTGGGTCGATGTTTGATGTTATGGAGCAGCAACGATGTTACGCAGCAGGGCAGTCGCCCTAAAACAAAGTTAGGCATACCAGATAGCACGCACCTACTAACCAACAAGCCATCATCTAAAAATGCAGGAAACAACGTACCCTAATCGGATTGACATTGGAACGCTCCAAGTTGCGGACACATGGAAGAAAAAATTCCGCGCTCTTGAGCAGGCGGGCGGCCCAAAGCTCCCACACCTCAAGACGCTGCCATTCAAGGAGCGATTCAGCGTTACCTTCAACTTTCTTGGATTCATATTCGGACCGTTGTATTATTTGGCCAAGGGCATGTGGAAGAAGGCGCTATTTCTGTTTGCCGCCTGCGTTGCAGCCGTTCTACTTATCGGCTCAGCCTTAGACATGGCCGGGTTACCCGAGGTGGCCAACTCACTAGGGTATGGGGTCTCAGCATTCTTTGGGGTTCGGTCAAATATCGACTACTACAAAAAAATGGTGTTGGGTGAGAATGGCTGGTGGTAACATTAAAAATATCCGAAACTTTGCCCATGCCTAACTGGGCGTTCAACGTGGACGCCAACAGCGGCCATGCCTTCGGCATTTTATTGGCCGCTGTTGGTGCCCTGCGCCCCTGCGGGGCTCCGGCGCCAGTTAACTAATTCGTTAGACATCATGAGGGTAGCGGTGACCATCGAAATTTCGAACCAACTATCAGAGGTGCTAAGCGTCATTGAGCGCCATCTGGAATCAACGTTGCTGGCCGTGCATTTGTACGGCTCCGCAGTGGATGGCGGCCTGAAGCCATACAGCGATATTGATTTGTTGGTTACTGTGGCCGTAAAGCTTGATGAAACGACGCGGCGAGCATTGCTCAATGACCTTATGGAGGCTTCGGCTTTCCCTGGCGAGAGCGAGACGCTCCGCGCTATAGAAGTCACCCTTGTCGTGCATGACGACATCATCCCGTGGCGTTATCCGGCTAAGCGCGAGCTGCAATTTGGAGAATGGCAGCGCAATGACATTCTTGCGGGTATCTTCGAGCCAGCCATGATCGACATTGATCTAGCTATCCTGCTTACAAAAGCAAGAGAACATAGCGTTGCCTTGGTAGGTCCGGCAGCGGAGGAATTCTTTGACCCGGTTCCTGAACAGGATCTATTCGAGGCGCTGAGGGAAACCTTGAAGCTATGGAACTCGCAGCCCGACTGGGCCGGCGATGAGCGAAATGTAGTGCTTACGTTGTCCCGCATTTGGTACAGCGCAATAACCGGCAAAATCGCGCCGAAGGATGTCGCTGCCGACTGGGCAATAAAACGCCTACCTGCCCAGTATCAGCCCGTCTTACTTGAAGCTAAGCAAGCTTATCTGGGACAAAAAGAAGATCACTTGGCCTCACGCGCAGATCACTTGGAAGAATTTATTCGCTTTGTGAAAGGCGAGATCATCAAGTCAGTTGGTAAATGATGTCTAACAATTCGTTCAAGCCGACCGCGCTACGCGCGGCGGCTTAACTCCGGCGTTAGATGCACTAAGCACATAATTGCTCACAGCCAAACTATCAGGTCAAGTCTGCTTTTATTATTTTTAAGCGTGCATAATAAGCCCTACACAAATTGGGAGATATATCATGAAAGGCTGGCTTTTTCTTGTTATCGCAATAGTTGGCGAAGTAATCGCAACATCCGCATTAAAATCTAGCGAGGGCTTTACTAAGCTTGCCCCTTCCGCCGTTGTCATAATCGGTTATGGCATCGCATTTTATTTTCTTTCTCTGGTTCTGAAATCCATCCCTGTCGGTGTTGCTTATGCAGTCTGGTCGGGACTCGGCGTCGTCATAATTACAGCCATTGCCTGGTTGCTTCATGGGCAAAAGCTTGATGCGTGGGGCTTTGTAGGTATGGGGCTCATAATTGCTGCCTTTTTGCTCGCCCGATCCCCATCGTGGAAGTCGCTGCGGAGGCCGACGCCATGGTGACGGTGTTCGGCATTCTGAATCTCACCGAGGACTCCTTCTTCGATGAGAGCCGGCGGCTAGACCCCGCCGGCGCTGTCACCGCGGCGATCGAAATGCTGCGAGTCGGATCAGACGTCGTGGATGTCGGACCGGCCGCCAGCCATCCGGACGCGAGGCCTGTATCGCCGGCCGATGAGATCAGACGTATTGCGCCGCTCTTAGACGCCCTGTCCGATCAGATGCACCGTGTTTCAATCGACAGCTTCCAACCGGAAACCCAGCGCTATGCGCTCAAGCGCGGCGTGGGCTACCTGAACGATATCCAAGGATTTCCTGACCCTGCGCTCTATCCCGATATTGCTGAGGCGGACTGCAGGCTGGTGGTTATGCACTCAGCGCAGCGGGATGGCATCGCCACCCGCACCGGTCACCTTCGACCCGAAGACGCGCTCGACGAGATTGTGCGGTTCTTCGAGGCGCGGGTTTCCGCCTTGCGACGGAGCGGGGTCGCTGCCGACCGGCTCATCCTCGATCCGGGGATGGGATTTTTCTTGAGCCCCGCACCGGAAACATCGCTGCACGTGCTGTCGAACCTTCAAAAGCTGAAGTCGGCGTTGGGGCTTCCGCTATTGGTCTCGGTGTCGCGGAAATCCTTCTTGGGCGCCACCGTTGGCCTTCCTGTAAAGGATCTGGGTCCAGCGAGCCTTGCGGCGGAACTTCACGCGATCGGCAATGGCGCTGACTACGTCCGCACCCACGCGCCTGGAGATCTGCGAAGCGCAATCACCTTCTCGGAAACCCTCGCGAAATTTCGCAGTCGCGACGCCAGAGACCGAGGGTTAGATCATGCCTAGCATTCACCTTCCGGCCGCCCGCTAGCGGACCCTGGTCAGGTTCCGCGAAGGTGGGCGCAGACATGCTGGGCTCGTCAGGATCAAACTGCACTATGAGGCGGCGGTTCATACCGCGCCAGGGGAGCGAATGGACAGCGAGGAGCCTCCGAACGTTCGGGTCGCCTGCTCGGGTGATATCGACGAGGTTGTGCGGCTGATGCACGACGCTGCGGCGTGGATGTCCGCCAAGGGAACGCCCGCCTGGGACGTCGCGCGGATCGACCGGACATTCGCGGAGACCTTCGTCCTGAGATCCGAGCTCCTAGTCGCGAGTTGCAGCGACGGCATCGTCGGCTGTTGCACCTTGTCGGCCGAGGATCCCGAGTTCTGGCCCGACGCCCTCAAGGGGGAGGCCGCATATCTGCACAAGCTCGCGGTGCGACGGACACATGCGGGCCGGGGTGTCAGCTCCGCGCTGATCGAGGCTTGCCGCCATGCCGCGCGAACGCAGGGGTGCGCCAAGCTGCGGCTCGACTGCCACCCGAACCTGCGTGGCCTATACGAGCGGCTCGGATTCACCCACGTCGACACTTTCAATCCCGGCTGGGATCCAACCTTCATCGCAGAACGCCTAGAACTCGAAATCTAACGTCCGTTCGGGCATCGAGGTCCATGTCGGGGTGGGACGGGCCCGTGGCTTCAAGATCACTTGCAGTCCGACCGCGATGTCTTGGTTGCGCGAGAGGTTGTCGATATCCTCCACTTCCATCATCAACCCTGGATAATGCCGCCGCCGTCATCGCCGCCGACGCCCGTGCCGGGCTTTTCGGGCCTGTCAGGCTTGCTCGGCCTTCAGCCTGCCTGGGCGAGATCTCCGGCGGACGGATTAACGGCGGAGCTTCGCCGCCTTTCGTGCGTGTGAAGGCCGAAGATAGTTCTCTCAAAAACATCCGTTTATGAGAGATACCAAAGCCGACAGTCTGCCGAAGGTTGAAGGTCTCTCAAAACTGCCTCTCGCTTCCGATCTCTCACCGATCTACGTTTCTAAGTGTTTTGAGAGGAGAACAGCATGTTGGTGGGGTACGCCAGGGTTTCGACACGTGATCAAACCCACGCCAGAGCCAGTTGCTCCATTTCCGGCAACCGTGGGCGTGGGCGCAGCGGCGCGCCCATCGCGGCGAGCAGCGCGACGTAGAAGCGGATCACGGACGGCTCGGACGGCATCTGCACGACCAACACCGGGATGTGCTCCTGGTCGGCGTCGGAGCTGGCCGGGTGGGTGCGGCGGAACTTCTCGACGATCATCGACTTGCCATTGTTGGTCGGGCCAACCAGCAGCAGGTTGGGCATGCGTTGCTTGTTTGGCCACGCATAAAGGGCTTCCAGCCGGTTCAGCGCCTCGACTGCGCGCGGATAGCCGATCCAGCGGTCGGCGCGAAGGCGCTGGATGCGCTCGTCCGCCGGAAGACGGGCCAAGCCCTGGGCCGCCGGCAGCAGGTGGGACAGGTCGATGATGGGATATTCGTCCACGGCTACCACTCCTCAATCTGGTCGAACGGTTTGGCGGGTGGCAAGTTGTCTGCCTGCGGGTCGGCAATATCCGTATCCGGCGGAACGGGCTTGTCCGGCCGAGCTGATGTCTTGAGGTGCTGGCGGCGATCCGCGTCACGCCGCGCCTTGCGTGTGGCCTTCTGCGCGCTGGTCACAATCTCACGCATCTGGCCGATCATGCGGAACAGCGCCGACTCATCCACCTGTTCGCGCCCTTGCTGCCGCAGTTTCGCCAGCGCCTGCCGTTGTTCCCAGAGGGTGACAGCCGGATGCGACAAGGTACGGTAGGGAATTTCCAGGTAATGCTGTCCCTCCGGTTCCAGGACCCAGATACGGCTGATGTCGCGCGGATCGCGCCGGATCAGAAAGGACGGCCAGCGTTCACGCCGCGCAATCCACGGCTTGAGCGCATCGGCGTAGTAGTGGATGTGGTCGATGACAAAGCCGGTGCGGGTCAGCGTGCGCCGGAGGATCGGCAGAAAATCGACCAGGAACGAAGTAGCGCGTGTGACGACGGCCGGTACGCCGACACGCGCCACGGCCTCGGCCCAGCGCGCGGCCGGCGGTTGGAGCAGGCCGTTGTGCACCGAACCGTGGTAGGTGCCGACCGCCAATGTGAGCCAGCGCTCTAGCTCGCGCAGCGTCAGGGCGGCCTTGTTTTCGGAATCGTAGTCGCCGCGCTGGTCAGGGTTGGAGAAGGTCGTTCCCGGCAGTTCGTCGTGAATCATCTGCATCGCCGTGCCGATGATCCGTTCCACGATGCCGCCATAGTGCGGCTGTCCCAGCGGGCGATAGTCCAGCCGGATGCCATGCTGCTCGCAACCCCGGCGCAGGGCCTCGCTCTTGAACTCGGCCGCGTTGTCTAGGTAGAGCAGCAAGGGCTTGCCGCTCATCTGCCAATCCATTTCCACGTTCAGTCCTTCCAGCCAAGGGCGCTTGTCGCAGGCGACATGCACGAGGCACAGGCCAACCGAAACGGCAGACGGCGCTTCCAGCGTGACGACCATGCCGAGCACGCAGCGGGTGAACACGTCGATGGCGAGGGTCAGGTACGGGCGGCCAATAGGTTGCCGGTCGCGGTCATCGACCACGATCAGGTCGATGACCGTATGGTCTATCTGCACCTGCTCCAGCGGCGCGGTCACGGCAGGAGGCTCGCCGCCCACACCTTGTAGGTCACGAGCGGCATCCTGGCCTTCCCGCCGGCGGATGACCTTGCGCGGGTCAAGGCTAGCGATCCGTAAGGCCACGGTATTGCGCGCCGGCACTCGCAGTTTTTGAGCCTTGCACACCTGAGTGACTTCGCGGTGAAAGGCCGCTAGGCTGCGCTTCTGCTTGGTCAGGAACCGCTTTTGCAGTAGCTCGTGGATGACGCGCTCGACCGGTTCCGGCAAGCGCCCCTTACCTTTACCTCCACCGGACTGGCCGGGCACCAGATCCGTCACGAGGCCGCTGCCTTGCCGGGCACGCCGGATCAGAACGTATACCTGGCGCCGAGACAAGCCCAGCGCCTGAGCCGCCATATCGGCCGCTTCGTGCCCGACCGTCTCCGACTGCGCCAACGGACTGATGATCTCCGCACGACGGCGCGCACGCTCCCAAGCCTCATCAGGCAGAGTGGCCACGCCTTGTTCTGGAATCCGTGGGGTGTCCGTCGCCATGCTCACCTCGCTTTGGTGCACACGAGTATTGAGCATAGTCGAGATTGGTGCAGATCACTTCTGATATTGAACTGTCAGGAGCTGGCTGCACAACAGCCATTACGCCCAATCAACTGGTGCAGTCGTCTTCTGAAAATGACATGATGCAACTTGCACCGTGGATGACCGGCAGTATCTGGGCGATCGCTTTAAGTTGGATGGGATATGCCTGTTTAAGAAATGCGCGTCAATGTGGGCGAATGCATTGTTTTTTCAGCGGGCCATTTTTTCTGGGTTCCGCCATGTTGGCATTAGGCATTGGGATGCAGTGGATACAATGGCTCACCTTTAACGGATTAGGACTCTTTTTACTGATCGGTACACCACTGGTTTGCGTGTTACCGGAGATGTTCTGGGGAACTTACAAAGTTGCGACAAACGGCAAAGAAGAATGAATGCGATAGTGAAGCGCGCTACAAACTCTATAAAACGCCTCTGGTCACTTGTAGTGTATGCATTTCAATCGCCGGTTCAGGATTCTCACTCAAAACGGCGTACCGCGATCCTCTTTAGTCTGGTGCTGGTCGTCCACTTGGTTGTCCTGCCAGCGCATGAACTGGGTTCCGATATTGGCTTGCGTTCTTTTGCACATCTTAATCTGAGAATCGCGCTATTTGCGTTTTTGTTCGCAACGCTGGAGAGCGTTCTCATCAATTTATGGGTTCAACTGATACGCAAGAAGACCCATTGCAGAACGGCACCAGCGGCGGGCGGCATAGTTATCGGGATTGTAAGCCCCCTGTTGTGTTGTACCCCGCTGCTGCCGACCATCTTAAGTTTTATCGCCATTTTGTTTCCTTCCGCTGTTTCTGGTATGGGTCTCAAAATTCAGTATGCGGTCAATGTGTATCAAACCGAACTGTTGCTGTTGGCGTTGGTATTACTGTTGTTTGCGATTGTTCAAAATGCTTGGCATCTCAATTCAGGCGACGTAATGGCAGGCCATCACAAGGAATAAAGCAATGAAAGCCACTTGCGACTAATCTAGGCATATCCAAATGACGACTAGAAACCTGATAACTATAACGCGATGCTTTTACACAATAATGCATCTATCAGAGAAAATTTAAGTCGATGGCCGCTATCTATCAGACAGCTTATCCACGAATTAAATCTGATATCACCGAAGATGAGTTAGGGGATGTCTATACACCTACGCCGGAAGATCAGAAGTTTGCACTGCGTCACTGTAAACGAACCAGCGCATCCTTTTTGGGGCTCCTGATTCAGCTAAAAATCACGCAGCGATTGGGCCGGTTCGTAAACCTGGGTGAAATACCAAAGGTGATCATCACGCACATTAAAAATCAGTGCCGTTCGCGGGTGACACTGAAGGATCTCCAAACCTATTACACATCGGGCGCGAAGGATCGTCACGTAAAGCTGATTCGGCGCCATCTTAATATAAAAGCCTACGATGCGGCCAAGACCTCTGAATTGGCACAGATTTGGGCACTTGAGGCAGCGACTACCAAAGAAGCATTACCGGATATCATCAATGTCACGTTGGAATATTTGGTCAAAGAGCGATACGAGTTACCGGCGTTCAGTGTACTTGAGCGGATATGTCAGGCGGCCAGGGCCGAAGTCAACACTCGGTATTACGATCAATTGTGTGGCTTTTTAGAGTCTGAAAGTCGCCAATGCATCAACGATATTCTTCGATCTAGCACAGGACTGAATGGTTTTGGTTGGAGCACGCTGAAAAATGAACCCAAACGCCCGACCCCTCGCAATATCCATGCGTACATCCAATACCTGGAATGGCTTACATCCCTGCAAACACTTTTGCCCACGGATTTGGGGTTGCCGCCAGTTAAACACCAGCAGTTTATCAACGAGGCCAAGGCCCTGGATTACGCCGAATTGATGAAACTAAAGCTGAACAAGCGACTCGCACTCGTCATCGTTTTAATCCGGCACCAATACGCACAAACACTGGATAACGCCGCCGATATTTTTATCAAGATGTTGTTAAAAATGGATCGCTCGGCGCAGAAGCTGTTGGAGAAGTACCTTGCAGACCATCAAAAGCAAACCGATCATTTGATTTCTGTGTTGTCTGGGACGGTCAAGGTGTATCTTGATAAACCCGATTCGGTGGCAGCTTTTGATCCGATACTGGGAAAGAACAGTGATCAGCTAATGCAAATGTGCGAACAATATATGGCATTCGCAGGCAACAACTATTTGCCGTTTATGGTTCGACTCTATAAAAAGCAACGATCCACCTTGTTTCGTACGATTGAAATACTCAACCTGGCATCGGCCACGGAAGACAAGGACTTGCTCAATGCGTTCCAGTTTATTTTGACGCACAAAAAGCGTCGCACGGAGTTCCTGTCAATTCAAAGCGATCCGAACGATCCCTCTTCCAGAAATGTCATTAATATTCGCTGGATTCGCGAAAGCTGGTGGAAATTAGTCACGGGAAAATCAACCAAATCAGCACAGGTGTCGGAGGTTAATAAAACCTGTTTTGAGCTGTGTGTGTTTGAACGGATCGCTGAAGAACTAAGTACCGGTGACTTGTTCATTCCCTACAGTGAAACCTTCGATGATTACCGGGAGCAGATGATCACCTGGGAAGAATACGAAGCGCAGTTGCCTACCTATTGCGAGGAGGTAGGGCTCGTCGCCGGTGATACTGAATTTACAACAACGCTGAAGAAGTCCATGGAAACGAGCTGCCGGAAAGCTGACAGCCAATTCCCGGAGGACGAACTGGTTCGTATTGAAAACGGGAATCTGATTATCGGTAAACCAAAGCCTGATCAACCCTTACCTGAAGTCGAAGAAATTGGAGCGCTTTTGCGCGATCGGTTGGACAAAATCAACCTGCTTGATGTGATTATCAATGTCGAAAAGTGGCTGAACCTGAATAAACATTTTGGCCCGTTGTCGGGCTTCGAATCACGTATCAGCGACCCGGAGTTACGTTTTGTCCTGACCGTGTTTTGTTACGGTACCAACATTGGTCCCACCGAAACCGTGCGATCTGTGCAGGGCGTTTCTCGCAAGCAAGTCGCCTGGCTTAACTTAAAACGCACGACGGAAGCGCGTCTCGATAAAGCTATTGCGAAGATCAATAGCGAGTATAAGAAATACCGGCTCATTGAGTGTTGGGGATCAGGCAGCAGTGTGTCCGCTGATGGAAAGCTTTGGGATCTCTACGAAGATAATTTGCTATCTGAATACCATATTCGGTATGGCAGCTATGGCGGCATTGCCTATTACCACGTCTCGGACACCTATATTGCATTGTTCAGCCGGTTTATTCCCTGCGGTGTCTACGAGGCGATTTATATCTTGGACGGCCTACTCAACGATGAATCTGATTTTAATCCGGACACCGTTCACGGCGATACACAGGCGCAATCCACACCCGTCTTTGGCCTGGCGTACTTGCTGGGCATAAAGCTCATGCCCCGTATCCGAAATATCAAAGATCTCAGCTTTTATAAGCCTGATCGCTCCATGGTACTCAAGCATATTCAGTCTTTGTTCAAGGAGCCGATCAAGTGGGATCTCATTGAAAAGCACTATGCGGATATGATGCGAACGGCCATGTCAGTTAAAGCAGGGAAAATCACCGCTTCGACAATCCTGCGCCGGTTCGGCACCAAGAACCGGAAAAACAAGCTGTACTTTGCGTTCCGTGAACTCGGGCGCGTGGTCAGAACCATGTTTTTGCTGAAATACATTACCGACGTTGATCTGCGCAAAACAATCCAGGCAGCGACCTGTAAGAGCGAAGAGTTCAATGAGTTTGCCCGGTGGTTGTTTTTTTGCTAATGGCGGGAAAATTCCTGCAAACTTGAGACACGAACAAAGCAAAATCGTTAAATACAATCATTTGCTGGCCAACTTCGCGATCTTATACAACGTAAACGCGATGACCGAAGTGTTCAATCAATTGAAGTCGGAAGGGTACAATATTACCCGCGACATTATGGCCGAATTCTCACCGTATCATACCGAGCATTTGGGGCGGCTAGGAAGTTTTGGGCTGGATCTAACCAAGCAGGTTAAGCCCATGACTTTTGAACTGCTGGTTGATTAATTCATAATATTCAATCGGTTACGTTAGAAGTGGCTAAATTCAACGCTTTTACCGCCGGACCTCATATTGACGCCTCATGTCTCGAATTTCGCGACATTCTATCTTGTCTCTATTATCGAGACAATGAAATCATCTCCTTATTCCTCTCATTACGAAAAGCTGAGAACCTGGCTGAAAGAGCAACGGGATGAGAGTGGTTTGTCTCTAAGGGATGCTGCCGATGTGCTGGGGAGGCATCATTCCGTTCTGGGGAAAATGGAACAGGACCGTCGCAAAATCGAGATCCTTGAATTTGTGAGGTACTGTCAGGTGATCGGCGCTGATCCCCATGAAGGACTGGATGTCTTAATTCAATCCCTCCAATCCGACCGCTGAGTTCGATCTCTCATTCTCTTCACCGCATATGCTCCCTGACATAGTACATTTCATCCGGGACAATTCCGTCCCGCTCGAATCAGATTCTCCTCATCAATGAGGTTGCCGATGAGTAACCACGCGACCTTATCTCAACATGCCTGAAACGTTTTCGAAATTCGGTTTTCCAAACGAAACCGGACTGCCGGATTACTGCGCCATAGGTGCAAAGCAGCTGTACGCTCTTAGCGACACCATTCAAGGTAACTAACAGCATTCACGTATAAAACTCTACACATTCACACCATTGTCATCACGACAACATTTGATGAGGATACGACTATGTCTCATACCGCCATGCATTCCGATTGCGCTGATATTTGTTCTTCCTGTTCCGCCATTTGTTATTCCACCGCTCTTAATCATTGCTTGGAGATGGGTGGGAAGCACGTCGAACCCGAGCATTTTAAGCTTATGCTTAATTGCGCCAAAATTTGTGAAGCCTCGGCGTGCCTAGAGTTAAGTGGGTCGTCATTCAGCGCACAGTTATGTGGAATTTGCGCCGATATTTGTGAGGCTTGTGCAAAAAGTTGTGAAGAGGTAGGTGAAATGGAAGCTTGTGTGGAAGCCTGTCGTAAGTGTGCAGAAAGTTGCCGGCAAATGGCCGCTTGATGTCATTGAAATAACGGCCTTTTCAATAGATCGTTGTTGGATAAAATTAAACGCTACATCGCATCTTCAAACCAATCCATTTTTTACTAAGTGCTATGTAGCGTTTAATTGACTAAGCGAATTGCTGAAACGTAAGCAAAAACGTTTCCATATCGCGAGGTGGCCAGCGCACAGCCACAGAAACCTCATGGACCATTAATTCAATTTCGCTTTTTCTACCGCATTATTGCGCGTGTTAACCCAGCTAATACCGAAGCCTCCCAAGGCGATTAGGGCAACAATTACCTGTGATGTTAATGTCTCCAGTGTTGGATAGAGTCCGAGCCATTCCACTCGTGGAATCGTAATGAGCGTCACACCTATCCATCCGGCCTCTTGCAAAGCTGATACGCCCTTGCCAGTTAACACTACTGCAAGCACGACCACCAAAATGGATGTGACAGAGAAGAATGTTCCCAACGGCATACGTGCGCTTGTGCGCAACAATACCCACGCGATGACTACTAATAACAATAAGGCTGTGAAAAAACCTGCTATCAATGCGCCGCTATTACCGTCCGCTGCCAGTGCGGAATAGAACAAAACGGTTTCAAAAACCTCGCGATACACCGCGATAAAAGCCAGCGCAAATAATGCCCACGCTGAACGTTGCGACACTGCTAGAGATAATTTTTCTTTCAAATAATCTTGCCATTTGCCAGCGCTACTTTTCTGGTGCATCCACAATCCAACGCTAAGCAAAACGACTGCTGCGAGTAAAGATCCGATCCCCTCAGTCACCTCACGGTTAGCTCCGCTAATGCCGATGAGATAAGTGGCCACGACCCATGTCAGCACGCCAGCAAGCAAGGCGCTTATCCACCCTCTGTGGACATGGTGAAGCACTTCAGGCCTGTCTGTCTTTTTCAAGAAGGTAATCATGCCGATAACAATCAACAACGCTTCTATACCTTCGCGTAGGAGAATCGTGAGCGCACCGACAAACGTTGTCCTAGGGTCGGCCTTAGCGTCTTGCATCAGCCCATCAACTTGCACAAAAAGTTGTTCCAATTGAACTGCCGCCGCCTCCACTTGTTCAATGGTTCCTTTTGCGACTGCCGAGCGATAGGTGAGCATCGCGGTTTCCACGGCAATCAACAAAGATCCGTTGCGGGTATTTACTATCGGCTCAAGCGGCTCGAATCCATCCAGGTATGCTGACAGGCTCAAACGCGTCGCGAGATTCCGGTCTCCGGCTCGCGCAGCGGCCAGGCTTTCTGCAAGGCGCAATCGAGATAACGCCAACCCCACAGGTTTATTTGTTTCTACAACTTTGGGATGACTTCGTAAGTAGGCAGTGACAGAGCGAGCATTATTTTCCGGTATTGTTTCGGCCAGTGCCGCTTCGGTAACTGTAGTAAGCGTGGCCAGATCAGTGAAGCGGCCCTTTATTTGTCCATCATCGTTCCACAAATGCTTACCTTGTTCGCGCATGGATTCGTTGAAGGAAAGCGTACCGATATAAAATGCGAGCGCCCATCGATCTTCTTCAGGTAGAGCTTTAAAACTTACCATTGATGTACCTTCCACGCCTTGGGAAATCACCTGATATAAAGCGATCAAGCTTCGCGTGCGAGCGCGTTCAGGATCTGTAAATGCAATCGGTTTGGGTTCCAGGTTTTCAGCGAGCGGACCGTCACCGTTTCCGGCCACACCATGGCATGTAGCACATTGCGCTGCATAAAGAGTCTGTCCGCGAGCAAGGTCGGGTACGTTTTGTGGAGCGACTGGAAATGGATAGGCAGTTATCAAGGATGCATTAGCCACATGTGCAAGCCGGGAAACTTCGTTGCTTGCCTCTTTACGTAGGACAGCTGCGCGCAACTCGGCAATTTTGTCGGCAATAGTGGGTTTGGATTCATGCTCTGGAAGAGATTGTAATAACGTGCCTGCATTCTCCGTAAAATCCAGCATCTCAGCGTACTCAGCCTCGCTGATGATGGCACCATCGGCTACAGCTCCGCTGTAATCGACCGCAACATAATCAAGCAGCTGCCACAGCTGTTTGACATCTCCCGATCCACCGGGTTGTGCGAATACAGAGCCTGAAATTAAAATCCATGCTGCAACAACACTGATGATTCGTGTAAAGAAACCCTTTTGATTATTCACTTTTATTTTTGGCTCCAAGTTTAGAGATCAAGCGGATATAAATCAGCCCGAGTGATGCATCACTCATAATTTTTTAATAGGTAGGCGCAGGCCTGAAACTGCAACACCACCTTATTTTAATAATAAGATGCGTCTGGCGCCGTTTAATACAATTAGGCTGATGATGATACCGATAACCAAATCGGGTAATTGGGACCCGGTCACCGCCACAAGGATTCCCGCAGTAATGACCCCCACGTTAGCCAGCACATCATTTGCAGAAAATATCCAGCTCGCTTTCATATGAGCGCCTTGGTTACGCGATTTAAAGATCAATAACAAGCACGTAATGTTAGCCATCAAGGCGACCGCACCAATACCCATCATCAGCGTAGAAACGGGTTCGCTCCCATAGATCGCGCGTCTAATCACCTCAAATAGAACGCCAAGAGCAAGCGCTACCTGTAGCCAACCGGAAATATGAGCCACTGTAAGCTTCAGTTTTGCGGCCTTGCCAACCGCATACAAGGACGCGCCGTATACGGCGGCATCAGCAAACATATCCAGCGAGTCAGCGATAAGTCCGGTGGACTGCGCCACAATGCCTACGCCAAACTCTATCGCGAACATCATAGCGTTGATGGCCAGTAACCATCGTAATACACGCGCTTCTTGTACCTCACTGGATTGCGTAGCGTGCTGAGCTTGCTGAACGGCTTCGTGATCCGCCGACTCAGACGACTCCAACTGCGCGCCGAGCCCAACCGACTTCATGATCTGGGTCACTTTCTCTACTGTATCGCGGTGATACACACGCACCTTGCGATTAGCGAGGTCAAACTCGAAGGTAGGTGAGTCCTCAACGGTAGCAAACGCAGTGCGAATCAAGTTCTCTTCTGAAGGGCAATCCATCTGAGGAACCGTAAAGACGCTCACGTAAGTCACGTCAGCCTGCGCACTTGCTTCCGGCCTTTGCCCAATCGGTCCAGCGTTGTTAGGATTAACTTCAGGGCCTGGCTTCAACTCGACTGACATAGACGCCTCCTCCAGATTAAAATCGTACTCGAACGCCGCCATTGATCACACGGCCATCCAGCGGTGCATAGATATCCCGGAAAACCGGATCAGCCAAACTACCGCTATAAATATTTTCATAGCGTGTTTGACGGCTGTCCGTGAAATTCTCAAAGTTCAGGAAGGCCGTGACCTGTTCGCTGAGTGTTTTTTCCATCATCAAGCCGAAGGTCCAATAGCTCCTTCCCGCAGTATCGTTTTCCCGATTCTGCTCGCTGAAATAGTAAGCTTCAAAACCCACCCGAAAATCGTCCTCCCGCTCCCACATAACGACTTGGTTAACACGATGCTGTGAGACAAGTGGTAAATCGACGTCACCTGATGCTGTTTCCTTTCGTGCATCAACATAGGTATATCCAAACAAATAACGCAGTTCGCTGAAGCTTAACGTCAAGTTCAATTCTGCGCCGTCCGTTTTAACGGCAGTATCAAGTTGATTGAATCGATAAATCTCACCACTCTCTACGATTTCCAATGCATCATCAATCTGTGTGTAGAACACAAGGAAGTTGGTGCTGAGACTCAGTTCTTCGGTTATCTCAAGACGATGATTGATGTCAAAGTTCACGCCTTTAGACGTTTCTCCCTCAAACAGTGCTGGATCTATTGGTTCCAGATTTCTGAAGTGTATTTCTTCTGCTTCGGTGATGAACAAGTTAGGCGTTTTGTAACCGTAACCTCCGCCAATGCGCATCGTAAGGTCGTCCATAGGCAACAGGAGAACGGAAATTCGAGGCAATATGAAGCTACCATAATCCGAATGGGAATCGGCTCGCAGCCCACCTTCGAGAACGACGAGCGATGACAATTCGCGCGTATACTGCCCAAAGGCCCCAACAGTTTCCTCTGAATAATCGTGGTTAAATCCGACTTGGGCTTGGTCCTGATCAAACTTTTCGGTGACCGCATTAAGCCCTAAAACCCAGCGTCCTTCGCCCTCATCATTCGCTAACGTTAACTCATTAAAAGTGGATGTCTGCTTTCCAGAAAAGACGAAGTCCGGGATTTCCAAACTACGATCAAACACACTATAGGCACTCTTCAGTGTCAGCCGTAGGCCGCTTTCCAAGGCGTGATTCAGGTTAAGGCGGGAATACATTCTTTGGGTATCGTTGGATTCGAAATACTCATCGGGCGCTCGACCTTCAACGTAATCAATGCTGCCGCCCAGACGACTTTCATCGATAAAACCTATGCCGACATCCAGGTCGGTGTCGTCAGAGACGGTATAAAACCATTGCGGCGTGACAGTGACTCGCTCGAACTCCGGGATGGCCGTCAACCCATTGTCAGCTGGATCATAAGCGTCGCCGCGATTGTAACTTCCAAAAAGGGTAAAACCATGCGAGTCCGATTGACGCGAATGAAAGCCGGAAACATCCAAGCCACGGGCTGAGGTTCCGTTTAGCATCAATGAAGTTTCGGGTGTCTCACCAGGTCGCTTTGAAATCAGGTTTACTAACCCGGCGATAGCGCCCCCACCATAAAGTGTTGAGGAGGCTCCTTTGACGACTTCTACCTGTTGTAAATCCAATGGTGCGATTTGCAGAAGACCAAGGCTACCTGAGAATCCCGAATAGATGGGCAAACCGTCACGAAGCAGTTGTGTATAGCGCCCATCCAGACCCTGGATGCGAATGCTTGAATTAAAGCTGGTGGGAGAAGTTTGCTGTACCTGTATCCCCGTACTCTCGTTAAGCACCATACGGATATCGCCAGGCTTCATATTGGCTTTTTCGTACAGCTCCTCTTCGTTAAGCACTTGCACACGCATCGGTGAGTCGTCGAGTGTAGCCTTCGTGCGTGAAGATATTACGAGAACTTCTTCGATATCATCGTCGTCCGCAGAAGCCATTGGAACATTCATCAAGGTCGCCGCCTGTAACGATGCAAGCAACATCAAATTTCGTAAATTATTTTTTTTAAAGAGAGAATGGGACCGCATCAGTTGATTATTCCTTAGTCAGGTTTTTTGATAATTTAAAACATGAGCCGCAATCACGCATGGCAACATTGTCGTTTGTATTAAATTCAATGACCTCACTATAAACTCTATAGCTACTAGAGGGTCAAGCGAGGTATTCACATGAAAATTGGTGCCCTGGCGAAACAAACGGGCGTATCTGTCCAAACGATCAGATTTTATGAGCAGGAGGGATTGGTATCCGCTCCGCATCGAACGGAAGGTAATTATCGATTGTACGACGCGGAGTCACTACGGCAGTTGGGATTTATCAAACAGTGCCGGAATCTCGGACTCACGCTCGGTGAAATACGTGAATTGATTAAGTATCAGGCAACACCTGAAAAAGCGTGTGAAGAGATCAACCATATCGTTGATACGCATGTACAGGAAGTCGATGCGCGCATTGCCGAACTCACCGCGTTACGGGGACAACTCGTGGGTCTGCGTACCCAATGCAATAACAATCGAGCCGTTAAAGACTGCGGGATTTTACAGGCGCTAACGAAGTTGGAATAACGTTCGTAGTGGCGAAGGACGACGAAAAGCGGGCACCAAGGTGTCCTTGCCACCTCCAATGATGCAGAAGTAACACCTTGTACGTGCCTCTATCGTCTGAAGATGGCGCTGCGTACGATGCTAATCACCTGCGAATTTAAAACTTGGAATAAGGTGGTCGTGCACAGCCAGATTGCCATGTCTGATAAAACCAGTATGGCAATTTTCATTCGTAATATAGCGTTGGCGCTCCCCTCTGAGGTGATTGCGCAATACCAGCGATAATTGGACAATCGGGGCGCTCATTGCCGTGACAATGAGCGACTAGTCCCTGGATAACGTCCCGCATCTGCGTCAGCTCGATAATTTTAGTATTAAGCGCGTCGAGATGATGTTGAGCCAATACTTTCACGTAAAAAGTGCTTTGGAACTTGCCAATCAGGAAGCAGGTACCACTGTTTGGTTTGCGATAAAACTCAGCTCATCCAGATTTGGAATATTTGATGCTTTTCCTGATGAGGCAAGTCGCGAGGCTCACCTTGCTGGCCCCATAGCGGCCGCACTCATGGCGAATGCGACAGAACTCTTAGCGGAGCCTCCAATTATTTAGAAGGCAGACGTACTGGCTGCAAAGCTGACTAAACAGTAAAAGGGCTTGATCTCAATATCCAAGAGAAGTATCAGGCTCAGCAAATTGTCATGGTCTGAATTCGAATATATTGAGGTCCGCTTTTGGCCGAATTCATCAAGAAACTCTAAAAGCTCACTAATTTAATTCGCCATTTGATCGCCTGATGATCTTCGCCTTTTGCCCCGCTACCGGCATGCTTACTCCCCATGGATAAGGCGGATTTTGACCATTTTCATATTGCCAAACAGTTAGCGCCGGAAGGTTGCGCTTATCGTAAATACGACCAAAACGAATAACTACGCTGTTAGGAGCCGCGAGAATCAAATTTACGCGTTTGACGTTCGTACCGCACAACGCACGTGCAGTATTAAAAAATTCTTGAGCGAGAGCAGCTTGTTTTGCTTCCGACCAATGGCCATCTGTCGACGGTATCGTCAACGTCATTGATACGATGGGCTGCCCCGAGAATGTACTGGTTACAGCAGTTAAGTTGGTGTGATATGAAACTGAGGCGCTTAGGACGATTTCTTCAGCTTCACCAACTTTATCCATACCACTTACTACAAAACGACATCCATCATCCTTCCCGTCAAGTGCGCGCCAATAATTTCCGTTGCGATCCCAATCCATAAGTGTCACGCCACTTTCATCATCCAATTGAATGCCCATAAGAAAGCTAAAAGGTACAGGTGCAAGACCACCAGCAACAAATGCAATATCAGTACGATCAACACCGGCTTCGATATTAGCCATTGATGTTGGCAAATGAATAATTTGCTGAAGAGCTTCCTCAGGATCGAGAATGCGGCCATCTGATCGTATGATATTTACCAAGATTTGATCTCTGCGTCCGAGAATGTTGCGCGGAATTTTGTCTTTCAGCGCTTGCCCGGTTGTGTAACGCAGACCCCGCAGTTCTATCGCGATAGCCCGCTTCTTACCAAGGTTACGTTCTTCGAGGATTAGCAGGATTATTCCTACTACAAACAAAATAACAGTAAGTACTAGTGAGACGACAATCAAATATGCTGGTATCCCTTGATTCATATCAAATGCAACTTGAAATGTGCCAGATGGGGATGGAACAATAATTTTCATTGCCCAGCTGGTTCCTAGCAATGCCAGTAGTACGGTGATACTAATTCTTATCAGAGTAAGACCTGGGGAACGTTTGCGCCAAAGCCAATCAATGGCTCCTGCTATAAAGTTGTCTAAATGGCGCTGCATTAAAGCTCCTTGTTAAATCGGTGAAATTTAATAATTGGATTGAATTGCTTCTTGACCATCAAAAATAAGTTCAGGGTTTTCAAACTTTCTTTGGACTACATGACGACCACCACCTGCCCATTTTCCTGTTGCAATCCAAAACTCATAATTTATCAACCATCGTTCTGTCCAAGGAATAGTGGTTTCTGCAATAGAATCTTCAGGCGTCCATTCATTCGCATCAGAATCAAAAAGGCATAAGTATGGCAGCAATGGATTTTCATCGTTTCGATAAACGTGAGGTGTTGGGCCTTCTTCAAAATCGTAGTGTCGTTCCAATATGGGAGACAACACCTGAACACGCGGTTGAATACCCGCAGTAAATATTTCAGGCACTATTGGGGGACGATAATATATGGAAATGCAAAAGGTCTTTTGATTTGGCCGAATCCCTCCGAACCAAATGCAAGCACGATCAGATTGTCGTACAACAGGTAGGTTGGGATAAGCTATTTTCATAGCTTCAATTTGTTGATCCAGGCTTAATATCATGCTGGGAAATCACCTCCCATATTAGTATTAGCCTTGGCTCCTCGCATGAGCGAGGATGTTGTAGCACCCAATAAAATTCCGCCACCAATTTTATGACCCGTTGACCCTGATCTTGTGGCATTACCTACCATTTCTTGAGTTGCACGAATCGCTGCTTTAACTGGAAATTCTCCGAATAAATCAGCGAGCAAATTTTGGATTTGGTCAATTGAGAGTTCAGAGCTCTTTAATTTTTTAAGAGAATCTAATAAATAATTTAAATCCGAAATAAATTGCCGTTGTTCGCTTATCTTCAATGGCCACCGATCAGTAAAACAATCTTCTTCACATGTCGGATTTACTTCATGAATCAACTTGAAAGTACGATCAGCTCCTACAAGTTGCTGACGAATAAAAGTTGTGTGATAAATTAAAGCGTCCACAAGGGAATCCATTGGATTAGCTGCATCATTTACGAACTTTGATAATAATATCGATGGCGGTAGCCGTTCTTCCCGGTTGCTATATTGGATATTTCTAAAACGTTTAATTAACTGTAATGCAACAACATCTGAGGACTTTCTTGAAGGATCTTCCTGAGGATCAACTTCTTCTGTTTCGGCCTTTGCTAAAACATCAAAAGTACGGACACTTCGGCTATATCTGTCAGCAAAGGAGGTGGTATCTGCTGTGTTGGCCTTAAAGAGAGTACAGAACCCCCATGCGTTCATCAGCAATTTTGCCGGTTCTTCATATGGTTTATCTGGATCATCGTGAAAGAGATCGCTTGTTCTCTCTGGGTATGAGCTTTGTAAAATTACCGGTGTTACATCAAGGTGCATTCCATCTTCGTAATAAATGGTCACGCAGCGCGTGCGCCTTTTAACCATATCGTAATACCTGCTGCCCTTCTCCCCCTTTATAGCCGTATACAGGGTATCTAATACGATCTTGGGGGGCGTATCACTGGGCAATAAAAGCTCCCCTACTATGTCAATGTCATATTCTTGGTCATGGCCCCTAGAAGAAATAGTTGCTCCTATAGCCATGCTACCTTGAGGATAAAAGCGTGCAATCTGGTCCTTAAGGGGGCTTCCATCGCGCTCAAGATAATCAGCAATGGTTTTGTAACGCTCGCAGGCAAGTCGGTACTTACTTGGTGGGAGCTGAATGCGAATAGCTATCTCTGTAAATATGTCTTCAAGCATGTTATTTGGGGGCAATTGAGTGCTCATTAGCTCTCCAGGTATGGTCTAAATAGTTGTATATAAGGTGTAATGTTCAAAAAACACCCGTTCTACTATCATTTACTGACGACTTTCAAAAAGTGGCGATTTTTTTTGCCACTTTTCTGATTTCAGGAGTATCACCCTAGGAAAACCAATAAATGAACATGATGGACAAAGATGCACAACAGCATTTTTCGGATATAGAAGTACAGGACAAACTGGCAGAACTCACCGAACTTGAAATAGCCAGAATCTGTCAGATTTATCGCCAGGATGGCTGCGAAGGGAGAGCAGGAATGTCCGACTCAGATGTCATAAGTGAAGTGATAACCAAGGTACTGGCTTGTGAACGACGCTGGCCAGTGGGAGAGCAAATGGTGCCTTTTTTAGTTATGACTGGACGTAGCATCATTAGCAATGAAGAAGAAAAGCGATCACTCATGACATACACGGATAGCATGGAGAATATAATTGATGGCGACATCGAAATGCCTATAGCTCCGCTCATGAAATTGTCCAGTGCACCAGCAGAACAGCCGATAGAAGAAATGGAATCTGCAAAGATCATTTCAAATTGGATAACTAAAATAAATGAAATTTTCGAAACCGATGAAGATGCTATGTGTTATTTAAAAAACCATCTTGATAAAGTGGTTAAATCAAAAATTCTTACTATATGTAACTTTACGGATCAGGTTTATCGCAACGTTGAAAAGCGTATAAAAGACAAAATGCGAAAACGTTTCCCAGAAGGAATTAAATGGTGGAAGATCACATCATGACTAAAGCATATCTTCGCTCATTAAATGAGCTAATTATTCAGTCAACCCTAGAGGCAAGTGATGAAGAGACATCTTCATTAATTAATTCGCCTCATGGCATTTCGTATGAAAAAATTACTGCCATACGTAAGGATATTAATGTTCAAATTAAAAAATATCGCGATGCTCGCCTAGAACAGCTTAAACAAGATTTTATGGAATCACAACGCCAACAACAAAGCTCAGTAGAAAAAGCAGCTGCTAATGTAACGATTGATTCTATGTTAAGAAGTATAGCAGCAGTAATGAATCGCTCAGAAAGTTTACCGGAAGGCTTACTTTTAGCGTTTAGAGAGCAAAGTGGACAGGTAGGTGATGAGGCTATCATTGAAGCTTGGAAAAATTTGGTTGAATTGGGATTGATTGATCCAAACGACATAGAAAATTGATATGCGATATATGCAGAACCCTGAGGATATATTAAAAAGATTGGGCATCTACGAGCCAAGTGATATAGATCTGGATCTAATAGCTTTCTCTTTAAATGCGCAAGTTAAACGAGTCGCTTTAACTGAATGCGAAGGCAGCATTATTGGTACCACAGCAAAGGCCATAATTTCAATTAACAGTAACGCGCATCCTAAAAGGCAAAGATTTTCATTAGGACATGAACTTGGGCACTGGGTAAATGACAGAGGACCCAAAATGCCATTTCGCTGTGATACAAATGCCATGCGGCAGCGAGAAAATCGTCCCGGTGACTTTGGGCAACATAGAGAAGTTAGAGCTAATGCTTTCGCAGCTGATTTAATGATGCCTGTATTTATTTGGAAAAAATATTGCGAAGCGCTAGATGTTACGTCAGATTCAATACGGTGCGCAGCAAATATGTTCAATGTCTCTTTGACTAGTGCTGCTATTAGGCTGGTCGAAAAGAGTATCTATCCGTGTATGATTATTTGTTGGGATAGGTATGGAAAACGCCAATGGTTTTCACGAAATTCAAATGTGCCAGAAAATATTTGGCCGATTGAAAGAGTTATTCATCCGAATAAATATTTCGTTACATCTAATGCTTTACAGATTGATGCAGATAAATGGATAGAATCTGAAAACTCGAATGAATACACCTTAATTGAAAGTGTGTTTACTAATGGAACTGATTTTATCGTTGTTTTGTGGTGGAAGGATGAAAAGCAATTATTAATAGAAATTAATAATTGATAAGCGTTGAAAATCATCCTAAATCTTCCCGCAGCCAGAAAATCACATAACGAATAGTTAAAAAATTAGCCACTGGTGCGCGTCTCGTTGTTCTGCTGTGAGGAAGAATATTATATGCATATCCACTACTACAGCTAAATTGTACAGGCTCAGGTCAGTTCTGAGGCGGGAAAATTAGGGCATTGAACTTCCGCTATTGGCCGATGTCGGACTGTGTCACAAAGCTCTTTTTAGTTCAGATCAGCGCCTAGATTTTTTGATTTAGAGTATTTACGATTAGATTTTGGGGCAAAAACAATCACATTGAAAAGGAGTTCAAAATGCTCGTACTCACCCGCCGCCCGAACCAGGTTATCCACATTCACACCAGTGATGGCTTAATCAAAGTTCATCTCAATGATTGCAATACCTATCAAGCGAAACTTGGTTTTGTAGCGCCCGCCAGCGTGAAAATTTTGCGAGAAGAATTAGACGAACTCCATGGGAGTGCACAGTACGCCAGCAAGCCAGAAGATCTGGTGCAACCTCAAAGAAACACGACGCCTTCCTTGTTGCGAGCATTATTCACTCGCGGATCAACCGGACGCCAGTGAAGCCCTGCTGACTGCCCAAGCAATTCCTGAAGGAGACTTTTGACATCCTCTTCAGGATTCATCCAGCGGGCAATCTGCTCTGCGTTCAGTGACAGAGGCATCCGATCATGGACTTCTGCAAATGACTCACTTGCCGCTTGGGTAATCATTGCGGTACTCCACACCTGGTTCTGCCAGCACTCCCACATCGCGGCAACTGCCAGCGTCTCTCCGGAGGCAGCCTGTACATAGAACGGCTGCTTTTGTTTGTCCTGGGTTTTGAATTCCACAAAGCCAGACACAGGGATTATCGCGCGCCTGTGGCGCACCGGCCCCTGAAATGCGCGGCTTGTTAAAACCGTCTCGATCCTGGCATTAAACATGGCGAACTTCTGATTGGGCCCCTCTGGTGACCAGGATGGGTGCAGCCACCAGCGCATCGGTGAAATATTGAAACTACTGCCATCCCGATAAACCACCGGGGCAGCTTCTGTAGGTGCCAAGTTATTTATCTCAGGCAAGTCCACTCCATTCAGCCCAAACTGCGCCAAAAGTAATTTGAGGGGATTTCCGGGGGTTACAAAGATTCGACTGCACATAATTGCTCCCAAGAGTTCTAAGCATTCGGTTGACTCCCATGGTCAACCTGACGCTATACTGTTGATTTGGGCCCTAATTTGACCCGCTTTTGCATTGAATTTTGACCCATAGCTAATAGCTGCAAAGCTAAATGAGGTTTGAGTTTCTGCACGTTTTTTCAGGGTCATTTTTTGGATGCATAGGTGGGTCAAATTAAGGTGCAAATCAACAATGGGGAATTTGCATGAGTAAATTTAGCTGGCTTACTGATTTTTTTTGTTCAAACCCAGCTCCTTCTGTTTGCGATGATATTTCTGCAGCTGGTAATGAGATTTTTTCTAATACTGGAATAGATTCGCTCGAATCAAATTTTCATGAAGAGTTTACGATAAATCCAGCCAACGGTCTTCCGATGATTGATGGTGCGGGCGGTATAGACATCGAAGGAAATCCTTTCGGTACGGACTTATCGCATGATTATTCTGGTTCGTTAGAAACCGATTGTGGTTGGTCTTCCGATATGCTTCCAGGTGCGGATGATACTTGGGGTTCTAGCGGTGGATTTTCAGACTATTAAGCGGCGCTAAATTAGCAATTCCTTTATTTCTAGTGTTCGTTATGGGTGCCAGATCATTCTGTGACGGCATTTAGTGTACCGTTTTTCACAAAAAAATTATCAAGGCTATCTGCAGCAATGCTCGGTGATTGGTCACCATTATCCATGCCGGCATCAACAAAACGTTTAATCAACTCTTCTGGCGAGATATTCAAACTAGCCGCGCGCTCACAGAGCTGATCATTAATCGTCTCTCTATCGGAATATTCAATAATAAATCTTGCCATAGGTGTTTCCCCCTAAAAAATCGACACATGCTTACGTAAACCAGTATAAGTGAATAGCAAGGTGGTAGGGGGTATGTGTAAGATTTTTTGGTTGGCCGAGTGCAACCCCAAATTATGATGGTTCCAAAGAGTCGGCTATAGTCAAAATTGATAATCAAGAAATGGCTAATAATTAAATGCGCTAAATAAATTAGAATTGGTTCACGCAAATGGTAGAATCGATACCAGCTTGGTGCTGAGTAACCCTAAGGGGCGAATAGAAATCATTGAGATTTAGGTTGAGCGCCGTGTAGCTGGTGGTGGCCATAAAATTTAATGTCCGCCTCTACCGACCCTGCTCAAGTTAACCTCACATTCCAAACTAATAGCCGCTACTCAACCCATGCAAAAAATCCCCTTCGCAATTAATCACGCAACCGGAGAGTTAGTCGAAGTCGGTAGCGTGGTATCTGGCAGGGGTTGTGGGTGTGTTTGTCCCAGCTGTGGGGCATCGGTAGTTGCTCGCAAAGGTGATATAAATCAATGGCACTTTGCGCACGATAAAGATCCGAAAATAAAGGAACATTCGTTTTGCGAAATTTCTTTTTATGTCTGTTGCAAGCGTTTTGTTGTTGAGCAGATGGTTAAGGGCGAGTCTCTTGCGCTAGCAACACCAGATTACATTTTGCATGAGCGGCAGGTCATAAAAACGTCTTTCTCCTTTACGTCCAATCCTATTTCTTTGCCCGTTACACAAGGCAAAATTTTGAGGATTGATCAATACGCAGCAGGGGGCGCATTTGATTTGCAGGCGATGGTAGGCGGTCATTTAATTGATATTTTATTAGATCACCCCGGCAGATCATTGCCTAATGTCATGGGGGCATCGAACGGGGTTTTGTTGGTAGACCTCCTGTACATCGCGGATCAATACGAGGGCGCTCACACTACGCCTGCGCTTATTCAGCAAGCGGTAACGGATTTATTTTCGGAAAATACAACCTCGAAGCGCTGGCTGTATCATCCACGCGAAGTGGAAGTGCGAAAACGATTGCAGCAAAATCTATTCGTGGTTCAGGCTGGTGTCGCGCAGCAAATCGAGGCTCCTACACAAGTTAAGCAACCGCAACCACAAATTCTCGCGTGTAAAATGTGCAAGTCCAAATGGCTCTCGAATTCGGGTGAGCCGATCATGTGCAAAACATGCAATACGCATTTGTATGTCGTAACGGGCATTGAATAGTATTGAGATTAATCTGCCCTGATCATTGTATTATCGCTCCATACGATCAAACCATCCCAATACTATCCCCTGCTTTGCAATACTATTCGCCCCACGCTCAATACAATACTCACCCTTCCGTCGCTTTTTTGCTTTGCCCGCTTTTAAAAAGAGACGTTTTTTGATTGTTGGGTTTTTTTCTAGATAAATCATATTGTTATAAGCGAAAAATGAATGTCTTGGCGTGTCAAATCGTGTCAATTTTGCATTTAAAGCAGATCTGCGGCCATTGTATTTAGCTACTAATTCCAGCTCATACTATGGTGGCGATACTAATTCGTGCGGCGGGTTCATACGATTGGGTCATACAAACCATCCAAGCCATACAATCTTATTGCGTTAATCTACAGGGTTGAATGGTGCTCTGTGCATGATATGTAAAGTAACTTTACTGTATTGATAATTTACATATTTAAAAAGATCATGCAGAATCATTCCATCTAAAAATAGGGTTGTTGGGCATGTCCGAAGAAAAGCACGAAGTACTTCTCCGTCTAAGGGCAATCGAGCTTCTCGCGTATTGGGAGGGGAGGCTTGTCACCAATAAGCTCGTCGCGTGGTTTGGCGTTAGTCGGCAGCAGGCATCGTCCGATATCAAGCGCTACCTTCATAGCCACAATCCTGATTCCCTCGTTCACGATCCCAGCGTTAAGGCTTACGTGCCTGTACCCGGCTTTCGACCAGTGCTAACAACTGGGCACATTAACGAGTACATGGATCTCATCTCAGGTTTGGCCTTTGAGTATCAGGCGGTAACCCTGGAAACGGATACCAATGTCGCAGCCGTACAATTGCCAGATCGGGCAGTTAGGCCAGAAATAGTTAGGGAGATTGTGCGGGCTTGTCGCAGTGGTTCGAGTATTAAAATTCTCTACGCCTCCATGAATAATCCGTCACTGCATGAGCGAATTATCTCTCCGCACACATTGGTGTATACCGGCTTCCGTTGGCATGTTCGCGCCTTTTGCCATACCCGATCAGAGTATCGCGATTTCATTTTGTCGCGGATCGACAGAACCCCTCAGCCTGTAAAACAACTGGCTCCCTTGCCATCCGACGATAAGGATTGGAACAGCAACCTGATGCTGTCGCTTATCCCCAATACACGCCTAACTGAAGCCCAGAAAACCTTGGTCGAAAAAGACTACGGCATGGGTGATGGACGCTTGCAAATTACGGTGCGCAAAGCCTTAGCTCAATACACCTTGCAGCGTTATCAAGCAGCGATAACAGAAGAAGAGGCTGCTAATGCAGCACAGTTCCCCATACAGCTTATGGAGTCTGACCGTAAAAAGTTGAATCCCTATTTATTTGGGGTTGCGGCGGCAGGGGTTGTGGCGATAGTGGGCGCGTAACATGGCTGATTTTTCTTACAACAGCGATTTGAACGGCGGCTCGCTCATGGTTCGTGAAAGCCGCGTAGTGGCTGATTTGTTGCTCAATAATGCGACCGCGAGTGAGTGGCACCAAGCCATTCAAATTGACAACCTACTTCAAAAACGTAGCCCAGCAACTGCCAAGCGCAACGCACAAGCTATTCGCAAACGCTTGGAATTAATTGCACCGGAATTTTGGCGTGCCCTGCGCGATGGGGATGATCAGTTAGCCACTCAAGTGGCATTTTATGCGGCCTTGGAGCGAAACCTGTTATTGGTAGAGTTTATTGAATCGGTAGTACGTGATGCCTATATCACCCAGGCCAATCAACTGGCTTCGTATCAATGGCTAGAATTTTTGGAAGATCGCACCCACAAAGATGAATCCATTAGCACCTGGCAAGATGCCACCAAAAAGAAAATGGGGCAGGTGGTTTTTCGCATGCTCATCGAGGCGGGCTATATGCAGAATAACCGCAACTTGCAGCTACAAAAAGTATTGTTACGGCCAGAAATGAAAGTCATGCTCGAGGATAGCTACAAGCAGCGAATCATCGACTGCATGGAAGTATCACTAAGAACCGGTTAAACGCTTGGATGAAATTTAGCGCCAATAAATAGCAATCAAAAACTCAGGATGAAAAGCTAACGTGAATCAACAATTACAAGATCGTTTAAATCAAATACCCGAAAAAATATTGTCGAGCGAATTTTTGAATAGCCAAGGCTTAGGCAATGAAATTGGCTTTTGGATTTTTGATTACGACCCTGCCGCCGAGTTAGAGGTGCGTGAATATATAAAATTTCTTGAGAATATGCTCACTAAAAAGCACAGCAAAGTCTCCTATGTGCACATTAATTTATTAGAACTATTGGTGCAGTACCTCAATTCACGAGGCTTTGTAGAAAAAGCCATAGCACTACAACAACAGAAAGGTGATGACGCCTTGCTCAAAGCTCTGTCTGGCCCTTTGCATATGGATAAGTTCGCCCCCTATTTGGTGGAAACCACGCAGGCTGCTGCAAAAAATATCGTGTTTATTTCCGGTGTTGGCTCCGTATGGCCATTACTGCGCGCGCACAACTTATTAAATAGCCTTCATTCACTGCTGGGGCAAACGCCCATGGTGCTGTTTTACCCCGGTCATTACGATGGGCAATCCATGCGCTTATTCGGAAAAATCCCCAGCGATAATTACTACCGTGCATTTAAATTAATACCTTAATCGCCTTAAGGAAGAGACAACATGACAATTAAAGATTTATTTATTAAGCCCTTGGATCGCCCCATTAACGGCGTAGTAAAGGCAGATCAAAACGATGATGCAACCGTCCACCAAGAGTTAGATGAATATGTAGTCACTAACGAATTGGAAAAGCACTTCCGTTCGTTTTTTGAATCCTATAGTACGGATTTGAGTGATCCCAGCATTGCAAACCGTGTAGGCGTGTGGATCTCCGGTTTCTTTGGTTCGGGTAAATCGCATTTTCTAAAAACGCTGTCTTATATTTTGGCAAATAAAGATGCGGTAGATAGCAACGGTAATCATAAGCAGGCAGTTCAATTTTTTGATGAGCAAAAAATCCGCGATGCGATGATTCGTGCGGATATCAGCAAAGCAGTAAGTAACACTGCCGATGTCATGCTCTTTAATATCGACAGCAAAGCCAGCTCCAATGACGATGGCAACCCCATTCTCAATGTATTTTTGCGCGTATTTAACGAGCACCAAGGCTTTAGTGGCGATCACCCTCACGTTGCCCACATGGAGCGCCATCTAAGCCAAAAAGGCGCTTATGAAGCTTTCAAAAAAGCCTTTACGGCCTCTAGTGGTTTGCAATGGGAAGTTGAACGCGACGGTTACCATTTCTACCAAGATGATGTAGAAAAAGCTCTTGCAGAATCGCTAAATTTATCGCCAGAAGCCGCCCACAAATGGTTTGAAGAATCTGAAAAAACCTTCAGTGTTTCTGTTGAAAATTTCTGTACCTGGGTAAAAGAATACCTGGATACTCAAAGCCCAAAACACCGCGTACTCTTTTTGGTGGACGAAGTAGGGCAGTTTATTGGCAGCGACACCAAATTAATGCTCACGCTGCAAACCATCACCGAAAACTTGGGCACTATTTGTAAAGGTCGCGCCTGGATTATTGTCACCTCGCAGGCCGATATGGATGCTGTATTGGGTGAGCTCTCCTCTGCCAAAGCCAATGACTTCTCAAAAATCGCAGGCCGTTTTAAAACGCGCTTGTCACTTTCAAGCTCTAATACCGATGAAGTTATTCAAAAGCGTTTATTGCGTAAAACCCCAGAGGCAGAAGCAGAGCTCAAAGCCATTTTTGATAAAATGGGCGATGTACTAAAAAACCAATTGTCGTTTGATCGCTCTGGCCCCACGCTCAAAAATTTTGATGGCCCCGATAGCTTTGTAAAAAATTACCCATTTGCCCCATACCACTTCCAGTTGGTGCAAAAAGTCTTTGAAGAGATCCGTAAGGTAGGTGCTACCGGCGCACACTTGGCCTACGGTGAACGCTCCATGTTAGATGCCTTTCAGATGGCCGCAAATGCCATTGCGGGGCAGCCAGTAGGCGCACTGATTCCCATGCACCGTTTTTACAGTTCGGTAGAGGGCTTTTTGGATACGGCAGTCAAGCGGACCATCGACCAGGCTAAAGAAAATACAACGCTCGACGATTTTGATGTGCAAATGTTGCGCACACTCTTCATGATTCGCTATGTGGATTTAGTAAAGGGCACCTTGGATAACTTAGTCACCTTATCTATAGCGCAAATTGATGAAGACAAGCTCAGCTTGCGTAAGCGCATCGATGAAAGCTTGCAGCGCTTAGAAAAAGAAAGCCTCATTACCCGCAACGGTGATATTTTCCAATTCCTCACCAATGAAGAGCGGGACATCACCCGGAAAATAAAATCGACAGAAATCGCAAGTTCTGACGAAAATAAAGCACTCAGCGAATTAATATTTAAAGATCTGTTACGCGACAAAAACAAATTCCGCTATAACGCCAACAAAATGGATTACGGTATTGGCCGCTATTTAGATGGCCACACGCTGGATGGTCGTTTGGAGACGGATTTAAAGGTAGAAGTTATTTCCTCATTAGGTGCTGATTACAATTTTTATAGTGATGCACAATGCATTACAAAATCGGTTGAGGGCTATGCCATCCTCAAAATGACAGATGAAGTGAGCTTTTTTGGCGAGCTTCGTACTTACCTCAGAACCGATAAATTTATTCGTTTAAATAACGATGGTTCCCAAGCCGACATTACCCGCATTTTGGCAGACCGTGGCCGCGAAAATCAGGAGCGTAAAAAGCGCCTGCGTGCGGCATTGGAAGACATGCTCCTGCAATCTGAAGTCTATGCGCTTGGCCAACACCTAAAACTCAACAGCAACAATATCCACACCAAGTTCGATGAGGTATGCCAATACCTGCTAGAAAACACCTACAACAAGCTTGGTTATTTACGTGTGTTGCAGCAAGACCCTTGGCGTGAGCTCAGTGCTGTATTAAATACAGACGATATAGGCCAGCTCGGATTAACGCTTAATGGTGAAGAAGGCAACCCGCAAGCCACTAAAGAAGTGGAGCAATTTATTGCGCTACGCACCCAACACGACAGTATTATTTTGGCCGAAATTGTGGAGAAGTTCAGCAAAAAGCCTTATGGCTGGTTAGATGCTGAAATCATATTAATTTTAGGCCGCTTAGCAGCAGCAGGGCGCATTAGCTTTATGCTCTCTGGCGCAACGTTGCCACTAAGAGAAGCATTTGATCCTTTACAAAACTCGCGTCGCCGCCGCGAAGTCACGGTTATTCGTAAGCGCCAAACCGACGAAGGTGTATTAAAGCAAGCGCGCAATCTCACGCACGATTTATTCTCTGCTATGGGGCCGGCCACAGAAAAAGAATTGTTTGAATTCTATGTGGCAAAATTTGCAGAATGGCTTAGAAATTTAAAAAGCTACAAAAGCAAAGTGGATGTAGGCCGCTTCCCCGGTAAACGCGTCATTGAAAGTTCAATGCTCACCTTGGAGCGTTTGCTCAATCACAGCGATAGCTTTGAATTCTTCAAACAAGTGGTTGAAAAGAAAAATGACTACCTTGACTTAGAAGAAGACTACCGCGATATACACGAATTTTTTACCAACCAAATTCACACATGGCAGCAGCTGCAAAAAGCCTTGCGCCAATTCGACAAAAACAAATCCGCCCTAGAGGCCGATGCCGGAGCAAAAGCGGCACTTGCTGAACTGCAAACCATAGAGGCGGCCGAATCGCCCTATGGCATGTTGCACAAAGTGGCCGGGCTTATTAACACGGTAGAAACCGTTAACGATTCAATCGTCACCCAGCGGCGCACACAAGCACTCACCGTGTTGGAAGAAAAAATTACACAACTGGAAGCAGAAATTGCTAAAAGTGGTGTGGCAACACCAGAGCTAAGCAATAAACTCTTGCGCCCGTTGCAACAAATAAAAGAAGACTTGAACGATGACAGCAGCATTGCCGGTATCTACATGCTGCAAAGCCAAACCATTGGCGAACGTTTAGATGAGGCACTTTACGAACTGGATCTCGCCATCCAAAAAGCCCAAGAAGCTGAACGTAAAAAACAACTCGCGGCGGAGCAGGCAACTAAAGCAGCGTCAGCCACAACCCAAACTCCAGTGGCTGTGGGCGCAATTAGTGAAACACCTGCGCCTGTGTACGTTCCACCACCAAAACCCGTGGTGGAAATTACGCCAGCCAGCATTTTCAGCAAAGTCAGCAGCAGTATTTATGTAGAAACAGAAAGCGATGTTGAGCAGTTTGTAGCAGCACTCAAACAAGAGTTGCAACAAGCCATAGCCAACAACAAACGTGTGCGCATTCGTTAAGGGAGCTTCCCATGGTATTCACAGACCGCGCTATTCACCACCAACTCCAGCAGCCCGAGGGCAAACAGCTGGAGTTCAAGCGCGATTTATCGTCCCCCAAGCTTGAGCAATGGGGCAGTGGTGTACAGCGCATTTTTGCCGAAGCCCAAGGCCTGCCCGAGCCGCAAATTATCGAAATCGCCAATCGTGTGCGCTTTATTATCCCCTTAGCAGAAGCGCACTTGTTGCCTGCCGCGCTGGACTCAAGGCCCGAGTCACGGCCCGAGTCACGGCCCGAGTCACGGCCTGAGTCAGAATCACAGCTAGAGTCAAAGCTGGCTGCACGGGTAGTGTTGATACTGCGTGATAAGCCACTGGGCAAAGCAGCTATAGCCAATCAGCTAGGCAATAAAACGGTATCGGGCGAACTTAAAAAACAAATTAATCGGCTGCTAGAGGCAGGGCTAATTGAAATGACCCTGCCCGAAAAGCCCAACAGCCGCCTACAACAATACCGCTTAACAGCACTTGGCCAACAACAATTGGCGCAAGCCCAAAAGGATTCCCAATGAACACCAGCAACATCAAACGCTATGCCCCCCAAGCCCGTAACAACTTTATCGCGGCCATTACCAAGCAAGCCGCCAAATACGGCATTACCGAAAGCGGCATAGAACCTTTAGAGCAAAAAGGCGATCTCGCGCTGATAGACGGGCGGCCTTTCCCTGCCAGTATCATCAAGCCCCGCGCGGCGCTCGTACAAAAAATCAAACAACTCGGTTTCACCCAAGTGATCGAGCAAGTCGCCTACAGCTGGTTCAATCGCCTGTGCGCCATTCGCTACATGGAGCTGAAAGATTATTTAGAACATGGCCGCCGTGTGCTAAGCCACCCTGACCAAATCGGCAGCTTTCAAATTCTGGACGACTGTTTAGATATAGACCTCGCAGGCCTAGACCAAACCAAAGTGCGCAACCTCAAGCTAGATGGCACCCAAGATGAATTGCTTTACCGTGAACTCTTGCTCGCCCAATGCCATGCGCTGCACAAAGCCATGCCCTTTTTATTTGAAGCGGTAGACGACGAAACCGAATTACTACTGCCCGAAAACCTCACCAAAACCGATTCCTTAATTCATGAATTGGTCAATGAAATCCCCGAGGAAGATTGGCAAAGCGTAGAAATTATTGGCTGGCTGTACCAGTTTTATATTTCAGAAAAGAAAGATGAAGTTATCGGCAAGGTCGTTAAATCAGAAGATATTCCCGCCGCCACCCAGCTTTTCACACCCAACTGGATTGTGAAGTACATGGTGCAAAATTCGTTGGGCGCGCAGTGGTTGGCCACCTACCCAGAGTCGCCCTTAAAAGCGCAAATGGAATACTACATAACCCCCGCGCAACAAACCGATGAAGTCAACGCACAACTCAAAGCCATAACCCCCAGCGCACTCAACCCAGAAGAGCTAACGCTCATAGACCCCGCCTGTGGTTCTGGCCATATATTGGTAGAAGCTTACGATTTATTTAAAGCCATTTATTTAGAGCGCGGTTACCGCCAACGCGATATTGCGCAATTAATTTTAGAAAAAAATCTGTTTGGTTTAGATATAGACCAGCGCGCCGCACAGCTCACCGGCTTTGCACTTATGATGAAAGGCCGCGACGATGACCGCCGTTTGTTTGAGCAGGATATTAAGCTCAATGTTATGGCGATGGTGGATAGCACAGGGTTTGATGTGGATGCCTTAGTGGGTGGTGTTAATCTTGCGCAATACGGGTTGGAGGTAAATGATTTAATTGAACTAAAAAATTTATTTGAACACGCAACAACCTTTGGTTCGCTAATTCAGGTGCCGAGTGGATTAAAAGAAAAATTGCCAGCGCTGAAACAACTCAGTGAATCCAATAGTGATGATTTATTTGTAAAAGAATCGCTAGAAAATTTGCAGGTTTTGGTAAAACAAGCTGAGTTATTGGCGCAGCAATATGATTCTGTTGTGGCTAATCCGCCGTACATGGGTGGCAAAGGCATGAATACACAACTAAGAGATTTTGCAAAAAATAATTATTCCAACAGTAAGTCTGATCTGTTTGCAATGTTCATCGAACGAAATCTAGATCTTGCAGCGGGGGGCGGCGCAGTAGCCATGATTACCATGCAGAGCTGGATGTTTCTATCCTCATATGAGTCTCTGCGTAGCCGTATTTTAAATCAACACACCATTCTTTCGATGGCGCATTTAGGCGCGCGTGCTTTCGATAGTATTGGCGGTGAAGTCGTTTCTACTACAGCATTCGTGCTTGGGAATGTCCACAAGCCAGATTATCAGGGCGCTTACATGCGTTTGGTAGATGGCAATTCAGAAGCAGAAAAGATGGAGATGATGGCCAAGGCCATCGTTCAAGGTAGAACTGTATGACTACCCTCCAAGACCTTGGTCTGGCCTACCGCAAAGCGAAGGTAGACCTGTACTACTCGTCTCACGCATCGTTGGAAGCGATTGCGGACTACGAAGAAAATCTTCACGCCAATCTCAGCGCCTTGTTGGTCAAACTTGAAGGTGAGGATGAAAGCTGGATCATACAGCCCGAATTCATCGGTAGTTGGACGTTGGCGACCAAGTCGGTGGATATGTCGTGTTGGGAGCAGTACCGCGAACAACATGGAAACGGTCTCATTTTTTCTTCGCCGGCCGAGGAGTGGGCACACGCCTGCGGCTTGCTGGCCGAAGGTGACGAGCCTCAAAAGCCCAAGGCCGAATTCCGAGTTATGGCCCAATGCAGTTTGGACTTCCATGTGTTGTCCTCGCTATGGATGTTGGAGGTCGGCCACCTGTTCGATGCCAAGTTGACGAGCTGTGCCTACGGCAACCGCTTGCGTCGCACGCAAGACGGCAAAGGCATCAACCAGCTCTCGCTTGGCTCCTTCCAGCCTTACCTCAAGCCCTTCCGCGACTGGCGAGACAACGGCATCGAGGCTATGTGTGCCGCGCTGGATGCCAACAAAAAGATCGTAGCTCTTACTGCGGATGTCAGTTCCTTCTACCACGAGCTGAATCCAAGTTTCATGCTCAATCCGACCTTCCTCACTGAAGTGTTGGGATTGGAGCTGGATAAGCAGCAATACCAACTCCATCGCCTGTTTATTCAGGCTCTGCAGGCTTGGGCGGCAGCTACGCCGCTGGAAAAGGGCTTGCCTGTCGGTTTGCCCGCTTCAGCTGTGGTAGCCAACGTCGCTTTGGTCGAACTGGATCGCATCGTTGAAAAGCAGGTGGCACCGCTGTACTACGGTCGCTATGTGGATGACATCCTGCTGGTGATGGAAAACGGTGCCAACTTCCGCTCCACCGCCGAGCTGTGGGAGTGGTTGTTCGCACGGTTCGACGAAAAGTTGGGATGGGCAGATCAAGAGAAAAAGCAGATCGGTTTCCAACCGGTCTACCTGAGTGACAGCCAGATCCGCTTTGCCAACGCCAAGAATAAGGTGTTCATGCTGACGGGTGAGCCGGGCAAAACTTTGGTGGATGCCATCGCCCACCAGATCCACGAACGGGCTAGTGAATGGCGTGCCATGCCTCGTCTGCCTCGCTCAGCCAGCCATGTGGGCACCGACCTGCTGGCTGCTACGCAAAGTGACGGTGAAGCCGCCGACAACCTTCGCAAAGCCGATGCGCTGACAATGCGCCGCGCTGGCTTTGCGATCAAGCTGCGCGACTTTGAAGCCTACGAACGCGACCTGCCACCAGAAGCTTGGCGAGCACACAGGCAAGCCTTCTTCCGCGCTTTTGTTCAGCATGTGCTCATTCTACCCCAGTTTTTTGATCTGGCGGTGTACCTGCCTCGGGTCATCCGCCTTGCTACGGCCTGCGAAGACTTCGAGGCTCTGCGCAAGATGCTGCTGGCGCTTGAGCAACTCTGCACTCAACTCACGCAAGATTGTGAATTGGGCATCAAAGCCTGCCCACCAGAAAATGTGCGGCCTGCCAGCGAACTGATGGATCGCTGGCAAAAGCAGATCTACACCTCCGTACGGGAAAGCATTAGCGCAGCATTTCCACCGCGCCTTTCCAAAGCTGGTAAGCAGGCATGGCAAGAGCACATGGAGGACTACCGGCCAGCGGACGTCGAGGCATTCCTGAATTGGTATCCGGCTTCCAAGGGCTTCCAAGCTCAGCAAGCCCGCTTGTTCTCGTTCGATCTGGCGCACATGCCTTTCCGTTTCATCGGCTTGCCTAAAGAGATGGTGGCTCAGCGTGGCATACCAGCCAGAAAGACCATTACACATTGCGACACAGCGCTCGACTTGTTGCCCGAGGCTGTACTCAGCGGCTGTCTGCACCTCGTGGATTGGATTCGATTGAAGGTTCTACCCTACGGGCTGTTGTTTGCCACCCGTCCGTACAACCTGCCTGAGTTGTTCATCTTGAACAAGGCAGCCTATGAGGCTTCAGGGCGCCAAGCCATGCAAGCCGTCGTGCTCGCCGTTCGTGGATTCAAGCTAGGTGATGCAGCGCCCTCCGTTGACAAACACGGCGTTCTGCAGATTCCCGATGGCAAGTCGCTACGTCGCTGCGGCGTGGCCGTTTCCAGCTGGAAAACCCAGATTGAAAGCTGGACGGCCTCGGTCATGCGCATGCCTGACCCGGATGCGGAACGATACGGCCGCTTATGCCGTTTGCTTGATGGCGTAATCGCCCAGCCGCAGCACAGTCGCTACCTTGTGCTACCAGAGTTGGCATTGCCCGCTCACTGGTTCATTCGAATTGCCCGCAAGCTTCAGGGGCGCGGCATCTCGCTGATCACTGGCATCGAATATCTGCACGCCAGCAAGGCACGGGTGCGCAATCAGGTATGGGCAGCACTCTCGCACGACGGTTTGGGCTTTCCATCGTTGATGATCTACCGCCAAGACAAACAGCGCCCAGCCTTGCACGAAGAGCAGGAACTACAGCGACTGGCTGGGCTGGAGCTTCGGCCAGACCAAGCCTGGAAGATACCGCCCATCCTACAGCATGGCGACCTGCGCTTTGCCTTGCTGATCTGTTCTGAGCTGACCAACATCAGTCACCGCGCCGCTTTGCGCGGTAAGGTGGATGCGCTGTTTGTGCCTGAATGGAATCCGGACACCGAAACATTCAATGCCCTAGTGGAGTCCGCTGCGCTGGATATACATGCTTATATTGTCCAGTGTAACGACCGCCAATACGGAGACAGCCGCATTCGTGCGCCGTTTAAAGAGAGTTGGCAGCGCGACTTGCTGCGGGTCAAAGGTGGTATCACCGACTACTGCGTGGTCGGCGAGATCGACGTGCAGGCACTGCGCCAGTTCCAGAGTAGCTACCGCTCGCCTGCCAAACCGTTTAAGCCGGTGCCGGATGGATTTGAAATTGATTATGGCCGCAAGTTATTGCCGTCGGGAGAGAAAGAATGAGTGAGAATCAAAAAAATAGATGTGAGCAGAGTATGGAAAAATATTTTTTTCAGGCTTCGGCTGAAGATTTCAAAAAAATTCCGGGTGTTTCAATTGCATATTGGACATCTAAATCAATTATTCAATCATTCGAGTCGGGTTCAAGGCTTGGTGACCATTTGGATACCGCACAGGGTATGAAGACTCTTGACAATGAGAGATTTATTCGAAGATGGCAAGAGGTGTCGTTTTCAAAAATTACAAAAAAAACTGTATCGGATAAACAATGGGTTCCTATAAATCATGGCGGTGGATTTAGAAAATGGTATGGCTTTCATGAATCCGTTTTAAAATGGTTTAATGATGGAGAGGAAATAAAATCTCTCGCCAAAGAGAAATACAACTCTGTGACGCGTACTGTTACCGGTATGGGGCATTACTTTGAAAATGGAATAACGTGGAGTGCAATATCGTCGGATCTTATAAGTGTTAGGAAATTTGGTGAAGGTTTTATATTTACGAATGCAGGTATGTGCGCTTTTGGTAGCGAAAAAAAGCAAGATATTTCAATGGCGCTTCTTAATTCGAAAGTTGGAGTCGAAGTCTTAAAAATACTTGCCCCTTCGGTGAATTTTGGCCCCAATCAAATTGGCGAAATTAGAATTATTGATCTTAATGAAAGCGCACACATTGTTCACATTAACTCGAAAAAATTGGTAGTACTTTCAAGCGAAGATTGGGATTTCTACGAAACCTCATGGGATTTCACTAATCCGCCATTATTGAAACTCTATCACAGACAGCACTTAATCAGCGCCACTTATATGAGACTCCACTCTTATTGGCGCGATATGACATTAAAAATGCAGCGCTTGGAAGAGGAAAATAACCGCATTTTTATTGATGCATATGGTTTACAGGAAGAGCTGACACCCGAAGTAGCATCAAAAGAAATCACCCTCACTTGTAATCCCTATTACCGTTACAGCGGAAACAAGAGCGAGGATGAGTTAAGTGCGTTACTACAATCAGACACCATGAAAGAACTGGTGTCCTACACCATCGGCTGCATGATGGGTCGCTACAGTCTTGACGAACCCGGCTTAATTTATGCCCACAGCGGCAACGAAGGTTTTGATCCAACCCGTTACCAAAAATTTAAAGCCGATGACGACGGCATTATTCCGCTCACCGACAAAGAATGGTTTAGCGACGATGCCGCCAATCGCCTAGAGGAATTTATCGCTACCGCATGGGATGCTGCACACCTAGAAGAAAACTTAGGTTTCTTGGCCGATAACCTATCGCCCAAAAAAGGCGAAAGCAGCCGCGAAACTATTCGCCGCTACCTGTGCGACAGCTTCTACAAAGACCACACCCAAACCTACAAAAAACGCCCCATCTATTGGCTATTCACCAGCGGCAAACAAAAAGCGTTTCAATGCTTAGTGTATTTGCACCGCTATAACGAAGGCACCCTAGCGCGCATGCGTACCCAATACGTAATCCCGCTCACCGCCAAGTTAGCCGCCCACGTAAATAAACTAGAACAAGACAAAGACGCCAGCACCAGCACCCCAGAAATTAAAAAGCTGGAAAAAGAAATCGCCACACTCCACAAACAACAAGCCGAACTCAGCACCTTCGACGAAAAACTCCGCCACTACGCCGACCAACGCATCCCCCTGGATCTCGATGACGGCGTAAAAGTAAACTACGGCAAGTTCGGGGATTTGTTGGCGGATGTTAAGGCGATAATGGGAGGGGCGAATGAGTAATCAGTGCCTTGCTCTTTAAATAACAGTAAACTTTGAAGCTTTGTTAATTAAATCGGCGGTCGAAGCATCGCTAAGAAAGATAACGTACCAATCTGGGTTGTAGTGAATTAACCCGCGCCTTTGGAGGCTAACCAATGATTAAGTCTATATGGGTAGACAACTTTAAATCCCTAGTGGATTTCGAGCTGAACTTAGAGAAATTTACCTGTTTGGTAGGGTTAAACGGTGCGGGTAAATCCACTGTGCTTCAAGCAATGGATTTCCTATCGCAACTGATGATAGGTAATTTGGATGATTGGCTCAAGCAGCGTCAATGGGACAGTGCTGATCTAAATTCAAAGCTGACATCTAAAAGCAATATTAATTTTAAGGTTGTAGTTGATCATCCAAATTTTGGTGAAATTATTTGGAGCGGTAGCGTTAATCGTAAATCACTGAATTGTACGAGTGAGCGTGTCGAAGTTAATAAAGCAATGTATTTAAGGGTGGATGATGCGTATTGCACAATCGCAAGAGACATAAATACTACAAAAATATTGAATGAAATCAAGGTTCCCCATATTGCAGAAAAGTTTCCCATCGTTTTTGAGTATCAGGGGTCAATTCTATCTGGCCTTAAAGAAAGTCAGATTAATCCAGCGCTTCAAGCTCTTAAGAATGTCATTGTCGAAATTAGATCTTTGGATCTATTGTCGCCCGAGTTGTTGCGCAGCCGAAATAAATCAGCGGATGGAAAATTAGGTTTAGGCGGAGAGAAACTTTCTGCATTTATACACGAGTCAGGTTTTGCGGTTAAGGAAAAGTTAAAGAGTGAGTTGGTAAGTGTATATACACAACTGGAAAGTGTTGAAACTAAATCTTTGCGTTCAGGCTGGAAGCAATTAGAAATTACCGAGCGCTTTGGAGATCAAAAATTAAAAACAACAGCGCGCCACATGAATGATGGCATGTTGCGTCTTATGGCCGTTCTGGCTCAGTTAGAAGCTGGAAGTGATTTTTTATTGTTTGATGAAATTGAAAATGGAATCAATCCAGAACTCATCGAATATTTAATTGATCATTTAGTTAAGGCTAAGCAGCAGATAGTTGTCACCACACACAGCCCGATGATTCTGAATTATTTGGAAGATGAAACCGCTAAAAAAGGCGTCGTTTGCCTTTACAAAAACACCCACGGCTTAACTCGGGCAATACGACTTTTTGATATTCCCTCTATGGCTAAAAAATTGGAATTTATGGGGCCAGGAGAGGCGTTTATTGATACAGATTTAACTAATTTGCATCAAGAAATTGAAGTAATAAATTTATTGCTTCGCAAGCAATAGGAGATTGCAATGTATTTGTTGCTTAGCGGGGAAGGCCCGAGCGATATCGGGTGCTGCAATCCAGCTATGGATAGTTGTGACTCTGAAAATTTCAAAGCAGGGCCGATGGCTTGGGTTGTTGATAAATTGATTGAAAAATACATAGACACTAAACAATCCTATGAAATATCTCATATCAATACCAGTCGAGTGAGCTTTGTGTCAGAGCATTTTTTAGCAAGTAATCGGCCTGTTTCCATTAAAAAAGCAATGGACTTACGCGGAAAAAAGAAGCCAGCTGAAACCCAATATTATTTTGAAAATGCTCGCACATTGGCAATTGCTGCAAAACAAAAATCTGAAGAAGTTAACGATACTGTTATTGCTGTACTATTTCGTGATGCGGATGGCACTGCCTCCGCAGGGCGAGGCAATTGGCGAGATAAATACGCTTCAATAGTGAAAGGTTTTGCTGCCGAAAATTATGATTTGGGTGTGGCTATGCTACCGAACCCGAAGTCTGAAGCATGGTTGCTATGTGCCGTAAAGCCCAACGCCTACCAACACTGTGAAGCGTTAGAGCAGGAGTCAGGTAATGATCGCGGTGCAAATCCTTTAAAAACACAATTGGCGGATGCACTAAACAATAATGCTTCGACAGATCAGATAAATACACTTGTACAAGCCGATGCAATTGATGTCTTGCGTATTGATATGTCCTCTTACAATACCTTTAAAGCTGATCTTGAAGGTGCTGTCCGGTTAGCTGTTGGAATACCCGAATGAACTTAGACCAACTCAAACAAGGCTTAGAACAAGCTTTCTTCAAAGAAAACCACCGTATTGTTTTCTGGTATGACCCTGAAAATGATTTCGAGGGTGAATTGCCTTCATTGGATTTGCCAAACGTAACTGTCCTTAACATGAAAGGTGAGTCGGTATTGGGTGTAAAACTCAAGCTCGAACGTGAGGACACAACAGGCAAATACCTTTTGTATTTTCCGCAGGCAGAACCTGAACCAGAAAATGATTGGCTGTTAGACATAAAACTCTATTCACGTTCGTTTTATGCCGACCGTTTTTCAATTATTTTTAATGAGTTGGGCTTGCACCAGCAAAGCTTGCGCGAGCATTTGTCGCAACGTGACAAATTCCTTTCGAGTAAAGCGCGTCTTAATGCGTTAAAGCGTTACGTGCAACCTACGTTCAATGAAGCTGAGTTAGATTTGGCGATGATCGCGGCGGTAGTAAAAGCAGAAGCCTGCGATTTACCGCATATTCTCTTTGCGCTTGCAGAGGAAATGGTAAGCGCGCAATCCGGTTTAGAAGAAATTCCTGCCGCCATTACTGAGTTAGAAAAGTTTGGCCTTATTCCGGCATGGGTAACGGCGTTGCAGTTAGAAGTCGGCTACCCAGCGACAGCGGGTGAATTGGCTGGCGAAGAACCCTTTAATTTTGGTCAGTTTTTAGTTCGCCTGCTCGCTACAGGTTTCTGTGAAAGCATTGGCGCGGTTCCCGCATGGGCGCAGAGCTTAGTGATGGCCTCTGGTAGCGCGCGCGCGACTTCACGCGCCTTATTGTCTCGCTGGTGCGATAGCTCGCGTTATTACAAGGCATTTGATGAAGTATCTACTTGGGTGGCCGCAGCGCTACGTGTAAATGAAAAATTAAAAGACCTGGAGTTGTCGGCTATATCGCAGGCGGCAACCTTCGAGCAAATTGAACATCAAATTATTGTAGAGATAGCACAGGCTATTCCAGCCGCAGACCAAGCGACTCTTGGCGAGTTTGCGGCGGTCATCGCCAATCGTCTCGATAACTATTGGGCGTCGCGCCATAAAGACGATGATAAACGCAAAAAATATCGCGTCAGCTACAAGGCTTTGTCGGCTGCTATCGATTTATTTTTATTGCGCCATAGCCATGCTTCGGGGTTTCATTTTAATAGTGTGCAAGCTATTTACCATGCTTACGAAACAGATCTGTATCAATTTGACCAAGC
This sequence comes from Cellvibrio sp. BR, assembly GCF_000263355.1. NCBI lineage: Bacteria > Pseudomonadati > Pseudomonadota > Gammaproteobacteria > Cellvibrionales > Cellvibrionaceae > Cellvibrio > Cellvibrio sp. BR. The sequence continues at coordinate 227,072 of NZ_JH668202.1, read as the reverse complement.
TTATCGACACTATTGCGAAGCGTCCAATCGTGCACAGGTAGACATCCTCAAAAAATTGGATGTCGCGGTCGAACAATGCTACGCCAATTGGTACATCGATAACCTTGCTAAAAACTGGGGCGACAATGTCGATGCAGAAAATAGGCTAACCAATTGGAAATTAGAGGGTGTAGAGAATCAGCAACATTTTTACCGCAAGCAAGTAGCCCCAATTTTTGCTAAGGCGAAGCAGTCTCGGGTCGTAGTCATTATTAGTGATGCCTTCCGCTATGAAGCAGCCGTAGAGCTGCGTGATCGCATAAACGAAAAGCGCTACTGCGAAGCGAATTTGACCTCTCAATTAGGCGTTGTGCCCAGTTACACCGCACTGGGTATGGCGTCGCTGCTACCCCATGAAACCATTGAGTACCGCGAAAACGGCGGGGAAGATGTATTTGTCGATGGTAAATCCACCAAGGGATTAAATTCCCGCAATAAAATATTAACTAAACATGGCGGCATGGCGATTACCGCAGAAGACATTAAAAATTGGTCCAGAGACGACGGCCGGGAAATATTGAAGGATCTGCAACTCGTTTATGTGTACCACAATGTGGTCGATGCTCGCGGTGATGTGGCTGCGACAGAAGCGGAAACTTTTCTTGCGGTAGAGCAGGCCATTGAAGAGCTAACCGAATTAACCCGCAAAATCTTAATGCACTTCAATACCTCTACTGTTGTAGTAACGGCAGATCATGGCTTTATTTTCCAGCAAAGCAAATTGAATGAATCTGATAAAACCGCATTAATGGAAAAGCCAGAAAATGCCATAAAAAGTAAAAAGCGGTATGTGGTTGGTTTTAATTTACCAACGCCAACAGGTGCTTGGTTCGGTTCTACTCAACACACGGCAGGAACAATGTCCGACACCCATTTCTGGGTGCCGAAAGGCGCGAATCGTTTTCACTTTGTGGGCGGTGCTCGGTTTGTGCACGGAGGGATTATGCCGCAAGAAATTGTGGTTCCTGTATTGGTTGTTAAACAGCTTCGCGGCCAAAAGGCGGAGCAACGTACCAAGCGCAAAGTGGGCGTAATATCGCCCAAGCCTGCGTTAAAAATGGTTAACAACATCCAGCGCTTTGAGTTAATGCAAACCGAGGCAGTCAGTGAATTGGTTCAGCCAGTAACTGTCTCTGCTGCAATTTACGATGCAGAAGTATTGGTATCGAGTGAGGAAGTAGTCACCTTCGATAGCGCCACAGATTCCATAGCAGATCGCGTTAAACAAGTTCGTTTGTCATTAAGCGGAAAAGAATTTGATCGCAAAAAAGATTATTTCCTCATCTTAAAAGATAAGGACCTCAATACGGAGATTGAACGCTATAGGGTGACCATAGATTTAGCGTTTACCGACGACTTTTTTTAATAACTCAGCACCCTCTTCTTTTTAAGGGGAGGGCAGGGGTGGGGTTTGCATACAACACCAAGAGAGCAATCAATGGATACTATGAACGATAAAGATTTAGACCAGCTGCTAAACGAGCACTTTGGTGGCAGAGTGGTTCGTAAGGATTTAACTAAGCTTATTAAAGAAGGTGCCAACGTACCGGTATATGTGCTGGAGTATTTGCTTGGTATGTACTGCGCATCCGACGATCCGCAAGTTATTGAGCAAGGGCTGAACAACGTTAAAACTGTTTTGGTTGAAAACTACGTGCGTCCCGACGAATCTGAAAAAGTGAAGTCACTTGTGCGCGAGCGTGGCACCTACAAAGTGATTGATCGCGTGACCGTTCGGTTAAATGAAAAGAAAGATAAATACGAAGCTTTCTTTAGTAATTTGGGCATTAATGCCGAGATTTCAGCGGGCATTGTTAAAGAATACGAAAAGCTTTTAGTGGGTGGTATTTGGGTTATCGCTACATTGAGTTACTACCACGATGAAGGCCAATCATCATCGCCTTTTGGTGTGACGCTGCTAAAACCCATTCAAATGCCCAATATGAACATGGGGGAGCTGTTTGAGGGCCGCGCTGCATTGACTGCCGACCAATGGCGAGAGACCCTCATTAGGTCTATTGGAATGGAGCCTGCTTCACTCGCTAAAGATGTGCAATGGCATTTATTGGCGCGCATGGTTCCTTTCGTAGAAAACAACTACAACGTGTGTGAATTAGGTCCGCGTGGCACGGGTAAAAGTCATATCTATAAAGAGTGTTCACCAAACAGCATTTTGGTTTCTGGTGGTCAAACCACGGTTGCCAATTTGTTTTATAACATGAGTTCGCGCCGCATAGGCCTTGTTGGCTTATGGGATGTGGTGGCATTCGATGAAGTGGCCGGCATATCGTTTAAAGATAAAGACGGTGTGCAGATCATGAAAGATTTCATGGCATCAGGATCTTTTGCGCGCGGCCGTGAACAAATGGAAGCAAATGCGTCAATGGTGTTCGTGGGCAACATCAATCAAAGCGTTGAATCCTTAGTCAAGACGAGTCATCTGTTAGCGCCATTCCCAGAGGCGATGATTGACTCAGCATTTTTTGATCGCTTTCATGCCTACATTCCCGGCTGGGAAATCCCCAAAATGCGGCCCGAATTTTTTACTGACAAGTACGGCTTGATTGTTGATTACTTGGCCGAGTTTTATCGTGAAATGCGTAAGCGTAGTTTTTCAGATGCGATAGATAAGTATTTCAAGCTTGGTAATAACTTAAACCAGCGTGATGTCATCGCGGTTCGAAAAACCGTATCTGGCTTGATCAAATTGTTGTATCCACATGGAAAATTTGAAAAAGAAGATGTGCGTGAATGTTTAGAATACGCATTACAAGTGCGTCGCCGCGTTAAAGAGCAGCTCAAAAAAATCGGTGGAATGGAATTTTATGATGTGCATTTCAGCTATATCGATAATTCCACCTTCGAGGAATATTTTGTATCGGTAAAAGAGCAGGGCGGTGGCGGCCTAATCCCAGAAGGCCCAGGTAAACCCGGTGTTATTCATACCATTGGGTTAAGTAGCAAAGGTATGCCAGGCTTGTACAGGCTAGAACTGCAAGTCACAAAAGGCTCAGGCAAATTGGCAACTTCAGGTTTGTGGAATTCCAGCGCCGCAAAGGAACAGGTGAGAATTGCTTTTGATTATTTCAAAGCCAATGCAAGCCGTATTAGCGGTGCCGCAAAAGTCATGGACCATGATTTCCACTTGCACGCGGTTGAGCTTCAGAATACGGGGCCATTTAATCATTTAGCCTTATCCAGCTTAGTTGCCTTTGCATCGGGCCTATTAGGCAAGCCTATTCAAAACCAAATGGTGGTGATGGGGGATATGAGTCTTGGAGGTAGTGTAACTCCCGTAGAAAGCATTGCAGAATGTTTGCAAGTCGCATTCGATGCAGGTGCAAAACGTGTTGCATTGCCCATGGCGAGCGCGATGGATTTGCCAACTATTCCAGCTGAGTTATTTACAAAATTCCAAACCAGTTTTTATGCAGACCCTGTAGATGCGGTTTTTAAGGGTTTGGGAGTTGATTAGTTAACTAACACACGCGTACACGCTATGTGCGCGTGTGTTTAAAAATATTTTTGGTGTAGTGATATAGAAGTAAATTGCGTGATAAGTGTGTAGCTTGACGTTGCCGACGCAATTGGTATTATGTTTTTGTTGGCGCTGCCATAGCTAGCTGGGCTCAAAAAACAGCATACATTGCAAGACCTGATCCACTTTTGTGGTTCAATCATCCCTAATGATGTTCCTTGGTTATTCGACCAAAAATAATCCCGTCCCCCTCACTGTTAGTCATGCTAATCGAGAATAACTTTTTTTGGTTATTCTCAGCTGCATACCTATCTATCACTAAACACCTTTCGCAGTCGTGATTAGCATGGCCTAACTATTTCTATTTTTCGGAGTTGTTATGAATGCGTTGCAATGCGCGTTGTTTAAAAGTGGTTTTCGTCGGTATGAGTTGAGCCCAAAGCTTTTGGAATTGAAAAGTATCAGGGTGATTGCTTCTTTTGTGCTGGAGCGTGTCCGTGTTGAGTCTACAAAAAAATCCCCTTCTTTAGAGGTTATAGCTGACCTACGTCAGTTTATGTGTGATGTGGTTGCATTGAGTTATGGCAAAAACGTTGAGAGTAATCGATTCTTCAAAAACTGCTCGACTAATGTTTGGTTTGTTATAAGTAGTATGGTTAACACGAAAAACGACAGAGATAGAATCGAGCTTTTAACTGGATTACATGGTGTTGGCGTTAAAGTTGCCACACTCATTCTCAGTGTATTTTATCCATCCCAATGGGGGTATGTCACAGATGCTAGTATTTATTATTCCGCTCAACTAGGTTTTGTGCAGTGGACAAAAACCTATTTTCAGATTATCTCAACCGATGATGCTATCGAGGTTAATAACGCATTAGTAGAAATTTCAAAACAAGCGGGAATTAAAGCTGCTGATTTATCAGCCGCAATGTTCATCATATTTTTTTATCCATACAAAAATGGGTTTAGGAACGGTACTGGAAAAAAGTATGGAGCGCGACATGAATAACAATCTGTTTGAAATAGGCGCAGCTGCGGTTAAACGTGCCGCTCAGCGTTATGGTGGGCGGTATGCGTGGTGTGCTGCTTCGATAACGCGATGGAAAAAGTTCTGTGGTTTTTGCGATGGAATCGGAGTTCAAAGTCCTGCGGGCGTTAATTATGAGGTTTTAGTTTTATATGCGGATTCGATATCTAATTGCGCCATAAGCACAAAACAAAACAGCATATCTACAATCAATGTTGTGATGAAACTTCTGGATTTACATTGGACGCCTGTGTCGCCTAGAAAACTAATCGGTGAAAAGAGAACGCTTGTCAACAGCAATCCGGTGGTAATTGATCGGGGGTTGGTTAACAAAATTACAAACCAATTGACAGAAGCCAATCACCCTCTGCTCGCTGATGTTGTAAATCTAGCTTTCTATTTTGGCCTTCGTCGCCGAGAAGCAGCGCTGCTGGAATTAAAAAATGCGTTACATGAAGCGAAGCAATTTGGGTGGGTTGATATAGTGCGCGGAACAAAAGGCGGTCGCGGTCGGAGCGTGCAGCGCAGGGTTCCCGTTAATCAAAGCCAGCTCGTAGTACTTCAGGGCTTATGTGAGCGATTAGGTGAACGTCGTTGTCTAGTTCCTGAAGATCAAACCTATAAAAAATTCAGTGATTACGTCTCAAACGAATTGTTGCCAATATTGAAGGCAAATGGCGTTTCGCGTCTGCATGATTTGCGAGCTGCCTATGCATGTAATAGGTATCAAGAGATCTCTGGTTACATTGCACCTCGCAATCAGTCAGATCCACTGTTGTTAGCATCCTCCTGCGCGGATACTCATGCACGTGAAATTATTACAGGCGAGCTTGGTCATGGCCGCATAGAAATTGTTTCCAGCTATGTTGGTAGAAAGGTTCGAAAAAAATGAGAAATCATGATCTATCCATTTTAGCTGTGGAGCGAGAGGCCAGATCAATGGCCCGAAAATCTTTTCGCGGATCTCGGTTGGTAGTGCATAAAAAATCCAACCATATTGTTAATGTCGCTGAGGCAATTCGCGTTCGCTGGTCTGCGGCACCGAAAAATTGGCAAGTTAAGCACATTCGATGGTTTCTAGAGCACCATACCCAAAATTTGGCAGACGGAACGAGGTATCGTTATTTTAGATATATCCGAGATGTTCTAATCTATCAAAACCGTTGGGATGACTTTGGCCCTAGATTAAATGGTTCGTGGGCGTTTCCAAAAATAAATGCAGCGGCAGATCTACAAAAAACCTAATTGTTTTTTGCGACGGCTATTTTTGTAAATTAACAAATTCCATGATTTTATTTTCAATTTTAGTTAATGCTATCCGAAGGTCCTCGATGTCAATGGAGCCGGTGTAGTCGTCTGTTACGTCACGACCAGACAAGTGGTTCAACAGGTGTTTTTTTGTTGTTGAACCTATACCAGCTATTTCGGCAATGCCAGAAAATGTGCGCCTTAAGTCGTGCGGAGAAACATGTAAACCGCAAGCCTTCTCTATATGCTTGGTTATCACCTTTGGGTCAAAAAGTGGGAAAAGTTTTTGGCCGTCACCGCGGCTTATCCGCTCTAAAATAATTGTCTTTAGTGTTTCGGTTAGTGGTAGCGTGTGATCAAGTCCATTTTTGGTATTTTTGAACGTAATTGTCCAGCGATGAAAATTTACATCGCTAGCTTCTAAGTTTCTTGCTTCACCTGACCTGCAGCCAATGAGTAGCATAAATTTAAACAGGTCTCGCTGAACTGGGCAGGAAAGGCTTTCTAGCGCTGGCCAAAAGATGCCGAATTCTTCCCTGTGGATGCGGCTTGTTCTCGGTTTCTGATCAACCCACATTTTTAAGCCAGAGCCACCGAGCTCTTCCGCTGGCCACTGGGGTAGGTTCAGTGAGCGATCAAGTGCGCGGTTAAAGTTCAAGATTCTACGCAGCTTCTTCAGCACCTCATTTGCACCAATGCCGCCATCACCTTTCAATCCTTGCGATTGGTTCGAGTTGGCAATTTCTCGCATGATTAGACGGTGCTGCGCAAAAATGCGCTGAGGGGTGCACAGCTCCTTTAGTGGTTTATCTAACCAATTGGCAAGATGGGTCTCAATCGCGCGTCGCCAATTGGTATTCACACGCTCGGTGTTAGTGGAGCCATCAAGATAGTTGTTCAAGGCAATTCGTAGGCTTAGATCTGGGGTGTTGGCTTTAGCCTTTGCCTCATTAGGATTTATCCCCTGATCTAAAAGATTAATAACCTTGTTTGCCTCCGCTCTAATCTGTTGCAGATTTGGCATTGACTCCGTGACTGTAAATGGTAAAGCCACTCTGACTGCCTTTCTCGTTCCTCTTGGGCATCTGTAAACGGAAAGTTTGACAGTGCCGCCAGTGTGATGCGTCGCTCGTAGGTACCTGATCTCAGTATCCTTATATTCAGTCCGTTTTTCAGCCTTAGTTGAGGCCAATTTAACAAGCCACTCTTTCGAAAATTTAACTATATTAGTCATTTTGGGGTTAGCTATGGGTTAGCAGACAACGGTTATTGGTGTGATTTTAGGGTAAACTAAAAAAAGAAAAATGCAATAAAAACCTATATAAAACATATGGTTATTGGTATTGCGTGATCTTGAGTGAAACCGTGTGAAATCATATTCTCAACACTGGCAGTGTTGAGGTCAGCGGTTCGATCCCGCTTAGCTCCACCAAACATACGTTGTAAATCAACGACTTAAAAAGCCTGCTTTCGAGCGGGCTTTTTTGTTTCTGCAATTTAAGTCCATATTAAGTCCAAACAAATTATTGGTGGCGATACTCGTACTACGTCTATAACTCTTAGGTTTACTTTTAGGGTGGATGTGGGCAACTTTGTGCTATTTTGTGTCGAGAGTGTCAGTTCGCTTATAAATACTTGAAATAATAAATTTGAAAGGATCAATGGCATGTATCCCCATCCTCACACAGATTTACCAACATTATCGGATAAGCTTCATTGGCAAAAAGAAGTGGATCGTATCTGTGATCGAATTCAGAACTGCGCGGCTCCACATGTTTTAGGTATTCATGGTGATTGGGGGAGTGGTAAGACTAGTTTTATGCGGCAGGTGCAATACCATTTGGGTGGTGAGATGCCACTGGATGGGTCAGTTTGTAGTGCTAGTGTTCCTAACGTTAAGGTCAGGCGTAAGACTGAAAAAAATAAAAAAATAATTACTATTTGGTTTGATGCATGGCGATATCAAAATGAAAAGGTTCCTGTGGTTGCCTTATTACATGAGATGCGGCATCAAATTGCGATGTTGCCTGCTTTATACAATGCCACGAAGAAGCTTTCTTTTGTTGCGCTCAGTGGCATGCTTAATGGATTTACAAAGGCTGCAAACAAAATAACCCTTGAAGCCATTCCAAGCACGGAAAAAATTCAAAAAATTGGTGAGGAATGGGAGCGGAGGAATTATGCTGAGGAAATTTCCATAAACTCCATTCGTCTTCAGCTTCAGGATACCATTAAGGACTTATTGCCTTCAGATGAAACGTCTGCGCGAGTTGTTGTTTTTATAGATGATCTTGATCGTTGCAATCCAAAATCTGCTAAGCAGTTGTTAGAAGGATTGAAGATATATTTAAGTATTCCTCGCTGTGTATTTGTAATTGGGATGAACGAGAGGGTGCTAGTTGATTTAATTTCAAGAGAGGCTTATAGCGATATCGGCGATAGTGAGCTGAGTGCAGGGCACTATTTAGAGAAAATATGCTCCGATATATATCGACTGCCGTCACCCAGCTCACCATTAAATCTTTTTTTGCAGTGGATTGATGAGCCAACACATCGAGCTTTGTTAAAAGACTCTCTTAATGATATTTCTTGTTTGCCGCAAAATCCTCGTCGTCTCAAATCTCTTGCTAATCAATGGGTTAGATTTTCTAGTTATGACTCCAAACTAACTGATATTAACGTCGATATTGAAATCGGAAAATTGGCAACAATAAAAATCCTCATAGTTGCTTATATTCACCAATTTCATAGAGATATTTGGGAACGCTGGAATTTTAATCTTGACTTTTGGGTTGAAATTAAAGCTTTCTGCTTAGGGCACCGAAACCCAAAAACTCTTGAATGGTGTGCCGACATAAGGCTTCCATACAGTGTTGATGATTATGATGAAGTAACAGGGGCTCCTAATTTTGTAAATAACTTTTTTAATCCTAGCGATTTAAGAAATTTTTGGGTTGCTCCGTTGATTAGACGCTTCGCTGATTATTTAAATCCTAGGGATTTTGAGTTACTTCTAAAAAACATTGGATAGATATATGAGTGATCGTTTAAGTAATAATGAATCGTGCTCAATTTGGGATAATCCAAATTTGCGAGGTTACTTAGGTGAAGTTTCGCGTCGGCATGGTGTCGTGGATTCTCTGGCGTTACCTAACATGCGTGATTTGCCACCTATTCAGCTTGAAAAGCTATTCGTTCAACCAGAGTTATCGCCAATACCTTTTAATTCTCAGGTTAAAGATTGGCCTAGTGGGGAAAGTTTACTTGAGTGTTTAACTTTCAATCGAGCTGTTATTTTGCTTGGTGATCCGGGCTCAGGAAAAACCACCCTCATCAATTGGCTTGCATGGCGTCTTTCTTCGGGGTTGGCTCGGGAACTTCCAAAATTTTTGGATGGATATTTGCCGATTCCATGCGTATTGCGCGAAATCGAGAGTGGTAAATTTAATACCCTTAGAGATATAAATAACTTAGCAGTTACTGTCGCTGGCCGGCTGTTGGGTTCTGTTTTAACAGAAGATATTGAAGTTGCAATTAAAGAATGTATTTCTTCCGGAAAGTATTTTCTTATGCTGGATGGAGTGGATGAAATACCCGTAGAGAATCGTGAAGTTGTTGCTCAATGGATTTTAAAGGCTGAAAGTTGTGGTGCTTATGTAGTCGCCACATCAAGAATTGTTGGATATGAAGAATATCCACTTCATGCAGCTTCTTTTGAAAATATTGTAATCTCTAAAAAAACATTCCAATCAAAATCAAAATCAGAATTAAGCAATTGGCTGAAAGAAGGGGACGGATATCAGGAGGATGTCAATTATAAAAATATAGAAATGATGAAAAGTAATTCTATAGAAAGTGATATTCCTCATGCTTCGCAATGGGCTGTGTTGCGGTATTTAATGCCTTTTAATGATCAGAGAATTGAAAATTTTATCGGTAATTGGTATTTGCAGCGAAGTGGTAGTGATGTGGATGCTAGGGAACGATCATTGGATCTTCTTGCCGCATTAAAACAATCAAAAGCAACCTATGAGTTGGCTCGGACACCTAATTTACTGAGTTTAATATCAATAGTTCATCGCGAGAGAGCGCATTTGCCTGATGGAAGAGCTTTGCTGTATAAAGAAATATCAAATGCATATGTCAACACGATTGACAGTCAAAGAAACATAAAGATAGATAATGAATTGTTGCGACACGATTGGGTTGTGCGAGAGGGCTGGATATCTTATGTCGGATTTAAAATGCAGCTTGAGCGATCATTGGATTTGGGTCAAAAAAAGTTTGGTGTTTTAATCGAAAAAGAAAAGATTTTATTGTGGCTTGGTGAAGTGATGGCGCCATTTTTTCATGGCGACGCTAGTAATCATGCCGAAGTTTTTTTGAATTGGGTTGCTCGTCGTAGTGGGCTTCTGTTGCCAAAAGGGGAAGGGCTGTATGCTTTTGTTCATCTCAGTTTTCAAGAGTATTTCTGTGCGAGATACATTTCTTCTCAAATAGTCACCCCTAAATTTATTATGAATGAATTTTCTGAGAATGACTTGGTGACAGGAGATTCTCTTTTGGGGTGGAGCAGGGATAGCTCATGGTCTGAGAGCTTTATCTATTTTTTTGAGCTAATCTCATCGGAAGTTAATCCGACTTGGATTTCGTTTGTTGTTGAAAAATTGTTTTCTCCTAATGTTCCTGATATTGGATTGTATGGTGCGTCTGGTAGACTTGCTGCTAGAATTTTGGCAAATCCTCATGTGTCTCTTACTGAAAATCATAGGCAAGCCTTGGCTCGTAAGTGCAGTTGCAATGATACTGTTGATGTTGAGAGTGCCTTAGCTAAGGCAGGATTTGCTATCTCTGTTAATAATGCTACCGGACTGCTGGGGGGGGAGGCGGATAGCTTAGATGTTATTTTTGATAAATGTATAAATAGTAAAAATATTTACAAGATTGTGGTTAGAAATGGAAAAATAAAAACGCATCCGAAATTTAAGTCATTTGAAAACATCGAAGCATTGAATTTGATTGATTGTAGAATTTCTGGATTGTCGTTTTTGAGGCACATGAAAAAATTGAAACAGCTAAGGTTGGATGGTGCTAAAGCTAAAAAAAGCTACAGCCACATTTCTGCGCTCTCTGATCTCAATTATCTTTACCTGGGAAGGTCTGATATTTCTGATGTTTCGATAGTAAAAAATTTGAAAAATTTAGTCTCCATTGATTTGGATGATACTGCGGTCAATGATGTGTCTTTTTTGAGCTACTGCCATAATTTGTTAATGGTTTCTCTGCAGAGAACAAAAGTGACTGATATTTCTTTCTTAAGATCTATTAGCGACATTCGATATTGTTATTTGGATGGCTTAAATGTTGATGATTATAGTGCAATAAGTAATTTAAGTAAGGTTAATACCTTGAGCTTGGCATCTTCAAATTTTAATAATTTTGATTATATTTGTGATGTTGTTGATATTGTCGAGTTGAATTTGTCGCACTTGCCAAATCTTGACGTGTCTAATATTTTCAAGCTAAAGAGCCTTCGTAAGTTAATTTTTCATGGCGCTTCGGCGCGGCAGTTGCAATTTTTGAAAGGCTTAGCGTGGCTTGAGGAACTATATATAATGGATTCAGATGCTATTGATTTAGAATTTGCTTCAGATATGCGTGCGTTGAAAAAATTGGTTTTGGATGGCGCCAATACTTGTGATATATCTCCATTAAGAAAGTTGCGCAATTTAGAGTACTTGGATATCGAAAATACGAATGTATCTGATGTTTCAGTTTTATCAAAATTGAAAAATTTAAAAACCTTAATGGTTCGCAATACAAAAGTAAAATCAATCGGGGGTTTAAAAAGTAAGCTTGATTTAACTGTATTGGGTTTGCCGTCTTGATACTATCTCATTTTCTACAGTTATTGACAGAACTCCAAGGGTGGCGCGTTCGCGCCACCTAAAGTAAAGCCCATCCCGAAATCACTTTTCTTCGTTAATAAATCTACTGGGCGAATAATCGATTCGCGGTTGTGGATTGTAAGGCGACCAAAAAAAAGCCGCCTAACTTTCATCAACCCTGCTTTTCAACAAACCCCCTAACCCTAAACAACAAATCCCCCAATCCCGCAATTGCCTGAGCAGGCAATTCCACCTCTTGAGTAATTTTCTCGCAAAGCGATTGCAGTAAAACAATCTGTTCTTGCAGTTGGGTGGTTTGTTCTTCTTGTATTTGTTTTTGGGTGTCATAGCCGATGCTTTCAAGGTGATCGCCATCGGGGGAGTGGATTTCTATGCAGCTTTGCTCGTAGTAGTTGAACTGGAATGGATCGAGCTTGATAGCGCATTGGGATTTGGTGACGGGCACCAAGTGGGTAATATTATCCATAACAAATATCTCACAGCTTGGGTTATTAAACCGCCGCCACGAGTTGAGAGTCATGGAGGCGACTGAACGGGGTTCTCAACACCGGCCCAAACCAACCCGGCCCGCCCGAAGGCGGCCCCGCCCAGCCGCCATAACAGAGGCGTAGCTGTGCGAGGACACAAAGCTGCGTAAAAAACACGCGCCTTGTGCCGATTTGGAGGAACGGGTTGAGAATCCCGACAGCGGATTTTGCCGCTGCGTGGGCAGGTTAGTGGAAGGGGTGTGGGCTGTCAATGTGGTTTAATTGAACCAAGAATTCGGTCAGTTCTTTCAGCTCAATCAAAGTGAGTTCGGTTTTTTCCAAACTATTCTCTGTTTTATTGTAACGTTCACGGTAGAGTTAATTGTTATTTAAAAGCACAATAACTGGCTGCTTGGCATTGGTAGGAAAATGCGTATTGCAATAGAAATATAATGCGTAGGCTCGATCATATTTTAATTGTTATCTGGAGATCATATGAGTAAAGAGGGATACGTAGAACAATTCAAAACTGTAGGTGACTTACAGGAGGCAATCGATAGATTGATTGCTGAGCACCGCATTGCTAAAAAAAAAGAACTTGGTGTGATGTTTCGGGTGGTTGTACCGCCGAATACAGCAACTATTTATGAGGAGGGAAGCCAAGGTCCGTATCAATTAATGCATGGGGTGCGCGTTGGCGATTACACCTTCGATACAACTTTGGAATGGGTACTGCCAGATCCATCTGCGGGTCTATCGTTTTCTAAATCATTTAGTCATTTAAAAAGCACATGGAAAATGTTGCGCAATCATGCGAAAGGAAAGAATCAACCTGGCCCGGCAAATATAGCTTCATGGATATTGGAAAGCCGATCCATCCCGGATGGTATGGCTTTCATGAAAGATCCCAAAAATAATAACCATTATTTCCTGACTGTAACAAAGAGAATGCACATTTCAACCTTGGTAACCAATTTAAAATTAATTGGTCATGGGATGACTATTATGAAAGATCTGACTCTTTAAGGAGCCCAACATGTTAGATTTCAGTGGAAAAGACCAAAAAGCCCAGCAAGTTTGCTTGTATTACGCCAAGCAACTTCGAGCCGATAACTTAATTCCGATCATTGAATGCAAAGATTCAATTACATCCAAAGAAGAAGCTGAAGCACTATCGCGTTTCTTTTGGATGATGTTGGAAGCCTCTGCTGGGGATCGTGATAAAGGAATCGAGGTGTTAGGCGAAAGTGACTTGCAACATTGGATGGGGCGCAGCATGAACATAATAAGCGGCTACCTCAGCAGTATTGGTTATGATGGGGTTTGGGATCGGGTTAGCGATGAGTTTTAACAAACCAAAGTTTGAATCTGGGTTGTTATAAAATAGGTAAACGATATTTTTCGCAGGTTATAGAAGCTGAGGATGGATTAATAAGCACCTCAGCTTCTGTCTGTCTCTGCTAGAAAGCGGTTTATTTAATCTTAATTGTTTGAACAGGACAAAGATAAGTAGATCGGGATATCTGGAAAAATAAGTCGCTTTTGAATGGCAATCGGTAATGCAACGCTTTCTTTGCCTAGTATAGAAAACTGACCAGATAATAAATCAAAGTTATTTCCGTCTTTCTTTTGATATGCCATGTATTTCATGACTGCTGACTTACAGGGACAGTCTGTAGTTGCAGTGTTGATATTGATTAAAGCAGTTGCAAGCACAGGTTCCTTGCTTGTATCCAAGGCAATGTTTTGCAAGGTAAAGCAGCCTTCGACCTGACTTTCCACCTTTATGTTTTTTTCCGCTTGTGAGTGCGCGCAAGCACATAAGAGCAATGCAGCTAAAACGCTAAATCTTGGTGCCGCCATTTGTTGTTCTCCCTGTTACATATTTAACTTTCAGAATTATCGATTGCTTTTTAGTTAAGGCTCAAGCTTTGGTATTTTTCAAGCTGATTAGTGCTTCACTAATATTTTTAAATTTTTTGTCACACTTTATACCGCAGATTCGTCATGGTTGTGTAGCACCCAAAAACATCAAAATGACAGGTAATTCTTGAGGACAGGATGGAAAAGAACGATTGGTTGACAACACAGTTTGAAACAACGAGACACCATTTGCAGGCGGTGGCTTATCGCATGTTAGGTTCGCGCAGTGAGGCGGAGGATGCGGTGCAGGAGGCGTGGATCAGGTTGAATCGGTCTGATTCGGAAAGTATCGAGAACCTTGGCGGCTGGCTCACTACCGTGGTAGCCAGAGTCTGCTTGGATATGTTGCGTGCGCGCAAGGCGGGGCGTGAGGAATCGCTTGAGGAAATGTTGGTTGATCTGCCGGAGGAAGGTGAGGGCGATTTGGAGGAGAAATTATTGATCGCCGATTCAATTGGGCCTGCGTTGTTGTTGGTGTTGGATAAACTCACGGCCGCGGAGCGTATCGCGTTTGTGCTGCATGATTTATTTGATTTACCGTTTGATGAAATCGCGCCGATTATTGAACGCTCGGAATCGGCAACACGACAATTGGCCAGCCGTGCGCGCCGATGTGTGCGCGGTGCCGCTATGCCGCGCAAAGATGCGCAGCGCCAGCAGCAAGTGGTTGCTGCGTTTATGCAGGCGTCGCGGCAAGGTAATTTTGATGCGCTGATCCGCCTGTTACACCCTGAGGTTGTGCTGCGTGCCGATGAAACGGCGATTAAAGTCTCTACGGCGAATAAAGCGCGCGGTGCGCCGCAATTTGCAGCGGAGATCGCGGGCGCCAAGGCGGTGGCAGATACCTTGAATGGCAGTGCGCAGGGGGCGCAGTTGGCATTAGTGAATGGGTTTGCTGGCGCGACCTGGGGGATGAATGGAAAAACGGTGGTGGCGTTTTGCTTTGTGGTTAGCGATGGAAAAATCACAGCCATTGATATCGTTATGGACAAACAGGTTCTTGAAAATTTTGATATTCAACTCATCGACAATACCAGTGGGGTTAACGCATGAATATTTTTTTATGGATTTTGCAAATTCTGCTCGCGCTGCATACCGTGATGGGCGCGGTGTGGAAATTCTCCCACAGCGCTGAACAAACCATGCCGTCGCTGAAAGCCATTCCGTCAGGTGTTTGGTGGGCGCTCGCAGGTGTTGAGCTGTTGTGCGCGCTGTGCTTGATTTTGCCTGCGCTCTACAAACCTGCGGCAGTGTTAGTGCCTGTTGCGGCAACCTGTATTGCGGTGATTATGTTGTCTTTCTGCGCGATACATTTTCTCGCGGGAAATACAGACTTGGGTTCACCGATTTATTGGTTGGTTGTTGCGGCGCTGTGTGCGTTTATTGCTTACGCCAGAGCAGTATTGCAACCCTTGGGATAAACCCGGGGGAGTTGGTGAGGCGAGTGGTTTGATCTTTTAAATCCAGTAAAACAAAACCCGAGACCTTGCGGCCTCGGGTTTTGTTTTTACGCGTTGGGAATTGTGGTTATTCCTGCGAGCAGGAAATTACAGTCCCCAGAGGTCATTCAACAGCTCGGTTTTACGTGGGTCGAAACCAGTCCATTGCCCCCAACTGGTGTTGGCGGAGACAGGGTCCCAAGGGGTTAAGTACCAGCCCATGGTGTCTGCAGACTCGGGGTTGATCGACCAGTAGCAGGCATTGATACCCTTTTTCTTGAAGTAGTTAGCCGCTGTTTGCTGCCATTGTTGATCCACATTGGTGGTGATGTGGCTCCACAGGGCACGGTCTGCCGGGCTGGCTTTTGCCGCTGGCCAATCCATGTTGCCGCCGAACTCACCAATCAAAATGCCGTAACCCAACTCACGCAGGTAACCAAAGTGCTCTTCCCAGCCTTGTTCCAACAGCTCGGGGTTGATCACGATACGGCAGTCGGCGTGGCCCGCTTCATCACCTTCCAAACCTTCACACTCGGTTTGGGTTGGGTCCATGAATTGTTTTTGTACAAACACGGAAGGCCCGTAGGTGTGAGGTGAGAACAAGAGGCGATCTTTAGGAATATTCAGCGGGTTGGTACCAGCTTCGTAGAGGTTTTCACCCCAGTTAGGGTTCAAATCAAGGCTGCCGTGCGGAACAGGAACTTTGGTATCCGGTGTTCCGTCCTGGGTGTTGGCGTTAGCGGAGAGACCTTCAACAATAATGATCATGTTGGGGTTCACTTCGTTAATCGCCTCATAGGCATCCTCAACCAAGCCTTTCCACTCGGCCCAAGTGTAATCATAGGGCTCGTTGAATACATCGATACCGATGATGTTATCTACACCCAACTGCTCGGACAGACCTGCAATCTCTCTCAGGTTAGCCAGCCATTTTTCCTTGTCATAGGCATGGATTTTGGTGACTGAACTTGGGTTGCCGGTGGCAGAGCATGAATACTCTTCGCGGGTAAAGTCATAACCTACGCGGGTGGCATCCACATAGGGTGGACGGGCATCCAAACGGCCTGCGCGCCAGCCAACATAGTTAGAACAGGAGTGGATATCAACGAACAATTGGATGTCATTCTGGTCAGCCAGTTTGATGAAATCCTCCAATGCCTGACGTGCGGTAGTTTGACGTACCGACTGATGGTTTTTCAGGTTGGGGTCCATACCTTGTGGGTTGTTTGCTTCCAATGTCTGGGGTGCAATAGGCAGGCGCAGCATGGTAATACCTTGCTGTTTCAGCTCGGTCATAGTCTGCTGGATGGTACGACCTGAACCCTGGCTGTTGTTGACCCACCACATATTGCCCACATACAACTCCATTGGTGCACCGCTGGGGTTGTTGGCGTCATTCGATGGCTCATGGCGACCTTCAAGGCCGAACCAGTTACCGCAACGCGCTGGCACCAATTCGCCATCTTTTGTCAGGTTCCCTTGGGTATTGATGCGGAACACACCGCTACCCGGAGGTGTTACTGATGACGATGAGCTGGATGACACAGAGCTCAGGCTTGAGCTGCTAATAACCGAGCTGGAGCTGACAACAGAACTGGATGAGCTGCTCGGCACTGATGAACTGCTTGGTGCTAATGAGCTGCTAGGTACAGATGAACTGCTGGGAGCAATGCTGGATGAACTGGACGAACCGGGATTGACCGGGCCCCATGGGTCTGGCTGGGCATCGCAGGTTGAGAAAGAGATACAGCTTCTGTTGTTCTCATAACCCCAACCCGAGGCAGTGCTGGTACACATGGGGTAAAGGGTGCCGTACCAGTTACATTGCGCCCCATTGGCAATGGACGACGAACTGACAACGCTGGAGCTGCTGGAAACGGGGGGGACGCTGCTGGATGAAGGCGCCGAGCTAGCAACGCTGGATGAACTGGAAGAAGGCGTGCCACCAGTACAAGCAGCGCCATTTACAGTGGGGCGCTCAACCGTACCGCCATTGGTAACACCCTGGAAACCAAACTCGACGGTTTGGCCGGGCGGTATAGTGCCGTTCCAACCCAGGTTAGTCGCCGCATAGGGATTGCTACCCGACAGGTTGGCATTCCATAAATTCGTCACGCGGTTAGTGTTGTATTGCCAGCTAACATTCCAGCCATTGATGGCGGTCGAACTGGTGTTCGAAATACGGATCGCCGCAGTAAAACCCGAACCCCAGCTGTTGGTCACAACATATTCACAGCCAGCAGCAGCGGCATTCGAAAATGCGGCCAGCGCAATGCTGACGCCGAGAAGGCTTACCGCTCGTTTCACCGGAGCAGGCATGCGAGTGGAAGGAGATACTCTATGTCCCATTATTCAATCCTCAATTTATTATGGTGACTGCCAATGCGTAGCCCGCCAAGCGCAAGCTAGCGTAAAAACAGCCGAGAAAAAGATCGCAATAAATTTGCGGTCTCCAGTATCTGGACTGGGTAGACACCTCGTCACCCCGGCCCAAAACTTCTTCTCACGTTCTCCTTCGTCACCACATTGTTGTATTGATAATGGCTCACCCGATCATAGAATCCGTTGGTTGAAAATATGATAACCGGGGGAGTAGCGGCACCCTTTATTATGCAAGCGCTGAAACGCGCTTTATAACCGCTGTGCAGGACAATTGATATTTATACGGGAA
Organism: Cellvibrio sp. BR; assembly: GCF_000263355.1. Lineage (NCBI taxonomy): Bacteria > Pseudomonadati > Pseudomonadota > Gammaproteobacteria > Cellvibrionales > Cellvibrionaceae > Cellvibrio > Cellvibrio sp. BR. The sequence goes on along the minus strand of NZ_JH668202.1, from coordinate 208,868 downwards.
AAATACTAGTACATCTGTTGACTAGGTCTCATTGACCATTTGTTCGCGGAGGAGTGAAGCGCCAAAAAACACAAAACCTTAAAAGCTGTCGTTTAAGTTTGCAATTTCACTTTTGCAGGCAGTTAAAAATTATTTATCGCAGTGTTATTACCAGGCCCACTGCTAAAAATAATCCCCAAGACAGCACCAGCAATACCCAAGGTAAGCGCGAAGGGTTTTGTACGGCTGCGGTTTCTGTGTGGTTCTCCGGATTTTTTTGTTGTGTTAGTTGAGTTGATAATTGTTTTACTTTTTTAACCCGCTTATCCAATTCTCGCGTTTTCTCACTTTGTTGCCGTAAAAACATTTCCATGCCGCGTTGAATTCCTGTCGCAATCGCTTTGGTTTCCACCGGCGATTGGCCTTCTATTTTTATACTGTTGGCAATTTTTAATGCGTCGGCGCGAATATCGCGCGCGTCTTTTTTCTGTTTGGTTTTTAGGGTGGATGATGCGGGTGATGCGTGTGTCATAGCGTGAATCTCAGCTGGGTGTTGGAAAAATAAATCAAACAAAAATCTGCATTTCGTCGCCAATTTTTTTGCGCATTTCCATCAGTTTGATGGCCGTGGCGTGTTGTTGTTTGTCTGCTTCGGTTTGCGGAACCCATACCGGGACTTTAACTGGCTGGCCGCTTTCGTCCACGGCGACCATGATCACGATGCAGTGGGTGGTAAGGCGACGGTTAAGTGATTTAGGGTCGCAGGCATTTACTTCTATGGCGATGTGCATGGACGTGTTGCCGGTGTAAATAATTTTTGCGCTCACTTCCACCAAATTGCCCACATGAATGGGCGATACAAAACGAATCCCACCGGCATACACGGTGATGCAATAGCGGCTGCTCCAACCGGCGGCGCAGGCGTAGGCGGCGAGGTCGATCCATTTCATTACCGCGCCACCGTGCACCTTGCCACCAAAATTTACATCTTGTGGTTCGGCCAGAAAACGAAGGGTGATATCGCGTTGTGGGCTGCTCATGATTGGCTCTCGCTTTAAATAAAGAGAAGTCGTTGGGGGGACTAGTATTGGTGTGCAGGATAAAGGAGTTCTGCGCTGTTTTGTTGCTACAGCGCGTGTTTTACCCGGGGTTGTTCACATGCATCGATCTGCTTTTATCTATAAAAACAATTTTGTTTGTGATTTGTTTCGCATAATACAGTTTTTGTCGCCTCAGGCATCTTATCCCAAGTAACCCCAAGTCTTATTCAATCCATTACTGGCATAGCATATGGTTCTGCTGACTATTTTGTGAGCGCAGTAGGTAGTTCAAGGCAGATCCTCCCGTGCAGGCGCAGGTATTTCTTGTAGCGGGTCAATAACAAATAACGACAGGAGTACAACTGGATGAATATTTCACGACTTAAATTGTGGGGCGCCGCCGCGCTCCTGGGCATGGGTTTATTCACATCCCAAGTATCGCTAGCGCAGAGCGCCAGCTGTAAATATGTGGTGACCAATAGCTGGGGCAGCGGTGCAACGGCGAATATCGAAATTACCAATACCGGTTCAACAGTGCTCAATGGTTGGAGTGTGAATTGGAGTTATACCAACAACCGTATTAGCAATTTATGGAACGCCAACCTGAGTGGGTCCAACCCCTACAGTGCATCCAACTTGAGTTGGAATAGCACCTTACAACCGGGGCAAACCATCACCTTTGGTATGCAAGTCAATGCAAATGGCGCGATAGAAACGCCGGTAGTAACCGGCGCGATTTGTGGTTCATCTTCTCTATCAAGTGTTAGTCCATCAAGTATTAGTTCATCCAGCGTGAGTTCGTCATCGCGCTCATCCAGCAGTGTGTCACTCTCCAGTTCATCCATGAGTTCCAGAAGCAGTTCATCCTTCAGTTCAGGTCTGAGTTGCCCGCAAGGTAATAGCTGGCCTGATTGCCCGCCACATACCTGGAGCGATGAATACTGTGCGATGCACCCAGGTATTTGTATCAGAAGTTCCTCCAGCCGTTCGATGAGTTCAAGCAGCTCCAGCAGTTCGGTCAGCTCCGGTGTGACCAGTGTTGAGCTGACTCAATTAATGGGCGTAGGTTGGAACGTAGGTAATACGCTGGATGCCGTGGGCGGTGAAACCAATTGGGGCAACCCGTTAATTACCCAGCAATTAATTAATTCGGTAAAAGCCGCCGGCTTTAAAACCATTCGCCTGCCTGTGGCCTGGAGTAAATTTTCTGACCCGCAAAATTTTGTGATTCAAACGGCGTGGATGGATCGTGTTGAGCAAGTAGTGAATTACGCGCTCAATGCCGACATGTATGTGGTGATGAACATTCACTGGGACGGCGGTTGGATGCAACCCACTTATGCGCAGCAAACTTATGTAAACAATCGTCTCAATATTATGTGGACGCAAATCGCCAATCGTTTTAAAAGTTACGATGATCGTTTGTTATTTGCCGGTACTAACGAAGTGATGGTGGATGGCGATTACGGCACGCCAACGGTGGAGTACTACACGGTGCAAAATAGTTTCAACCAAACTTTTGTGGATACCGTGCGTGCGACTGGCGGCAAAAATGCAACGCGGCATTTGGTAGTACAGGGCTTTAATACCAACATTGATCACACGGTCAATTTTGCGGTGATTCCAGTGGATACCGTGAATGATCGCCTGATGATGGAAGTGCATTATTACGACCCTTACAACTTCACCTTGAATACCAACAGCAATATTACCCAGTGGGGTTCAATCGCCACCAACCCGAATGCCACCGAAACCTGGGCGAACGAAGCCTATACCGACTCACAATTCCAAAAAATGAAAACCCATTTTGTGGATCAAGGCATCGGCGTGATTTTGGGTGAATACGGTGTAGTGTCGCGGTTGAATGTGTCGGGCCACGCCACCTATCGCAACTACTGGAACGAGTACATCACCCAGTCAGCCTACGACCGTGGTTTGGTGCCAATTTATTGGGACAACGGTTACTCAGGTGATGGCGGTTTTGCCTTGTTTAATCGCAACACCGGTGCGCAACTTGAGCCCGCGTTAATTCAAGCGATTGTAAAAGCCGACGATTAACCATAGTTTCGTAAATAGTTTCGTAAATTGTGCAGCTAAAACCCCAAGGCGATGTTATTGCCTTGGGGTTTTTAATTTTCAGTGTTATCGCCAATTGTTTGATCGGTCAAATTCAATCAGTTAATATCACATTCGGTCAAATTATCAAATTAAAAACCAGCTGAGCGGTATAACTGAATGAAACCTCTTTTTGGCCTGCGGGCACATGATTTTGGCACCTTTCCTCCACAAGAACTCGCAGCGCGTATTGCCAGTTCCGGCGCAACTTGCGTGCAACTGGCCTTGGCCAAGGCATTTCCCGGTGGGCATTTAATGCCAGCAGAATTTGGCGATGCCGGCTTGGCGGAAATTCGCACTGCGTTTGCAGCGAATGGCATTAGTGTCGCGGTGATTGGCTGTTACATAGATACAGTCGCGCTGGATGAAAGCGCGCGCGAATTTTCGTTCAAACGTTTTGAGGCGCATATCGATGCCGCCGCTGCACTGGGTTGCAATGTTATCGGTACCGAAACCGGTTCACCTATGCCTTATCTTGAACAACCCGACGGGCGCGACATCGCCTTTCGTATTGCGCTACAAGGTTTGCAGCGTTTGGTAAAAGCGGCGGAGCAAAAAGGAATTCGCGTGGGGGTGGAGGCTGTAGCGGAATACCACGCGCTATCCACCATCGAACATATCCGCATTATGATTGAAGAATTTAATTCCCCGGCGTTGGGTATTATTTTTGATCCGGTCAATTTAATTCCACTGGCGGGAGTAACGGATATGGATGCATTTTTGGATGAATGTTTTGCCACCTTTGGTGAGCGCATAGTGGCGATTCACGCAAAAGATTACCAAATGGTGCCCAGCGAAAAGGGCTTGGTGAAACTCGGCGATTTACCCGTAGGCACTACCGGTGTGATGGATTGGGTGGGGGTATTTAAACGGCTAATCGCCGCAGGTAAACACCAGGTGCCAATTTTATTGGAAGACACCAGCCCCGCCCACGCCGTGGATTCATTTGCCTATTTACAGCGCACGTGGGATCAGGCAGTAAAGGAGCTTGAGGTTTAATCACCGGTAAATAATATTAGGAAAACTCTGAAAAAAATAACCCCCGGTGCGAGTCTGTTGTATTACAGGAGCGAATCGGGGGTTAATTGTTTGTGCATAATCGAATGGAAAATAATTGGTAAAAATTATCGCTCCAATTGGCTATTTTCCTATGTGGCTATTTGCCCACATTATTCTTGCCCCACAATTTCTCATAAGGCCAGCCGGATAAATCTTCCACTACGGCGCGGCTCTGTGCGCTGGAAGGTTCGGTGGCGCCAGATTTTAAATGAGCGATTTCGTTCATTAACAATTCGTGGGTGTCTTTATTTAATTTAAAACGGCTCGCCACAAAAAATCCGAAGAGTAATAACAGAATCGGGCCAATTACCATGACCAGTACGATGGTATTAATTGCCTCGGTAGTCTGGGTTTCACTGCCCGACATAAAGCCACCCCATTCAATCACTATGCCCACAAACATCACCGCCACGGCTTGCGCTGCTTTGCGGATAAAGGTCATCACCCCGGCAAAACTACCTTCGCGGCGTTTGGCAGTAACAATTTGATCCACGTCGGCAATATAGTTGTACACGTTCCAGGGAATATAGTTGAGTGCGCCGCGCCCCAAACCAGCCAGCACTACCGCACCGAGTAATAAATACAGCGGCGGCAATTCAGTAAAGGTTAAAAACAAAATCAGTAGCGCAAGAATACCGGCGATATAAAACGATACCGCTAAGCGATAGGTGTACGAAGGGCCTATGCGAATTACCAAGGCAATCGCCAACGCAACGGCAAGCAATTGTGCAATGTAAGTATTGGCGATAAGCGATGAAGCAATCGCCACCGAGCCACCTAATGCAAACACAATAAAATAAGTGAAGGCCGCGTTAAAAATATCCTGGCTAATATAACCACCCAAATACATGCCCAAATGCAAACGGAAGGCGCGAATCCGTAACGTGGAGGATAGGTTCACAAATACCATTTTGAGTGCATTAAACGCGGAGGTTTTGGGTTTGTCCGGCTCTTCTGCTTCTACTACCGGTGCGCGCTCCCAAGTAAATAAATAGGTTACGGTAATGACCAGCATAAATGCCAGCGCAAAAATAATTCCCATAATCAGGAAAGTATCTGAATTTTCTTTGCCACCTACATAGTTAACAATCCAGTTGGGCAAAATGCCGGCAAAAATGGCAGACACTTGCCCGGTTAAAATTCGCGCCCCGGCAAATTTGGCTTTTTTTGCGTAGTCGTCGGTCATTTCGGCAGCAAGGGTTTCGTAGGGAATTAATACCGAGGCATAAACCAATTCAAAAAATACAAAAGTGAAGAGGTAATACCAATAGTGCTGATCGGCAACCCACATAAGGGCGAAGCTGGGCAATAAAGGAATAGCCGCTAATAAAAAAATGCGGCGACGGCCAAAGCGACGGCCGAGTTTGGTTTTATTTAAATTGTCGGAAATATGGCCAATCAACGGACTGGCAACGGCGTCGATAATACGCGCGATCGCAAAAATAGAGGCGGCTTGTATCGCCGATAAACCACAAAAGGTGGTGTAGAAAAAAATTAACCAGCCACTGATAACCGCCATGGAACCGGCACCCAGTACATCGGTGAGGCCATAAGCCACATAATTTCGGGTTTTTATTTCGCGTATAGTCATGGTGATTATCGCTCTTATTGTTATAGGAAGCTGTTATAAAAAGCCCCGCGCTGCGAGTGGCAACAGCGGGGAAGGAGGTTTGAAATTAAATATAGCGATTCATATATTCCACCAGCGCCAAAATCGCCATGGATTGGCCGTAAGGCATGGAGGTCAATGGAATATCGCGATAGCCTTGCAGGTCATCAAATACCGGTGTACCAAACGAAACCTGTTGTAATTCGCCGTCGTCGCTAATGTTGGCGAGCACTGCTTTAATCGCTTTAACGGCCATGGCTTCGTATTTGGAATCCAAATAACCTTTGCGCACCGCTTTCAAAATACCGTAGGCAAAACCAGCGGCGGCAGAGGCTTCCAGGTAGGAAGATTTGTCATTAATCAGCGTATGCCACAAGCCGCTTTCATCTTGATAACCCTCCAGCGCTTTTACTTGCGCTTCCAGGGTTTCAATTAAAAATAACCGGGTGCTGTCGTGTGGTGGTAAATCCAGCAGTTCAATAAATTCCGGAATCGCAATAGTTACCCAGCAGTTGCCGCGCGCCCAGAGTGCATCGGCAAAATTGTGGCGACCATCAAAGGTCCAACCGTGAAACCACAAACCGGTTTTGCGATCTGCCAGATATTTGGTGTGCAACATAAACTGACGTTTGGCTTCTTCGACATAGGCCGGGCGATTCATGAGCAAACCGATTTTGGCGAGCGGGAGCACACACATCATTAAGGTGTCATCCCAAATTTGTTGGTAGTTCACCGAGTTAAACACTATGTGTTGCAAACCGCCTTCTTCAGTGCGCGGCATTTCATTCATTACCCACTCAGCCCAGACATCCAAATAGGGCAGGTAGCTGCGGGTGCCCAAACGCTCGGCCAAATAGGCGAGGGTGAGGAAGGGAGAAACGGTATTAACGTTTTTAGTAGGCGTGCCCGCTTCAAAACGATTTTTAAACCAGTCCTGCATGATGTGTAGCGGTTTTTCGTCGCCGGTAATATCCCACAGCTTTAACAAACCGTAGAGGCCCACACCGTGGGTCCACTCCCAGTCATTCCAACCTTTGGTATCAATCACGCGGCCATCATCCAAACGCAGCAGGAATTCACCGCTGGTGTCTTTAATGTTAACCAGATTATCAATCAGCTTATCAATGGTGCGCGTCAACTCGGTGCGCGCAATACCTTCTACTGTAGCAACCATAAAATACTCACAATTTATTGTTGGCAAAAAAAATGTTGGCAAAAACCGGATTCAGGGATCTTGAAGTGATCATAACAGCGATCTTTCAATGTGTCGATCATATTCAATCATATGTAGTCAATATGATTCAAGTGTGATACAAATAGGACATGCTTCATGTGCAGCTTAGTATCCAATAAACGATAAAAGAGCGCCCTTCAGGGTGCATGCAGTGAGTAGAGTCCATGAACCGCCGAGAACTTTTCAGATACAGCGCTATGGCCGCCAGCCTGCCGTTAATCGCGGGTACCCGCCTGACAGCAGCGCAATCCAGTACCAGCAACCCGCTACTTACCAAATCCAATCAGCTGGGTTGGTTGGATACCGCCGAACCACGCGCACGCTGCGGTTATACCTGGGGGCAGCCCTGGCCGCAGGGTAGGCTCAAAACAAATGATGCACTGCATTTAGTGGATCAAGCTGGTAAATACCAGCCATTACAAACCTGGGTAATGGCGACCTGGCCAGACGGTTCAGTGAAATGGACGGGGCATGCCACAGCTGCCGGGCAAGCGCTGGGGCAAACTTTCCATATCGAAAAAAGTGAATTAAAAGGCCGCGCGCCTAAGGCAAAACACAGCGTAACAATTGGAGAATCCGGCAAAAAATTGTTGATTGATACCGGCGTGATTCGCTGTGTAGTGAATACCCAAGGCGAGGTGATTATTGATGAAATTACCCGCGCGAAAAAAACATTGCTGCAAAACGCGCGATTTATTGGCCAGCGACAAAATCAAGCGGAAGCGGACGGCGAGCAGCCGCTGCAAATAGAACATTTTTCCGCGCAGATAAAACAGGCCGACATTGAACAGCGCGGGCCCTTGCGCGCGGTGGTGAAATTATCGGGCATGCACCGCACGGCAAATGGGCGTGAGTGGCTGCCGTTTTCATTGCGGTTGTATTTTCATGCCGGTGGCGATGCGGTGCGCATCAGTCACAGTTTTATTTTTGATGGCGATGAACAACAGGATTTTATTCGCGCACTCGGTTTACGTTTTGATGTACCGCAGCGTGATGAAACCTATAACCGTCATGTGCGTTTTGTGGGTGAGGGCAGTGGCCTCTGGGCGGAGTCGCCGCAAGGCATTACCGGTTTGCGGCGCGACCCCGGCAAAGCGGTGCGCGAGGCACAAATTAATGGCGTCGCTACTCCTGCACTGAATACCTGGGATAAACGCGTGAGCGAACGCCTGCAATTTATTCCGGTGTGGAATGATTATTCGCTCTCACAATTAAACGCCAATGGCTTCAGCATTAAAAAGCGCACCAAAGCGGGCCATGCCTGGATCGATGTGGATCAAGGCAAACGCGCGGGCGGTGTTGCTTATGTGGGTGGCGCCAGCGGTGGTGTGTTGTTTGGCATGCGCGATTTTTGGCAATTGCATCCCACACAAATTGATATTCGCAAAGCGGGCACACCAACAGCACAAGCGACAATGTGGATCTGGTCGCCCGATGCACCGCCGATGGATTTGCGCTTTTATCACGACGGCATGGGCATGGACACCTACGCCAAACAAATCGAAGGTTTGGAAATCACCTACGAAGATTACGAGCCAGGTTTTGGATCGCCCCAAGGTATTGCGCGCACATCAGACATGATGCTTTACGCATTGGATGCAACTCCATCGCGCGAACAATGCATCGACCTGGCCGATTCCATTCGCACTCCCGCACAAATTATTGCTGCGCCGCAAACCTATTTGGATGCCGGTGTATTTGGTGGTCTGTGGAGCCTGCCGGATCGTTCATCGCCAATTAAAAAAATTCTCGAAGACCGGTTGGATTGGTCGATTAATTTTTATCAGCAACAAATCGACCAACGCCATTGGTATGGCTTTTGGAATTACGGCGATGTAATGCACACCTACGACAGTGATCGCCACGTATGGCGCTACGACGTGGGTGGTTTTGCATGGGATAACTCCGAACTCTCGCCGGATTTATGGCTCTGGTATTCCTTCTTGCGCAGTGGCGATGCACGCGCATTTCGTATCGCTGAAGCCATGACCCGCCATAATCGCGATGTGGATATTTATCACCTTGGTCGTTTTGCTGGTTTGGGTACCCGCCACAATGTGCAGCACTGGGGTTGCAGTGCAAAACAATTGCGCATTAGCACTGCCGCCTATCGCCGCTTCCATTATTTTTTAACCGCCGATGAACGCACCGGCGATGTGCTCTGGGAAGTAGCAGAAGCGGATAAACAGCTGGTGAATTTATTGCCCACACGCAAAGTAAACCCGGAGGCGGCGGCCGATAAAAATACCCATATTGGAATTGGTACGGATTGGGGTTCAGCGGCAGCCAATTGGTTAACTGCCTGGGAGCGCACCGGTGATGCACGCTATAAAACCTGGCTGGAAAATGCGATGCGCACAATTGGCGGTAACGACTTGGGCTTTTTTGCCAAGGGTTACCACTTTGATATAAATAGTAAAGCCATGACCGTTATTCCCGCTGATCCATTAGAATCTGGCCGCCCAAAACGCGTGTCGCACCTCAATGCGGTGTTTGGTTTGATTGAAATCTGTGCCGAGTTAAATCAATTAATTGATGTACCTGAATTCAAAGCGGCGTGGTTACGCTACGGGCGTTTTTATAGTGCACCGGCTGCGCAGCAAGCGGCTGAATTCGGGGTGAGTTTAACGGGCAACAATCTTACCAATGCGCATTCGCGACTCACTGCCTATGTGGCGCAGCAAACTGGTGATACTGCACTTGCAAAACGGGCGTGGGATGAATTTTTCCGCGAGGCGAATCATGTGCCTGAGGTTAAGCGGGTTGAGGGGCCGCTGGTATTAAACCCGGTTGATGAAGCCGCGTGGGTTTCCACTAACGACAGCGCGCAATGGGGTTTGGCGGCAATCCAGAATTTGGCGTTGATTGGTAGCTCGCTGGCGGGTAGTGCGCTGAAAAAATAATTTAATTAACAATATTTTTACCGAGGTGAATCCTTTGATTGCTGCAAACGTTGAAGACTATCGCTTACTGGCTAAACGTCGCTTACCGAAATTCTTGTTTGAATATATTGATGGTGGTTCTTTTAGTGAAACCACCTTGCGCAACAACTGCGCCGATTTACAAACCATTGGTTTGCGTCAGCGGGTGCTGCGCGATATTTCCACTATCAACACTGAAACCGAATTATTCGGCCAGAATTTAAAACTGCCGATTATTCTCGGGCCGGTGGGTATTGCCGGGTTAAACGCGCGTCGCGGTGAAGTATTGGCGGCGCAGGCAGCGCAGGAAAAAGGTGTGCCCTTTTGTTTGTCAACTGTATCGGCTTGTTCGATTGAAGAGGTGCGTTCACAAACACAAGACCCACTCTGGTTCCAGTTATACATGATTAAAGATCGCGGCTTTTTAAATGCGATGTTGGATCGCGCCGTGGAGGCGGGCACTAAAACATTAATGTTCACTGTGGATATGCCGGTACCTTCATCGCGCTACCGCGATATTCGTTCTGGTTTGTCAGGCGGCAGTATGTTCCGCCGTCAAAGTGCGCGCATGTTGCAATCCATGATGAGTCCACGCTGGGCCTGGGACGTGGGTATTTGTGGTCGCCCGCATTCACTCGGCAACGTCGCCCACGTATTGGGCAAGGGCGCAGGCATCGATGAATTCTGGAGTTGGATGAGCAAAAATTTTGACGCGAGTGTGACCTGGAAAACCCTGGAGCAAATTCGCGATAAATGGAAAGGCGATTTAATTATTAAAGGTATTTTGGACCCGGAAGATGCGCTGGAAGCCAAAAAACTGGGCGCCGATGGTTTGATTGTTTCTAACCATGGCGGCCGTCAGTTGGATGGTGCACTCTCCTCCATTCGTGCACTGCCACCGATTGCGGATGCAGTCCAGGGCGATATCAAAATTTTGTTGGACAGCGGTATTCGCACGGGGCTGGATATAGTGCGCGCTATGGCACTCGGTGCTGACGCGGTGGTGATTGGTCGCGCCTGGGTTTATGGCTTGGCCGCGCAAAAGAAACAAGGCGTTAGTAATGTATTGGATATTTTAGGCAATGAATTGCGCGTGGCTATGGCGCTTTCTGGTTGCGCATCGCTCAAAGAAATTACGCCAGATATTTTGGTGAAATAATTTTTTCGTTTCATTCGGTATATCTAATTTATTTGGAGTCATTAATCCACCTCTGGTCATACCCGCGAATGCGGGTATCCATGGCTCAAATTAAAACATGGCTTAAATTAAAATATGGATTAAGTTAAACCTGTATTAAGTTAAAAAGTTACGAGGCTAATAATGAAAATAAATAATCTAACGCGCTGTATTTTACAGCGCGTACTGTGGTTCTTTTTCTTACTTATCAGTACAGCAGTTTGCGCGGATGACAGTGCGCCTAATAAAACGAGTAAAACGAAAATTTTTATCGCCGGTGACTCCACCGCAGCGACTTACAGTCAACCCGATCAGCAAGGCTGGGGGGCGTTATTGGGTGATTATGTGGATGCCGCTAAAGCGGAAGTGATTAATCGCGCGCGCGGCGGCCGTAGTAGTCGCACATTTATCGCGGAAGGTTTGTGGCAAGCCTTAATCGATGACGTTTCCGCAGGCGATATAGTCATCATCCAATTTGGCCATAACGATGCCAGCCCGATAAATGATACAACCCGTGCACGCGGCACCTTGCCGGGTATAGGCACAGAAGCTATCACCATTAATAACCTGCTCACCCAACAGCAGGAAACGGTTTACACCTTCGGCCACTACATTCGCAAGATGGTAAAAGACGTGCGCGCTAAAAATGCTACGCCGATTTTAATGTCGCTCACCCAACGCAATCTATGGCAAGCCGGAAAATTGGAGCGCAATGGTAGCTACGGGCGCTGGGCTTACGAGTTAGCACTGGAGCTGAATACGCATTTTGTGGATCTAAATAATTTGGTGGCCGATAAGTTGGAGGCGCTGGGAGAAGAAAAAACTGCCGCCCTTTATCCAAAAGATCACACTCACTTTAACCCGCAGGGTGCGCAGCTTCATGCAGAAACCGCACTCGCTGCCTTTAAAGGTTTACGTCCCTTTTTATCTAATAAACGCTTATCTGATGAACAGTTATTTAATGATCTGCTCAATGAAAAAGGTGCGGCGGTTGCAGCCGACGAAATGACCTGGCTGCGTTTGCCAATGCCTGCCAACAATAATTTGCGTTCGGTCTTTTTAATTGGCGACTCAACCGTGCGCAACGGCGGTGGTATTGGCGGCAATGGCGAATGGGGTTGGGGCGATTTTTTACAATCGCATTTAAACCCTAAAAAAATCAATGTAGTAAACCGCGCGGTAGGCGGATTGAGCAGCCGTACTTTTTATACTGGCGGTTACTGGCAGCGCACCTTAAATATGATGCGCCCCGGCGATGTATTAGTGATGCAGTTTGGCCACAACGATAACGCTCCCATTAACGACAACAGTCGTGCGCGCGGTACGCTCAAAGGTGTTGCCGACAACTATGAACAAATAGAAAACCAACTGACTGGAAAGCCGGAAACCGTATACAGCTACGGTGGTTATTTGCGCAAATTTATTGGCGAAGCCCGTGCACGCGGCATTATTACAGTCGTCTGTTCGTCGGTGCCGCGCAAAATTTGGGATAGCAAAAAAATCGCCCGCTCACCAGATTCCTATCCCGATTGGGCGCGTCAGGTGGCGCTACAAAGCGGTAGCGCATTTATCGATTTAAACACTGTTATCGCTGCTGAATATGAGCAATTAGGTGCGAAAAAAGTGGATGCCCTTTTTGCTGACAAACATACCCATACCAGCAAAGCTGGGGCGGAATTAAATGCAAGGTTTGTCGCCGCAGAATTAAAACCCTTGTTGGGTCTGTGATTATGGATACCCGCGTTCGCGGGTATGACGAAAAATAAAATTTCACTGCTTTCCTGACGGCTCATTATAAAAATCAACCAGCGAGGTTTTCCAATGCATTTTTTATCCACTAATACTGCTTTCAATAGACTAAAGCTGGTTTTAGCACCTGTGGTATTGGCACTGGCTGTAGTTGGCTGCTCAGAGCAAACGGCGGAAACGGTGCAGTCCGCAGTGATTAGTTCATCTGTTGCTGGGGTAAATTCCCAAGTTGTGGCGGCTACAGATTCCCAGCAAGTTGCGCGGCAAATGGAAGTGCTGGATCGCGGTTTAATCGCTGTGCCTGCCGCAGAAGGTGTGTTGGTTAGTTGGCGAAAATTGTTGGAGGATAACAGCGATTTTGCGGTGGATATTTATCGCGATGGCGAAAAAATTCCCGGAACTGCAGTCGGTAATCGTAGCAATTTTTTGGATACCAAGGGCAAAGCCGGTGCAAGTTACGAATTGCGTGTGGGTAAACAAGTTATTGCCAGTGCGCGTGCTTGGGATCAACCCTACCTAAATATTCCAATCACACCACCGGCCGATGATAAAACCCCCGATGGTCAGATGTATTCCTACACCGCCAATGACGTGAGTGTAGGGGATTTGGATGGCGATGGCCGTTACGAAATTGTATTGAAGTGGGACCCAAATAATTCTAAAGATAACGCTTTTGGTGGTTATACAGGTGTTACCTATTTGGATGCCTATACTTTGGAGGGAAAACAACTCTGGCGAATTAATTTAGGTAAAAATATTCGCTCAGGTGCGCATTACACCCAATTTATGGTGTACGACTTTGACGGCGATGGTCGCGCTGAAATCGCCCTGAAAACCGCAGATGGCACAACCGATGGCGAGGGAACAATCATCGGTGACGCCAAGGCGGACTGGGTGAGTCATGCGGGTGAATTGGAGGTAAGTGATCGCACCGGTTCTGTAGTAACACCGGAGGGAAAATATATGGGGCAATTAGTCGGCCGCGTATTAACCGGGCCGGAATATTTTTCCGTATTTGAAGGCGAAACCGGAAAAGTATTGGATACCGTGCCCTATATTCCCCAGCGTGCACCGGGCAATAACAATCCAACCGCCGAGCAAATGAAAGCTGTATGGGGCGATGGTTACGGCAATCGCTCCGAGCGTTATTTAGCGGGTGTCGCCTATTTGGATGGTGTGCGCCCGAGTGTCATTATGGCGCGCGGTTATTATGCTCGCAGCGTAGTCGCCGCCTACGATTTCCGCGAGGGGAAAATCTCAACGCGTTGGGTTTTTGATTCTGCAGCACATGACGTTCCCGAAGGTTTTAGCGGGCAGGGCAATCATCAATTATCCGTTGCGGATATAGATAGCGATGGTAAAGACGAAATTATTTACGGCGCTATGGCTATTGATCACGATGGTTCACCCAAATGGACAACTAGGTTTGGCCACGGCGATGCGCTACATGTGTCAGATTTGAATTTGGAAAATCCCGGTTTGGAGGTGTTTGGTGTGTATGAATCCCCGCGCAGTAATGGCGGTATAGGTTCTGCGCTAATCAACGCCGCTGACGGGAAAGTGTTGTGGAGTAAACCTACTGAAAAAGATAACGGTCGCGGTTTGGCGGCAGATATAGACCCGCGTCACCCAGGTGCAGAAAACTGGGCATTGAATGCACTGGAATTATTTAATGCCAAAGGCGAAGTTGCGGCACCCGCGCGACCAAAACAGGTGAATTTTGCCATCTGGTGGGACGGCGATTTGCTGCGTGAATTATTGGATGGCACAACCATTTATAAATGGGATTGGATGAATAATACAAGTGTGCCGCTGTTAGTCACCGAAGGTACTAGCTCCAACAACGGCACCAAAGCCAACCCAGCCTTGTCTGCCGATATACTTGGCGATTGGCGTGAGGAATTAATTTTGCGTGCGGAGGACAACAAATCCCTGCGTATTTATTCCACCAACATCCCGACAGACATCGGCCTGACGACACTTATGCAAGACCCGCAATACCGCGTTGCGATTGCCTGGCAAAACACCGCCTACAACCAACCGCCACATCCGAGCTTTTATTTGGGTGAGGATATGAAGTTGCCTGTAAAAACCAGTAAATGAGACTAACGGGAATTTAGGGCATATTGGGACAAAAAAATCCCCATGATTCGAAAATCATGGGGATTTTTTACATTTGGTTATTCAGATAGATAACATAACAACGGTGTTGATAAAAAATATTGTTTACCTCAAAACGACGCCATCAATCGCCCTAAGATTTTCATTGCTTCTTCTATGTGTGGCGTCCAGGTATTGCCGTAGTTTAAGCGGATACAGTGGCGGAAGCGGCGGGAGGCGGAGAATATGGGGCCGGGGGCAATACTGATACCTTGGGCGAGGGCGAGTTTGAAGAGTTGCAGTGAATCTACCTGCGTGGGCAATTCTACCCACAAAAAATAACCACCCTTGGGTTGGGTTACGCGGGTGCCGCTGGGGAAATATTTTTCGATTGCCAGCAACATGTGTTGTTGCTGCGCTTCAAGGGTTTCGCGCAGTTTGCGCAAGTGGCGATCAAAACCGCCGTGCTGTAAATAATCAGCAATCGCTGCTTGTGCAGGCACCGAAGGGGAGATGGTGCTCATGAGTTGCAGGCGATAAATTTTTTCGGCGAACTTTCCACCCGCTACCCAACCGACTCTATAGCCTGGTGCCAGGCTTTTAGAAAAAGAACTGCAATACATAATTAAATTATGTTGATCAAAACTTTTTAAGGGTTTGGCTTGCTGGTTGCCAAAATAGAGTTCGGCGTAAACATCGTCCTCAATCGTGGGAATTTGATGTTGTGCAATTAACTCGCAAAAGGCTTTTTTCTTGTCATCGCTCATGCTGGCGCCGAGCGGATTGTGGTAACTGCTCATCACCCAAATCGCTTTAATTGGTAAGCGCGTGAGGGTGTCGGCCAAAATATCCAGGTCCATGCCTTCGCTTGGATGAACCGGAATTTCTACCGCTTTTAATTTCAACCGTTCCAGCACTTGCAAACAGGCATAAAAAGCGGGCGACTCAATCGCCACCATATCGCCGGGGCTGGTCACGGTTTGCAGCGATAAACTCAGCGCTTCCAAGGCGCCGCTGGTAATAATCAATTCATCGGCGGTGTATTTGTTGTTGGCGGTCATAGCACGCAACAAAATTTGGCGACGCAAATTCGCGTTGCCGCTGGTCATGTCGGTCACTATGGCCTGCGGCGACATATCGCGCAGCGCTTTATTCATGGAGCGCGCCAGCCGTGGCAGGGGGAATAAATCCGGGCTGGGAAAGGCGGAACCCAAGGGAATGGTGTGTGGGTCTTTAATGGAATCCAACACAGAAAAAACCAATTCACTGACATCCACCTCGGTAGCCGCAATTTCATGCCGCGCTTGCGCGTTGTCATTTAATTGCGGTTCGGCGAGCAGGCTGCCCGCATTGTTGCGCACCACATAACCGGAGCGCGCGCGGGCTTCAATGAGCCCGCGCCGCTCCAATAAGTAATAGGCCTGAAAAACGGTGGCGGCACTGATGCTATGGGTGCGGCTGGCGGTACGCACCGACGGAATTTTTTCGCCCGGCTTCAAAGTACCGGTGCGAATCAGTTCGGCGATGTTTTCTGCAAATTGTTCATAGAGTTTCATAAGCGAATGATAAGCCAGCCCCCGGTGTTCCGATAGTGTTGCCCAACTGCCTATTTACTCTGGTAGATAAAACTGGCGGATTGATCAATGGTTTGTTCCGGCTGATTTACATTGCTCATCTGGAAATTAAAATCGATATGGCTACCCTTGTTGTGGACCGGATCATGGTTTTTTAGGGCTACCGCGACCGGTAATTCTACGCGTTCACCGGCGGCCAAAGTCAGATGATAAGTTTTGGTTAAATACAGCGGTTTATCGCTTGCCAAGGTGAGTTGATAGGTCTGTATTTGTTGGGTTTTGTTGGTTAATTTCAGGCGATAAACATTCACTTTTTCACCGAGTGAATTGGTGCGCAATACATTGCGGTCGCGATAAGCACTCAGTGCCATTTGCTCCCGCGCATTTAAGCTCAGCGCAAGAATTGCCAGAAGTGCGGCAATCGCGACGGCATAGGCAATGAGGCTGGTGCGCCAACGAATGCCGGGTTTTATCGCGCTGCGTTGCGTGGGCGGCAGCTCCAATAGGCGTTCACTGGTATAACTCACCAAACCGCGCGCATAACCCATTTTATCCATCACCGAGTCGCAGGCATCCACACAGGCGGCGCAACCGATACAGTCCATTTGTAAACCGTTGCGAATATCAATACCGGTTGGACAAACCTGCACGCACATATGGCAGTCGATGCAATCACCCAAATTTTTTGCGTGATGATCCTCATCTTTTCTGCGTGCTCCACGACTCTCACCACGCTGCGCATCGTAACCGATAATTAATGTGTCTTTATCAAACATCACGCTTTGGAATCGCGCGTAAGGGCACATGTGGGTGCAGACTTTTTCGCGCAGCCAGCCGCCATTGAGGTAGGTCATACCGGCGATAAAAAATACCCAAAATGCGTAATTGCCTTCCAGTTGCACAGTGACTAAATCGCTCACCAAATCGCGCACCGGCATAAAGTAGCCCATAAAGGCGATGCCGGTGGCGAGCGAAGCGAGTAACCACAAACAATGTTTGCTGCTGCGACGAAAAAATTTGTTCAAAGACCAAGGCGCTGCATCCAGTTTCACCCGTTGATAACTGTCGCCCTCGGTGATTTTTTCCATCCACATAAATGCCCAGGTCCAAGTGCTTTGTGGGCAGGCGTAACCGCACCAGACTCGCCCGGCTATTACCGTAACGGCGAGCAATAAAAATGCGCTGATGCTCATGACAAACGCGAGCAGTAAAAAATCCTCAGGTAAAAATGTGGTGCCAAACACATAGAATTTTCGCTCGGTTAAATCCCACAACACTGCTTGGTGTCCGTCCCAGTTAATCCAGGCAGTACCAAAAAATAATAGTGCCAGTACACCGGCGATACTGATGCGCAGGCGGCGAAAAACCCCGTTAAAACTGCGCGTATGAATTTTCCCGCCGCGTTCAGCGGGCGTGGGTTTGTGAGAGGAGGGCAGCTGTTGTACAGGAATATGTTCGCTCATGACGTGCTTCTCTTCGTTTGGTCAGTCATTGTGCAGTCAGTATGCGATTCCATCTGTACTGGTAACAGATTCAGTTTCAGCGAAAAACACCGTAGCAGATGCAGCCGTTCAGATTGGTTCATCGCGTATCTGATCTGTAGAAATTCTGGTTATCTGCAACTGTTCTGCAGTACAGAGCAGGGCTAAGGTAAGCGATCAACCTTGGCTGCCAATCTGGTGCTCTGTTATGTGTGTGGTGCTCTGTTATGTATAGCTACGATGATTATGATTACGCGCTGGTGCGTGAACGGGTGGAACAATTCAGGGATCAAGTTGCGCGTCGTTTGAGTGATGAGCTGACGGAAGAGGAGTTTTTACCGCTGCGCTTGCAAAATGGTTTGTATCTGCAAAAACACGCCTACATGTTGCGTGTGGCGATTCCTTACGGCGTGTTATCCAGTAATCAGTTACGCACGCTGGCGTACATTGCACGCACTTACGATAAAGGTTACGGCCATTTCACCACGCGCCAGAATATTCAATTTAATTGGATTCAATTAGAGCAAGCGCCGGATATTCTGGATTGCCTGGCCGCTGCGCAAATGCATGCGATTCAGACCTCGGGCAACTGTGTGCGCAATGTCACCACCGAAGCTTTTGCGGGTGTCGCGGCGGATGAAATTATCGACCCGCGGCCCTTGGCCGAATTATTGCGCCAGTGGTCAACCATCAACCCGGAATTTTTATTTTTACCGCGCAAATTTAAAATTGCGATTTCCTCGGCTGAACAAGATCGCGCCGCGATAAAAGTGCATGACATTGGCTTGCATGTTTATCGCGCGAATAACGGTGAAATGCTGCTGCGCGTTTATGTGGGCGGTGGCTTGGGGCGCACGCCAATTATCGGTTTGGCGATTAAAGAGGATTTGCCCTGGCGCCATTTGCTCTCCTACGTGGAAGCCATTTTGCGTGTATACAATCGCCATGGTCGGCGCGATAACAAATACAAAGCGCGCATTAAAATTCTGGTGAAGGCGCTGGGTATTGCCGCGTTTGCAGAGGAAGTGCAGCGCGAGTGGCAAGCGATTAATAGTGGCCCGGCGGAAATTACTGATCAGGAATACCAGCGTATTGCCGCCGCGTTTGTTGCACCGGCCTATGAATTTTTACCCGCACAGAATTTTGATTACAACACCCAGTTGTTTAAGCATGCGGAATTTTCCCGCTGGGTTGCGCGCAGTGTAATCGCGCATAAAGTGACGGGTTATGCGGCGGTTATTATTTCCACCAAGCCGGGCATAAGCGCGCCGCCGGGTGATGTTACCGCTGAACAAATGGAGGTGATTGCTTTACTCGCCGAACAATTTGGTTTTGGTGAAGTGCGTGTCGCCCATGAGCAAAATCTGGTGTTACCGGATGTGCGCAAAGCGGATTTATTTGCCTTGTGGCAAGCGCTGGATTTGATCGGCATGGCAACACCCAACGCCGGGCTGCTCACCGATATTATCGCTTGCCCCGGCGGCGATTATTGCTCGCTTGCCAACGCCAAATCCATTCCCATCGCCCAGGCAATTCAACAGCGTTTTGAAGATCTGGATTATTTGCACGATGCTGGTGAGCTTAGTTTAAATATTTCCGGCTGTATGAATGCCTGTGGCCATCACCACATCGGCAATATCGGCATATTGGGTGTGGATAAAAATGGCAGCGAGTTTTATCAGGTCACATTGGGTGGTGCTCAGGGCAATGAGAGTCGTTTAGGTAAGGTGATTGGCCCGGCATTTTCTGCTGCAGAAATGCCAGATGTGATTGAAAAAATCATCACCACTTACAAACATTATCGCGAAGTGGATGAACCGTTCATTGATGTGGTGCAGCGAATTGGTATTGATCCCTTTAAAGAAAGCCTCTACCAAAGCTCAGCGTCACCGCAGCAGCAACCCATGGAGGTTTTGCCATGAATAATATTATTGCACTTGTGCAAGACGGTGCGCACATTGTGGAGCAAGACCCCTGGGTGTTTATTAGTTCTGAAACTGAATTGGTTGAGTTTTCTGCGCACCAAAAACTGATTCTGCCCTTTTCCCTGTGGCAAAAGTGTCAGCCGGATCCCGTACTGCGCGGCGAACAGCAAAGTGTACAGGGTTTTTGGCTCGCGCCTGATGAAGAGGAAGAACCCGTAAAACAATGGTTAGCGGTAGTGCCCATAATTGCGCTGCAATTCCCCAGCTTTCGCGATGGCCGCGCATACACCCAAGCCTACGTATTGCGCACCCGCTTGGGTTGGGCCGGGGAATTGCGTGCAGTGGGCGATGTATTGCGCGATCAGTTGAGCCATATGCGTCAATGTGGCTTCACCAGTTTTGCCATTCGCACCGACAAATCTGTTGCGGATGCGCTCAAAGGTTTATCGGGTATTAGTGTGCTCTATGGCCGCTCAGTCATTCAGCCGCTGCCATTATTTCGGCGGCGATGATTTTTAAACCATCATTGCGATACCCGCGTTAGCGGGTATCCATTTTCAGCCTCAAGTGAAAAATAAATGGCTGAATATTATGGCTGTGAATAATCCACCCAGGGATCAAACATTAAATCTTTTACCGCTTGTTTTTCGGCATTGCGGCGTTGGTCCTCACGCACTTGCTCAGGAGTTGGGTTGGCGGGTAAAGGGCTGGGTGGAATATCGCTGGCGTGATATTCCGGTTTGGGCGGTTTGGGTAATGGCAGCGGTAGTTTAGTAATCGGTTGATTTAAATTGGCAATTTCCAAGCCCGCTAAAATAAAGGCGCCCGAGGCATAAAGCGCGGTAGTTTCACGTTTGGTGGGCACGGGTTGGTCGCCCGCAGATTGCACCTGACCCAATATACCGCTGGGCAAAATATAATTATTTAAACCCGCCCAGCCTTTCAGCACTTGCGGTAAATACTTATCGCGTTCGAGTAAACCGTGATTAATGCCAAAGGCCAGGGCATAGGTAAAAAATGCAGTACCGGAGGTTTCCGGTTCCGGGTAGGCTTCCAGATCCAACAAGCTTGCGCGCCAGAGTCCGTCTGGCTGTTGGAGTTTGGCGATACTAGCCATCATCTCCTGAAATAATTTCACATACTGCGGTCGGCTTGGATAATTCTCCGGCATGGCTTCCAGAATACGGGCGAGTCCTGCCACTACCCAACCTTGCCCGCGCGACCAGAATATTTTTTTACCATTGGCGGAGCGGCGCTCGATAAAACGTTCATCGCGTGCAAATAAATTAACGTCTTTGTCGTAGAGGCGCTCGTATACGCGCCAGAATTGTTTATCCATGGCATCGATATATTTTGCATCGCCGGTAATTGCCGACATGCGTGTTAATACCGGCGGCGCCATAAATAATGAATCGCACCACCACCAGACTAATTTTTTCGGAGCAGGTTCAAGGCTTAAATAGGGCAGGGTGTAATCCAGCCGCTGTTGCAGCGGCATAAGCACGCCGGGCAAACCGGTGCGTAAATAAATAGCTTGATATAAATCACCAATGGCTTGGTCATCAGCATTAATTAAGTGCACCGGCGCGCCGTGGCCTTGGTGGGCGTAGTTAAAACGCTGTGCAGTTTCCATGTTAAATGCGAGCACATCTGGCACATTGGCAACATCCACTAATTTGGCGGTACCGACAAAAAATGTGGCGGAAATCCAGTTGGTGTTAATGTGCCGCCGTTTTAATTCAGGTTTGGTTTCTATTTCTTTTAGTCTTGCCACCTCCGCTGAAGCAAGTTTTTTAACGGTGGTGATAGTTTGTTCTCGCTCAGGGATTTTATTGCTAATGGGTTCTGCCTGAGGTGACGTAAACATCAAGCTACTGCTAATCGTTAGTGCGATGGCGAGTGTTTGTGTGAGCTTCACAATAAATCCTCGTTGTGGTTATAAATGATCGGGCAATAAAAAAATGCCGAGCTGTAAAAAACAGTCGGCATTTTTTTGATGCGGAGTTTTAGTATGTAATGCAGGCTTCCGGTATGGTATTTACCGTGGTGCCATCAGTCATAGTGAGTTTGAACATATACCAATAGGTTGTTCCTGCTACTACGCCGATATCTACTAGCGTTCCCTCTTGCGGAGCGCTAGCGATAACACGGGTTCTACCACTGGCTTGGTTGCGGGTATTGCGATAGATCTCAACTACGCGAATAGATGGGAAGTCTTGCAGCTTCCAGCTCAAATTAATGCCATTGCTAACCTTACTACTCACTAGATTGGTTTTTGGTTCGAGTATTGTGTCGACGTAAGCAGGCGCTGTGCGCACCAATTCGTTTGTTGTCGCGTTATCAAGCTCAACCCAGTAGTAATAATTTTTACCGGCAGTGGCACTGGCATCTTGCCAGCTCAGGCTGTCAGTTGCTGCGCTACCAATTAATTGACTGCTGGAAAAATCCGCCGGTTGTGTATTGTCTGGCGTTTCTGCGCGATAAATATGAATGCTGCGTAATTCCATATTTTCGCTGCGCCAGGTTAGCTGTACTGGCACCATGTTGTTGATAATATTTAATTCCACTTGCGGAATTAAGCTAACTGACAATTGGGTTTTGGATGTTCCAGCATCGAGTTGACGATGTTTTTTACCACCGCGCAGTTCAGCGGAGTAAATATAATTTACATCCGGCACTACATTGGTATCGATCAGTTCACCTTGATCGCCATGAATATAACCAATTCGAATTTTATTGTCTGGTGCGTCCTCAGTGCTGCGGAAAATATGAGCACCGTTAAATTTTGCTTTGTTGCTATACAGGCGCACAGTCACTTTGTTCGTATCGCCTTGCGCGACTAATTTTGCCCAGCGAGTACCTTTAACACTGGTTGTGGCATAGTCGGGCACTGTTTGCATATCGCTACCCAAATAGAAGCTCGGGTGCGGTGGTTGGTTGTAACCTACATTTTGCCAGGCAATCGCTACACGGTATTGCGGGTTTTGCATCAGGGTAGGAATGCGATGATTGGTGGGAATCGGGCTGGAGAAGATCATTAGCTCGCTGCTGTCCGCTTTGGCCCAAACCACTTCTTCGCGCCAATCACCAATAATATCAGCAGAAATAGCAGGTGTGGCTTTGGTACCATTGGCAGACACTGCGCTGTATAAATCGCCATTCAAAATAATATTGGAAACACTATTTTCGTAATCCCATTTATATACTTTGTTACCGTCCAGAATTTCGCGTAACAAATCACCATCCCACCAGAGTGCAAAATTAACTTGGGGTGGGCGAACATCACCAATCAATTGACCATTGGCTGCTACCAATCCAGCAACGGCAGAAGAGCTCCAGTTTTCATTGCCTGCAAAACGGGGGTCTATATCAATACTCACACCGCGACCAATATCGCCACCGTTAGTTGGGCGGCTCCACAATATTTGGCCGGTGGCCGCATCGTGCAATTCCACTCCGTATTCCATACCGTCTTTGGTGTAGCAGGAGGGGCATTCATGCACCATAAAAATTTCCTGGCCGGGGCGAGTAGGGTCTATGTCGGAAACATGCAGTGCATCGCCGTGGCCTAAACCTGTGCTGTAAAGTGCATGTCCGTCATCGTCGATGGTAGCAGCACCGTAAATAATTTCATCGCGACCATCGCTATCCACATCGGCAACCGACAAACTGTGTGCACCCTGGCCGTAAACAATTTCATCGCCATTGGCGTTATTGGTATCAAACACCCAGCGCTCGCTGAATTTTCCATCGACCCAATCAAATGCAGCAACCACCGCGCGGGTGTAATAACCACGGGCCATAAATAAACTTGGTGTTTCACCATTCAAATAAGCAACACCCGCCAGAAAGCGATCCACGCGGTTGCCATAGGTATCGCCCCAGCTGCCGACATTGCCGCGCTGCGGAACATAATCAATAGTGTCCAGCGCTTCGCCCGACAAACCATCAAACATGGTTAAATATTCTGGACCATTTAAAATATAACCGCTGCTGTTGCGATAATCGGCACTTGCATCCCCAATCACTGTACCGCGACCATCGACTGTGCCATCTGCAGTTTTCATCGCGATTTCAGCGCGGCCATCGCCATCAAAGTCGTAGGCGATAAATTGGGTGTAGTGCGCACCGGCGCGAATATTTTTGCCCAAATTAATTCGCCAGAGTTGTTCGCCTTCCAGGGTATAAGCGTCGATAAACACATTACCGGTATAACCGCTTTGGGAGTTGTCCTTGGCGTTGCTGGGGTTCCATTTCACAATTACTTCATAGTCGCCATCACCATCCAAATCGGCAACACTTGCATCGTTCGCGCTGTAATCGTGCATCACACCCAAAATGGAATCACCTTTGGGTTTGTTGAGTGGAATACTTAAATAAGCGTTGCTCCATGCCGTTGCGCTATTCGCTTTTTTATCTTGCAGGTGATGTTCACCTTCAATCATCACATGATATTTATCGCCCGCTTTGCCTTGGGTATCCATAAAAAAGGTGGCGGAGTCCAGCGGCTTTTTGGTTAATTTTTTACCGTTGCGAAATACATGAAAGCCTTTGTTGGTAGGATCTTTTTGCAGTAAACGCCAGCTAATGGCATTGCCGTTTTCGGTTGTAATCACGACTAAACCGCGATCCAGATTCTCCACAGATTTTTTAACTTCACAGGTTTGTGATTCACGGCAATCGGGTTTTTTCTTATCCTGCTGTTGATGCGCTTGGCTCAGCGGGACTGATAAAGCGGTGAGTGCACAAACTGAAAAAACTGCCTTGCGCAACCAAGGCTGCTTTAGGCTATTAAGGGATATGTTGATATAAGAGAGTTTCATTATTGGTTATTCTCCTTAAAGGTTGATAATAAAAAACCCCGAGGATTAGTCGGGGTTTAAGATACTTTAGCCTCCTACATAGACTTGAATTTCCATTTCTCTACATACAGGTCTTGGCTCTGTGCGAATCGGATTTCCCAAGTAGGCTTCGCAGAGTGGGCCAGATCCATTGTAGTCTTGATAGTAATGCGTTTGCTCTATTGTTTCAGGAACAAATACTTCATCACAATACCATCCCGCATTTCCTGAATCGTAACCACCTATATTTGAACGCTCGCCAATAAACCAATTATTACCATAAATTGGGAATATTTTATTTATACATACTCTTTCTTTTTTAGTAACCCATAATACCTCTCCATCTGTCCATTCGTTATGAACTTTTCTGCAGTGATTCCAATTCTCCAGATCAATATTATATCCATACATAGCAAATTCATAATTGAGAAAACAATCATTTCTTTGTACTGCATCATTTATGTTGTCACAGTATTGTCTAGGTTCATAAGGAGCTGGTCCGCAGTTTGATTCTGAAGCGATAGCAAAGTTACTTAAAAAAAATGATAACTGGAAAATTAAGATTATATATTTTGACATGGTTTAATATCCTTGATTGTTTTTGAAAAATATTCTCAATGTTTGGCGCTGAATGCCTACATTTTATAGGTAATACCTATCGCATATTCTCTTCCGGAGTAGTCGTATTGCGACATACGGCCTGTGCCGGAATTGATGTGCACCACTTCACTCGTCAGGTTGCGACCGTCAATATAGAACTTCAAATTTTCGGTAATGTTGTAATTGAATTTTGCATCCAAATAACCAGCATCATCCACTAACAAGGGGTTGCCTGAACGATCAGAAGCTTTTACCAGATATTCACTACGGAAGTTATAAGCTACACGCATGCCCCAAGCCTCTGTTTCGTAGAAAGCAGAGATGTTATAGCTATCTTCAGATTGAGATGGGAAGGGTAACTCTTCTCCTGTAAGGGCGTTAAACAAACCAACATCTTCTGCTTCCATATAAGTGTAGTTAACTGAACCACCAAAACCGTCGAATGGGGCAGGCAACATGGTAAACATAGTGCTGGCTTGCAGTTCTAAACCAGTTGTTTTAGCTCCACTACTATTATATTTCTGGCGTACATCCCACAAGCGGCCATCATTGAAAAAGTCCACATCACGGGTGGTGTCTGGATCAACGATCCAACTATCCATTTCTTTGTTGAATAAAACCGCAGAAACAATAGAGTCCTCATTGGGATACCAAGTTAATGCCAAATCCATTTGATTAGCAACGTAAGGTTTTAGTGCAGGATTTCCTGCAGTACAGGTATCTGGCAGGTCATCTATTTCTGCTTGCGTGTAATCATTAATAATACAGGTAGCATTGACGTTAATATCTGCAATGCGTGGATGCGCCATTACTTTTGCTAGGCCAAAATACAATTCCAGCTCGTTTGGAATTAAACCTAAAGTCAGGTTCAAACTTGGCAGTGTTTCGGTATAGTCTTCTTTAATAGTTTTGCGACCATTAAATGTATCTGGATGATCCAGATCTTCTACTGGCGCTGCAAACGCACCGGTAACGGGGTTAACTACCGGATTTCCATTTGCATCTAATTGATCCACCATCACGCGGATAGTGACATCACCATTGGCTGCAGTTTTAGTGTCCACGACACGTACACCAAAGTTACCTGTCAAGGGTAAGCTACCGATGGCCATTTCAAAGTTTGCTTGACCGTAGAGTGCATTGGTTGCAACCTCTACATCAAAATTACCGCGATTCACATTAAGGTCGGTGCGCGTAGTATTATCAGCACTAATTGCTCTTAGTTCTTCCAGAATTGCCTTAGAATCTATAGCTTGCCAAGAGCTAGGTGCGTAAGTCGAGAGGCTGAAATTTTTAAAGAAATCGGGCGTGCTTTCTGTGCGACCTTCAATCAACGCAATTTGGTCTGCTACAGTCCACATTTGATCGTTGTAGCTGGCACCGACGTTGCGGATAATGTTATAGGCAAATTTAGCATTCACAAATTCCTGGCTGTTGTATTGGTAACCGGTTTGGAATTTGGTAAAAAAGCCACTATCAGGTGAATAGGCAAAATCCAACTTGGTCATATCTTCCTGAGTTTCATCTTGCTCCGGACGATAATTGTAGGATGCACCGCCAGAGTAACTGGCCGGATCATTCACATTGAATTTATTTGATGTGTCAGTTAAGTCATTGGCGTTTCTAATATAGGCATTGCTTAAATCAATATCGGGTAAGCCTTGGCGGTTTAAGTTAACTTCTAAATCAACAATGCCACCTGCCCACACGGTAGTGCCGCGCGAATCAATATCCTGCTCCGAGGTAGAGCGAGCAATAACACCAGATGCTTGGAATTTGTCTAGGCTATATTCAAAACCGGTTTCCACCATGCTGCTTTCTTGATACCAATCAATATCCAGCACACGATTACTAATGGTGGCATTGGCTGTTTTGAAGCCAACTATATTGTGTCTATCATCCCAAATAACACTTTGCGGGTTGACGCGTGCAGCCGAGTTGGTTTCAAACTGTAAGTTTGTGTCATAAGCAGTCTTGTCTCGTTCGTTGTATGTATAACCCACATAGGCTGAAAGGTTATCGGTAAATGCGTATTGCACCATAGTATTGGCGCTCAGGCGTTTTTCACCGCGCTCCCAAATACCATAGCGTGGCAAACTCGGTGAAAATTCGTCCCATTGTGCTAAACAAGTATTTCGGTCAGCAACAACACTAATACCAGCACAACCGGATTTTTCAGTAATGTTTTCGTATTTTGGATTTACTGTAGTTTTTTCTGCCGATTGGTCGTAATCCGCAAAGCGCTGCCATTCAGTATTGCGAATACCGTGCAGTACTGTGTCTTTATCGGCAGCGGTAACGTTTACCAACACACCGAGTTTTTCATTAAATTTGTATACACCAATGAAATTGGTTTTTGGCATGGCATCGCCAATAAGATCGTTGTACTGCACTTCGCCATTAGCAGAAAAAAAGTTTTCTTTAAACTCATTCGGCTTGCGGGTGTTCACTTGAATGGTACCGCCAAGACCGCCTTCAGTTAAACGCGCTTCGGAACCTTTAATAACGTCCAACGATTTAACTAATTCAGAAGCCATATCGCGGAAGTCCACGCCGCGGCTGCCGCCCATACCCATAGCACCAACGCTGTTCAATTCCACGCGCAGTAAATCAGGGTCTACACCACGCACACTTACCGATGAGCCTTCGCCGTTGTCGCGGCCAATTTGTACACCGGGAATCCGTTGCAATGCTTCAGCGATATTTTTATCGGGGAAGGCGCCAATATCTTCGGCTACCAAAGAGTCAGTCATGGTCACTGCCGCTTTTTTGCGATCCAGTGCGCTGCGTTGACTGAAACGAATACCTGAAACCTCTACCTCTTCAATATCCTTATCCGCTGTGGTTGCTGTTGCTGTTGCTGTTGCAGCTTGCTGCGCAAAAGCGCCGTGGCTAAGCACGGCCAAACCGGCACTGGCAACCAACATGGATGCAATACCGCTGGCGAGCAGCTTGCGCGAAAAGGGGATGTTGGTGTTTTCTACTCGTGTTGACTTGATTTGACTGAAGGTGGTCATTTTTCCCTCTCTATTATTGTGTTTAACGATTATTTTGAACGAACCACCGAATACTATTATCATATTAATTCATGGTCAATCATAACCAATCATTTTATTGGTCATTGGTAATCATTTGTGGTCATAGGTAACACTGGCTGTAACCAACGGAAAATTGCGTTCAAAAATGGCGCATTAATCATTAAAAACGGAATGCCTCAAAGCCTGAGGGAGGAGCGAGAGTGCTGACGTTGGAAAAAACAACACAAAAAAGAAGAGGTAATAAAAAGAAAATAAGAAGAGAGAGATGAAAGAGAGAAATAAAAATAAAAAAGCAATAAAAATAAAAGAGTAGTGAAAGAGAAAATAAACATTAACAAGAAAAATACTGGTTTGAACTTTTGCCAAACCAGCAGTACAACAAATACTTAAAGTTCTACGGCGTAGGCGTGGATTGGGCCGTGCATATTGGAGCGGAAGACTAAATATTTTCCATCCGGTGAGAATTGTAAATTGGGTTCTACGCGGTAGTCGTGATTGTGCATATCCACGAGCTTGGTGCTTTTTAATTTTCCCGGGCGAATCAATTGTGCGGCATTGGGTGCACTGACGGCTATATCTTCAATAATTTCCGGTTCAAACAAATAAATGTATTTACCGTCTTCAGCACGTGCGACCATTTCGTGGTCGCCACCATCACCGGCTAATAATGTTCCATCGCGCGATATTTGGTAATGCACTGACCACTCGTTGCGTTCAAGGTGATACCAATGGCGCTGTTGGCTTTCCAGATTGTAGGTGGCTAACCAAAACACTTCGCCGCGCGGGGTTTGCAGATCGTAATACACGGTTTTTCCATCAAACGAGAAAAACTCATGACCGGCGATTTCCATATTCATGCTGCGTTGGTGAATTTTTTGTTTATTTTTGCCGTTGATATCAATCGTCCAGACTCTATCCACCATATGCCAGGGGCCTTCATGGCAATACATTATTTTGCGCGGGTCGGCAGGGGAGAATTGCACATGGTTAAGCCAATCATTGGAGCGGGTAACCACTTTACGTTTACCGGTTTTTATGTCGATGGTAAAAATTTCCATGGGAATATTTTTAGCCAGGCGCTCAGCCATGCGCAGTTCTTTAGCTTCAGCGAAGTTCAGTGGTTTGCCGTCTGCCCCCAGGGCGTTATAGCCACCGTCGGTATTGGCGACTTTAGGGCCGGGTTGCAATTCTACAAATTCAGTGGCGTAGGCGCCTGCCATTAAGGTGTCATCGGCATTGATGGAGGTGATAAAACCTTTAGGGAAAACACCCAGAAACTTTGCATTGCCGCTGGGGATATCAATTGCATAGTACTCGACATTATTAAATAAATTGGTGTTGTCTTTACCTTTGAATTCACCGGTATATTTGCGCGCATAACAAATAGGTTTGGTGTAGGAAACCATAATCACTTCATAGTGGCCTTCGGCTAACAGTGAATGGCTATTAGTTGAAAAATCATAAAGGCCTATACCCTTAGGGGTATTCATGACCATGTAACGGCTGTCATGAGTAAACGCGTTGTCGTGAAAGTAAAGGGATTTTGAATTATCAATTTGCGACAGACGGATAATTTTTTTCTTGCTTATCGGATCAGTCCATTCGGTGGGAATAACTCCGTGGGTGTTAGCGGCAATAGGTGCGCTAGTAGATTGTGAGGAAGGTAAATCTGCAGCCATTGAATGTTTATTCAGCATCAACAGCGCGCTGCCAATAGCGGAGGAAATTAATAAGTCTCTTCGTTTCATAGGTTTTATCCTAACCATTTTTATAGATACCCGCGTTCGCGGGTATGACGAACCTGATAAATGTTAAAGCTGGCAAATGACGAACCTGTTGAAGGTAAGTGCTCTCCGATTACACCAAAGAATTACCGTAGCCGATCACAATGGTGGAGCCCACTAAACAACTGAGGCCAAGGAATACATAATTAAGAGTTTTACGGCTGGAACCTTTCCATTCTTTCAGGGCGAAACCCCAGAGTGATGAAAAAGTAATGATAGAGGCCATGTGCAGTGTCCAGGAGGAAAAACCGTACTCGCCCATTTGGCTTTCGCCCATTACATAAAAGAAAAATTGGAAATACCAGAGCACACCTGCCAATGCACACCAGAGTAAATTAATACCGCTGGTAGCGGGGCGCTCATTCGCTGAACGCATTTTGGGTTGGAGTATTTCCGCTGCGGTTTTATTCTTTGCAATTAAATAACCGCACCACAAAAAATTAGTGGTGGCACCGCCAATCAATACAATACAAATAACCGGTAAACCTTTGAATAGCGGATTAGTTCCTGCGGCGGCTGATAATGCTGCCAGCGGTTCACCAGCGGAAATGCCGAAGGCAAAACAAGAGGACATGAGCCCGCAAAATAACGCGACTAATAAACCTTTTTTTAAATCGAATTCAGCGATATTTTTCTGCCGCTCTTCGGGTGGGCTTTCTTTTTCTTTGCAGATTCCACCTACACCCACAATCGCAATGCCTAGCAAACACATTGCCAATCCGACCAACACAATTTTTCCGTGGGTGGTGGGTAACACCTCCGTAAAAAATACGCCTTTGAGCATAGGTGGAATAATGGTGCCAAAAAATGCACATAGCCCGAGTGCAACTGCCATACCTAGCGACAAGCCCAGGTAGCGCATCGTCAAACCAAAAGTTAAGCCACCCAGCCCCCAGAGGAGACCGTACACAATACATTGAATCAGTGTATTGCTATCGGCAGCGGCAATCACGCCAAATAAATCCTCAGTGCGGAAATAAGCAAAAATCCAGGGGGCGAAAATCCACGAAAAAAATCCGCCCATTAACCAATAGATTTCCCAAGACCAACCGCGCACTTTGCGAAAGGGAACATAAAAGCTGGCAGACGCTAATCCGCCCAGCCAATGGAATAAAACCCCGAGTAATGGATTTGACATAATTATTGTGCCGCTGATCTTAGGTAAGTGATTTCGCCTTTGGTGTTGGCGACATCATCAAAAATAACGGCATCGGAGTCAGTCGTTTCAACGGTTACATTATCAAAACTAAATCCGCGCGCATGGGTGATTGCACCGGAGGCTGCGGCGGTAATGTGCATATTGCTGAAGTGAACATTTTGCAGCGGCGCTTCTGCATAACCCTGCATCAAAAATGCGGCGTTGGCTTCAGCTTTTATATTGCTGATATGAATGTCGCGCAATTTCGGCATACCTTTTTCCTTGGGTACCGGGGTCGCAAGAATTTTCCAATGTTCCGGCACATTTTTAATGCCGGGTGGAATGACCGGGTAGGAATAAACGGGCAGCCAATTTAAATCCACGCGCACCGCGGCTTCGGCATTTTGTACTTTCATATCGCGGATGCGAATGTCAGACACAGTGCCACCGCGTACATGGGCAGATTTAAAAAATATGCCGCTGTACACCGGGCCTTGCACATCCAGATTGTAAACATCGATATTGCGAATACTGCCGGAGGTCTCGCTGCCAAAAGTAACACCAGCCTCGGCGTGGCGAATAATGGAATCGCGGATTACGACGTGTTCGGTGGGGCGGTTCACGCGCAATCCGTCGGCATCGCGCCCGGCTTTTAAACAGAGTGCATCGTCGTTGACATCAATATCGGCTTTTTCTACCAACACATGATGGGATGAATCTATATCGATACCGTCAGTGGATGGGCCTTTGCCATCAGAGTTGTTGCGAATAACTACGTTGGATACTTTAACATCGTTGGAATAGACAATTTGTAGCGTCCAAAAACCGGCGCGCTTCATATGCAAGCCGCCACCCAATTCAATGCGTTTTGAATTATAGACTTGAATTAAACGCGGGCGCTCAGCGTCGTAATCGGCCGCCCAGCGCAAGCCCTTACCTTCATACACATTACGTTTATCCCAAAAGGTTTGCCAAAATACCATGCCATTGCCGTCGATGGTGCCTTCACCATAAATGTGTACATCAGCTTGTTCGTATACATTCAATAGCGCAGAAGGCCATACAATTTCGATCCCGGCGATGCGGGTTTTTTGACGCGGATAGGATTCAATATTCTGTTTGCCGGTAAGCGTTACGCCTTTATCCAAGCGCAGCGCCATATTGGATTTTAAAAATAGCGAACCGGTAAGGTAGGTGCCGGGTTGTAGTACCAGCGTCGCCTTTTTTGCGGCGGTTGCGTCAATCGCTTTTTGTAATGCGTTGGTATCGTCGGTTGTTCCATCACCTTTTGCACCGAAGTCGCTGGCGTTAATTTCAAGAGCGTTAATATTTTTTGGGGCAGCGACTGTTAATTCGGTGCGCTCTAACACTGTGGGATTGGGTCCGGCCTGCGCGGGAAGTGTTATGAGGCTTGCGAGTAAAACGATATAAGCAGGAAGGGTTAAAAATTTCATTGCACCATCTCCATTTATTTTTATGGATACCACGCATTTGCGGGTATGACGAAAGCGTATTTTTAAAGTTTCGTGGGAAATAAAAATCAAGCAATAAAAGTAGGGAATAGAAATTAGAGAATAAAAAAGGCTGCCGGAAAATTCCGGCAGCCAACAGGCCTTGCTATGGTTTGTTAAAACTTGGCACTAACACCAACAGTGAGGGTGCGGCCAATAACGGTTTCAAACAGTGTGTCCTGACGGTTACTGTCGATGTACAAGGTGTTGCGTTCATCGGTGAGGTTTTGTGCTTCCACAATCAACTTCACATTGTCGGTCAGGTTGTACGACGCTGATGCATCCACGAAGAAGGTGGATTTGTTGCCCAATACGTCACTGTCGTTGCCGCCAGAGGGAATTGCGCGCAAATAACCTGAGCGATAGCTACCGGTAGTACGGAAACTGAAGGCGTCATTTTCGTAGTAAATAGTGGTACTGGCCGCATCTTTTGACAAACCAATCAAGTCATTGGTCGTGGTCAGCGTGGGTACACCGTTGGCGCTTTGCAACACGTAATCAATATCTGAAGTTACGTGGGTATAGTTTGCCAATAAACCAAAGTCTTGCCAGAAACCTGGTAGGAACGTAAATGGCAATTGCAGATTTAATTCGTAACCTTTGAGTGGGCCACCTTCGGTATTGGTGGAGCGGTTAACCGTAAACAAATCGGTTGCCGTTGCCGCTGAACCTTCTAAGAGTGTGGTAGGTAGACCCAGTTCGGTGTAGGGCACCAAGCTGGAAATAGATTGAATGTAGGTATCTATATCTTTTTCAAAATAAGCGACGGAGGCTAATGCACCTTCATCAAAATACCACTCCAATCCCGCGTCATAGGTTTTGGCGCGAATCGGTTCCAGGAAGGGGTTGCCCACTGATGCTGTGCGTGTGGTTGGGTTCATCGAACCGCTTGGAATTAACAAACCCAATTCCGGACGCGACATTACTTCTGCAAATGAGAAGCGTGCGAGTAATGACGGATTAATTTCCACCACGATGTTGGTGGATGGCAACAAGTCATCGTATTTACGGCCTACAGTGACCGGATTGGCAACGGTGGGGTAAGCCGAGCCTGCAGGTGCTGCAGTGGGAACAAAGCCCAAGCTCTCTTGATCGGTTTCTACGTAGCGCACACCCAAATCACCGCGTATCGGCATGGCAAGTGTGTCGAAGTTGAACTCGGTCATCACAAAGGCGCTATTAATTTTTTCATTCACTTCTGGTGATTGCGCACCGCACTCAGCGCCACACCACACAAAATCGTCAAAGCCTACTGCTTCTTTCCATTTCTCGTGATCGACACCCACGTAATCACCCAGCGTGCCTGAACCTAACACGTCATTTACACCATTAACACTCAATGTGAAGTCCGACACACTCACACCGGCAGGCAAATTGCGGGTTGCTGTGAATGCGGGTGCAACGATTCGGCTGCGGGTTTTGTAGTCACTCTCGCGGCTTTGTGCACCAAACTTGAGTTTGTAGGTTTCGTTTATTTGCCAAGTGAAATTTGCTTCAGCGGTGGTGTTTTCTGTGGTGCGGGTCAGGTTGCGAGTGTTCCAGTTACCCAGTACTGTGCCGTCTGCCAAACCAGCGCCGTATTGGAAAATGGATGGGTCGTTTACATCCACACCGTATTGCAGCAATGGAATATTGCCGCCGTTGCGGAAATCCATCACGTAGTTGTCGGTGTCGATTGCATCCAGGTTAACTGTCAAACGCTCTGGGTTATCAAACTCGGACATAGAATTGCCGAGCAAAATATTCATTTCAAAGTCATCGCTAAAATTGTGTGTCACATTCAAATTAGTTTGACGGAAGGTAGAGGTAAAGCGATCCACCAAACTCTCTGAGCGCAAATCTACACCATCAAATAAACCGTAAACCAATGAACCTTTATCATCGATTTCCAATTCTTTGACTGACACCATTGGTTGGCCATTGTTGTTGGCGTTACGTGCAAAGGAGAGTGCATCAATATAGTTGTCGCGACGCACTACGTCGTATTTTGAGTGCAAGTTATCCAGAGAAATATTGGTGTTTTCGTTCGGTTCCCATTCAAGGGTAATAGAGCCACCGGTGCGTTCGGCATCCTGTTCGGAATTCAAATAGCGCGGAATACGCGGCATAAATACACCGCCGCCAAAACTGCCGGAAACGCCGGTGGTAGTGCGCATTAATTCATAAGCTTCGATGCTGCCAGTACGCGGGTTGCCAGTGCTGCAGTTAAGTGCATCGGCACCTTTAGCGGCGTTAGTCGCGGGAACTTGTGTACCGGTGTAACCCACAGGTGAACAGAAACCACCGTTCACATAGCTAGGTAAAATATTTACGGCGGAGTAACCCACTTCACGAATATTGCGTTCGGAGTGAGCGAAGGAAACCAATACGCCAAAAGTGTCATCAGCAAATTTTTTGGCAATCAAACCTGACATGCGTGGGTCAGTCGATTCACTCACTTCATTGTAAACACCGCGCAGTGTACCGGTCATGGTGAGTTCATCGCTAAACGACAGCGGTTTTGGCGCTTTTAAATCAACCGTTGCACCCAATGAACCTTCTTCAATATCGGCACTCGGGGTTTTGCGTACGGTTAATTCGGAGAAAATTTCTGATGGAAATACGTTGAAGTCGAAGCTACGGCCCGCGTTACCTGCGCCATAAATGTCGGAAGAACCTGTCTGCGAGGTGCCTTCCATGCCGTTGATGCGCACACGGGTGAATTCTGCACCCAGGCCACGCACTGAAATGTTTTTACCTTCACCGCCGTCGCCACGAGACAAGGCAACACCGGGAATACGCTGCATGGATTCAGCGAGGTTAGAGTCGGGGAACTTACCAATATCTTCAGAAACAATACTGTCTACAGCGGCAGCGCTTTCGCGTTTTTGCATCAGCGCGGTATTCAATGAGGCTCTAAAACCCGTAACAGTCACTTCTTCGAGTTGGTCGTCGCCATTGCCTTGTGCTTGTACTGCCGTGGCAAGGCTCAGGGTGATAACGGCTGCTGCCAATGGGTTGATTGCAAAGCTGGTGTGTTTCATTTGGTTCTCCATTCTTAGAATTAGCGTTGGACAAAACAAAGCACTAAGGAGTTACCCTGTGTTTTTTGGCATCGTAATACAGGTTTTTTTGCAAAACAATCATATTCAATCAATGTCAATCTAAAGGGGTCATTAAGTTCCAATACCATTCGTTACCGGTGACGTAATTTGAGTATTTAGGTAGCAGTAACAGCGTGGTTTGTTAGTTGCCATCCGGTCTCAGGCTGGAAGCCTGTGGGCTAGGTGCCAAAACAAAGTGTTCGACCGGATCTGGTTGTGCGGGGTGGTAAGCCGGTTGATTGGATAGTTGGGCTGCCAACGGCAGTGATGATTGGCGGATGCTCTCTATTACACAGCGCGCCAATTGATAGGCACCATAGTTGTTGTGGTGAGTGGCATCTTTGCCATTGTCATTAAATGCGAGCGGTGCCTTATTTACACCGAGTGCTTCATAAAGCTGCACGCTCATTTTATCCAAATCGATTAAGGTGATATTTTTTTCGCGCGCTACTTCGCGCACGGCTTGCGGATACAAGCCATGGCTATTAACGATTTTTCCCTGGTCATTAAAAGTGCGGCGCTGCATTGAGGTAATTAATACGGGGGTTGCACCGCGCAGGCGTGCTTCAGCAATAAATACGTTTAAATAATCTTTATAAGTGGTAGTGGCCTCGACGTAGGTTTGTGGCCATTGTTTTTTCTGATCGTTGTGGCCGAATTGAATCAATAAATAATCACCGGCTTTCATGCGTTCAAGCACTTTGGCCAAACGCCCGGCAGTGATAAATGATTTCATCGTCTCGCCGGATTCAGCATGGTTGGCGATGGCGATTTCCCCTTTAAATAAAGGTGCTGTGAAGAAGTAGGGCAACATTTGCCCCCAGCTTGCGGCAGGCTCATAGGGTTGATCGGTTACCGTGGAATCACCTACCAAATAAACAGTGGGCACATTGACTTGTTGCAGGCTTATCGAGCGCACCTGCGGTGCTGCGCCATTAAATTCCAGTGTTAATTTATTATCCCAATGTAAACGGTGTTGCTCTAATTCTTTTAAGGTAACCCGAGTAGCACCTGGTGCGTTTAATTCCGGCGCTTGTAATAAACCGTTGCGAATATTGACGATAAAACTGCGCTGGATAAATTCACCGGCAGCCGTTGTTAAATCCTTTACATACAGGCGGCGCAATTCGGCGCGTAGCGTATTGGTGGAGGCGAGTGTGGTATGGCCAAACTCCACAATGACCCGGTAATTTCCTTCAGGTACTGCTACCGAAAAATAAAAAGGATCGTTGTTATTGGTGGGGTGGGTTTGCAAATCAAAACCATAACCGCTTTGTTCTGTGTACTGCTGATCGGGGGAAACCTTGTGTTCACCACTGGCTCCTTGGTGATTATCAAACCGGAAAACTTGCGGTTGAGTGAAATCCAATTCTGCTGCGGGAGAGTGGCTCATAGTGTTGTTTGCTGTCGGTTGGGCGTTACACCCCAGGTTGCCGATGGCTGCCAAGAGGATGAAACACAGTGAAACAAGTGGCTGATTAATGATCATTGGAGCTTAACTCTGCTGTTATTTTTAGGGGTGATAATAACCAAGTGTCATGATTGGTCAATAAAAATTCGATACAAAATAGTCATAATCAATCAATAATGCGCATCCATTAGAAGAATACTTGTCGGAAATGACTGAATTTCACGTAATATAGGATAAACCAGATAATTAAAACGAGAGATAACAATGAATACCACTCGACGTGATGCCATGAAATTCATGGCCTCCGCTGCCAGCCTTACTGCAGCGGCTCCCTACCTCAATGCAACAGCGGCGGCCGGTGCAACTGCTGTAAGCAGTGTTGACTACACCATGAACAAACTTTGGCACGGTGTCTGTTATTACCCCGAGCTTTGGCCGGTGGAGGATATAGCGCGCGATATTGCCGAGATGAAAAAGTTGGGCATTAATGTCATTCGTATCGGTGAATTTACCTGGTCCACACTGGAGCCCCGCGAAGGAAAAATATCGACCCAATTTATGCGTGAGGTGATGGATAAATTTCACGCTGCTGATATCGCCGTGGTGTTTTGTACTCCCACGCCAACACCGCCGGTGTGGTTAACCCACGGTCATCCGGATCGTTTATTTGTGAACGCAGACGGTGAGCGTTTAATTCACGGCGCGCGCCAGCATGTGAGTTATGAGCATCCGGCAGTGCGCAAAGCCTGCTTCCGTATAGTGGAGGCGCTGGCCAAGGATTTGGGCGATCATCCGGCACTCATTGCTTGGCAAATCGATAATGAATTGAAGTGTCATGTCGCAGAGGATTTTAGCCCTGCTGCGATTGCGGCCTGGCACAAATGGTTGAAAAAACGTTATGTCACTATTGAGCGTTTGAATGAAGACTGGGGCACCCATATGTGGAGCACTCACTATCAATCTTTTGAGCAAGTACCTGCGCCGTTAAAAACACCGTTTTTGCACAATGCGTCATTAAGCACGGCGTATAGATTATTTAATCGCGAAAGTATTGCGGAGTTTTCCGATCTCCAGTGCGACATTATTCGCCAATATTCCAAAGCGCCCATTACTCACAATACCAACCCCGCATTTAATGTCAGCCATGAGCGCCTGTTTAAAAATCTGGATTTCGCCGCATACGATGCTTATCCCTCCAGCAAAGAATGGCAGGCACTGGTATTTCGCAGCGATATGTACCGCGCCGCAAAACCAGGCCGTCCGTTTTGGTTAATGGAAACTAGCGTGAGTCACAACGGTTGGCTTGGTAATCACAGTGCCATGCATCCGGACGGTTTTTTAAAAGCCGAAGCCGTTTTAGTTTATGGTTTGGGCGGGGAGGGCGTTAATTATTGGCTCTGGCGCCAGCAGCGCAGCGGTGCGGAAATTAGCCACAGCGCGGTGATGAGCAGTTGGTTTAAGCCCACCACCGGGTACGCACAAGTAAAACAAGTGGAGGCTGCGCGCAAACAGTTAGAGCCATTAATGATAGCGAGTAAACCGCTGGTGCCAGAAATTGCAGTGACCTGGTCTGACCATGCGCGCGCCATGATTGAAACCGAAGCGATGGATAAAGAGCCTGGTTTTCCGGAAACCTACGGCGGCCTGGTGCAGCTGTGGCATGGTTTGTTATTCGAGCAAGGTTACCACCGCGATGTGCGTTTTGAAGGCGCAACTCTGGAAGGGCTGAAGTTATTAATTACTCCCGCTATGCCTTATGTGAGCGAAGAATTTTTGCAGCGGGTAATCGCTTTTGTAAAAGCGGGGGGCGTGTGGTTGATTGCACCCGGCACTGGTACCCGCACCCGCGAACACACAGTGCATACCGACAGTGGCATGGGGCTTTTGGATGCGGTGGCTGGCGTGGAAACCCAATATGTATTTCCGCTCACAGCAACCGGCATCACCGGTACCGCTGGCGATAAAACCCTTAATTTCACCGGTTGGTGCGCTGCAGTCACGGCGGCAACTAGCGATACCAAAGTACTGGGCACACTCAACTCACCGCTGGTTCCTGGCACTGCATTTTTAACCGAGCGCCGTTTGGGGAAAGGCAAAGTTGTGTTGCTATCGGCACATCCCACTGGCGATGAAGGCAAAGTATTTATCAAAAATTTAATTCAAGGTTATGCACAAGCATTAAATATCGCCACGCCCTTTGTCGCGACGCAGGGGACGGTTGTCTGCCCGCGTGTAGACAAACAAGGCAAACATTTATGGGTGATTATTAATATGGATGGTGTAGGTGGAACAGTGAGTATTCCAGCGAATACGCGTGATGCTATTACAGGGCAGATTGTTGCAACTACGCAGTTGCAATTGGGGGCCTATGAGTGGCGGGTAGTTAGTGTGTAAATTCAAAAGACAAGTGAGAAGATACAATGGAAAAAATCGCTTTTGTAATGACCTTAAAACCCGGCTTTGAAGCGGAATATAAAAAACGTCACGACGAACTGTGGCCAGACTTAGCCGTTGAATTAAAAAACGCCGGAATTTCTGATTACTCTATTTATTTGCATCCGCAATCGCTGAAGTTATTTGCAGTATTAAAACGCACAGATAATCACACGATGGATAATTTACCGGCGACGGCGGCGGTAAAAAAATGGTGGGCGTTTATGGCAGATATTATGGAAACCAATCCTGACAACAGCCCGGTAGTAGAATCGCTGGAGCAGGTGTTTCATTTTGAGTAATTTAAATCCCCCCCTTTTTTCAAAGGGGGGGATTCGCTTTTAATCATTTTTCACTGCACAGGCCAATAACAATAATGCGCTATTTAATTATTCTGTTTTCACTTTTTTTATCTGGCTGTGCGGATGTTGCATCGCTAAACCAGAACCAGCAAATCGGTGCGCTCGCCCCCAAACCGCTTTATCGCGACCCTGTGTTCGATGGTGCTGCAGATCCTTCCATTATCTTTAATGCAGCTGAAAAAAAATGGCTGATGTTTTATACCAATCGCCGTGCGAATGTGCCCGGCTTAACGAACGTTAGCTGGGTACACGGTACCCCGATTGGAATTGCGGAATCTGTTGATGGAGCGAACTGGTCTTATCGCGGCACAGTCAATTTTCCTAAGGATATTCCCGGCACTAGCAACGTTGAAACTGCGACCTACTGGGCACCTGCCGTACTTGAGCATGAAGGTATTTATCACATGTACCTCACCATAGTTCCGGGTGTATTTGAGGATTGGAATCACCCGCGCACTATTGTTCACCTCACCAGTGCTGATTTAAAAAATTGGGCTTATCAAAGCACCTTGCCATTAACCAGTGACAGAGTGATTGATGCCAGTGTATTGCAATTGCCCGATGGCCGCTGGCGCTTGTGGTACAACGATGAACTCGCCGGTAAAAAAACATTTTATGCCGACAGTAAAGATCTTTATCACTGGGAAGATAAAGGTTCTGCCAATTTACCCACTGATCGCGGTGAAGCACCGCTCGCTTTTTATTGGAAAGGACATTACTGGTTGATCAATGATTTGCTCGGCAATATCGGTTTGGGAGTTTATAGATCAAGTGATGCGCTCAATTGGCAGCGCCAAAGCAGTAATTTATTGGATATTCCCGGCACAGGTGTTGACGATCAAAATGGCGGCCATCACCCCGAGGTGATTGTGAGTGGCGAGCGCGCATTTCTTTATTATTTTGTGCACCCTGGAGTAAATGCTGAAAGTGTTTATGAGAAAGAACCGGCATTGGATGTCAAACGCAGTTCAATCCAGGTGGTGGAATTGCAGTATGTTGATGGTTGGTTAGTCGCACAACGCAATAATCCTACTTATGTGTCGCTGCTGCCTGGTAGCACACGACAATAATGTTTCCGTGTTAACAATCAGGTCGCCTCACCATGTTGTATAAAAGACTGTTGCTCTGTATTGGGCTATTGTATTTTCTTCTGGTTGCAATCACCTCGCAGGCACAGACGCAAACAAAATTTAACTGGGTTGATAGCCGCGCGCACAGTGGCGATTTCCCTTTGGTTGCAAAAAAACAACCAGCGCCCATTGTGGTGGCAGCAGAAGATTTTAAGGTGGTGGAGATTGCCGCACAGGATTTGGCGCAAGATATCAACAGGGTTACTGGCCACAAACCGCTCATAGTAAGCACAAACCAAAATGCATTACAGGATTTAAAAACCCCGACGGTATTTATCGGCACTTTGGGGCGCAGCCCGTTTATCGATAATTTGGTGGCGACTGGCAAGTTGGATGTGAGCGAGTTGCGCGGCAAGTGGGAAAGTTTTCTTATCACTGTTGTTGAGCAGCCTCATGCAGGAATGAAACGCGCACTGGTGATTGTAGGTAGCGATAGGCGTGGCACCGCCTATGGGGTTTATGAGCTTTCACAGGCAATTGGTGTGTCGCCCTGGTATTGGTGGGCAGATGTGGTACCAGAGAAAAAGCCTGCACTTTATGTAAGTGCGGGAATACGTCAGTTCGGGCCGCCTTCCGTAAAATATCGCGGTATTTTTATTAACGATGAAGGTTGGGGTATTCATCAGTGGGCGGCAAAAACCTTTGAACCGGAAAACGGTGGTATAGGGCCAAAAACCTATCAAAAAATGTTTGAATTAATGTTGCGCTTGAAAGCGAATACGCTCTGGCCAGCAATGCACCCGGTGACCAAACCCTTCAATGATTTTCCACAACATGCACAGCTCGCTGACGACTATGCGATCGTTATGGGGTCATCCCATGCCGAACCCATGCTGCGCAACAACGTGGGCGAGTGGAAGTTGCCGCACGAACACTACAATTATCTGTCTCATCGCACACAGGTGCAGGGTTATTGGGAAGCGCGGATGCAAACCAATGGCAAGTTTGAAAATATCTACACTATGGGTATGCGCGGTATTCATGACTCCTACATGCAGGGCCCCAGAAACGATGCGGAGCGCATTGAGCTGCTGCAGAAAATATTTACTGATCAGCGAACACTAATAAAAAAATACACGCAGCAACCGGTTGACCAAGTACCGCAAATGTTTTGCGCCTACAAAGAAGTATTGGGTTTATATCGCCAGGGTTTACACGTGCCGGACGATATTACTATCGTCTGGCCGGATGATAATTTTGGTTACATGCGCAATTTTTCCAATGCCGAAGAGCGTAATCGTGCAGGCGGATTTGGGGTTTATTACCATCTCTCCTATTTGGGGGCGCCTATGGCGTATCTTTGGTTGAACACCACACCACCTGCATTAATTTGGCAGGAAATGCATAAGTCCTATGCCATGGGTGCCGACCGTATCTGGATCGCCAATGTGGGCGATTTAAAACCGGCGGAAATAGGTACCGAATTATTTTTGCAAATGGCGTGGGATATCAATCGTTGGCAATTACATAACCAGCAAGATTTTTTACGCACATGGGCGGCGCGCGAATTTGGCGATAAATACGCAACAGAGATTGCGGGTTTAATGCGCGACTACTATCAACTCAACTACCAGCGCAAACCTGAGCATTTGCAGTGGTGGTTGCCGCGTAGCTCACCGCGGTTGAGCGATTTAAATGCAACAGAGCGCAGTGAGCGTATAGAGGCGTTTCAGCAACTACGTTTGCGCACTGAACAGCTGCGTAAAAAAATAAGCGATGCAGGGCAGTATGCGTTTTTTCAATTAGTAAGTTACCCGATCAATGGCTCTGCGCTGGCGAATATTCGCTTTCTGCAAGGCGAACGCGGCAATAAAACAGCCGCTTTGGCGGCGGATGCACAGCTGAATGAAGAAACCGCACTGTGGAGTAACTGGTTGGTGGATGGCAAATGGAAACATTTTATGGCGGTGGAACCCGCCAGCAGCGAATGGGATAAATACCGTATCGCCCCGTGGGAAATGCCGAAGGCGCCTCCTCATCGCACCGCCAATACCGAATCAGTTACATCAGCAAAAACACAAAAACCGCGTTACTCATTTGCACTGGAAGCTGAAAACTTTAGCCGCAAACTGGATCGCTCTGGTACTGGTTGGCAAGTAGTTGCAGGGCTGGGGCGCACCGGAAAAGGTGCAGTAGCGCTTTACCCGGTGACTGCCCCCGCGGGCAATATTGATAAGTTGCCACAGCAAGCGCCGCGTTTGGAATACGACGTCAACTTTCCCAAGACTGGTACAGTGACCCTGCATTTTTATTTAATTCCCACTCATCCATTAAGTGGCAATAAATTACGTTTTGCGGTGGCGCTCAATAATCGCCCTGCACAATTGGTGGAACTGGATGTAAACGATGGCAGTACTGAATGGGCACAGGGTGTACTTAATGCTACACGTGTAGTGAGCAGCAACATGGAGGTAACAACAGCCTCACAAACCGGCACACAAACCTTACAGGTTTATGCTGTGGATGCCGGTGTAGTGCTGGATAAAATAGTTGTCGATATTGATGGTTTACCAGCAAGTTATTTAGGTTTGCCGGAAGAATAATGCAGTTTTTATTCAGCTATTAATTAACTGGCATCCATGTGGTTTTCGTAGTCCTTGCGTTCGGTGGTGTAATTAAATACCGGTGCCAGTGAAAAAACCTTATTACAAATAGCGCGGAAGTGCTGCAGGTTTGAATTGGCGCAACCAATTAATAGCCCATCTACGTCGGGCTGGGCGATGAGGTTTAATGCGTTGTCGTGATTGACACTGCCGCCATAAATAATGGCAATTTTATTGGCCTGTGTTGCACCAAGAATATCGCTCAGCAAACGGCGAATATCGGCATGAACTGCTTGTGCAAACACCGGTGTCAATGCCTGGCTACTGCTAATCGCATATGCGGGTTCGTAAACAATGTAAAGCGGTGTGTTATCGCCCAGGGTAATACCTGCAAGGGCTTGGGTTATTTGTTGGTGCAGAACCGTGTAAGTTTTACCGGCTAATTTTTCCTCCAGCGTTTCACCAATACACAGCGCGGGGGAAACACCTGCGGCCATTAATTGTTTCACTTTAATGTGATAACTGTAGTTGCCTTCGTTGAGCGCCGTGCGCCGCTCGGCATGCCCTACCAGGCAGAGTTTGCAGCCCATTGCTTTGGCTGTGTGTGCGGAGAGTTCGCCAGTAAACGTGTGCGGGTCAGTATTAATATTTTTGCAGCCGATCAATAATTTATTGCTGATTTGCATGGCGAGTTGAATCATTTCACCCACGTAAATACTGGGCGAACAAATCGCCAGCGTAAAGTTATTTGCAGCATGATGCGGGTTGATGGCTTGCCCCAACTCCACTAGCGTGTCTTGCATAAGTTGCTTGCTGCCATTG
Organism: Cellvibrio sp. BR; assembly: GCF_000263355.1. NCBI lineage: Bacteria > Pseudomonadati > Pseudomonadota > Gammaproteobacteria > Cellvibrionales > Cellvibrionaceae > Cellvibrio > Cellvibrio sp. BR. Next base: position 164,209 of record NZ_JH668202.1, on the reverse strand, counting down.
AGTTTCCAATTGCCGATAATAATTTTTTCGCGCTTGTTCATATGACCTGGGTTCCTGTTACGACCATGCCGAAGGTTGACGATGTATGGATAGTTTTTGTTATTGAGTGGCGACCTGGAGTTTTCGGGCGCTGTGTTAGAGTCTACATCTGACCACAAAAGATTGAAAGTGATTAATTTTGCTTGCAAAAGATTGTCTTGTCGCTATGATTGGTCGCACTTACCCTGATATAGCCTGAATTACAGAATCATCACTATGAAAGCTGTCCTCGATATAGGTAAAACCAACGTTAAACTGCAGCTGGTGGACAGTTCCGATCAGCTTTGTGACAGCTATTCCCGTAGAAATATGCCGATAGAGACTGCGCCATACCCCCATGCCGATGTCGCGGGTATTTGGCACTGGCTGGAACAAACGTTGGTGAATTACCCGCGTGTTCACGAAATTAGTGCCCTGGTTGTGACAACCCACGGCGCTACGGCGGCACTGGTTAACAGCAAGCTTTCACCGGCTGATGGCTTAGCTCTTCCGGTATTGGATTATGAATATGCGGGCATCAATGATTGTGATGCGGCCTACCACTCGCTGCGCCCGGATTTTGCCGAAACTCTCTCGCCCGATTTGCCTGCAGGGTTGAATTTGGGGCGGCAGATTTTTTGGCTACAGCAGCAATTCCCCGCGCCATTTGCAACAGCGACACACTTATTGATGTACCCACAATATTGGGGCTGGCGCTTAACCGGCCAATTGGCAGGGGAGGTGACATCGCTTGGTTGCCATACGGATTTATGGGCACCGCGCGCGCATCACTATTCGTCGCTGGTAGAAAAATGCCATTGGCAGGGCTTGATGCCACCGCTGCAATCGGCTTGGGAAACCTTGGGCACTATCAGCCCTCTCGTTGCAGAGAGCATGGGCTTAAGGGCAGATTGCAAGGTCTATGTCGGCCTGCATGACAGTAATGCCAGCTACCTGCGTTATTTGTGTGCCAACCGCACCGAAGCGGCCAGTTTTACCGTGGTATCCACCGGCACCTGGACAATCCTGATGCAAGCTCAGGGCGACCTTAGCAGCTTGCATCGCCGTCGCGACACTCTGGCCAATTGTGATGTCTATGGTGACCCTATTGCCTGCGCCCGTTTTATGGGCGGGCGTGAATACGATGCAATTTGCCAGCGTTTGGGGGGGGATATCAAAACTCCGGTAACACAGCAGGATATACAAGGTGCACTGGATAACCTGTGGATGGTCACGCCGGATTTTAGCATTGGCAATGGCCCTTATGGCGGGCTTGAACCTAAGCTACAGTGCCCGCTGCCCGCACCCTCTGCCGGTGCTATTGCTACTCTTTACTGCGCATTAATGATTGATCAGCGCCTGAGTGATTTACAGGCCAGTGGTGCGATTTATATTGAAGGTGCGTTTCTGAAAAACCCGCTGCTGTGTCAGTTGGTGGCGCAGTTGCGCAGCGAGCAGCCGGTGTATTTATCTGCCGACGATACCGGTACTGTACAGGGCGCATTGTTGCTGACCCGTATTGACGGTTCAGCGGCCGCTAGTCAATCACCCTCCGCTAATCTGGTGTTGGAGGCTTGCGCGCCTGCCCAATTCAACGGCCTGTGGGAATATCGCACCCATTGGTATGCACTAATTACCCAATAATCACCAATTTCCCCCGCAATCAATCAAATACTATGTTATTTGATTGATTATGATTGGTTATCTCAGTATCATCGCTTGACAGCTTATAACACTAGCTACTAAACAAATCGGTTCTGGGTATTCATCATCATTTTTCGGGGCAAGGCATATGCTGGAGAAGCAGCGTCAACAACTTATTTTGGATTTTTTGGAAGAGGCACAATTTGCCAGTGTCCGTGCCCTCTGTGATCAACTCAATTCCTCCGAGGCGACTATTCGCCGTGATTTAAATAAATTGGCCGCATCGGGAAAAATTAAAAAAATTCGCGGTGGTGCAGAAGTTATTCAATCCAAAGTAGTGCCCACGGCAAAAATATCTGGCAAATCCTTTTGGGTTGATAAAGAAAAAAATGTCGATACCAAACGCATGATTGCCAAGCGCGCGGTAGAGCTGTGTGAGGATGGCGAATCGGTCATTATCAATGGCGGCTCTTCTACCTTTATGATGGCGGAATTTTTGCAAGATCGCCGTATGAATATTCTCACTAATTCGTTTGTATTGGCACACGAATTGTTGGAGTCCAGCCAAAATCAAATTACCCTGCCGGGTGGTGAGGTTTATCGCAAGCAGAGTATTATTCTCAGCTCCTTTGAAAATGACACTACGCAAAATTACCACGGTAGCAAGATGTTTATGGGCTGCCCGGGCATTAGCGAAGTAGGGGTGATGGAGACTGATCCGCTGCTGATTTTGGCGGAGCAAAAATTACGTAAGCGTGCAGATAAATTAATTGTGCTCGCGGACAGCACCAAAATTGGTGTTAAAGGCAATTTAATTTTTAGCCCACTTTCGGGTGTGGATGTAGTGATTACCGATAGCAATGCAAACAAGGCTACGCTGGAGCATTTTGAGCGTCAGGGTATTCAGGTTATTGTGGTTGATGCCTGCGATTAATGCGCGACTTGTTGTGCGCTTGGGTTAAATTTTTTACTGCAGTTTTAATATTCTTGTAATGGGTTGTCAGGTTCATTGTGGCCTGACAATTTTTTTTAATTTCATTGCACGCCAATCTCCCCCTCCGCTGTTTGCCTTTTTTCTATCCAGTTTACCCTTCGCTATTTTCTCGCTGCTTTCTTTTTTCTTCCCTCTATACTTTGTTTCTGTGGTTGATGTGCCGTGTTGTTCCGGGTGATTTGCCTGGTATGAGTTGTGCCTATGTTGTGCCGCCGGTTCCGATTTCCCCTGATGTTATGTTGATGTGATCGAAATTAGACTTTGAGGATTAATTATGATTGAAAATGATTGTAAATGCTTCCGTATGTGGTTATATTGACTGCATTGTTAATTGCATAGCAACAAAGCAATCAGTTGTATCCACTATAAATCATAGGAATCATCCATGTCTTACCAGCCAGATGAATATAAACACGTCAATTACCTCTGGGATGATGCAGTTGCCGACAAGCTGGATCCGGTAGAAAACCTGGTGTATCGCTCCAATAAGTTGGGCGAAGACCAGCGCATCACCAATACCGGTGGTGGCAATACCTCGGCCAAATTGATTGAAAAAGACCCGCTCACCGGCGAGAAAGTGGAAGTGTTGTGGGTGAAGGGTTCCGGTGGCGATTTGCGCACCTCCAAAAAAGAAAATTTCTCTTCGTTGTACAGCGGCAAGTTGCAAGCGCTGGACAAGGTCTACCAAAACTATGCCGACAAGGGTTACAAATCTGCCGGTGAAGACCGCATGGTAGGAATGTTCACTCATTGCAATTTTTGTTTGAATCCGCGTGCGTCATCCATTGATACCCCGCTGCATTCCATGATTGCGGAAAAACACGTTGATCATTTGCACCCCAATGCGGTTATTTCGGTAGCCTCCTGTAAAGATCAGGAAAAACTTACCCAGGAAATTTGGGGCGGTAAGCTGGCCTATGTACCCTGGATGCGCCCAGGTTGGGAAGCAGCCAAAGTTTGTGAAGAAACCTACGCTAAAAATCCGGATATTTGGGGAATTTTGCTCGGTCAACACGGCCACACCAACTGGGCCTCCGAGAGCAAAACCTGTTACGACACCTCGCTCTGGGTGATTGAAACCGCCGCGCGTTATATCGAACAACACGATAAAGGTGCTAACACTTTTGGTGGTCAAAAGTACCAAAGCCTGAGCGATGCAGCGCGCACTGAATTACTGCGCGAGTTTTTGCCGGTAGCACGCGGTTTGATTTCTGAAAAAGTAAAATTTATCGGTACAGTGCAAACCGATGAAACCACCTTGCGTTTTGTTAACAGTGTGGATGCACCGCGCCTTGCTGAATTAGGCACTTCCTGCCCGGACCATTTCCTGCGCACGAAAATCAAACCGCTTTATGTTGAGTTTGATCCGCAGAATGACAGTTTGGAAACCTTGATCAGCCGCTTCAAAACCGGTTTGGAAAAATATCGCGCGGATTACGCGGCTTATTATGAAGCGTGCAAACGTGCTGATTCTCCGGCGATGCGCGACCCAAGCCCCACCGTCGTATTAATCCCCGGCGTGGGCATGATTGCCTGGGGCAAAAACAAATCTGAATCGCGCGTGACCGCTGAATTTTATAATTGCGCGATTGAAGTCATGCGCGGCGCAGAAGCGATTTCTGAATACACGGCACTGCCGGTGCAAGAAGCCTTTGATATTGAATACTGGGCGTTAGAAGAAGCGAAATTGCAGCGTATGCCCAAAGAGGCAAATCAAGCGCGCAATGTGGTGGTAGTGATTGGCGCGGGCGATGGTATTGGTAAAGCGGTTGCACATCGTGTTGCAAAAGAGGGTGCACACGTGGTTTGTGCGGATTTACGTTTGGAAGCGGCGGAACAAACCGCTGCTGAACTCACCAAAATTTATGGCCAGGGTATCGGTGTGGCCGGTACGGGTATTTCCAGTTGCGGCCCGGCCATTGCGCTGGCAGTGGACATTACCAAACGCGAAACCGTACAGGAAATGTTTACCCAGGTAATTCTCGCTTACGGTGGTATCGACAATGTGATTGTCACTGCCGGTGTGTTTATCGCCGAAGGTGCCGACATGAATCAAAACGACAAGATTTTTGATTTGAGTTTTGGTGTGAATGTGAAGGGCGGTTATGTAGTGGCATCAGAGGCGCAAACTATTTGGGCCAAACAAAAATTGCCCGGCTCACTGGTATTAACCACCAGCGTTAACGCGGCGGTTTCCAAAAAAGGTTCACTCGCCTACGACACCAGCAAAGCAGCTGCTAACCACTTGGTGCGCGAGTTGGCCGTAACCCTCGCGCCGCTCGTGAATGTGAATGCGCTGGCACCAGCGACGGTAGTGCAGGGCAGCAATATGTTCCCGCGCGACCGGGTGATTTCATCGCTGGCAAAATACGATATTGCGTTTGATGAGAGTGAAAGCACTGAAGCACTGCGCAGCAAATTGGCAGAGTTTTATGCCCAGCGCACCCTCACCAAAAAACCGATTACCCCGGACGATCAAGCCGAAGCCGCTTTCCTGTTAATCTCCGGTCAACTCAGCAAAACCACCGGCCAGGTCATCAGTGTTGATGGTGGTTTGCACGAAGCCTTCTTACGTTAAGAGACAATAATCATGAGACGCATAGATTCAGCTGTATTACACGAGCAAAACGAAAAAGAATTTGCATTTCTGCAAACGGATTTTAATGCGCTGGGTGAAAAACTCAGTCGCGATGGCATCGATATAGAAGCCATCACCAAAGCGGCAGAAGCCTTTCAAATCGCTGTACCGTCCTGGGGAACTGGCACCGGCGGCACTCGTTTTGCGCGTTTCCCCGGTCAGGGCGAGCCGCGCAATATTTTTGAAAAGGTGGAAGACTGCGCGGTGATTAACGAATTATCCGGTTGTACCGACAGCATTTCGCCGCATTTTCCCTGGGACAAGGTGGATGACTTTGCGGAATTAAAACAACATGCCGATGCTTACGGTTTGAAATGGGTATCGGTTAATTCCAACACCTTTCAGGATCAACCCGGCCAAGCGGTCTCTTATAAATACGGCAGTCTGAGTAACACTGAAAAAGCCTCGCGCGATTTAGCCATCCAACACAATCTGGATTGCATCAGCTATGGCCAACAACTCGGCGCTAAAAGTTTAACTGTGTGGGTGGGCGATGGCTCCAACCACCCAGGCCAGCAACATTTCCAGCGCGCCTTTGAGCGCTACCTGGCCAGCGCCGAACAAATTTATAAAGGCCTACCGGCGGATTGGGAAATGCACCTTGAACACAAAATGTTTGAGCCAGCGTTTTACTCCACCGTGATTCAGGATTGGGGTAGCAGCATTCTGGCTGCCATGCACTTGGGGCCAAAATGTAAATCGCTGGTGGATTTGGGGCACCATGCGCCCAACACCAATATTGAAATGATTGTAGCGCGTTTGATCCAATTTAAAAAATTGGGCGGCTTCCATTTTAACGACAGTAAATACGGCGATGACGATTTGGATTCAGGTTCATTGCAACCCTACCAACAATTCCTGATTTTTAATGAATTGGTGGATGCTGAGCATCGTAAAGAATCCGAATTTAATCCGGCTTATATGCTCGATCAATCGCATAATGTAACCGACCCAATTGAAAGTTTGGTGACCTCGGCGATTGAAGTGCAACGCTCTTATATCAAAGCATTGTTGGTGAACCGCGAAGCGCTTTACGGCTATCAGGACGCTAACGATGCGATTATGGCCTCGGGTGAATTAAAACGCGCTTTCAATTTTGATGTGGCGCCTATCCTTGCGATGGCGCGCTATCGCAAAGGGGCCGCGATTAATCCGCTCAAAACTTATCGTGCGGCTAACTACCGCAATGCGATGGCGCCGGTTCGTCCGCGCGATCCTAAAGCGACTGGCTCGGGTATTATCTAAGCCATTAACTGATACAAAAAGAGCGCCAATGCGGCGCTCTTTTTGTTTGTGGGTTAGCGTGCTTATTGGCTAAGCAGATCAGGGTTTGCCGATATGCAAAACAATTTTTCCATCGGCGCGGCCGGATTCACTGAGCGCATGGGCTTTTACAATATCTTCCAGTGCAAACTCGGCGGCAATAATCGGGCGAATTTTTCCGGCGTCAACCAGCGCTGCCAATTCTGTTAAAACCGCGGCGTCGGGTTGAATAAATACAAATGCGCCGCGTGCGGAATGTGCTGCTGCTTTTTCTGCTGCGGGCGGGCTCACTACTGAAACTAAAATGCCACCTTCTTTGAGTGAAGCCCAGGATTTTTCCTGCACTTCGCCGCCAATAGTGTCAAACACTATGTCCATGCCGTGAACCACATGGTCGAATTCCTGGGTGCGATAATCGATAACCTGATCGGCGCCAAGGGATTTCACTAGCGGAATATTTTTTGTGGAAGTAGTGGCTACCACATGAGCGCCAAATGCCTTGGCCAGTTGCACTGCCAGTGAGCCTACACCGCCGGAACCCGCGTGAATTAGTACGCGGTCGCCAGCTTTGATGGCTGCCGTTTTAACTAATACATCCCATGCGGTAATACCGGCCAGTGGCAGTGAGGCGGCACTTGCATGAGTAATGGTTTTAGGTTTGAGTGCGACTTCATTTTCATCAATCGCAATAAATTCGGCATAACCACCATCGCGTAAAATATTGGGGCGTGAATAAACCGCGTCACCCGGTTTAAATTTTGTAACACCACTACCCACGGACTCTATCACACCTGAAATATCCCACCCCAAAATAAGCGGGAATGAGTAGGGCAGCATGTCTTTCAAGTAACCGGCGCGAATTTTCCAATCCACCGGGTTTATTGCACTGGCTACTACGCGTACCAGTACATCCTTTTCTCCTGGTTGCGGCATGGGCGCATCTTCCAGTGTTAATACCTCTTGCCCGCCATAGGCATGAATTCTGACTGCTTTCATCGCATGTGCCTCTTTAATCCTGATGTTTACTACTGTCTGACCATAGCCGTTCAGTGAGTTATATCAAGGGGAATCATTATTTTGTAGTCGAGAGTTAGTGCGCTGGTCATGTTTCGACTAAGCCCATTCATTTTGTGATCTTATGTGATCGAAAAGCGACTTTTTGTTGTTGTTTGTGATTGAAATTAATTGAAAAAGAATTAATATGATCGTATTGCAACAGGAGTAATGAACAAAATCATGATTAGCTTGCGAAAACTTGTCCAACCCGGTGTTGTTACTGGTAGTGATTTACAAACGGTCTATGCCGATGCCAAGGCAAATAACTACGCCATACCCGCCGTAAATGTCATTGGTACCAATTCCATCAATGCTGCACTCGAAGCGGCACGCAATGTGGGTTCGCCGGTTATTATTCAGTTGTCTCACGGTGGCGCTACGTTTTTTGCCGGTAAGGGGCTCAAGCTCTCCGGGCAAGATACGGCGGTGTTGGGGGCAGTCGCGGCAGCAAAGTATGTGCATGAGGTGGCGGCTTACTATGAAGTGCCAGTGGTGTTGCATACCGATCATGCAGCCAAAAAATTATTACCCTGGATTGATGGATTGTTAGTCGCGGGTAAACGCCATCTCGAACAGACTGGCAAACCTTTATTCAGCTCACACATGATTGACTTGTCGGAAGAGTCTCTCATTGAAAATATTGCCATTAGTGCACGCTATCTGGAAAAAATGGCGCCCATGGGTATGGGGCTGGAAATTGAATTGGGTTGTACCGGTGGCGAAGAAGATGGTGTTGATAATAGCCACATGGATAAATCGGCGCTTTACACTCAGCCAGCGGATGTGGCTTACGCCTATCAGCAACTGGCATCCATCAGTAAAAAATTTACCATCGCCGCTTCCTTTGGCAATGTGCACGGTGTTTATAACCCCGGTAATGTGCAATTAAAGCCAACGATTTTGAAAGATTCACAAGTCTTTGTTAGTAAAGAATTTGGCTTGGCAAAAAATGCACTGGATTTTGTATTTCATGGCGGCTCCGGATCTGCCCCGCGCGATATTGCAGAAGCGATTGACTACGGTGTGGTAAAAATGAATATCGATACCGATACCCAATGGGCTTTTTGGCAGGGCGTGTTGAATTTTTATCGCACTAATGCCAATTGTTTGCACAGTCAATTAGGCAATGACAAAGGCCCGGATGCACCCAACAAAAAATTCTATGACCCGCGTGTATGGTTGCGTAGTGCAGAGCAGGCAATGGTCGCTCGTTTAACCGAGTCTTTTGTGCAATTAAATTGTGTTGGACGCTACAAGGCAAACTAATGATTTCGTTTAAAACATTATTGGCGCAAGAAAATGCGGCTCCGGAATTAATTGATCTGGTTGTGGTAATTTTATCCACCTGTCACCACATTGCTGAACAAGTTGGTCACGGTGCCTTGGGTAATACGCTTGGTGTAACCGACGCGGAAAATGTGCAGGGCGAAGTACAAAAAAAATTAGATGTAATCGCCAATGATTTATTAATTGAAGCACTGACTGCTCAAGGCTCGGTAAGAGCAATCGCCTCCGAAGAGGAAGAACATGCGCGGCTTGCTTGCTCCGGTGCGCCCTATTTGGTTGCATTTGATCCACTTGATGGTAGTAGCAATATCGATGTGAATGGCCAAATCGGTACAATTTTTACTATTTTGAAGGCGCGGGATGATGTGCCTGATCATAGCGACGAGCAATTTTTTCAAACCGGTAGGGATCAGCTTTGTGCGGGTTATGTGCTCTATGGGCCTTACACCACATTGGTAATATCTACAGGAGCGGTGGTGCATGAATTCACGCTCAATAAAAGTAATGGCGAATTTATTTCATCAAAAAAAGATATTGTTTTTCAGCAGGGCACGCGTGAATTTTCCGCCAATATGGCGAATTTGTTTTATTGGCCAAAACCGTTTCAGAATTATATAACCAGCTTGATCGCCCCCCAGCCTGCGAATACCCGTTTTAATATGCGCTGGCAGGGGGCGATGGTGGGGGACGTGCACCGTATTCTCACGCGCGGCGGTGTTTTTATTTACCCAAGTGATACGCGCGATGTTGCACAGCCAGCCAAGTTGCGTTTGTTGTATGAGGCGTTTCCTATGGCGCTATTGGTAGAGGCGGCCGGTGGTTGTGGTTACACCGAGGCAGGGCGAATCCTCGACACACCATTAACCCAGTTACATCAGCGTACTCCGGTTATTTTGGGGGATAAAAACTGGGCAAATGCTTGTTTTACTGCATTGTCGATAATCAATACCGCCGCATAATGTGTCAGCTGGGTTAAGGTTTTTTGCTAGGCCTTGGATGCTACATATCCAAGTTGTCGTCGTCGTTTCGCCGGCTTAATTGCCGGCGTTTTTTATTCTGCAAATTGTTTGAGGTAGTGACCATGTTCACTTCGGGATTGCATCGGCTGTTAGTGATTGTTGGATTGCTCGCGAGTCTTTCAGGCTGCGTATCAGGTATCGTTGAAAACAATACATCAAGCAAAACCGCATACTTGTTCACTTACTTCACCAAAAATGGGGAGGACGGTTTACATCTCGCGGTGAGTAGGGATGGTTATCATTGGCAAAAAGTTCCGCGTGCAGAAAATCATTGGCGACCAGCTATCGGCAAATCCAGGTTGATGCGTGACCCAAGTGTGGCGCAGGGGCCGGATGGCACTTATCACATGGTGTGGACATCGGGCTGGAATGAAAACAATATTGGTTATGCATCCACCAAAGATTTTGTAAATTGGACAGCGCAAAAAGAAATTCCGGTAATGGCCCATGAACCCAGTGTGCGTAATACTTGGGCGCCAGAAATTATTTATGACGAGGTCAGCAAAAATTTTGTGATTTTTTGGTCATCGACCATTCCGGGTAAATTTCCGGCAACAGATGGAGCGTCTGAGGATAATTACAATCATCGCCTTTACGTTACTACCACGCAGGATTTTCTAACCTTCACTCCCACCCAATTATTTTACGACCCAGGTTTCAGTGTGATTGATGCGACGTTTTTGCGCTTCAATGGCAAATTGCATTTTATTGTGAAAGATGAAACCCGTTTCCCGCCCAAAAAATATTTGCAGGTCGCCTCCGCTAACAGTTTGCAGGGGCCTTTTGGAACATTGAGTGACCCCATCACCAAGGAAGGGTTGTGGGTGGAGGGGCCAACTGGGGTACAAATTGGTGATAGTGCGGTGATCTATTACGATGCTTATACCACGCATCGATACGGCGCCTTGCGCTCAAGCGATATGATCAACTGGGAAGATGTATCAGATCAGATGCACTTCCCCGATGAAGGTACTCCGGTGCGCATGCGTCACGGCACGGTCATTCCCGTGCCGGTAGCACTGGTTGAAAAATTGATTTCACCCTAACCGTTTTTGATGGAATCTTTTTTGGCTAGAGCGTAAATACCCAAACCGGCGATGGACAGTATCAATCCCACCCAGCCGGTAGATGACCAACCAAGGCCCAAGTCGATTGCCCAGCCACCGAGTAGTGCACCAATGGCGTTGGCAAAGTTAAATGCGGAGTGATTAAGTGCTGCTGCCAGGGTTTGTGCCTTGCCAGCAACATCCATCAGGCGAATTTGCAGGGCGGGGCCAATTGCCACCACTGTGCCGACTAAAAATACATTAATGCAGGCAATCCACAGCACATGGGCAGTCAGCACAAAGGCTCCCAGTACCAACGCTGACCAAATTAAGGTTGCGCGTACAGACCCCATCAAATCCTTGTCGGCCATTTTGGAGCCCACAATATTACTTACCACCATGCCTGCGCCGAACAGAGCCAAGATAAATGGCACGCCCGCTTCGGTGAGCCCCGCCAGCGCCATCAAGCTCGGTTTGACGTAGCTGAACACGGCAAACATCCCCCCAAAACCTATGGCGCCGATTCCGAGCGTCAGCCAAACCTGTTTATTGCCCAGGGCTGCCAGTTCGCTCCGTGGGCTTGCCGACTTATCCCGAGGTATAACCGGTAGCCAGTAAAAAATCATCACCGCTGATAACAGAGCTATTAGCGCCACAAATACAAATGCGAAACGCCATCCCAACCATTGGCCCAGTGCGGCAGCTAGCGGTACACCAATTAATGTCGCAAGTGACAGCCCCAGCATCGCCATAGCTACAGCTTGGGCGCGTTTGTGCACTGGAACTAATGAGGCGGCAACCAGCGCAGCGATACCAAAATAAGTGCCGTGTGGTAAACCACTCATGAAGCGCATTGCCATCATCCACTGATAATCGGCAGCGAATGCACTGGCAAGGTTTCCCGCCGTGAAGAGCGCCATCAGAATAATTAGCATCAAACGACGCGACACCCGTGCGCCGAGCAGCGCCAGTATGGGAGCACCTATCACTACACCCAGCGCATAAGCGCTAATAGTGTGACCTGCTTGGGGGATGCTAATGGCAAGGTCTGCCGATACTTCCGGCAGGAGCCCCATAATCACAAATTCACTGGTTCCCACCGCAAAACTACCCACACCCATCGCCACTAACGGGCGAACCACCTCGGCGCGCGACTTAATTGTGAGCGATACATCACTCTGGGTTACATCTAACATCAAAAACATTCTCAGGGGCAGGGCATAAAAAGGAGGCGCATATTATGGAGGGAGCGGTCTGACTGACAATATTTTTTTGGATTTAATTATCAGCCAGGGGATGTTGCGTTTTTATTGCAGATTTGGGGGGAAGGGGCTGAGTTCAGTAGGGTTTAATCGTAAATGGATTTCTTTTTCCATTTTTCGTTTTCTTCCTCAAACTGTTTCCACTCTTTGCTGCTGGTGCTGTCATCTACCTGCCGTTTGGGAGTGGCAGTTGCTCCATTAGCGGTGGCTGCTTCTCCACTAACATCAGCCTTTTCTTCCAGTTTGGCCATGACAGCATCCAGCTGGGCGATTTGTTTATCAAACAAATGACTGCCGTTACCCGCGGCCAGTGCTTTACGCGCGAGGCCGTAGTGATGGATTGCGAGCCGCACTTTGCCAATTTGTTGTGCTTGGCGGGCGTTAAATACATGACCATCCACAGTAATTTGTAGCGTTAGCCGATTGATTTGATCCGTATAAGCCTCGGTTTGTACCTGATTGATATGGTTTAGCGCGGATTGTTGCAGCACAAACTTGTGCAGCTCTTGCAGTAGGTGATTGGCTTCTTTTATTTGTTGGGGATTGTCCAGCCTGACCTTGTTTTGGCCGCTGGCTTCCTTTTGTGCAGCCAGTAAGTTGGTGTAAAGGCTTAGATTTTCGGCATGGGCAGGGTCATTAGGTTCAAGGCGCGAGAGTTGTTCGCAGCAGTCAATTAATGCGCGATAAAGTAAGCCGGTTAAGTCATTGGAAAGAAAGCCTTGAGGAAATCCTGTGGCCAGGTCGCGAAATGAATTGCGGCGCGCGCGTAAAGCGGTCACCAGTCTTTGTCGCTGTATACGTTTCTTTTCTATTGAGTGGGAGATAAATAGATAGCCTGCCAATAAAATCAGCAAAACAAAAATTCCGGCGATTACATAAGCAGACATGATGGTTTAAGAACCTTATTGATTAAATGCTGGGCAAACTCATGCAACAAGTATAGCACCGATAAAATTGGCGTCAGAATTTGAATAGGCGAACCTGAAGCGATGAGCTAAGTGCTTGTTTCCGCAATGATAAAAAAAGAATTAAAAGTGTTGACACCTGCTGCATCCGACCCTAGAATGCGCCCCACTTCTGACGCAGACGTTAACTTGAAAAAGAAAACAAAAGTGTTGGAAGGTCCGGGGTCCCCTTCGTCTAGTGGCCTAGGACACCGCCCTTTCACGGCGGTAACAGGGGTTCGAGTCCCCTAGGGGACGCCATATAGCGGGAATAGCTCAGTTGGTAGAGCATAACCTTGCCAAGGTTAGGGTCGCGAGTTCGAGTCTCGTTTCCCGCTCCAACTTCCATCTGGAAGTTAAGTTCAATAGAAATTAAGCAAAAGTTTTAAACTGTTAGTGAAGTGTATTTTATTGTTATCGCTCGATAGCAATTGAAATGTCCCCTTCGTCTAGTGGCCTAGGACACCGCCCTTTCACGGCGGTAACAGGGGTTCGAGTCCCCTAGGGGACGCCACATTTAGCGGGAATAGCTCAGTTGGTAGAGCATAACCTTGCCAAGGTTAGGGTCGCGAGTTCGAGTCTCGTTTCCCGCTCCAATTTCTCTAGCAGAAATTCTAAAGTTAAAAATGTGCGTCTTTCTTGCTTGTACCCTCGATCCAGTCTATTCCTTTCCTTGCAAAAAATTTATACGTCTCATGCTCAATAATTAATTATTTGGATTGTCCTTTTATTTGTATTTGTTGATCTATTCCTTTGGTGAAGTAGTTGTTCACGTCCCTGTGTTAAATTTGGTTCGCTTAATTTTTCAGTGCATTCCCATGAGTTTGGCTCGAGCCTCTTTGTAATCAAAGGGTTGCTGCTCACTTTTTGCAATTTCGCGTAACTCATCCAATTGTTGGAATATGCTTATCTCTTCGTCTGGCATGTAATGTAGGCAGTCTCCACCAAAAAACCATAGTAGGTCGCGATAGAGGAGTGGCATCAGGTGAGGGTAAGCGCCCACAATGCGGCACATCAGTAGTTGACCCTTGTCCAGCCAATCAGAGTTATGTGGATTGTTGGCGAGATCATCGAGTGCAGCTAAAAACTCTGCATCATCTGTAGTAGCTTCTTCAAGGTTAAAGGGGGGAAGCTGTTTAATTTGCGCAGTAAACGCATTAAGTAAGTCCAAATGATATATGTAATACTCTTTATCGTATTGGTTCTCTTCGAAACTTGAAATCGACATACTTAGCCTTAAGTTGAGGTTTGGTTTTTTGATCTTCCACTATTTCCGCGAGGGGTTATGACTCCGGCACTCTCAATCAGAAATCTGCGTAAAGTTTACAACGAAAAGTTCGAAGCACTGAAAGGTATTTCACTGGATGTAATGCCCGGTGATTTTTTCGCGGTGCTCGGCCCCAATGGTGCGGGTAAATCTACCACCATCGGTATTATCAGTTCACTTGTGCGTAAAACAGCCGGTACGGTTGAGGTTTTCGGTAAAAATATCGATACCGATTTCTCCGCTGCTAAAAAATATCTTGGCGTTGTTCCCCAGGAGTTTAATTTTAGTATGTTCGAGAAGGTGCAGGACATTGTTCTGCAGCAGGCTGGTTATTACGGCATGGGGCGTAGCAAAGCGCTTGAGCAAACAGAGCGTTATTTGAAGCAACTTAGTTTGTGGGATAAGCGCGACACACCTGCGCGCATGTTGTCGGGTGGGATGAAGCGCCGTTTAATGATTGCACGCGCCTTGGTGCATGGGCCGCAGCTATTGATACTTGATGAGCCTACTGCAGGGGTTGATATCGAGTTGCGCCGCTCCATGTGGGATTTTTTGCGTGAAATAAATGCGGCAGGCACTACGATTATTTTAACTACTCATTATTTGGAGGAGGCAGAAAGCCTTTGTCGCAATGTAGCGATTATCGATCAAGGAATGATAGTGCAAAACACCAGCGTTAAAAATTTACTGCAGCAGCTCAATAAAGAGGTATTTATTTTCGATGTGCAGGGTAGTTTGAACGGTTTGCCAACGATTGATGGTCATAGAGTTGCAAAAATTGATGAACATTCATTTGAGGTAGACGTTGAAAAGGGGCAGTCACTCAATGCGGTATTCGAACAATTAACTGCACAGCAATTCCGTATAGTGAGTATGCGCAATAAGGCTAATCGCTTGGAGGAATTATTCGTTTCCATGGTTAATGCCAATAAAGATGCCGCACAATCTGTAGTAAAAGAGGGGTAAGCATGACAGCACATGAGCAGTGGATTGCGTTTATGACAATCCTGCGTAAAGAAGTTAAGCGTTTCACTCGTATTTGGGTACAAACCTTATTGCCTCCCGCAATAACCATGATTTTATATTTTGTTATTTTTGGAAAATTAATTGGTGGTCGCATTGGCGATATGGCGGGTTTTAGTTATATCGATTTTGTCGCGCCCGGCCTGATTATGATGGCGGTAATTACTAACTCCTATGCAAATGTTTCCTCTTCTTTTTTTAGTGCAAAATTTCAGCGTAGTGTAGAAGAAATTTTGGTGTCGCCTACACCCAACTATATTATTTTGTTGGGCTTCGTGATGGGTGGTGTTGCGCGTGGCATGGCAGTGGGCTTGATTGTCACCTTGATGTCGCTTGGCTTTACAGAGCTGCAAGTGCAGCATTGGTTTATCACTTTGTTTATTGTGCTAATGACATCGATATTATTTTCACTAGCAGGTTTTATCAATGCAGTCTATGCCAATACCTTTGATGATATATCCATCGTTCCTACTTTTATCCTAACGCCACTTACTTATTTTGGTGGTGTTTTTTATTCCATCAATTTATTGCCTGAATTTTGGCAGCAAGTGTCGGTATTTAATCCTATCTTGCATATGGTGAATGCGTTTCGCTACGGAATGTTGGGTATTACTGATGTGCATTTGGGAATGGCATTTGCAGGTTTGACACTGTGTGTTATGACATTATTTGCAGTAGCCTTATACTTACTAAAAAATGGCAAACGCTTGCGTGCCTGAACTATTTCCAAGGTGATTTTATGAATCTTAATCCTCTTGGGCAGCAAACTGAGTATGTATCGGTTTACTCGCCGCAGTTGCTGTTTCCTATTCCTCGTGCGGAATCGCGCAAGCTTTTGGGAATAGGGCGCGCGCTGCCTTTTTTTGGTGAAGATATCTGGACTGGTTACGAGCTATCCTGGCTTGACTCTCAAGGTAAGCCTGTTGTCGCGGTCGCGGAGTTTTTTATTCCCTGTGATAGCGAATTTATGATCGAGTCCAAATCATTCAAGTTGTATCTAAATTCGCTCAATCAAACTCGCTATCAAAGTGCGGCGGAAGTAGAAGAGTTGTTGGTTAAGGATTTGTCAGCTGTAGCGGGTGCCATGGTACGTGTGCATTTATTTCCTCTGCTGCCGTCGCAGATTTCCCATTGGCGGGCGCAACCGGCTCATTTATTAAATGCGGTGACGTTAGAGGGGGTTTTACTCGATGAATTATCGATCACTGTGGACGCCTATCATCCCAAGCCTGAGCTGCTGGTTACTACCGAGGAGCTGGTGAGTGAGTCGCTGATTAGTAACTTGCTGAAAACGAATTGTCCCGTGACGGGGCAGCCGGATTGGGCCAGTATTGTTGTGCGTTATAGCGGTAAGAAAATCGAGCACGAAAATCTGCTGCGTTACATTATTTCTTTTCGTGAACATCAGGATTTTCATGAGCATTGTGTGGAGCGGATTTTTAATGACATCGCAACCTATTGCAAGCCGGTGTCCTTAACCGTCTATGCGCGTTACACACGGCGCGGTGGCTTGGACATTAATCCATTTCGCTCTAGCAGTGCAGAAGAGAAGCCAAACCTGTTGCGTTTAGTTCGTCAGTAGTTGTACTAATTTTGGTGGGTTAATGGTTGGGGAAAACAGGGCATGCGCAAGCATGTCCTGTTTATGAATTAAACAATTACCTTGTCTTTTAGCCTACTGGCTGCCTTTTCGAGTGTCTCAATAACTTTTTGTTTGTCGTAATTACGCACTTTATCCATATCCAGATACATGGAGAAACCTTCGGCCCGATCTTCGAAGTAGCTTTGGTTTTTGCCCATCTCTTTACGTAAATCAGCAACTTGATAAACCTTAACGGGCATAGAAAAACCTTTCACGGTTATTTCGCCTTTATCGCGACACATTACGGTGTCTTTTACCAGTGACCAGGTTTCGTGTGAGATAAGAATTTCATCGGGTTCTGCTGCCGATTCTAATCGGCTTGCCAGGTTCACTTGGGTGCCGAGTACGGTGTAATCCAGATGATTTGATGTACCAAAGGTGCCCACTGTGCAGTAGCCGGTATTGATGCCCATGCGTACCTGCAGTGGTTTCTTAATCCCCTGATTAAACCATTCCACCTGCATGGCTTTAATGCGCTTTTTCATCGCAATGGCCATGGCGACACAACGTGTTGCATCATCTTTAACACCTTTGCTTGCACTATCACCAAACAAAACCATTATCCCATCGCCCATAAATTTATCGATAGTACCGCCGAAATGGGCAACAATTTTGGACATTTCGGTAAGGTAATGATTAAGGAGTTCGGTCAGCGCCTCTGCTTCGATTTCTTCCGAAAGTTGGCTGAAGTCTTTGATATCGGAGAAAAACACACTAATTCGTTTACGCTCGGCTTGTAGGTGTTTGTCGTCGCCGCGGTTAATGGCTTGCCATACGGTTGGTGGTAAATAGCGAGATAACTTATACGCGCGTATTTTGTGCCATTTTTGTTCATTCTCCAGTTGCTTCTGGCTGAGCATTAGTTTGTGGAGTCGTTGATGCATATAAATAGCATAAACCAAAAAATATGTTGCGACGCCAATAAGGCTGGCTGCGCTAATCTGGATATTGCCCGATAAAATTAGCTGTGGGCTGTGTATAAAAAGACTAATGAGTACACCTGCCGCAAAAGCGGTGTTGTCTTCCAGTAGTTTGCGTATGCCGCCGCTGATTAATGCGTTAAATTGAATCATTGTTAAGAACATGACGCAGGGCAGAATACTGAAGTCGGTGAGGCTTAATACAATGCCGATAAGTCCTGCATCTATGTATGAGAGCCAGCGGTTGTTACGTGCAACAAGTTCTGGAATTTGTTTCCGAGTAAAAAAATAGGTGCCATAGGCATAGGCCAGTAACAGCACTATAACGCCAATATATACAGGGCTTGGTTTGTTCCAATTAACAAATGAGGCGAGGGTGCCTGAGGCTGCAAAGCAGATAAGTGCGCGAAAGTAGTACTGTTGGATCGGAGTTTCAGTCTGCAGCGATTCGGAGTCGATCTTACTGGTCATTGGATAAAGCCTTATTGTTTTGTGCAGTAAGGTCTTCCCTGCAGAATGATTAACTCCCTGATGGTGCGGAAGGAATTAAACGGCTTTTCCATCAAAATGTCTACCTGTTGATTTCGATCGGGATTGGTTTTTGTCATATTATTTAAACTTCAGCTCAAGATACTTTGCCTCCAGTTCTGCATATTCTTTACGCAGTTCGACAAGCTCCGTGTGAAAATGGTCGTCAGGCTGTTGGTTACTTTCTTTATTCTGTTTTTGGGAGCTGTTTTTGAGTTGATCGTTTTCCTTTTCAAGTTCCTCGATATTCTCCAGTAGACTCTTACTTTCATGGGTAAAACTGTGGAGAGTTTCTTTGATGCGCAGGTTTTCTTCTTCCAGCTGATGGTCGTTATCTATCTGGCCTTCCTGTATAGCAATTTTTTCGTTGGCTTTGGTGAGTTCTTCCTCCAATAGTTGGACGCAGGTGTCTGATTCTTGGACAAAACGAATTTGCCGCTGAAGTTGTTGTTCCAGTTCTTTAATAACCAGGTCTTTTTCTTCGGCAGTGACTGCTTCTTCCAGTTTGCGTTGCAAGTTGCTGATAACCCGATACTGATCTGCTGCCACATTGCGCAATTTCATTATCTCTTCGGCGGCACGCGGATCCTGACGAACTATATTGATGGTCTTGTTTTCAATGGGGCGACCTGTGATAGCGGCATTGGTTGAGCGTATGTGTTGATTCATGCTGTTATAACTATCGTTATATTGGCCTAATAAATACTCATAGCGCTCTTTATCTGCCATCTCATCTGCCATGGCATAGAGTTCGTTGTAATGCTGTTGTGCATTTGTTTGCGTTTCATCCCAGCGCTTTTCAAGGTCAAAGAACATTTTTTTAAATTTTTCCAGATTTCCAACACGCTTTTTATAGGTGTCCAGCTCCTCACTATTGCTGCCCTCATGCAATTCCTGAGGCCCCTGAAGTAATGGCTCCAATGTTTGTTGAAATATATCCCAATAGCCTTCACTGCCTTGGACGGCTGTTGTACCTAACTCTTCTGCACGCAAAAAAGCATAGCGTAAGGCTACAATCCGCTGATTCAGTGGTACATCGCTAGGCTGTATGCCTGCGATGTCACTGCGCGGTGCCAACAGGTTAAATCTGTCCTGGGTGAGCTCTACCTGCTCATAAATAAATTGTTTGTAAGGTTTGGCAGGGGTGGGTAGGGGGCCGTTGCTGTTTTGGATGGCATCAATAAACTCGCGCAACTTTTGTTGCTGCAGCCGCATTATTTTTTTCTGCCTGACAACGCTCATCAATAGTGCGATGGAGGCAACAAGTAGCAGTAAAAAAGGGGTGATTATTGCGATAATCAAGTTGGTTTGTTGCATATAAACTGCCGATAGTGGACTTATTGTCTGGTCGCATGATGGAGGTAGTTCCCGTTTATTAATTCTACTGGCGGGAATTACTTGAAAGTATGGTACAAATTTCACCAATATTCGAATAGCGCTCGCGTATTAGGAGCGTGTGGCCGTTATTGTTGCCGGTTTCCCAGTTAATGCTTTATTAAATAGATGAGTTTTATGGACGCAATCACCGTTTTACACCACAGAGTTTCACAATCCAAGCTGGCGTCGCCTGCGCCAGATCGCGAACAGTTAGATATTTTGATACGCGCCGCTACACGAGCGGCGGATCACGGCAATCTCCAGCCATGGCGTTTTTTGGTGATAGAGGGAGTGGGGTTGGAAAAGTTGGGTGAGTTGTTTGCTCGTGTTGCTGCCGAAAAAAAACCGGATATCAGCCAGGCAGAGTTGGATAGGTTCAAATCAATGCCATTGCGTGCTCCAATGATTATTGTCGCAATTGCTAAATGTCAGGTTCACCCCAAAATACCAAAAGTGGAGCAGCTCATTGCGGCGGGCGCCGCAGCGCAAAATATTCTCACTGCCAGTTTTGCGTTGGGTTTGGGGGCAATCTGGCGGACGGGTGATATGGCTTATGATGGCGCGATAAAACAAGCGCTCGGTTTAGTCAGTAATGAAGCGCTTGATGAACAGATTGTCGGCTTCATTTATATAGGCACACCTACCGGTAGTGCGCATCTTCCACGCGCAATAAATCCCTCAGACTTTTTTACTACATGGACGGGAGAATAAGATTGCGTTTGCAAGCCTGCTTGTGTAAATTAGCGCGCCTTCGCAGGGGTGACGATGGAGAGTCAGTCTGGCGAAGAACCGCATCAATTGTCGGCGGTAAAATACGGTGAGGTGTCCGAGTGGCCGAAGGAGCACGCCTGGAAAGTGTGTATACCGCAAGGTATCGAGGGTTCGACTCCCTCTCTCACCGCCATTTTAAAACGACATAGCGCCTGAACAGGGCGTAGACTTGCAAGTGGTTCGATATACACCCAAGTCGATTGGTTTTTGTACTTCATTGATTTATAAAGCATTATTTTAAAATTTCACAAAAGAAAAATTAAAAAACGCTTGACGACCTAAAGGTCAATCAATAGAATGCGCGCCAACAAGACGCACTCATAGCTCAGCTGGATAGAGTACTCGGCTACGAACCGAGCGGTCGGAGGTTCGAATCCTCCTGAGTGCACCATATAGAAGTCGCTAAACCCCTGATTATCCTAGAGATTTTCAGGGGTTTTTGCTTTCTGGGGTTTGCAGTGTCGATGAAGTGTCGATGACATTGTTAATCATCGACAGCCGGTCGAAATTTCACTGCTTCTAATAAATGATCTGGCGACAAATGCGAGTAGCGCATGGTCAAATTTATTGAGCTGTGACCAAGAATTCTTTGCAGCGTTAAAATATCCCCGCCATTCATCATGAAGTGACTCGCGTAAGTATGACGCAATGCGTGAGCCGCTTGACCCTTCGGTAATTTAAACGAACATTTTTCGAGCAGCCTACGAAATGCGCTGATCGATGTAGAGAATAATCTGTAATTTCCAGTCGAGTGAACTCGCAAATCATCTTCGAGTTTTTGGGTGATTGGAACTGTCCGGTTTTTTCCTGATTTGGTATCCAGAAACGTTAAGCGCGACTTTCCAATTTGCGATGGCGTTAATTTTTCCGCTTCACTCCAACGAGCACCAGTCTGTAAACAAACTCTTACGATCAAATAAAGGCACGGGTTTTTGGCTGCGTGAATCACTGACAATAATTCCTGGCACTGTTCAGTGGTCAGGTAGGAGAGTTCGCGCTCTTTAACCCTGATTGGCTTTACCTTGATTAGTGGCGACTGGTATTTAATCTGGTCGGTTTGCCACAAGTAGCCGTAAAGTGCATTTAGGTAGCCCAGTTCGTTATTGAGTGTTTTAGCGGAAACGCCATCTTGTGCACGTATCTGCCGGTAATTCAGGTATTGGGCAGGCGTGAGGTTTTTCGCTACAGGATCACCCAGCGCATTGCATAATGCGATCAACGACCGTTTACGGCGCTCAGGATCAGCCAAATGGATTCCGTGGTGCCCATACCACAGGTCGATTAGTTCAGAGAATTTGCGCTTGTCTGATTGAGGCGTGTTCCAGATTTCACCAGTGACTAATTTAGCCCTGATTTGATCTTCAAAACGTATGGCTTCAGTTTTGGTTTTGAATTTCCGGCGAAAGCGTTTGCCTTTTACGGGTTCGATATCCAAAAACCAGCGACCATCTTCAAGTTTTTCAATCGACATTAGATAGCTTTCCCCCAACGAATACAGCGTTCGGTTAGGAGCTTCCTAATGTGATCCCTCAAATCCATATCACCCATGCCTTTGTGTGCGTAAAACTCTTTGATAGTCGGCCAGAAGGGAAGTGATTGCAGTGCTTCTATGGTTTGTTTGGCGGTTAGCCGTTGACGTGCAGCAAGGCTTATAGCGTTGCCTATGAGTAATTCAATATTTTTACCGCTGAATCCTGTGCTGGTTTTGTAATAGCGCTTGTAGTCGGTTTTATCGAGGTGTGACGGCACTGGGACTTGTACCAGTACATCCTGCATTAACAGTGTCCATACGGGATGGAAACGATTAGGTGCGTTCAAAAATTTAAAGCTATCAAAGCCGTACTTTAAAAGCCCATCCAAATGGTGTGAAAGTGCGGTATAGCTTTTGAAGTAACAGGGCACATCACTATCGTGAAATTTACTGCCAGAGGCAAATTGCTCAACTACGGAATGGTGAAAGCGAAACTCAATGCGCCAGACTGGTTTTGTGTCGTCATAGTTGTCTGGTGTGTCTTCAAATGGGTTGTCAGTTTTGCGCCATGTATCTTCCCAAAAGTCGAGTTTATCCGTGGCTTTTGCCTGTTTGGTTTTGTTGTAGATGCACAATTGCATCGATGATGGTGAACCAAACATATAAGTTTCACCGCGACCATAGGTCACTGATAGGTGATCAAAATCGAGTGTTTCTATGGTGTCGAACTGGCGAACAGTACGTGAACGACAGTGCATGCGAGCGACTATATCTGCCGGAGGTTCCCAGCCTTGGACATCTACCGCGATATGTACGGCAGTTTGGTTGTAATCAATATTATCCAGTACAAGGTCAGCGAAGCTATCCATTAGCTCTTGCAGTTGTGCAGGACTGTATTCGTCAATCAGGTGTGGCGAGACTTCGATTTTTAAGTGTGGGCCAACTGACTCAGGTTTAACGTTGAAATTCTTAATCAGTAGGATTAACCCTAAATCCGCATTTTGTAATTTGAATTGATAGCCTGAATCACGACCTATACGACCCGCATGCCATTCATGACCACCAAAAAAGACCAAACCGGTTTTCTCGAACAGATCGAGAACACCGTTTTTAATGTATCCGCGATAAAGTTGGCGAACAGTATCAACACCACAACGCAAAATATTTAATCCGGATAAGTCGCAGAATTTTTTCCCATCAAAAAATAACCGTCCTTTGCTGTCCGGTTGAAAGTCATGGTTCAAACGTTCGTAGTGAGTTGGTTTTTTCATTTTCTTAGCCTTTATAGTGGTCTAATGAGGTGTTCAAGAACTGTTTATAAGACGTGTTACAGGGACGTCTCCGGTGGCGCCGGTGCCGCCTGCCGTGCTCATACTTGCGCGCGTCGGCGGCACCGTTGCCCGCTAATTAATAATTAACATTTGATCAGTAACCGGTTGTGGTGGTGACTGCGCCAGATCGGTTTGGGGACGAGATAACGCAAAGATGACTTCATCCCCGTATTGCAGACGAACAGCGCCCATAGATATGCGCTGATAGGTATAACCAAGGGTTAAAAGGAAGAAGCTATCAACGGAGATAAAACTTTTATCGGGATATTCCACCTGAAACAGTAAGACGTTGTTGATATGGCCGACAAAGTAGATTGTTAAGCCCCTAAAAGGGTTCGGAGCACTGACCCCATTAGGTACAGCACCAAGAGGAAGATTGCCAGACGCTTGAGCAGGTGGAGCAGCAGGTGCGTTGCCAGCTTGAAAATCGGATGGTTTAACACTGCCGCCAAACATGGTTGGAACACCGCCCGCACTGTAGAGAGTAGATCCCATATTCCAAATGCTATAGCCGATAATACAAAGCACGAGTAGGACTTTAGGCTGTTTAAAAAAACTAAAGGACGCGGCGGAATCTTTGGTTTGTCCGGTTGCTGTAGATTGGTAGACATCGAATGCCCTCTTATCGATTTTGCGCAAACTGGCGGAAATCGCGTGACCGATAGCCGAACCAGAATTTTCTGCAATGTGAGTGACGCGCTTGTAACGGCCTTTCATAAAGCTAAAAACAGTCGCCATGTTTTTATGACGAAAACCGAACTCAGCCACAGCACGAATTTCTTTGTGAATTTTGTTGATGTTGGGTGTGCTGATGTAAATATCCCAGTTCATATGCCGGTGTGAGTCAAACGCATCTTCTACGGTGCGCGGGCGTTTATCATCAGTGGGGTTGCGCAGGTCATAGTCTTTAAAATCACGCAGGCGGGTTGGGTAAACGCGCTGGCCTTCATCCATCAAAATCAGGGCACCTTCTGGCACCCAGTGAAAGAAGCGCGCCATGCGCTCGAAGCCTGCTTCATTAAAATCAACCAGTGTGATCTGTGCGCTGTCAGGTAATTCAAAGCCGTATATTTCTGCAACATCCTCCGCCGTTTTCACGCCGCGAATATTGGTCACCACATGGCGACCTTGTTTGATTGCAGGCACCAGATAATCACTGATCAGGGTTGAGGTTTTGTAGGAACCTGGGTCACCGTGAATAATTGCTGTTGTCATTTACCACCCCATAACCCGCAAGGTGACGCGAGTGGCGATAGCTTGAACAATTAAATTCAATGATTCAGGCACACGAAAGAAATTGAGATAACCCATTAGCACAGGGTCAAGGTTAGAAAACCCTTGGTTGATATAATCGCCAATATTGAGATTAACCATGATTTGCTTGGCGACACCCCAACTGAATTCCATCAAAAAAAGCATGCCTTGCAATTTGGCGATCACGAGCCATGCCACAAGCTCTTGCATGACCTCTTCAACAAATTCATAAATACCGGTGTAAAGCCACTCCATCACAAAAAAGATACCATCAAGCAATGCTGTTAGTGTTTCCATGATTAGGTTCTCCCGCTGAGGACAATTGAAAAAGAAATAACACAGGCCACCAAAAATATTGCCGACGAAATGGGGTTAAGCCACTCTTCAAATTTTTTCATTCCAAAGCAGACTTCTTGCCCGCGAATTTGCTTACAAAAATCTTCGATTGATCCAGAGCCTTGAATAGTGCTTGTGAATTCATTTTGTATTTCGAGTTTTATTTCATCGATTTTTTCAGTTAACTCCTCGCCTAACTCTTCGAGGCGCTTTTCAGATGCTTCACCATCAAACTCACCTTTTTCACCGAGCGAAGACATGGAGCCAGAGGACGAGGCACTGCCATTGCCGCCACCCGAACACGGATTGCTGGCAGACGAGCCATTAGGCGCAGCAGAGGCGGAAGAACATGAAGAGTGAGAAGAGGATGTAGAGGATTTGGAGCTGGCAGAACCCTCGGAGCCTGATGCACCATCGGAACCAGAAGATCCGGACGAACCCGCACTGCTTGCAGTAGTGCCGCCGCCACCTCCACCACCGCCAGAGGGAGCCGCACACCACCAATCGCCGGCTTTATCTTGGAATTTATTTACGCAGGGAGAATCTTCGTTAATAGGCAGCCAGCCACCATAAGACGCGTGAGGATTCCAACCGGCACCGCCGTTAACTGATTTTTGATTTATGCAAGAGAAGTAAGTGGAAGCCGTGGGATCACATTCAAGAGCTGCAGCCGATGCAGCAGAACCGGCACTTCCGGTATTGCCCGAGCTAGTGTTGCTAGCACCACCAGCGCACCACCACTGACCGGACATATCTTTATATTTATTCGGGCAGTTGGAATCTGCCGCAACAGGAATCCAGTTGCCATAACCGGCGTAGGGGTTCCATGAATTATTGGTGCCGGAAGCTGAACTAGCGGAAGCAGCGGAAGCAGAACCAGCAGAACCACCGCCGCCATTATCACCACCATTGCCGGGGCCACTGCCACCACCACCTGGAGTGCCACCGCCATCATCATCGCCGCCACCGCCTGCACTACCAGCGCTACCAGAAGAACCCGAATCGGGAGATGAAGAATTGGGGGCAGATGATGCAGGCTCAGATGATGGAGTTGCGCACGTTCCATCTTCATTGAAACCAGTTGGGCAAACAGGGCACTGGCCGTTAACTTTTGGATAACCCGAGGGGCAAGATTCATCATCACCGCCATCACCGTCACCATCAAGGGAACAACCGGCTGTAAGATTGCCTTGAACATCAAAATGGTTATACCACGTAGAGCCCGGGGGGCAAACACAGTTTTGCTGACAGCGATAGGCAGTGAAAATACCGCTCATGCCTTCATTTTTAAAATAATTAGTGGGGTTGCTCAAGCAAGAATTAGAAGCGTCAGCACATGCGGTTGCACCGTTGCAGTAAAGAATTGGCGTTGTTGATGCACAACTAGGTAACGGATTTTCCTGAGCAAAAACCAAATAACTATGCAGCGATAAAAAACAGAAAAATAATAAATACAGATAACGCATGACAATCACCTAAAAAAAATGCCGCCCCGAAGAGCGGCACTGATTAGCCTTGACTGCCTACGTAGGCGCCGGTCATGAACGACACGACGACAAGGGCAGCAAACAGTAGCCCCGCCATTACACTTTTTTGAGCAATGACACTACCAAGCCAACACCCACGATGATGGCGACGATTTGAATCATGCCGGTGGAGGTCAGTTCGACAGAGTTTTCAGCCGCTGTTTGTGCAGCAGTGATGGCGGTGTCATCGATGGCGTGAGCAACAGAAGCACCAAGGGCAGCAGCGGTAGTGGCACCAACGGTCAGCGCTTTACCTACTTTTGAACGCAGAACAGCAAATTGAGTTTTCATAGAAAAATACCTTTGTGAAAGTTAAAAAAATATTCCACCACAGAATTTTATAAACGGCGCAGTAACTTGATGACTACACCGGCACCGAAACCGACGACAAAGGTGGCAAGGCAACTCACAATAATGAGGCCAGCTTTTTCGGGATCGAATTCATTAAGTGCAACCAACTGCGCGTAAACGAGCGATGAATCAGTTGGTTCTACATAAGGAACTACAGACCATGAACCAGAGCAGGCCATAAAGCCCGCAGGGTCAAGAAGCAAATCACCATCACATAACGCTACTTTGGACATGATTAAAAACCTGTGTAGGCGCCCCCTTGCTCTCCTGTGGTGGAGGAATTCGAGCAAGGGGGCTAAAGAGTTAAGCGGTTTTGGCCGGTGTGGCGGTTGGGTTGTTCATCATCTTTTGCGGCACCACGCCAATTACATGCGGTTGGCTTTTACCGCCAGCGGCTTGTTTTAAAATCATGAACAGGGTTTTGTTTGCGGGTTGGCCGTAGCGAACATCATTGAGTTGATCAAACACCGCTGGGTCAGCGGGGATTTTGCGAATGCTAAAACCGTGGCAGTCTTTTTCGCGATCTGGTTCGGGTTGTGCGCCGACGAAAACAAAACAGTAAGGTTTGCCTTCGACTAGCATTCTTGTTACACCGAGTACGGTGGTTGGATATTCGAATTGCATAGTGATTACCTTTGGTTAATAAAACATTGAGTGTTGGTGGAGCGTTTAAAAATCGGTTGAGCTTTTACTGTCAGTCATCTAAGGGCTAAAGCCCTAAGACCGAGATACAGCTTGTGCGCGGTCACACGTTCCCTTCACAAGCTCACTCGGCGCGTGTGCGCGTGACTGAATCGAGTGTGTGCGTGCGGCGGAGACTGTTTTTGGTTGATCAGGAAAGCCGGTGAACTTCGAATAGCCGTTGTTGAGCACGTCGAGTAGGTAGCTATTAACGGCGATCAATTTGTCGCGTGAGTCGGTGTCGCAGGTGACGATTAGGCTGATGCGGCCATCGAACAAGTCAGGGTTGGCACCGTGGGGCATAACGGTAATGGCAAGCATGCCGGTACGTGAATCAAAGTGCGTTGTTGTGCAGGCAATAAGCGATGAACCAATTGAAAAACTGGTTTGGATGCAGGAGAAAATCAGCATTTCAATTTGCAGGCTTAATTGCTTTTTGGTGATGCTAAAAAAATCATTCATTTTCAAAACTCCAGTAGAGCGGCGTCAGTGGCCGAGATAGAAAACAAGTGATCATCAAATGCAAAAACGAATAGGCCGTTTTTGATGAACTTGAACGCAACACGTAAACCGGTTGTGGCGACGGTTAAGCGGGTGCCGGTTTTTAGGTGTTTTAACGCTGATTCACCGACCGGTATGCGGTTGATGAAAAAATCGAGCTGGAAAGGGCATACAGTGCGAATACGGCGGTAGGTGTGGCGAATAGCGCGCGCGGCTTTGTTCACCAGTTCAATATGTTTGCCGAAAAAATCGCACTGCATCATTTGATCAGTCCTCAACAAGCTCTTTGTGCAGCAGTGCGACATTTATCAGGACATGCTTGCCAATGCGGTAGGTGGGCAAGTAACCGCGATCTACCCAACCCCTAACAATGCCCGGCTCTATTTGTATCCAGTCGGCGAACTTCGCCCAAGGGAGTAATGGTGGTGCGCCAGCTAACGAGCTTTTACTTAACTCTTCAAATTCCACTGTCATTCGCTTTGTTCCACTTTATTTATTAAACTCTGTCGATTCGTGTACCTATATTGAGGTACGAACGAAGCAGGTGTTTTAAATTCAGCTTAAGCCAAATTGGCTTAGATTTATAATATTAGCCAATTTGGCTTAAGTCAATAAAGTTTTTTGGAAATGATTAAAGAGCGTTTAATAGAAATCCTGAAACACGAGGAAATTAAAAACCCGAAGCTCGAAGAGCTGACGGGCATAAGCCGCTATACGTGGCAAAACATTCGAAACAAGCCGGAACGGGAAATCAAAGAAGAAGAAATAGATGCAATCGCGAATCTATTTAAGGAGTACCGTTTTTGGTTGATTAGCGGAGAGGAAATGCCAGAGGCGGGGCAGGTTAGTCCAATGACTAAAGCTGCTCAGTCCGAATTAGGAACACAAAGGAAGGCTTGATACTAGCAAGCAAGGTTGCCAAGCGATGGCGGAGGGGAATATGAAAATTAAAAAAATGGAATTGATTACTCTAGTAATCGCAATCGTGTTGGCAAGTACGTCCATAGCAGACGAAGAAAAACCAAAAATAAATCCAGATGCTATACCCCCTGTGATTTCCCCCGATGATCCAGAGTTGCAACTAACTGCACAAGAGCAGTTACGTTTGCTTAATGCGAAAAAAGCAGACCACATAACAAAACATCTAAAAGTTAAAGGCCAGCCTGCACAAAGCATACATAGCAGGCAGCTGGAAAGAATTCAAAAAGAAAAATTCGATGCGAATCCTCGGCAAACAATTCCGTTAAAAGAATGCATTAAGCCGAATGGTGTTATTGATAATGATGTCAATGACTGCATGAATGGCAGAATAAAAAAGACTTGGTAGTGAGTGAGAGTATTGTTTCTTTGAGTGCATAAGAATAATTCACCGGAAAACGCTGTCACGGTGTCAAACAAACTGTTAGGACTAAATCTAATTGAGCGGTGGACTATGATTAATATAGGAACGACGGATTTTTATTTAGGCGTACCAAGTCTTCCTGCTGAAGAATTTGAATCATATTCAACCAAGCTTTTCGATGAATGGGAAATATATGTTGGAGATCTATTAAAGCTCCCTGATTACCATTTGGCACTAGAAGTTCAAGAAGGCTCGATAAGCGCACAAAGTAAAATTCTCGTGAGGGCAACCGCATTGTGTGGTTTTCTTGCAGCTTATGGACCCATATCCTCTGGTGTGAAAGCTATGTATTCCGATATTCAGTCCGTCGGTAACTACCTTGGAGCTATAGCTTCCGCCCCATTTTCTCAAGCTAATGTTCAACCGAAGATACGTAATAGAGGTGAAGCTCTTACTAAATTAGAGTCGCTGTTTGTTCGAGTTGGGAACGGCTCTTTATCTGTAAATGAAGCAATGACACTGGCTGAGAGCATATTAGGTGATGATGTACCGCAATTCATGGAGCAGCTCAAAACCTCACTGGAAAGGACGCCATCTCAAATGCTACTTCCTATGGATGAACCAGAGTTTCAGTTTAATCCACCAATGGAAAAAGATAATAAGAAAAAGCCTGCTGAAAAGAACCGTAAAGTTGAATTGGCTAGGCCTGATCAATATCGAATTGAGATATGGCGAGAATCAAAACAAAGTAAAAAGAATGTGCGTATTAGAAAAGTTTAACCCAAAAAAATACGAGAAACGCATTGCTGTTTGCCTTTTAATTGAGTTGTAAAAAAAGGTATGAAAACTATTTAGGTGAGTGAATATATTCATGAGTGATTTTTTATATATAGCATTATTTATTATTGCAATAGCAGTATTGAGCGCTCTCACCAATAAAGGCAGAGGGCGAAACTTCAAATATAAACCCAGCGAAACATGGCCATTTGAAAAGAAAAAGCTTATGACTGCACCAGAGCAATTGCTCTATTTCCGATTGATTGAGTCATTACCGGAGTTATGTGTTTTCTCCCAAGTACAATTATCCCAATTGGTTTCAGTTAGAAAAGGCCATGACTTTAAGCAATGGTTTAATCGCATTAGCCGAATGAGCGCGGATTTTGTGGTAACTGACCATTCAATGAGTGTGATTGCAGTAATTGAACTTGATGACCGTTCACATTTAAAGGCAGACAGGATTGCGGCTGATCACAAAAAAATAAGGCGCTAACTTCCGCGGGAATAAGAGTAATTCGCTGGAATGTATCAGCAATGCCAACGGTTATTAAAATTAAAGAATCATTTAATCTAACAGAAAAAGTAGTTGCATCTATTGTCGCTGAAGATGTCAAGCCTGAAAAATTACGATGCGAGAGAACCTTGTGAAAGGTAATTTTTATTAATTATTTTTCTATTAAAAATAGATAAAGCTATTAAAAAATGAAAATTTTAAGGATGTTAAATTGAAAAAATTAGAATTAGATTTGTTGATAGAAACGGAAGAAAATGAGATTGATATGCAATATGGATTGGAAACCTTAAAGGGTACTTCCGATGTTGTTAGCATTATTTCAGAGGCAGTCTTAGTTGGAGCGATAAAGAAAACAGGACGAAGAACTCATAAAAGCAATGAAGTAAGAACAAAATTAAAACAATCTTTTTCTGGGTCATTTGGTCAAAGGTTTTCACTTGAAATAGAAGACAAAAAATTAATAAGAAAACTGAATAAAATGGGCGATGATATTTTTCTGGAGGTGTTGTCATATTTTATTCTAGAGGCGCTATATTTGGATTCTGGTAATTTATCCAAAGAGGCGTCCGATGTGCTGGATGGATTGGAGGGTATTTCAGATAATCTGTTTTCTAGAATTATTGAGCCACTAAAGGATATGCATCAGATCTCTAAATATTTTCAACATGATGTAAAACTAAGGTATAGAAAGCGAGGCCATCCAGAAAAACAGCTTGTTTGCTTAACAGATAAAACAGCAGCCAATCTCACGGACGCACAAGTCTTAGCTGAAGAATTTGAGATTGATGCTGTAATAATCAGATATCACTCAAAAACTGGCAATGGACGTTTGCATATTAGAGGAGGCGATAGGTTTTACTCGTTTGGTTATGCAACACAAATTAGCCTTGTTCAGCGTTTGTTGCGAAGAGATATTTCGGAAAACCTTCATATAAATAACGGTATTGATCCCGAAGAAGGTACGTTCATTAAACTCAGAGTTAAAAAGAAGGTATTACCTACAGATGAGGTTGTTAAATACCTTGTTTTAGGAATAGTAAAATGAAACCGGTTAAAATAATATTTATTGCATTTTCTGTGGTAGCTTTAACTTGGTTTTCGTACTGGCTAAATTTTGGATTTTTTCTCAAATATGAAATTTCTAATTCTCAAGAACATTGGGGTCAGCTTGGTGATTTTTTGGGAGGAATTCTAAATCCAATACTAACGTTTTTAACAATATTGATTCTTATACAATCTCTTTCATTGCAAAAAAATGAGATAGAAAAAAATAAAAAATATGAAAAAATGAAATCATTTGAAACTCATTTTTTCAATATGATTGAGTCCCAAAAGAAGTTGTTTGATATTTTTCAGCTGAGTTTTGAAAAAGATGGCTCGATATCTATTGAGAGGTCGGGGGCAGCTGTGGCTGCCCTTGAAGATGAGATCCTTAATCTAAAGGGCTTGGGTTTTAATCAAGCTCAATTGTCGGAAGAAATTAATGAGACTGACAAGGAAGACAAAATTTATTCTGCCGTAAGAACATTTTGCGTCATTGCAAAGCTTATTGATAAAAAGCTTTCAAATGAAAATGGTTTCACAGAATTCGAAAGGAAAGAATATTATGAAGTACTAATTAATTATACCGACTTTTCTTTGGTGCGATTAATTTTGCTGGCATTGAAATATACTTCCTCAGCGCAAATAGATTTTTTAAAACACAATTTAGAATTTATGGATGTGCTGTCAAAGCTGGGGGTTTTAGAATATTTGGATGATATGTGATGAACGGAATTATTTAAACGGATAAGAAATCAGTTTCATGGGAATAAATAATCTTGAGCGATTTTTGTACTTACAAACCTCTTACAATCCGTACTTACGATAAAAACTTTCTGCATTTTCATTTAGGCAATCTACAACTACTGCATAAGCAGGAATGTGTGCGCTGATCTTATGGAAGTATTGCAGTGCATTGACTAAGGCTACTTTGCCTAACACCATACCTTTAAATTCGTTATGCACTGCTAACTGCGCCAGCAGAAATACAGGGGCAAGCTGCTAGATCGTCGGCTTCTAAAAGTTCAGTATCGCCGGTAGCAACTGCATCTTTGAATGTTTTAACTGGGGTGATTTTCAGGTTGTTGAAAATTCGCGGGTTAGTTAATAGGTGCGCGATTGCTGGGTGGGTTTCTGGAGTGTCGTTATCCAGCCATAACTTCAAGAACTCAACATCATGGGGAAGAAATAAGGGAAATGCCTTGTCATGGTATGGCTCAAAGCGTGGATGCGAGTCTCTGGTGATGATTGCCGTGCTGTATAGCTCGCTCGGAAACGCGCGGTACACAGTGCCCAACAGGAGAGGTGTTTCACCTTCCACAAAGTAATGCTTGTTCTTGCCATTAATTGATTTTCCCTCTCCAATCGCAGTTGCTATGGCAATTCCCCTGTGGTGGCGGATTGCTCCTTTCCAGTATGGGCTGGTCAGATTGCGCGCGTTGAAGGTGGTGCGAGAGTTATTTACAACCAAGGTGCCATCTAATTCTGTGCAATCAAACCACCAAGTGGCATCAACTGCTTTTGTCTGCCCCTCTTTTTGAATAATCATTCCCTTAATTTGGCGCGATGCAGCGCCACCAAAGGCCGGATAGAAATGCTCAAGCAAGGGCTCTTCCTGCTCTGGACGATTTTTAAACTGAACTGCTAACTCAATGGTTTTTACGAACTTGTCTAGGTCTCGGTTGCTTATGTGGCGTCGGGCGTATCCGCACATGATTTAAAGTCCTGATAATGTTTGGCGTCAGCGTAATGCAGGATAGACACATTTGCATTTTGTTGGTGTATGGGCCGATCAAAAAATATTGGCGTGGGCTTTCTGGGTGATCAGACTAGCGCAATTCTCGGCAACGCCTTTTAAGGGAAAGTCTTAGGTAATGTCGAAAAAGTGTCGAAATCATTGTGCCGTAAAGCGGTTTTTAGTGGTGATGGCAAAAGGCGAACCCCAGTATTCATGCGGCTTAGCGGGGAGTAGTGGAGCAATGGGAAGCTGGGGGAGGGGGTTCGAATCCTCCTGAGGCACCATATAAAGAAAGGCTTACCAGAAATGGTAAGCCTTTTTTCATTTGCGTTGTTTGGTTTTTTGAGTGAGATATTTGAGTCGAAAATTCAAATTGTTGATTGTATTGATTGTATTGATTGTATTGATTGTATTGATTGTATTGATTGTATTGATTGTGGCTCAGTGCATCAGAAGTCCTTTTCTGTGAAGTGTACTTTTTATTGGTGATTGTTAGTCTGTGTTGCATGTAGCGCCTCGGTAAAACAGGCCTCAATTTCTACTGGTGTGGTTTTACGTTTTATTGCTTCAAAAAATACTTGGGCTTGCGGATATTGCCTACTTAAATACATTAACCATTGTTTTACCCGATTGCCACAGTTGCGCTCGCAGTAGAGTGGGGTGGTGAGTTTGTAGTAGTCATACAGCATTTCACAAATCGCTTGCCAGGTGAGCGGTATGTAATCCTCTCCTTTTACGTGCGCTTTAATTTGTCGTGCGAGGTCGGGGCAGGCGAGTAAGCCGCGCCCGAGCATGACATCGGCGCCTGCCGATTGCTCGCGGCAGCGCAGATAATCTTCCACTGTCCAAATTTCACCATTGCCTACTACCGGAATTTTTAATTCGGCGCGAATGTCGGCAATGTAGTGCCAGTAAGCGGGTGGTTTGTAGCCGTCGGCTTTGGAGCGGGCATGCACGGTGAGTTCATTTGCACCGGCGGCTTCTACGGCGCGCGCGTTATCCAAATAGCTGCTGCGATCTTCAAACCCCAAGCGAATTTTTGCAGTGACGGGAATCTCGCGCGGCACAGCATCGCGTACCGCTTTAATGATGGAATAAACGCGATCCGGCGTGCGCAGTAAGCAAGCGCCACCTTCATGGGAGTTTACGGTTTTGGCGGGGCAGCCAAAGTTCAGGTCGATGGCTTTTGCGCCGTAGTTAACCAGCTCCAGTGCATTGATCGCCATGGGTTCCGGTTTGCTGCCTAGCAGCTGCACGCGTACTGGTGTCCCGTTGGGCGTTTTACAGTCGTTCTCCAGTTCCTGCGCGTACTTATAAAAGACTTTATAGGGCAGCTTTTGATCGGTAACGCGGATAAACTCCGTCACACAACCATCCAATCCGCCAATGCGAGTCAGTATGTCGCGTACATGGTGTTCAACAACGCCCTCCATCGGGGCTAACATAATTCGCATGAATCTACTCTGGCCGGTGATAAAGGTCGGCATTTTAGCGGTTTTGGTTGATAATTGGCGCCGCTCTGCGTAGATTGCGCGGCCTTTTGCGGGTAAAACCTGCCTTTATTGAATGAATTTCGAGGTTCTTGATGACTCAGCCCGGTTTCCACGATCTGATTAGTGACACCCAGTTGCGTAAAGCGATTGACGTTTTGGGCTACGAAGCCCCAACGCCAGTCCAGTTGGCGGCGATTCCCGCTGCGACCGCTGGTAAAAATCTGATTGTGAGTTCCAAAACCGGCAGTGGCAAAACAGCCGCCTTTTTATTGCCTGCAATTCAGACGATGTTAGCGCGCCCGTCCTCCAATCCCAGTTCAACCCGGATGCTGATTCTGACTCCCACGCGTGAGCTGGCGCGGCAGATTGTTAAAAACGCAGAGCAGATTCTGAAATTCACCAGCTTTAAAGTCGGCATGGTGTGCGGTGGTGAAGAGCTGAAATATCAAAAGGCGATGTTGCGCAAGAACCCGGAAATTATCGTCGGCACGCCTGGCCGTTTGGGGGAGCATATTTCCCACAAGTCGACCGAATTTTCCGGCTTGGAATTCTTAGTGTTGGATGAAGCTGATCGTATGCTCGATATGGGGTTGAGCGACGATGTATTAAAAATCACCAATACCTGCAGCACCGAACGCCAAACCTTGTTGTTCTCCGCCACCATGGAACAGAAAGGTTTGCGTCATCTTATTAAGCAAGTGATTTTGGGTGAAGTGGAAGAGATTTATATCGACGAAAAACCCAACGCTATTACCCAGCAAATGTTGATCAGTGACGATTTTAAACACAAAGAAAAACTGCTGCTCGCGTTACTGCAAAAAGCCGATTTTGAAAAAGCGATTATTTTTACCAATACCAAAGCGCGCGCTACACAATTGGATAATTTTTTACGCTACAACAAATTCCGTGTGGGTGCGTTGCATGGCGATATTACCCAGGATCAGCGCAAAATTACCCTCGACCACTTCCGCCAGGGGCGCACCAGTATTTTAGTGGCGACCGATGTAGCGGCGCGCGGGCTGGATATTCCCGGTGTTGAGTTGGTAGTGAACGTTGATATGGCCTATTCAGGCGATGAGTATCTGCATCGCATTGGTCGTACCGGGCGCGCCGAAAAAGAGGGGAGGGCTGTCTCTCTGGTGGACGCCAAAGAGTGGAATCTCACCAAGAGTATTGAGCGTTACCTTGGCGTGACCTTTGAGGTGATTAGCATTCCTGGTTTGAAGGGTAAGTATCAAGGGCCGGATAAAACCAAGTCTTCCGGTAAATCAGTTGGCTCTAAAAAGAAAACCACTAGTAAAGATAAAAAGCCTGAGAGCAAACCTAAGGTCAAGGTGCGTGATCGCGATCAGAAAAATATTGGCAAACGACGTGTGCCAAGTGCGGTTCATAGTGAGCCATTGGTTGATGGTTTTGCTCCACCCAAAAAGAAAGTGGCCAAACAAATCGATGATAGCGATGAATAAGCTGGGAATTGAGCGCTGATAATAAATTATCATGCGTTCAATTTTATTTTAAAGAAGTGATTGATCTTTTCCATAATAAGATTAATATCAAAGTCACAAGGGTGAAAAAGCAAGTAGCTCTTGTGTGCTTTAACAAGTTACGCATCAAAAATTCACTGGCTTTGCCAGCGTAGTCTATCTGTCACACGTTTTTGCTTTACTCAGTTTGTTTTATTGTTTTGAAGTAGCGATTTGTAGTCGATCCTGTTTATCTTGATCTTTTTAAGTCGGTATTCGTAAACCAGTAACAAGGGGGTAATAACATCATTCCACAGCAAGTTTTTTATCCGGGGTAAAATCGATCACGAAGCTGTTGACAGTTTTCGTGTTACTCACAGGCTGAAGGGGATTTTTTTATGGCAAAAAAAACGCATGCCAGACGTAGTGCGAACCACCATTCTTATGACGATACCAGCTTCTCCGGCTCGCGGCATAAATCGCGAAGGAATCAACGAAGTGATGACAATATCGTCGAAATAAAGTCCCGCTCCCAGCAAGTCGAAACCGCTTACTCTCCTCCTCGCTCACCGCAACCACTCCGCGCCAAAACAAAATCCCAGCAGCAATACATCAACGCTATCAACTCACACATGCTGACTTTCGGTATTGGTCCTGCCGGTACCGGTAAAAGTTATTGTGCGGGAGCATTAGCCGCAGAGGCGCTGGAATCGGGCCGGATTGAGCGGATAATTTTAACTCGCCCAGCCGTGGAGTCCGGCGAGAACCTTGGGTTTTTACCGGGCGATCTCGATCAGAAATTCTCGGTTTATATTGATGCCTTCCGCGATATTTTGAATGAGCGCTTGGGTGCGGGTACGGTAGATTATTGCTTGCGCCATGGTCGCATAGTGGCAGCACCGCTGGCGTTTATGCGCGGTAAAACCTTTAACAGCAAAACCTTTGTCATTCTCGATGAAGCACAAAATACCACGCCTGCGCAAATGAAAATGTTTTTAACGCGTATCGGTGAGGATTGTAAAGTGGTTATTAATGGCGATATTTTGCAAAGCGATATTCGCGGCCCCAATGGTTTGGCTGACGCCGTAGAGCGCTTGAAAGGCTTGCCTAATGTGTATCTGCATGAGTTTGAGCGTGAAGATATTGTGCGCAGTGGTTTAGTGCGCGACATTATTGATCGCTACGAAATACCTGACGAAAATTAACTTTGCTGAATACCGCATCTACTTAAATAGGATGCGGTATTTTTTGTGGTTCTTGCGTGACTTGCTTATTGAAGAGTGAGTCGGCATTCTGCGCGTTTGTATTCCCCTCTATTTATTATCAGATGACTACTCATTTATTGATTGGTCGATGTTTCGATCATCAATACTCATTGAATTTCGCCTATGAATGCTTTGTCCTGTCCGCTTTGCCGTCTACCCTTGGTCGTGAATAGCCAAGGAGTAGGGTGTGAAAAACATCATCAATTTGATCGTGCTAAAGAAGGTTATTTCAATTTATTGCCGGTACAGCACAAGCATTCGCTGGAGCCGGGTGATGCAAAAATACAGTTGCAGGCGCGGCGACAATTTTTGCAGGCAGGATTTTTTGAGCCGCTCAAAACCCATTTGCAAATGCTATTACCCCGGTCTACCAAAAACCTGTTGGATATAGGTTGCGGTGAAGGCTATTTCACCGGCGCTTTTGCAGAGGCATTGCCTGCAGCAAGCATCTATGGTGTGGATATTGCCAAAGCGGGCGTAAGGCTTGCCGCCAAAGCAGCCAAATCGGTTGGGCTGGATTCTCGGCTGGTGTATAGCGTTGCCTCCAGTTTTGACTTGCCGGTGGCAGATGGATCTATGGATGTGATTACCCGCATTTACGCACCGAGTAAGGATGCAGAGTTATATCGTGTAATGGCATCAAACGGTCTGTTGGTTATAGTGGCGCCCGGTGAGCAACATTTGCTTGGGTTGCGCCGCCGTATTTACCGCGAGGTGCGCCCGCATCAGACGACGCCGATTCCAGAAGGATTTCGACTCATCGATCAGCAACAAGTCCAGGCTGGGCTGGTGATAGAACAGCCGGAATTGCGGGCGGCGTTACTGGATATGACCCCTTTTGCGTGGCGGTTATCCCCGGAGTTGAGGGGGGATATCGTGCAGAAAGTGGTTACAGATCAGCTGGATTTTGTTGTCACGATATATAACAAAATATGATTAGATTTTTGCTATCAATAGCATTACCTTTGGTTTCTGGCTTTTTTGTGATCTAAATCCCATATTTTATACAGTTCTATAAGCATCGCTCTTGCGATAAACGACGGAAATTTTTCATGACGCTCCTTTTTTCCGGACATCTGTCCCGCGTAGTTCAATCATTCTTGTTGATGTCAGTTTCACTGGTTTCTGCTCAACTTAACGCGCAGGAAGCTCCAAATACTGTTAAGGATGTGGCACTGCAGGCGCTGGAGACCAACCCGGAAGTACAAGCAGCCTGGCATGAATTTAAAGCGGCAGCGCAAGACGTGAGAGTCGCCCGCGGCGGTTATTTACCGACCGTGGATATAGGTGCATCTGCAGGAAAGAGCAATCGTGATTACGACGGTCGTGGCGTTTACAACACGGCACAGGGGCAAATTACCCTTAGCCAAATGTTATTCGATGGTTTTAGTACCTCGGGGCAGGTTGAACGTTTTGATAATGCGCGCCTCGTGCGCTACTACGAATTGCTTAACGTTGTCGAATTGACAGCGCTGGAAGCCGTGCGGGCGTTTGAGGATGTAAAACGCAACCGCGAATTGGTGGAGTTGGCGCGTTCCAACTATGCCAAACACCGCGATGTATTTGCCCAGATTGAAGAGCGCGCTGTTTCTGGTGTTGGTCGTCGTGTGGATTTGGAACAGGTTGCTGGTCGCTTGGCGCTGGCCGAATCCAATTTGTTGACCGAGGCCGCTAACCTGCATGATGTAACCGCCCGTTACCTGCGGGTAGTGGGTCAATTGCCTGCGGAAGACTTAATGCCCACCCAGTTGGCCGAGCAAAAACTGCCCGACTCTATTCGCGCGGCGCTGACCATGGCGTATCAAGGCAATCCGGGTTTCCATGCGGCCATTAAAAATATCAGTGTGGCACAGGCAGCGGTCAAAGTGGATCGTGCCGGTTACTACCCCAAAGCGGAACTGCGTGCACGTCAGGTTACTAGTCGCAATCAAAATGGTTTTGATAACCGCGTTGATCCGAACAGTTTCGGCGATGAAAGCGCAGTTGAATTAGCGATTACCTACAACCTTTACAGCGGTGGTTCTAATCGTGCTGCCGTGCGTCGTTCGTTGGAATTGGTAAATCAGGCCAAGGATTTACGCGATCAAGCTTGTATCGATTTACGTCAAGACACGCAAATTGCCTATAACGATTCGCTGCGTTTACGCGAGCAATTAATCTCCCTGGAGCAGCATCGTCTTTCCAGCGATAAGGTGCGCAGCGCCTACGCGGAGCAATTTAATATTGGTCAACGCACCTTGTTGGATGTGTTGGATGCCGAGAACGAATATTTCCAGGCCAGCCGTGCCTTGGTCATTACGCAGGTGGATTTGGAGTTGGCCTATGCGCGCTCACTCGCGGCTATGGGGAGCCTGTTGCCAGCGCTCGGTATAGTGCGTGACGGTTTGGGTATTTTGCATGACACCCGCGTGGAGGATTCACTAAAAATTTCTGAGTCCGCCTGCCCCGCAGAAGCCCCGGTCGCAATGAGCCGTGACGATTTAATCAGTCAGCTGACCCCTTTGAGTGGCGATACGCTGTTTGATCTTGGCAGCTCTGAGCTCAAAGCCGGTTCATCAGTAACCTTGGATCAACTCATTGCCAGCATCAAAGCAACGCCTGGTGTTGTGCAAATTGCGATAGAAGGCCACAGCGATAGTAGTGGTACCGACGAATTAAATATCCCGCTTTCCAAAGCCCGTGCACAACGTGTGCGCGATTATTTTGTGTTGAATGGCTTGGAAACTATTCCTATGTCAGTTGATGGTTATGGCGCGTCGCGCCCGGTAGCAGACAACAATACCGATGCCGGAAAAGCCGCCAACCGTCGTGTTGATATCACCGTGACACGCAAACAATAAAAACGCCTGCTGGTCTATGCAATCATTTGCTAGGCTTGAGCGAATAGGGCGGCTTGTGTAAACAGTCGCCCGCGTTGTTCGATTTTATGTCCCGGAGCCCCAATGACC
Source organism: Cellvibrio sp. BR (assembly GCF_000263355.1). Taxonomy (NCBI): domain Bacteria; kingdom Pseudomonadati; phylum Pseudomonadota; class Gammaproteobacteria; order Cellvibrionales; family Cellvibrionaceae; genus Cellvibrio; species Cellvibrio sp. BR. The sequence continues at coordinate 123,478 of NZ_JH668202.1, read as the reverse complement.
CTTGATGTTCAACTCCCCCCGGATACTGCGAGCGTACCAGCGGGCCCTTTGGTTGACTGTTTGTTATTGGTGGCACGCGCGCACCACATCAGCTGTACGCGTGAATCCCTCTTGGCGGGCTTGCCGCTGGATAAGTCCGGTCTGACTCCATCCTTGTTTGCACGCGCCGCCAAACGTGCTGGCTTAACCAGCAAGTTGGTGGCGCGCTCACTCCCTGAGTTAAATAGCGCGTTATTTCCTGCGATTTTATTGCTCAATAATAATCAGGCGTGCCTGTTGCTCGAATTGAGTGAAACGGGTGCGCGGGTGATTTATCCAGAGTTGGGCGAGGCGGTTGTTGAGCTGGGGTTCGATGACTTGGCCGGGAATTACACGGGGCGCGCAATTTACGTGCGCCCGCAAGAGCGCTTTGATGCACGCGCCGCCGATATCAGCAAAACCAGCACACGCAAACATAAAGGGGCGCACTGGTTTTGGAGTGTGATTGGCGAGTACAAATATCTTTATCGCGATGTATTACTCACCGCACTGCTGATCAACTTTTTTGCATTGGTCTCACCGCTGTTTGTGATGAATGTGTACGACCGTGTGGTGCCTAATCACGCGACGGATACGCTCTGGGTATTGTCGGTCGGCATGCTAATTGCCATTAGTGCTGATTTTGTATTGCGCATGATGCGTGCATGGTTTGTGGATCTCGCCGCGAGCCGGGTGGATGTTACCTTGTCGGCGACAATTATGGAGCGCGTGCTGGGCATGAAGTTGTCCGAACGTCCAGCATCGGTCGGTTCGTTTGCTGCTGGCTTGCAGTCGTTTGAATCCATCCGCAATTTTATTTCTTCCGCCACCATTTTGGCCTTGGTGGATTTACCTTTCGTTTTGTTATTTTTATTGGTGGTGTTGTTAATTTCATGGCCGCTGATATTACCTATTGTGGTGGGTGTATTGCTGGTGATTATTTACACCGCTGCCGTGCAGAAAAAAATGCAAATACTCACCGAAAATTCCATGCAAGCATCGGCGCAACGCAATGCAACTTTGGTGGAAAGCTTGTCGGGTTTGGAAACCATAAAAACCTTGGGCGCAGAAGGGCGCATGCAGGTGATTTGGGAAAAATCCACACTGGTGTTATCGCGCGTGGGGGTGAAAATGCGCATGCTGTCCGGTTCGGTGGGCAGCAGTACTCTTTGGATTCAACAAGCAGTATCCGTCGTTATTATTATTGTCGGTGTATATCAAATTATTGAAGGCAACCTCTCGCAAGGTGGTTTGATTGCCGCCTATATGCTCGCTTCACGCATCATGGCGCCGGTGGGGCAAACGGCCGGCTTGCTGATGCAATATCATAGTGCTGCGACCGCCTTGACGGCGCTGAATGAAATCATGGAAAAACCGGTTGAGCGACCATTGGATACGCAGTGGATCAGTCGCCCGCGGTTACAAGGTGCGATTGAATTTAAAAAAGTAGCATTCAATTACCCGCAAGATGAGCGCGAAGTGCTGCGCGATGTCTCGTTCAAAATTAATGCCGGTGAACACGTGGCGATTTTGGGGCGCAACGGCTCCGGTAAAACCACACTGGAAAAATTAATTGCCGGATTGTATGCGCCGAGTGCGGGGACTTTGTTGATTGATGGCATCGATATTCGCCAGCTCGACCCCGCCGAATTGCGCCGCAATATTGGTTGTGTATCCCAGGATGTAAATTTATTTTTTGGCAATTTGCGTGAAAATATTGCCATGGGTGCACCTCATGCCAGTGATGAAGCTATTTTAGAAGCGGTGCGTTTGAGCGGGTTGACCGACTTTGTCAATCAGCACCCTATGGGCTTGGCCATGCCGGTGGGTGAACACGGTCAGTTATTATCCGGTGGTCAACGCCAGTCGGTGAGCATCGCCCGCGCTTTATTAAACGATGCGCCGATTTTATTAATGGATGAACCCACCGGCGCTATGGATCACACCAGCGAAGAAGAATTTAAACGCAACCTGCTGCAATTCGCCGAGCACAAAACCTTAATTGTCATTACCCATCGCACCTCGCTGCTGGAATTAGCGAATCGCATTATTGTGATTGATGCAGGAAAAATTGTGGCCGATGGCCCTAAAGAGCAAGTGGTGGAAGCGTTGCGCCAAGGCAGAATCGGGAGGGCGTCCTAATGAGCCAACCGACAACTGTAACGCCGGTTTCGCGCGATAAAATGTTATTCGAAAAAGTGGGGCGCTGGTTGGATAAATTAGGTCTGCCGGCCAGCCGATTTATCGACAAACTTTATGCCCGTTGGCTCGATCCATTGCATGAGCAGCCGAAAGATTGGGTAACAGATTCCGATTGGGCGCGGCTGCAGCAAGAGCCGATAAAAGCGCGTGCACTACTGCGTGTGATTGCATTCATTATTTTTCTGTTATTGCTCTGGGCTGCTTTTGCGCCGCTGGATGAAGTGGCGCGCGGTGAAGGTAAAGTGATTCCCTCGTCGCAACTACAGGTGATTCAATCCTTTGACGGTGGTGTAGTACAGGAAGTGTTGGTGCGTGAAGGGCAAGTGGTTGAGAAAGGCGATTTATTATTGCGTATTGATCCAACCCGCTTCATTTCAACCTTCCGTGAAAATCGTGCGGAGTTTTTATCGCTGCAAGCACGCGCGGCACGTTTGCAATCATTGACCTCCAATACTCCGCTAGTATTTCCCGATGATTTGTTGACAGACGCACCGGATATTGTGAATCACGAACGCAGTTTGTATGAATCCAATCGCAAGGAATTGGATGAGCAACTTGCAATTGCGCGCAGCCAATTGGATCAGCGCTCGGAAGAATTAAACGAGGTGCGCGCAAAGCTGACGCAAGTGACTCGCGCGCTGGAATTATCCACACAAGAATTGAATGTTACCAAACCGCTGCTGGCGAGCGGTGCGATTTCTGAAGTGGAAATTTTGCGTTTGGAAGGTGAAGTTTCCATGGCGCGCGGTGAACGTGAACAGGCGCTATCGCAAGAGTCCCGTTTATTGCTGGCGGTGGAAGAATCGCGCGGTAAATTGCGTGAAACAGAATTATTAGCCAGTAATAAATGGCGCAACGAATTATCGGAAGTGTTGAGCAAAATTGCTTCCTTATCGGAGTCTAGCACTGGCCTTGCCGATAAAATTAAATACGCGGAAATCCGCTCTCCCGTGCGCGGTACGGTGCAACGGGTATTTACCAATACGGTTGGTGGTGTAGTGCAACCAGGGCGTGAAGTGATCGAGATGGTACCGCTGGATGATCAGCTCATCGTAGAGGCAAAAGTATCACCCAAAGATATTGCGTTTTTGCACCCAGGGCAGGAAGCGATTGTGAAATTCACCGCTTACGATTTTGTTGTTTATGGTGGATTAAAAGGCAAAGTGGAACACATCAGCCCGGATACCATTACCGATGAAAAAGAGCGTACGTTTTATATTGTGCGTGTACGCACTGAGCGCGCAGGTTTTGACCCTACCTTGCCGATTATGCCCGGCATGATGACGCAGGTAGATATTCTTACTGGCAAGAAAACGGTGTTGGCTTATTTGCTCAAACCGGTTTTACGCGCCCAACAAAATGCGATGACGGAACGATAATGCATCAGTTGTTTGTTGCTCCTGCCCACATACGTTCGCCGCACTGGTTGCAGGCATTTCCCCATGCGCAGATTGTTGATGATTTGGCCGGGGTTGATGCACGCGGTTTGGTGTGGTTACTGTTGGGTGGTATGCAAAGTTTTGCACAGATACACACACTGAATGCGGAGGGTTTTAAAGTTATCGCCATGACCGCGATAGAACAAACGGCTGAAGCGCGCAAAGCGCTGGAAGCGGGTGCCAGTGGTTATGTGCATTATTTAGCTGTGCCTTCGGTGCTGGAGCAAATCGCCCAATCGGTCGCGGTGGGGGGCGTGTGGATGGGTGCTGATTTGATGCGCCAATTGATCTTGGGCGCACAACGTTTAGCACCTATTGTTGCGCTGCCCAGCGCAGATTTGAATTTACTGACTGGCCGCGAGCGTGCCGTGGCCGAGTTGGTGGCGGCAGGAAAAACCAATAAAGAAGTTGCGCGTGAACTGGATATTACCGAGCGCACCGTAAAAGCACATTTGGGCGCCAGTTTTGAAAAGCTGGGTGTTCGCGACCGCCTGCAATTGGCGTTGGTCTTCTCCAACAACGCTAAAGCCTGATTTAGTCCTCCTTTCCCTTCCTTATTCCAAAACGGTATCTAAAAAAATACTGTTTATTGTCCTTTAGTCCAATGGCGCTAATTTCAACTGTCGCTAAACTCCGCATATCACCAGTGTTTTGTGAGCTAGTTCACCTTTTATGGATTGGGAGTTAAGTATGAGCAATGCCGTTGCCACTGTAGCCTTTCTTCAAGGACAAGCCTGGGCCAAGTCACCCGATGGCAGCCTCCGCCCCTTAACCGTAGGTGCTGTACTTAACGACAATGAAATTCTGGTAACGGCGGAGGGCGCGCGCGTTGAGTTGGATATTGGCGGTGTAGAAGCACTGGTAATCAACGGTGGGCAGGAAGTCGCCATGAGCCGCGACATGAACCCGCAAAGCGCGACATCGGCCGATGAAGCTTTACTTGACGACGCCAGCGTGCAACAAGTTTTGGCTGCTTTGGAACAAGAAGGCGACTTGCTTGAGGAGTTGGAAGAAACGGCTGCAGGCGACAACTCTGCCACCGGTGGTGGCTCCAACAGCTTTGTACGCTTGGATCGAATTGCTGAAGCAACTAATGACCAGGATTTTGATTATGGGATTTCGGGTCAAGCTGAAATAGCTCAGGTCGTTACTGATGGCGAGTATGTTAATCGTGCTCCACAAATTGCAGATCAGCTCTTCAGCACAGACGAAGACACGCTACTGACCGGCCAAATTATTGCCACAGACGTAGAAGGTGATCTGTTGACCTATATGCTTGCGACTCCGCCTGCCAATGGCACCCTGCAATTAGATCCTGTCACCGGCCAATTTACCTTTACTCCCAACGCGAATTACAACGGTGCAGATAGTTTTGTCGTCACCGTGACCGACAGTAGTGGCAACAGCAGCACGGCGACTATTTCATTGAATATCGCACCCGTTAACGATGCTCCCGTATCTGCCGATCAGACGCTCACTGTGGATGAAGATACCCAGCTTAGTGGTCAAATCGTCGCCAGTGATATAGAAGGCGACGCATTGTCCTATACGGTTACGACCAACCCGTTGAACGGTGCCCTGACCCTGAATCCTGCCACCGGCAGTTTTATCTACACCCCGAATGCGAACTACAACGGCAGCGATTCGTTTGTAGTGACCATCAGTGATGGCAATGGTGGAACGACTACGAGCACCGTGACTATCGGTGTAACTCCGGTTAACGACGCGCCGACTGCTAGCGACTTGAGCTTGACCACCAACGAAGATCTAGCGGTTCCCGGTCAAATCATCGCGAGCGATCTTGATGGCGATACTTTGGCTTACGCCGTTTCCGGCGCGCCGACTAACGGTTCGGTAACACTGAATCCCGCGACTGGCAGTTTTATCTACACCCCGAATGCGAACTACAACGGCAGCGATTCGTTTGTGGTGACCATCAGTGATGGCAATGGTGGAACGACGACGGGCACCGTGACTATCGGTGTAACTCCGGTTAACGATGCGCCAACTGCCAGCAACCTGAGCCTGACCACCAATGAAGATGTCGCTGTTCCTGGGCAAATCATCGCGAGCGATCTTGATGGCGATACTTTGGCTTACGCCATTTCCGGTTTGCCCACCAACGGTGTGGTAACCCTGAATCCCGCTACTGGCAGTTTCATCTACACCCCGAATGCGAACTACAACGGCAGCGATTCGTTTGTCGTGACCATCAGTGATGGCAATGGTGGAACGACGACCAGCACCGTAACGATTGGTGTAACTCCGGTTAACGATGCGCCAACTGCCAGCAATCTGAACCTGACTACCAACGAAGATGTCGCCGTTCCTGGGCAAATCATCGCGAGCGATCTTGATGGCGATACTTTGGCCTACGCCGTTTCCGGCGTGCCGACTAACGGTGTGGTCACGCTGAATCCCGCTACTGGCAGTTTTATCTACACCCCGAATGCGAACTACAACGGCAGCGATTCGTTTGTCGTGACCATCAGTGATGGCAATGGTGGAACGACTACGAGCACCGTGACTATCGGTGTAACGCCGGTTAACGACGCCCCGGTTGCGAGCGACCTGAGCTTGACCACTGACGAAGACGTGGCAGTTCCCGGTCAAATCGTCGCCAGTGATGTTGATGGCGATACCTTGGCTTATGCCGTTTCCGGCTCGCCGACTAACGGTTCGGTGAATCTGGATCCTGTTACCGGCAGTTTCATCTACACCCCGAACGCCAACTACAACGGCAGCGATTCGTTTGTCGTGACCATCAGTGATGGTAATGGTGGAACGACGACCAGCACCGTAACGATTGGTGTAACTCCGCAAAACGATGCGCCAACTGCCAGCAATCTGAACCTGACTACCAACGAAGATGTCGCGGTTCCTGGGCAAATCGTGGCGAGCGATCTTGATGGCGATACTTTGGCTTACGCCGTTTCCGGCGCGCCGACTAACGGTGTCGTAACGCTGAATCCCGCTACTGGCAGTTTTATCTACACCCCGAATGCGAACTACAACGGCAGCGATTCGTTTGTGGTGACCATCAGTGATGGCAATGGTGGAACGACTACCAGCACAGTGACTATCGGTGTAAATCCGCTCAACGATGCGCCAGTCACCATTGCTGACAGTATCACTGTCAATGAAGGCGGCACTGCGACGCTGCTAGAGTCGGGTGCCAGCAGTGTATTGGCTAACGATTCGGATGCTGAAAACAGCCCGCTGTCGGCGATCCTCGTGTCCGGGCCCGCGCACGGCACTCTGACGTTGAACGCGAACGGTACCTTTAGCTACACCCACAACGGCAGCGAAACCACCAGCGACAGCTTTACCTACCGCGCTAACGATGGCACCAGCAATGGCAATATTGTTACGGTACAAATCGCGATTACCCCGGTTAATGATGCCCCTACCGCGGTAAATGACACAGCCAATGTTGACGAAGGTAGCTCGGTCGCCGTGGCCGTGCGTACTAACGATTCCGATCCCGAGGGCGGTATTCTGTCGGTGGTATCTGTCAGTCAGGGCGCCAATGGCTCAGTCGTTATCGACGCGGTTACCGGAAATCCGATCTACACCCCGAACGCCGGTTTTTCAGGTAATGACAGCTTCACTTATACCGTTCAAGACCCATTGGGTGCGACCGCCACCGCGACGGTCAATGTAGTGGTCAAAGCCAATGCCCCGAGCGTGCTTGTGCAAGACCTCGATTCCGGCCCTGAAGATAACGATGTTACTGGCAATGTGCTCACCAACGACACGGACGCAGATGACACCCTGACAGTTGCAAGCTTTCAGGTCTCCGGATTGGGCAGCTTTACCGCAGGCCAAACGGCGGTCATCGCTGGTGTCGGAAACCTGGTGTTGAATGCCAATGGCTCATATGTGTTCGAGCCAGAGGCTAATTGGCATGGTGCTGTTCCCCAAGTGACCTACACAACCAACACTGGTTCTTCCAGCACCTTGGATATCACCGTTACGCCAGTGAATGATGCTCCCGTTGCTGTGGACGATTTCTATACCATCAATGAAGACGAGGCTTGGAGTATGCCTCTACCGGCTTCGGGTCTGGTCACCAATGACTCCGATCCGGATGGCGATTCATTGCGGGTAGTCATCCTGGAGAATGCTGTTAATGGCACATTGAGTGTTGTTTCAGGAAATCTGGTATTCACGCCGACCGCTGAGTTTAGCGGCACAGCGAGCTTTGATTACCGCATCACCGACGACAAGGGTGGAGTGGATAAAGGCACTGTGTTTATCAACGTGGTGGCAGTTGATGATCCAACACAGGCGATTGATGACGTCAAAACCGTTGCCGAAGGCAGCAACGCAATTGGAAATGTGTTGACCAATGATGTTGACCCGGACACTACTCCCCAAGTGGCCAGCTTTGTTATCAATGGCACAACCTACAATGCCAATGAATCGGTGAACCTGGCTGGAGTGGGTACTTTCACCCTGTTGGCCAATGGCGACTACACCTTTGTACCTGCCGACATTAATTTCAACGGCGCAGTACCCACAGTAACTTACACCACCGATACCGGTGCAAGTGCAGACCTGAACATCACCCTGACGCCAGTCAATGACGCACCTGTGGCGGTAGACGACACCTTTACGATCACTGTGAACACCACGCTGTCGCTGCCTATGCCCTTGTCGATTCTGGTCGCCAATGACACAGATGTGGACAACGATACATTGCGGGTGACTACAGTGACCTCTGAAGCCAACGGCACTCTCCAGGTCGTTGGTGGAAACCTGGTGTTTACGCCTACACCGGGTTTCACAGGCGTTGCCAGTTTTACCTACATAGTGACGGATGATAAAGGTGGAGTTGACTCAGGCAGGGTCAATATCAATGTGGTGGCCGCGCCTAACCAAGCACCTGAAACAAACACACTCAATGTTTCTGGCGATGAAGACACCCTGATTACCATCAACCTGGCTGGCAGCGATAGCGATGGTTCGGTCGCGGGCTATGTCATTAAATCTCTGCCAGCGAATGGGCTCCTGTATAGCGACGCCGCTATGACCACCCTGATTGCGGTTGATGATCTGGTAAGTGGGCCGGTCTACTTCAAACCCGATGCTAACTGGAACGGTTCCAGTCAGTTCGACTATGCTGCGCGCGACGACAAAGGTCTGGATGATTCGACCCCAGCTACGGTGAACATTAGTGTTAATGCTGTAGCAGATGCCGCCGTAGTAGGCAGCGGCGCAGGTACTGTGAAAGAAGATTCGCCCGCTCAATCCACTGCGGCAGGAACCCTCTCCATCACAGATCCGGATGCAGGCGAAGAAGGCTTTGAGGTGCAATCCAATACGGCTGGCACCTACGGCAGTTTCTCCATTACCAGCACCGGTGATTGGACTTATAACATCGACAACAGCAAGGCAAATGTCCAACAACTCAAAGAGGGCGAGACCAAAACCGAGACATTCACCGTCAAGAGTATCGACGGCACCACCAGTTCAGTGGTGATTACTGTCAAGGGTACTAACGATGGCCCAACGGCAAATGCCGATACCGCCACAGTGGTACAAAATCAGGTACTCACCCTGACGTCAGCCCAGCTTTTGGCTAACGACACAGACCCTGATTCAGACACCCTCAGCATCCAATCTGTGCAAGATCCGGTTAACGGCAGCGTAAGTATTGTGGGCGGCAATGTGGTATTTACCCCCACCGCGGGCTATAGCGGCCCGGCATCTTTTACTTACACCGTTAATGATGGGCAGGGCGGAACTTCAACGGCGCAGGTTAATATCAATGTGACCGCTGTGAATACACCGCCAGATGCGGTTAACGACAATCCTGTTGGCGGCGGAACGGCTACCGGTTTGCATTCTGAATATTTCGGCTATCGCCAAGGTACCGACGGCTCCAATTTGGCCTCACTGGAACAGGTAAAAGCCTATATTGATGGCCGAGTGCCGAGTGCGACGTTTACCGCCACTACCCTCAATTACAACCCGGGTAATTCATTCGACAGCAACCTGGGTGCTGGCACCAACTTGCAAACCTTCCTGGGTTCCGATGCGGCGAGCTTGAGTACCGATCCTGCAACAACAAGCGATGCGATTATTCGTATGAGCGGTTTTATCGAATTGGATGCAGGTACATACAATTTTCGGGTGTTGGGCGATGACGGTTATCAAATTAAAATTGATGGCGTCACTGTTGCTGAAGTTGCCGCAAACCAAAGCGCCACTACCCGTGTTCACCCGACATTTACCATTGCGACGGGTGGTATTCACACCATCGAGATCGTTTATTGGGATCAGGGTTATTTCGCACGCTTCACTGCAGAGTTGAGTGATGACGGCGGCATGACTTATCAGCCATTCAACAGTTTTAACAGCTACAAAACCGCCAATTTGGTGGCCACAGAGGACACTCCCTTTACCATCACTGCCGCAACCTTGCTCGCGAATGATTCGGATGCAAATAATGACGGTTTGACCTTGCACAGTGTGCAGGGCGCCGTGAATGGTTCTGTGGCTATAGCCGGCGGTAATGTGATTTTTACGCCGAACGCTAACTATGTGGGGCCAGCGTCTTTCACCTACACCAATAGCGATGGTCGCGGCGGCTTTGACACCGCCAGCGTCAATCTTGTTGTGTCTCCGGTGAATGATGCGCCGGTCGCCGTTAACGATAATCTCGTTGCCGCGAGTAACTCCACACTCACCATCACCCCAACCAGTTTGCGCGCAAACGACATAGACGTTGATGGTGATATTTTGCAAATTGTCGAGGTTGATAACGCGGTCAATGGCACCGCCATTATCAATGGTGCAGGCAATATCCTATTTACCCCGACTCTCGGCTTTGAAGGCAGTGCGAGTTTTACCTATACCGCGCGCGACAACGGTGGAATTACCACCACCGCTACAGTGAACCTTGCCGTGGGCAGTGCAAGTGCGCCATCGGTAGTGGTGAGTAAATCGCTGGTAGTGGTTGCACAGGGCACTGGCGGAACCAGCGTGAAATTCCCCATTACTACCAAGTTGGTGGATACCGATGGTTCAGAAACGCTTTCCATCAAAGTCAGTGGTGTACCCACAGGTTTAAGCTTTAATGCTGGCACTAACCTGGGCGGCGGCGTGTGGCAGTTTGCGGCGGCTGATCTTCCCAACCTGATGTTAAATTTACCGGGCAGTTACTCCACTAACTCAACCAGCCTGACAGTGCAGGTCACCTCTACAGAAGCAAATGGTGGATTTACGGCTAGCACAACAAGTGTCGTAAATTTGAAAGCGGCTTATACAACGGTTGATGTCTCAACGACTGAATCGGGTAACTTTACAGGCTCCTCTGCCAGTGAACATATTCAGGGTGGTGCAGGCAACAATACGATTAACGCAGGCAATGGCAGCAATGTTGTTCGCGGCGGTGCGGGTGATGACAACCTGAGTGCAGGTACCGGCACAGACATCATCTACGGCGGTAGTGGCAACGATGTGATCAATAGCGGTAATGGCAATGATCGTCTTATTGGCGGTGCTGGCAACGACACCATGAGTGGCGGTAATTCGAGCGAAAACTTTGTGGATATATTTGCCTGGAGTTTGGGCGATCAAGGCACTGCAGGTTCACCGGCGGTGGACACTATCCAAAATTTTTCGACCTCTGCGGCGGGTAGTAATGGTACAGGCGGAGATGTATTAGACCTGCGCGATTTATTACAGGGCGAGTCTGTTGGTGCATCAAATAGCGCGGGTAACCTCACGGATTATTTGCATTTTGAAGTAACCGGCGGCAGCACTATTGTGCATATCAGTCACACAGGTGGTTATGCCGGTGGTGGTTTTGATAGCGCACAGACAAGCCAGCAAATTGTATTGAGTGGTGTGGATTTGCAATCGCTTTATAGTGGCGCAACAACTGATCAGCAAATTATTACGCAATTGCTCAACAATAATAAATTGATCACCGACTAAAACCCTGCGCTAAAATCCCGCTAGCGATAGCGGGATTTTTTTGCGGTGCTTCTTTACACAGCCACTTTTTTACACAGCCACTTTTTTAGTGGGTTATTTGTTGCAGGGTTTTTTATAGGATTGCTATGTATATTAAACGCAATAACCAAGGTGAGATTGTCGCACTGAGTAAAGTAGCAGCACCGGATTTTGCTGAGCAATTACCAGAAGATGATCCGCAAATCATCGCTTTTTTGCACAGTGCAAAATCTGCCGAGCAGTTGGCGCTGGAGCAAACCGATACTGCTATGGCGCGGGTATTGGAAGACGTGGTGGGTCTGCTGGTAGAGCAGGGTGTTATTCGCTTTACGGATTTACCCTCTGCCGCGCAAGATAAACTACTCGCGCGGCGCGAACTGCGAGGCAAACGCCAAGGTATTGATTTGCTGGACGACGGCGATCATTTGCCACTGTAATTTTTTATCGTTTTAATACCTTAATACACTGGCCGCTATTGCACCTGCGGCCCTGTCACAGCATCAATCCCCAAATTAAACAGCGCTTGCTGTTCTGCATCGGTTTGTACACCCTCTGCGATCATCGTTAACCCAATAGAGTGACCTAATACACACAGGCTTTGTACAAAAGCTTGATTGCTCAGGTGGCTATCAATATTGCGAATAATCGCACTATCAATTTTCAAGAATGCCAAGCCCATTTCTTGTAATTGATCAAAGCGGGTAAATTCAAGGCCCACATGTTCCAAGCCAATATGGCAACCAAATTTACGTAGTTGCGTGGTAAAAATACGTAACTCATCGGCGTGGCGCAGGATACAAGTCTCGGAAAATTCCAACCATAATTGCTGGGAAATGGCGGTGTGTTGTGCAATTAATTCCAGCGCTTGTTCACGGAAGCTCGCACTGCACAATGCCGCTGCCGAGACATTAATTGCCATGGCCTGAGGCGCAGTGCGCGCCATGTTAGTCAACTGTGTCAACGCCATGCGTAATACCGCTAAATCGATATTGGACATAATGCCAAGGCGCACCGCCCAAGGGATAAAATAACCCGCCGGTTTTTGCTCGTTATCCAGTTGTAAGCGCACAGCGGTTTCATCGTGAATTAATTCGCCCTGTGCATTGCGCACTGGAAATTTCACTAATGCGATTTGCTGGCTGGTTAGCGCGTGTTCGATAGAGTCGCGCCACTGGCTTAAATTTTTGGAAACAGAGTTGGGGTGATCGTTATCGCGAATTACCACCGCGCGGTTGCCTTTTACTTCTGCCTGCGCGAGTGCACCGTCTAATTTATGCAGTAGGTCGGCGCGTAGGTCGCCGTGTTGGAAATTGCATAGCGCCATGGGCAAACCAATTTGCGCGTGACCGGTGGCGATTAATTGAAAATTCAATTGTTGGGAAATATCCGCACTTACAATATCAATTGGCGTATCAGTGGGAATTAATAGGCAAAAATCACTGCCATTCAAGCGCCCGGCATAACTGGCTGGATAGCGGCGAGTAATATCGCTAAATACACTGGCAATGGCGCAGAGTAACTGATCCACCTGATGGTGGCCTAATTGACTGTTGAGTTGTTGCAGCCCCATCACTCGTGCAATCACTACTACGCCGTGTTCCTGTGCCTCTTCTTGCGTTAATTGTGCGTCGAACAAATGCAAAAAATGGGTGCGATTGGCAATGCCGGTGAGTGCATCGGTTTGCGATTCGCGGCGCAGCAGCTCCAATTGCCGCGCCTCTTTTTCCAGCATTTGTTTTACGCTGGTAGAGAGGCGGTTCATGGCCCGTACCAAGCGCTGAAATTCTTTGGTTTTTGGCTCTTCCGAGACAATAAAACGGCGCTCGCCAATGGCTTCGGCCTGGCTGACAACCACATCCAGTGGGCGCGAAATATATTTCAAAATCAGGCTGCCAATCAGGCCACTGAGCAAGGTAGCAAATAAAAACCACTCCAATAAATCGCGGGTATTTTTCCACAGTGCTTCCAGTGCGTAACCGGAATGGCTTTTTACTACCAGCGTACCGGCTTGCTGCCAGCCGTCCTGAATTTGCGCAATGCCGGGTGCTGCATCAAAATTAATTTGTTTGGCAAACCATGCGGGTACCCGTGGATTCCCGTTATTTTCGGTGGTTGATGAAGTGTTATTGTTTTCAAAACGCCGCGCCACAATCGCCTGTTTGTTGATGTCCTGAAAAATAATGTATTCGTAGTGGCCTGAATCAAATTGCGCAGTGATCAATAGCTCCAGGGTTACTGGATCTTTATCCGGCATTTGCGATATCGACAGTGCGAGCGAATTGGCATTGTCGATATTTTTCAGTCGCAATTGATCTTGCAAATAAGTTTTTGCGGTGAGGGTGCTAATCACAAAATTTCCGCCCAGTGCTAATAGCAGCAGGGATAAAATCCCGATCCATAATTGTTTAATTAATGACATGCTCATGCCTTTTGTTTTTCAAATACCGTTAGTAAAAGATTCATGTTTGCGTTCATTAAAATCCTTCTTCGCGTACACGCATCAACAGATCGCGCCAGCGCGATAAACGCGCGGTAGGGTCCGCTTGGGATTGCACACTATTGCCTACCCATAATCCTTCACTGTTAAAACTAAATACCGGGTTTAAATCCGGCCGTTTGCTGGCCGGTTCAATACGAGTAATTAAATTATCCAAAATCAGTGGTTCTGCATTCGGGCTGCTGTAATAGCCCAGCACCATATGTGCTTGAAAGCGTTTGCTATGCAGCCCACCAATTTGTGCGCGCACATAAATCAGGCGCAATTGTTCGGTGGGGATTCCCAATTCCAACAGGCTCAGGTATTTGGCGATAGTGAAATCTTCACAGTCACCGGCGCGCAGGCCCAGGGTTTCGAGCGGTGTGGCCCAGTAATCGGATTTCTGCCAGAGGGTTACATCGTCGCTGTAGCGAACGTGGCGATTAAAAAAATCATTTACCTGCGCGATTTTTTCCACATCAGCGAGTGGTTTACTGCTATCCAGCATGCGATTCCAGGCACCGAGCAATGCCACACCATCATCGCCATAACGGCTCTGCATCAGTGTCTGCATTTTTTGTGATTGCAGTTCAGCGACTACCAGTAGTGTGGAGCAGAAGGTAAAAAAAATGACCAAGCAGTAGCGCGCCACCCGTTTAACGGGGTGACCTAAGCGTGTTGCAGAGTGAAGCCAATGGCGGTTAACCCGGAGTACTGGCATGCAGTAGTTCCGCAGGTTGGATGCATATGGAAGTGTTCACTAAAAAATCGGGCATGGTGAGCAGGTATTGGCACAAGTTTCCACCCAGTATAGTCAGCTTTACTGGTTTTATTAAAAAAATCCGGTGCTATGTGTAATCGTTTTCGCGCAAAACACATTGGCGTCGTAAGTTGTTTTGGATGAGTTTTGTGCAAAGGTGCATACGTATTCAGCTAATTTCTTATGCTTGAATACGTATGCAGCAATTTGCCTGTTCAGGCGATATCCCATCAAATGGCCGCTCCAATAATATTAATAACGGATAGGTCACTATGAAACACAAACTCGTTTTACTCTCATTTTTGTTGGCAACCACTGCCAGCGCACAGGCCGAATGGTTTTTGCGCGGCACGCATAATGCGTGGGCAGCAACCCAAATGAACCCTGCGGGCACCAATACGGTGGAACTCACGAATGTGGTTTTTTCCGCAGCAGGCAGTATTAAATTTGATCGCTACGGCAACTGGGCGGAAAGTTATGGAGTGGGCGGCCTTAACGGCAGCAATATTGCCGTGGCCCAAGGTACCTGGAACATCAAATTTTATACCGACACCAAAAACTGGAATATCAGTGCGGTAACACCTCCGGCGGCGTATCACTTGCGCGGCACGTTCAATGGTTGGGCAGAAGGCACCTTGTTAACCCGCGTCGGCACTAGCGATGTGTACGAAAGTTGCCAGCAATTTGTAAGTGGCGACGCCACTGGCGGCCCACGTTTTAAGGTGGACCCGAATGGCGGTTGGGGCAGCGATGCAGTGCCCGCAGCGGATTACACAGTTGCCGCTGGTTGGGTAAAAATCACTTTTAATGCGAGTTCAAAGGCAATCACCACCCAGCAAAATCTTGCGGCCAATTGTGGTAGCGCTACCACGTCGAGTTCGACATCCACCTCAACATCCACCTCAAGTTCATCCTCGTCTATTTCCAGTTCATCCAGCGCACCGCTCATCCCGTTCCACTTGCGTGGCACCCACAATGGTTGGGCTGAAGGCGACCTGTTTGTAACACCAGCGGGTACAAACCAACTGGAAACTTGCCGTAACTTCACTTCTGGCGACGCCAATGGCGGGCCGCGTTTCAAGGTGGATCGCAACGGCGCTTGGGGTGCAGATGCTTTCCCGGCAGCGGATCAAAGCGCGAGCGGTTGGACGCGTATCGTGATCAATACCAACACTAACAGCCTTGTTAGCGTTACCACGAATATGGCCGCTGATTGTGGTGCGGGCAGTTCCAGCTCTGTGTCTTCCTCGTCGTCCAGCAGCTCGAGCAGCAGCGTAGCCGTGGCTGATGATTTCCGTGCACGTACTATGTACTTTGTATTTGTGGATCGCTTTGCCAACGGCAATACCAACAACGACAACGGCACCAACCCTGTTGCGACTTCTTCAGTGAAGGGTGCGGGTGTTCAAAGCGAGTGGAAAAAGTATTGGGGCGGCGATATTGAAGGCTTGATCTCCAAGCTCGATTACTTGCAAGCATTGGGTGTGACCGCGATCTGGGTAACGCCGTTGGTGGATAACATCAATGTGGGCAATGAAGGTGGCTATCACGGTTACTGGGCGCGGGATTTCTACTCAGTAGACGAGCACCTGGGTGACTGGGCGTTGGTTGATGAGTTGGATGCACAAATGGAAGCCCGTGGTATGAAACTGGTGTTGGATATAGCCCTTAACCACTCCAACCAGGACGACCAATACGAATTCGGCGCGCTTTATAAAGAAGGTGCATTTATCACCGATTTCGCCAGTGGTAAAAATACCTGGTACAACGGTAACGGCGCGATTTCCGATTGTGGCGATACCAACCCGGCCACTACCTGTAATGGTGAGTGGGATGATCCCTGGTCGTTCCGTAACAAGAGCCTGTTCAACCTGACCGATTTCAAACACGGCACAACCAGCAATTCATTGGCGGATCAGTACTTGATCGACGCGGCGCTCAAGTGGATGGACCACGGTGTGGATGCCTTCCGTATCGATGCCATCAAACATATTGAGCCAAGCTTCATCAACCGTTTCAGTGCCGCTGTGCGCGCGAAAAAAGCCGACACCTATATTTTTGGTGAGTGGTACAACGCCGGTGCAGGCGATGCAGTTTCGATGGGCTTCCTTAATGAGCGTCGCGGTTCTGAACTGCTCGACTTTAAATTGCGCGATGCGATTGAAAATGCAGTGGCTGGCAATAGCACCATGATCAATCTGAGCAGCCACATCAGTTCACGTGCGGGTGCGATGAATGGGTTTGAAGACTTGCAAGCCATTTTCCTCGACAACCACGATGCCACCCGTACCAGTGTGTACCTGCAAACCTCGGGCATTACCAACCGTGGTCAAGGTAAGGGGATGAGTAAAGCCTTTGCCGATGCACGTCAGGATTTGGGCATGGCTTTGGTAATGACCTTACCCGGTATCCCGACTATTTATTACGGCTCTGAGCAAAACGTTACCTGGTTTACTGCAAACGCCGATGGTCAGGTAGGACACGACCCTTACAACCGCGAGCAGATGCCATCCTTCAGCCAGACCACGGCGGCGTTCAATATGATCAGTGCTTTGTCTGATCTGCGTAAAAATAGCCCCGCTATACAGCGCGGTAGTTATGCTGAGCGTTGGGTGAGTGCCGACGTACTGGTATTCCAGCGTCAGGAGGGCAGTGACTGTGCGGTGGTGGCCGTAAACCGTGGTGTATCTACTACTATTACGGTTCCCAACCTCTGTCTGGCAAACGCTGCTTACACCAGTAAAGTGGGTAGCGATGTGGTGAACGTGACCAGTGGTAGCGGTACGTTTAATCTGTCGCAAAATGAGGTGGTTGTGCTTCACTAAGGTGGTTTAAACCCCGTGAACAGAAAAGGGCGCTCCCTGTGGAGCGCCCTTTTTTTATGCTGTCGCCCTTGCTTCTGCTGATCAATCAGTGCCGATGTAAGTTTTGCCTAAGCTGGCACTCTGTGTTTATTTTTTAGTCTGCACCAATTTGAATTTTTGCGTGTTGTTTCTTTAAGGGACGGCAGGTGTTACTGCGCAAGAAAATAAAAAATAATTGTCACCCCCCTTAACAAATCGCGTATCACTTGGTTTTTTTTGTTACCTCAAAAGTGGGATTTTTTTATTGGCAAAGGTTCGATTATTTTTTTAATTTTTTTGCTACGGTTTTTGGTTTTTTTAAGCGACAAGCCCCCGATTGTAATCGCAGCAGCGCTTTATATACTGGTTCTCGCTGCAGCGACTGAAAGTAATTCCCTTCCTAATTCACGAGTAATAATAATCATGAATAACGTAACTCTATTGAAAAAAAGCGCTTGGGTGGCCTTGGCCTGCCTTGGGTTGTCCACCTCGGCGGGTGCCGTAGTATTTCAAGCTGAAAATTACAACGCTTTTTACGACACCACACCGGGCAATACCGGTGGTGCCTATCGCGGTGATGCAGTGGACATTGAGGCCACTAGCGATACCGGTGGCGGTTATAACGTAGGTTGGATCGCCCAGGGCGAATGGCTTGCCTATAACAACTTAACCATTCCCACCAGTGGCAACTACACAGTGCGTATGCGAGTAGCCTCCGCTTCTGGTGCCACCGCTTCAGTGGATTTGAATGGCGGTGCGATTCAATTGGGCAGTTTTGCTATTCCCGCGACTGGTGGTTGGCAAAATTGGACCACCGTTAGCCGCACGGTAAATTTGAATGCCGGCACTTACAGCCTAGGCGTGTTTGCACAAACCGCGAATTGGAATTTCAACTGGATCGAAGTTGTCGCCGAGGGTACCAATAACCCCAATTTACCCACGGCTTATTCTGGCTATACCGGGGTTTACTCGGGTTATACCTTAAAGTTGGATGAACGTTTCAATAGCCTCAATACCGCAATTTGGGCGAAGGGAGATGGCGCTGTGGGTGGTGAATCTATCTGCCGCTTCCAACCTCAAGGTGTGCAAATCGTAAATGGTAATTTGGAGTTGGTGGTGCGCAATGAATACGTGCCCGGCAGTTATTCCTATGACCACAAATCGGAGAAAGGCCCCTACAACTATTCGTGCGGTGAGTTGCGCACGGTACCTTCCAAACGTATCAAATATGGCCGTATTGAAGCGCGTATAAAAGCACCGGCACGGTCGGTTGCGACGGGCTACATCTCTTCACTATTCACCTATAAACACGAAGGCTCTCCGCGGGAGTGGGAAGAAATTGATGTGGAGCTGGAAGGCGGTCGCCCGGATAAATTTCAAGCCAACCTGATTTACGGTGTCAATGTTGTAGATTGGAACGGTACTCGCCAATGGGGCGCGTGGGAGCACAAAATTGATATAGCACCAGCAGACCAATGGCGCGTTTATGCGATCGATTGGACACCTACAGGTATCAAGTGGTTTGTAGATGGCGTGCTGGTAAAAACCTTGAATCAGGATTGGATCGACTGCAACCCATCCTGTGTGCCGCCCCAGGTTTCTTACACGCCGATTCCCAACGACCTGACCGAACTGATGATGAACTTCTGGATTCCTAACGATGGTATTCAGGATGCGTTTGGTGGTAACAAGTATGGCAACGTTTATCCCATGGTTACCCAGTACGACTGGGTTCGGATTTACCAGTTAAATAGCCATCCACTGACTAATTGGTAACCTGGGTAAAGCGATAAAGATTATTCAATGTATGTAGCGGCACGGGGTATTTACCGCGTGCCGTTTTTTTATGGGTGAAAAAAGTGGGGCAGAGTAGCTATCACTTAGTGTTGTTTGAGTGTTGTTTTGCCGTGGGGAATTCCCACTTAACTGTTTTTGTAGCGATGATTAATAAAAACAACAAAGTGGGACGATTTGTTGTGCAAGCCTAGGTAAGTTTAAGCCTGACTATTTGCTTGTCGCTAACAATAACCTGTAAACCGGATCTCCCTGATGGAAATTACTAACGAATTTACCCCCGAAGAATGCGCCACCATGAGCGATATCCGCACCGAGATTGATGTGCTCGACCGCGGTATTATCAGTTTGATTGGCCAGCGCTCTAAATATTTGGAGGCGGCGGTGAAGTTTAAAACCGCTGATGTAACGGTGCGTTCGCCTGAACAAATCAAAACCATGCTGCAACAGCGGCGCGAGTGGGCGAATGCCGAGGGAGTTAATCCGGATATTATTGAAAAAATCTATACCGATCTGGTTAACCATTTTATCCAGAGCGATTTACAACCTGTGCAGCCGGAGTAACTCCGGCGCTGTGGTGGTAGTGGGGCTTGAGCATGAGGTTTACCGCGAGCTGACCTGAAATTCCCCTGCCAGCTGGTGTAATTTGGTGGCAGTATTTTTCAGGCGATCCGAACTGGTTTGCAGGGCGCGCACCACTTTGCTCATGGTGTTGTTGGCGCTACTCAGTTCACGCACCTGTTCGCCGTGTTGCTGGCTGTTTTGGTCGATATGGTGAATGGTGTTAAACATACGTTCGACAATAGCGTGCAGCGGTGAATTGTCACTCGATGCCTCCTCCGCCAAACGCAAGCTGCGATCTACCCCGGCGACGCTGGTTTCCATATAGGCTGCCGCGCGTTGGGATTCACTGCGAATCGCTTCAATTTTTTCCCCGATTTCTTGCGCTACCCCCGCCGTGCGCGCCGCAAGACTGCGCACTTCATCGGCCACCACCGAAAAACCGCGCCCGTGCTCACCGGCCCGCGCCGCTTCAATGGCGGCGTTAAGTGCAAGCAAATTGGTTTGGCTGGTAATGTCGCTGATCAGCGAAATCATATTGCCAATTTCAGCGGTGCGTTCATTCAGGGTGTGAATGGTGCGCGCGGAGTTATCCACCACATCGCGAATACTCTGGGTGCCGGTGCGCACCGACTCAAATTGGGTGCGCGCCTGCTGCACCACTTGCTCCATCATCTTTTTCATATCAGTCGCGGTACCGGAGGCATTACTGATTTCCTGCAACTGCTCGCTGACTAACAGCAACATTTTATCCATCGCCACCGATACAGAAGTGGATGACTCGTTAGCGTGATTGTTGTGGCTTAACAACCGGTCACTATTTTTCATTACCTCATCAGCCGCGCGAATTACCTCACCGACAATATGATCCAGGTTGTCGATAAAACTGTTGGTCCAGCGCCCTAAGTCTCCGCTCTCATCGTTGGCTAATTTTTTGGTGTCCAGGCGCTGCTGCAAATTGCCACCACCCTCGGCGATGGCGTGAATTACTTCGGTCATTTTCCCCAACCGACGCGCCAGTTTGCGCGGCCCGCGCTGGTAAAAAATAAATCCGCCGATGCTTAATACCAACAGTGTCAGCGCATTAATAAGGCTGTTGGGCAGGTTGCTGAAATAATCCAGTGCCAAATTAGTGGCGACACCGGCACCCACACAGGCGCTGTAAATACTCATCAATTTAAAACCGAGTGAACGGTGGCGATAAGTCTCTTCCAAATCCGCTTCACACATCATGCCCCAGGTGTCGGGCGAGCCTTGCAAATTAAAGGTCACACCTTTGCCTACCACCGGAATATGGCGATAGTCCGAGTAGCCCGGGTAGGTGACAAACAAATTACTGCCTTTGCGAATGGTTTCGCGCACGCCGGGATGAAGTTGGTTGGTGGCAGGGTCGGTAAAACGAATTTCAAATTCGGTGTGCTGTTGGATTTTCACCGCACCCCAATTGGTGTGAATACCGGAGCGAAGGTTTTCACCATGGGAAAAGGTATTGTCTTCAAAACGCGAGCGGGAGAGGGCGGTACCACTTTTGATGGTTGGGTCAAACACCGACTTCACCATAAACAAATAGTTATCGCCGGACTCGCTAAAAATATGCCCCGCTTCGCGCTGGATTAAATCGCCCAATACATCATTGGGAATGCGCGCGCACAAACAGCCTTTATTGCCATCGCTCAGGGTGATAGGCAAATAAAACATCAGTGTGACCTGGTCATGAAACGATGAGCCGCGCTTGCCGATGGTCAGGGTTTGCGGGTCTTTGTAGGGGCCGTGTAAAAAAGCCTGTGACAAACCGGCGCTGACGGCGTTGGGCACCAAATCCTGTGCGCCGATCCGCGCGGCATAACTGGATGCGAGAGTTTTGCCCTGCCGGTCAATCACAAATAATTCGATGCAATCGCCCATAGAAGAAAGGCTTTTGCGCAAAATATTGTCGTAACTGTCATCTAACAATTGCAGCTGGCCACTGCAGGATTCCAATTGTGCCCACTGCCGTTTTACCCATTGCTGCAAAAGTTTAATCCGCGTGCTGGCGATGCTCTCAAAGGTCTGTTCCATGATGGGGTAACGGCTGCGGTTCAACCAGCAGGCCCAGCCCATGGCCAGCTTGCCGGTTTTACCAAACCATGGCAGCCAGGCGCGCTCGGCGGCGGAAAGGGGCATTAAAGCGCTTTGTAAAAAAGTCGGTTTGGACATGAATCGCGTCACTCGTCTTTGGGTAGTAGTAGGTTTTATCGCCGCCCATTACTGGCTTTTTCAGCTCTGACTTTCGAGGCGGTCACTGTCCTTGCAGGTTATTCGATGTGGTATTTGGTGCCATATGCAGAATATGCGCCATCTGACTACAAGCGAGTGATTATGCGAACTTGCCGGATAATTAAGGCTCTTTAATGGGGCGGTTATGGATTTATTTTGGTGCGCTTATTATTTATTTGCACCAAAAGTGTGATTTTTTGGTGGGGTATTTGGTGGGTAAGTACACAAGCCCACTATTAATAGGGCTTGTGTCACGTGGGCTATTTTTTATCTATGGATAAAAATGCCCGTTTATTGTGCTTTAAGTTTTTCGGCTAATGCTTTTAATGCGGGGTTGCTGTTAATCAATTCAACGCTGAGTTTGGTCATCACCTCGGCGCCATTTTTTTGGAAGTGGGTGCCGTCCGGCAATTGTGGGCTGCCGCCCATGGTTTCGGTGTAATAGGGGTTAACACGCTTATCCACCACCAGCCAATAACTTTTCCAGCCGGGGTCGCCAACCTGATTGGCAAACCGGATGCTTGCTGTACCTAAATCAATCAGCGGCAATTGTTCGGTGCGTGCCAAATCCATAATGGTTTGGCGGTAATCGCCTACAAATGCGTAGTTGCTGCCGGGCTTGTGCTGGGTAACATGGCTATGGACTACGGGAGTAGTTTGTTCACCCTTGGCATTTTTAATGCGCGCCGTAGGGGTGAATAACACCGGAATCGCACCGCGCTCGCGGGTGATGTTCACGTAGCGCTGCAGTGAATGATAAAAAGATAATTCTGGTTTGCCCGCAGGATGCTGGATTTTCCCCGTAGCATTATTGGGGTAGGTGCACAGGTTTTGCACATCGGCAATGCCGCGCTCGGGGCGGGCGGAATCGCAACTTTGATCATTGTGGCCGTGGTTGATAAATACATAATCGCCTGGTTGGATAAGTTGCTCCATCTGTGCAAACCAGCGGCCGTTATAAAAATCCCGCGAGCTGCGGCCAGCGCGTGAACCTACAATTACTTTCACATTGGCTTCTGTTTTAAATTCCCGCTCCAGCATTTGCGCCCAACCCATGCGCGGGAAACGCAATTGTTCATACACGGCGGAGGTGGAATCACCCACCACAAAAATACGGATTGCGGCATTGTGGATGGCCTGCTGCTCAGCGCGAGCGTGGGCAAAATCAAAGGGTTCGTAAGCGCCGCTATTCATCAACCCCACCAGCGGGCGAAAGCCCACATCGCTCAACGTGGTGTGCCCGGTTTGGCCGCTGTTGTTGTCATAATTGCGGTTGTGGTTGAGCAAACTGAGCATTTCCACCAGTTGTGCATTGCGGTGGATAGGGTAGGTGGCTGGGTCAAAGTTGGCGGTCTTGTTCACACCGGCAAGCGCCAGTGCCTGAGCAAAAGCCTGCTGCATATAGCTGCGCGCCTGCGCGATAACGGCTGGATCCAGTGCATTAATTTTGGCGCTATCTACCCATTGTTGCGGGCCGATAAAACCTTGTGCGACGGCAACATCCGACGCTATGCGATCAGTCAGTGGGTTAATATTGGCTATTTGAGTTGGTGCCAGTTTTTCAATTACCGCTGCCAGACAAACGGGGCGCAGCTGTGCGTTTTGGCTGCAGTATTTTGCATCGCCACCACTCACCACTGACACTAATAAGGGCGCTTGCAACGCAGTACGTGAAAACTCATATTCACCCTGCATATTGGTGATGGTGTGTAATTGGGTTCCCCTCGCATCAATCAGGGTGATTTTGGCGTTGGCGAGCGGTGTTTTTTCAAAGGCAATACCGCTAATGCGGCTTTCGGGCTGGGTTGATTGGCAGGCAGAAAGGGCGCCGCACAGGGCGAGCAATACAAAAGGCAATCTCTTCATAATGTTTAAATTCATTTATTTTAAAAACGAAAAAGCACACTCACACAGCAAACTCATTTAAAGCCACTGTTGTTGGAGTTGCTAATGATGAAGGAATTGTTAAATACCAGTGCCGAGCGCAGCGATTATTGTTTAGCTACGAGCTATCAGTGATGAGCTGTTTGTTATCGCTTGGGTATAACTTACCAATAAAATCAAAAAAATCCCACCGATAAAGTGTATAGAAAATTTAACAAATACAACTAAACAACAATATCGATGGATTTACTCGCCGAATGATAAATCGAAAATTATCGCGTTACCGGTTGGCGACCAATTCGTCGACAAAAAAGCCCCGCTAAGGCTAGTGAAAATAAAACGAAGGGCACAGGTTCAGGTACAGATCTGGATTCAAATGTCAGGTTGTCGATATAAGGGCCTGTGCGTAAGCTAAAAAGAGAGGAAATGTGCAGGCTTTTTATTCCTTCGGTTGCCGTGAAGGATATTAACTCCCCTGGAATGTAAGGTGTGCTGGTTTCTTCAGTGCCTTGCCATCCCGAACCTACATGAGTAAACAGATAATCATTTTCTCCATAAACTGCAATAAAAATAGCGTCTTCGTTTACGGAAAATGCATTGAAACTAATGAAGTTCGGCAGTGTTCCCACAAAACTCAATGAAATTCCGTTAAATCCCTGCACGCCATTGCGGTTAGTGCCATCGGGTAATACGCCGCCAATTAACCAGCTACTATCACCATTAAAAATTAATCCCTGTGACGCATATTCATTGCTGAGTACATGGCCACAAAGACAACCATCAAATGGTTCTGCTGGGAGCGCAGTAATGTCATCAAAATCGATAAAGACCGCATGTACGTGATGAGAAATTGTACTCATGGAAATGATCAACAGCGCAGATGCGATTGCAGATGATAGCTTGGGGTACAGATACGATTGGGTGAATTGTTTTGCCTTGGATACAAACATAAACGCCTCCTTCAAATTCATCAAAGTTAACAAAAACCAGCGGTTATTCCTGTTCCGGTTTTTGCAAGGTGAAGTACGTCGAAAATACAGCGTGTTCAATTTCTATTTCAGCGGGCGGCAGCTCGTGCCTGTCACAATCTGGCAGATCGTCTTGCCGTTGTATAGCGTTTTGTGTTGAAGGAAATATTTTGGCGGGGAAGTAATCAAAATTTTATTTACTATTGCGATGCAATTGAAATGAAATAATTTTTTTGAAAGTTTAGACGACAACATTACCTTCCTTGGCGTTGTTTTCATGAGCGGTATATTAATAGTTATTCGTTACTGCGCGGGAAATTCTGCGAATTACATGCGCTCCATTACTTCAATACCCAACAAATCCAAACCTTGCGCAATGGTTTTTGCAACCAAATGGCACAAACGTAAACGGCTGTCGCGCAATTCTGGTGCAATGCCATCTTTCAAAATGGGGCAGGCTTCATAAAAACTCATATACAAACTGGCAATGTCATACAGATAAGTACAGAGCAAATGCGGCATAGCTTCGCGCGCCACTTGATCCAATACTTCGCTGAATTGCAGCAATTTAATCGCCAGGGTTTTTTCTTGCTCGGTGCCAATAATCAGCGCCGCTTGCAGCGACTCCGGGCTCACCCCCGCTTTGCGGAAAATACTTTGCACGCGCGTATAGGCGTATTGCAAATAGGGTGCGGTATTGCCTTCAAAGCTGAGCATGGATTCCCAGCTAAATACGTAATCGTTGGTGCGGGTTTTACACAAGTCGGCGTATTTCACTGAGCCAATGCCCACTTTGCGGCCAATCTCGGCCACTTCATCGGCGCTGAGGTCAGTTGTTTTTTCGCTGACCAATGCGGTCGCACGCTCAACGGCTTCGGTTAATAACTCGGCCAGTTTTACTGTGCCGCCGGTGCGGGTTTTAAAGGGTTTGCCGTCGCTACCCATCATGGTGCCGAAGGCTAAATGTTCCAGGCTGACAGAATCATCTACAAATTTTGCTTTGCGTGACAGAGTAAATACTTGCTGCATATGCAGCGATTGGCGCGCATCAATAAAATACATAATGCGCTTTGCTTTTAACGTGTTTACGCGATAACGCAGCGCCGCTAAATCGGTAGTGGCATACAAAAAACCACCGCCTTGTTTTTGAATAATCACCGGCGATGGGTTGCCTTCTTTGTCGGCCAGTTCTTGCAGGAATACGACTTGTGCACCATCGCTTTCTACTGCAAGACCTTGCGTTTGTAATTCATTAACCAGCGGTTCCAAGTCGTTGTTGTAAAAACTTTCACCGCGCACATCGCTGTCTTTTAAGGTGACGTTGAGCTGCTGATAAATCTCGCTGGAGTGATGCAGGGAAATCGTTTTGAATTGTTCCCAGAGTTTTAACATCTGCGCGTCGCCACCTTGCAAACGCACGACATACTCGCGCGCTTTGTTGGCAAAGTTTTCATCGTCATCAAAATGTTTTTTGGCTTGCTGGTAAAACACTTCCAGATCTTTGAGTGCCATGGCGTCATCGCCTTTGGCTCCCAATTGCTCTTCAAGCTCGGCAATCAACATTCCAAATTGGGTGCCCCAATCACCCACGTGATTTTGGCGAATCACATTGTGGCCCTGGAACTCCAGCAGGCGCGCCAGTGAGTCGCCAATAATCGTGGAGCGCAAATGGCCTACGTGCATTTCTTTGGCGAGGTTGGGGCCGGAATAATCGATGACTATGTTTTGGGCATCCGCGACCTGCTCAACCTGCAGGCGTGCGTCGCTTTGCGCTTTGGCGATTTGCTCGCCCAACCACTGTGGGTTGAGGTCGATATTGATAAAACCGGGGCCGGCGATTTCCAGCTTTTCGGCTATGCCGTCTAACTCAAGTGCGGCGACAATTTTAGCGGCCAGCTCACGCGGGTTAGTACCCATCGCTTTGGCTGCGCCCATGGCGCAGTTGGCTTGGTAGTCGCCAAAACCGGCTTTTTTACCGGGTGCAATCAGTGCGGGCAGGCCAGCGGGAACGCCCACGGCAGTCATCGCAGCAAGGACTTTTTGATTCAGTAATTCGCGGATATTCATAAAGTTGGGGAATCGCTAGAGGCTAAAGAATTAAGGGCGAGAATTGTACCCGCCACTGCTGGGGCTTGCCATCTTTTATCCGGGGGAGGCATGAGCGGCCCCCTTGGCTATACTCATCCCTGAACTTATTGCCAGTAATGAACCTATTACTATTGCCGAACATGTTTTTCACAGGATCTGATAATGACAGCCAATAACGACCCCCTAAGCTCTTGTTCACAAATTGCGGCTCAGCTTGACCAGCGGGTGCTTACCCTGAGTTTCAATCGCCCTGAACGAAAAAATGCACTGACCCTGGCGATGTATTCCGCACTGGCGGAGTTAATCACTCATGCGCAAAGCAATGCGCAGGTGCGCGTCATTGTGCTTACGGGCAGCGATGAGTTTTTTACCGCCGGCAATGATTTGATGGATTTTATGAATGAGCCGGATATTCACCCCAATCACCCGGTGGTACGTTTTATCGATGCGTTGCGCTTGTGTAAAAAGCCCGTAGTCGCGGTAGTGCGCGGCCATGCGGTGGGTATTGGCACAACCATGTTGCTGCACTGTGATTTGGTGTATGCCGCTGACGATGCGCGCCTGCAAATGCCATTTGTGAATTTGGGGTTGTGCCCGGAATACGCCAGCAGTTATTTGGTGCCGCGGTTGGTGGGCCAGCAAAAAGCGGCGGAGATTTTTTTACTGGGCGAAGCCTTTAGCGGCGCAGAAGCGGAAGCGATGGGCATAGTGACTAAAGCGGTACCTTGGGACGAACTCACCGAATACGCCCGCGAGAAAATCACGCGCCTCGCGCAACAGCCACCCAGTGCGGTGCAGCGCAGCAAAGCTTTGTTGCGTGCCGGTACGCTCGCCGCGGTAGAGGCATCGCTCAGTGCGGAATATGCCGGTTTTGCGGAGGGCTTGGCTTCTGCAGAATGTAAAGAATCGGTCACCGCGTTTTTTGAAAAGCGTGCGCCGGATTTCTCGCGTTTTTAATGCAATTGGTATTTATCACTGGAAATAATTATGGCTATTTCATTCGATTTCAAACATAAAAATGTACTGGTAGTCGGTGGCACCAGCGGCATTAATCGCGGTGTTGCTGAAACCTTTGCCAAAACGGGCGCACGGGTTGCCGTAGTGAGCCGCTCACAAGAAAAAGTGGATGCGACCATTCAATCGCTAAAAGCCTGCGGCGCAGCTGATGCACGCGGTTTTGCTGCTGACGTGCGCGAAGTTGATGCTATTAAATCCGGTATCGATGCTATCGCCGCCGACTGGGGCAAGTTGGATGTAGTGGTTTCAGGCGCGGCCGGAAATTTCCCAGCCTTGGCGATGGGGATGTCGCCCAATGGTTTTCGCTCGGTAATTGAAATCGACCTGCTCGGCACTTTCCATGTGATGCAGGCTGTTTATCCGCACCTGCAAAAACCGGGGGCTTCCATTATTAATATCTCCGCACCGCAAGCGGAGATTCCCATGGCAGGGCAGAGCCATGTATGCGCCGCCAAAGCGGGCGTGGACATGATTACCCGCACTTTGTGTCTGGAGTGGGGCGCAGAGGGCATTCGTATTAACTCGGTAATTCCCGGCCCGATCGATAATACCGAGGGTATGAACCGTTTGGCGCCGAATGAAAAAATCCGTGCGGCGGTGGTTAAATCTGTGCCTTTACAGCGTATGGGCAGCACGGATGATATCGCCAACGCCTGTTTATTTCTCGCGTCGGATTTTGCCAGCTACATCAGTGGAGCAGTAATCCCGGTAGATGGCGGTTGGGCACAGGGTGGAGCGGCAATGGTAGGGGCAGGCTTAGCGGAGATGCTAAAAAAATCCCCGGCGTGAGCCGGGGATTTTGCATTACCAGGCTGCATTGATGCTAATCATCATCCCCTAAATCCTCATCTTCCAACTCGATTTGACTGGCGTAAAACTCGCCGTTGATTGTATTGCCGCGGACTTCAATTTGCTGGTTGAGGGCGATCAGGTAGAAAGCGGTTGGCGTGAGCGGCTCGCCGTCACCGCCGGTAATTTGTGTGTCTGCGGTGGTGTAAATTTTGCGGCCAAAGAGAATGAAATAATCCGCCCCTATACCGCTAATAACACCTTCAAATTCGCGCCCCTCATCGCCATCATCATCCACGTCACGACGTTCAATTTTGGTGGCGATGAACCCATCGGCAGTGGAATAACCCGTAACCTCCACTAAGTCACCAAGGTTTAGGCTGGCCAGATTAAAACGGCGCACGTCCAATTGTTTATCTTCATAGCGGGTTTGTTTGTTGGTGCTGATGGCGATGCCGTCCACCTCGAGTAACCCGCTGATAATACCGTTGTTGTTGCCTATGCTGCTGCTCAGGTTGATAGCAGTGACGGTACCGTTAATTTTGTTGTTGCTGTCCTGCTCAAACTCCACGTCACTTGCCACCAACGCACCGTTGCTATTTACCGTGCCTTCAACTTCTACCTTGGCGCCTAAACGCAGGTCACTGCGGGTGCCGTTTTCAAAGCGGGTTTGATTGGTGGTGGTGGCGCTTATGCCGTCCACATCAAAATCGGTGGCGGATGCAAAACGGGTAATAAAACCTTCTATATCGGCACTATCCAAATCCCGTGACAGGGTTTTGTTCAGGCCGATCACCAGACTTGCCTGTAATTGGTTGTTGTTCATTACACCAATAACAGTGACCCGTGCGCCGTTGATAAAACGGTTGCCTTCCAAATTGATGAGTTGCGCACCGCTGTAATCCACACTGGTGCCGCTCAGGTTAAAACTAGTACCGGTCAAGTTGGCAATTTGCCCAGTGAGCTGCAGTGATTCGCTGCTGGATAACTCGATGCGGCTAGCGTTGATACTGCCATCGGCAGCCACGGCGCCGCTCACCAGAACGCGTTGCCCCAAGGTGAGGCCAGCGAGTGATGCGGGTTTGATGGCGGCATCAAACAGGGTGTTATTGGTGACCTGAATCGTTTTACCTAACACTACCAGGGTTTTAGCTGCCGGGTTGAGCGCGGTAATTTCACCCACAATACTGGGGATAAATTCAATTTTGTCAGCGCTGGTTTTGCCGTTACGGGTGGTGCCAGTCACGCTCACGCGATAGCCCACTCGCAGTTCACTTTCCGTTGCGCGCTGGCCATTAATCAGCACCTCGGCATTGTCTGATTCATATTTAACGCCGTTGACAATCACGCTGCCAAAACCGTCGATGGTGCCATTGGTATTGCTACTGGCAACCGGGGCGCCGCTACCGTCGATACCGGCGGTTTGTGAGCCGCCTGAACCACCGCAACTCGCCAAGAGTGCGGCAGTGAGCAGGGCAAAAAAGTGTCGGGGTATAAGTTGACGGGATACAAAAATCATTGCTGCTCTCCATCATCGTTTGCATCGCCTTCTGCTGGCGTTTCGGGTTCGATGAGATTGCTAAATAAATAAGCACCTACACCCAGGCGCCAGTGGGGCGCGTCGCTGGGTAGGTCAGTTTGTTCATGCTGGCTGAGCCAGGCGTCGATTCGCTCCAAAAAGGCCTGGCCTTCCTGTTCTACAAATTGCTGGAAATCGACGGCGGTATCCAGTGGCATACGGGTGTTACTGGCGCGCCGTTCAAAGCGCAGCGCCTGTTGCGCGCGCAGTGGGGCTGGCGCGCGCGCCGACAGTTTTTCAGTATTGGCTTTGTAAATATTGTGATGCAGGGTGCTGCCAATATCTTGCAATACGCTGCCCGCACGCAGCAGCGCACCCGGGTCAGATTGCGCAGGCACAAAATAGCGTTTGGTCGCAATCACCTTGTCATCGGCGAGGGTTTCGACCACGCCCACGCGTTTTAATTCTTTTAGCAGTGCACTGGCGGGAAAGTCGCCACCATAGCGCCGCACCAACAGCGCAAAACTCTGCTCTTCTCCTTCTACCTGAAGCGCTTGTGGTTGGTTCTGCGAAGTACAAAAATCCGGGTCTTGGTGCCAGGCGGATAACAGGCGGGTGAGTCGGTCTTGGTGCTGTTGGCTCTGCTCACTTTGCGTGTTGGATTGCATGGCTTCTTTAATGCGTGCGACTTCTTTGCGATCTATGCCGGTGAGCATAGCGACACGGGAGAGGTTGGTATCGCGCCCGCGAATACCAAATTCGTCGGTGGCGACTTGCACATAAAGTTGTTTGCAGATTAACGCCAGGTCTTTGTGGGTCACACCGTTGCGCAGCAATATTCCAATAATCGGCTCCATGAGTTGCCGACAAGCGGATAGTGCTGTGTCTTTGGGTGTGGTCATAAAGTTTTCGCTGGTAATCGTTGGGAATAGGGCTGCGAAATCTACCAGAATTAAACGGAAAAAACCCCCTGCGCCGCAGGTGCAAACGCAGAGGGAAAGGTGTAGTCGTTACAACTCCAGGTTAATTACGCTGCGCTACTACTGCTTGCGCTACTGGTTGAATCGTCATCATCACTGGAACTGCTGCTTTCACTGCTAGCTTCTTCGCTGCTGGCAGAGCTACTGCTCTCGCTGCTAGTTTCTGCGCTGCTACTCTCACTGCTCTCACTGCTCTCACTGCTCTCACTGCTCTCACTGCTCTCACTACTGCTGCTGGAACTACTATCATCATCGTCGTCGTTGATGTCATCGTCTTCCACTTCGATTTTGATGGCGGTAGCCACACCGTTTTGTGTTAAGGCTCTTACTTCTACTTCCAGGCCCAGTGCTGCGGCAAGGAACAGGTCAAGGTTGGCAAAGCCTTCAATATGGGTGAGCGGTGAGACTTGAATCTCCTGGCCTTCTACAGTGATGGAATTGATACCTACGGCTTCAACTACGCCTTCAATTTCCAGCTTCCAATCGTCGTTGCCAAAAGCGTGCGGATTGTGGCGCTCAATACGGCTGGCGATATTACGTTCCGCTGTAGTCGCGGTAGCGGCAATGGTGTAACCACGCACGTGCAACGTGTCGCCGGTCATTAAGTCTTCAAGGTCAAAGAAGCGCACTTTTGAACGGCTGCGATCATTAAAGCTGGTGTCCTCATTGATCTCAAAGGTAATGCCGTTCACCACAATGCTGTTGGCGATCAGGTCAACAGATTCCAGCAAACCCTTGTTGCTGATTTTGGCGCGGTAATTCAGTTCAATTTCTTCTGCGACCAGATTTTGGTTTGCATCCAGTTGGCCTTCTACTTCTACCATTACACCGTCAACCAAATCCGCAGGAACACCATCGTCGAATTCGGTATTAGTATTGATGAGCACCAGAATGCCGTTAATAGTGAAACTGACACCGGGAATTAAATCGGCAACTGGCCCACTCAGGGTGATTTCAATATTGTCGTCATCATCAAAATCATCGCTGCGTTTAAAGCCTAGGTGGCTAGGATGCAAATTGCCGCGGGCGATAAACAGGGTGCCGTCAAAGTCGCCTACTACCCGCAGTTTCAAACCGTCTTCCAAGACCGCACCGCGCAGTGCAGCGAGGGTTGCATTGCTGTAGTCCACCAGGGTGCCGTTGATCAAAAAGGTTTTGTTCACTGTATCCAATGCGCTGATTACACCGGACAGTTGGAATGCGTCGTCGTCATCTTCCCAATCAATACGCGTTGCCACCATCACTCCCTCGCTATTCAAGTAGCTGCTGACTTCGATAATGTCGCCCACTTTCAATTGGCTGGCAGTCATGTCGTCGTCATAAAAAGTGTCGGCGGTGAGCAGGATGGTTTGGCCAAGTGCTACCAAGACGCCGGCTTCCAGGTCGATGCTGGAAATTGGGCCAACCAGTTGGGTCTCGCCTTCAAGTTTGCTCGCTTTACCGCTTTTGCCATCGGCGTTGACTGTGCCGGTGATGCGCACTATTTGGCCTACTTTCAAGTCGGACTCAACCAGTGTTTTGCCGTCCACATCGATATTGGCGCTGCCCACATCGTAGTGCACGCCGTTAACAATCACGCTGCCAAACCCGGTCACCATGCCTTGGGTAACTTCAGTTTTAGCCGCTGCAGGAGCGCTACTACTGCCGTTATTGGCGGCGGGTGTGCTGCTACCACCGCTGCCGCCACCGCAGGCAGCAAGCAATAAGCTGATCATCAGGGGGGAGAGTTTGGTGTATTTCATGGTCGTTACCTCGTTTATAGATGCCCGTTGGCTCAGTTAAATTCCATATTTGGTATGTTATTTACCAATTATGGTTTTTGATGTGAGGTAAGTCAAACTTTTATAAATACAGCAGAATTTATCTAAGGCCCAAAATGACAACACCCACCGGGTTAGCGGCGGGTGTTGTGAGTTTTCAGTCTGGAGGGTTGCGAACTGGTGGTGCCTAATCAGTGCTGATGCGCACTAAGAACATTTTGGGCCAGAGTTTGCCGGTAATCCAAAACGCCTGCTGTTTGTCGTCCCAGGCGATACCGTTAAGCACTTGTTCGCCATTAGTTAGCTTGAGTGATTGTTTGAGGGATTGCAGGTTAATTTCGCCCACCACCTTGCCGCTGTCAGGGGCAATTTTCAGGATACGATCCTGATACCAGATGTTGGCCCAGATAAAGCCTTGGGCATATTCCAGTTCATTAAGCTGGTTCACCGGTTTGCCGTTATCAGTCACCTGCAGTTCCCGTGTTACCGCAAAGTCGCCGGGGTTGTGAAAAAAAAGCCGATCGCTGCCATCGCTGCGAATCAGTTGTTTTCCATCGCTTGCCAAGCCCCAGCCTTCTCCGTCATAGCCCAGTTGCTGTTCCAGTGCAAAACTGGTTTTGTTGTATACCAGCAGTGTTTGTTCCTGCCAGGTGAGCAGATAAAGTTTGTTGTCGAGCAGGGTTAAACCCTCGGCAAAATAGTGTGGTGGCAGTGCGAGTTTACGGGTGAAAGGCGCTGAAATTTTTGCCCAAGTGGTTGCCGGTTCTGCAATCGGGTAGGTGACCAACAGGGATTTGCCATAGAGGCCACTGCTTTCATAAAAGTGATCACCATCCACCAACAAGCCTTGGGTAAATAAGCTGGGCTTGTGGCTGCGCTCCCCAATCAATTCAAATTCAAGGGCAGGTGCTGCGTGGGCCAGCGGGGCACTTGTGGCAAGAAGGGTAGTCGCTATGGTCAGCAGGCTGGTGCACAATAGCGCGCAGAAAAATGATTTCACTCGGGTGTCCCGCTCGGTTTATTAGTTAGTCCAAAAGTTTGTTTAAAAAGGTTTCAATCATGAAGCGTTTGCGTTCGTTTGTCAGCATCACCCTTATTGGCGGTTTTATGGTCATCCTGCCTATCGCCATTTTTATTTGGCTGGTGGAGTGGCTGCTGGGAATTGTGCGCGAGATCATCAAACCCTTGAGTCACTGGCTTGTAGAGCAGACGGCTTTTACCAATTATGTGGCCGATGGTTTGGGCGTTTTATTGCTATTGAGCGGTTGTTTTTTGATTGGGTTGTTTATCAAAACCAACGTGGGTGGTTGGGTGCATGACTTGATTGATGAGTGGTTGACACGTCTGGCGCCGGGTTACAAAACCATTCGTGAAGTGGTGTCTCAGTTGCTGGGTGGGGAGGGAAATACCTCGCTGCTCAAAGGTGAGGTATGCCGCGCCTACATTATGGGGCGTGCGGCGGGGGTGTCGGTTACTGCGATTGTGACTGCCAAACATGCCAATGGCGACCTCACGGTTTACGCACCTACCGCGCCTATCCCCACATCGGGGTTTGTGTATCACCTCTCTGCTGAATGTGTAGATTTCTTGCCTCACGTGAGTGTGGAAGAGGCGATGCGCACAGTCATTGCCTGCGGTAGCGGCTCGCAGGTTATTTCAGAAATACCGGAAGGCACCGCAAAACTGGAATACTCAAAAAATGATAAAGGTCAAAAATAAGACCTAATACTGGCGAGGCCGCCTGTAGGTTGGAAAAACGCAGCGCCTTCCTACACACAAAAATCTACTTTCATATTTGTGTCGGAAGGCGCTGCGCTTTTCCAATCTACGTAATCATATTGGCGATTGCGATCAGGTCTTTTTCTTTGGTGTTTTAGGTTTGGCTGGTGCTTTAGCGGGCTTAGTCGGTTTTTCGGTTTTAGTGGCAGCAGCTTTTTGGGGTTTATCACCACGGGTAGATATCAACGAAACCTCTACCGAAGGCAGTTTAATCTCTTCGCCGCGCTCGCGGCTTTCCACATAATGCAAAGCGTCGGTCACGGCCTGCGACACTTTATTGGCAATTTCCACCATGTCCTGCGGCGACATAAAAAAGGTCATGTCCACATCGTGACGAATGTAGCGCGGCGGCAAACGGTTGAGCGCTACGCAGGCGACATCGGCCAGAAAATCCCGGTCACCCTGTTGCACCCGCTCGCTCTGGTCGTGCACTTCCTGCACCACCAAACGCTCATAGTAGTTATGCAGAAAATCCACTTCATCAGCCAAAATATAGGGGCGGTTGGTCAGCATGGTTTTACCTCTCTGAATGTAATGTTAGAGAGTATAGACAGGGATTCGGTTGGCGCTCGTTCCCCCTCAGTTCTTTCTTTGGTAGTTCTTCAGCGATTTTTAATCAAGTCACGAATCAAAAACCGCGCGGGGTTGAGCGCGTTAGCTAACTCCCGTGGTAGGGGCAGCACTTCATTATTGATCTGTGCGGCGAGTAATTCGGCGCACAGTGGTGTGTAAGCCAAACCGCGTGAACCGTGGCCGATATTGATAAATAAACCTTGGTGATAACAACCCGGCAAATGCACCGGTGCGCGGGCATTTTTGCGTAGCGGTGCAAACCGCTCTCTCATTGCTTGGTCATCGGCAACCGGGCCGACTAGCGGTAAATAGTCCGGCACCGTACAGCGAAAGGCGACGCGGCCTTGCAATTCGTCCAGCGTCAGGTCCTGCCAGTCATCACACACATCTGCCAAAGGCACACGCAAATTATCCAGATTGGTTTGATGATCTACCGCACGCGGCACGCGTTCATCATCATTCAAATTAAACGTCGCGCCAGTGCAGTGCATGCCCTGTTCTGCCGGGGCGATATAACCCTCGCTACAAATCACGGTTTTTAACGCTTGGCTTTTTTTGCCCTGTGGCAAATAAGTCACTTGCCCGCGAATGGCTTTAAGCGGCAGGGCGCTGGTGTAGGAAAATTGTTTTGCATCGCGCGCGTTGGCGATAACGGCAACTGGCGCCTGAGCGATAAGTTCACCCTTTGCATCGCGTGCCTGCCACAAGTTCTCACCGCGCGTGAGATCCATCGCCTCAGACTGATTAAGGATGCGAATCGCCGGGTGATCCACCAAACTCTCACACAAGCGGCGTGGGTTAATCCAACCAGCCTGCGGAAAATATAAGCCTGCATGTTGCAGTGGCACACCCGCAATCACACTGGCTTGTTCGGCGCCAACAAACTCAGCCAATGGACTTGCTTGCGCAAATCGCTCGCGCAGTTGGTGTTGCAATTGTTGCTCAGTTTCACTGTGCGCTAATTGCAAGACTCCACACTGCGCGCCGATTTGTGCCCAGCGCGGTTGATAAAACCCCAGCGCAAATTGCAGCGCACTCAAGTTAAATTCTGCCTGCGTTTCTTGCTTGTGCGAAAGCTTGGCGTACAGCACACCTTGCGGATTGCCCGACGCCTCCTGTGCGAGTTGTGCATGGCGTTCGATAAGCGCCACCTGCCAGCCGCGCTCTGCCAAGGCGCGCGCGCTGGTGCAACCGGCCAAACCGCCGCCAATAATCAGCGCGGTTTTTGGCGAAGGTGTTTGTTCTTTGGTGATAGCCTCGGGGATAGTTTCGGTGAGAGTTTCGGTGAGAGTTTCGACGATAGTCCAGGGCACAGGGAATGACGAATAACTACGTGCCAAGGCCAAGTCAGATACCGGCAGTACAAACGGCTCGTGTTGTATCGCCTTAACCATTTCGCGTTTGCGCCCAAAACCGGGCACTTTTTGAATGGAAAATCCGGCGAGTTTTAGCCCTTGTTTCACAATGCCCGCCGCACTAAACGTGGCGGCGGTGGTGCCTGGTTTACTCAATTGCCCTATGGCTGTAAATAATTCATCGCTCCACATTTGCGGATTTTTGGAAGGCGCAAAACCATCCAGAAACCAGGCATCTATTTTTGCGCAGCGATTGGCAAACAGCGGGTGGCTGGTGGCGAGTAACTGCTGAAAACCCACGGCGGCATCGTTAATGATAAGCGTGAGGGTGATGCGCCCGTCCATGAAACGCAGGCGATGTATACCTGTGCCGACAAATACCGGATAGGCCGCTAGTAGTTGCCTGGATAATTCCGTCAGTTCTGGCCACAAACTTAGCGCGCGCTGCAAATCGGGTTTGGCTAGGGGGAACTTTTCCACCGTCACAAAATGTAATTGCGCCGTGGTGGGCGCAGTTTGCAACCACAACTCCCAAGCCGCCAAAAAATTGAGCCCGGAACCAAAACCGGTTTCAGCGATGGTGAAATGATCGCCTGCTGTTAATTGTTGCCAACGCTCAGTCAGTTGGTTGTGGTGCAGAAAAACATGGCGGGTTTCTTCCAGGCCATTAGCGCGGGAGAAATACACATCGCCAAACGTGCTCGACAGCGGTTGGCCTTCTTCATCCCATTCCAGTTGGGCGTGATGAATGGTGTCGGTCACAGGCCGAACTCGCGCAACACTTGTTCACACCACTGTTGGATGCGCTGTTCGCTCAAGTTAAATTCGTTTTCTTCATCCAATGCTAAACCGACAAAATAGTCACCGTCGGGTGTAAGCGCTTTGGAACCTTCAAATTCATAACCAGCGCGCGGCCAATAGCCGCAGGGCGTTGCACCGCGATGTACCAGCTTGCTGTGCAAATAACCCATGGCATCCAAAAACCATTCGGGGTAGCCGACTTGATCGCCCAAGCCAT
Source organism: Cellvibrio sp. BR (assembly GCF_000263355.1). Classification (NCBI taxonomy): domain Bacteria; kingdom Pseudomonadati; phylum Pseudomonadota; class Gammaproteobacteria; order Cellvibrionales; family Cellvibrionaceae; genus Cellvibrio; species Cellvibrio sp. BR. Next base: position 85,434 of record NZ_JH668202.1, on the reverse strand, counting down.
AAATGGCGATTTTTTTACCGCTGAAATCCAGCTCGTCCAACTCGTCCCAAATTTCTTCCCAGTGCTCCTGTAGTTCGCCGTAGTCCCAGGTGGGAATACCAAAAATCAGGTAATCGTAAAACTGGGTTTGAACAATGGGGGTGTCGGCGATATTAAAAAAATCCACGCATTCTTCGCCCTGCATCTGGTGAAGCGCTTTGCGGATTTTTTCGCCCGCCATTTCGGTGTAGCAGGTGGAGCTGCCATAAAACAGGCCGATGGTGTTGGTATCGCTCATAACACGTTCTTTAATAAAGAGGGTTTTAATCAAAAACTGAAAGTTGTTAAATCAGGGTCGCCCAGTGTTTTACCCAGGTGCGGGCTTCGGTCGCTGCGTCATCGCCACTGCTGGCATCCAGTACCAGCGGTTCACCAATAGGCTGCGCGCCTAAATCTTCAAACGCGGCCGCGAGCATTACACCGGCTTCATTAAAAGTGGTGTAACTGCTATCCCCCAGGTTGATAACACCAAAACGGCGACCGCTGATACGCGGGTAATCGCGGGTCAGATGCAAATACAGTGGTTGGATATTGTCGGGCAGTTCCCCGGAGCCGGTATTGGAGTGGCACAACAGGATAATTTCGTTTGCGTCGCGCGCTAAATCCTCGGCGCGTGCATAGGTATTGAGTGTGACCTCGTGGCCGAGTGAGCGCAGTTCCTCGCCCACCAGTTCAGCCACTTCTTCGGCACCGCCATACACACTGCCAATAAAAATCTGGATCTTGCTCATTAATTCCTCACTATGGCTTGCCTTTTCTGGCTCGCTTTTTTTATTTCGCTCTCTTTGTTTGGCTCTTTATGCTTCAAAAAACAACGAATTTTACAGCGCGCCAGCATACCCCAACTGGCGCCAGGCTTCATAAACCATTACGGCCACTGCGTTGGATAAGTTCATGCTTCTACTATTAGCTGCCATAGGGATGCGCAGGACCTGATCAGCCGGCAGTGATTCGCGAATAGCGGCGGGTAAGCCACGGGTTTCCGGGCCGAACAATAAATAATCGCCCGATTGAAATTGCGCGTCGCTGTGGCAGCGCGTGCCTTTGGTGCTTAGGGCAAAAATCCGTGCAGGGTTTTCCTGTGCGAGAAAATCCTCCCAGCTTTTGTGAAGCCGCACATCCTGAGTTTCTGCGTAATCCATACCGGCGCGCACCACGCTTTTTTCGTCCAACTTGAATCCTAAAGGTTCAATCAGGTGCAGTTGGCAGCCCGTATTGGCCGCCAAGCGAATGATGTTGCCGGTATTGGGGGGTATCTCTGGCTCAAATAGAACTATGTGCAGCATTTGGCGTTTTTTACCTTTATAGTCTATGTTCTTTGTTAAACGTTATGTTTCTGGCGCTAATTATAAACAAGAGTTATTAGCTGCCACCTCGATTTTTCGTTTTTGCATCTGTACCCGGTTGAATAGTGTGTTGAATAGCACTTTGAACAGTGTGGTTTCAAAAGGATTTTTTAGCATCAGTTGGCTAGCGTTTTAGATAGGCTAGCGTGATAAAAATCTGGCATCGAGAACTCCGATTTGAAGTCGATTGTTGAAAAAATAAACAGGCTGCTGCCTGGCTCCAACCGCGTTAACCAAACGATTGGTGTTGAATTTTGCACCGATGGTGTCGCTTTTGCACAGATTCAACGTCATCCCTCCCAGCAACCCTTGTTAATTAATTGTGAATTTATCCCTGCCGAACCCGGTCTGGAATTGGCGGAGCTGCTGCGTGCGCGGTTGTTGAAGCTCGGTGTGCAAACTGTGCCGGTCAATGTGGTGATGAGTGCGGGCAGTTATCAATTAATTTTGGGGGAAGCCCCCAAAGTGCCGGCAGATGAATTGGCCGAGGCGTTGCGCTGGCGGGTAAAAGATTTGGTGCAGTTCCCCATCGCCGAGGCGATAGTGGATGGTTTTTTTCTGCCCGAGGATAGCGCTCGTGGCACCAGCCGTATGGCCTACGCCGTAGTGGCTCAACGTAAGGTTATTGAACAGCAAGTGGCCAACGCCAATGCGGCGGGTTTGAGTTTAAAAAAAATAGATATTCCCGAGCTGGTATTGCGCAATATTGCTGAGACTTGTTGCGACACCAAACGCGGTATTGCTTTGGTAAAACTGCAGCAGGGCGGTGGTAGTTTGCATATTTTCCGCGATGGTAATTTGTATCTGTCGCGCCAGTTTTCACTCTCCTACAACGCTGGTTTGTTAGATGACTTACCGGCAGAGGCTCTTGTATTAGAGTTGCAACGCTCATTGGATTATTTTGAGCGGCAGATGCGCCAAGTGCCGCCCAGCCATATTTATCTTTGTGGTGAAAATGTCACTGCCGACAAACTCACCCCGGCGATTCAAAATGCCATGGCGGTTTCAATTCACTTGTTGGACTTGGCCAATGGTTTACAAATCGCGGATAACATTGCTGAACATAATCTCGCTCTGTGTTTACCGGCGATTGGCGCAGCCTTGCGCCAGGATCAAGTAGGGCAGGGCTGATATGCAACAAATCAATTTATACCTACCCGAGTTCCAACCCAATCGCGAACCCATGCGCAGCATACATATGTTGTGGGGCTTGGTTATGTTTGTGGTTTTATTGGTACTTTTCAGCCTGTTCACGGTTAATACAAATAGTGAACGCGCGCGGGCCTTGGAAAATAATCGCCAACAACTTGAGCAGCGTAAACAGCAGTTACTGCAATTGGAACAGCAGCGTCCGTCGCAAAATCTGGCAGAGTTGGATGCCGAAATTCTTCGGCTACAAGAGGAACTGCAGCGGCGCGAACAAATTTTAGGCATTATCGCCAATAAAAAATTGGGCAATAACACCGGTTACTCAGGTCACTTATATGCCTTGGGTAATCAATCACTGGACACTATCAGTTTGCAGGCGTTTTCACTGCAGCAAGGTGGTAGCTATGTAGAGTTTGCCGGGCAAACCCACGCAGCAGATCAGGTTCCTCTCTATATTCAGCGTTTGCGTACCCAGGCCGTTTTTGCGGAATCTGCCTTTGGTGTATTACAGATCAAACCCGCTCCCGGAGGTGTGTTTGATTTCTCTCTGGCTAAAGACGATCCGCGCAATAGCGCTGTTGCGGAAAAAACGGCCGTACAAATGTTGCTGGAAGTAAATGAAAAAGCAGCGGTTTCCGCTGCGAGAGGGCAAAACTAATGCCAGCTGCACTGCAAAAAATCATGGAACAAATTGATGGCCGTGTGATTCGCGAGCGGGTATTAATTTTTCTCACCTTACTTGCCGTTGTTTTTTTATTGTGGCAATTACTGTTGCAATCGCAGATCGATAAAACAACCAAAGCGTTGGATGCCGAGCACGCAAAAATCAGTAAAGAACAACAAGAGCTGGAAACTAAAATTGCCACTCTCACCTTAGCCATGGCGACTGATCCTGCCATTACCAAACGCAAAGCTATCGAAAATTTACAGGGGAATATCGCGCAAGTGGAAGCACAGCTTTCGGGGTTATCGCAAGGTTTGATCGGCGCCGAACTGCTACCAAAAGTGTTGCAAGACGTACTGGCGCGTACGGCAACTATTCAACTTCTTGCGGTGCGCACTTTACCTGCGCGTGAATTGCAATTGGCGACCCCCATTGTTACTGCACCCGCAAATACTACCGCTACAGGTGCGACACCAGCACCAAGTGGTACGGGTGTTTATAAGCACAGCGTATTTATTCGTGTATCCGGCAGCTATGCAGAGTTGCTAAAACTCTTGCGCGATATTGAAGCCTTGCAATGGAAGTTTTATTGGGAGTCGTTGGACTACACCGTAAAAAACTACCCTAATGCTGAAATTGACATTCAGGTATTTACCCTGAGTTCAGAGGAGGGTTTGTTCGGTGTATAAATCTTTTCTCTTACTATTAAGTATTTTCAACGCTGTTTTTTTTCTCGCGCCTGCATCTTTTGCGCAAACACCGGTTGTCGATGCAGCAAATACCAGCGACATGGTGCGGGATCCAACCACACCCTTGGGGTATGCCGTCGCGCCTGGTATTGCCGCCACTACGAACTACACCTTGAGTTCGGTGTTGATCAGCGCCCAACGTAAATATGTCGTTATTAATGGCGCAACCCTGCGTGAAGGACAAGTTGTTCCTGGTTCAGATGGGGTAATAGTAAAACGTATTTCACCGCAAACCGTGGTGTTGCAACAGCACACAAAAACCTGGGCATTACGACTCTCACCCAGTGTTGTGATAAGACATTAATCGATTTAAAAATATTTGAGGCCGTGACATGTTCACCCACCCTAAAACGCCCAAGCGCTTGTTCCAGTGCTCGCTCTTATCCCTAGCGATAATCTTGTCGGCTTGTAGTACCAATAAAAATGCGGATAAACGCCTGCTGGGTGAGGACGTACTCGACCAAACAGTTTCTCAGCAAGCGGCGCGCACTAATCAGCCCAATAATGTACCTGCCGAAGTTAACAAAGCTTTATTGGATAATCAGTCGCTTAATGCGCCGAGTGCAAAAGGTAGCTACGACCGTTTTGATGTGTCGGTGAGTAATGTTGCGGCGAGGGATTTTTTCCTGGGGCTGGTAAATGGCACCGGGGTGAATGTGGTGGTGCACCCCGAAGTCACTGGCAGCGTAACCCTGGATCTAAAAAATGTCACGGTGGATGATGTGCTGCGCGTGACTCGCGATATTTATGGTTACGAATACCGCAAAGATCGTGGCATTTACACTATTTATGCCAATGCACTGCGCACTGAAGTATTTCAAATTAATTATTTGGATGTGCAGCGGGTAGGGGTTTCCGATACCAGTGTGATGATTGGCCGCGCGCAAACCTCCGGCAACAACAATTCCAATAACTCTGGCGGTAATTCTGGAAGTTCAAACGATACTGCTAACTTGTTGGGCATGATTGAAAGTGCGCAACAGCAGCGCAGTAATCGCAACTCGTCTGGCCTTACACCGGGTTCCCGTGTGCAAACGATGAACCGCACGGATTTTTGGGCATCGCTGGAAAAAACGGTGACCTCTATTATTGGTGGTGAAACTGAAAGCCGACAAGTCATGGTTACACCGCAAGCGGGCATGGTGGTTGTTACCGCTATGCCGCACGAGCTTAGCGCCGTGCGTGATTTTCTGGAGCGCTCGGAACTCAGTGTTAAACGCCAGGTAATTTTGGAAGCAAAAATTATCGAGGTGCGTTTGAGTGAAGGCTTTGAAGCAGGGGTGAACTGGGGGGCAATTAGTGGGCAGATTACTGCTGCAAAAAACCTTCAGGATGGGTTTGATTTAAATACGGATGGCTCTACAGAAGTTGGTGAATTTAGGGAGTTAATCAGAAACAATATTTATACTGACTCAGACGGAAATCTACAAAATCTTGAAGTGCCAGTACGCGAGCGAGTAGGGGGAACTATTGCTGGTCTTATTCAAGTGGGGGATATCACAAAATTACTTTCATTACTTGAAACCCAAGGCACAGTCCAAGTGCTTTCCAGTCCGCGTGTATCGACTGTGAATAACCAAAAAGCCATGATTCGCGTTGGGTCGGATGAATATTTTGTAACTGGTATTTCTAACAACCAAACTTCTAATGCAGCAACTACTACCTCTACCCCGAGTATTGAGCTGTCCTCTTTTTTTAGTGGTATTTCTTTGGATGTAACGCCGCAAATTTCTGAGCGCGGTGAAGTTATTTTGCATATACATCCCGTAGTCAGCGAAGTTACTGATCAACAAAAAGTTTTTACCGTTGGTAATGAGCAATTTTCATTACCGTTGGCACTGCGTGGTGTACGTGAATCAGACAGTATCGTGAAAGCTGCTAATGGACAGGTGATTGTATTGGGCGGGTTGATGACTGAGTCCACTAATAATGTGGATGGTAAGCGCCCGCTACTGGGAGATATTCCGGTACTCAATGCATTATTCAAAACTAAAAACAAAGCCAAAACGAAAACCGAGCTGGTAATCCTGTTGCGCCCGATTGTAGTGGATGACAGAACCTGGGATGAACAGCTGACTGAAGCGCAAAATTCCATGCGCGATATGGGCGATACCTACAGAAGCCAGTAGTAGTTAACAGATCTACCAGGCAACGAGGTTTTACATGTACCGTCAACATTTTGGGTTACGTGAGCATCCGTTTTCGCTCACGCCAGATACCCAATTTTATTTTAATAACCAGAGCCATCGCGAGGTGTTGAGCACTCTTTTGCTTGCGCTGCGCCATAGCGAGGGGTTTATTAAAATTGTGGGTGAGGTTGGCACCGGTAAAACATTGCTCAGCAGAAAATTATTGGCCAGTTTGGGCGATACCTTTATCACTGCGTATATTCCCAATCCTTACCTCACGCCCGATGAATTAAAGTGGTTTCTCGCGGAAGAAATTGGCATTGCCTACTCACCGGATGTCCCTTCTTATCAATTGCTCAAGGATATCAATTTACGTTTGGTGGAATTGGCGCAACAAAAGCGGCAGGTGGTATTGATAGTGGATGAAGCGCAGGCCATGCCACGCGAAACCATCGAAGCGCTGCGTTTGTTAACCAATCTGGAAACGGAAAAAAGTAAGTTGTTGCAAGTCGTGCTGTTTGGTCAGCCTGAGTTGGATGAACTTTTGGATCGCCCGGATTTGCGCCAGTTAAAACAGCGCATAGTGTTTTCTGAATATTTACAAACCATTCCCCAAAAAAGTTTGCCGGATTACTTGGCCTATCGCCTTGCATCCGCAGGCTATAGTCGCGCCTCGCTGTTTTCTAACAGTGCCATCAAATTGTTATACAAAGCATCCGGTGGCGTGCCGCGGTTAATCAATGTTATCGCTCACAAAGCCATGTTGGCTGCTTATGGTCAAGCGGCGGAGCGGGTGAATCGCCAACATATGGTGCGAGCCATTATGGATACCGCCGAAAGCCGCCGTTTTGGACGCTGGTTAGCGCGGCGCGATTATTGGTTGTGGCCAATGCTGGCGGCCGGTGCCGCCGCGGCAATTGCCTTGGCTCCGGGCGTATTGGGCGGTGCAACATGAGTTTGTTAAACGACATGTTGCGTGACCTCTCGCAAGATGTTGCGCGCCCATCATCGCAAAACCTTGAACATAATCTTGCTGCGCATTCTCATGCTCAAGAGGAGCAACGCGAATTATTTTCCCAATCCAGCGCTGCCAAACCACTGCCACGCAGTCTGCTGCCGAGCGTGGTTGTATTTGTGGTGGTATTGCTTGGGGTTTTTGGATGGCGATATTTTTCTGATGGAAAACCGGCCGTCTCTACTACCTCCGAAATGGTGAGTTTTCCTGAACAAGTTCAGTCTGAGAAAATTGACGCTGTACCAGAAAATACCGGTGCAGCGGCAACAATAATTGCATCACCCGAGTTGGATGAGCGTTTGGCCGCATTGGAGTCTGCGGTAACTACGCTAACCAATGTGCTGACCAGTTCAGAACAGACCACTGCAGAACAGACCAGTTCAGAACAGACCACTGCAGAACAGACCAATGTAGAACAAAAAAAAGAGGTGGGATCCTTACAGTCTGATTCGTCGATGAAAAGTGTCGCCGCTGAAGTTGCTTCTGTTGAAAAGCCATTGGATGAAAAAACAGCCGATCAAAAATCAATTGATCAAGAGTCAGGAGCGGAAACGGCTGAGTCAGTCAGTATTAATGAGCCATTTGTCGCTATTGCTGAGAACAATACATCGAGCGAGCCACAGGGTGATCCATCGCTATTTATTGCGCCTAATCCTGCTTGGAAGGATCAGCAATTAGCGCTGCAGGCCCGTGAATTATTTCAAGCAGGGCAGGAGGAGCAAAGCATTGCCCGCTTACAGGATTTTATTACCAGTCACCCGGCGGCACAGGAATCGACCCGCTTGTTGTTGGATATTTTTTGCGAACAAGAAAATAGTACTGCGGCGCAGCAAGTATTAACCCAATCCAGTTTTTTAGCCGTGGCAACAAAAAACTATTACGTAGCAAAAATCAGGTTAATAGAGGGCAATCTCGAAGAAGCTGTTGCGCTTCTCGAAGCGACATTAGTGGAAGCGGAAAATGATGAAAATTATCGCGCATTACTGGCGGGTTTGTATCAGCGCAGTGGTATGAATCAGGAAGCGGCGAGTCATTACCGGCGCCTGCTCAGTGTGTTTGGTGAAAAACCCGCTTATTGGCTGGGGTTTGCATTGGCACAGGATGCACTCAATCAATCGCAGTTGGCTTTACAAGCCTACCAACGTGTCAATCAATATTCCGATTTGCAACCACAAGTGCGCCAGTATGTGGAGCAGCGCTTAGTGGCATTACAGCAGTGAAATGGATTAACCAGTTATGATGAATCTCGCTTCGCAAAAACGTATTCGTATCGGCGATTTACTCGTTGAAAAGAATATTATTTCGGAAACCCAATTGCAGCATGCCCTGCAAGAGCAAAAACTCACCGGCCGGAAATTGGGTGCCACGCTGGTTGAATTGGGTTATGTGGAAGAAAATGCATTGCTTAATCTGCTGTCGGCACAGCTGGATATTCCGTTCGTGGAGCTAAAACAATTTCGTTTTGATCGCACTTTGGTGCAACGTTTGCCGGAAACCAGTGCGCGCCGTTATCGCGTCATGTTATTGCGCGAGGATTTTGATGGCCTGTTGCTCGGCATGGCCGATCCAACCGATATTTTTTGCCTGGATGAATTGCAGCGCTTGCTGCAAAAAAATATTAAACCGGCGGTAGTGCGTGAATCCGAACTACTGGATATTTTGGATATCGCTTACACCCGTGCCAGTGAAATCGCCACCCTAGCCGGTGAATTGGACGAGGAACTGCAGGAATCAGCGGTGGATCTAGCGGAATTTGCGGTGGGTGCTGCCGACAGTGAAGCGCCGGTGGTGAAACTGCTGCAAAAAATATTTGAAGAGGCCATCAATACCAAAGCGTCTGATATTCATATAGAGCCGGATGAAAAAGTATTGCGTATTCGCACCCGTATCGACGGTGTTTTGTTAGAGCAGGTGATGAACGAAAAGCGTATCGCATCGGCACTGGTGGTGCGCTTGAAATTAATGTCGGGCATGGATATTTCTGAAAAACGTCTACCTCAAGACGGTCGTTTTAACTTAAAGGTTAAACACCACAATATTGATGTGCGTATCTCCACTATGCCGGTACAGTTTGGTGAATCGGTAGTTATGCGTCTGCTCGATCAAACTGATGGGGTTAGGCCGTTAGATGCGGTGGGTATGCCGCCTCATTTAATAGAGCGTTTCCGCAAAATTATTACTCGCCCCCACGGCTTGGTATTAGTGACCGGCCCAACGGGCAGTGGTAAAACCACCACTCTTTATGGCGCCTTGTCAGAATTAAATAAGCCAGAGAAAAAAATCATCACCGTGGAGGATCCGGTGGAGTATCGCTTGCCGCGCATTAGCCAGGTACAGCTGCATGAAAAAATTGGTTTAACGTTTGCGAGTGTGCTGCGCGCCACGTTGCGACAAGACCCGGATATTTTATTGGTGGGTGAGATTCGCGATGCAGAATCCGCCGAAATTGCGTTGCGCGCTTCCATGACCGGCCATATGGTGTTATCAACCTTACACACTAATGATGCTGTTACCTCCGCTATGCGTTTAATGGATATGGGAGTCGACGGTTATTTGGTAGCAACTGCGCTCAAGGCGATTGTTGCCCAGCGCTTGGTGCGACGTATTTGCTCCAGTTGTATTCATCCTTATTCACCGGATGCCAATGAGCAGCAATTGCTGGCGGCTATAGGTAAAGGGCGCGATTACAGTCATGTGGTTTTCAAAAAAGGGACTGGCTGCCCCCATTGTCACAATACGGGTTATCGCGGGCGTATTGGTATTTTTGAAATGTTGGAATTAAATCAAACCATGGCGGAAGCTCTGCGCATAAATGACCTCAATGCATTTATGCAGGCCGCTAATGCTGTGCCGGATTTTGTTAACTTAAGCGAGGCCGCATTAGGTTATGCGATAGAAGGGCTAACTACTCTGGATGAAGTGATGTCTATTTCTGCCCAGGTGAGTGAAATTTAAAACCATGAGAAAACTCTAATGGCGGTATATGAATTCAAAGGCCGCAATGCCGAAGGGCGTTTAATTACCGGGCAGGTGGATGCCTCCAGTCAAGATGCTGCTGTAAACCAATTACTTGGGCGCGGCATTACGCCCGTTGATATTAGCGAATTTATTGAACAGCTGAGTTTTTCTGAACGTTTTGCCCGCGCGACTAATCGTGGCCGTGTAGAAAAAGTAGAGCTGATTATGTTTTGCCGACAGATGCATACCATCAGTCGTGCGGGTATTCCGTTAGTAAAAGGGTTGCGTGGTCTGTCGGCATCACTGCGTAACTATGCGTTCCAGCAAGCGTTAAATGATGTGGTCGAGCGTTTGGAGGCGGGTGTAGAGCTGTCTACTGCGATGCGCGCGCACCCCAAAATTTTTGATAATTTATTTGTCAGCTTGGTCAGCGTAGGGGAAAACTCCGGTCGCCTGGATTTGGTATTCAAACAACTTAGCGAATATATGGAGCGTGATCTTGAAACCATCAAGAGCATCAAAACGGCATTGCGTTATCCCAGTTTTGTATTAATCGCCATTTCAATTGCGATAGTGGTTATCAACGTAAAAGTTATTCCGGCGTTTGCCAATTTATTTGCTACCTTTGGCGCTGACTTGCCATTGCCTACCCGTATTTTGATTGGCATTTCCGATTTTTTTGTCGATTTCTGGTTGTATTTGTTGCTGATTATTAGTGCCTTGGTGGCTTGGGTTTATCACTACATAAAAACCCCGGAGGGTAGCCGGGTGTGGGGGCGTAAAAAATTAAAATTGATTGTTGTGGGCGATATTATCGAACGCGCCTCTCTAGCGCGTTATGCGCGCTCATTTGGCTTGATGTTAAATGCGGGGTTGCCCTTATCCAATGCGCTGGAATTAAGTGCGCGCGCTGTGGATAACCCTTACTTGGGCGATAAAATTCGCGGTATTCGTGCAGGGGTGGAACGTGGTGAAGGATTATTTCAAACCCATTTGGTGAGCGGTATGTTTACGCCGCTGGTATTACAGATGATTTCTGTGGGCGAGGAGAGCGGCCAGGTAGATGCGCTGCTCGCCGAAGTTGCTGCGTTTTATGAAAGCGAAGTGGAATACGATGTAAAGCAACTCAGCGATAGAATCGAGCCAATCATGATTGTGATCATGGCGGGTTTTGTCACGGTTCTTGCGCTGGGTATTTTCTTGCCCATGTGGGATATGTATAGCATCCAAAAATGAGGCCGCTGTGATCCGAACCTACCATAATGGACGATTTGAATGGTTTGTGATCGCTACTGTGATCGCGCTAATCAGCGTGGTTGCGCTCAGTCGCTATTGGTTTATGGCAGAAGACGCGCGTATTCTGCGCATGGAAATTCTCGCTCATCGTTTTGTGACCGCCGCTGCGAACGCGCGCATTGAGTTTTTGGTCAGCAGTTTGGCGAGCAAGCACAATGCAGATGAGAGGCAAATTACCATTGCCAATCGCGTGGTATATTTTTCGCCACAAGCCTGGCCAGTGGCGGTGAGTGGCCCGGTTGTGGAGGGTTTTAGTTTGACGGAGGAGGATTGTGCGCAACTATGGGAGCTATTATTGCAAAACCCCGCCGCACTGAGCCGTTCTACACAGCCGAATGAGAGTGCTGAATATCAACTCTATGCTGGCGATTTAGTCTGCCGTTTTGAGTTGGTTAACAGCAATGCATTTTTTGATTATTACCCCATGGATGGCAGAATGCTGTTTACTGCAGGAGGCGAATAGAATTAACTATAAATTATTGGCTTAATAACTGGATTTGTTGTGTTATTTAGCTATATTTGGACTCAATACTATTGAGTTTAGTACGTAAATCCAACCGGGTTTGCGGCAGCAGGGATGTAGTAATAAATAAGCTATGCTTGTGGATACAAACGCTTTTGTTAACTTATCTTTTTTACTGTCGTGGAGTTTGGTTATGAAACAACAATCCGGTTTTACGTTGATCGAATTAATCGCTGTTATCGTTATTTTGGGTATATTGGCGGCAACTGCATTACCACGTTTTGTGGATTTATCTGAAGCAGCACGTGAATCCGCTTTACAGGGTGTTGCGGGTGCTTTGGGAAGTGCGGCAGCTTTGAATCACGCTAACAATATTGCTAGCGATGCAGGATTAACTACAACCTCAACCATAAGAAGTGTAGTCAATTGTACTGATGTTGAAGATTTGTTAGAAGGTGGACTGCCTACTGATATGGTTATTGCCGGCGATACAGGGTTAGGTGAAGGTGATGCTGGTGATTGTACTGTTGGCTATTCAGACGATGATATAACTACAGCCCCTGCGAGTTTTACTGCTTATGGTGTAACTCCTCCTGTTACTGCACCAACTCCGTAACTAGCGAGTTCACTTGAGTGTTCATTAAACGTGATCGCTAATTCACGAGGCTTTTCGCTCATTGAATTAATTACCGTAATGATTTTGCTCGGTATTCTTTCGATCACGCTTTTTTCACGCTTAGGCCCCGTTAACACAGCAGCAGTACAATCAGGCCGCGATGACATCATCGCGGCCTTATTTTTTGCGCAACAAACTGCGATGATGCGTAGCAACGGCGGCAATATTCGACTGGTTATCACCAGTAACAGTGTCAGTGTGACGGAAAATAATAATCCCATTGCGGTGACATCTACTTATTACCCGCTGGTTTTACCTCAAGGCGTTACGGCAACTACAACCGATGTGGACGGCGTGTTTATTTTTGACAAGCTGGGCCGTACTACGGCGGCAAGTATCACGCTTACCGGCTCTGGAAACACAGCAGGTACATCGGCAGTTATTCAGGTGGAGGCAAGTGGTTATGCTTACGCCAACTAAAAAAAATCAGTCAGGTGTGAGCCTGATTGAATTGATTGTATTTATTGTGGTGGTCAGTATTGCGCTCTTGGTGTTAGTGGGTATTTATCGCCAGGCGACCATTAATAATGCTGATCCCATTATTCGTATGCGTGCGCTGGAATCTGCACAATCCCTGCTCGATGAAATTATCTCCCTTAGATATGACGAAGCAACGCCAACAGGTGGTGTTCCTGCATGCTCAACTGTTGGAGCGATTGCTTGTAATAATTTACCTGATGACAATATGAACGACGTCGATGACTATCATAATTTTAGCGATACACCTTATCCAAATTATGTGCGTTCAGTGAGTGTGACAACCGCCAATAACATCAAATTAATTACCGTCAGTGTGACCACACCCACTAGCGAAACCTTTTTGTTATCTGCCGAGCGAGCCAATTTTTAATGCGTAACGTGCGCGCTGATCTGCAGAACTCCTCTGTGCGTGGTTTTACGCTGGTGGAGTTAATTGCGGTGATGGTGATTTTATCCATTATCGCCACCATTGGTGTGGGTTTTGTCGTGCGCGCAACCGAGTCTTACCAGAGCACACAAACCCGCGCCTTACTGGTAAATACCGCTCGACAATCCATTGAACGCATGACGCGGCAATTGCGCGGCGCCTTGCCTTATTCGGTGCGTTTAACCAACGCTGATCAGTGTCTGCAGTTTATGCCGATCGCGGCGGGTGGTAATTATTTCAATGCAGTGCCTGATCAGCAAAATGGCGCAGCACCATCTGCAACTATTCCCGCCTCACCGGTTACGGTGGATTTTGGTACTGCAAACCATGTTGCGATTGGAGCAATGAGCGCAGCAGAAATTTATGGTTCATCGCCCACTTCGTTGGTGGGATATTCCGGTTATACCAGCAGCGCTTTGCAATTATCCACTGCAAAACAATGGCTGCGTAATTCCATCAATAAGCGTTTTTATTTATTGGATGATGCTCAGGCGTTTTGTTTAGTCGGTAATGAATTGCGGTTTTACAGTGGTATTAATCCACAAGCTTCGAATGTAACCTTAACTGATAGCTCCGATATTCTGGCGCGCGGTATTGCTGGTGCAGAGCCATTTACACTTGCTAATGGCTCAGAGAATCGCAATACCCGTGTGACCATAGCATTGGATTTTACCAGCGGTGGCGAAACGATTAATTACATCCAGCGGGTACTTATTCGCAATGTTCCCTAATTCTCGCTCTTTAAAACAGGTGAATTCCCAGCGTGGATTTTTATTGCCGCTGGCGCTGTTTATTATTGTGGTAATGGGCGTCTTGGCATTAACTATTTCTCGTACGGCTACACAATCCCAAACGGCGGTGGTGCAGGAATTTATTAGCCTGCAAAGTTTTTACGCGGCAGAAAGTGGTGCACAGCGGGGTATGAAAGCATTATTTTTTGATGTGAATGGTCGCCAAGCGGCGGATGCTGCGTGCCTAGCTATGAATTTAAATCCGGATTACAGTGGAATCGATGGCCTTAGTGCTTGTACTGTGGCTGTTGATTGTACTTGCCGCTACCAAAATGGGAATGATTGTACGCCTGCAAATGCGACAAACTATTCACCTATGGCAACGGCCGATGTGCTGAAAAGTTTTTATACGGTTACTAGCGAAGGCACCTGTGGGGAAAATGAATATCGCGCTGAGCGTAGTATTCAAGCTGGCGCGTTTTTGGAGCAGGAATGATGAATTATTTCCTCAGTTTCAAATACATAAAATTTATTATTGCATTCTTGCTGTTAACAAATGCTTCTTATGCTTTAGCCGTTGCCTGTTCAGATATTTTCACCAATGGTATTCAGGCACATGCCCCTAATGGGAATATTAGATTGAGGTATCACTCAACTATCACCGGCGGCAGTGCAACTCTTGCTGCGCGAACACTTACGGACGATAGCGCTTGGTTAGCGTGCAGCGGTAGTAGTTGTGTTGTTACGGGAACTGCGGCAACTAAATCGACACCAACATTTTTAACCGGAAATGGTACTAACGGCGCGGTTAATATTGGCTATCAGGGGAGTGCGACAATTAACGCTGGTAGTTATACAGCAATAAATGTGGGTCAAGAGGCAACACTTACTTTTAATAGCGAAAATGGTGTGTATTACACCGGCGCGGTGACGACTAATTTTAAATCCATTTTACGTTTACAATCGGGTGACTACTGGATTAATGGCAATCTCACCATTGCACAGGAAACGGTATTGCGGCGTATTGCATCATCGGGGCCCACTCGTATTTTTGTAAATGGAAGTGTGACTTTTGGTTTTAAGGCGTTCACTGAGGGTTTTGCTTCAAATCAACTCTTAATTTATGCAACTGGATCAATTACCAGCGAGAATGAATTAAATTTTACCGGTTATATGTATGCCGGAGGAAATATATCTCTTGATTTCAAATCAGTTGTTAATGGTGCTGTGTCTGGTGCAAATTTTATTGGTGCAGGTAATGAAGTAACCATTAACTATCAAGGATCGAATTTATCTTCTGCTGATTTTTCCCCATTTTGTAGTGGCGCGACAGTAACACCAGTGCTGCTGGGATCATGGAATATGGACGAGGGGAGCTGGAAAGGTTCCGCCAACGAAGTACGCGACACCAGTGGCAATGGCAATCATGGTCGCGCCGCAATCGCTGCAGGAAGTTCAGTTTTACCTTCCACGTCTTCTGGTAATCCTGCTTATATCAATGGCAACCAAAACACCTGTTATTACGGTGCTTTTGATGGCACAGGTTCCCCTGCACGCAGCCATAGCTATGTTGAACTAACGGGTTTTCCGGCACTGCCGCAAGGCTTTACATTTGCAGCCTGGATTCGTTCAACTAACGCTAGCGCTCAACATCAACGAATTTTAGTCCGCGACGATGCACAAAATGGTTGGGGCTTTAGTTTGGCTGATGGAACAGGACAGCCGAAGTTGCGTTTTTTTAGCAGAAATATTGCTAACAACGGCGCCGTGACCGGCCAAGGCACTAATCCAAACTGCGGTGCATTTTGTGTAGATACCAACCCCGTTATCAGTAGTAACGCTTGGCACTATGTCGCTGCTGCCGTTGATACATCAGCTAAAACTGTGACGCTCTATGTCTATAACCAATCACTGACCTTATTAGCAAAGGCTACGGGGGCTTATACGGGAACATGGTCAGATGGTTCGGGGCTGGCGGCGATTGGTGGTGAAACATCGGCTTCAGCTGAAGGGCGTACATCTTCATTTCATTTTTTGGGTAATATTGATGAAGTCAATATTTATTCGGGTGCATTGCCGCAGGCTAATATTGAAAATCTAATGCGCACGGCCCGGGTATGTTCAGGGCCGGATCATTATGAGATAGAAGTGGCTGCAGAAAGTATTGCCTGCGAGGGAGCCAAGGTGACGGTACGCGTTTGTGCGGATAGTGCTGTGCCATGTAATAGAGATTTCTCAGTTAACACTAATGTGAGTTTATCGGCTACCGCGGGTACATTGAACGCGTCCACGTTAACGCTCTCTGCTGGTGAGGCGTCTACCAAGTTGTTATATAGCAATGCCGTAGAAGATGCGGTTGCTACATTAAACCTGACAAGTGTCGCTACTGCGGCTAACAATTCCACCAAGTGTTGCACTGGAACCTCCAGTTGTTTAGTTGCATCGAGTTGCAGCTCTCGTTTTAATCGTGCGGGATTTATTTTTTCTGAAACAGCTGCAACAACACAGAATATCCCTACTCAAATTTCCGGTGTTACCAATAATAATCTATACCTTCGTTCGGTTAGGACGGATGATAAAACAGGTGCGTGCGCCGCACGTTTTACGTCGCCACAAACAGTTCAGCTGGCTTATAAATGTATAAACCCCACAACTTGTATCGCAGGTCAAACATTAAACTTGGCAGGAACATCAATTATATCTAACGCTGGTGCCGTCGCAGATGGCAGCGTAGTTTATAGCAATAAAGCAGTAAATTTTAATGCAACTGGCGCAGCGAATATTCCGTTTAATTATTCCGATGTTGGTCAAATAAGATTGTTGGCGCGGTTAGCATTAAATGCGGGTGGCGGGGAACCTGCGTATACGTTTACTGGTGTTAGCAATGACTTTGTGGTTAAACCTCATAGCCTTGTTGTTTCTGCAGTAACCACTGCAAGCAATATAAATAATCCCGGTACAACGAGCAGTGGTGCAGGTTTTGTGGCGGCAGGTGAAAAATTTAATGTGAACTTGCAGTCACGAAATGCATCTGGAAATCCCACACCTAATTTTGGTCGAGAAGAAACCCCGGAAATAAATCAGTTAGCCATAATTGAAAACGCATTAAGTTATCCGGCTAGTGGCAGTTTAACTGAGATTACCATTGGCGGGGCGTTTACTACAACCAGCCCAGCTGGCACCTTTATTAATCCAGACATTCAATGGAATCAGGTAGGCAGCTTAACAATTAGACCTTATTTGCTGGACAATGATTACTTGGGGGCTGGTGATATACCTAACAAACCTGCCAGCGGCGTTATTGGTCGCTTTTATCCTAATATGTTCGACTTGATGAATACGGATGCAATAGTAACTTGCAGTGGTTTTTTGTATATGGGAATGCCATTCAATGTTGATTCAACGACTCCTAGTACTAAAGGGTTGGATTTCATGTTGCGTGCTTTGGATAAGGGAGGCAATCCGGTAACGAATTATGATTTAGCCAAGGGTTATGCTGTTGCATCAATTCCATTTTTTATGTTTAACACTGAGATCAATTTTTTGTCTCGCTTGAAAAATAATTCTGTTGCTATCAGTGCTCCTATTTGGATCAATGGTGTTGCTGCTATCAGCGAGCCAAACGCGCAGTTTTCTCGAGCAAACACACCCGATGGTCCATACTCCGGGGTGAAACTTGGTATAGGTGTACAGGATTGTTTAGATAAACGGCAGCTCTCTGATGCCAATCTTACTGTTGATACAACTGGTGGTTGTGGTGCGCCGGAAAATAATGCTTATGAGCTAGCTCAATTTGAGGTGCGTTACGGCCGCCTCCGCTTGGATGATGCCTTCGGCCCTGAAACTGCTAACCTGCCGGTGAATTTTTCCACTGAATATTGGTTGGGTAATCGTTTTATAGACAATCAGGATGACAGCTGCACGAAAATTCTACGCAGTGCAATTACCTATCCAGCGGGCAATATTTCGGTGCCAGCTAACTTAACTGTAGCGCTTAATGGGGGGGGCGACGGTGGGGAATTATGACTCTAGCACTGCCACAGAAATTAATTTTACCAGCGGCAATGCTAATCACTTTTTCTCTGCGCCGGGTGTTGGGGTGACGGGTAGTTTTGACGTAAAAGTTGATTTAACTTCGTACCCGTGGCTTCGTTTTGATTGGAATCAGGATGGTGATTATTCCGATACAACAATTCCTGATGCTGAATTTGGTTTCGGCAGCTATCGTGGTCATGACCGCATTATTTATTGGCGTGAACGTTTTCAATAATTGAGGTTTTACAAACGTATTTTTATGGAAATGACTATTACCACTCCCAGTTTATTGTTTCCTGCCATCTCGTTACTAATGCTGGCTTATACCAATCGTTTTGTGACGCTGGCGAATGTGATTCGGCAGCTGAGTAATCTGGAAAATGCCCCTAGCCGTGATATCGTGATTCGCCAAATCGACAACCTGCGTATTCGCATGACAGTGATCCGATTTATGCAGGCGTTTGGGGTTTTATCGTTTGTGTTTTGTACCCTGTCTATGTTTTCGCTGTTGCTGGCATTTCAGGTGGCAGGTATGTATTTATTTGCGGCGAGTTTGATACTGCTAGTGGTGTCTTTGCTTTTTTCATTTTACGAAGTGAACATTTCTACCAAGGCGATCAATATCGAACTGGAAAAGTTTGATGCGGTGATGCAAAAACACAAACACGACTAGCGATTGCTTCTGCAGCAAGGTCTTTAAGGTTAATAAAAATGGCAGCGAATGGCTGCCATTTTTGTCCGCGCAATAAAGCCCATAAGGAGAGCAGGGGCCTAACAGCATTATCGCTCGGTGGACGATTCCAGGCGTATATCAACTGCCAGTTCATCGGCAATTTTATCCAGGTAGTCATATAGCTCATTCATATCGACCGATTTAGGCACCTCAATCACACCCGTGGCCTCAAACAGCGGTTCGCCGGACCAAGGCATACTTGAACACGCCGTTTCCAGCTCGCCCATGTTAATATGGCGTGCGGCGAAAGCTTGGGCTATTTCGCGTACAATACCGGGCCTATCATTGCCCACGACGCTAAAGCTAAATTCACGGCAATCGGGTTTGCTAATAGTAACGGCGTCTTCGATAACGATTTTCAGCCCTTTTTCGGCCAATTGATTCAGTGCAGTACGCAGCTCCGCCAGATGTGACTCCGCAACGGCAACCTGCAGGATACCCGCGAACTTACCAGCCAAGTGTGCCATACGGCTTTCAAGCCAATTGCCATGGTGTTGGTTAATAGTGTGTGCAAGCAGTTCCACAACACCGGGGCGATCGTCACAAATTACAGTTAAAACAAGTTGTGTATTCACGGCAATTCCTTAATGGTTATTGATTCGGTGTTTTTAGATTATTTATCCATTCGCTAAGCGGTTAATTCGCTGTGTTATCCAGTTTAAGATTACTCTGCTTGTTGTTACTGAACAAGCTGTGAGTGAACCCCTATTGTTAAGTCAGAGATAAGCCGATGATTATTCCCTATGAACAATTATCGAGCGATGCCTTGCAAGGACTGATAGAAGAGTTTATTACCCGTGACGGTACTGATTACGGTGTAGAGGAAGTATCGCTCGCAACTAAAGTTGAGCAAGTTAAAAAACTGTTAAAGCGTCGCGAGGTAGTGGTGGTGTTTGATTTTTCGACCGAGTCCGCCAGTTTGCTTACTCGTCACGATGCTGAGCTTATCGCGCAGAATAATACTGCCGATTAATTTTTTACTCTTTATGATGAGAATATTGTGAATCATTTATTTTTGCATTGTCGCGCAGGATTTGAAAAAGAATGTGCGGCGGAAATATCCGATCTGGCTGCTGGTTTGGGTATCTATGGTTACAGTAAAACCAAAGACAATAGCGCCTATGTACTTTTTATTACCCACGAACCGGATGGTGCGGACAATCTGATGAAGCTGTTGGGGTTTCGCAAATTGATTTTTGCTCGCCAATGGTTCGTGTGCGCTGGTTTAATTGATGATTTACCGGTTACTGATCGTGTGACTCCCCTCTGTGCGGCTGCGGCGGCTTTGCCAAAAACCTGCGAATTAATCATTGAGACAGTCGATACCAACGAAGGTAAAGAGCTGTCGGGTTTAAGTAAAAAAATCACTGCACCCTTTGAGAAAGCGCTGCGTGCTGCCCAATTGGTTTATGCCAAAAGCCCAATGCGTCTGCATTTGGTATTTATTTCCGGTACTCAGGCTTATGTGGGTTTTAGCCCCATTTACAATTCATCGCAGTGGCCTATGGGGATTGCCCGTTTGCGTTTACCCAAAGAGGCGCCTAGTCGTGCCACCTTAAAGCTTGAAGAAGCTTGGCATCATTTTATTCCCGCCGAAGAGTGGGATACTCGCTTGGTATCGGGCATGCGGGCGGTAGATCTGGGGGCAGCACCCGGTGGCTGGACCTGGCAGCTGGTGCAGCGCGGAATGTATGTAGAGGCCGTAGATAACGGGCCTATGGATAAAAATCTGCTGGAAACCGGGCAGGTATTGCATATTTTGACCGACGGTTTTTTATATGAACCAAAAAAGCCAGTGCACTGGTTGGTCTGCGATATTGTAGATAAACCCGCGCGAGTGACCAGTATGATTATTCGCTGGTTCACTAAAAAACATTGTCGCGAAGCCATTTTTAATTTGAAGCTACCAATGAAGCAGCGTTATGCCGAAGTGAAAAAATGTGAAGAGCGGATTCGCGCTGAGTTGGAAAAGGCGGGGTTTAAATTGGATATTCAATTTAAGCAGCTGTATCACGATCGTGAAGAAGTAACAGGATATTTGCGAGTGTATTAATCCTTGTGTGAGTTGGCGATAAGTTGATCGCCAACTCACTAGCTGGTTTTTTGTTAGATGCTTAAAACTTAATGATAAGAGGTGCGGTCATTTTGATCCGCTGCAGTATTTTGCAAAACCCATTCGGTGAGTTGTACCCAATCTTCAATAAGGGTTCGCAGCAGTGTCATGTGGCCCGGAGGAAGATTTTTATCACGCAACGCGCTCTCGCCAATCTCGGTTAATACCGATACTATTTTGCCAATAGTGTGTGCTTTGAGCGAATCCAGAACCTGGGAATTGAGTAACATTTCGCCGGTATAGGCAGATTGCAGATCTTCGTAGGAAACATTGGGTATTGTATCTATTGCTTGTTTGACTGCGTGAGCCAAAAGAGGGTTGTTATTGCGCAGCAAACGAAACGTAAGTTCCAGTGCTTGGCGGCTAAAAAAGTCTGTCGGCATATAATCTACTGCTGGTTTCCGAGACATCGAACCTGGTTCCTCGGTAGTGAAATTTTCTCCTACACTTTTTTCCATTATTGATAGCATAGCAACTTCACTGTTCTTCGCTTGTGTATTTATAGACGATTTAAAACTATGAATTTAGAAATTGATAAAACTTTAGATACCTGCGGTTTACTCTGCCCTGAGCCGGTAATGATGCTTCATAAAACCATGCGCGAAACTGATTCGGGGCGTGTGATAGAGGTGATTGCCACCGATCCTTCAACGCTGCGCGACATTCCAAAGTTTTGTTTATTTTTGGGGCATGAACTTATCGAACAACAGCAAACGGAAAAAAATTATATTTTTTATATTCGCAAAGCGTAGAAAACTATTTTTTCTACGTGTTTGGTTATAATTGCGCCATATCAAAAACAGATAGCCATAAAAAAACGCCGCTAATGCGGCGTTTTTTTTAAGCAGTTACAGCCTTGATGCATTGACTATTTTTTGTCGCAAGCTATCGATCTTTTTATTGCAAACCGTCTACCAGTAAGGAAATAGCGGCCATTGCTTCGGGATCTTCTGCTTTGATCTTGTTTGCTATCTGATGCTGGAAGAAGTAACGGAAATTGTCACTGGCTTGAGCCTCGTAAAGTGAGTCATCGCCTGGTAATACAGGTGTACTGACTACTTTGGTTGGGTCACTGATCATGGCGTATACACTACCGTCGTAATGCAGGCTCCAACTCACCACTTCAACTAGCGTCAAGCGCTTGCTATCCGCAGTTGCCAATACAGCATGAGTACCAATAGTGTCGGGCAATTCCTGAATAACGTCATCGCCACTTTCACACTCTACTTCGTAGTATTCTGCCGCAGTCTCAAGCTCAATCACTTTATGCATTGGTGCTTCAAAGAACAGCTCATCAATACCCGGATCGTAATATCCTTCCCAGTGACCGTTAAGTGGGTCGCACAGATCGGGGCAGGGAACAATATCGTTTAACCAAGGCACAAGCCCAACCACTTCACCATTGGCACGCAGGCCCCAGCAAAGGATTTTAAGGCTGTAGAGTTTGTCGGAGCTGGTATCGTTGGAGTAGAGCATTTCCAGCCCATCCAATTCAGGAGAGAGGCGGATAAAACGCTCGTCGTGCAGCGCGGAGTAAGTCTTCTTCGTGAAGAGATCAACCACATTATCCATGTTGTGGCCTGTGTGCGAGGTCTTCATAATACCACCCCCTAAAGTGAGGCGAGTCACCGCTTTGCAGCGATGCCCAGACGACGGTTTTAAGGTCACCATCACTATATAAGGTATATGCTAAATCCCCAAAGCACAACCGCTATGGGTAAAAATTTTATTCCATCGATTTATGTCAGGCTGATTTTTAAGCATTCTGAATTTATAACCCCCGGTTTCCGATAAGTGAGTTCTTATGAAAATAGTTGCGGATGAAAATATCCCACTGGTTGATGCGTTTTTTAGTCCCTTGGGGGAGGTGGTTCGGTTGCCGGGGCGCACTATGTGTGCGGCAGACGTTAAAGATGCAGATGCGTTAATAGTTCGCTCTGTAACCAAAGTAAATTCAGCTCTGCTAGCGAGCAGCAAAATTTCATTTGTTGGTACTTGCACTATCGGTGTGGATCATTTGGATCAGCAATATTTTGCTGAGCAATCCATTGCATGGTCGAGTGCACCGGGCTGCAATGCCAACTCGGTAGTTGAGTATGTTTATGCTGCCTTGTGTCATTTAAATATCAATTGGTTGCCCGTGACTTTCGGCATTATTGGCTGCGGTAACGTAGGCGGGTTGCTGTATAAACGCCTTAAAGCGCAGGGCGTTCAAGTGCGTTGTTATGACCCCAACCTCAGCCTTGCACAAAACCCTGACCTCACCAGCCTGGAGGCGGTGCTGGCATGTGATGTGATTAGTATGCACACACCGTTGGTAACTAGCGGCTCTCATCCGAGTTTTCATTTGTTGGGTCGCACGGAATTGTTGCAACTAAAACCCGGGGCGGTGTTAATTAATTGCGGGCGCGGTCCGGTGATAGATAACCAAGCCTTGTTGGATGTATTAAATGAGCGTGACGATTTAAATGTTGTGCTGGATGTGTGGGAGCCCGAGCCGGATATTTCACTGGAGTTGCTCGACAGAGTTTTGCTCGGTAGCCCACACATCGCTGGTTATAGTTACGATGGAAAATTAAACGGCACAGAAATGATTTATCAGGCGTTTTGTCAGCACATCGATAAAAAACCAGATGCTTCGCTCGCGCAATTAGTTCCGCCACTGGAAAATAATGTACTGACAGTTGATGAAGCACTGGTGCAACGTGGCGATATTTTTCAAATCGCCCAAGCTCTGATTAAACAGGTTTACGACATAGCGGCCGATGATGCTCGCCTGCGTGATCTTGCCCAACAAGCGCGTTGTGGCGAAGCAAATTTTGCCGAGGGTTTTGATGCTTTGCGTAAGCATTACCCCAAGCGCCGCGAGTTCCACAATTACCAGCTTGCCCTCAGTGGCATCAGTGCTGCCGATAAACAGTGGCTGCAAGTGTTAGGATTTAACTGTGTTTAAACTTGGTGTGATTATTAACCCCTACGCTGGTTTGGGCGGTAGTGTCGGTTTAAAGGGGTCCGATGGTGAGGCAATTCGCTCTGAAGCTTTGGCGCGCGGTGCCGAACAGCGTGCGCCAGCGCGTATGCAGCGCACCCTGGAAAGCATTAGTGAATTAAATCAGCAAATCGAAGTTATTTGTTTTGCGGGCGATATGGGTGAAGTTGCGGCAAAAAATGCCGGTTTTATTCCGCGTATTATCGGCGTCGCAAAAAATAACCCAAGTGAAGCGGAAGATACTTGCGCCGCTGCGCAGGCGCTGATGAATGAACAGGCAGATTTGATTTTGTTTGCCGGTGGCGATGGTACCGCACGTTTAATTGCCGATGTGGTGGGGATAGCCCAGCCAGTATTAGGGGTTCCCTCCGGGGTAAAAATGCACTCAGGTGTCTATGCAATTTCGCCTGAAGCCGCGGGGGAAATTCTTAAACAATTGTTGACTGGCAAGCTGGTCAATATTGCCGAGCGCGATGTAAAAGATATAGACGAGGAAGCGTTTCGCAACGGCCAGGTGCGCGCGCGTTTTTACGGCACTTTGTTGGTGCCGGAGGATTCACAGAATCTACAGCTAGTAAAAAATGCCGGAACCGAGCGCGATGAATTGGCGCAGCTGGATGTTGCCCAGGAAATGATCGATCAATTGCAGCCAGATACCCTGTATTTGGTTGGCCCAGGTTCAACTACCCATTTATTTTTGCAGGAGCTGGGGCTTGAGGGTAGTTTGCTGGGGGTAGATTTATTGCTTAATAATAAATTAATTGCGCTGGATGTCAGCGCACCACAAATAGTGCAGCAGCTCGACAACTTTACCGGCCAGGTAAAAATAATTATTACCGCGATTGGTGGTCAGGGGCATATTCTCGGACGTGGCAACCAGCAATTTACGCCCGCGATTGTGCGGCGCATCGGCAAAGACAATATTTACATTATTGCCGCGCGTGGAAAAATTCTGGCGCTCGATGGTCGCCCCTTGTTAGTAGATACCAATGATCCGCAGTTGGATAAACAGCTGGTAGGTTATTGGCCCGTGATTACCGGTTATCGCGATACGATTATCTACCCAGTGGGTTATACAACAGAAGGTGCAGGTTAATGCAAATTATTGTGGATCGCCTTGCACTGCTTGCAGAAAAAATTCGCACCGCAACAGATATAGATAGCCATCGCGTATTTCATGGCCGTGGCCGCTGTTATGCCGGGTTGGAATTTGTCACAGTGGATTATTTTCAACCTGTTATTTTAATAACTTTATTTGTTGCGCCACCTGTCGCCTGGTTGGAGCAATTCATTCTTCAAATTCAGCCGCTATTTAACAGTAAACACACGGTGCTGCTGGTCCAGCATCGCTATTTGCCACAAGCGCCCAGTGAACTTATATCGGGTGAGTTGCCCGAGGTGATTTATGCGCGTCGCCGTGGTTCGCTATTTAATTTGCATTTGGCGCAACAACAAAATAGCGGTTTTTTTCTGGATATGGAGCCGGGCAGGTTGTGGCTGGAACAATACGCCAGCAACCGACGTGTACTGAATTTGTTTGCCTATACCTGTGCCTTTTCTGTAGTGGCTATTGCGGCGGGTGCAGAAAAAGTCGTGAATGTGGATATGAGCAGCCCGGCATTAAATTTGGGGCGCGCCAACCACCAGTTAAATGGCTTGGCAAAAAATAAAAGTGAGTTTGTGGCGGAAAATATTCTTAAATCCTGGAGTCGGGTTAAAAAGCCCGGGCCTTATGATTTGGTGATTATTGATCCGCCCTCCTACCAAAAAGGTAGTTTTATAGCGGAAAAAGATTACGCGAAGGTGATTCGCCGCTTGCCGGAATTAATGCCTGAGGGTGGTTTGGTACTGGCTTGTTTAAATGCGCCGGAGTTGAGTGAGGGGTTTTTAAAGCAGCAGTTTAATGAGCAGTGCCCACAGGCGGTATTTATTGAACGGTTACAGCCCCATGCAGATTTCCCCGATGTTGACCCAGAGCAGCAACTGAAACTGCTGATTTATAAAATTCCCACTGCGTAAACTGCAGCCATAAAAAAAACCAGCGCGCAGCTGGTTTTTTTATGGCTGCGATTTTACTGTCAATTATTGCGAGTAGCGCGACAGGAAATCGCCAAAACGATGGATGGCTTTGGTCAGGTCATCTTCACGCGGCAGGAACACTATGCGGAAGTGATCGCGATTGGGCCAGTTAAAGGCCGTGCCTTGTACGAGTAATACTTTTTCCTGAATCAAAAAGTCCAACACCATCTGTTGGTCGTCTTTGATTTTGTACATATCCAAATCAATTTTTGGAAAGAGGTACATGGCGCCGCGTGGTTTTACGCAAGATACGCCGGGAATATCGGCCAGCGCATTCATCGCTGCATCGCGCTGATCGCGCAAACGACCGCCGGGCACAATTAATTCATTGATGCTTTGGTAGCCGCCCAGCGCGGTTTGCACAGCGTACATAGCTGGCACGTTAGCGCACAAGCGCATGGATGCCAGCATTTCCAAGCCTTCAATATAACTGCGGGCGCGGTGTTTAGCGCCGCTGATCACCATCCAGCCGGAGCGGAATCCGGCCAGGCGATAGGCTTTGGACAGGCCGTTAAAGGTGACGCAGAGTACGTCCTGCGCCAGCCTGCCCATAGGGATAAACTCGGCGTCGTCGTAAAGA
The DNA here is from genome assembly GCF_000263355.1 of Cellvibrio sp. BR. NCBI lineage: Bacteria > Pseudomonadati > Pseudomonadota > Gammaproteobacteria > Cellvibrionales > Cellvibrionaceae > Cellvibrio > Cellvibrio sp. BR. The sequence goes on along the minus strand of NZ_JH668202.1, from coordinate 58,783 downwards.
ATTTTGCTGTAAATTTCGTCGGCAAAAATAATCAGGTTGTGGCGGCGCGCCAGTTCTACAATCGCTTCCAGCACCGCTTGGCTATAGACCGAGCCGGTGGGGTTGTTGGGGTTAATCACCACAATACCGCGGGTTTTATCGGTAATTTTGCTCTCGATATCAGCGAGGTCGGGGAACCAGTCGGATTGTTCATCGCACAAGTAGTGACGTGCTTTGCCGCCCGCAAGATTTACGGCGGCAGTCCAGAGAGGGTAGTCGGGCGCGGGCACCAGAATTTCATCGCCGTTGTTAAGCAATGCCTGCATGGCCATCACAATTAATTCACTTGCGCCATTGCCGAGGAAAATATCTTCAATTTCCACGCCCGGCACTTGAATGCGCTGGCACTCTTGCATAATCGCTTTGCGCGCGGCAAACAGGCCTTTGGAAGCGGTGTAACCCTCGGCGTTGGGCAGGTTGTAAATAACGTCCTGAATAATTTCGTCGGGCGCCGCGAAACCAAAGGGGGCGGGGTTGCCAATATTCAGTTTAAGAATGCGGTGGCCTTCTTCTTCAAGGCGGTAAGCGTGCTCCAGTACGGGGCCGCGAATGTCATAACAAACTCCATTGAGTTTGTCGGATTTCTTAATCGGGTTCATTTGCAGTAAGATGCCTTGGATGCGGTCGTGCGTGATTGCGGTGGAAAAACACCCAAATAATCGACCTTAACTAGTTGATCTGTCAAGGAAATCCTTATGGCTGATAACGAAAAATACAACGACGACCATTGGCGTGAAAAATTAACGCCGGAGCAGTATCGCATTTGCCGTGAAAAGGGCACCGAGCGCCCCTTTACTGGTGAGTATTGGCAGGAATTCAGCGCGGGCGATTATCGCTGCCGCTGCTGCGGTGAATTGCTGTTTGATGCAGGCACCAAGTTTGACGCCGGTTGCGGCTGGCCCAGTTTTTACGCACCGGTCAACAAGGTGGCGATTCGTGAATACTTGGATACCAGTCACGGTATGCATCGCACTGAAGTGGTTTGCCGTCATTGCGATTGTCATTTGGGGCATGTATTTACCGATGGGCCTGCACCTACCGGCTTGCGTTACTGTATTAATTCTGCGTCGATTTTTTTTGTGCCCAGCGCAGCGTAATTTATTGCCAGTGCCGCCCGGCACTGGCTTTGTTTTTTCTTCCACACCTTGGATTTTGTTGATTAATCGTCTCTAAGCGTCTGATTTTGTAAACAAATGTTAAATTTGTCTGTTCACCTTGTGCGCTTCACATCCTTTGTTCATCTTGCTACGTATCGGCATGTCACATTGCATTCAAACACTTACTTTACTGGGTGTCGCGACCATACTAATTAAACTTCTGCGATACCTTTTTCCGGGGAGAAATCTATGAGAATCCTTATGCCGTGCAGGACTCGCGGTGCTTTTTTAACTTCACTGTGCATGTCAATGACCTGCGTTGTGTGGAGTGCTTTTGTGCTCACTGCTAACGCCCAACCAGCGGCGAGCGCTGCGACGGAAGTGATTGTGCAAGCAGCAAGTACAGCGCAGCTCACGACCACAATTGAAGCGCTAGGTGATTTGCGTGCGAATGAAACAATTACTCTCACCTCCAATGAAACCAAAAAAATCACCCGTATTAATTTTGATGATGGTCAGCGTGTCGAGAAAGGGCAGATTTTGGTTGAAATGACCAGCCGCGAAGAGTCAGCGTTGCTTGAAGAAGCACGCTTCAATACCGATGAAGCCAAGAAGCAACTTGATCGTGTGCGCGAATTAGCCAAGCGTGGTGCTGCTTCGCAGTCAGAGCTTGATCAGCGCATCCGCGAATTTGAAGCAGCGCGTGCACGTTACAACGCAACCGAATCGCGCTTAAAAGATCTGGTTTTGCTTGCGCCGTTTTCTGGTGTGGTGGGCTTGCGACAAGTCAGTGTCGGTGCGCTGGTATCGCCAGGTAATATTATTACCACCCTGAACGATGACTCTAAAATGAAATTGGATTTCACTGTGCCAGCTATTTACCTGCGCAGTTTGGCCACCGGGTTACCCATTGTGGCGAAGAGCCGTGATTTGGGTAACAAGGAATTTCAAGGTGAGGTAGTCAGTATTGATAACCAGATTGATGAAGTGACTCGCGCCATCAAAGTGCGTGCACTATTGGACAATAAAAATCATGAATTGAAACAAGGCATGTTAATGCTGGTGGATTTAAAAGCGGCATCGCGTACAGCATTGATTATTTCTGAATCCGCTTTGGTGCCTTTGGCCAGCAACAATTTTGTATTCGTGTTGCAGGATGCAGAAAATGGTCCGGTGGTGGAGCGTCGCCAAATTACCATTGGTGAACGCTTGCCTGGCTCTGTGGAAGTGCTGAGTGGATTAAGTCCGGGCGAAAAAATTGTGACGCATGGTTTACAAAAAATTCGTCCGGGACAGAAAGTGCAAGTTCTTGCCGAAGAAAAACCTTTTGCGGAACAGACGGGGGAGGCATTACACCTGTCTGACTTAATTAAATCCAAAAATAACTGAGGGCCACCATCATGATGCTCTCGGATATTGCTATCAAGCGCCCGGTATTTGCCTCGGTGCTGTCAATTTTATTAATCGCGTTCGGCATAGTTGCCTTTGAGCGGCTGACCTTGCGCGAGTATCCCAATATCGATCCCCCTGTTGTATCTATTCGCACTAATTACCCCGGTGCTGCTGCCAATATTGTTGAAACCAGAGTAACCAAGGTTATTGAGGATCGTATTTCCGGTGTGGAAGGAATTCGCTACATAGAATCCTCCAGTGAAAATGGTGTTTCGAATATTGTGGTTCAGTTTGATACGGGCCATAACATGGATGCCGCCGCGAATGATATTCGCGATCGTGTAGCCCGTGCGTTGGGTAATTTGCCCGATGAGGCCGACCCACCCGAAGTGCAAAAAGTCAGCTCGGATGAAGACGTTATTCTCTGGTTTAATTTTGCCGGTGAAAATATGACTATGCCGGAGCTTTCTGATTACGCCCAGCGTTATTTGGTGGATCGTTTTTCAGTAATTGATGGTGTGGCGCGTGTACGTATTGGTGGTGAGCAGCGCTACGCCATGCGCATTTGGTTGGATCGCCGTGAATTGGCGGCGCGCAATCTTACCGTCAATGATGTGGAGGCCGCGCTGCGCGCTGAAAACGTCGAATTGCCGGCGGGTAGTATTGAATCCCTGGAGCGACAATTTACGGTGCGCATGGCACGCTCCTATCGCACCGTCGATGAATTCAGTCGCCTTGTGGTGCGGCGCGGTGAAGATGGTCACCTGACCCGTTTGGGGGATATTGCCAAAGTAGAAAAGGGCACCGAAGAAGATCGCAATTTATTTCGCGGCAACGGTGTAACCCAGGTCGGGATCGGCATTGTTAAACAATCTACTGCAAATACCATTGATGTGGCGCGCGGTGCAAAACTCGAGCGCGACAAGATTAATGCAATTTTACCTAAAGGCATGAGTCTGGAAGACAGTTATGACAGCTCGGTATTTGTAGAGCGCGCTATTCACGAGGTGTACATCACGCTCGCCATTGCGATTGGTTTGGTGGTGTTGGTTATCTATTTATTTTTAGGCAGTGTCCGTGCCATGTTAGTGCCTGCGGTTGCTGTACCTGTATCTATTATTGCTACCTTTACCGTGCTTGCTGCCTTGGATTTTTCAGTCAATATGTTCACGCTGCTTGCGTTGGTTTTAGCAATTGGATTAGTGGTAGATGATGCGATTGTGGTACTGGAAAATATAGTCCGGCATATTGAAGAGAAAGGCAAAACACCTCTGCTCGCGGCGGTTGATGGAACACGGGAGGTGGGTTTTGCGGTAATCGCTACCACACTGGTGTTGATTGCCATTTTTGTGCCCATTATTTTTCTTAAGGGCGATATAGGGCGATTGTTTTCCGAGTTTGCCATCACCATGGCCGCCGCAGTTGCCTTCTCATCGCTGATCGCACTTACTTTATCGCCGATGATGGCGTCCAAGGTACTCACCCGCAATGAAAACAAAAATAATCTGGTTGAGAAAATTAATCAGGGAATGTTGCGTTTGCGTTTGCGCTATCAGGATTCCATCCGTTTTTGTTTGCGCCATACCAAAGCAGTTATTGTTATTTTTGCACTGCTCATTTTGGCGATGTTTTATGTAATTAAAACTTTGCCATCTGAATATGCGCCGCGCGAAGACAGGGGAACTTTTTTTGTCATGGTGAATGGCCCGGAAGGTGCCAGTTATGCCTACATGGAAGAGTACATGACGGAGATTGAGAACCGCATGATGAAATATGTGGAGGCCGGTGAAATCAATCGCTTGATGGTTCGTGCACCACGGGGCTTTGGTGCCGTAGAAAGTTTTAACTCCGGCATGATCATTGCCGTTATGAATGATTGGAGCGAGCGGCGCGGTGCATTTGTGGTAATGGAGGAAATCCGGCAAAAGTTGGCAGATTTACCGGGCGTGACCGCGGCGCCGGTAATGCGACAGGGGTTTGGCTCGCAAGCGCAAAAACCGGTTCAGTTCGTGCTGGGTGGTGGTACTTATACCGAGTTGGCTCAGTGGCGCGATATTTTGCTGGAGAAGTTAGAGGAAAATAACCCCGGCTTAACCGCAATCGATTGGGACTACAAAGAAACCAAACCACAAATAGAAGTATTGATTGATACGAATCGTGCAGCGGATTTGGGAGTTAGTGTCAATAATATCGGGCGTACACTGGAGGCGATGTTGGGCTCGCGCCGAGCGACAACCTACATCGATGATGGCGAAGAGTACGATGTAATTATGCAAGGTGAACGCCATGAGCAGCGCACCACTACCAGTTTGCAAAATATGTATGTGCGCTCTGAACGCAGCGGGGAATTAATTCCCTTGGCAAATTTGGTCACGCTAAAAGAAGTTGCCGATGCCAGCCGTTTGAATCGTTATAACCGCATGCGCTCATTAACAATAGAGGCGAATCTGGCTGACAATCTCGCGTTGGGTGATGCCTTGGCTCATTTGAATGGTTTGGTGCGTGAGCATCTACCGGCAACTGCGGTGGTGGATTACAAAGGTTTATCGCGCGATTTTCAAACTGCAGGCAGCTCGGTAATGTTTATTTTCCTGCTCGGTATTTTAATTACCTTCCTGGTGCTGGCTGCCCAGTTTGAAAGTTATGTGCATCCTTTTGTAATTATGCTGACGGTGCCGCTGGCTATTTTGGGTGGCATGTTGGGGCTGTATGTTACTGGTTCCAGTCTTAATCTCTATTCACAAATCGGATTGTTAATGCTCGTGGGGCTCGCTGCTAAAAACGGTATTTTAATCGTTGAGTTCGTCAATCAGTTGCGCGACCGTGGCGTTGAATTTCATGATGCACTGCTCGAAGCATCATCAGCCCGTTTGCGTCCGATCCTAATGACCAGCTTAACTGCAGTTGCCGGTGCAATTCCTTTGGTTATTTCATCGGGAGCCGGTGCAGAAACGCGTTTTGTGATCGGCACGGTGGTGATCGCGGGGGTAATAGTTGCCACTGTTTTGACTTTGTTTTTGGTGCCTGTGGCTTACAGCTTGCTTGCGCGCAATACGGGGTCACCCGGTGATGTAGCTCGTCAGCTAGTTCAGGATCAGGCGCATTACAGTGGCGAAGACGATTAAATAGTTATTGCGTCAGGCGATAAGGGCGATATTGACTGGTCAGTATCGCCCTTATTCGTTAGTATCCACCTCACTATAAAAATGATTTATTTTCGGCAATTTCGTTAACCCTTTTTGTCAACTCCCTACCATGAGGAGCGGCAATGGTATTGCTGCAGATTGCTATGAAATTTTCTTTATTATTAACAATTCCCTGTGTTGCTTTTTTATTTGCCTGCACAAGTACAGTACCGTCAATTACACCCAATAATAATGTTGCCTTGTGGCAAGTGAATTCGCTAGAAACTATCGCCGGCGCAAAAGTAAGTATTTCTGGTGATCCTGAGTTAGTGAAAAGCGGGCAGGATCAGGTGGTGCGTTTTGATGGCGATGGTGATCGTTTATTGGTGGATGCCAATCCATTGGGTGACGCACAGGAATTTACCATTGAGATTTTTTTTAACCCCGCCGATGCTTATCCCAATAATCTGGAGCCGCGTTTTTTTCACATCGAAGCGGAGGATAAACCGAATCGTCGCATTACCATCGAGTTGCGTTTGAATGATAAAAAACAGTGGTATTTGGATGCCTATATTAAATCTGAAACTTCCCAGTTTACCTTGATAGACCCAAATAAGGTTCATCCAATAGGGCAGTGGGCTCATGCTGCAGTGACTTATAAAAATGGCGAATTTGTGTCTTACGTAAATGGAGTGCGTGAGCTAACCGGGCAGGTGGAATATTTACCCATTGCTGCGCATGCTAAAACCTCTATCGGTGCGCGCATGAATCAAGTGCATTGGTTTAATGGTGATATTGCCTGGGTGAAAATTACACCAGCAGCATTACCGCCAGAGGCATTCACGCTGACCAAATAGAGTTGCGACACCAAAAAAAGCCGCTGGTGCATTGCTGCAGCAGCGGCTTTTTTTAACGGAGAAAGTTCCAGCAAAAAATTACAGTTGGATTTTTGCTTTCAAGAACTCAACAATGTCTGTTGCTGGAATTTCTTGTTTTTCTGCGTCGCGACGGCCTTTGTATTCGATATTGCCCGCCTCCAAACCACGGTCGCCAATGACGATGCGATGGGGAATGCCCATCAAGTCGGTATCCGCCAACATTCCGCCCAGGCGCGCTTTTTCGTCGTCCATCAACAATACATCAAAACCAGCGTTAGTCAGTTGTGCATAAAGCTCTTCGCTTTTGTTAGCTACTGCGGCTGATTTGCTGATATTGATGGGCACTATGGCAATATGGAAAGGTGCAATTGCATCTGACCAAATGATCCCATTGTCATCGAAGTTTTGTTCGATGGCAGCTGCAACCACACGAGTTACACCAATACCGTAACATCCCATAATCATGGTTTGCTCTTTGCCATTTTCATCCAGTACTTTGGCTTTCATCGCTTCGGAATATTTAGTGCCGAGTTGGAATATGTGGCCCACTTCAATGCCGCGCTTAATTTCCAGTGTGCCCTTGCCGCAAGGGCTCGGGTCACCTGTGACGACATTGCGAATATCGGCAACCAATGGCGCTTTTTCATCGCGCTCCCAGTTTACGCCGGTGAGGTGGAAACCGTCTTTATTGGCGCCACAAACAAAATCGGCAAGGTGGGCAGCAGCGTGGTCAACAATTACTGGAATTTGTAAACCTACCGGTCCGATCGAGCCAATACCCACACCCAGTTCTTCTTTAATGCGACTTTCCGGTGCCAGCGTTAGTGGGGCCGCGATACCGGTTAATTTCTCTGCTTTGATCTCATTGAGTTCATGGTCACCGCGCAATACCAATGCTACCAATGGCTGGGTTTTATCGGCGCGTATTTCGCCTAATACAATGAGCGTTTTTACGGTTTGCTCGGGGCTGACCTTCAAGAATGCACACACTTCTTCGATGCTGTGTTTGCCGGGAGTCGCAACTTCCTGCAGCAGATGTTGCGGAGCAGGGCGTGTACCGGCTGGCGGCAGTGCTTCCGCTTTTTCAATGTTGGCAGCGTAGTCACTGGCATTGCTGAAGGCGATATCGTCTTCACCGCTGTCAGCCAGTACATGGAATTCGTGGGAAAAAGCACCGCCAATAGAGCCGGTATCGGCTAATACGGGGCGGAATTGCAAACCCAAGCGCGTGAAAATGCTGCAGTAGGTTGCATGCATCACATCGTAGGTTTGTTGCAGTGATTCAAAACTATTATGGAAAGAGTAGGCATCTTTCATAATAAATTCACGCGAGCGCATCACGCCAAAACGCGGGCGAATTTCATCGCGGAATTTGGTTTGAATTTGATAGAAATTAGCAGGCAACTGTTTGTAACTTTTTACTTCATTGCGAATTAAATCAGTGATGACCTCTTCATGGGTCGGGCCGAGGCAAAAGGGGCGGTCGTGACGATCGTTCATGCGCAGCAACTCGGGGCCATACTGCTGCCAACGACCTGATTCTTCCCACAGTTCCGCAGGTTGTACTACTGGCATCAAAACTTCCATAGCGCCGGATTTATTCATTTCTTCGCGGACGATTTTTTCAACCTTGCGCAGCACTCGCAGGCCCATCGGCAACCAGTTGTACAAACCGGATGCGGACTTGCGGATCATACCGGCACGCAACATCAATTTATGGCTGATGACTTCTGCATCTGAAGGGGTTTCTTTAAGAGTGGCAATTAAAAATCGACTGGAACGCATAGTTAAGGCTTCTTGATGGCTATAATGGGTTTCAAAGCTGCCTATTCTACGGTGGTTGATGGCATTGGTATAGCGCCCTGTGGCGCTTCACTACCGCCCACAGTGATGATTGCTTTAGCTTATAAAAGGATAACAACTTATGTTTGAACTTCACCCCCGTCTTGCACAAGATTCCGTTGTGATTGGTGAATTTGATTTGTCTCTGCTGCTCTTGAGTCGCGACGCAAACTACCCTTGGTGTATTTTGGTTCCCAAGCGCGAAGAGGTTTACGAAATTCACCATTTGAGTGAGGAGGAGCAGCTGCAGCTAATCCGCGAATCTTGTCGCCTCTCAGAAGTCATGACGAGTGTGTTTGACGCCGACAAGATGAATGTGGCCGCACTGGGCAATGTGGTGCGCCAGCTGCATATTCACCATATTGCACGCTTTACCGACGATGCAGCCTGGCCGCAGCCTATTTGGGGAAAGCTGCCGGCTAAAGAGTACAGTGAGGTAGATTTTGCCGAGCGAATCAAGCGCTTACAAAATGCGCTGATCGGTGAAGGGTTCACGGTTTGTTAACTGTTAATGGCTAGATTGCAGCCATAAAAAAACCCGCTGAAGCGGGTTTTTTTATAAAAAGTAATCGTGTCTATTAAACAGCGAATTCTTTCAGTTTTTTCAGCGGACGCACTTTTACGGAAATGCTCGCTGGTTTAGCTTTGAAAGTTACTTCTTCTTTCGTGAAGGGGTTGATGCCTTTACGCGCTTTAGTGGCAGGCTTTTTCACGGTAGTAATTTTCAGCAGGCCAGGCAGAACAAATTCGCCTACGCCTTTTTTCTTGATGTGACCTTCAATAACATTGGTCAATTCGTCCAACACTGCCTGTACTTGCTTTTTGCTCAGTTCGGTTGCATCAGCAATTTGTTGCAGCATTTGGGTTTTGTTTTGACGCTCAGCGATTGGCTTAACAACAGCAGGTGCTGCTTTAGCTACTGGCGCTTTTTTAGCTGCTGGTTTGGCAGCAGGCGCTTTCTTGGCAACTGCTTTAGGGGCAGCTTTTGGAGCTGCTTTAGCAGCTGGCGCTTTTTTTGCTGGAGCAGCTTTTGCGGCTGCAGGTTTCTTAACGGCCATATTTTTTTCCTTGTGTAAATGTGATCAACCTTGGGTTGAGTCGATGTTTTTTGATTACGCGTGTAACAAAAACCCCTGTATTTATAGGCTCTATGGCGCCTCAATACGGATTGACGCTATATATATAGGATTGAAAACGAATCGGCAACAAAAAATACTGTGGATTAAGCGCAAAAAGGGCTTTTTTTACGGCGTGTGACTTTTTGCCTTGGTTTTAACGAGTTAATTCATCGCTAAGGAGCGGATACTATTACAAATACAGCTGTTGAAACTCAGGTTCCGGTTCGGCGTATTGCCACAAGTAATTGAATTCCTCGCGCAGTTGTTTCACTTCGCGTGATGCCGCACTGTTATAGAAACCGCGGTAAGTGTTGTCGTCGTTTTTGTAGAGGACTTTTGTGGTATCACCCAACATGAAGCCCATTTCTTTATTGTTAGGCTCCTGCGTCATTTTTCGCACTTCAATTTTAGAAGAGAGTCGTTGCGCAAGGCGAACCAATGGATGGCCCGATTCTATAGCGCGCTTGGTGTCTTTTATCAGGATTTGGACCTGGCAGTGCCGGCTTGAACGTGCAAAGTCTGACAGCGCCTGCACATAGTGGTTAGTGCCGTACACTGGCTCATCCAGGTCGCGACTGAGAATAGCAATCTGCCGGTTGCTCTGCTGTAAAAGTTCAAGGCTGTAATGGCGAAAGTCTTCGAGGCCATCAAGTAACCAGAGTTCGGTACTGACAGCGGATTGTTCAGCCATTTTGCAACTCCCCGGCTTCAAACCACATAGTGATATGAGGAATACCTGCATCCATAAATTCACTACCCCTGGCGCAAAACCCTAGCTGTTCGTAGAAACTGCGGCGCGTGGTTTGGGCATGCAAATAAATCTTCCTGTCGGGCGCCGTGCTTAGGCAATAGTTAATAATAAATAGCATGAGCTGATGGCCAATACCTTGAGCGCGGAATTCGCGTAAGACGGCAACTCGGCCAATATGGTAAAGATAACCACCTTGTGGATTGGATTCTGTGAGCAACCGTGCACAACCTATTGCATTAACATTACTCTCCTGCACTAAAAAATGAATGGCGTCACTGTCGTATTCGTCCCATTCATCAGCTTCTGGTACTGCCTGTTCTTCGATAAAAACCCGGGTGCGAATATTACTTAGGTCGGTTTTGTGGGTGCGCCAATCGGTAATTATTGTTGTGCGGCTCATGATTTTTCCGTCGAAAAATAGATGGGTAGTGCGTGGGCTCTACCCATTCCAGGTTTGAAAATTATTCGTCGACTAGCAGTGTTTCCAGATTAATTAGCTGGGTTATGGCAGCGCGGTCTTGCGGATCTTGGACTAAGGTTTTGAGTTCGCGCCAGCTAATCTCCACTTCTTTGCACACCAGTTCGGCCAGCTCGCGCGAGCAGCAAATCACTTCGCCATCGGCAAATAAAATAGTGCCTTTTTCATCGCTGTGGAAGGCGAGGCGCGCAGCGGGATGACGCCAGAGTAATTCGCCGTCGGCGAGTGCAGATTGCCATTCACTGGCGTCTATATCGAGCGGCTCTTCATCGGTCTGTTCAATATATTTGCGTTCAGTCATAAATTTACCGAACCAATGGGCGATATTTTCGTTGGTCAGATGCTGCAAAATAATATTGCGCACTTGTTCGATGGCTTTGTTGTTAATTTCGCCCGGGTTGTCTTGCAAGGCCAAGTCTGGGTCGGAGTAGCGCAAGTCATCGACAATCGAGAGTGCAATTTCTTGCCCGGCCTCGGCGATAATATCTGCATGGCTGGGTGCGCGGAAACCAATCGAGTAGGTCATACAATCATCGCCCTGGGCATTGCCCCAGTGTGCGATGCCTGGTGGGATATAAAGCATGTCGCCCGGCTCCAGCACCCACTCGTCGGTAGTGTGAAATTCACTGAGGATTTTCAAGCGAGTACCTTCAACACGCGGTGAATTGTTGTCGCACATTTGCCCGAGTTTCCAATGGCGTTTGCCCAAGCCCTGCAACAAAAATACATCGTAATAATCAAAGTGCGGGCCAACACCGCCTTGATCCGGCGCGTAGCTGATCATTACATCGTCCAGGCGCCAGCTGGGGATAAAACGGAAATAGTCCAGCAGTTGATTTACTTCTGGTACAAATTGATCAACGGCTTGCACCAATAAAGTCCAGCGTTTTTCTGGCAAGGTTGCAAACGTTTTTTCATCGAATGGGCCATTGCGCAATTCCCAGGGCGTTTCGCCTTGCTCCAGCACAATGCGCGACTCAACTTCTTCTTCCAGCGCGAGACCAGCAAGTTCGTCAGGAGATAACGGTGATTCAAAACCGGGAAATGCGTTGCGAATTAACAGCGGTTTTTTTTGCCAGTAATCGCGTAAAAATTCTTCAATCGGCATATCGCCAAGATGGGTGAGGGGTGTGGTCATCTTTAATACCTGAAAATAAAATGGGAATTAAAATAATAAAGGGCTCCGTAGAGCCCTTTATTTTTTCACGGTTTAGATCGCCTTGGCTTGATCTACCGCATTACCAATGTAATTGGCGGGCGTTAAGTCACGCATGGTCTGTTTGGCGTGTTCGGGAATATCCAGCGTCTCTACAAATGCTGCCAACACTTCGCGGTTGATAGTTTGGCCGCGAGTCAGCGCTTTTAATTTCTCATAGGGTTCGGCGACGTTGTAGCGGCGCATAATGGTTTGGATTGGTTCGGCCAATACTTCCCACGAATTATTTAAATCTTCTGCGAGGCGTGCGCGATTGATCTCAAGCTTGCCCATACCTTTTAAGGTGGAGGCATAGGCAATCATGCCGTAACCAAAACCAACGCCCATATTGCGCAATACAGTTGAGTCGGTCAGGTCGCGCTGCCAGCGGGAAATAGGCAGTTTTTGTGCGAGGTGGGTAAAAATGGCATTGGCGATTCCCAAGTTGCCTTCGGAGTTTTCAAAGTCAATCGGGTTAACCTTATGCGGCATGGTGGACGAACCCACTTCACCAGCGATGGTTTTTTGTTTGAAGTAGCCGAGTGAAATATAGCCCCATACATCGCGGTCAAAATCGATAACGATAGTGTTGAAACGGGCGATAGCATCAAACAATTCGGCGATGTAGTCGTGCGGTTCAATTTGAGTAGTGTAGGGGTTCCAGGTCAGGCCTAAACTTTCGACAAATTCTTTGGCGTTTGCTTGCCAGTCAACATCCGGGTAGGCCGACAAATGCGCATTGTAGTTGCCCACGGCGCCATTGATTTTGCCGAGCAATTCTACTTCTTTAACGGTTTTTAGTTGGCGACGCAAACGCGCGGCGACGTTGGCCATTTCTTTACCGACGGTAGTAGGTGATGCCGTTTGGCCGTGCGTGCGTGAGAGCATGGAGTCTTCGGCGTAGTCGTGTGCGAGTTTGGCGATACCATCAATAATGGCTTCAGCATCCTGCAAAAATACCTTGCGACCTTCGCGCAGCATCAGCGCATGGGATAGATTGTTAATATCTTCAGACGTGCAAGCAAAGTGCACAAACTCCAATACTGCTTCCAATTCCGCGTTGCCCGCGAATTTATTCTTGAGAAAATACTCAACGGCTTTTACATCGTGATTAGTGGTGCGTTCTATATCTTTAACGGCTTGGGCATCTTCACTGTTAAAGTTGGTGACAATGCTGTCGAGAAACGCATTAGTCGCCGCGCTAAAGGCAGGTACCTCGGGCACGCCGGCCATCCGACTCAATTGCTGCAGCCAGCGCACTTCCACTTCTACACGAAAGCGAATCAAACCGAATTCACTGAAAATATTGCGCAGTGCGATAGTTTTGCTACCGTAACGGCCGTCTACCGGAGACACGGCGTTCAGCGCGGAGAGAGTGTTGAATGTATTGTCCATTGCGTTTCTCGTTTGAAATTAAAAATAAAAAGAAGATAAAGCAGAATTTTTATAAAACTATTCGTTTGGGATAAGGCGAGTCATGGGGCCGTTAAATCCGGCGCAATAAATCATCAACCTGCCGTGCGATATCCTTGCGATTGAGCAGCAGTTGCCAGCGATTGCCGCCTACCTGACGCCATAAAATGGCAGATCGCACCGCAGCGAGCAGCAAGGCGCGAATTTGGTTGGCGATGCGTTGTTGTTGCAGATAATTGTAGTCGCCATTTACTTGAATGCGAAAACGGAAGGTGCTCAGGGTTTCGGTATAAAGCGTGCCCAAATTGGCGACCACATTGTCGTGTGTGGATGAAAAATGCTGTGCCTGTTGGCTGGCTTGTTCAATGCGGCTGCCGATGACATTTAACATGTCTCGTCGGCCGGCGAGTTTCTTTTGCAAATGTAATACACCCAAGCCATAGCGCAGCACTTCGCGATGTTGCTGCGAGTTTGGGCGCAGTAATTCCCGCATAACCTCAAGGCCGGTACGCAGGTTTTCAATACTGCCGCCGTAGACATCCAGCGTGCTGGCAGGATTCAAGTCGAGAATGGATTCCATGCTGCACTTAAACGCATCGGTAGGTACATGCCCGGTTTTGGCGACTTGATCAACCAGTGCGGTGGCTTGAAATACGCCAGCGAGGGCGAGGGTAATGTCTTGCCAGTTTTTGCTCACGCGAATTCTCTCACTATCAATCGGTTGGAAGGCTATTAATCGCCTGAATGCTGTTACTTGGGTTGAGGTAAAACATTCATTAACGATTGTCGGTTGACTCGATAACGGCGCCACCCAGACAGATGTCGTCTTGATAGAAAACCACTGATTGTCCGGGTGTTACCGCGCGTTGCGGTTGATCGAAGTGTACATCGAGCGTGCCGTCGCTCATCACCTTGACTACACAGTCCTGATCGGCTTGGCGGTAGCGGGTTTTGGCACTGCAGCGAAACTCGGCCGCCGGTGGTGTACTGTTGATCCAGTGCGCCTGTTGTGCGATTAAATGATTGGTAAACAATAATGGATGATCTGTGCCCTGAACCACCACCAGCACGTTGCGGGTTAAATCTTTTTGCGCGACGAACCAGGGCTCTTCGTTGGCACCCTTAACACCGCCTATACCCAAGCCCTGACGTTGGCCAATGGTGTGATACATCAAGCCCATGTGCTCGCCAATGACTTTGCCATACGGAGTTTGAATTTCACCCGGTTGTGCGGGTAAGTATTGTTGTAAGAAGTCTTTAAAGCGGCGCTCGCCGATAAAACAGATGCCGGTGCTGTCCTTTTTGTTGTGGGTGATTAACCCATGCTCTTCGGCGATACGACGTACCTCCGGCTTTTCCAGCTCCCCTACAGGGAAGAGTGAGTGGGCGAATTCGGCTTCGCCAACAGCGTGCAAAAAGTAGCTTTGATCCTTGTTGGGATCTAACCCTTTGAGTAGATAAGTATGGCCATCGCGGTCGGCGCGGCGCACATAGTGGCCGGTGGCGATGAGTTCGCCGCCGAGCATGCGGGCATATTCCATAAAGACTTTGAATTTGATCTCGCGGTTGCAGAGGATATCCGGGTTGGGCGTGCGGCCCGCTTTGTACTCTTCAAGGAAGTGTTCAAAGACGTTATCCCAGTATTCTGCTGCAAAGTTGGCGGTGTGCAGCTTGATGCCAATGCGCTCACAGACGCGCTCTGCATCGGCCAAATCTGCTTTGGCGGTGCAGTATTCGGTGCCGTCATCTTCATCCCAGTTTTTCATAAACAATCCCTCGACTTGATAGCCTTGCTGTTTTAGCAGTAGGGCAGAGACAGACGAGTCGACACCGCCCGACATTCCCACAATAACGCGGGCACCGGGGGCAATAGAGGGCTTGGAAAACTGGGTCATAAGCGGAAATTACAGCGGTTGAAAAAGAGGCGGGCATTTTACCCGCCTTTTGCCCCTCTTAGCCAACAACCTCGAGCGGAAAACGGCGGCCGGCGCGATATTCCTCAATAATTTGCAGGGTCATGGGGCTGCGCAGCTGATCTTTGCGGGCGACCAGCTCTTCGTAGGTCAACCAGACTGCCTCGATTATGCCGGTGTCCAGCGGTCGCTGGGTGTCGTGACTGAGTGCTTTGGCGATAAATGTTGTACGGAAATAAGTAATGCCGTTGCTGGGCGCGGTATAAAGGTTAACGCCAACTACGCCCGTCAATTCAATGCTCCAGCCTGTTTCTTCGAGTGTCTCGCGAATCGCGGCCTCTTTAAGCGTCTCGTTAGGGTCAAGGTGACCAGCAGGTTGGTTGTAAACTTTTTTTCCATCCGCTTCCTCATAAACCATAAGGTAGCGATTGTCTTGCTCGATAATCGTCGCGACAGTTACATGAGGTGCCCAAGTCATAACCAATCCTTAATTGAGAATAATTGAGCGGGAAGAGTAAAGAAGCAATGTCATCCAGGCAATCAGATAACTCATTTTTATGAGTGATCCAGTTGGCTCTTTGGTGCGTTATGGGGTGGGTGATGAATGTCATTAGTTTGTGATAATCATTAACAACGCATTGGAGAATCAGGCAAAAGGGAATATTATTCGCCCACCGACCAGATGGTCGGATGATTCTTTTTGTGACCGGTTTTGGTTGTTGTGCGCTACATTTTTTGACAACTCCCAAGTTTGGTTTTACCGGTGACTGTGTAACAATTCTTCCGCATGAATGCGTGAAGCGATGGTCGGGATGCCGTTAATTTACCTCCCTTCCTATGTTGCTCGTTTCCAAATCGTTTTTCTCCTCTTCTTTTAATGGTTCTTCATCTATGAACAATGCGAAATCAATCGGCATTGCGGCCGCAAGTCTTGTAGGGATTTTCCTCATTGTTGCTGGCGTTAAGTTCGGTCAAATCATGGCAATGGTTTCTGCCGGAGAAAATACACCACCAGTAACGGAAACAGTCAGTACGTTTACCGCAGAGCTGCAGCGCTGGCCCAACAGTTATACCGCCATGGGAACCGTTGAGGCTTCCGAGGGTATTGTAATTGCCGCTGAAGTGGCTGGTAAGGTAAAAGAAATTCGCTTTAATTCGGGCGAGCAAGTTAAAAAAGGAACAGTGCTGCTGGTGCAGGAATCCGGCAACGAACAAGCGCAATTAAGTGCGGCGGAAGCGCGCTTGCGTTTGGCTAAATCCAACCATGAGCGTTTGCTGGAATTGCGCAAGCGCAATACCGTATCGCAAAGTGAGTTGGATGCTGCCTTGCAACAAATGGAATCAGCGCAAGGCGATGTGAACGATTTGAAAACCACGCTTGAGAAAAAAGTAGTGCGTGCTCCTTTTGATGGCCGCCTTGGTATCCGCAAAGTGGATCTCGGTCAGGATTTGCAGGTGGGTGGGGAATTGGTTTCCCTGCAGGCGACTAACACTGTGCGGGTAAATTTCCCGGTACCGCAATTTTGGTTGGTGCAAATGACACGTGGCCTGCCAGTGGAAGTAAATGTGGGTGATGGTTCTGATGCAACTATCAAAGGTGAAATTACCGCAATAGGTGCAGAAATAAGCACGCTTACTCGCAACGCCATAGTGCAGTCTTATTTGCAAAACGAAAACAGCTTGTTGATTCCGGGTATGGCGGTGGAAACCAAAGTGACCTTATCTGACCCACAAGAGGTGCTCGCGGTGCCATCTACAGCAGTTATTTATGCTCCTTTTGGCGACACCGTATTTGTAATTGAGCCAGGCGAAGCGGCGGGCAGCTTTAAAGCGCGGCAACAATTTGTTCGTTTAGGTAAATCCCGAGGCGATTTTGTCGAAATCGTCGACGGTTTGAAACCGGGTGAAGTAGTGGCGAGCGCTGGCGCATTCAAATTGTTGAATGGCCAAGCAGTAACCGTGGGCAATTTACCCACACCGGAATACAAGTTGGAGCCAACGCCGGCAGATAGTTAATCACATCGGTGATTAGATGGTTTATCAACTCCACAAGCCTCAACGCCAATGGGCCTAAGTTATGAAATTTACTGATGTATTTATTAAGCGCCCGGTTCTCGCCATAGTGGTGAGCCTGCTTATTTTAATTTTAGGGATTCAAGCCGGGTCAAATTTGACTGTGCGCCAATATCCTCGCAGTGACATCTCTGTAATTATTATTAATACCGTTTATGTGGGTGCCAATGCTGAATTGGTACGTGGTTTTATTACCACACCTATTGAGCGCGCCATCGCTTCAGCGGGCGGTATTGATTACATTGAGTCGCAAAGTGCAATGGGCATGTCCACCGTGACTGCCCACTTGCGTTTGAATTACGATCCCCTCAAGGCTATGACGGAAATTTCCGCCAAGGTAAATCAGGTGCGTGGCGATTTACCGCCAGAAGCCGAAGTGCCTGCAATTCGTATTGAAGCAGCCGATTCGCAATTTGCTGCTGCCTATTTGAGTTTCAGTTCGGAAATTCTTGAGCAAAACCAAATTACGGATTTCTTAACTCGCTCTATTCAGCCGCGTTTAACTGCGATTAATGGTGTGCAAAAAGCGGATGTATTAGGTGGTAGAACCTTTGCAATGCGTATTTGGCTAAAATCCGAGCGGATGGCGGCGTTAAATGTAACACCGGTTCAGGTTCGCGCTGCGCTTGCCGCCAATAATGTGCAAGCCGCTGTTGGTCAAACTCGCGGTTCTTACACTCAGGTAAACCTGCGGGCAGACACCGACCTGA
This sequence comes from Cellvibrio sp. BR, assembly GCF_000263355.1. Classification (NCBI taxonomy): domain Bacteria; kingdom Pseudomonadati; phylum Pseudomonadota; class Gammaproteobacteria; order Cellvibrionales; family Cellvibrionaceae; genus Cellvibrio; species Cellvibrio sp. BR. Next base: position 40,759 of record NZ_JH668202.1, on the reverse strand, counting down.
AAAGTGTTGATGAATTTAAACGATTAATTATTCGCAATTCTGCCGATGGGATTATCCGCTTAAGCGATATTGCCGACGTCGCTTTGGGTGCGGAAAATTATGACACAGTAGTAAATTTCTCAGGCGATACCGCAGTATTCATGGGCGTATGGGTCGCTCCCAACGCTAACGCGCTGGATGTGATGAAGGCTGTTAACAAAGAAATGGAGGCCATTAAATCCGAGTTGCCAACTGGCTTGAGCGGTACTGTGGCTTACGACTCTACCGAATATATTGATGCAGCGATTAATGAGGTTATTAAAACCCTCACGGAAACGCTATTAATTATTGTGGTGGTAATTTTTCTTTTCCTTGGATTTAGCCGCTCGGTAATTATTCCGGTGCTAGCGATTCCGCTCTCGCTTGTCGGCGCCTTATTTATTATGCAGGTGTGCGGCTTCTCGCTTAATTTATTGACCTTGCTGTCCATCGTATTGTGTGTGGGCTTGGTGGTCGATGATGCCATCGTTATGGTGGAAAATATTGAGCGTCATATCCAGGAAGGGATGAAACCTTTTCCTGCAGCTATTACCGCCGCACGTGAATTGGCAGGGCCAATTTTGGCCATGACCGTAACGCTCGCTTCGGTTTATATTCCAATCGGTTTGCAAGGTGGTTTGATAGGCTCATTATTCCGTGAATTTGCCATCACCCTGGCAGGCGCGGTGACTATCTCGGCGGTTGTTGCAATCACGCTGTCCCCTATGTTGGGTTCGCGTATGTTAAAACCTCACACGGGTTTAAATGCACCGCTGGAGAAGCCCTTTGAGCGTTTCCGCGCTTGGTATGTAGAAAAACTTAAAGTGAGTCTGGAAAATCGTACCGGTGTCTATATTTTTTGGATTGGTATTACGCTGCTGTGTTTCCCGCTGTACATGATGTCGGCAAAAGAGCTGGCGCCCGTTGAGGATCAAGGTGTTATTTTTGGCATTGTGGATGCGCAAGCCAATTCAACGGTTGACCAATCGTCGCATTATGGGAAGCAAGTGAATGAAGCGTTTATGAGTGTTCCCGAGACAGATTTTACCTTCCAGCTGACCATGCCCACTGGCGGTTTTTCTGGCATGGTGACTAAGCCTTGGGAGGAGCGTGATCGCGATGTATTTCAAATCATGCCGGAAGTGCAAAAAAAGCTGGCAGAAATCTCCGGTGTAAGAATTCTACCTATCACTCCACCTGCATTGCCTGGTGGTGGCCAATTCCCGGTTGAATTTGTATTGGCTTCAACTGCAGATATTAAAGAAATTTATGATTACGCATTAAAAGTGCAGGAAATAATGCAGAAATCTGGCAAGTTTTATTTCCAAACACTGGATGTAAAAGTGGATCAGCCTGATTACAAATTGAATATTGATCGTGAAAAAGTGGCAGATCTTGGTTTGGATCTGCAAACAGTAACTAACGACGTAGGCACTTTGCTGGGCGGAGGTTATGTAAATCGCTTCAATATGGCGGGGCAGAGCTACAAAGTGATTCCACAAGTTAAGCGCGCTGAACGTTTGACTCCTGATGATCTGGCAAATCTTTATGTAACCGGGCCAGATGGGAATCTTATTCGTCTGGATCAGGTTGCCACAATTACTCACTCTACCGAGCCACGGACTATCAACCGTATGCAGCAATTAAATGCTGTCAAAATCAGTGGTGTCCCCGGTGTGCCATTGGGTGAGGCACTGGCTTTCCTCGAGACAGAAGTGCGCAAAATTCTGCCCAAGAGTTACACCATTGATTACACCGGTGAGTCGCGTCAGTTAAAGCGTGAGGGCAATACATTTTTGCCTGCATTCTTAATGGCAATTGTGATGATCTTTTTGGTGTTGTCTGCGCAATACAACAGTTTCCGCGATCCATTGGTTATTTTGGCGGGATCAGTACCGCTGGCGATGTTTGGTGCGCTGTTGTTTACGTTTTGGAAGATTCCCATGCCGATTCCATTTTTCACCGACGGTTTTACCACCACGTTGAATATTTATTCTCAAGTGGGTCTGGTGACGCTGATGGGGTTGATTGCACGTAATGGTATTTTGGTTGTGGAATTTGCCAATAAGTTGCAAGAGCAGGGTATGGCCAAGTTGGAGGCGGTCCGTGAGGCCTCGTCACTGCGTTTGCGCCCGGTGATGATGACCAGCGTGGCAACTATTGCGGGGCATACACCGTTGATTTTTGCTTCCGGTGCAGGTGCAGAAGCGCGTAACGCGATTGGTATTGTTCTGGTGCTAGGTATGGCGATAGGTACATTCTTTACGTTATTTGTATTGCCCTCGGTGTATATGCTGCTGGCGAAAGATCACCAGCATGACCACGAGCAATTGGATGAGTTGGTGCAAACCACTTGATTCAAGTGGTAGTTCCCGCTCCAAAAAAGGGTGCCACATGGCACCCTTTTTTGTTAGGGTGTACCGATTTTTAATGTCGGGCTGTTTATTTTTGGAGGCATTTCATGGCTAGTCACAATCAATCGATTCCCGGTGTAAAAAACATTATTGCCGTAGCGTCTGGCAAAGGCGGGGTAGGCAAGTCGACTACTGCTGTGAACCTTGCATTGGCGCTTGCCGCGGAGGGCGCGCGCGTGGGTATTTTGGATGCTGATATCTATGGCCCGAGTCAACCACAAATGCTTGGAGTGGGTCAGCAGCGCCCAAAAATTATAGGCGAGCAAGGCCAGCAAAAAATGGTGCCGATTGAAGCGCATGGCATTCAATCTATTTCCATGGGTTATCTGGTCACAGAGGAAACCCCTATGTTGTGGCGTGGGCCAATGGCGACCGGTGCTTTGCAGCAGCTACTCATGCAAACCGCATGGGATAATCTCGATTATTTAATAATCGATATGCCGCCAGGCACAGGGGATATTCAAATCACCCTCGCGCAAAAAGTGCCGGTAACTGGTGCTGTTATTGTGACAACACCGCAGGATATTGCGTTGCTGGATGCTAAAAAAGGCATAGAGATGTTCCGCAAAGTCAATGTGCCGGTGTTGGGTGTAGTGGAAAATATGGCCGTTCATATTTGTTCCAATTGTGGTCACGCCGAGCATATTTTTGGTGAAGGTGGCGGTGAGCGAATCGCACGTGCCTATCAAACGCAGTTACTGGGTTCACTGCCGCTGGATCTATCTATTTGCACTCAGGCAGATGCGGGAAAACCATCAGTTGCGGCAGATCCAAATTCAGCAATCAGTCATCGCTATCGTGAAATTGCACGCAAACTGTTAGTGATCGTGGCACAGCAGCAGGAAAGTGGTGGTGATTTGCCGCCAATAGAATTGAGTGATGACTAATCGTTATTCATTCAGATCTGTCAGGTAAAAGTAAATGCCCGTTGTTAGCGGGCATTTTTTTGTGGCAGGTCTTTATTGTGAGTTACTTTTAAGCGGAATTATTGTTCTGGATTGCAATTAATCCGCGTGATTAAAATCAGGTAATTCATCAAGCGTAATCACATTGTTATGGGTGTAAACCTTGGTTTTGTGCGCGTTGGTGTTGTAATACTCACCGCTCCAGAAATTGTCGGCGTGGGTATCGGATACCAAGGTGGTCTGATTAAAGTTGCCATCGTTCCAAGTCATAAACCACAACCACCACGCGCTATCGGCTGCGATGTTATCCGGGTCGGGAATGTAGCTGTTCTCGCTCAGCGCAACCATTTTGGTTTCCACTGGATATTTGCGCGCTTGGTCATAAGTGGCAATTTGCGATTTATAGGTTTTGTTGTCGCTGTTGTCATAAATATCATGGCTGACAATATCGACATAATCATCCCCAGGGTACCAAGCGGCATTCTGGCCATTCCATACCCACAACAAGTTGTGAATATCGTGGTGATTTACCAGTCGGTCATACATGTGGCGCCATAATAAAATCTGCGCCAGCGATTGGGGTACATCATCGGTGCGTGTGCGGCCCCACCAAAACCAGCCGTCGCCGTTGTAGCCCGATGCTTCGTGCAGCGGACGCCAGAGCACGGGTACATCAGCATCAGCGAGTTTTTTCAGTTCTTCGGCAATCAGGTCAATCCCGGCGTTGAGTTGATTGTAGGCCGGGCTACTGGTGTCGAGTGCGCCGTTAACCACGGGAATGGTGAAATTGGTGTTTTTGCTGGCATCAGATTCGCGCGCATAAAAGTTCGCGTTATTGACGCTGTTAGTGTTGAGCAGCGCTGGGTCGCGCCAGTGCCAGGAAAAGGTGATCAATCCCCCCTTGTTGGCATAGGCAATAGCTTCTTCAGTTTGCTCCAAGCCCTCTACCCAGTTTGCGGTCATGCCATAGTTCATAAAGTCATAACCCATGAGTGCAGGGTATTTGCCGGTATCGTTATGCACCCGTTGCGCCATATCAATATCGTCTTTCCAGGTCAGGTCTTGCTGGCCTGCCAGTGTCTTTTCACCCCAAATACTTTTCAGGTAGCTATAGATAGCCTTGGTCTTGGCGGAGGCCGCATCATCAACCGGCGTGTCACGTGCTTCCAAGCTAGGAAAGCTGGTGCGATTGGCTGGGCAGAAACTGTGGGCGATACAGTAATTTCCCCCTTCAAAACCCCATTCATTGTTATCGGTTACACAAATATTCCATTGTTTGCCATCGACAGTGCACCTAGCCACAGGCGCTGTGCTTGATGAACTAATTTGTTGTGAAGATGATGAGGGTGACTGAACTGACGAGCTGCTCGATACAGGCGTAGAGCTGGGCGCGATGGAGCTTGTAGCGATAGAGCTAGTATTTACGCTAGCTGCAGCGGATGAAGGTGTTGATCCGCTACCTCCACCGCCACCACCACAAGCGGTTAATACTAAAGCAATAGATAACAAAACGAGCGATAGAGGGAGTTGGGCTAAGGGCTTCATGGGTTCTCCGGATTCTTATGATTATTTGTAAAAAAGCGGTTTACAGTTGATTTAATGTAACCGGTTACCGTTTGAAGTATACCTAGCTAAAAAAAATACAGGTAGTCATAAATGGGGGATTGCTAAAAAATTACTGGTTTCAGGTCATCAAGGGGGTAGGTAAGTAAACACTCGTTTTTGAACCTGAGCTGTTTTGTTTATTCCATGAAAAAGGAGGGAGTGGAATTTGGCCTGAAGTGGCATCTCATGTAGAATGCGCGCCTCGCTTTTTCTGCCTGTTCAGGCCTAAACCCGGATCAAACTGCGCACTATCATGGAAATTAATCCCTTATTAAATGCCCTTAAAGACCTTACTGAGCGCACCAATGTGCTTAGGGGGTATCTTTGACTATGACCTTAAGAAAGAACGCTTAGCGGAAGTCGAACTTGATCTTGGTGAGCCGAGTGTGTGGGATAACCCCGAACGTGCTCAGGCGTTAGGGCGCGAGCGTTCAGCGCTTGAGATGGTAGTCAAAACCATCGATGACCTTGATGTGGGTGTGCGCGATTCCCGTGAATTATTAGATATGGCCGTGGAGGAGGATGACGAGTCCATGGTTGCCGAAGTTCAAGCGGAAGTGGATCGCTTGGATAAACAGCTCGCCGAGCTGGAGTTTCGCCGTATGTTCTCGGGCGAAACTGACGCCAACAATGCGTATTTGGATATCCAATCCGGCTCTGGTGGTACCGAGGCGCAGGATTGGGCAGAAATTGTATTGCGCATGTATTTGCGCTGGGGCGAAGCCAAAGGGTTCAAAGTGACTTTGGAAGAGGTTTCTGCGGGTGATGTGGCCGGTATTAAAAGTGCGACCATTTATTTTGAAGGTGAGTATGCGTTTGGTTGGCTGCGCACGGAGACGGGTGTTCACCGCCTGGTGCGCAAGTCACCGTTTGACTCCGGCAATCGTCGTCATACGTCATTCTGCTCGGTGTTTGTTTCGCCGGAAATTGATGACAATATTGAAATTGATATCAATCCGGCCGATTTGCGGATCGATACTTACCGCGCCAGCGGTGCCGGCGGTCAGCACATTAACAAAACTGACTCAGCGGTGCGTATAACCCACATTCCTACCAACATAGTGGTGCAGTGTCAGAACGAGCGCTCGCAACATGCGAACCGCGACAAGGCCTATAAAATGTTGCGTGCAAAAATGTATGAACAGGAAATGCAAAAGCGCAACGCTGAAAAACAAGCGATGGAAGACAACAAGTCAGACATCGGCTGGGGCAGTCAGATCCGCTCTTATGTACTGGACGACTCGCGCATTAAAGATTTGCGCACCGGCGCCCAAACCTCCAATACCCAAGCGGTACTGGATGGCGACCTGGATCAATTTATTGTCGAAAGTTTAAAGGCTGGCCTGTAATTTTTTGCAGACCCACTCCACTATTTTTAATTCAACATCAGTGAAGACTATGAGCAACGAAACCCAATCAGCGCAAACCGATGCGCATGCACATGACGAAAACAAACTGATCGCTGAACGCCGCAGTAAGCTTGATGCTATTCGCGAAAAGGGCAATGCATTTCCTAACGATTTCCGTCGTGGCGACAAGAGCATTGATTTGCAAGCACAGTTTGGTGAAAAGACCAAAGAAGAATTGGAAGCGCTGAATCATGTAGTCAGTGTTGCCGGTCGTGTGATGGCCAAACGCGGCCCGTTTATGGTGTTACAAGACGGTGATGGCTCAATCCAATTGTATGCGGATAAAGCTGCGCAAGAAGTGATTAAAGATAAATGGGGTTTGTGGGACATTGGCGATATAGTCGGTGTAAAAGGCGCGCTGCATAAATCGGGCAAAGGCGATTTGTATGTGAATTTGGAAGAGTATCAATTACTCACCAAGTCCTTGCGTCCACTGCCGGATAAATACCATGGCCTGAGCGATCAGGAAATTCGTTACCGTCAACGCTATGTCGATTTGATTGTGAACCCGGAAGTGCGTGACACTTTCCGGTTGCGTTCACAGTGCATTAGTTTTATCCGTAATTACATGAGCGGCTGCGGTTTTATGGAAGTGGAAACACCCATGCTGCATGTGATTCCTGGTGGCGCATCCGCCAAGCCGTTTATTACCCATCACAACGCGCTTGATATGGAAATGTTTTTGCGTATCGCGCCGGAATTGTATTTGAAGCGTTTGGTAGTCGGTGGATTTGAGCGCGTATTTGAGATTAACCGCAACTTCCGCAACGAAGGTGTTTCTACTCGTCACAATCCAGAATTCACCATGATGGAATTCTATCAAGCCTATGCGGATTACAAAGACTTGATGGATCTGACCGAAGACTTGCTGCGCAAGCTGTGCATCGAGGTGACTGGCGGAACCACCCTGAAATACCAAACCAGCGAATACGATTTTGGTAAGCCATTTGTGCGTTTGTCTATGTTTGATTCGGTGTTGCACTACAATCCGCAGATCACGGCAGAGCAATTAAGCAGTGTTGAAGGTGCCACCAAAGCGGCAGAAGCCTTGGGGCTAAAAATTAAACCCGGCACTGCGCTCGGCAAAATCCAAACCGAAATTTTTGAAGAAACGGTTGAGCATAAACTGGATCAGCCAACTTTCATTACAGAATATCCGATTGAAATATCACCGCTTGCACGTCGCAGTGATCACAACCCGGCGGTGACCGATCGCTTTGAGTTTTTTATCGGTGGGCGTGAATTGGCCAACGGTTTCTCTGAGTTGAATGATGCGGAAGACCAAGCTGAGCGTTTCATGCAACAAGTGCGTGAAAAAGATGCCGGTGATGATGAAGCCATGCACTACGATGCTGACTTTGTGCGCGCGTTGGAGTACGGTTTGCCACCAACGGCGGGTGAAGGTATTGGTATTGATCGTTTGATTATGCTGTTTGCCAATGCGCCGTCCATTCGCGATGTATTGTTGTTCCCACATATGCGCCCGGAATAATTCATTCGCGTGTAAAAAAATAGCGCCCATTGTGGCGCTATTTTTTTTGACTGGAAATTACTACATTAATGTTATTGGCGCTGCTTTATTGGTTCTGTGTTGCCGATTTTTTTTATTGCGCCAATTGCTGTTTAGAGTTAATTTTCGGCGGGAACTTTTGTGGGGTCATGATCCACAAAAATTAATTGTTCTGTCGCAAAACCCAAGGCTTTTGCTTTGGCAATTAATTCAGCTTGCAGATTTTTATCAATAACCGGTGTGCGTGCCAGCAGCCAGAAATAACTTTTATCCGGGCCGCTCACCAGTGAGTATTGATAATCTTGTTTGTCCAACTCAAATACCACATAAGAACCATAGAAGGGGCCAAAAAAAGAAACCTTTAAATAGCCTTGGTCTTTTTTATCCACAAAGTACGCTTTACCCTCGGCAGATTGCCATGCCTTTTCCTCTGCAGAATATCCTTTGTTAAGTACATTAATGCCGCCGTCTTCACGCAGGCTGTAGGTGGCGCTAATGTGGCTTAACCCGCGTTCAAACGAATGATCAAGGCGAGCGATTTCATACCACTGACCCAAGTAGCGGTTTGCATCAAAGTTATCGACTGGTTTGATGTTCTCGGGCATGCCCGTACACGCAGTCAGCAGGCACAACACAAATAATAATCCGTACTTTTGCATGAATCTTTTCCCCTTGTGAAACATCAATTTTGATCGGTTAGGGTGCAACACAATCCAGGCATTGCACATAAATACCTTGCGGATCGTTCATGTTTTTCAAATCTTGCAGTGGTTTTAACGCCGGGCTTATGTCATTCAGAATGCTCAGTGATACAAAATTGTTGACCAGTGATTTCGGGAGTAGTACGCCCGCTTGCCCCTGTGTTAATGAGCGTAAAAATTCTTCTTTGGGTGAAAGTGGGCGCTGTACAAATTCAACTTTGTAAGTATCCAGTTTTGCTTCCTGTGCGATTGCTCTGATCACATCTTTTAGTGTTCCGAGTTCATCCACTAAGCCGATTTCTTTGGCTTTGGTTCCGGTCCAGACATGGCCTTGTGCGATTTCATTGATAGCATCTTTTTCTTGCTCACGCGCATTGGCAACCAAGGTAATAAAACGCTGATAAATATTATCGACACTTTGTTGTACCACTTTGCCCGCTTTTTCTGACAGCGGGCGATCCAGGCGCATGGTGCCTGCCAGTTCAGTGGTGCCTACGCCATCAGTATATACACCGATTTTTTCCAGCGATTTTTCCAGTGTAGGAAATGCGCCGAATACACCAATAGAGCCGGTGATGGTAGTTGGTTGTGCCCAAATTTTATCGGCGGCGGTGGCAATCCAATAACCGCCGGAGGCGGCAACTGAACCCATGGAAATATAGATGGGAATTTTTTTGTCGCGCAGCGCAATAATTTCACTGCGAATAACTTCGGATGCAAAAGCGCTGCCCCCGCCGGAATCGATACGAATCACCAGTGCTTTGATATTCTTGTCGTCCTGCACTTGGCGCAGTAATTCAAGCATGCTTTCGCTGCCAATGCTGCCATCGGGTTGATGGCCATCAAGGATTGATCCGGCAGCGACTATGACGCCGACTTTATCGGATTCAGTGATCGCTTTTTTGCGCATGTCGCCGAGATAAAAATTAACATCTATACCGTTGTAATTATCGCCTTCTTTATTTTTGCCCGCCTCTGCGATCAGGGTTGAGATTAATTCACGGCGCGGTGCAATTTTATCAACCAAGGCTTTTTCAAGTGCGAGTTTGGCGCTGTCGCCTTCGGTAAGCGCCATATGTGCATCAAGATTGTTGACATAATCATTGATGCTGCCCGGTGGTAAACGACGCAGGCGCTCTACATTACCGGTATAACCAGCCCAGAGTTCATTAATCCACTGGGCGTTGTGTTCGCGCGATTCGGCTGACATGTCGTCGCGCAGATAGGGTTCCAGATAGTCTTTGTATTTTCCGGAACGGAAGGCGTGAATAGTTACACCGAGTTTGTCCAGTGCACTTTTGTAGTAGTTCATGTAGCGGCCATAGCCGGTAATTTCTACCACGCCCATTTCATGCAAATAAATTTCATCGGCAAAGCTGGCAAGATAATATTGGTCTTGGGAGTAGTTATCGCTCACAGCGATAATTTTTTTACCGCTTGCTTTAAAACTTTCCAGCGCTTGGCCGATTTCGTTGAGCTTGCTGATGCCGCCGCCGAGCAAACGGCCTGGCTCCAGCACCAACAAAGTGACACGCTTGTCTTTTTCGGCGTAATTAATCGCAGCAACTATGTCACTGACCAGCGTTTCACTTTCCTGCGGATTTTCATCGGACAGTAACAAACTGGTTGGGTCTATATAGCTGCGCTGATCTACTAAAATACCACTGGGAGCTATGCGCAGTGCAAAGCTATCGGGCAATGGCAGTGTAGCTTTACCGCTGATGGCAGCAATAATCAGCAGCAGGATAATAAGAAAAATAATATTGGCGAGAGTATTGCGCAGGGTGGTGACCGCTGCGCCCATGCCACCAAAAATACGGCGCAAGCGATTCGATGGTTTAGGCTTTGGAGTGTAACCACCATTGCCGGGCGCTTGCGATGTGGGTTGATTCGTGGGTTGTGGCGCTGCCTGCGCTGCAGACTGTGGCGCCGAGGGCGGTTCGTAATAATTCACAGACACAATAATATTCCTTGGGAAAAATGAAATTTAGCGATGAAAATTTGAATGGATAATCATTGTTTGGTCGACAGGTAATAGTTCCAATATTGCAGCCAGCGACTGGTCATCATCGCGGCAACAAAAAGTACCGTCACTAAAATAGTCATTAACCAGTAGGTCAGCGACCAATAGCTCATCAATAGCGGTACCAAAAATAAAAAGTACATTAGCAATACAAAACACAGCCAGCTGTAGGTGCGATGTTGCGGTTTGAGTAGACCTGGAATAAAAATCGCGAGTGGCAGTATGGCTACCAACCAATGAACAAATTTCATGTCATCGCTGAGTAAATAATTAATTGTCAGCATCAATAATAGGGCAACGTAGCTAGCGTTGCAGATGAGCTGGCCGCGGCGTAATTTTTTTTCCAGCACCACCGCATCGGCATCGGTAATCACGAGTATTTTTTTGGGCTTTTCATTGGCTGCTGGCTGCTGGGCTGAATTGTCCGGTGAATCCTGAGTCATGGTTTAACCTTTTAATTGAAGCGCTAAGGTGGCGATGCGTTTCCCCAGTGCCTGGCACAGGGCGATTTCATCACTACTAAGTTTATTGGGGGTATCGCCAGGGGCGAGATGGGATGCGCCGTAGGGAGTGCCGCCGGTGCGGGTAGTTGATAAGCCCGCTTCGCTGTAGGGAATTCCGGCGATAATCATACCTTGATGCAGGAGTGGCAACATCATGGTTAGCAGTGTGGATTCCTGCCCACCGTGTAGGGTAGAGGTTGAGGTAAAAACAGCGGCCGGTTTATTGATTAAATCGCCGTTTAACCATTGGCTGCTGGTGCCATCCAAAAAATATTTCATGGGCGCGGCCATATTGCCAAAACGGGTAGGGCTGCCAAGAATTAATCCGGAGCAGTGTTTTAAATCGTCTTCGCTGCAATAGACAGCGCCAGTTTCGGGTATTGCGGGTGCGCTGGCTTCAGTAACCGGTGACACAGCGGGGACAGTGCGTAGGCGTGCTTCTATGCCCGCCACTTGTTCAACCCCACGCGCGATGTGTTTGGCCATTTCCAGGGTGGAACCTTGGCGACTGTAGTAAAGCACGAGTACATAAGCGGTCATAAATTAGCCTTCGGGGGCGATTAATAATTAGGGGGTCAACAACTGTAAAACGTTTTCTGGTGGTCGGCCGATCACGGCTTTGCCGTCTTTTATAGCAATCGGGCGCTCGATTAATTTGGGGTTTTCAACCATCGCATTAATCAAGGCTGTCTCGCTCAGTGTTTGATCGGCCAAGCCTAATTCTTTGTAGGCATCTTCACTTTTACGTAACAGTGCGCGTGCACTTATGCCCAGTTGTGCAAGCAGTGATTTCAACGTCTTGGCATTGGGTGGCGTTTCCAGGTAAAGAATAACTTCCGGTTCAACACCTTGCTCGCGCAATAAGTTCAATGCCTCGCGCGATTTGGAGCAGCGCGGGTTGTGGTAGAGTGCAATCAGCGTGTTATGTTTCATTAATCAGTCCAATACCAAATCAGTCCACAGTAATTTTTTGTTAAACGTCTATCCACCGGGAACAGCCGTGCGGCGATTATAGCGGCTGAGCCCTGACTTGTTTTAAGGATTTAACCTTATGCCGTTGTTGCAAACCCTGCGTCGCCTTGCGATTGAAAATTATCACTGGCTAATGGGATTTTTCGGGTTAATGGTGCACCAGTATCGCATCAAAGCCTGCCAGAAAAGTGCAGCTTCCCTGACTTACGTTACCCTCTTTGCCACCGTGCCTATGCTCACGGTGACTTTCTCGATGTTTTCATTGATTCCTGCATTTCAGGATTTAGGCGAAGAACTGCAAACCTTGTTGTTCCAGCACTTTTTGCCTAACAGTGAGCAGGATTTGGGCAAATATCTGCAGGAGTTTTCCCAGCAGGCGCGTCAGCTGACGGCATTCGGTTTTGTGTTTTTGTTAGTGTCAGCGTATCTGATGTTGAAAAATATCGAGCAAAACTTTAATGCCATTTGGGGTGTTGCCCGTGGCCGTCGCGGGGTTGCTAATTTTTTACTCTATTGGGCGATATTGAGCCTTGGCCCGTTGCTGCTCGGTGCTGCCTTGGCGATGAGCACTTATTTGGCCTCGTTCCGATTACTGGTTGGCACTTACGATAATTTGGGCCTGGTGGAGTGGGTACTGCAATTTGCGCCCTGGGTGCTCACTTGGGCTGCCTTTACTTTGCTATTTGTGGCGGTACCCAACTGTAAGGTGCCAGTGCGTCATGCCCTGGTGGGCGGTTTTTTCACTACGCTGGGTTTCCAGGGTTTAAAAGCAGCATTTAGTTGGATAGTCAGTCACTCTTCTTTTTCCTTGGTGTATGGCGCATTTGCAGCGCTGCCGTTGTTTTTGTTGTGGGTAAACCTGATTTGGACTGTAGTGCTGGGTGGTGCGGTCTTTGTGCACACTATCAATGCCCATCAAATTGGTTTGCGTCATCGCAAGTATCCCGACCTGATTGCCGCATTACTGGTGCTGTGGCGTTGTTATGATGCCGCCAAAGAGGGGGCCAGTGTGCCCGAGCGGGTTTTGTTACGGCAGGGTTTGGCAGCTGATCAATGGCAGCGCATCTGCGAAGCATTGGTGCGGCATCATGTGATTACGGCTAACTACCAGGGCGATTACTTACTCAGTCAGAACCTTCATTTACTTAGCTTGCAGCAGTTGGCAGATATTCTTGAGTTGCCGCGGCAGCTGCCAGCCGAGAAAGACAGCTTGCGCCAGTTGCCTTGGGGGGAGGCTGGCCTGCAATTACTTACCGAGGCGGAGCAGCAAATAAATTCGCTGTTTGCGATCAAACTGGGCGTGCTTTTTGACAGTCCTGCACCAGCCGAGCAACCCGCTGTGCCTCCAAAACTCAGCCAACACGGAGAGGCTTAATGGTTATTTGTGTGCGATAAACTTGGCTAAAAAAGTGACTGACGTCCAATTCACTGGCTATACTCCTAACAACTTTCCCACTGACAGATACAGCAACTCCATGGCTACACCTCTATTGATTTGTGATGATTCGATGATGGCGCGCAAGCAGGTGGCGCGCTCCCTACCTGCCGATTGGGATGTCGATATTACCTTTGCCACCAACGGCGCTGAGGGGTTGCAAGCTATTCGCGATGGCAAGGGTGAAATGGTCTTTTTAGACCTGACCATGCCGGAGATGGATGGCTATCAAGTGTTGGAGGCCATTAAAGCCGAAGGGCTGGACGCTATGGTAATAGTCATCTCGGGCGATATTCAGCCTAACGCCCAAGCGCGCGTGACGCAGTTAGGTGCTATGGACTTTATTTACAAACCGGTTAACCCTGAAAAGTTGGCTGAAACCTTACGCAAATTTGGTCTTATCTAGTTACGCTTTTCTGCCAGGTTTTCCTGCGGTAGAGTTTTTCTTTGGCACCCGTTAGATTGCCCGCTGGTTTGCGGTATCAATCAACGGGTGTTTGCTTTTCAGGGGGTGTACTCCTGCTGTTATGGGTAGTTATCAATGAGTGTTTCATCGTTAAAACTTTCGCGTTTCGGGCAAAAATTATGTACCGATGCCGGCATAGTCACCTTGATGGATGATTTGGGCGAGGCGCTGCGGGTAAATCCCGAGATGATTTTTATGGGCGGCGGTAATCCGGCGCGAATCCCGGCTATGGAACAAGCGTTTGCCAGCGCGCTGGATGCAACACTCGCCAACCCGCGCGATGCGCATGAGTTGCTTGGCTTATATCAGCCACCACAGGGCGATGCACAATTGCTGGACGCCATTGCCGATTTGCTTAATCACGAATACGGTTGGGCGATAGCGCGCGATAACATTGCGCTTTCCAACGGCAGTCAGGCGGCGTTTTTTGTACTGTTTAATTTATTTGCTGGCGACTATGCCGATGGCAGCAACAAGAAGATCCAGTTGCCGCTCACACCGGAGTATTTGGGTTACAGCGACCTGGGCATTAGCGAGGATTTTTTTACCGCTACACGCCCCAGTATTGAAATATTGGACGATGGTTTTTTTAAATACCATGTGGATTTTGATGAGCTGAAAATCACCAGTGAAACGGGCGCGCTCTGTGTATCGCGCCCCACCAATCCCACTGGCAATGTGATTAGCGATGAGGAACTGACTAAGCTCGATGCGCTGGCACGTGCGCATCAAGTTCCTTTTATTGTAGATGGCGCTTACGGCACACCCTTTCCCAATATTTTATTTGTGGATGCGCAACCCCACTGGAATAGCAATACGATTCTGGTATTGAGTCTATCCAAACTTGGTTTGCCCGGTGCGCGCACTGGCATCGTTATCGCCGACCCTGCCATCATTCAAGCTTTTGCCAAAGCCAATACTATTCTCAGTTTAGCGACGGGCAATTTTGGCCCGGCAGTGGCACGACATTTATTGCGCGACGGAAAAATATTGCGATTAAGTCGCGAAGTAGTTGCGCCGTTTTATCGCACACGAATGGAAATGGCAGTGGCGAGGTTTAAATCGGCACTGGGCGATTTGCCTTGTTTAATCCACAAGCCTGAAGGCGCGATTTTTTTGTGGTTGTGGTTTAAGGATTTGCCGATCAGTAGTGAGTTGTTATACCAGCGTTTAAAAACGCGTGGAGTATTGGTGGTATCCGGACATCATTTTTTCCCCGGTTTGGCGGAGGATTGGCCGCATCGCCATGAATGTATCCGCGTGACTTATTGTCAGGAGCCGGAAACCGTTGCGCGCGGTGCGGCGATTATTGCCGATGAAGTGCGCCGTGTTTATCGCGAAGCGGGTTGATTGTTCGAGTAAATAGTTGTGATCTGCGGTGACTATGCTATTTATAAATGGCTACCAACCATACCTACACCGACAATAATAGTGGAGTCCAAGATGCCAATGTCCCCGGAATTAGTTGCTGAACTGCAAGTGCTGCGCCTGTTTGACGCGACAACCAGCCAGACCGGACTCAAAGTTCATTCAGATGCAGCACCTGAGTTGATCGCCGCCACCAAACGCCTGCACGAAAAACAATTAATCACCTTGCCCGATGGTGGTTATTTAACCCCCTTGGGTTATGAATCCACGGTGCATTTACAAAACCTGCTGCAAATCCTGACTTCAAAACCACTGCTGTAAGTGGCGACTCTCGTCAATCTGGAGGTGCTAAAGGGCGCCTCTTTAGATGCATAAAATGATTTAGTTGGCGCGTAAAGTTCTGTGTTTCGGCTAAACTATTAGATATGCCCATCACCGATGAGGCTTATCCATGAGCCAAACCCCAGTGCTTTCAACTTCTCCATTCGATCCGTCGCTTATTACTCGCGAGCAGTTGCTTGCGATCATTGCTATTCAAACGGAAATCGCCAAGGTTGGCCTTGATCTTGGTGGTGTGATGGCACTGGTGGTTGAGCGTGCGCAACAGCTCGTTGGTGGCGACGGTGCGGTTATTGAGCTGGTCGAGGGGGAAAATGAGTTGGTGTATTGCGCCGCCTCAGGCATAGCCGCGCAACAAATAGGTTTACGTTTACAAGTCACCCAGAGCCTCTCTGGTCTCTGTATTCAAACTGGAATGCCCCAGCGCTGCGATGACTCCGACGTGGATGCGCGCGTTAATCGCGCAGCATGCCGCTCGGTCAACCTTCGCTCCATGGTGGTAATACCACTTAAATATCGCAATAACTGTATTGGGGTATTAAAAGTGGTTTCCGCGAAACCCGCTGCTTTTGGTTCGGCAGATCAGACGTTATTAAACATGCTCTCCGAGGTGCTGGGCGCGGAAATGTTTTTTGCGGCCAAATATGCCCAGGATGAACTTTTTTATCGCGCTACTCATGATGAGATGACCGGAGTGGCTAACCGGGCTTTATTTTTTGATCGCTTACGCAACTTGCTTGGACAATCCCGTCGCGACGACTGTTATTTGGCCGTCTTGATTGCGGATATGGATAACCTAAAAAAAATCAACGATACCCACGGGCATACCGCAGGTGACGCAGCCATTTGCGAGCTCGCGCAGCGGCTCAAAAATATGGTGCGTGTGACGGATACTGTGGCGCGTTTGGGGGGCGATGAGTTCGGTTTACTATTGCATCCGATTGAAAGCCGCACCGCACTTGAGCGAAGTGTGCAACGCCTACTGGATGAAATTGCCCAACCGTTTTTGTATAAGGGTATTTCCATATCCCTCAGTACCAGTATTGGTTACGCGCTTGCACCGGATGATGGCTTTGATCAGGACCTGCTATTGGAGCAGGCGGATAAGGCAATGTACGCGGTGAAACGAAGTATTAGTGCTCCTGCCGATAAGTGATTAGTGCCAAGCCCATTTTGCATGGCTATCAATACTGTCGCGCTCAGTGGGACTGGGCTCGATGCATGTTTGCCATCCCGGCGTCCTTGCCGGGGGCTTGTAAAGCTATTGTCCAGCAGTTTGGTTAATTGCAAACGTTGCCATTTACCACCGGAACTTGCGCTGTTGCGCTACTGCCCTTATTACCTTGGAAACCTATCTCCACCGACTGCCCTGGCGGAATAGTGCCGTTCCAATTCAGGTTGCTCGCACTGTAGGGATTGTTTCCACTAAACACGGCATTCCAGCTGTTGGTGATACGGCTGCCATCGCTGTAGGACCAATTTACCGTCCAGCCATTGATAGGGCTGCTGCTGGTGTTGGTAATGCGCAGAGTAGCCGTAAAACCATTATTCCACTCGTTGCTCACCAGATACTGGCAGTTACCACCCCCTACACTGGCTACCGAACTGGATGAACTTGCCAGTGGTGTCGAGCTGGCAACGGAAGAGGGCGCCGTGCTGCTTGGGGTACTACTTGCAGGCGTGCTGCTTGCGGGCCTGCTACTGGCTGGAGTGCTACTTGTACCGCCGCCCACTATGCCAAAAGGCGCGGGTTGGGCACTGCAGGTACTGGCTGAAATACAGCTTCTGTTGTTCTCATACCCCCAACCGGAACTGGTAACGGCGCACAGCGGATAAAGCGTGCCATACCAATTACATTGCTGCGCAGTACTGACGCTTGACGCGACTGACGACGAGCTGCTGGGTGCGATAGAGGATGAGCTTGAGGTTGTTGCCAAGCTGGAAGAACTGGCTGGAACCGATGAACTGATCGCCTGGCTTGATGAACTGACAGCGAGGCTCGATGAGCTCAGACTGGATGAGCTTTGCCCACCGCCATTGCCCTGTGCGTAGTCGTTGTAAAACGCGAGGTTCCAAGCCAAGGGAGCGTTCCAGTTAATGGTAATTTCATTAACCGCATAGGCATTGATGTTATCAGCCCAACAAGTGGCAGGTCTGGACTTGCAACCACCCAACAATGAAGCTGAGGTGCTGTCCTCAAGACCGGCATTGGGGCCGCCAGAGAGTGCGCCGGGTGGTGGGGCAGGGTAGTTGGTATTGATCGCATTTGCCCAGAAACGGTGATGTGGTTGGGTGGCCGTTTTGGTGCCCGCACCCGTCACGAATGAGGTGGACAGGGTGTTTTGACCGAAGAAATAGTTCAGTCCTTTCCCCACCCCTTTGGCGTAGTTTTCATTGCCCGTGAAATCATAGGCAAGCCCCATCAGGATTAGTTTATTCGCCACGGCGCCGTTGGAACCCCAATAGTACTCAAGGGTTGAAAGCGGTGCGGGATAGCCAGATGCATTTTGGGTGGCGATATTATTGTCGGCGATACTGATAATTTTCTGGCGCGCACTCGAACGCAAACTGGCCGTGTGAGTGGTGGGAACCATCGCCAATGAAATCAAGCCCGCCAGTTCGGTGTCAGCCCACCCGAAATCGTTGCGGGTAATAGCAAAGTTATTCAATGTGCTTAGGTATCGGCTATTGCCAGTGGTGATGTACAACTCGGCAGCGGCCCAGTAAAACTCATCGCTGACGTTGGCATCGCCATAACCGCCGCCGCCATTGTCGTAATTGCCACTGTAAATATCATTGGGGTTGGCTTGGGCGGCATCCCAGGCGCGGGTTGCAGCACTCAGGCAGGTAGCGGCAAAACCGGAATCGATGTCTTGCCAAATCCGTGCACACTGGGCAGCGGTGGCCGCCAAATTCAGTGTGGCAGCGGTAGACGGTGGAACCAGTGCACGCTGCTGTGGATCTTCATGGGGTGCAAGAGGGAATCCGGTCCAGCCTACATCGTGCATTTTGTGGTGCGCCATACCGGCTTTGGCTTGGCCGACGGGCACTTGCATCGCCAACAAAAACTCCATTTGCCAGCGCGCTTCGTCCAGCACATCAGAAATACCATTGGCACTTTCGGGAATATTCAGTTTGCCGTCGCCCACCAAGCTGCCATTGTCGCTCAGGTACAGGTCGCGCTCGTAAAGGTTTAATAATGTCCAGGCTGAAATGCCGCCATTTACCACGTATTTGCCGTGATCACCGGCGTCATACCAGCCTTTGCTGACATTCAGCGAATAGTTACAGGTGCCACTCCAGCAGGGCACATTGATGTCGCCTTTGTTGGCACCGATGTTCAAGTGACCCGCCGGGCGCGACCATTTGCTATTGCTGGCAAAGGAGCCATTGCCGCCACCGGTGTACTGGGTCTCAATCGCGATGCCACTGCGGTTGTGGTAGAAATATTTAAGCGAGTCGTAGAGTGCGCCTTTGAGGGCGGTATTGGAAATCGCAAAGCTGTAACTGGTGTCGCCACCGACCGTCAGGGTAAAACCGCTTCCGGTTGCACTCACGGCCGACAAATCAATCTGATGCAGGTTGTCGCCGCTGGCCGCATCGGAGCCACTTGGCAGTGTTTGGCCGCTCGCGACCACTGTGCCATTTTGTCGCAGCTGCCAGGTTTGTGCGCTGGTTTGGGTGGTTTTGTAGGTCGCGGTTTTGGCGCCGGTGGGCAGGTAGCCAAGCTGGTTTACCCGTGGGTTGCCTATCTCGGCCTGGGCATTGAATGCCGACAGGGCGAGCAGCCCTGTACCAATCAATTGGTACAGCGGTGTGCGTTTGGCGGATAGTTCGCGCGCAAATTCTTGATCATTATTCTGGACGGATTTTTTCATCGGAAATATCTCGCGTGAAATAAAAGAGGAGCTGTAATCAGCGTTAAAAAAACCGGCCTGCGAAACAGGCCGGTAAATAATTGCATTGATTAAGGGGTTTTATACCGGGGCGGGAGTGATGGCCTTGTCCTGAAATCCACCACCTCCGGTATAAAAGGTACCGGCTCATCCCTAAGCCAAGTCGCAACTCCTGTTTTGACTTGAGTCCACCGGAAATCCGGCTGTACTGATCTGCTTATTGCAGTGGTGGGTAAGCGTTATCCACCAGTTGCTTGAACCCTTCCGAGAACCAGCGGCCAGCAACCGGCGCATTGGGCATAGCGCCAGTGGTGGTGCCTGCAGCATTGGTAAAGGTAGGGTCACAGTTGCGGTCAAAGCCTTTGGCTGGATCTTGTGGGTCGTAAGACAGTTCCAGTGAGGCTGCACCATCTGATTCACCTGGCGGTTTCACCCATACATAAGCATCGATACCTGCAACCGGTGCTACTTGTGGCCGTTCGCCCACGCCACCGCGTTGGTTACACCAGTTACCGCGATGGGCACGACGGTCAATGCGCGATTGGTCAACAAAGGTATCCAGTACCGTGCTGGTTGACTGCGCAGTTGGACGGTTAACACCACCCCAGCCGTTGCGTGAGGTATCCACTAACATGCCGATGTTGGATGGGAAGCCGGCAGAGATCATGGCATTGCGCCAGGCGGTCACAAAAGAAACTTCACTGAAGTGCGGGTTCCATTCGTAGAACTTGGCTTGACGGGTTTGTGTGCCGCCACCACTGCCCGGGAAGGCGCTGTTAGCCAATGAATCCAGGAATGGTTCGTACAGTGGGGTGTAACCTGAGGTGTTGGATACAAAGCCGGCTACGGAATTCACCCCGCCAGTCGCCCCTTTGATCGCATCGCCAATCAGGGTAACAGCCTTGCCGAAATTGTCCGTCCAGCCCAACCAGCCTGAGTGGCCGATATCAACGTAAGAATAAACGTTGGTAATCGGGTAGAACTTGCTCAGGGTGTAACGGGTGTTAGGGACATAACCATGGGTCGCATCGGCTGCTTGTTGACACGCCGGTGTGCTCAGGTTGGTGACCAGGTTAGGTAATGAGTCAGGCTCGATGATCGCAATAATGCGCAGTTCGCGGTATTTAGGATCAGCGAAGATGGATGCCAACACATCGATATATTCGGTGCGATAGCGGGTAGTGCCTTCAACGCCTTGGTTCAACTCACCATTGGACGCTAACGCGTGGCAATCGCGGTTAGGTAGGTCATAGACCACCACCTGGATTACATTGGCGTTTTGATCCAGAGCTGCATCCAAATGGTCGCGCAGACCCCAGCTACCATCGGTTGGGGCAATCGCACCGATACGATCCATCCACACCGCGGTGTTGTAATTGGCCACTTTGGAGCCACCGGTTTCTGCCATGGCTTTGGCTGACCAGATTGGATCTACGTACCACTGGGCGCCAACGAAGGGGTTATCCAAACGTGGGCCAGCGCTGGCTGCACTGGAGCTGCTAACACTGACGACTGAACTGCTTGCCACGGAGCTGCTAATTACAGACGAACTGCTGGAGCTGACCGAGCTAGAGCTGGGTGGTACCAAGCTGCTGCTTGATGACACACTGGCTGACGACGGCGTAGTGGCGACAGAACTGGACGACACTACTGACGAAGAAGAGCTGGTAGTTGATGAGCTAGTGGTTGACGAGCTTGAAGTTACACCGCAGCCGGCGACTACCCCAAAAGGTGAAGGTTGGCTGGTACAGGTCGCTGTAGAGATACAACTCTTGCCATTTTCATAACCCCAACCACTGACGGTAGTGGTGCAAGTGGGGTAAAGCGTACCGTACCAATTGCATTGCGACACTGCCGCGCACTGTGATGCCACACTGCTGGAGGAAATAGAAACGGTGCTGGATGAAGAGCTTGCCGGCGGAGTGCTGCTGGGTGCTGAGCTGCTTGTTGCAGTGCCACAAACATTACCGGTGATAGTCGGGATTTCAGCAGTAGCGCCATTCTTGTTGCCCTGCACCCCGAAGCTCACGGATTGCCCCGGTTGAATTGTGCTGTTCCAGTTCAATCCACTGGCGGTGTAGGGATTGTTGCCACTGAGGGTGGCATTCCAGGAATTGGTGATGCGGTTGTTGGTGTAAGCCCAGCCCACAGTCCAACCGTTAATGGCGGTAGTGCCATTGTTGGTGATACTGACAGTACCTTGAAAGCCGGTATTCCATTCATTGTTGAGTGTGTAAGAGCAGACCGCTGCGTGCGTTTGGCTCGCGACGACCATGCTCAGGCTTAGCAGCGAGGCTATCCCGAGCGTTTTGCGTAGTGATGTTTTCATTATGTTTATCCTTGAACGTGATGTTGAAAGGCGTGGTACGCCTTTTTTGTAACTCACCTCTCATTCCGGTTTGTTTTCCAAAATGAACTGCAGGTGGATTTTTACCTCGTACTTCTACCCTCGGAACTTCTACTTTCTAAACTTCCCGGTGTAGGCCGGTTCACGTGTTGATGAATCGGTGCCAATCCTGACAATTTGTTAACGGCCGAGACTATCTGCCTTGGTTTGAATTATTTTTTCTCTGTAACACTTTGTATTTTCTAGGGTTATTTTTATTTATCGGGCGTTCTACCCAGTATGTGTTAAACATAAATTCAAAAAGGACAGCGCTGTCATTTTTGTGCCGCGAAAAATATCACTTATGAAATAAAAATACTCTGCACAGTGCGGGGCACTATTAAATTCTGCAGGCTGGATCACGATAGTATCCGGCATAAATTCACCTTTCTGTTCAATCAGGCAAGTCGGAGTGATGGCGCTTAAATTGTCTTTTTGGTTGATAAATTTTTTGTAACTTAAAATTTTCAAGGTGAAAAACGATGTTTTATTTTTATTATTTAATAAATAACCAGGAGGTAATTTTTAGCCACAGTAGTTTAAAAAAAATGAAAAAACAATAATTAAGTTTTTGTGTTTTGTTTTTTGTTTCGGAAAAAAATGGCTTTATTTGTTGTAAAAAAGTGATTTCTAGAATTTATAAAACCTCAAAATATGAGTTAAAACAGATGTTTAATTGATTTTTAAAAAGTTAAAATCAATTAAAAATTTTTTAATAGTTGCTCTTAAAAAATATTATGTTTTGGTGATTTTAATTTGGCGTTTTTGATTTCTTAAAAAGACATTTACAGGTGAAAATATTTGTGTCGCTTAAATCTTTATTTCTACTTGTGTGAGCCCTGTGTTGAGCTACCGGGTTAGGGGTAACCCCTCGTCAAGCGACGAGTGATTGGGGGGGCGCATGGTCATCAAAGTGGCCTGTCAGGTTGTTGTCGCTATGGGCTGTATTTTGCCGCCAGCTGACGCGTTTAACCCCCGGCTTTTTGAGCAGGTTTTTTTTTGAGCAGTTATTGTTCTTTGCTCCAAATCATGAGTGTTGTGTCGGTCTTTTTGTGGGTGCTCAAGTGGCGGCCGCTACTACTAAGGCGTTTAAATCTGCTAGGCTTGCCGCCATCAAGATCAGCCAAATATCAAAGCCTATGGAATTGAACGTGCAATCCGGTCAACCAGACTATTCAGTCTATCGCAGCTTGGTTAGCGAATTACTTGCAGGCAATGAGCAGTTGCCCAGTCTGCCTGCTATTACCTTTGAAATTCGCAATGCGTTGGAGCAATCGGATTTGTCGATGGCTGAGTTAAGTAAGTTGCTCGCTAAAGATCCTTCGCTGTCCGCCATTTTGCTGAAATATGCCTCAAGCCCTCTGGTAGGGAGCCAAAACCCACCGCAAACCCTGCTGGATGTGGTGCGCCTGTTAGGGATGAATCAGGTAGAGCGAATTACCATGGTGCATTCCATTAAAAGCTTATTTTCTGTGCATTCGGTTAAACATAAGCGCCTGTTTGTGGAGGCATGGCGGCGCATGGCATTAAAGGCTAGCCTCAGTACTTTCATTGCCAAACATGTAGGTAAGGTTGTACCGGATCAGGTATTAATGGCTGCGCTGTTAAGTGAAGTGGGAACCCTGGCAGTGTTGTCCGCTTTTAAAAAGAGTGAGCAAACACCAGAGTTGGCGGTTTATGTAGGGCTTTGCCGCGAGTATGCAAAATCACTGGGTGTGATTACGCTGAAAAAATGGCAGGTGGATAGCCAATACCTGAAAGTTATCCAGGATATTGGTAACTGGTCAGGGGATAGCCCCGGGCCAATTAATTTGAGCGATATTATCAATTTGGGTTTGTATCACTCAGTGAAATTAAGCCAGGCAAAAAACAATTTGCCTCCCATTACTGAATTAACCGCCTATAAAAAATTGGATGCACCGGAAAACTCTGTTGTAGCGGGCGGCCTGACCTTGGTAATGACCAATGTGCAGGAAATTCGCATGGTGGCAAAAAGCCTGTTCTAAGCAGTTAATTCACGTTTTTCGCGCATAAAAAAAGGGGCCAAGGCCCCTTCGATTTCTTACCTGACTTCCTGTCTGCTTCCCTGCTGTTTCTGTTTCCTTACTCTCTCGGTTTTTATGATATGTGGTCAAGGTGACAGGGTGATGACAGCCCTCCCTTAGATCCCGTTCGGGTTGTAAACCCACAGCATGTTGTTGACATGGTTGCTGCTGTCTTCGCCGATTAATACGCGACCATCATCCAATACTTCGATGTTGTCTGGCTGCGCTATGCCGTTAACGTCACATTTGTCGGTAGTGCTGGTGCCGTTATAAGCGCCGCCCACTACAACAGGTTGCATGCGATTTACGTTGTAGCTTTCATCGAAACCAAAACGATACACCGCGCCACAGCGGTTTTCAGTTACCTGGATGTCACCTGTGGTGTCGGCCATGGCGCCGCGCACTTCAGCCATCGCTACGTACATAAAGGGTACGCTGCGGTCTTTAGCTCCGTCGTAATTAATGTTGATCCCTTCCATTTTGTTAAACTCAACCGTGGCACCTTTGGCTTCGGCGGCGCGCAAGGTTTCCAGGAATGCGACGCGATCATCTGCGGCGTTACCTGCAGCCCAATTAGCTACTTCGGCATCAGAAATGTAACTGGTAGCCCCTTCAACGTAATCACTTTCATCAATACCATCGTAAGAGCGCACCCAGCTTTCAATGTCAGCATTGGTGGCATGGGCCAACTCAATCCATTCAATATCAAAACCGGCTTTGGCGGTATCTACTGTGGCGTCTTGCATTACTTTGGCGGCGTAGAGTGTGCCCGCGCTCATGTCACCTGCAACATCGGCAACAAATTTATAAAAGCCTTTGTTAGAGCCGTCATCCGTTAAATACACAGTTTTGTGGTCGGGCATAATCACCGGGTTTTCATGCGCATAACGGCCCATGGTGAAATGTTTTACCGGAACCGGCGCAGCGGTTTTAGGTTGGGTGATTTCAACAATGTAGCCGTAGTCGTAAGGGTTGGGGAAAGTGCCGCCCAGGTAATCCTTAATCTTCAGCACGTCTGCGTAATTGGGGTAGCCAGTGGAGTAGGTGGCATCGTTCCAGCGCACGGTGTTTTCGGCTTCGTAGTTTTCTTCCGAGGTGAGTGGCGTGCCCCAGGGTGAAACGGTACCGAAGCAGTTAATCATGGTGCCTTTTACGTTGCCAAAATTTACGTTCATCGCATCGTTCACACGCCAGGTGCCATCGTTTTGTTTCGCGATGCTCAAACGGCTTACACCACCGGGACGATCTTCCCACGCGCTAAACAAGTAACCTTCGCTACCGCTGATATTGTCGGGAATGTAAGCGTTAAAGTCCGGGTTGTTGGATTGTTTGACGCTAACACTGCCATCAGGGGTAGTGATATTGCCAAAACCAAAGGGCAGTGCACCGGCAAAAATATCACCTTCGCGGCCCAGCGCTTGATAGCTGCCCACAGCAACTCGGGTGGTTTGTGATTCAGGAGAGCCTTTTACGGGTACTGCGACGGGTGTAATTTTGGGGTCAAGCATGTCCAGGTCAACACCGTTCCAAACGCCCACCGCCGCTTTGCTTTCATCGCCGGGTAGAGTGTCTGATGGATGTTGAATATTAAAAAATAATTCACCGTTATCGGTTTTAAACATACCGGTTAATTCGGAGCCCATGGGCGTGGTTGCCAAGCGAATTAATTTAGCGGGTGCGGTTGCATCAACACCGTCTTCGCCGTCAGTGCCGTCCTGACCATTGGCACCATTTTGCCCCGGCGCGCCATTGTTTCCTGCTGGGCCAGTTGGGCCTGCAGGGCCAGCAACACCGTCAGAGCCTGCGGGGCCGGTTGCACCGTCTTTACCATCGTCACCACCACAGGCGGTGAGCAACAGGGTGGATGAAATTAAAACGGCTAATAATTTTTTGTTGAACGTTATATTCATGTTAAATCCCAAGGTTGCTTGTAAACAGTACAGAATTAATTGTTAGGAAGGTCTTGCTACGGAGTCTGTAGCCTAAGCAAGTTTTATGAATGTTTCGCAACGGAAATGTGGCAATTCAGTGAAGCTTTTTTTACAAGAAATTCGCGATAGTTTTAAGTCGATACCCGCATGCGCGGGCACGACAAAAAATATTTTCAGTGATTACGTTACGTGCGGAAGTAAAATATTTTTGAGGGTTATTGAGTGTTCTGTGACCAATCCAGGCGGATGTCCCAATTGTAAAAGCGATGTTCGGGTGGGAGTGGTGGCAGCTCGTCATTGATTACATCAAAAACATTTTTTGCGGGTAACCAAGTTGCATCACGGCCGTAAATAAAACTCTGGGTGCGCACAATATGGGCGTAGGCTTTATTTAATTGCAGGGCACGTTGATGCGAAGGTGTAATTAACTCATAAACATTTGCAGCGCTCACTTTTTCTTCATCCACCATGCCATTATCTTTGAACCAGCGTGTAAGCATTTCAGGATTTTCACGAAATTCACTACCGCCGCCTGCGCGCTGTAAATAATGCAAAATCTCGCCGCCACTTTCGCTCACACTGGGCGCATCTTTCATGCCTTTGAGGTTAATGTAACCCCAGCCCTCGGCGCCGGTAACCTTGCGTGCTAGTGCAAAGGTGTGGTCTATGGTGGCGCCAACGGCGGCATGGCAACCCATGCAGAACAAGGTTTCTTCATGGGTTTGTGGGCGCAGGGCACCTGCGTAATCCTCGATAAAACCTTGCAACAACCAGCCAAAACCGTTTTCCATACCCAGCTCGCCGTGATCATTAAAGTTGGGTAGCAGTTCAAGGTTTTTTTCTTTACGTTCGCGCGCATAACGGCTGGCAACGTCATATTGTTCCAACACACGAATTTTTTTCATGTAACGTAATTCTTTCATGCGCTCAGGCACAAAAATATCGCCTTCTGATTTTGTGCCCACATAGCGCACGGTGTGCATTAATTCGCTATCCAGTGGGTATTGTTGTGCGGTGACGGGCATATTGCTGGCATCACCCAGGTAGCTTTCCCGTTTTACCAATTGCTGTGCAATGCCGAGTGTGCCATCGCCATCCAAATCGATACCCAGCAGGTTTTCGTCCTGTGCAGGAATACTGATCGCAGCGAGCTGTTTGATATTCAGTTCCACCAGCGACAAATTCAGTAAATACACCGCGCGATTATATTGCCCATTTAATTCACGCAGGGCGGCTGGCAGGCGAATGATGACATCGTCAGTGGAACCATTGGTTGGCCAAAAAGTACCGGGGAAGGGTTTGTAATTAAACGCTACCCAGTGGCTGCCGTCTTTGGCAAAACCCTGCGCATCAAAGGCAGCCGCCGCGCGCTGATAATTTGCCAAGTCGGGAATAAAGCCTTTCCAATCGCGTGCTTTGAGCGACTCGGCCAGTGCGCTGTAGTTGTCACTATTTACATAGTGTTGAATCGTTTCTTCGCTTACCGCATCTAGCCATTCGCGGCGATCAACAAATAAATTTTTCCAGTGATTACTCAAGCCGTCTTCTGAAAAAATATAAGCGCCTTGCAGGCCGCCATCATCCAACTCATTCATGCGAAACTCGCCCGCGCTACGGTCATACATTTGATGGCAGGTGTAGCAGGGGTTGTGGCGATTTTCAGTTTTGGTATAACACTGCGCAGGAATGGGGGCTTCCAAATTGGTAATGACTTCATTGGATACGGGCGTCCGCGCCGCGAGTTCAATGTTCGGTAAATCTTTTGCTTTGGTGGCGCTAGTGCCTTGTGGAAACTCGCCATCACTTAATAAATCACAACCGACCAAACTGATTGTCAGGCTGAGAGGCAACAACAGGCCAAGTGAAAATAAACGGTTGAAAGGCTGCTTGAATTGCATAGGGGGTATCCGCATAGCGTTGGTTATTCAGTTGCTTTTTAACAGCATAAAGAGGTAGTCAATAAGTCAAGCAAGCCTAACAAGCCTTTGTGACATTATTCTTTCAGTCAAAAAAGCATCCCATGCACCCTCCAAACAACCACGCCTGCTACAATTCACGCTCAATTTTTTATTTTCTTCTGATGTAAAAGTAACCATCATGCTCAGCGAACTACTCGCCATTCTTGCCCCTATTATGATTTCTGTCGGTGCCGGCTTTATTTGGGGAAAAACCGGCACTGATTTCCCCGCGGATTTTATTTCACGCATAGTGATGAACATCGGCACTCCTTGTTTGATTATCAGCGTGATGGCGAAAGTGGATGTGCAACCATCCGTGATGGGGCAGGTCGCGCTTGCCACAGCAATCGTCATGACCGCTATGGGGTTATTCGGCTGGACATTATTGCGCTGGATGAAACTGGAAATTAGCACTTATCTCCCGCCACTTATCTTCCCCAACAACGGCAACATGGGGTTGCCGCTGTGTTTATTTGCCTATGGGCAAACCGGCCTCGCGCTCGCGTTGGGCTCATTTATGGTGATGATGATTGCGACTTTTACGGTGGGCTTATTACTTGTGACCAGCAGCGAAGGTGGGATCTTTAAACGCCTGGAAGCCATTGCTAAACAACCGGTGATTTATGCCATGGCAATCGCTGTGTTATTGCTGGTGACGGGTACAGAGTTGCCGCGCTGGATCAGCAACACACTCGATCTCCTCGGCGGCATCGCCATCCCGCTAATGACCATCGCACTCGGTGTTTCCCTCGCGACGCTAAAAATTCATTTCTGGAAGCGCAGTTTGTTTTTTAGCCTACTTCGTGTGGGTGGTGGGTTGCTATTTGGTTTTATTGTGTGCGAATTAATGGGGCTGACAGGCATATCGCGTAATGTCGTGTTATTGCAATCTGCCATGCCTGTGGCAGTGTTCAACTATCTATTGGCGTTGCGTTACAACCAAAAACCGGAAGAGATTGCCGCCATGGTGTTGGTGTCAACCTTAATTGCATTTATCGGCTTGCCGTTTTTGCTTATAGCAATTTTGTAACTATGCTTTGATTTGTCTTTTTATAGCCATTTTCTAACAAAATATGAAAGGGATTTTATTCAGTTAATAAGAGAGCTGCGAATGGAAAATCCTGTTGCTGTTTCTTCACCTGAGGTTTCTTTTGCGCGGCTCGCCTGTGTAATTCGGTTGACTGCTTTACAGGCGGAAGTTGAATCACTACTGCACCTTTCGCAAGTAGCTGAGACCTGGGTTGATCACGTCAATAAAAACGATTATCGCGGTGGTTGGGATGTATTGCCCCTGCGCTGCCAACGCCAACACCTTAGTGCACATCCCATCCTGCAAGGTTTTGCCATAGCCAATGGCGATGACTGGGAAAATTTACCGGTATTGGATCAGTGCCCGGCAATTGCCGCCATTTTTAATCAGCTGCAATGCCCCATCAAAGCGGCGCGTTTAATGCGTTTAAAAGCCGGCGCAGAAATAAAACCCCATCGCGATCAAGGGTTGAGTATTGCGTATGGCGAGGCGCGGTTACATGTGCCAATTTACACCAGTGCGGATGTAAGTTTTATTGTCGACAATAAAATTGTTCCCATGGACGCGGGTGAGTTGTGGTATTTCAACGCCGATCAAACTCACGAAGTTTACAATTACGGCAGCGAAGACCGGATTAATTTGGTAATCGATTGTGTGGCTAACAACTGGCTATGTAACGCTATTGCGACTGGTGTGCCAAATGCCTGAATTTTATGCGGAATACTGCGCGTTAATTAGCTCCAGCGAGCAGCTTGAACAATGCAAAAGAGCGCATTCGCTGCAGAATTTGTTGGCGATTATCAAAAATCTATGGCATTGCCCCGAGCGTAGTGATAACCAGTTGCTGGGTGATATCGCGCAACTCAATCAATTTCCCATAACTGAAAATCAGGCCCAGTTTGCAAAGAATTGGTTGCCTTATCGCTATCGCCCTGGGCAACAGCGCGTGTACTGGCTCTTACCCTTTGGTCATGCCACCGAGCCATTTCAGGATGAAACTATTTCTCGCTACCGCCAGCAATTGATTAATCAAATAATCCAGCCTTGTAGCACTTTGGCGGTTGCGCAACAACAGGCAATAGCGCTTGCCGATGCACAACCTGCGGGTTTTATTTTTCATTTGTCGCGCTGCGGTTCTACGTTAATTTCGGGTTGTGTATCTGAACTGGATTCCACTTGTGTTTTTTCCGAATCGCCTTTGTTGACAGAATTATTGTTGGATAAAAACCTGTCAGTGCACGAGCAGCAAAATTTACTGCGTGCTTTTATTAACTTGCAAGCGGCAGTGTTTCCCAATCGCCCACAGGTGATTATTAAATGGAACTCCTGGGATGTTTTTTGCTGGGATTTAATTCGCGCAATTTATCCGCAAGTACCAGTGGTTTTTGTAGTGCGCAACCCGGTAGAGATTTTGGCTTCCCATCAGAAGCTAGCGGGGCGGCATATGGCGGGTGAACCAGGGTTAGCACTATTTAATAGCGTGTTTTCAAGGGCGACTAATCATCTTTCGCTGTTGCAGTATCGCACTGATGTATTGCGGAGCTTGCAGCAAAAAATGCACAGTATTCAGACACAAAATTCTATTTTGTGTATGGATTACAGCCAATTGAAATATTCGGGCATAAATACCATTTTTCGCTATTTTGAATTGACGCTAACAGGGGAAGAACAGACAGCGGTGATGCAGCGACTCGGTATTCACTCAAAAAAACCCGGCGTATTGTTCAAACAGGATTCACTGAGTAAACAATCATTATTTTCTGCCGCGGATAAACACTATATAGAGCAACAGTTGTTCGTTACTTATGAGCTGCTGCGGGAAGCGGCCACCTGCTTGGCTGAGCCAGAGGGTTATTAAGGAGTTGTAATGGAAAAAAATATCTTTTTGCCTGCCGGGATTTGTGTGCGTTTAGCGGATGCTACAGATGATGCATTTTTATTTTCACTGTTTTGCGAGGCGCGACCTGAATTAGCCTATTTACCGCTCCCCCCTGCACAGGTGGAAACCTTATTGGCTCAGCAATACCAGTTACAGCAGCGCGGTTATGCCAATCAATATCCCACCGCCAGAAATTGGATTATTGAGTGTGAGTCACAAGTCGTTGGCAAGATCATGCTGGCTGAACTGGTAAATTTTATACACATTGTTGATTTTGTTATCGCATTTAGTTGGCGCAGCCGGGGTATAGGTTCCGCGGTATTGAATGTAGTAAAGCACTATGCGAGCGCGCAATCCTTAGGCCTGAGCTTGCAAGTTGAGCGTCAAAATATTGCGGCAAAACGGCTTTACACCCGAATTGGTTTTAATGTTTGTCAATTAACTGCCACGCATGAGGCGATGGAGTGCAAATAACTGTGTTATGGCTCGTAATGTGAATTAGTTCTGCTATACCTTAGTCTTCAATTTGGAGTTGGCGTGTCCACGGAGAATGATCTTATATTCAGGAAAGAATGGCTGTTGTTAACAGTATTTTATGGCGCAGGAGTCTGCGCTTAATCATTCAAGGATTACATTTCATAATCAATCCTGACCTTTAAGGACAGGTTTCTTGAATCAAGGAGTCATTGATGTCTGATTTTTTCCTCGGAGAAATTAAGCTTCTCCCTTACAACTGGGCACCCAAGTATTGGGCCTTGTGTGCTGGGCAATTATTGCCAATCAATTCCAACCAAGCCCTTTTTTCACTCTTGGGCACTACTTATGGTGGTGATGGAGTTACTACCTTTGCGCTGCCGGATTTGCGTGGGCGCACAGCTTTGCATCCCTCTCCGTCTGTTCCTCAGGGCGCTAAGGCTGGCGCAGAAACGGTAACCCTGACACCGAGTAATTTGCCGCAACACAATCATTTTGTCGCTGCCAGTTCGGCGGTGGGCGATACCCAATTGTTCGCTGGAAACAATATTGCAGCGGCCAAGAATGCAGCGGGCGATGTGAATTTGTATGAGCCCGCCACTGGCTTGCAAGCACTCGATCCTGCCACTGTATCCAGCGCGGGGGGCAACCAGCCGCATGAGAATCGCCAGCCTTCGCTAGTGATGAATTTTTGCATTGCCATCCAAGGCATTTACCCGTCACGTAATTAAGGAGAATCACAATGGATGCTTATATGGGTGATATCCGTTTATTTGCGGGTAGCTACGCGCCTGCTGGCTGGATGTTGTGCGCAGGCCAGCTATTAAATATCAGTGAGTACGACGCGCTTTTTGCGCTGATTGGTACTACTTACGGCGGTGATGGAGTAAATACATTCAAACTACCAGATTTGCGAGGCCGCTTGCCGGTTGGACAGGGCAATGGCCCCGGCCTTACGCCTTATGTACTAGGGCAGGAATTTGGTACTGAATCCGTCACTTTACTTAGCCAGCAAATGCCGTCGCACTCGCACAGTTTTTTCGCGAGTACGGCGAGCCCCTCAACCTCGCCTAGCCCAACAAACAATGTGTTTGCACATAGCAATGCTGACAATATTTACGC
Organism: Cellvibrio sp. BR; assembly: GCF_000263355.1. NCBI lineage: Bacteria > Pseudomonadati > Pseudomonadota > Gammaproteobacteria > Cellvibrionales > Cellvibrionaceae > Cellvibrio > Cellvibrio sp. BR. The sequence continues at coordinate 8,370 of NZ_JH668202.1, read as the reverse complement.
GCCGTTACCGCAAACAGGTGCTGATCCTCAAGTGATGAATACTGCCAGTGTTCAAGTTTCCGGGGGAAACCAGCCGCACAATAACATCATGCCCACCACTGCGATTAATTACATCCTGTGTGTGCAAGGCATTTTTCCGTCGCGTAATTAAGGAGTGAAATTATGGAACCCTTTATCGGTGAAATCCGTTTATTGCCATTCAGTTTTGCTCCCAAAAATTGGGCGCTGTGTAATGGTCAGTTGCTATCCATAGCCAGTAATACCGCACTGTTTTCTATTATTGGTACAACCTATGGCGGCAATGGAACAACCACCTTCCAACTACCAAACTTGCAAGGTCAGGTGGTGGCGGGAGTAGGGCAGGCACCAGGGCTTAGCAATTGGGCGTGGGGTGAACAAATCGGTCAAGATTCGGTGACTCTGCTCACCACAGAAATGCCGGCGCACACCCATACACTGACCGGTTTGAATAATCCCGGCACACTGCCTTCGCCTGCGGCGAATAGCTATTTAGCAAAAGATATTCGCGGTGGAGGTGGCATAGTGAATTATATGCAAACCGCGCCCGGCAGTATTAACAGCACCATGGCCCCGCAGACAATGGGCATCAGTGGCGGAAGCCTGCCTCATGAAAACCGTCAGCCATTTATTGCACTAAATTATTGTATTGCGCTCACGGGGATTTTTCCCTCGCGCAATTAATGGCTTTAGTCCCGATAGTATTTACCATCGGGACTTTTTTAATATTTGTACCGGCAATTTTTATTCATTTTTTAATTAGATAAACCTATTGATGCCAACTAAATTACATTTTATTTCCGGTTTGCCGCGCTCAGGTTCAACCTTGCTTGCGGGCATACTTAGGCAAAACCCGCGTTTTCATGCGGCCATGAGCAGCCCAGTGGCGGGCCTCGTTAATGGCGCGCTTGAGCAGATGGGGGCGGGCAGTGAATCCTATTCTTTTTTCGATGAGCAAAAACGCAAACGCATTTGCAAAGCGCTTATCGATGCCTATTACGCCGATAAAGACCAACCGGTAATTTTTGATACCAATCGCCATTGGACTGCGCGGCTTCATCAATTAGTTGAACTGGTGGATGACTTTAAGGTGATTTGCTGTGTACGTAATCCCGCGTGGATTATGGACAGTTTTGAAATGATTTATCGCAAAAACCCTTTCGATTACAGCCGTATGTTCAACACGGCCTCGCGTCAGACGGTTTATAGCCGCTGCGAAGCATTAATCAATGCTGGTGGTTCGGTGGGTAGCGCCTGGACTGCATTAAAAGAAGCCTACTACGGTGAATTTTCTGATCGTCTATTACTGGTGGATTACGACCTGCTTACCCAGCATCCGGCACGCACTATGGAATTGATTTATCGCTTCATCGACGAGCCGCAATTCGATCACGATTTTAATAATGTGGACTACGCAGAAAACGAATTCGACCAAAATCTGGGAGTAAAAGGGTTGCACAGCGTAAAGAAAAAAGTGGAATACAAAAGCCGGCGTAGCATTCTGCCACCGGATTTATTTTTGAAATACCAAGAGATGGATTTTTGGCAAGACCAGGCAGGCACAGCTGCCAATATTATTGCGAGTAAAAAACCAGTTGCATTCAACGCAAAAAATGACGGGAATCAATCATCATGAGAAACACACTCCTTAGTGGGCTTTCCTCTCTGTTATTACCATTGGGGCTATATAGTGCCAGTGCAACGGCCGGGGCGAGTTATCAGCGAACTTATTTAAGTTCATCGATCAGTACATCGTCTGATCAACTGCTGCACACTAGCACGGCATTGCCACGGGATTTGATTGATTTATCCGGCGACCAGTTGGACATCCGAACGGCGCACCCTGTGCGTGAATTGGTGATTGTAGATGGTGCCGTCGCTGAAACAGATAAAGTGGTGTTGCGCCGTGCCCTTAAACCAGGTGTGCAATTGGTAGAGTTAGATTCTTCTGTCGCAGGGTTACCGCAATTAATTAGTGCACTTGATGGTCACAAAAATCTCGCCGCTATTCATGTGGTCTCTCACGCCGAAGCGGGCACGATACTACTGGGCAACTCACGCATCACAACGGAATCAATTCAGCAAGAAGTTCATGCCTTTGCGGCATTGCACGGAGCTGTGCGTGAGGGTGGCGATTTATTATTTTACGGTTGCGATTTGGCGGCGAATAAAGCCGGTGAAGAGTTGCTCGATATCATCAGCAATAAAACCGGTTTGGATGTGGCTGCGTCAAATGACTTAACCGGTAATTCTGATTTGCATGGCGATTGGGATTTGGAAGTTAAGCGCGGAAATGTTGAGGCGGAACTGGCGTTTTCTGAAGTGGCATTAAGGGATTTTTCGAGTGTGTTGGTAGCTTCGAGCGGTACCAAAACCTTTAGTGGATGGTCAGGAAACCTCACTACAGAGCTTAGCACTACCGATTTCAGATTAACTGCAAAGGATGGAAATAATAGTGTGCGGAATGTCGGAATTTTCGGAAACAGCCTTGCTTATATCTCGACTGGTACTGCTGGTATCAATAGCAATCACTATCTCTATTTAAAGGCCGACGGAACCAATACTACTGCGTTTGAGCTAACAGGTTTAAGTAGTGGAGAGGTGAATCTCCCGGGCTATTACCATAACTTTACTAATGTGCGGATTGTGGGAATGGTGCAAGGAGGGGGGACGGTCAATTCTTCCACAGTATTCGGCACCGGTACTTTCGGTGAATCGTTTGCGTTTGGGGGGGAGCAGCTAACCGAATTTTCCGGGGTCAAGCTGACAGGTTTTAAGCTCTATTTTGATTGCAGTACAAGCTGCTCACAAGCTAGTGACGTCGCCTTGTTTGAGTTCAGAAGTTTCACCATCCAAGGGGCTGTTAATACACCGCCTGCTGACAGCGACGCCACCCTTACCGCCGCAGGCGGTGTTGCTGAGCCTATCGGGCTGGCAACCACGATTGATTCGGTTGGTGAAGCTGTGGATGTTTTTGACTTCACCATCAGCGACGGTGGAACTTCTGATGGTCTTGCGACTACTGTTTCTCAAATTGTTGTCAGCGTTAGTGGCACCAGTACCGATGCTGAGCGCAGCAAAATTACCTGGCGCCTGAACGGACCTGATGTCACCAATGTGACCGGTACTTACAACGCCGGTACAGATACAATTACCTTCTCCGGCCTGAGTATGTCCGTTGCCGACGGTGGCAATGAAACCTACACGGTAAATGCCTACTACAACGACAATACGACGCTCACAGAAGATCGCACGATTATTTTGAGTGTGGATGGCGATACCAACCTCACGGTTGGCGGCAGCGGCACGCAAATGGCAAGCGGGCAGAGTGCAGTCACCAATGGTAGTGGTACAACCATTGATGTAGTAGTGAGTCAACTAGTCTTCACTACCCAACCTGCTGGTTCTGTTTCCGGTGCTGCATTGACTACCCAGCCGGTATTAGGGCGCGTGACGCTTTCGGTAATACCGATGTGGATTTCACTGAAACCATTACCTTGAGCGAGGTTAGTGCGGGCATCTTAACCAACGGCACCCAAGCGGCGACGGCAGGTGTGGCGACATTTACCAACCTGACTTATACCGCCACCGCCGACCAGCAAGCATTCACCCTGACAGCAAACGATCAGGATGGTGTTGGTTCAAATTTATCGACTGTTGATGCCAATTCCGTGACCTCGGATGTGGTTGCTACTCAATTGGTATTTGATACCCAACCTGCGCCCACCAGTGTGGTTAGCGGGCAAAACACCAGTTTTACAACCGTACCTGTGGTGTCAGCACGCGATGCCAATAGTGTGGTGGATACTGGCTACAGCACGGGCATCACTTTGGCGGAAGTCAACGGTGCTGGCAGTGCGACGATGACGGGCACGGCAGATACCGATGGCAATGGCGCCACTGTGTCTATTACTCCCAGCAGCGGTGTATCTACTTTTACCGGTATGCAAATTACCTACACCAACTCTGGCGCGGGCAGTGAAACCTTCAATTTGCGTGCGTCTTCCGGTGGTTTAACCACGGCAGACAGCAGTCAGTTGACGGCGGCAACTACACCCACTGTCACCGACGGTAATATCAGTATTTCCGGTGCGAGTGGTACCGGAGGTGCTTTCAAAATTGGCGATACAGTTACCGCTACTTGGAACAATACGGGCGGTGGCGATGCCAATGCTGGCATTACCGGGGTCACAGTAGATTTCTCTCAATTTGGCGGCGGTGCGGCGGTAGTTGCAAGCAATAGTGGCGATTCCTGGACTGCGACTTATACGATAGTATCCGGCGGCATTGATACTACTAATCGTAATGTCAGTGTCACTGCAACTAATGCGAGTGGCGATAGCACTACAGCCGATACTACCAATGCAACAGTGGATAATACTGCACCAGTAGTGACCAATAACAATCTCAGCATTAGCGGTGCAACTGGAACCAGCGGCGCTTATAAAATTGGCGATACGGTTACTGCGACTTGGAACAATACAGGAGGTGGAGATAACAACAGCGACATCAGTGGTGCAACGGTTGATTTCTCCGCATTTGGCGGCGGAGCCGCAGTAGCTGCGACTAACAGCAGTGGTACTTGGACGGCAACTTATACCATCACTGCAGGTGCAATCGACACGTCTAACCTTAATGTCAGTGTCACAGCGACTGATAATGCAGGAAACACAACCACTGCTGCAGACAGCAGTAATGCCACTGTGGATAGCCAAGCGCCGACAGTCACTGATGGCAGTATCAGTATCAGTGGCGGATCTGGTGGTGGAGGGGGCTTTATCATCGGCGATACGGTCACCGCAACCTGGAACAATACAGTAGGCGGTGACAATAACGGCGATACCATCAGCACCGTAACAGTTGATTTCACCGGGTTTGGCGGTGGGGCTGCGGTAGCGGCAACTAATAGTGCGGGAACCTGGACAGCGACCTATACCATTGTGAGCGGTGTTATCGATGGTACTAACCGCAATGTTGCAGTTACGGCAACAGATAACGCTGGCAACATCACTACTACAGTCGATACCAGCAATGCCTCTGTGGACAATATCGCACCTGCTGTCAGTAGTGTAAGCGTGCCAGCAAATGCCACCTATATCGCTGGCCAGAACCTTGATTTCATCGTCAACACCAGTCAAAACATCACCGTGAGCACCACGGGTGGCACTCCACAAATTGCGCTGACACTTGGGGCTTCAACTGTCTATGCTAGCTATCTTTCCGGCTCAGGTTCTAGTGCTCTGACATTCCGCTACACCTTGCAGGCGGGAGATTTGGATGCAGACGGTATCGCGCTTGCCGGTGTTATTGACCTGAGTGGTGGCACCTTAAAAGACGGTTCAGGTAATGATCTGAATCTCACTTTGAACTCTGTTGGCAGCACAGCTGCTGTGTTGGTGGATGCCGTAGTGCCTAACGCTCCCTCAGCGCCGGATCTTGCTGACTTGTCCGACAGCGGTAATAACACCGACAACATCACCAACGACACCACTCCAACCCTCACTGGTACAGCCGAGGCAGGTAGCACCGTCACGCTGTATGACACAGACGGTACGACCGTTTTGGGAACAGCAACCGCAACCGGAGGTAACTGGAGTATCACCAGCACTACGCTCAGCGAGGGTAGTCACAGCCTTACCGCGAAAGCGACCGATACTGCGGGCAATGAGTCTGATGCTTCGGGTGTGCTTACTATCACTATTGATACCACTGTGCACGCCAAACCGATTGCACCTGTGTTGGCGACAGCCTCAGACACGGGCAACAGCAACTCCGATGGTATTACCAACCTAACCACGCTCACCTTGCAAGGTGCTGCCGGTTCGGTGGAGGCCAATGCTTCAGTGCATGCTCGTTCTGATCTTGAAGGTGGTCTCACTGGTACCACCGCCAATGCCGATGGCAGTTGGACGCTTGTGGTTAGCAGCTTAAGTGAAGGCATTCATCAATTGACTATTCGTGCAACGGATGTCGCGGGCAACCAAAGCGTTTATTCTGATCCGCTCAGCGTGGTGATTGACACCACTGTACCTACCGTAAGTAGTGTGGCCTTTGATCAAGCGAATGTGACTGTGGCTAATCGCACTGCCATTAGCCTGAGCCTCGCAGGTGCCGAAACAGGTACCAAAGCCAGCTACAGCATTACCAGTAATAACGGTGGAACTCCAGTGACTGCCACTGGTCTGGCGGTCAGTTCAGTCGCTCAACAATTCACCGGTATTGATGTGACAGGCTTGAATGACGGCACGCTGACAGTGAGCCTGACGTTGGTGGATCTTGCCGGAAACACCTCCACTGCTGTGACTAATACCATCAGCAAAGATGCCAATGTGCCTGAAGTGACCAGCGTTGCCATTACCAGCGGTAACTATGCCGAAGGTGATGTGATCGGCGTGACTATCAACCTGAACGAAGATGTGACCGTTAGTGGAACTAACTCCGCCTTGGCGATTGATATTGGTGGCGTTACCCGTCAAGCCGTATTCGTGAGTGAGAATGCGGGTGTACTGACTTATCAATACACTGTGCAAGCGAACGACAACACCAGTGGCACGGGGGTAATTGCCCTTGCTAACGGGCTTTCGCTTAACGGCGATACGATTCTTGATGCCGGTAACAACCCGGCAAGTCTGGTCTATGCGCAAGCCAGTAATGTCAATGCGCAGGTGGATACCACCGCGCCCGTAGGCGTTGTTGTTGCATCTCCCGCTACGGCTGTATCTGTGAATGCAGATGAATACACCATTAACGGCACGCATGTGGAAAATGGTGTAACTATCACCCTCTACCTTGACGCTGACAACGATGGTGTAGCGGATAACGGCTTGGTTCTTGATTCCGTCGTTGTTACTGGTGGCGCCTGGAGTTTGAGCGCGCCACTCACCGCTGACAGTGCGAATAATTTTGTAATCGTGGTGGAAGACGCTGCAGGGAATCTCTCCGCTGCCGTTGATGTGCCCACCATCACAGAAGATTCCATCGCACCGGCAGCCCCTGCTGCAGCTGATTTGTTGGCCGCCAGTGACAGCGGTGCAAGTGATACCGATGATCTGACCAGTAATACCACACCCACACTGACCGGAACGGCTGAACCTAATAGCACTGTGACACTGACCAGTGATCTGGATGGTGTAGTAGGTACAGCTGTCGCTGATGGCGCAGGTGACTGGAGCATCACTGCCAGCACACTTAGCCCTGGTGTTCATAGCTTGACTACAACAGCGACGGATGCGGCGGACAATGTCAGTACACTTTCTGCGGCATTGAGCATTACTGTTGACAATCAGGCGCCAACCTTGAGCGCAATTGCCAATCAATCCTTGAATCCCGGTGCCAGCAGCAGCGCGTTAGCAGTCACCTTGGCGGATGATTCCAGTACACCTGCGAACCTGACATTTACCGCCACTAGCTCCAATGTGGCAGTTGTACCTTTGGCCAACCTAGTGCTGGGCGGTGCTGATGCTGATCGCACAATAACAGTCACTGCATTGGGTTCAGGTACTTCTACTATCACACTGAGTGTCGAGGATGAGGCAGGCAATACTGGAACTGGTACCTTTACGGTGTCTGTTAACGGCGCGCCAACCATTAGTGGTACACCAACCACCAGCATAAATCAGGGTGCGCCTTATAGCTTTATTCCTACCGCTGTAGATGGGGATGGTGACGGGCTGACCTTTAGCATTAACACAACACCCGCTTGGGCGAGTTTCAATCCCGCTACCGGTGCATTAACCGGTACACCGACTAACGCGGATGTTGGTACAACAAGTGGTATTGTGATCAGCGTATCTGACGGCACCTTGAGTACCAGCTTGTCTGCCTTCGATCTAACTGTGGTGAATACCAATGATGCACCGCTAATCAGTGGTACACCGACGACGTCGGTTGATCAGGACGTTGCCTACAGCTTCACCCCAACCGCAAGTGACGTGGATGTAGGCGATGTACTGACTTACAACATCACCAACAAACCCACTTGGGCAGCGTTTGATGCCGCCACTGGTGCCTTGACCGGCACACCAACCAATACGGATGTGGGCACTACCACCGGAATCGTGATCACTGTCAGCGACGGCACCTTGAGCGCAAGCCTGGCGGCGTTTGACCTGACCGTGACCAACGTGAATGAGGCGCCCGTGATTAGCGGTACGCCATTGGTATCAGTCGATCAGGACGTTGCCTACAGCTTCACCCCAACCGCAAGTGACGTGGATGTAGGCGATGTACTGACTTACAGCATCACCAACAAACCGACTTGGGCCGCGTTTGATACCGCCACTGGCGCCTTAACCGGTACACCGGTTTACGATGATGTAGGTACCACCACCGGAATCGTCATCACCGTTAGCG